>DATAZU010000001.1:0-15124 GCA_036271875.1 Galbitalea sp.
AAACGCACCGCACGGGGGCAAACGCGGCTAGGAACGGGATCGGTACGCGCGGACTTTGGCTCGGTTGCCGCAGCGCTGCATCGAGCACCAACGACGGCTCCCGGCACGGGAGTCATCGTAAAAGACGAGCTCGCAGTCGTCGGCAGCGCACTCGCGGACGCGTTCCCGATTGTCGGTTCCGAACATCCCGACCGCTTCTCGCGCCATTGCCGAAAGCGCCTGCGCGGGCCGGATGCCGATTCGACCAGCCTGTCGCGTTGATCCGGCGAGCACCGGCGGGATGTCGGGAGTTGCGGCGTACAGGTTGAGCACGTCGATATCGTCCGACGACACTCCGCGGCCGCGAGCCAGCGCCGTCGCAATACCCGTGACCGCGTCGCGCAGCGCCTGGGCATCCTCGAGTTCGCGGGCGCCGATTTCGCCACGGATGTCCGGAAATCGTCCCGTTAGCCAGTCGGCAACGGATTCCGGAACCCGAAACGTGCCGAAGTCGGTCGCGAACTCGGCGGTATAGACGAAGTCGAGAGCCGCCCCGCCGGCATCAAACCACCAGCGCTCCGCGCCGGGTGACCCGATCCACTGACCAGCGTCCTGCGAGATCGCCATGTAACCACCGTACGCGGTTACCTGCCGGAATCGGCTGCAACGCTCCGCGAAACGACTCGATCTGGGCGGGCGGGCACGGCTCCACGTCGCTGCCAGTTGATCGCGTTGGTCGGGTCGAATCGACGAGAGCATCGACCGCAGGCGAGAACTCCGCGCGGCTGCTTGTAGCGGTAGTGAACGTGACCGGCCGGACAGGTGCCGATCCACGGCGCGAATTCGGACGCGATCGCTCCGTCGTGAGTTCGCTTTCCGACATATCCGATGCCCTTCGCGATCGACCGCCAGCGCGGCCCGTGGCCGACCCGCGGGCCGGCGAGCGCGTGCGCTACCTCGTGCAACAGAACCTGGTGGATCTCGTCATCCTCGTAGCGCCCCGCGAGATGGCGGGACACCGAGATGCGGCGTTTGTCGAAATTGCACAGCCCGGCGCGGGTCTTCGCGTTGTCGAAACCGAACGTCCAGACGGTCGGATCGAGGTGTAGCGCGATGAGCGCTTCCGCCCATTTCCGCACCCGGTCCAGATCAGCCACGAATCGAATCTAGGCTGCCCGGCTGACTTCGCGCTGACCGGCGCACGGCACGCGCAGTTCCTCTCCGAAATCGTCACGGTGAAGGAGCAGAGCCGCCCCCGGGTGTCAGTGGATGTCCTTGTGCGGCCGCACCTGGAAGATGCTTCTGGCGGGCGGCGGTGAGGGAATTGCGGTCGCATCCGTGGTGATGGGAGCGCCGGCGATCCAGTCGCGCAGTTCTTTGCCCGTGACGACCTGAGCCGGATGCGGTCCCCCGGCGAGCAACCTCGGTATCCATTCCAGGGGTAGCGTCTGCCGCGACCCGACCATCACGACGTTGCCGAATCGACGCCCCTTGACCACCTGCGCTTCCGCCAGGATGGCGACGTCTCCCACGGCGGTGAGCAGCGTTGCCACCTGGGACCGGGCGAACTTGAGGCCAGGCCCGTCGGCGATGTTGACCGCGATGACTCCGTCCGGCTTCAGGAGGCGAGCGGCCTCACGGTAGAACTCGAGGCTCGTGACGTGGGCGGGAGTGCGCGCACCGCTGAAGATATCCACGATGACGAGGTCAACCGTCCCGACGAGTCCCGCGGGCAGGCGAGCAAGGACGGCCCGCGCGTCGCCGTAACGAATCCGGATTGACGCATCCTTCGGTAGCGGAATCTGCGACCGCACCAATTCGACGACATCTTTTTCGAGTTCGATGACCTGCTGTCGAGAGCCCGATCGCGTCGCGTGGATGTACCGGGGAAGGGTAAGTGCGCCGGCACCGAGATGAACGACGGTGATCGGCTCGCCGGGCATCCCGAGCTGGTCGATGACGTGGCCGATGCGCTGAACGTACTCGAAGAACAGTTGCGAGTTGTCCTGCGTGCTGACGTGTGACTGGGGCGTGCCATCGACGACGAGCATGAAGCCGCCGGGAACCCAGCGATCGGGTTCGAGCACCGCGAGGAATCCGCTCGACTTCAGAACAACGTGTGGATGCTCGGCCATCCCTCGATTCTGCACCTCCACCCGGCATCTCCACCCCGGATTCCACCCGCGGGCGGTGCTGGATGTGACATCCGGCGGGCAGTCTTGTTACATCTACTTGAAGGACCTACAGAAGGAGCACTCCCGTGTTGTCCGTGCAGAACATCGCATACGCCGTTCTCGCCCTCGGCGTGATCGGCTGGATCATGTACCGCCAGCTGACCTGGCAGGTGGTGAACCCGTCGCGAATGTGGCGCATGCCGATCATCCTCGCCGTCGTTGGCGTGGTCGAGCTGCTGCAGGTCAAGGGCACGGCAACTGTTTCTGCCACGGACCTCGCTATCCTCGGCGGCGAGCTGGTCATCGCGCTCGGCGTCGGTGCTCTCATGGGCGTGCTCGCACGGTTCCGCACCCGACCGCAGCGAGCGACGGATGTCTCGTCGCGCCGCAGCGACGGGACGCCCGGCAACTGGAGCCCGACCAATACCGTGATCGAGTCCCGCACGGGTGGTTGGGGTGCTGGGCTCTGGGTCGTCATGATTGCGGTGCGCGTCGGGATCGAGTTCGGCGCGCGCGCCCTCGACAACTCTGCGCTGATCAGTTCCATCGGAATCGTCATGTTTGTCATCGCGGCCAACCGCATCGCGCGAGTGCTGGTCATCGCATACCGGCTGGATCACAAGCACTTCCAGAACGCATGATTGGTTCATGAACGACTACGTCGGCAGTAGCAACAGCTGGCTGGGGCGAAGCCTCACCATTCTGGGGTTTCTCGCCGTCGGTACTGCGGTCGTCCTCCAGTACTCGCGCGGACAGTTGGCGCTCTGGCTGCTGGCCAGCGCGCTGGCATCATGCGTCGGCTGGCTGTTGCTGAGCGTCTTCCGACTTCGCGGGCCCATCGTCTCGCTGATTCTGCTCGCGGTGATGGCGCTTGGCGGCGGCATCGCTGCCACAGCCACAGGAGTCAGCACCCTTGTCCCCGCTGCGATCGCGGTGCTCTGGTTGACTCGTGATCTTCGAAGACCGGTGGGGTGGGGCGCCGGTCTCGGTGTCGTGACGATGATTCTTCTCATCGCCGCGAACACGCTCGTGCCCGTCGCCCCGCTGCAACTGCTCACCATGGAAGCCGGCATCGTCGTCGCATTTTTGGCCGGCGAGAGTCGCAGGCAGTTCCTGCTTGGGGAGATCCGCTCAAACAATCTGATTGAGGAACAGGCGCGCGCAGATGTCCTCGCCGCTCGTCAGCAGATCGCTCACGACATCCACGATGTTCTCGCTCACAGTCTTGGCGGTCTGGTCATCCAACTGGATGCGGTTGACGCGCTTCTCGATTCGGGCGACATCGAGGCGGCGGCCGCGAAGGTTCGGGATGCGCGTGCGCTCGCTGCCGAGGGTCTCGGCGAGGCGCGACGCGCTGTTGCCGCCCTGAGCGCGGAACAGGAAGACTCCTCAGTTCGCGTGGACGGTTCGGTCGTCGCGGCGGACATTGAGGCGCTCGTGGATGCGCACCGCACGCTCGGTGGCATTGCCCGATTTGTCGAGAAGGGCCGTCGGGGCGAGGTGACGGGACCGCTTGCGAATGCCCTGCGCCGCGCGGTGCAGGAGGGACTGACCAATGCCCGTAAGCACGCCCCCGGAAAGCCGGTGACCGTGTCGCTCCTGTGGCGTTCCGACGGGGTCGGCGTCGAGATCTCGAATCCGGTTGGCGCCATCGAGCAGGCCTCGGGTGGTGGGCACGGACTCGTCGGGATGCGCGATCGCTTCTCCGCGCTGCCGGGCGGTGCAGTGACCTCCGGGGTCAACGCCGGCAGATTCGTAGTGACGGCGCAGGCGGCGACGGCATGAGCGAACTGATTCGCGTCGTCGTGGTCGATGACCAGGCCATCGTTCGGGAGGGGCTCGTCACCGTGCTTTCGCTGCTGTCCGACATCGAGGTGCTCGGCGAGGCTGGCGACGGGAAGGCCGCCGTCGAGCTCGTCGATTCCCTGCTGCCCGACGTGGTGCTCATGGATCTTCGGATGCCCGAGCTCGGCGGTCTCGAAGCGACCAGGGCGATCACTCGGGCGCATCCGGAAATCGGTGTACTCATCCTCACCACGTTCGCTGAGGAGGCGTCTGTGGTCGAAGTTCTGCGGGCCGGTGCCAAGGGATTTCTCACCAAGGACGCTGACCGTGCCGAGGTCGCCGCGGCGGTGCGCGCCGTCGCGCAGGGGCACACGACGCTGGGCGGCGAACTCGGCGCCCAGCTAGTTGCCGGTCGCTCGGCCGCATCTGAGCGTCGCGACCTGGCCGCGCGCTTCAATCTCACTCCCCGCGAGGAGGAGGTGCTCGCGCTCATTGGCAAGGGCCTCAGTAACAACGAGATCGCCGCGAAGCTCTTCGTCGGGATCGCGACGGTGAAGACGCACATCAACGCGATCTTCGCGAAGCTCGGCGTTCGCGACCGCGCGCAGGCAATGGCGCTGCTGCATTCCTCCTAGGTCCCTGCGCTTGTCGAAGGGCTCACGATTGCACTACCTCCTACGCTGGGACCCATGGCAGATCGCGACCACCTCGCGCGTGCACTGTGGACACTCTTCGAGCCAGTGCACGCCTCCACTTACTTTTCAACCGAGGCCCGCGAGGCGCTCGCCGCGATTGGTCTGACCCGCTACTGGGATGGCTACTTCGCGGGTCGCTCTGCTCCGATGGGCGCGCTGTCTGGCGCTCCCGTCGTCGCCATGTTCAGCGGATTCGCCCCGTTCCTCGTTGACCGGGCGCTCCCTGCGGTCTGGTCTGTCGCAACTCCCGAGCAAGTGATCGAGGCCCGTTACGTCGGCGCCGCCGCGACCCTGCGCGCGATCATCCCGGACGAGAAGGTGATCGCTGTTGCCGCGGATGCACTGACTCCGCTCGTCGTTGACCTCGACACGATTGGTCGCCCGCTTTCCGCCGCATATGCGGCACTACCCCTCGAGGATGATCCGTATCGCCGTCTGTGGCAGGTCGCTGGAACCCTCCGCGAGCACCGCGGCGACGGCCACGTGATTGCGCTCGTCAGCCTCGGCATCTCGGGTCTCACAACGCTCGTGCTTCGCGCCGGAGTCGACCTCGACGCGACTTCGATGAAGAAGGCGCGCGGCTGGACCGACGAGGAGTGGGATGTGGAGGCCGAGCGTCTCGTCGAGCGCGGTCTGCTCACGCCTGATCGACGCATCAGTCCTGCTGGCGCGCATCTGCTCGACCAAGCCGAGGGTCTCACCAACCGACTCGCCATCGGCCCGCTGGCCTCGCTCAGCCACGACGACATCCGTGCGGTCGCCACAAAACTGCACCCGATCGCGAGCGCCGTTGCGTCCCTATTCCCGTACCCGAACCCGATCGGGATGCCGGTTTCCTGGAACCCCGACGCCGACGCGGACGCGCGAATGATCGCGGAATCGCCGACACGCTGAAGATGCTGAGTCAATCGAACTAGTGGTCCCGGGAAGGGGGAGAGATGCAGGTTGCGGGTGGCGACTTCATCGAGACGAGTCAAATCTGGGGTGGGCGGAATGAGTTCAACGAGGCTTGGCAGCCGCTACTGAGCAATCTGGCTCGCCTCATTTCCGAACTTGGCGGCCAGTTCGAAGGCTCACCACGAATCTGGATTGAGTTCCTGATGGCCGGAACAATTTGGGAGCCCGAATTCGAGGGTGTCAGAACCGGCTCTTACTACAGGACAACCGACCAACTGAAGATTCAGGTCACCTTGCCTCAATCGCCAAGTTCAGACAGAGGAGCGTACTTCGCGGAAAGGATGCGCAGCGTGCTCCAAGAGGCGGAAGCCTGGGGCATCCGCCGTAAACAGCCGGTGGATCTGCGACCCCTTGTCGGAGTCATCCGCCGATTGTGAGCTGGCGCATGTAGCTGGAGAGCGCGACCTTACGACGCCGAGAAGCCGTCATGGTCGGTGGGGCGATCGTCGCTTCATCGCTGGGCGATCGCCGGGGTACTAGTACTGCTCGATGGTCGTGGTGAAGCGCTCGCCGTTCCAGGTCCAGCGGTCGTTGCCCTCCTGGAGCGTGAGGCCATCCTGCGCAAAGTCGGCTGGAGTGGCACACGATGAGCCGGCGTAGATTCCCTGGGTGGGCGACGGGTTCACGCTGCTGAAAAGCAGGCAGAGCCGGTCGGCAGTGCGCCCGATCCAGAGGGTCGATCCGTCGTCCGTGGTGAGGATGCGGTGAACAGTGCTCGCGTCAACAGCAGTTGCTGTGAGAAAAGTCGGTGCCGGGAAGTTGTCGAGGCTGGTTCGTGTGGTGCCCAGGGCGTGGAGAGCGGCGATCACCTTTGGTGGGGTCGGTGGGAAGGCGAAGGGATCGAGGCTTCGGGACGGGCTCGGAGTGGGCCCTTCGACGGTCCCAGGTACTCCGCTTTTGCCAGCGGCGGGGGCGGCGAAGAGAGCGGGAGACTCGCGGACCACCACGATGCCTCCGATCAGACCGATGACGAGGCTAACAATGAGAGCGGCGATGGCGTAGCTGCGCGGATACATCAGTAGGCGATCGTCGTGGTGAAGCTGGTGCCGTCCCAGGTCCATTGCTCGCGGCCGAAGTGCAGCGTGAGCCCGGTGTCGCCGAACTCAAAGATGCTCGCGCAGCTGGCGGCGGAGTTTGGCGCGTACGGTCCTTCGCCGCCCGTGTACATCATGCAGATGTCTTGCGGGGAGCGTCCGATCCAGAGAGTGACGTTGTCTTCGGTAGTCAGGATGCGGTGGATGGAAGTCTTCTCGAGATTGAGGGACTTGGCAAAATCCGAGATGGGGAAAACGTCGGTCGGAAGCTGCGGACTCGACAGCTCCGCGAGTGCGCGTGTTGCATCGGGGAGAGGGCCGGGTAGGCGGGTCGGTTTTGCAGACGGTGTTGGGGTCGGAGCGGCCGAGAGGATGGATGGGGACACGTGCGCAAGGAGGATGCCGCCGGTGAGACCGAGACCCAGGCCGATGATGACGAGCAGGGGGATGAGGGTGCGGCGGATGGACTTGGGCTGCGGAGAGAGGTCGTCGTCTTCAAAGGTGTCCGGGGGCGGCCCTTCGACAAGCTCAGGGACCGGGGTGTGCTCAGGGACCGGGGTGTGCCGAGCGACCGGACGACGTCGACGCGGCACGGGGGTCGGGGGCTGGGCGGCGAGCTGGCGCTGGGCGGCTTGCGCCGCGGCGGCCTCATCGGGGTTAGTCGGACGGGAGAAGGCGATGCGCTCAAGTTCGCGGCGATCCAGCTCGGCGTCGGGGTCGTCGCTGGCCATTTAGTCAGGATACGTCGGGTGGGTGAACGGGGACGATAGCGGGGAGAGGTTGCGCGGAGGTCCCGATACGGCGGCCTCAGACCGCCCACTCGACCACCGAACGGATGCGTTATAGCCCAAATCGGGAAAATCGTCAAGGAATAAGTTGCAACTGTGGACAGTTTCGTCCTATAGTTGTTCTTTGCGCTCCCAGATAGTTCCTGTCGTCATATTGCGGACGGCGAGGCGTGCGCCCCGAGTATAGCGGCGGGGTAAATCCCTCAGTGCTTGATAAAGCATTGAAGGGGCTGGCGGACGAATCTCTCACATCACACCGACAGTTATGGCCCCATGGGCCCACGGAGGTTATTTCCTTGGCTGCTGCGAAAAACGCAACCACCAACAAGTCCCCCAAGAACGGCCGCTCAGCTTCGCGGCTCTCGTTCGCCAAAATCACCGACACACTCACTGTCCCCGATCTGCTAGCTCTGCAGACCGAGAGCTTTGACTGGCTCGTCGGTAACGACATCTGGAAGAACCGCACTGCGGAAGGCGTGGCCCAGGGCCGCACAGACCTTCCCGCGCAGAGCGGGCTCGACGAGATCTTCGAGGAGATTTCTCCGATCGAAGACCTCGGCGAGACCATGCAGCTGTCGTTCACTGGCCCGGAACTTGAAGAGCCGAAGTACACGATCGACGAGTGCAAGGAGCGCGGCAAGACATTTGCTGCTCCTCTTTATGTCAACGCCGAATTCATGAACCACCTCACGGGTGAGATCAAGACCCAGACGGTCTTCATGGGCGACTTCCCGCTCATGACCGAAAAGGGAACGTTCATCATCAACGGCACGGAGCGCGTCGTCGTTTCGCAGTTGGTGCGTTCCCCCGGCGTCTACTTCGACCGCATCCCGGAGAAGCTGTCCGACAAGGACATCTACTCGGCACGCATCATCCCGAGCCGTGGGGCTTGGCTCGAGTTCGAGATCGACAAGCGCGACCAGGTTGGCGTTCGCATCGACCGCAAGCGCAAGCAGTCGGTCACCGTCTTCCTGAAGGCACTGGGACTGACGAGCGAGCAGATCCTCGAGGAGTTCAAGAACTTCCCGTCGATCGCGCTCACACTCGAGAAGGACACCATCCTCACCAAGGAAGAGGCCCTCAAGGACATTTATCGCAAGTTGCGTCCGGGCGAGCAGGTTGCTGCCGAGGCCGCGCGTGCGCTGCTCGACAACTTCTACTTCAACGGCAAGCGCTACGACCTCGCCAAGGTTGGTCGCTACAAGATCAACCGCAAGCTCGGTATCGACGCCCCGCTGACCAACTCGGTGCTGACCGTTGAGGACATCCTCGCGACCATAAAGTACCTTGTTGCGCTGCACGATGAGACGTCGCCGGAGGTCAGCCAGCACGAGAACTCGTTCCCGACCATCAAGGGCGTCCGCGATGGCAAGAAGGTCGACATCCGTCTGGACATCGACGACATCGACCACTTCGGCAACCGTCGCATCCGCGCGGTCGGCGAGCTGATCCAGAACCAGGTTCGCACCGGCCTGTCCCGCATGGAGCGCGTCGTTCGCGAGCGCATGACCACGCAGGACATCGAGGCCATCACGCCGCAGACGCTGATCAATGTGCGTCCCGTCGTCGCCGCGATCAAGGAGTTCTTCGGAACGTCGCAGCTCAGCCAGTTCATGGACCAGAACAACCCGCTCGCGGGCCTGACCCACAAGCGTCGCCTCAGTGCTCTTGGCCCGGGCGGCTTGAGCCGCGAACGGGCTGGCGTCGAGGTTCGTGACGTTCACCCGTCGCACTATGGCCGCATGTGCCCCATCGAAACTCCTGAGGGCCCGAACATCGGTCTGATCGGTTCGCTGGCGTCCTTCGCCCGCATCAACGCGTTCGGCTTCATCGAGACGCCGTACCGCCGCGTTGTCAACGGGAAGGTCACGGCGAACATCGACTATCTCACCGCGAGCGAGGAGGACGACTTCATCGTCGCCCAGGCCAACGCTCCGCTGACGGCCGACTCGCACTTCGCCGAGGCTCGCGTGCTCGCGCGTAAGAAGGGTGGCGAGGTCGACCTCATCCCGCACGAGGAAATCGGGTACATGGATGTCTCGCCGCGCCAGATGGTGTCGGTTGCTACCTCTCTTATCCCGTTCCTCGAGCACGACGATGCAAACCGCGCACTCATGGGTGCCAACATGCAGCGCCAGGCTGTCCCGCTGCTGCGCAGCGAGAGCCCGCTGGTCGGAACCGGTATGGAGGGCTTCGCGGCTATTGACGCCGGCGATGTCGTCACCGCCGACAAGGCCGGTGTCGTCGCCGAGGTTTCCGCAGACGTCATCACCATCCAGCTCGACGAGGGCGGCACGCAGGACTACTACCTGCGCAAGTTCGACCGCTCCAATCAGGGCACGTCATACAACAACCGGGTCATTGTCTCGGCGGGTGACCGCATCGAGGTCGGCCAGGTTCTGGCCGACGGCCCGGCGACGGAAAACGGCGAGCTCGCGCTCGGCAAGAACCTGCTCGTCGCGTTCATGCCGTGGGAGGGCCACAACTTCGAAGACGCGATCATCCTGAGCCAGAACCTGGTGAAGGACGACGTGCTCTCCTCGATTCACATCGAGGAGTACGAGGTGGATGCCCGCGACACCAAGCTGGGCAAGGAAGAGATCACCCGCGACCTGCCGAACGTCAGCCCCGAGCTTCTTGCTGACCTCGACGAGCGTGGCATCATCCGCATCGGTGCCGAGGTTCGCCCCGGCGACATCCTGGTCGGCAAGGTCACGCCTAAGGGCGAGACCGAGCTCTCGGCCGAGGAGCGCCTGCTCCGAGCGATCTTCAACGAGAAGAGCCGCGAGGTTCGCGACACGTCACTGAAGGTGCCACACGGTGAAGAGGGCACGATCATCGCGGTCAAGGAGTTCTCGGCCGACAACGATGACGAACTCGGCTCCGGCGTGAACCAGCGCGTAGTCGTGTACATCGCGCAGAAGCGCAAGATCACCGAGGGCGACAAGCTCGCCGGCCGCCATGGAAACAAGGGCGTCATCTCGAAGATCTTGCCGGTCGAAGACATGCCGTTCCTCAGCGATGGAACGCCCGTCGACATCATCCTGAACCCGCTCGGTATCCCCGGACGAATGAACTTCGGCCAGGTGCTGGAGACTCACCTCGGATGGGTCGCGAAGCAGGGTTGGGAAGTCAAGGGCAGCCCGAAGTGGGCGGCGAACCTTCCCGAGGCGGCGCACAGCGCGCCTCCCGGAACCAAGGTTGCTACCCCGGTGTTCGACGGCGCGTTCGAGGCGGAGATCGAGGGTCTCCTCGACTCGACCACCCCGACGCGTGACGGTGAGCGTCTGATCGACTCAACAGGTAAGACTCAGCTCTTCGACGGCCGCTCCGGCGAGCCGTTCCCGGAGCCGGTGTCCGTCGGCTACATGTACATCCTGAAGCTGCACCACCTTGTCGACGACAAGATCCACGCACGCTCCACTGGCCCGTACTCGATGATCACCCAGCAGCCGCTCGGTGGTAAGGCGCAGTTCGGTGGCCAGCGCTTCGGCGAGATGGAGGTCTGGGCCCTCGAGGCCTATGGCGCCGCTTACGCCCTGCAGGAGCTGCTCACGATCAAGTCCGACGACATCCTCGGTCGCGTCAAGGTCTACGAGGCCATCGTCAAGGGCGAGAACATCCAGGAGCCGGGCATCCCCGAGAGCTTCAAGGTTCTGATCAAGGAAATGCAGTCGCTGTGCCTGAACGTCGAGGTTCTCTCGGCCGATGGTTCGGCAGTCAACCTGCGCGACACGGATGACGAGGTCTTCCGTGCAGCGGAGGAGCTGGGCATCAACATTTCCACGCGGTTCGAGTCGTCGTCAATCGACGAAATCTAGTGCCCGTAGCCCCCTTCGTCGTAACTCCACCAACTACTTCTAAAACTTTTCGTTTCTAAGAGAGAAGAAAAATACATTGCTCGACGTTCACGCGTTTGACGAAATCAAGATCGGTCTCGCGACCGCAGACGACATCCGTCGCTGGTCGCACGGTGAGGTTAAGAAGCCAGAGACGATCAACTACCGCACCCTGAAGCCCGAGAAGGACGGCCTCTTCGGAGAGCAAATCTTCGGACCAAGCCGCGACTGGGAGTGCTCGTGTGGCAAGTACAAGCGAGTCCGCTTCAAAGGAATCGTTTGTGAGCGCTGTGGCGTGGAGGTCACCAAGTCCTCCGTCCGCCGCGAGCGCATGGGTCACATCGAGCTCGCCGCTCCAGTTACGCACATCTGGTACTTCAAGGGTGTGCCGAGCCGTCTCGGCTATCTGCTCGACATGGCGCCGAAGGACCTCGAGAAGGTCATCTACTTCGCCGCGTACATGATCATCTCCGTCGACGAGACTGCTCGCCACGAAGACATGCCCGGCCTTGAGAACGAGCTCCGCCTCGAGATCAAGACGCTCGAGGGCCAGCGCGATGCCCGCATCGCCGAGCGCCTCGCCCGCCTCGAAGAGGACCTCGCGGCCCTCGAAGCCGAGGGTGCCAAGAGCGACCAGAAGCGCCGCGTGCGTGATGGTGCCGAGAAGGAAATGGGCCAGGCCCGCAAGTCGTTCGACGAGCAGATCGCTCAGCTCGAGCGCGTGTGGGAAGACTTCCGCACGCTGAAGGTTGGCGACCTCAAGCCCGAGGATGCCGTCTTCCACGACCTGCAGGACCGTTTCGGCCTGTACTTCGAGGCGTTCATGGGCGCCGAGGCCATCCAGAAGCGTCTCCAGGACTTCGACCTGACGGCCGAGTCCGAGCTGCTGCATGACCAGATTGCCAACGGCAAGGGTCAGAAGAAGATCCGCGCGATCAAGCGACTGCGCGTCGTCAACTCCTTCCTGCAGACCGGCAACTCGCCGGCCGCCATGGTGCTTGAGGTTGTCCCGGTCATCCCACCGGAGCTGCGCCCGATGGTGCAGCTCGACGGTGGCCGCTTCGCGACCTCAGACCTCAACGACCTCTACCGTCGTGTGATCAACCGCAACAACCGTCTCCGTCGCCTGCTTGACCTCGGTGCTCCCGAGATCATCGTGAACAACGAGAAGCGGATGCTGCAGGAGGCCGTCGACGCACTGTTCGACAACGGTCGTCGTGGACGCCCCGTTACCGGTACCGGCAACCGCGCGCTGAAGTCCCTGAGCGACATGCTCAAGGGAAAGCAGGGACGTTTCCGCCAGAACCTGCTCGGAAAGCGCGTCGACTACTCGGGTCGTTCGGTCATCATCGTCGGACCGCAACTCAAGCTGCACCAGTGCGGTCTCCCGAAGCAGATGGCGCTCGAGCTGTTCAAGCCGTTCGTGATCAAGCGCCTGATCGATCTGAGCCACGCCCAGAACATTAAGAGCGCCAAGCGAATGGTCGAGCGCAGCCGTCCGCAGGTCTGGGACGTGCTCGAGGAGATTATCCGCGAGCGCCCCGTGCTGCTGAACCGTGCGCCAACCCTTCACCGTCTGGGCATCCAGGCGTTCGAGCCTCAGCTCGTTGAAGGTAAGGCCATCCAGCTTCACCCGCTCGTATGTGCCGCGTTCAACGCCGACTTCGACGGAGACCAGATGGCAGTCCACCTGCCGCTGTCCGTTGAGGCGCAGGCCGAGGCGCGCATCCTGATGCTCGCGTCCAACAACATCCTGAAGCCGTCGGATGGCCGTCCGGTGACCCTGCCTACGCAGGACATGATCATTGGCCTCCACCACCTGACAACTCTTAAGGACGGTTCGACGGGTGAGGGCCGCGCGTTCTCGTCGATCGCGGAGGCGATCCTCGCGCTCGACCAGCACACGCTGGACCTGAACGCGAAGGTTCGCATCCGCCTCGAGGACGTGCACTTCGCCGACGGCGAGGCGCCGGAAGGTTTCACCCAGGGCGACACCGTTCTCATGAACACGACCCTCGGACGCGCGATCTTCAACGAGACGCTTCCGTCGGACTACCCGTACATGGAGACAGTTGCCGACAAGGGCCAGCTCTCCGCGATCGTCAACGATCTCGCGGAGCGTTACCCCAAGGTTGAGGTTGCCGCGGCTCTCGACCGGATCAAGGATGCCGGTTTCCACTGGGCAACCCGTTCCGGTGTGACCGTTGCACTGTCCGACATCCTGACCCCGCCGAACAAGCGCGAGATCATCTCGGGCTACGAGAAGCAGGCCGCCAAGGTTCAGGACCAGTTCGACAAGGGTCTGACTACCGAGGCAGAGCGTCGCCAGGAACTCATCGAGATCTGGAACCGCGCGACCGCCGAGGTTGCCAAGGCGATGGAGGACAACCTTCCTGAGTCGAACAACATCAACCGCATGGTTTCCTCGGGAGCACGTGGTAACTGGATGCAGGTTCGCCAGATCGCCGGTATGCGAGGGCTCGTGTCGAACCCGAAGGGTGACATCATCCCTCGGCCGATCGTCAACAGCTACCGCGAAGGCCTGTCGGTGGCCGAGTACTTCATCTCCACCCACGGTGCCCGCAAGGGTCTGGCCGACACCGCGCTTCGTACCGCTGACTCCGGCTATCTGACACGTCGACTCGTCGACGTCTCGCAGGACGTCATCATCCGCGAGGACGACTGTGGTACCACCAAGGGCCTCGACATGCCGATCGCAACTCAGGATGCCTCGGGCAACTGGGTGCGCGACGTCAACGTCGAGAACTCGGTCTACGCTCGCAGCCTCGCGGCTGACGCGGTCGACGCCAAGGGCAAGGTCATCGCCTCTGCCGGCGACGACGTCGGCGACGTGCTGATCGACAAGCTGCTCACGGCAGGGGTGAACGACATCAAGGTGCGTTCGGTCCTGACCTGTGAGTCGGCCGTCGGTGTGTGTGCGGTCTGCTACGGCCGCTCGCTCGCGACCGGCAAGCTCGTCGACATCGGCGAGGCCGTCGGAATCATCGCGGCCCAGTCGATCGGTGAGCCCGGAACCCAGCTGACGATGCGTACCTTCCACACCGGTGGTGTCGCATCCGCGGATGACATTACGCAGGGTCTGCCCCGTGTCACCGAGCTGTTCGAGGCGCGTACCCCGAAGGGTGCGTCCCCGATCGCCGAGGCCGCCGGCCGCGTCACGATCGAGGACACGGACCGCAGTCGTCGCATCATCCTGACTCCGGACAACGGCGACGAGCCGCACATCTACCCGGTGCTTCGCCGCGCGACCCTCCTCATCGAGGATGGCCAGCACGTCGAGCTCGGGCAGCCGTTCCACATCGGAAACCTGGACCCGAAGGAAGTTCTTCGCGTCAAGGGTGTTCGTGCGGTTCAGCTGCACCTCGTCGACGGCGTGCAGGGCGTCTACCGTTCGCAGGGTGTTCCGATCCACGACAAGCACATCGAGGTCATCGTTCGCCAGATGCTGCGGAAGGTGACCGTCGTCGAACACGGCGACACCGACCTGCTGCCCGGCGAGCTGGTCGACCGGCTCAAGTACAACGAGCTCAACCGCGCTGCCCTCACCGAGGGCAAGCAGACGGCATCCGCTCGCCAGGAGGTCATGGGTATCACCAAGGCGTCCCTCGCGACGGAGTCGTGGCTGTCGGCCGCATCCTTCCAGGAGACCACGCGTGTTCTCACGCAGGCCGCCATGGAGGGCAAGTCCGACCCGCTGATGGGCCTGAAGGAAAACGTCATCATCGGAAAGCTGATCCCGGCCGGTACCGGTCTTCCCAAGTACCGCGACGTGTCCGTCGAGGCAACGGAGGAGGCCAAGTCGGAGCGTTACCCGAACCGCATCTTCACGGATGAGTCGGTGTTCAACGAGTC
>DATAZU010000002.1:0-161289 GCA_036271875.1 Galbitalea sp.
GGGCTCGGACCAAAGGTCACGGGCGCCATTCTCGAACTCGCTGACATCCTGAACGAGGTAACAGAGCGCGCGAATCCGTTCGGGCCGGCAACCGGATCCGGTATCGCCGGGCCGGCAGACGTGCTGATCAGCGTGCTGCAGCGCACGCATTTTATCGAGGCGCTGCGCAACACCGGCGATCCGCAGGACGAGGCGCGAGCCGAGAACGTCGAAGAGCTCATCTCGGTGACGAAGGAGTTCCAGAAGAACAACCCGGATGGCACGCTGCTCGACTTCCTGACCGAGGTGTCGCTCGTCGCGGCGGCGGACGAGCTGGATGACTCGTCCGGAACGGTGTCGCTCATGACGCTCCACACGGCCAAGGGCCTCGAGTACGAGGCGGTGTTCCTCACCGGCATTGAGGAGGGCTTGCTGCCGCACCAGATGTCAGCGGGGGAGATCGGCGGTCCGGCCGAGGAGCGGCGTCTCTTCTATGTCGGCATAACGCGCGCTCGTCGCCGGCTCTATCTTTCGCTCGCGATGACGAGGGCACAGTTCGGCGAGGTCGGCGTCGCGATGCCGAGTCGCTACCTGCAGGAAATCCCGGCCGAGCTCATCGACTGGAGGCAGTCGCCGGGCGACGCGACGAGTCGGGGGGGCACCCAGCCGCGTGCGCTCAATGCGAGGCGCGAGGGCGGATTCAGCTTTCGCGAGTCGGTCGGGCAGCTTCCACCGGCACCGCGCCAGAAGACCGAGTGGACGAGCGCCATTACCAACAAGGTTCGCGACAACGGCGACCTGACGCTGGCCGCGGGGGACCGCATCCGTCATGCCGATTTCGGCGACGGTCGGGTGACCGTCGTCACCGGAGTTCCGCCAAAGGCGGTCGCCGAGGTGCAGTTCGATACCGCGGGACGCAAGCGGCTGCTCATCAAGATCGCGCCGATCGAGAAGCTCTAGGCGCGCAGCCGCTTCAGGTAGTGCCGGTATGGCCACGCACGCAGCCGATGCGGTGTAACTCTCGCCAAGAATCCGATGACGCCCCACCAGCGATCCGCGCGGCGCTGGTCTCTCGGCGCCCACTCGAATCCGTAAGTCTCCCGAACGGATGCCGGTAGCAGCTCGATCGTCAGCAACCGCCCGAGCGGTAGCCCCGCACGAAGCCAGCGCGGCGCCGTTACAGGGGCGAACAGGTCATGCGCGATCTGACGCGCATCGTCTCCCACCTCCAGGGTTTCGAGTCGACCCTCGAAGTAGTCGGCAAAGGCTGCTCGGGATGCCGGCCACGACTCAGCAGGCATCGCAAGCGAAGTGCCGAGGGCGGCGTAGTCGCGATACAACTCATCGGCGAGAGCATCATCGGTCGCACCGAACACCCGGTCGTGGACCAGTGCCGCCGTCTCATACAGGGTGGCCGCCACCCAGAGCTGGAGCTCGGCATCCGATGCCCCGCGCACCGCATGGTGCGCCCGCGCGACATGCGCCGAGACCTTCGCGGCATCGTCAGCGCTTCCAAGGACAACCGCGTATGCGAAGGTCAGCGTGTTGCGCAGCCGCTCGACCGGGCGATGTGCGAAGTCGCTATGCCGGGCTACCCCCGCCGCGACGATCGGGTCGGCAACCTGCAGCAGGATTGCGCGCGCGCCGCCGGCGATGAGCAGGCCGTCGGACGCCCATCTCTCGACCGCGCGCGATGCCATGCCTAAATCGTCCCACGGCACACCGCCGCATCGTTCGTGGTTGCTGCGGACTGACTGCCGTAACTCATGCAGAATTTTGCGCGGCAAAGTCGCCGCCGCGGATCTGCAAGGGTCGAACCCGCGCGGCGCAAATTCTGCATGAGTTACGGAAGTGGGCGGCAGAGGACCGTAAGAGTTCCCCTTTTTAACACGCGCGGGACAGGCCTTCCGAGCGAGCGCACAATCTCATGCGAGTAGAGTTCTCTACGGCCAAAGTATCTTGATATCGAGCTATCTCGACGTCGGGACAACGGCCCGTCTACCAACATCAACGCGCGATTGGACGAACCAGCGTGGATCTTTTTGAGTACCAGGCCCGTGACCTTTTCGAACAGTACGGAGTGCCGGTACTTCCGGGCATCGTCGCGGATACCCCCGAGGAGGCGCGCGCCGCGGCCGAGAAACTCGGCGGAACCGTCGTCGTCAAGGCGCAAGTCAAGGCCGGCGGTCGCGGCAAGGCCGGCGGTGTCAAGGTCGTCCACAATCCGGATGACGCAGCAACCGCGGCGGAGGCCATCCTGAAGCTCACCATCAAGGGACTTCCGGTGCACAGGGTCATGGTCACCGCTGGGGCGCGCATCGACAAGGAGTTTTACTTCTCGGTGCTGCTCGATCGGGCCAACCGGTCATACCTCTCGCTCTGCGCCGTCGAAGGCGGCATGGAGATCGAAGAGCTGGCAGTTGAGCGTCCGGATGCGCTGGCTCGCGTCGAGGTCATCCCCGGCATCGGCATCGACCTCGACAAGGCGCTCGAGATCGCCAAGGCCGGACACTTCCCGGATGACCTGGCCGCCAAGGTTGCTCCCGTGATCGCGAAGCTCTACGAGGTCTACAAGGGTGAGGATGCGACGCTCGTCGAGGTCAACCCGCTTGTCCTGACCGAGGACGGCACCATCCTCGCGCTCGACGGCAAGGTCAGCCTGGACGAGAACGCCGACTTCCGTCACCCGGCACATGCCGAGCTCGAGGATGCCGCTGCGGCTGACCCGCTCGAAGCGAAGGCCAAGGCGCTGCACCTTAATTACGTCAAGCTCGACGGCGAGGTCGGCATCATCGGAAACGGCGCAGGCCTCGTGATGTCGACGCTGGATGTGGTCGCATACGCCGGCGAGAAGCACGGCGGTGTGAAGCCGGCCAACTTCCTGGACATCGGCGGCGGCGCATCCGCCGAGGTCATGGCAAACGGACTCAGCGTCATCCTCGGAGACCCGCAGGTCAAGAGTGTGTTCGTCAACGTTTTCGGGGGCATCACGGCATGCGATGCGGTCGCCAACGGCATCGTGGGTGCTCTCGCGACCCTGGGGGACAGCGCAACGAAGCCCCTCGTTGTACGCCTCGATGGCAACAAGGTGGACGAGGGTCGCAAGATCCTCAATGACGCCAACAACCCGCTGGTCACTCTGGCGCTCACCATGGACGAAGGCGCCGACAAGGCCGCCGAGCTGGCATCGTCGGCCGCGTAGCGGTTTCGACGGAAAGGAACACAGTATGTCGATCTTCCTCAACAAGAACTCCAAGGTCATTGTCCAGGGCATCACGGGTGGCGAGGGCTCGAAGCACACCGCTCTCATGCTCAAGGCCGGGACCCAGGTCGTCGGTGGAGTCAACGCGCGCAAGGCCGGTGAGACGGTGACCCACGCCGGAGCAAATGGGCAGAGTGTGACCCTTCCCGTCTTCGGATCCGTGGATGAGGCCATCCGCGAGACCGGCGCCGATGTCTCGATCGTCTTTGTCCCACCGGCATTCGCGAAGGATGCCGTGGTCGAGGCCATCGAGGCCGAGATTCCCATGGTCGTTGTGATCACCGAGGGCATCCCGGTTCAGGACTCGGCCGAGTTCTGGGCCCTCGCGCAGGCCAAGGGCAACCTGACCCGGATCATCGGCCCGAACTGCCCCGGAATCATTACGCCGGGCGAATCCCTCGTCGGCATCACCCCCGCGAACATCACGGGCAAGGGTCCAATCGGTCTCGTTTCCAAGTCGGGAACGCTGACCTATCAGATGATGTTCGAGCTGCGCGACCTCGGCTTCTCGACCGCGATCGGCATCGGCGGCGATCCGATCATCGGGACGACCCACATTGACGCGCTCGCCGCGTTCCAGGACGACCCGGAGACCAAAGCGATCGTCATGATCGGTGAAATTGGTGGCGACGCCGAGGAGCGCGCGGCCGACTTCATCAAGGCAAACGTCACCAAACCGGTTGTCGCTTACGTCGCGGGATTCACCGCGCCGGAGGGCAAGACCATGGGGCATGCCGGGGCAATCGTCTCGTCCGGCGCCGGTACTGCCCAGGGCAAGAAAGAAGCGCTCGAGGCGGCCGGAGTCAAGGTCGGTAAGACACCGTCCGAGACGGCGGACCTCATGCGCGAGCTCTACGCGTCCCTCTAGTAGTCCTTCCGCCCGCAACGGCGGGAGTATGGGGATGTCTCCCGGGGGAGTACGCGCGGGCAGTCGTCGACCGGCAGGGTGAAGGTATGACTACCTCAACCTCCGCGGTGAAGACCGCCCCAGCATGGCCGCTCTGGACCTACCGCATCGTCGCAACGCTCGCGGCAGTGCTGCTCTTCGCGCAGTCCATCCTCGCCGGCGAGTTCATCGCCGATAAGAACGACAAGTTCTCGTTCATGCTCCACCGTGAGAACGCCATCCTCGCCACCGTCGTTGTGCTGGTACTCGTGGTCGCTGCGATCCTGACCGTCTGGCCCGGCGGGGGCCGTCGCACGGTGCTTCCCCGTGCGATCGGTCTACTCGTTGTGACCGCGGGCGAGGCGGCAGCCGGATTCGCGAAGCTGACCCAGCTGCACGTGCCACTCGGCGTGCTGCTGATCGGCATCGCGGCGTGGATGGCGATCGCATCCTGGTTTCCCCCGCGCAAAGCCTGACCATTCCGTGGGACGCTTGATAGGTGAAGAAGCTCATCAACGACCCGGACGACGTCGTCGCTGAGTCCCTCGTTGGGCTCGCGGCGGCGCACCCCGAGTTGAGGGTCGATCACGCAAACCGCGTCGTCTATCGCGCGACCCCGAAACCGCACGGCACCGTTGCCCTGCTGAGCGGCGGCGGCAGCGGCCACGAACCACTGCACGGTGGCTACGTCGGATTCGGGATGCTGGATGCCGCAGTTGCGGGCGAGATCTTCACCTCGCCAACGCCAGACCAGATTGTCGCCGCGACGACCGAGATCGACACCGGCGCGGGCGTGCTGCAGCTCGTCAAGAACTACACGGGCGACGTCATGAACTTCGACATGGCGACCGAACTTGTCGGTGGCATCGCCGTCGAGACGGTGGTCATCTCGGACGATGTCGCTGTCGAGGACTCGACCTTTACCGCCGGCAGGCGCGGCACCGGCGTGACCGTGCTGGTCGAGAAGATCGTCGGTGCTGCCGCAGAGCAGGGCCGTGACCTCGCCGAACTCGCGGTCCTCGCTCGCCGGGTCTCCGGCGCCGGGCGCTCGATGGGCGTCGCCCTCACGAGCGGTACCATCCCAGCCTCGGGCAAACCCAATTTCGAGCTGCCGGCATCCGACATGGAGGTGGGAGTCGGCATCCACGGAGAACCGGGTCGGCGCCGGATGCCGCTCGCCGGAGCTCGCGAAATCGCCACGCTGCTCGTCGAGCCCATCCTGGCCGACCAGGACTTCGGCGGCGCTCCGGCGATAGTTATGCTGAACGGCATGGGTGCGACGCCGCTGATCGAGCTGTACCTCATGTTCGGTGAGGTCTCGAGGGTGCTCGAGAGGGCCGGGATCTCGGTCGCCCGCAGCCTGGTCGGCAACTACGTCACATCGCTCGACATGGCGGGATGCTCGCTCACGGTGCTTCGCGCCGATAACGACATGCTCGGCCTCTGGGATGCGCCCGTTTCAACGCCAGCGCTCCGGTGGGGACTGTGAAATGACAAACGCTGCTGCGGTCAGCTACGAGCAACTGCTCAACTGGTTGCGTCTTATCGATGAAAGTCTTATCGAGCAACGCACCTACCTCACCGAACTCGACTCCGAGATCGGGGACGGCGACCACGGAACGAATCTTGCTCGCGGGGCGGCTGCGGCCTCATCGAAGGTCGACATCGATCAACCTCAGTTCGTCGACGAGCTGTTCCGACTCGTTGGGATGACCCTTATCAGTTCCGTTGGCGGCGCGAGTGGCCCGCTTTACGGCACCTTCTTCCTGCGATTCTCTCTGAGCGCGGGCCACGTCACCGAGCTGACCGGCGAGAAGCTCGCAAGCGCCCTCGAGGCGGGCGTCGCAGGCGTCGTCGACCGCGGAAAGGCCGAGCTCGGGGACAAGACGATGTTCGACGCAATGGAGCCGGCCGTTCGCGCCTTCCGCGACAACCTGGGTCAGGGAGTCGCGCTCGCCGCTCGCCGTGCGTTCGACGCGGCCGCGCAGGGTCGGGATGCGACAGCCGAACTCGTCGCGCGCAAGGGCAGAGCCAGCTATCTCGGCGACCGAAGCGTCGGCCACATCGACCCGGGCGCAGCATCCACCTGCCTGATGTTCGAGGCGCTTGCCGAGGCTCTTGCCTAGGGGCTCGGCGTGATCGGCGTAGTCGTCGTCTCGCACAGTCCGCAGCTGGCGCGTTCAGCGGTCGATCTCGCTCTCGAAATGGTGCACGGCGTCAGCCCAAGGATTTCGATCGCGGCCGGTGTGTACGACGGATCGACCGGGACAGACGCGACGCAGATCGCGGCATCCATCGCCGAAGTTGCATCGCCCGACGGCGTGCTCGTACTCGTTGATCTCGGCTCCGCGGTTTTGAGTGCGGGTCTCGCCCTCGAGCTGATCGATCTTCCCGGGGTCGAAGTACGCGTGACGAGCGCTCCATTCGTCGAGGGGCTGATGGCGGGTCTGGTTCGTGCCGCCGCCGGGTCGAGCCTCGACGAGGTCGAGCGCGAGGCACGGGACTCGCTCGAGAGCAAGCGCAGCCAACTCGGCGACCCGGCGGATGCTCCGCCCGAAGCTCCAACGGAGGGCGAACTCACTCTCGACCTGCGCCTGCGTAACCCGAGCGGCCTCCACATCCGCCCGGCTTCGATGATTGTGCTTGCACTCACACCGCTGGATGCCACGGTGACTATCGCGAATCTGCGCACCGGTTCTGGTCCTCGGCTGGCCAATAGTCCCACGAAGCTCTTGACGCTTGCTGCCCAGAAGGGCGACATCGTGCGGGTGTCCGCGTCGGGCACCCAGGCACGGGAGGCTCTCGACACTGTCCGGGGAATGGTTGCCGACGGCTTCGGCGAGCTGGAGCAGGCGACCGAACCGCCCGCCTCGGGGCCATCCCGCGGCGGCCCGATCGGTGTCAGCCCCGGACGCGCGGTCGGCCCCGTCGTTCGGATGCCCGAGCCCCTGGAATCCCCACACGGTGGCGCGCCGCTTCCGGGCCCCGACCGATCCGGCGCCGCTGATCGAATCGACGCGGCGAGTTCCGCGGTCGCCCAGTCGCTGCGTGCTCGCGCCTCATCGGTCTCCGGCGAGCCACGCGCAGTTCTTGAGGCAGCGGCAACACTCGCCGACGACCCATCGACAATCTCGGAGGCGCGAGCGGCCGTTCTCGAACGCGGTGAGTCGCCGGAGGTCGCGGTCTGGTCGACGTTCGAGAGGCTCGCGGAGGATTTTGCCAGCCAGGGCGGGCGCATCCGCGAACGAGTCGCGGACCTGCACGACATCCGGAATCGGGTGGTTGCGCAGCTTCTCGGGCGAGAGATTCCCGGGGTGCCCGCGCGTACCGAGCCGTTCGTTCTGGTCGCACGCGACCTCGCGCCGGCCGACACCGCCCTCCTCGATCCGGCGGTGTGTGTCGCGATCATTACGCGCGAGGGTGGGCCCAATTCGCACACGGCGATCCTGTCGCGTTCGCTCGGCCTGCCGGCACTCGTGTCAGTCGACGATGCGCTCGACCTCGCGAACGGAACGATTGTGCTGGTCGATGGCACGGCAGGAACCCTAACGGTCGACCCGACCGAGGCTCAGATCTCGGAAGTTCGCGCGCAGGCGGTCGCGGTCGTCGAGTTCGATGGGGTTGGTCACACCTCCGATGATCACCGCGTGCAGCTGTTGGCCAACGTTGGTTCACCGGCCAGTGTTGCCGGAGCGATTTCGGCCGCGGCCGAGGGGGTCGGACTATTCCGCACCGAATTCCTCTTTCTCGATCGATCCGAGGCGCCGAGCGTCGACGAGCAGGCATCGGCATACGCTGAGGTCTTCGCGGCATTCCCCGGCAAGCGGGTGATCGTGCGAACGCTGGATGCGGGGGCAGACAAACCGTTGGCCTTCGTCACACAGGCCAAAGAGACGAACCCTGCCCTCGGCGTGCGCGGCTACCGCACCACGTGGCGCCGGCCGGAACTTCTCGAAGACCAGCTCGCGGCGATCGCGCTGGCCGAATCCGCCCACCGGGCGAAGGTCGAGGTCATGGCGCCGATGATCGACACTCCGGATGAGGCGGCCGATTTCGCGTCCCGCTGCGCGGCGCACGGCTTGTCGATGGTCGGCGTCATGATCGAAACACCGGCGGCAGCGATCACGGCTCAGGAGATCTTCGCAAGCGTCGACTTCGTCAGTCTCGGTACGAACGATCTCGCGCAATACACGATGGCGGCAGACCGCGAGTCTGCCGATCTCGCTCTTCTGGGCGATCCATGGCAGCCCGCCGTGTTGCGGATGATGCGCCTGGCCTTCGATGCCGGGGCCGCGGCAGGCAAGCCGGTGAGCGTCTGCGGCGAGGCCGCATCCGATCCAATGCTTGCGGCCGTGTTGGTCGGGCTTGGTGCATCCAGCCTCTCGATGTCACCGCGCGCGCTCGGGCACGTTAGCCAACTTCTGCGGGGCGTGACCTTCGACGAGTGTCGGGATGCGGCCGCGGATGCGCTCGATGCAAGCACGCCGCAGGGGGCGCGTACCGCAGCGGCTAGCGCTCTTCGGATCGGTAGTTGAACGAGCCCGCGTAGCGAAACCATTCGCCGAGGAGCGGACTTCGCAGGCGAACATCCACGTGCTGCTTTCCCGCTGACCACGACTCGTCGACGGTTACCGTTGCGAGGCGAGGGAGTGGGATGCGGGCGCGACCCAGGTGCAGCCACAGCCTGCTCGACCGCATCGACAGCCGACGGTCCTTGATCGTGAGCGCCAGCTGCACCTCAAAGCCGCGGCGCTTGCCGAGATAGTCGTGGAGCTCGCCGCCCACAACGCGCATGGTGTCTTCGAGTGGCCGATCCCGTCCGGGAAAGTGGAACGTTCGGACGGCATCGAGAGCGCCATCCGGTATCGGGGTATTCACGATGTCGAAGGGCACATTCCTGCCATAGTCCGCGAAGAGGACCCGGCGCCAGCCGAGAAAAGCGAGCGCCGGACGCAGAACGGCACGGGTGGACCCGGCAACCTCGAAGACTCCTGACCCAAGGCCGACGCGTGTGCCCTCACCGAAGTACCTTTGCAGCTCGGGGCGAAGCTGTTCGATATCCGACCCGAGCACTCGCTGGTACACCGAGTCGGTCATCCGTCCATTGTCCGGCAGTTGCTATGGTCAACCCGGTATGAACCGCACCCTGTCCGCTCTGTTTTCGGCGCTCGAGGCCATCATCGTCTTATGCGTCGGGCTGGCCATTCCCCTGGTGCCGCTCACCGTGCTCTGGGCGGCACAGTACGGATTCGGGCCAGACTGGTCGATTTTCTGGCGACTCTCCGCCGACGCGTGGCTGCTCGGCCACGGCGATGACATTCGAGTGACCCTCGATGCGGCAACGATAAAGGCGTCGGGACTCAGCGGGGCAGGAACTCCCTTTGTTCTCAGCGTCGCGGTACTTGGATTCTCATTGCTCACGGCTGTGCTTGGTCGACGGGCGGGCCACCGCATCGCGGAAACGGGTCACCGGTTGTTCGGCGAGATCGTGGCCACCGTCGTGTTCTCGGTGGCATCCTTTGGGATCGCGGTGAGTGCGGGAGCGGTGGATGCACGACCATCGATTGTCCAGGGAGCGATCCTGCCGCCCCTGGTCTTCGTGCTCGGGCTCGCGCTCGCGCGCGCCGGCGCTCTACCCAAGTGGAGTCGCTGGCGCCCCGATACCCGGGAGATTGTCGCGACAGCCCTTCGCGCAGGCACCGCGGCAGCCGCAGTGGTCATCACGGTGGCCGGCGCGGCCGTTGCCATCCTGCTGCTCGCCAACTACGCGCAGATCATCACGCTCTACGAAAACCTCCACTCCGGCGCGCTCGGCGGTCTTGCGTTGACGATCGCGCAAATCCTCTTCCTGCCAAATCTCGTTGTCTGGGCGGCGTCCTGGCTGATCGGTCCGGGATTCTCGATCGGTACCGGGTCGCTCGTGAGTCCGCTCGGGACAACGCTTGGTCCGCTTCCCTCGATTCCGGTGCTCGGTGCTCTGCCTCAGGGGGATACGCCGTTCGAGTTCGTTGGACTGCTGGTGCCGCTCATTGCGGGATTTCTGGTCGGCGCCGTGCTCTGTTCGTCGGTGTCATCAAGGATTCGATCGACGGGAGCACTGGTTACTATGCTCGGTGTTGGCCTCGGGACGGGCATCGTCGGGGGCGCGATTCTCGGGCTGCTCGCCTGGGCATCCTCGGGCGCGATCGGCCCGGGGCGTCTCCAGCAAGCGGGACCGGACCCGCTGGTCGTCGGGCTTTTCGCTGCCCTCGAACTGGGTGTCACGGCCGTCGCAGGGATGGCGACATCGCGCCGTTAGGCTGAGTCCGTGCTCTCACTGGTCGTTCTCATATCGGGTGGAGGGTCCAATCTGCGCGCACTGCTGGAGGCGGCAGAGGACGCCGAGTTCCCGGCTCGCGTGGTCGCCGTCGGCGCGGATCGGGATGCTGACGGGTTTGCGCACGCGGAGGAATATGCCATTCCGACGTTTTCTGTTGCGCTGTCGAACTACGCCGATCGGGAGGCCTGGGGAGACGCGCTTCTCCAGCAGATCGCTGTCTGGTCACCCGACCTCGTGATCCTCAGCGGCTTCATGAAGCTGCTTCCACCGCGAGTCGTCGCCGCACTGAGCCCGCGGCTGTTCAACACCCACCCCGCCTACCTGCCGGAATTCCCGGGCGCCCACGCGGTGCGGGATGCACTCGAATCGGGTGCCACCGAAACCGGCGCATCCGTCATCGTCGTAGACAACGGAGTCGATAGTGGCCCGATTCTCGCGCAACAGCGGGTGCCGATCCTGGCGGGCGACACCGAGGCAACGCTGCACGCCCGCATCAAACCTGTCGAGCGCGCTCTTCTTCTCCAGTCGATTCTCGACTTCGCGAACTCACAAAACACGTCTGCCTAGAGACGCCGGCTCCGGGACCGGACTTTCGTTCCGGTACCATGGACCTGTCGCGACTGGCGTTCGGATGGGTAACCATTGGGGAGCGACACATTGACACGGTTTGGTAGCCGTTCGCCTGGGCTGCCTCGATCTTCGGCCCTGTCAACGTAAGGAGCTCGCATGAGCGGCCCATCCATCGATCCAGCGCTCTATCGTCCGCGCGATGTCATCAGAATCCGTCGCGCGCTTGTGTCGGTGAGTGACAAAACGGACCTCCTCGAGCTCGCACACAAGCTCGCGGAAGCCGGCGTCGAGATCGTTTCGACCGGTTCAACGGCATCCACGATTGCCGCCGCCGGTATTCCGGTCACCCAGGTTTCAGAGGTCACGGGATATCCGGAGTCGCTTGGTGGTCGCGTTCGGACGCTGCATCCAGCCATCCATTCGGGCCTGCTTGCCGACCTGCGTCTCGAGTCGCACGAGAACGAGCTCGCAGCTCAGGGCATCGCACCGTTCGAACTGGTCGTCTCGAACCTCTATCCGTTCGCGGAGACGGTCGCCTCCGGCGCCGCGGACGATGCGATCATCGAGCAGATCGATATCGGCGGTCCGGCACTGACCCGGGCATCCGCCAAGAATCACTCGAATGTCGCGATTGTCACGACGGTCGCGAGCTACCCGCTCATCTATAAGGCGCTGCAGCTCGGTGGCACTTCCCTCGCCCAGCGTCGTCGACTCGCGCGCGAAGCCTTCCAGCACACCGCGGCGTACGATCGCGCCGTCGCCGATTGGTTCACCGGAGGCGACGAATTCGAGGTCAGCGGCACGAGGGCCGCAACGCTGCGCTACGGCGAGAACTCGCACCAGTCGGCCGCACTCTACCTGCGCCACGGCGGCGCCGGGATTGCTCAGGCGATCCAGCTCGGCGGCAAGGAGATGTCATACAACAACTACGTCGACGCGGATGCGGCGCTTCGGGCTGCCTACGACTTCGAGGAGTCTGCGGTCGCGATCATCAAGCACGCGAACCCCTGCGGGATCGCCGTAGCGGACGACATCGCGACTGCGCACATCCGCGCGCACGCCTGTGATCCCGTTTCGGCATATGGCGGCGTGATTGCGGCAAACCGGGTGATCACACTTGCCGCCGCAGAGTCGATCAAGCCGATCTTCACCGAAGTCGTCATCGCCCCCGGATACGAGCCCGACGCGCTGGAGCTGCTCCAGACGAAGAAGGACCTGCGCATCCTGCAGTTGCCAGACGATTTTCGCCGCGAGTCGACCGAGTTTAAGCAGCTGTCCGGAGGCATCCTGGTTCAGGACGCGGATGCCTTGTTCCTTCCGTTCGACGAGTGGACGCTCGTCGCGGGTGACCCGGCGGATGCGGCGACCCGCGCCGATCTCGAGTTCGCCTGGACGGCCTGCCGGGCGGTGAAGTCGAATGCGATTCTGCTCGCGAACGACGGCGCATCCGTCGGGGTGGGGATGGGACAGGTCAATCGGGTCGATTCGTGTGAACTCGCCGTCAAGCGGGCAGGGGATCGGGCGCGGGGGAGCGTCGCGGCATCCGATGCCTTCTTCCCGTTCCCGGATGGCGCGCAGATCCTGATCGACGCAGGCGTTCGCGCGATCGTCCAGCCCGGCGGCTCAATCCGCGACGAGCTCGTAGTCGAGGCGGCGAAGACGGCGGGCGTGACGATGTACTTCACCGCCCAGCGCCACTTCTTCCACTAAAACTCCGTGAGAGGGCCCAATCGACCCATAAAAGCTTGAATTTATGGGTCGATTGGGCCCTCTCACGGAGTTTGGACTCGAAGCGGGCTCATAGGGTGCGAACGATAGGTTGTGAGGCATGAAGCAGACCTCGTTCGCGCGTCGTCTGCTTGCCTCACTTGCGGCCGGGATTGCGACGGGGCTGGTCGTCTTCCTCACGGTATCGCTCGCGTACTACGTCGCCAGCGACGCATCCGCACTCGCGATCCTCGAACAGTTCGCTTCGTCGGCGGTTGTGCTGATCGTCGTCGTGCTCGTCGCCTCGCTGCTCGGGGCGACGGCGACCTGGCCGAGGGCGCTCACCGCTGGAATCGTCGCCGGAATCACTGCGCCATACTTCGGAGTCGTCATCCTGCTGAGCCTTCGCGGCGGAGAATTCACCGCATCATCGGATGCCGCGTTCCAGGACCTTCTCACCTTCAACCTGATCTTCTTCGTCGTAACCGTGCTCGCGGGTCTGACCCTGACCAGACGCATCTATGCCTGGGCCTTCGGACTCCGGGTGGTCGCGCCGCCCGAGGTACACCGCGTTGCCCTCGTTCGCGCTCCGGCGACGACCCTGGCGAAAGGCGAACTTACCCACCTGAAACGCAAGCCCGTCAAGTATCAAAAAGCACAGGATCAGTGGGACGCCTACGTCGCCGCGCTGGAGTCCGAGGGGTTCCGCGTCCAGCGCGTCGATGCCGACGACGCGTATCCGGATTGTGTGTTCATCGAGGATATGGTCGTGATGCTCGGCCAAATCGCGGTCGTCACCAGTCCCGGCGCCGAGTCGCGCAAGGGAGAAACGGATGCAGTTGAAGCAGCCGTGCTCGACCTCGGCCTCGAGACCCGGCACATTCGTCTGCCCGGAACCCTTGACGGCGGCGATGTCCTCAAGGTCGGCAAGACCATCTACGTCGGCAAGAGCTCCCGAACGAATTCGGAGGGCATCCGGCAGTTCCGTGCGATCGCTATCGAGCTCGGCTACGAGGTGGTGGGCGTTCCGGCGACGAAGGCCCTACACCTCAAGAGCTCGGTCACCGCGCTTCCCGACGGAACCGTGATCGGCCACGGGGCACTGGTCGAGCGCCCATCGATCTTCGAGCGATACCTCGAGGTTCCCGAGGTCGAGGGAGTCGCGGTTGTCGTTCTCACGAACAACTCGGTGCTGATGTCGGCCTCTGCCCCGAAGTCGGCTGCGCTCATCGCCGACCTGGGCTATCGCGTCACCACGGTCGAAATCGGCGAATTCGAGAAGCTGGAGGGTTGCGTTACGTGCCTTTCGGTGCGCATTCGCTGACTCAAATGGGTAGTAACTACCTATATCGACGGAAACGCGCATCCCCCTAAGCTGGGGCCAAATTGTTCGGGACACAGCGAGGAGTTTCAATGAACGGGTGCACGCTTCCCACCACGGGTATCGATATTTGGCCATTCATCGGAATTGGCCTCCTTCTTCTTTTGGGCGGTGTCGTTGCGATCGCGATTGCACGTCGCAAGGTCGCCCCCATCATCGCGGCAGCCGCGGTTGCGCTTCTCGCCATCGGCGGATTGACGCTTGCGCCCGCAGGTACGGCATCCGCCGCATGCCCGCCACCGATTGCTCGTGCTGACGCCAACACTGTCACTGCGAACACGGCGCCGAACCCGGTGGACGGAAACGTGCTCACCAACGACTCCGACCCCGACGGGTTTGCGATCCACGTTACCAACGGCGGCGGCTCGATCGCGATGACGTTCGGCACACTGTCGCTTGGTTCGAACGGCACGTATTCGTACACCCTGAACAACGCGATCCCTGCGGTGAATGACCTCCTGGTCGGACACACGCTGACGGATGTATACCACTACGCGATCGCGGACACTCAGGGCGGAACGGCCTCGACGACCCTGACGATCACAATCGACGGGTCAAACCACAACCCGGTTGCAAATCCGGACGTGAACGCGATGGATGCGGACGCAACTCCCGACACGATTACCGGCAACGTGCTCGCCAATGACACCGACGCGGACGGCGATCCGCTTGCGGTCACGACGCTCAGCGCCATGGTTGGCACCTACGGGGCGCTGCTCATCGCGAACAGCGGCGCGTACACCTACGAGCTGAACGAAACCAACACGACGGTGGAGAACGAGCCCATCGGATCGTCGCTCACAGACACGTTCACCTACTCCATCTCGGATGGACGCGGCGGCACGTCCTCTTCGACGGTCACAATCACCATCAACGGGACATTCGAAAACATCCAGTAGTCGGCTAGCCCAAAGGACTGCGCGAAACTCGTCACGGGTTTCGCGCAGTCCTTGGCTTAAGCCAGGGGAAGAGCGTGCCATGTCGATCGAACGATTCGCACCGGTATCGCTACCGCACCGGCCGCGCCCGTGCTTGCGTCGCCCAGGGTGCGCATCCCCCTGATCTGCGATCAACTCGAGTCGACCGCATCCGTGAACCGCGCCATGCACACCACGATGATGCCGGACGATGAGTTCCCGACCCTGCAGGCGACGGTCGCCGGCAACCAGTCTGCCTACTTCACGATCGAGACAATGCCGGATGCCGCGTCCACCTGGTCCATGTATCAGAGCCAGCTGCAGGATCCCTACCCGGCGAGCTACATCGGGGCGCGCGCGGCCATTGCAGTGCGGAGTCGGATGCGCCGAAATCGGAGAGTTGCAGCCTCGACATCCTGGTTGGCTCGGTCCGGCTTGATATCAATGGATACAGCACGGCGATCTCGACCGCGCCAACGGACGCACAGGTCACGGCGTCCTTAAAGGCCCTCTTCACCACGCCGATTGCGGAGATCGAGGGCGTCACCGTGGCCGAGCCCGCGTGGACGGATCCGGCCGCAACCGCCGTGACCCTTCCGACCCCCGCCGACCAGGGCGCTGCCACCGAAACCGGCTTCGCTGCCGTGATCGGCGCGCCGTATGCCATCGAGGTGTCCCAGCCCCAGTTCGATCTCACCGGTGGACAGATCGCCGAGATGCGGCCGGTGAACTATCGCCAGGATGGTGGCGGCGGCGCGGGAGCGCGATACCGGGGCTCGGAACGAGGGCCATCTCCACTCGATAACGGGTAACCCGAACGCCAAAGACGACACCGCGCTCATCGGCATCGTCGGTGAGCACCCGTATTCGATCGAGGTCTCGGATCCGGGCACACCGGGAACTCCCAACACGGTCACGATGGCGAAGGCCGCAGCCGGTTATGTCGTCAAGGAACTCACTCCGTAGAGCGCGGTTCGAGCTTTTCCTTGCGCACATCCTTCGAGGTCGATATTCTGGAGGGCTGCTCGGTGCCCGGGTGTACAACATTTGGGGCTCGCCGTTCGGCTGACACACAGGTCGCACACGAGGAGGACACCATGAAGAAGATCCAGTTTGCTACGGCACGCATTTCCGCGGAAGCCGGCACTGCCTTCGGTGCCCGTTCCGCGGGAGTGCCGGTCGGCGTTCGACTCCAGCCGTAGTCGAACCAGCCACCCGCAGCCTTTCCGCGCGCCGCCACAGGCGGCGCATCCTCTGATTCCCAAGTTCACAGCCTTTCGCGACCGTCTTTTGTCGCGCGCACCAAAACTCCAAGGAAACCATGTCTAAATCGGACGACTCCGGTCGCTCACCCGCTCGCGTGGGAACGTTCCGTTCCATCGTGCGGATCTACCCCTTCGCTCGCGCCGCCTGGCGCCGAATTGTGCTCGGGATGGTCGCGGCACTGCTCGCGGGCATCGTTGCTCTGCTCATCCCTCAGGTGCTGAAGACGCTCGTCGACGGGCCGCTGAAGACGGGTGACTCCCGACAGATCTGGCCAGCGGTCGGCATTGTTCTGGCGCTGGGCGTTGCCGAGGCGCTGCTCATCGCACTGCGCCGCTGGTTCGTACTGCAGCCGGGAACGCACGTCGAAGCGTCCATGCGCAACGCGCTCTACGCGCGCCTGCAGGATCTGCCCGTTAGTTTCCATGACCGCTGGCCCTCCGGCCAGCTGTTGTCGCGCGCAATCAGCGACCTCAACCTGATCCGTCGATGGATCTCGTTCGGCATCGTCCTGCTGATCGTGAACATTCTCACAATCGTTGTCGGTTTCGTCTTCCTGGTCGAGATTTCATGGATTCTGGGTGTGATCTTCGTGATCTGCTCGATCCCGCTCTGGATCTACGGGTACGTGTTCGAGAGCAAGTACTCCGTGGTTGCTCGCCGCAGCCAGGACCAGGCCGGCGACCTCGCAACCGCGGTCGAGGAGTCCGTGCACGGCATCCGCGTGCTCAAGGCATTCGGCCGCGGCCGCCACCAACTCGATCGCTTCTCGCGTCAGGCGGAGGAGCTTCGCGGCACGGAGATCGAGAAGGCCAAGGCGATCGCCGGTATCTGGTTCTGGCTGCTGCTGGTTCCGGATGTGACGTTCGCAATCTGCCTGCTCGGCGGCGTCTGGCTGGCGGCAACCGGACAGATCACGGCGGGCGAGCTCGTCGCATTCTTCGCGACCGCAACCGTGCTGCGCTGGCCGGTAGAGTCGATCGGCTTCCTGCTGTCGATGACCTACGACACTCGCACGGCTGTCGACCGATTCTTCGAGGTCATGGATTCGCCGAACGCGATCCAGGACCCTGAGAACCCGAAAACGATCCGTCATGCGGAAGGACGACTCGAGTTCAGGAACGTGCACTTCCGCTATGAGGACTCGGCGGCACAGTATCCGGATCTCATTGACGGACTCGATCTCACCCTTGAGCCGGGTGAAACGATGGCGCTCGTCGGCCTGACGGGATCGGGTAAGTCCACGATCACGGCCCTGACGACTCGTCTCTACGACGTGACGGGCGGATCGATCGTGCTCGACGGAGTCGACATCCGGGACCTCACGCGCATCGACCTGCGTCGGCACATCGCCATGGCGTTCGAGGATGCGACGCTGTTCTCCGCGTCGGTTCGGGACAACGTGCTGCTCGGGCGGCCGGAAGCCAGCGAGGCCGACCTCGCCGAGGCGCTCGACATCGCGCAGTCGGCGTTCGTCTACGACCTGCCGGAAGGGCTCGACACCAAGGTCGGCGAGGAGGGACTCAGCCTGTCCGGCGGGCAGCGGCAGCGGCTCGCGCTTGCTCGTGCGGTCGCCGCTAAGCCGGAGGTGCTCGTGCTCGACGACCCGCTTTCCGCGCTGGATGTCGACACCGAGGCACTCGTCGAGGCGGCGCTTCGTCGGGTACTCGCGTCCACGACCGCGCTGATCGTCGCGCACCGACCATCCACGGTCATGTTGGCGGACCGCGTGGCGCTGCTTCAAGGCGGCAGGATCACTGCCGTCGGCAGGCACTCGGAGCTGCTCGCATCCAGCGAGCACTATCGCTTCGTGATCTCGAGCCTCGAAGACGAACAGGCGCGGGAGGCGGTCGAGCGCGAGAGACAACAGAACGATCGCACCGACAGGGAAGAGGTGAAGAAATGAGCGTCGCAGGAGTAGAGGGCGAAGAGCGCGAGGACCTGGACAAGGCCGAAACGCGTCAGTTGCGCCAGCGGTCCATCCGGTTGCTCGGCTCGCTGCTGCACCCGCTGCGCGGAAAGGTCGCATGGACGTTTGTGATCGTGGTCATTTCGACGGCGGCGCAAGTCGCCGGTCCGGCGTTGATCGCTTACGGCATCAACGTCGGTCTCCCCGCGCTCATCAGGCACTCGGACTGGGCACCGCTGACGCTGACGGTCGTCGCGTACCTGATTTGCGCGGCACTCGGGGCGTGGCTCATCTCGTCGTACACGATCCTGAGCGCGCGCATCAGCCAGGCCATCCTGATCGACCTGCGCAAGCGGGTCTTTCGACACACCCAGCTGCTGAGCCTCGAGTTCCATGAGTCGTACACGTCCGGGCGCATCATTGCGCGCCAGACGAGTGACCTTGACACCATTCGCGAGCTACTGGATTCCGGAATCAACCAGCTCATCCAGGGCATTCTCTACATGGCGTTCATCGCGATCGCGATGTTCTCGCTGGATTGGCTCAGCGGCGTCGTGTTGATCGTCTCGCTTATTCCGTTGTATTTCCTCGGCTACTGGTTCCAGAAGCGGTCGAACAGCCTGTTCCGCCTCACTCGCGTGACATCGGCTCGGGTCATCGTTCACTTCGTCGAGACCATGACGGGCATCCGCGCGGTCAAGGCGTTCCGTAAGGAGAAGCGGAACGAGGACGAGTTCGGCCAGCTGGTCGAGGACTATCGCGCGGCGAATGGCAAGACCATCCAGCTGTTCGGGATTTTTGACCCGGGCCTCGTGCTGATCGGCAACCTGGCACTGACGGCGATCCTGCTGATTGGCGGTCTTCGCGTCGCCACCGGCGGAGTCGAAATCGGAACGCTGCTCGCGGTGCTTTTGTATGTTCGCCAGTTCTACGGCCCCGCCGAAGAGATGGCGATGTTCTACAACTCGTACCAGTCGGCGTCATCGGCATTGGAAAAGATCTCGGGCGTGCTCGAGGAGGAGCCGAGCGTTCCCGATCCCGTGCACCCGATCGATCTGTGGAAGGCCAACGGACGGGTCACGTTCGACAACGTCGAATTCGCGTACAACAGGACGCAGGTCGTGCTGCCCGAGTTCGACCTCGACATTCCGGCCGGGCAGACGATCGCGCTCGTTGGCTCGACCGGAGCGGGCAAGTCGACACTGGCAAAGCTCATCTCGCGGTTCTATGACCCCACCAAGGGCGAAGTGGAGCTCGACGGGATCGACCTGCGTAAGCTGCATCCGAAGGATCTCCGCCGCGCGATTGTGATGGTTACCCAGGAGGCCTACCTGTTCTCGGGTAGCGTCGCCGACAACATTTCGCTGGGGAAACCGGACGCGACCCGCCCGGAAGTCGTCGCGGCCGCGAAGGCGGTTGGTGCGCACGAGTTCATCCAGTCGCTGCCCGATGGCTACGACACAGACGTGAACAAGCGCGGTGGCCGGGTCTCGGCCGGTCAGCGCCAGTTGCTGTCGTTCGCGCGCGCATTCATCGCCGATCCGGTGGTTCTCATTCTGGATGAGGCAACCGCATCCCTCGACATCCCGAGTGAGCGGCTCGTGCAGCAGGGTCTGCAAACCCTCCTCGCCGACCGCACCGCGATCATCATCGCGCACAGGCTGTCGACGGTGGCGATCGCGGACCGGGTCCTGGTCATGGAGCACGGCGTGATCGTCGAGGATGGCACGCCGAACGAGCTGATCGCCGGGACTGGCCGGTTCGCCCAGCTGCACGCTGCCTGGCGGGACTCGCTGGTCTAACGATGGCGTAATGCTCGACCACTGCGCGGACGTGCGGTATCGAGGAGATATTCGCGACACGCCGATCCATGGTCGCGCGCACGTGGCGTGTTCAAAATATCTCCTCGGAACCGCATGCCGACTGGCGCGACGGCGCCCGAACTGACTATGCCTTGCAGGTCGTGTCGATCGCCTAAAGCGCGTTCTGCAGTGGCGTCAATTCGGCCTGCAGCGTGGTGTAGTTTGCCGTCGTCGGCGACTTGGCCAGTGCGGTGATGTCGGCGGCGAACAGCGTGAGCTGAGCTCCTACGGCATTGGCCTTCTTCTTGATCGCCGGGTTGCTGAGCTTGTTCGCCGTCGTGCTAAAGACCTTGGCATCGTGCGTGATCGCGGCGGCCGCACCCTTGGGATCGGTCGAGAGTTTGGGGGCTTCCTTGGTGATTGCGGCGCCGGCGGTCAGAGTGAGAATACGTGCAGATTTCAAGAAATTGTCCCCGCGAAGCTGAGCGGACGAAGAGTCTCCGCGAATGAGTAACCAGTTGCTGACAACACTCGAGAAGGCGCGGCGCGCCAACCCGACATTTTGTCAGCTCGTGAACCGGGCTACAGCGGGTCTCCCTCGCCGAGACTCCATACTGCGACGCCGCCGAGGTGTAGCGACTGGGCGAGCGCAAGGCGGGATCGATAGGACCGGAAGTCCGACCACCAGATCGTCTCGCCCTTCAGGGTCGCGTGCCACTCCTGCTGCCTGGACGACCACACCGCGGAGCCGCCCTTTCGCTTCACGAGCGCGCGAGCCGCCGCATCCGTGTATGTCCTACCGGTTCCGTGCGTTGGCCAGGCGTAACCGTATTGACCGATGCCGAGCTGTATCGATGATGCCGGCGCCGACTTCCGCAGGGACGCGACGCTCGCCTTGACCCACGGATAACCCCCGATCGGACCCGCCGCCGACCAGGTCGGGCCGTGCTGGTCGTAGGCCATGAGCGCGAGGTGGTCGACGTTCTTCGCGAGCGTCGGGATGTCATATCCGAGGTCCCGGTAGCTGCCGGTTGTCGCCGTGAGGCAAATCGACAGGCTGTGTGAGCCGAGGGCGACGCGAAGTGCCGTGACGAAGGATGCGAGACCCGTGTTGTCGTCGCGCTTGTGGCCGGCAGCGCCCCAGCCATTGAGCGCCTCGAGGTCGATCGTCACACCGTCCCAGCCGTCCCGTGTGACTTCGTGACTGAGCGCCGCGACCACTGACTTGATGTGCGACTGAGAGTCGAACATCTTCTCGGCGAGCGCGTCACTGAAGTCGCCAATCGAGTCCGACCAGTTGCTGAACAGCAGGGATGCCTTCAGGTGCAGGGCGTGCGTCTTCGCGAGCAAGCGCCGAGCCGAAGTGTCCGGAGTGCTGATGCCGGCGCCGTTCGTAGTGAGACTGACGCCGTCGACACCGACCTCGGTCATCGCCCTCGCGCTGTCGGCGAGCTGCTTGTTGGTCGTTCCTCCGGTGTCGGCGTAGCCCGTGATGGTGAAACCGCGCGGGATCGGTGTTGTGGTGCTGGCGCATCCCACCAGGCCGAGGACCAGAGCGGCGGCGGCGACTGCGCGTTGAGGTCTCGATGCCGCCACTTTGCGAGCAACTCGACCACCGATATCTCGGGTCACGGCATCCATCGGGCCTGCCGCAGGTCAATGCGGAAGACCCCGTTCTGTCCCCACAGCAGCGGGGTGGACTCAGCCCGGTAGTACTGCAGGGCCTTGGCCTCGTGGTCCCGCACCGGATGCCCGCTGGCACGAACGACTCGCCACCAGGCAACGTCGCTACCGTAGTAGGCCATCACCTGTCCGACGCCGCGCGCCGCGCGCGAGCCGATCGCGGCCGCGACATCGCCGTAGCTCATGACCTTGCCCTCGGGAATCTGTTCGACGACCTCGAGCACTCGGGAGACAAAGTCCTCGGCGGGCTGAGCCATCTGTTATTCCTTGCGCTGCCCCAGCACAACGTAGTTCTCGAAGTCACCGAACCGCGTGAACCCGAGCGACTCGTAGAGCGGGAGCGCCGGCGAATCCTTCTCAAGCGTCTGTAGCGCGACGCGGTCCTCGCCGCGCGAATTGAGCAGCGTGGTCAGCATTGCCCGCCCGAGGCCCTTACCGCGCTGGTCCTCCGCGACTGCGAGTTCGGCGATCTCGAAGTGCCCGCCGAGCCATGCCTTTTCGAGGGAGGGATGGATGCGTGCCGCGACGTAGTCGGTCCAGTACTGTCCGTGCTCGCCGATGTAGCCGTAGCAAAACCCAATGAGCGCGCCGGCGTCGTCGCGAGCCGCGGCCATTGCGAAGCCTTCCCGCTTCAGGTGACGCGGGAAGATGTCCTCCTCGAAGGCGATGATTCCGAGCTCCGACTTGTCCCAGTGCGATGCCGAGAACGCAGTGCGATAGAGGGCGCGGATCTCGTCCGCGAGCCCAGCTGCTTCGTCGGGCCCGAGTAGCTGGGCGTTCCAGTCGGTCATAGTTCGAGTGCTCCAATGTTCTCGCCGTACTGGGTTTGTCCGACGACCACGAAACCGATGTGCAGGAAGAATTTTTCCGGTCCGTCTTCTCCGGGTTCCCAGATCACGTACAACTTGTCGAAACCCCTGCTGCGCGCCTCGTCCGCCAGCGCGTGGGCGGCGAAGCGACCCACCCCGAGACCCTGCGCGTCTGCGGCGACGTTGATCCGCCAGATGCAGCTGCGGAATTCTTCCTGCCCGGCGTCCGGATCGAAGTTGCCCCGAATGAATCCGACAACATCATCGCCGTCGAGCACGACCCTCGGCCACGAGGTCGCGGGGTTAATGTACGCGTCAGCGATGGCATACGACGGGGGCGTTACAAACGATTCCTGCCCACGACGGAGAGTGAGACTGTTCGCCGCGACGATTGTCTTGGCGGAAAGTTCTTCGAGTCTGAGGTCTCCCATCCTCACAGGGTAACCGTTGTTTGTTTCGTCCTCGTATTCGGTGAAGAGGTTTCACTCTCCCCTCGCTCCGCCGTACCCAATTGCGCCAAGATGGGCGGATGAACATCACCGGCGCCGTTCTGGAAGAGATTGGGCGTCCGCGTCCGTTCGCCAGATCGCGACCGCTGACCGTCAGCGAGCTGGAGCTGGACGAACCGGCGAACGGCGAGTTGCTTGTGCGGATCGAGGCGGCGGGGGTTTGTCACTCTGACCTCTCCGTGGTGAACGGCAACCGGATGCGGCCGGTGCCGATGCTGCTCGGCCACGAGGCGGCTGGCCGCGTCGAGGCACGAGGCAAGGGCGTCAGCGACATCGCCGTCGGTGATCGTGTCGTGATCACATTCTTGCCGCGCTGTGGTCGGTGTGCCGCCTGTGCGACCGAGGGGCGGCTTCCCTGTGAGGTCGGAAGCGCGGCAAACGCGGCCGGGACGCTGGTCGGGGGTGGTCAGCGACTCAGTCGAAACGGCGAGCGGATTGCTCATCACCTGGGAGTGTCCGCATTCGCGACCCACGCCGTCGTGAATCGTCATTCGGTAGTGAGGGTCGATGACGACGTACCGGCGGATGTCGCTGCCGTGCTGGGCTGCGCGGTTCTCACCGGCGGAGGTGCGGTACTCAACGCCGGCAAGCCAGCGCGTGGGGAGACCGTTCTGGTCGTCGGACTCGGCGGGGTCGGGATGGCGGCCATGCTGGCAGCGATCGCGGAGGGACATCCCGTTGTCGCGGTCGACGCGCTGCCGGAGAAACTGGAGGAGGCGCTGCTCCTCGGCGCCAGCGAGGTCTTCACACCGGCGGAACTGATGGAGTCTGGCGTCACGGCATCCGTCGTGGTCGAAGCCGCCGGAAGTGCTCGCGCCTTCGAGACGGCGATTGAGGCGACGGCGCCCGGTGGGAAGACGGTAACGGTGGGACTCCCGGCGCCGACCGCGATGGCGAGCATCTCGCCCCTCGCACTGGTGGCCGAGGCTCGATCGATCGTCGGCAGCTACCAGGGCTCAGCGGTGCCGGAGCGCGACATCCCCCGGTACGTGGGGCTGTGGCGTGCTGGCCGCTTGCCGGTCGAAAAGCTGATCTCGTCACGGATCGCGCTGGACGACATCAATTCCGCCATGGATGCGCTCGCCGACGGTCACGCGATACGACAGTTGATCGAGTTCTAGGTTGTGTGCGCAGACCCGACGGCCGAGACGGCCCACGCATACCTACTGGTCGGTATTGTTGGACGGAGGGGTCACAACCAGCGGCGACGGAGCCATGACATGAGTTCGATCAGCAAGGCGAATGCGCCGGCAGCGAAGACCAACGAACGTCCGGCCCTACCGGGACTGGATGTCCGCGCGCTGCAGGAATGGCTGCTCGCCAACGAGCCCGAACTGTTGGGTGCCGTGCCTCTGAGCGCGAACCTGATAGCCGGCGGACGCAGCAACCTGACCTACGTCATCCGGGGTGCGACGGAGCAAATCGTACTTCGTCGACCGCCGCTCGGTCACGTGCAAGCCACCGCCCACGACATGGAGCGTGAGTTTCGGGTCATCTCGGCGCTGCGCGGCAGCCGTGTTCCGGTGCCGCGCGCCATCCGATATGTCGACGATCCGACATCCGGCGTGGATGCACCGTTCTATTTGATGGAGCGGGTGAAGGGTCGAACTCTTTCGTCGCGTGCGGACAACGCCTCATACAACCCGGCTCAACTGCGCGAGCTGAGCCTCGATCTTGCGCGGACCCTCGCGCACCTGCACTCCATCGTCCCGGCGGACGTCGGGCTGGCGGACTTCGGTCGCCCGGACGGATTTCTGGTGCGGCAGGTCGAACGCTGGGGCACGCAATATGACGGCTCCCGCAGTCGCAGCCTGCCGGAGCTGGATGCACTCCAGAAGGAACTGCACGAAGGTATTCCGGAGACTCGGCGGTCGTCGATTATCCACGGCGACTACCGGCTCGACAACGCCCTCGTGCGCGACATCGCGGGCACACCGCAGCTGAGCGCCATACTCGACTGGGAGATGGCAACCCTGGGGGATTCGCTCACCGACCTCGGTCTGCTCGGCCTCTACTGGAACATCAACGGCCTCGAAGACGTACCGCGTGACGCGGTGCCATCATCCGTTTCGGCGGAGGACGGCTACCCGACCTTCGAGGAGTTGGTCGATGAGTACTCGGAGACAGCCGGGGTGACCGTACCGGAGCTGCCCTGGTACCTCGGTCTGGCAGCATTCAAGCTGTCGGTCATCCTCGAGGGCATCCACTATCGGTATCAGGCGGGACAGACCGTCGGTCCGGGATTCGACCGGATCGGGCTTCTGGTCACGCCACTCGCTCGAGCTGGTCGTCGATTCCTGGCGGGGGCGTGATCGGGATGGACTTCGCTCTCGACGCGCGAACCATCGAGCTGTATGACCGGCTCGAGGCCTTCCTTGAGCAGCACGTGTATCCGGCGGAGAGTGTGCTCGAGGAGCAGCTCACCGAGAACCCGGATGCCTGGTCCCAGCAGCCCATCGTGGCGACACTCAAAAAAGAGGCTCGGACGCGGGGACTCTGGAACTTGTTCCTGCCCGGAGACGAAGGGGCGGGGCTCACGAACCTGCAGTACGCACCGCTGTGTGAGCTGCTCGGCCGCAGCCCGAAGCTTGCCCCGGTGGCAACGAATTGCGCTGCGCCGGACACCGGAAACATGGAGCTTCTGGCCGCGTATGCGACCGAGGCGCAGAAGGAGAAGTGGCTTCGCCCGCTGCTCGACGGCAGCATCCGCTCGTCCTTCTGCATGACCGAGCCGGATGTCGCATCCTCTGATGCCACAAACATCCAGACGTCGATCACTCGTGAGAGCGATAGCTATGTGGTTACCGGGAGCAAGTGGTGGTCGACGGGAGCAATGAACCCGGACGCAAAGCTGTTCATCGTGATGGGCAAGACCGATCCGACCGAGGATCGCCACCGGCAGCAGAGCATGGTCCTTGTGCCGCGTGACACACCGGGCGTAACGGTCGTGCGACCGCTCACGGTGATGGGCTACAACGACCGCGACCACGGCGGGCACGCTGAGATTCGCTTCGAGGGCGCTCGCGTACCGGTGGCGAACGTTCTTGGCGACGAAGGCGCCGGATTCGCGATGGCGCAGGCGAGGCTGGGTCCGGGCCGCATCCACCACTGCATGCGCGCAATAGGTATGGCTGAGCGCGCCCTCGACCTGGGGCGCGAGCGAGCGAACTCCCGAATCGCGTTTGGTCGTGCGCTCGCCGATCAAGGCGTCATCCGTGAATGGTTTGCCGAGGCCCGCGTCGAGATCGAAGCCAATCGACTACTCGTTCTCAAGACCGCGTGGCTCATGGACACGGTTGGCAACCGGGCAGCACACTCGGAAATACAGGCGATCAAGATCGCCGTTCCGCGGATGCTCGAGAAGATCGTCGATCGGATGATGCAGGTCTTCGGTGCGGCCGGGGTCTCGAGCGACTACCCGCTCGCAGAATTCGCGGCTGGCGCGCGCGCACTGCGCCTGGCGGACGGACCGGACGAGGTGCATCTGAACTCGCTCGGCCGCTCCGAGCTTTCCCAGCACTGAAGTAGGCATCGACTCACAGCAAAGAAGGATTGCTCATGGCAAAAACTAGCAAACGCACCGCGATCGTGACGGGAGCGGGCAGGGGTATCGGGGCCGCCATCGCATTGCGGCTCGCCGCTGACGGCAACCAGGTCGCGGTAATCGACCTGCGCGAAGCGGACACGCACGAGACCGTCGCCGCGATCGAGGCCGCGGGCGGCGCGGCGATCGGCGTCGGCGCGGACGTGTCGAACTCTGACCGGGTGGCGGCGGCCGTCGAGAGAATTGCGGCGGAACTGGGCGAGCCAACGATCCTGGTCAACAACGCCGGCATCCTTCGCGACAACCTGATCTTCAAGATGACGGACGATGACTGGGATGCCGTGATCGGCGTGCACCTACGGGGGATGTTCCTGATGACTCGCGCGGTACAGGCCTTTCAGGTTGCGGCTAACTGGGGACGGATAGTAAGCCTGTCGAGCACCTCGGCGCTGGGCAATCGGGGCCAGTCGAATTACTCGGCGGCAAAGGCGGGCATCCAGGGGTTCACGAAGACGCTCGCGATCGAACTGGGCCGGTACAACGTCACGGCGAATGCGATCGCGCCGGGATTCATAGCAACGGACATGCTGCGTCAGACCGCCGAGCGGATGCACGTTTCATTCGACGACTTCATGGCCGCGGCGGCGAAGGAAATTCCCGTTGGCCGGTGGGGCGTACCGGAGGACATTGCGGCTGCAGCATCCTTCTTCGTCAGCGATGAGGCGTCCTTTGTCTCCGGTCAGGTTCTCTATGTTGCGGGCGGTCCCAAGTCGTGACGCACTACGCCTCCATCGCAGAACTCGAGGCCGCGGTCGGCGCGCCACCGCAGACCAGCTCGTGGCTGACCATCACGCAGGATCGCATCAGCGACTTCGCCGATGCGACAGATGATCACCAGTGGATTCACGTGGACGTGGAGCGTGCGGCTGCCGGTCCATACGGCAGCACGATTGCGCACGGCTATCTGACGATGTCGCTGATCTCGGGGATGCTGTTCGAATTACTCACCGTGGAGGGAAATCCAACGGTGATTAACTACGGGCACGACCGAGTGCGCTTTCTCAACGTCGTGCGCGTGAACAGCAGGGTCCGGGCATCCCTCCAGCTGACCGCAGTCACACCAATAGATTCCGGAGTCAGGGTCAACTCGACGGTCACGCTTCAGATCGAGGGTGAATCGAAGCCGGCGTTCGTCGCCGAGACGATCGCGCTGTTCCTGTTCGAGCAGTAGTTTGACGATCGTGACGTCGGCAGAGCTCGTGGCCCGGCTCGAATCGCTCGTGCGAGACCTGGGCGCGGCCGACGCGCCGGATGAAGCGCTTGGCGAATTTCTTCCATCGCGAGGGATCGGCCCGTTCGCGACCGCGGAGAAGTTTCGAGCGCTCGGACGCGCCTGGCGATTGGGCGTTCTTCTGGTGGATGATCGGGCGAACCTGTTTTCGACGGGCGAACTCACCAGGGCGATCGAGCCCGGTCGCGCTGCGGTGAATCGCTCGGCTCAGGGCGAACGGCGGCGAGCTCTTCGGGCGGCAGCGGCGCGGAGCGGTTTCGCCGCGGGCGACGTCGTGAACTACGGATTCGTTCGCCTGGATACCGGCGCGAATGCGCTCAGCGCGAGCGCCGGACCGCTGTCAATGCGCGATGGTGTCCTCGTCGTGCAGTTGGAACCCGGCGCATACGCCGACCTCGATCGATATCTGACCGAGCGATACGAGCTCCTCGTCGGTGGCGGCCAGCTCTAACTGTCGTCTCGGTCGCGGGTCCAGTGCTCGCGCAGAAACATCTTGCCGAACCACCTGCTTAGCCCGTTGCCGTCGTATTCCTCGGGGTCGTCGTGGTACACCGCGTCGCCGTCGTGAGGTTGTTGCAGAGCCGCGACATCCGCATCCGCAATTTTCGTGTTGACGGTACCGACCGTGATCAGTCCAACCTGGTCGGCCGTGACGAATCTCAGGCCGTCCTTGGTCTTGACGACGATGCCGTCGAAGAGATCGAGCGACGAATCCGCGAGTACGTGCTCGACGATGCCGATTTCGGTTCCCGTTGCGGTCACGACGGGCGTGCCCTTCGTGAGTGCTTCGTATGCGATCGGATCAGTTGCGGCCATATCCCGATTGTAGGTACTGGTGCATCATCCTCGCGGCGGACGACCTGTGAATGCGCCAGCGATAACCTCTGAAGCGTGAAGACCCTGACCGCGATCCGGATCTGGATCGTGATCTTCATCGCGTGCCTGATAATCGCGGGCGCGACGGCGTTCCCGCTCGTCCCCGAACTGCAGTTTGCTTCGTGGACTCTGCATCAGCTCGGCGTTCAGCATTGGCTGCCGGGCTTCGTCTCGTGGATTGACCGAGTGCGGGATGCGGTCGATGTGACTAATTCCCGCTATCCGTTCATCTTCTACGGGACGGATTGGCTCGCGTTCGCGCACCTGATGATCGCGGTCGCTTTCATCGGACCGCTGCGCGATCCGGTGCGTAACATCTGGGTCGTGCAGTTCGGCATCATCGCCTGCATTTGCGTGATTCCGCTGGCGGCAATCGCTGGGCCCCTGCGTGGCATCCCGTGGGGCTGGGAGCTCATCGACATGTCGTTCGGAGTCGTCGGTATCATCCCGCTGCTGATCGTCTATCGTCTCATCCGTCGCCTCGAGCGCGAGTTGCCAGTTTCCGCCGCGGGTTGAGCTGACCAGCGGACCAGAAGCCGACCTCCACAACTTCGGTCAGCGGAACAACCGAACGGGAAATGGGCACGCCGGGTTACCCTGCTTCGTGAACGGCAGACGATAACTGAAGATTCCGTCGCCGGCCGACAGCGGCACACGGGTCTTCTGCCAACCGACCAGCGCAGGTCCCCATAGAAGGCTGCCAACCGATCCGACAGGAAGAACTAAACCAGCGCGGAATGCCCTAGTCCCCGGCGTTCCCCGAGGGTGGCCTTGCACAATAACTCGGAGCGCGAGCAGTGCCGAGTCGCGGCTGACCGAGTCTGCCTCGAGGACTCTGGACTCGACCGCCGCGCTCCGCAATCAATCCTGAATGAGAGGCCACGAGGGTCGTCAACTTGAGATAGCTCCGCCAGATCTCGTCCATCGGCCACGGCAACATCCGGCCAACCTGTTGTGCAGGTAAATCAGCCATCCGACCGCGTCTGGCCGCATGAGCAGGCATCCGGGGTCTCGAACTACCTGCACAACAGGTGTCGGGTTAGCCGACGGCGCGATGCGGGATGCCGGCGGTCATGCCGCCGTCGACAACGAACTCGGCTCCGGTCGAGTATGACGAGTCGTCTCCCGCGAGGAAGACGATCATCTTCGACACCTCGTCTGCCGCGCCACCGCGGTGCATCGGGATCTGCAGCTGCTTCGAACTGAACGCCGCCGTCATCGGCGTCTCGATGAAACCCGGATGCACCGAATTCACCCGGATGCCGAAGGGCCCGAGTTCCTGTGCGGCCGACTTCGTGAGACCGCGGACGGCGAACTTCGACGCGACGTACCCGTGCAGATAGGGCTCACCGCGGAGGCCCTCAACGGATGAGATGTTGATGATCGACCCGCGGCCCAGCTTCTTCATACCGGGCGCTACGGCCCGGATGCCCAGAAAGACGCCGGTGAGGTTGACCGCGATGATCGCGTTCCACTGGTCGAGAGTGAAGTCCTCAAGGGCGGCGCCGTTGGCGATGCCCGCGTTATTTACGAGGATCGATACTGCACCCCACTCGCTCTCGACCGCGCCGACCGCGCCGGCCCAGTCGGTCTCCTCGGTCACGTCGAGGTGAACGAAGCGAACGTCGTCGCCGAGTTCATCCGCGAGCGCGTTGCCTTGACTCGAAAGCACATCCGCAACGACTACGCGCGCGCCCGCGGTGCGCAGCGCGCGAACGTGAGCCTCACCCATCCCGCGGGCGCCGCCGGTGACGAGAGCCACCTGTCCATCGAGTGTCATCGGAACTCCTTGTCAGTTGTGGGCCGGCTGGAGGCTCGCGAGATAGAGGTCGGTGATCTCGGCGGCGACCTGGTGCTTCGTCAGCGCACCGCCCGGCGAGTACCACTGGGCGAGATAGTGCACGTCGGAAAAGAAGTGGGCAATCAGGATGACCGGCGGAATGTCGCTGCGAAAGACGCCATCCCGCTGCCCGCGCGCGAGGATCGCCTCAAATGCGTCGTTGTATTCGCGCCGCCGCCGCTTGACCTCTTTCTGGCGCTTCTCGCTCAGCATGTGCTGCGAACGGAAGAACACCGCGCCATCATGCAGTCCGTCGATCGAGGTTTCGATCACGTCTTCGCAGACGGCGCGGATGGTGCCGATGGCCGACTCGCCGCGGGCAACGATCTCATCGAGATGCTCACGCTGCAGGGAGAGGAGCCGGTCGTAGATGTCGAACAGCAGGTCGTCTTTGGAGCGGAAGTAGTGGTACATCGCTCCCTTCGTCACGCCGGCAGCATCGACGATTTGCTGGACGCTCGTCTGCGCGTACCCCTGTTCCGCGAACAGCTCGACGGATACCCGCATGAGCTTTGTGGGGATCGCCGCAGTGCGATCGGCGGTTGATGGCGTTGCCATCAGAGCACCGGTGCCAGGGTGCCACCACCATCGATCACGATCGTCTGGCCGGTGATCCACGCTGAGTCCTCGGAGAGCAGGAAGCACACCGGGCCAGCGACGTCGACGGGAAGCCCCAGCCGTCCAAGCGGGTATCCCGCAGCAACCGCCTCTTCGCGTCCCTCGTACAGCGCCTTTGCAAAGTCGGTCTTGATCACCGCGGGGGCGACCGCGTTTACGCGGATGCTCGGGGCAAGTTCGACCGCGAGCTGAGCCGTGAGATTGATGATCGCCGCCTTCGTGACTCCGTACATCGCGATACCGGGCGCGGCCGTTACGCCGGCAATGGATGCGATGTTCACGATGGATGTCGTGAGGCCAGCGGCAACCGCATCCCTGCTCCAGGCGAGTGTGCCGAGGACGTTGACATCGAAGATCTTTCGCGCGACATCCTCGCCGATGTCGGCCAGCGTTCCGTACGCGGGATTGATGCCAGCGTTGTTGACCAGAAAGTCGAGTCCGCCGAACTCGCGTGCGACCCGCTGAAAGACCTCGCCGCGGTGGTCGGCGTTGTCTGCCTTCCCCGCGATGCCGATGGCGACCTTCGGGCCCCCGAGTTCCGCGACCGCGGCATCCAGTGAATCCTGCCCCCGCGCCGTGATCACAACCCTGGCGCCGTCGTTGACCAGCCGCTGCGCGATGGCGAGGCCGATGCCTCTGCTTGCCCCCGTCACGAGCGCTGTCTTTCCATCGAATCGGCTCACTGCTGCTCCTCACTCGAGCGACTCCAAGCGGAAATTCCGACTGGTTGGTATGGCAATACTACCCAGCGGTCGGCGGATGCCCGGTGGCCCCTATGAGCGGAAGGCGACGGGCCCGGCGAGCCACTGGCTGAGCGTGTCGCGCAGGCGTTGCGGGAGTTCGACCGGGCGGGATGTCCCGACGTTCACAAGAACCAGCGTGGTGGTCGCGACAGCGAAGACCGTCGCGCGGTCGGCCGAGCCGAGCTCGTAACCGATGTCGAAGCTCGAGTTGCCGACTCGGGTGATCCACAGGCGGGACGTGATGGGACCGTCGGAATATGAAAGCGCTGCGCGGTACTCGATGCGGTGTCCGGCCATGAGCCCGTTTGATCCTTCGGGGAACAGGTCGAATACCGATAGCTCGGCGGGCGCTCCGGGAGCGGCGGCGTTGCCGAGAGGCGGAGTGAACAGCGCGAAACGGGTGTCCTCGAGGTAGCGGATGAAGAACACGTTGTTGACGTGGCCATACGAATCCATGTCACCCCAGCGCACGGTGATCGAGGTCTGCAGCATCCCGCAACATTACAACCCCGTGAGAGGTCCCAATCGACCCTAAAAGTCGCGATTTAATGGCCGATTGGGACCTCTCACGGACCCTTAAGTATCTTGACATCAAGATAGTTTGGAAAACGGGTAAGCTTGATCCGGCTCAGGGCATGGGCACAGGAGAGGAACTACCACCGTGGCAAAGATCAAGGTCGAGGGAACAGTCGTTGAGCTCGATGGCGACGAAATGACGCGCATCATCTGGCAGAAAATCAAAGACACCCTGATCCACCCGTACCTCGACATCAACCTCGACTACTACGACCTGGGAATCGAAAATCGGGATGCGACGGACGACCAGGTCACCATCGATGCCGCCCACGCCATCCAGAAATACGGCGTCGGTGTGAAGTGCGCGACGATCACTCCCGACGAGGCTCGCGTCGAGGAATTCGGCCTCAAGAAGATGTGGAAGTCGCCCAATGGCACGATCCGCAACATCCTCGGCGGGGTCATCTTCCGTGAGCCGATCATCATTTCCAACATCCCGCGCCTGGTGCCCGGCTGGAACAAGCCCATCATCATCGGCCGCCACGCGTTCGGGGACCAGTACCGCGCCACCGACTTCGTCTTCAAGGGCAAGGGCAAGCTCACGGTGCAGTTCACGCCGGACGACGGCTCCGAGCCGCTCAAGTTCGATGTCTACGACGCACCGGACGACGGCATCGCGCAGGTGCAGTACAACCAGGATGCGTCCATCCGCGACTTCGCCCGCGCGAGCCTGAACTACGGTCTCGACCGCAACTATCCCGTCTACCTCTCGACCAAGAACACGATCCTGAAGGCCTATGACGGCCGCTTCAAGGACATCTTCCAGGAGATCTTCGACACCGAGTTCAAGCAGAAGTTCGAGGCTGCCGGCCTCACCTACGAGCACCGCCTGATCGACGACATGGTCGCCTCGGCGATGAAGTGGGAGGGCGGTTATGTCTGGGCTTGCAAGAACTACGACGGTGACGTGCAGTCAGACACCGTGGCGCAGGGCTTCGGTTCGCTCGGCCTCATGACGAGTGTGCTGTCGGTGCCGGATGGATCCGTCGTCGAGGCGGAAGCGGCTCACGGAACAGTCACTCGGCACTACCGGATGCATCAGGCAGGCAAGCCCACGTCCACCAACCCGATTGCCTCCATCTACGCGTGGACGCGCGGACTCTCGCACCGGGCCAAGCTCGACAACAACCCGGCACTTGCCGAGTTCGCGACAACGCTTGAGGATGTCGTCATCAAATCCGTCGAGGCCGGTCATATGACGAAGGATCTCGCGATGCTCGTTGGGCCGGATCAGGCGTGGGAGACGACCGAGCAGTTCCTCGACACCCTCGACAAGAACCTCGCCGCCCGCCTTTCGTAGCTCCTCGGGCCCTGAGCTTTTCCCTCCGGGCCCAGAGCTTTTCCCTCCGGGCCCTGAGCCTGTCGAAGGGCCGTCCCCGGACAACTCGACTGCGGGCGAAGCCCGCTGTCATCGGGACTTCCCGCGCGGGGACTAGCCGACCTGTGCCGGCTCCTTCGGGATGGGGGCGCCCTTGTAGCGAGCTTTCGCCGACCTGGTGTAGCCGGTGAAGTAGTCGGTGCGGATGCTCTTCGCGTGCGCGGAGCGAAGGATGCCTCGCAGCGAGCTCACGAAACTCGGGGGGCCGGAGACGAATGTCGCACGCGTAGCGACATCCGGAACCGCTTCAAGCAGCCGGTCACGGGTCAGCGGGCTCGTCCCGAGGTAGGTCCAGCCCTCGGGCAGAGTCGTTGGCGCGCTCGATGAGACGACGTGCACCGGGATGCCGAGTTCGGCCAGGCGGGATGCGTACGCGAGTTCATCCGGACTCGACGCGGAGTAGATGACCTGCACGTCGCGCGAGGCCGAAGCTGCCGTCAGGTGCTCGAGGTGGCTCATGAACGGCGTGATGCCGATCCCGCCGGCGACGAAGAGCAGCGGATGCGAAGGCTCGCCGGGGAGCAGGAAGTCGCCGCCAACCGAGGTGGCAGAGACGATCTCGCCGGGCTCGAGTCTCAGCAGGGCCTTCTTCAAGCTGCTCGACCGCTCCGCCGTATTGAGGCCGAACCGTATGACATCCGTCTCGTGTGGAGCGGACGCGATGCTGAAGATCCGACGCAGGCCGCGCGAGTCAGCACCGCTGTGCGGGATGGTCAATTCCATGTACTGGCCGGGCCGGAATCGCACAGGACGCTGCGGTCGGAACGAGAGCTCCCAACTGGTCGGTGTCAGTTGCGATCGACCGATGAAGTCCAGTCGAATGCCGCGTCGCTGGCTCACGATGAACGCGAGCAAGTTGCCAACGAGCAGGGCGAATTGCGGAGTCGACGAAAAGCTCCCCACGGTGAAGAGCGGGAATGAGAAAAGCGCGGCCACGACGACCACTTCGACGAGCTGCTGCCAGCGACGCGGTGGAAGCGTGAGCGGCTCGCTGAGCATGAAGGCGGCAAAAAACACCGTGGCAAAGGTCGTGAACGGTACCGCGAGAAGTGCGGGTAGTGGGTACGAGTCGTAGTAGGTGATCGAGATGAAGACAAAAGCTGAGACGACGAACACGATGCCAACCAGTAGTCGCCGCGTGCGGTACAGGATCGCGAAGCCGAGGACCACCGTGACCGGCAGCAGCCATGCGGTCCCGAGCCACCATGCGGCAAAGACGCCAAACGGCGCAATCAGTGTTACGACGAAGGCGCCAAGCGCTGCCGGGTTGAAGATGTGACGACCGCGGAACGCGATCACAAACTTCGAGAGTTGTGCGATGAGTGCCGCGCTGGCGAGCCCGACGTATGAGAGCCAGGAATTGGTCGAGGTCGGGTTCACCGGCTCCATTACGAAGAGCAGGAGTAGTCCGGTGATGATCGCGGACTCGGTGTGCGGCTTGACCCGGAACAGCATCGCGAAGAGCGAGTTGCTCAGTGAGAACGCAACGAGCACGACGCCCGACACGAGGATCGCGAGCGGCGATTCGGAGATTACTCCGACGATCGACAGCAGCTCGGTCTCGATGAACATCAGTATCAGGCAGTAGAGCACCAGCCTGTACATCGTCATCGAGCCGGTAATACGGTCGAGCCACTGCATGCTAAATCGCGGCATTAGGTGAACAACTCCCCTGGGAACTCTCTCGAATACTCGACTCTCGAGTCCGGAAACATTCTGACGTAATCGAACTTGTACGAGGCGCTCAGCGATGGGGCCGAGACGAAAAACAGGGCGGTAGCCAGACCGTCCGCCAGCAGCCCGCTCGGGGCATGCGCCCACGTAGCCGCAACGGACGTTGTGGGTTGCCCCGTCGTCGCGTCGAGAATGTGGTGCAGCCCATCGCCCCAGCTGCGGCGATTCGACGCGGACGCACAGATCGATGCGTTCTGCAGCTCGCAAACGCCGACCGCGAGTTCGGGATCGAATGGATGCTCGAGTCCGACCCGAACTGGTTCGTCGCCGCGGTGCAGTAGGTCGCCGCTCGCATCCACCAGATACTCATCGACGCCGCGCTCGCGAAGAACCTCGGCGACCAGATCAACCAGGTAGCCCTTGCCCGCCGCGCCGACATCCAGCAGCACGGGGCTGGTGGTCGTGAGTCGCGTCCCGTCCCACTGCAGGATCTCGTCCCACTCGGGTACCTCGACCGACTCGGCGCGCGGCCGCAGCGTGTAGTCGCGGTCGTAGCCGAGGCTCTCCAGGCGCCCACCGACGAGCGGCGACATCGCTCCCTCGGTCGCGTTGTAGAGCGTGCGGTAGAGGGTAAACAGTCGCCTCGCATCCGCTGGGAACTCCCAGGTGCCGGTCGATTCCGCGATTCTGGTCACCAGCGAGTCCGGGCGAAACCGCGAGTATGTGGCATCGAACGCCTCGATCCGCGCAGCGATCGCATTCTTCGTCGACTCGGGCAGCGCGTCCGGCGTGCTGATGCGCCAGGGTGCACCGATCGCCTCAAAGTCCCACTCAGCTTTTGGCATCTGCCTTAATCGCGGCAAGTGCCTTGTTGAACCCCATGCTGGTTAGGGATGAACCGGCCACGACTCCGATATTGAGGGTGTTGATGTTCTTGCCGACCGTCGCCGCGCTGATGCCACCCTCGAACAGGTGCTCGTAGCCAGTGGCAGTCGGATCCGCGAAAACGGTAACGACCTTCATCTTGGTGATGACGTTCTTTGAGAGCGTAAGCGTGACGTTGATGCGTTCGCTGCCGCCGGGAGAAACGTAGTCGCCGGGTTCGCTGTACGTTCCGTCCTTGTATGTTGTTGTGCTCGAGATCGTCGTCGCTCCCGCGCCATTGCCACTAGTCGACCCCGATCCCTCGCCCGGTGTACCCGCTGAGGGCGTCGCACTGCAGCCAGCGAGGGCTCCGACCACCGAGGCTCCGGCAATTGCAACGAGTGCAGCACGGGTTCCGCGGGTACCTGGACGCGCGGTGCGAAGTGGATTAGTCATGGGGTCCTCGTCGGTAGAGAGTGTATGGGTGTGCCGGCGACGTTGCCTCACCAGCATTACGGCTGCACATAAGTGCACCCTGTGTGCTGGCTATGGCGATTATCCGCCCCTGACATTCGAGAACGCCGCGAGTCGGACGACCGTTACCTGTTTCAACGAGACCGGGACGCAAAAGGTTCAGTCACATCGCTCGGGCCGAGCGCATTCTCGAATACTCGGAGCATATAGACGGAAAAGAGTTGCGTCGAGTTAGTTCGTAAGGTTTACTAACAAACATGATCCTCGGCATCGGAGTCGGCTCACCCGATGTCGTGGATCGACACAGGGTGCCTAACCCACGGTGAATAACTCCCTGCGCGAGAACGCCTCGGCCGTTCTGCTTCCGGGCTTCACGGGCCCGGCCCTGCCCACGTGGCTTGCCGCGCGACTCCGCGATGGGCTCGGTGGCGTGTGCCTATTTTCGACAAACATTCAGTCGATGGCTCAGCTTTCGGAGCTGACATCCGCGATTCGAGAGGCGAACCCACTCGCCCTGATCGCGATCGACGAGGAGGGCGGCGACGTCACACGGCTGCACAGCGATACCGGCTCGCCGTTCCCCGGGAATGCCCTGCTCGGTCGAATCGATGATCTGGAACTCACGCGGTCCGTCGCGACAACCGTCGGATGGGAGCTTCGCCGCGTCGGGGTCAATCTCAATTTCGCGCCGGACATCGACATCAACTCGAACGCAAATAATCCGGTCATCGGCATCCGGAGCTTCGGAGCGGACGCCGAGTTGGTTGCGCGGCATTCCGCGGCCTGGGTCGAAGGGTTGCAGGTAACCGGAGTCGCCGCCAGCGTCAAACACTTTCCCGGGCACGGCGACACGGCCACCGATTCGCATCTGGCCCTCCCCGTCGTCGACCGGAGCCTCGAGGAACTGCGCCGGCGCGAGCTCATGCCATTTGTCGCCGCGATCGCCGCAGGCACCAAGACCGTCATGACATCGCACATCCTGCTGCCGCGGGTTGATCCCGAAAATCCGGCCACCCTGTCGCGCGAGATACTGCACGAGGTGCTTCGTGACGAACTCGGCTTCTCCGGGGTCATCGTCTCGGACGCGCTCGACATGAAGGGCGCGAGTGGCGAGACGGGCATCCCAATTGCCGCGGTCCGCGCGGTCGGGGCTGGCGTCGACCTGCTGTGCATCGGAACTCACAACACGGATGATCAACTCGCCGAAATTGAGTCCGCCATCGTCGCCGCGGTGGAGCGCGACACATTGGCTGCCGGTCGGCTCGCGGATGCCGCATCCCGAAATCGAACCCTTGCCCGGGAACTCCTCGCTTTCGAGCGCGAGTTGCCCACTTCTGCTGCATTAGCGGGCGCTAACTCGACAGAAGTGGGCAACTCGCGAGAACGGGAAGAGTTGAGCGCCGCGTTCGATGTGCAACCGGCCGTGCGCGTCAGTCGGAACCGGATCATCGCGACTCTGGAAACGGCGCCAAACATCGCGGTCGCGGGGTCGCCGTGGGGTCTGCAGGCGGCCGGTGTCCCGGTGACGCAGCTGCGCGAAGGAGACACGCCGCCCGCGGGAGAGCAGCTCGTGCTCGTGGGGAAGGACAACCACAGGCATGCTTGGGTACGTGAGATGGTGGATTCGGCCAGGCGACGGCATCCGTCGACCCTCGTGATCGACATGGGGTGGCCATCCGAAGACCGGCGCTACGCCGACATTGCGACGTTCGGCGCTTCGCGCGTCGTCGGTAGGACACTCGCGGAGTGGCTGGAGCGGGTGCAGCGGTGAGGGTCGGAATTGACATCGGTGGCACGAACACGGATGCCGTGATTCTGGACGAATCCGGGCTGGTCGCGCATTCGGTGCGTATCCCAAGTGGGCGAGGGCCGGATGCGGTGCTTCGGATCGCAACGGATGCCGTTCTCGGTCTGGCCGACCTCGCCAGGATGTCGCCGGCATCCTTCGCATCAATTGGAGTAGGCGTTCCCGGAGCGGTCGACACCGAGCGCGGAGTTGTGACTCACGCTCGCAACCTTGATGTCGCATCCCTCGCACTCGGGCCCATGCTTGGCGCGAACGTTGGCGCTCCCGTTCGCGTGGAGAACGACGTCAACGCGGCGGCGCTCGGCGCGTTCCATCAGCTCGGGCTCGACGCGGACCAGTCGATGGCGTATCTGAATCTGGGTACGGGACTGGCGGCGGGCCTGGTGCTGCACGGTGAACTCTGGCGTGGCTCGCGCGGTGCCGCCGGCGAGATTGGCCACATCCTGATCGATCCGGCCGGCCCGCTCGACGAGGACGGGCAACCGGGCGCACTCGAAGTGATGGCGTCTGGATCGGGCATTGCGTCACAGTGGCCGGGCTCGGTCACCGAGATGATCGCTGCGGCCGATCGCGGCGATACCGGCGCCGTCGAGATTCGCGAGCGGATGTTCGGAGCGGTCGCGTCCGCGGTGCGCATTCTCGTTCTGACCGTCGACGTCGACCTGGTCGTGATCGGGGGAGGGATCAGCACGATGGGGGATCCGCTGTTGGACGCCGTTCACAGGACTTTCGAACAGTGGGAGGGCGGCTCGCCCTTTCTCACCTCGCTGCGACTCGGCGAGCGGGTGCGGATTCTTTCACCGGAATCTGGTGTTGCGGCAACCGGCGCAGCATGGTTGGGAGCGGTGCAGTGGCAGAGGTAGTCATCGTCGAATCCGAGGATGCGGCTGGCGAGATCACCGCAGACGCGGTTGCCGCTCTCGTGGCGCGAAGGCCGGATGCCGTACTCGGCTTTGCGACGGGCTCGACGCCGCTGTCGAGTTATCGCGCGATCGCCGGGCGGGGGCTCGACCTGCGTGCCGTTCGCGGTTTCGCGCTCGACGAATACGTTGGACTGCCGCCCGGTCACTCGCAGAGCTACCGTTCAGTGATTACTCGCGAGGTGGTCGAGCAACTGGGGATGACGCCGTCTCTGGTACGAGTGCCGGGTGATGACGGGGGACCCCTGCAGGGTGCTGGCGAACGATACGAGGCCGACATCATTGCGGCCGGCGGGGTCGACCTTCAGCTTCTCGGCATCGGCGCGACCGGTCACATCGGCTTCAACGAGCCGGGATCGTCCTTCGGCTCGCTTACGCGGATCAAGACGCTCACGGCTCGCACGCGCGAAGACAACGCCCGGTTCTTCGACTCGCCGGACGAGGTTCCGACTCACTGCCTGACCCAGGGACTCGGGACGATCCTGCGCGCGAGGCACCTCATCCTGCTCGCCTTTGGAGCAAAAAAGGCACCGGCAGTCGCTGCCGCGATCGAGGGGCCGCTGACGGCGAGCGCTCCCGGATCGGCCGTGCAGCTGCATCCCCACGTGACGGTGGTCGTCGACGAGGCTGCGGCGTCCGCGCTCAAGAACGCCGACTACTACCGCTATGCGTGGGACAACCGCCTGCCCTGGGAGACCCCCTAGACCCACCTCTCCTTTTTCAGGAGGTTGTGGGGCAGAAGTCAACTGTGCGGGAAACAACCGTCACTATGGCGCGCATCCGTCACACAAACTCCTGAGAAAAGTGGGCAGGCTCCTGATAACGGTGGGGATGTTGCGGGCGAGGTGAGGGATGCCCGGGCTAGGAGAGCCGGATGCCGTTCGCCCAGACTCGCTCCGCGGTCCATTGCGCGTCGAGCTGCACCGCGTCCGCAACGTACCCGGGCGCGAGCAGCCCGTGGTGCTTGTCGAGCCCAAGCACGCGGGCCGGGGTGAGAGTTAGCGCTTCGACCGCCGCGACGGGAGCGACCCCTGCGCGCTCGACCGCGACCCACAGCTCCCGATCCTGGGTGAGGGTCGACCCGGCGAGACTGTCTGTTCCTTCGAGATGGGCGATGCCGTCGTGCACCTCGACCGAGAGCGAACCAAGCACGTACTGACCGTCGTGCGAGCCGGCCGCGGCCATCGCATCGGTAACGAGCGCAATATGGCCGGGAGTCGAGCGGAAGGCAAGGGCCGCGACATCCGGGTGGACGTGCTCGCCGTCGAGGATGAGTTCGAGTGTGATGCGCGAGTCCTCGAAGGCCGCGACAACGGGCCCCGGCGCCCGGTGTCCGATGCCGGGCATCGCGTTGAACGCGTGGGTCAGTAGGCGGGCCCCGGAGTCGAACGCGCGGCGCGCCGTCGCGAAGTCTGCCTCGGTGTGGCCAATCGCGACAACAACATCGGCTTCGACAAGGACGTTGATGAGCTCGAAGGCGTTGGGCAACTCGGGCGCAAGCGTCACCTGGCGGAGCGAGCCGCGGGCGGCATCCAGGAGCCGATCGAGAGCGGCTGGCTGTGGGTCGAGCAGGTAGGCCGAATTGTGCGCACCGCGCCTCGCGGGCGACAGAAACGGCCCCTCGAGGTGCGACCCAAGAATCAGGGGATCGGATGCCGCGAGCCCGGCGATCACGCCGAGGCTGGCCTCGAGTTCGGCGATCGGATTCGTGACCAGGCTAATGACCGAGCGCGTGGTGCCGTGGGCACGATGGGTTGCCAGCGCGTTCGTGATGGCCTCGGTGCCGCCCTCGTAGGAGAAACCGCCGCCGCCGTGGGAGTGCAGGTCGAGAAAGCCGGGCGTCAGCCACTGGCCCCCGACGTCGATCGTCTCGTGGTCGTTGTCGGTCGGCGGCGCTCCCGCGCCGGTTTCGACGATGGAATTGCCGTTGACGCGCATCCAGAAGTCATCGACCAGGCCTGCGGCATCCAGTTTCCGGGCGTGCGAAAAAAGGATACTCACGGAACAAGACTATCGAGCGGCCCGCCGCCGAGGCGCCGTCAGCCCCTGGTGCTCAGACGCTCGACCGGGCCGGACAGAACCGACTTGAAGTGGCGGCTCGTATCGTCGACGAGAACCTCGATCTCGCCGGCCTCGAGCGCATCGGCCAGGGCGATGGCCGCCTGGCTCGGTGCGATTTTTGGCGCTGTGACACTCTTTGTGAGGTCGGTGTCCGCGAACCCAAGATGAACGCCGACGACGAGTGTGTTCTGGTTGGCGAGGTCCAGCCTCAGCGTGTTCGTGATCGACCACAGCGCGGCCTTCGTTGCGCCATATGCCCCGGCGCCGGATGCCCACGACAGGGCGGAGTGGATGTCAACCAGTGCACCGCCGCCATTCTCCTTGAGAATCGGCGCGAACGCCTTCGCAACCTCGAGCGGGCCAAACACGTTGATGTCGAATAGCCGTTTCACGTCGGCGAGGTTCGCCTCGAGCAGCGGCGCACCACCGCCTGCACCGGCGTTATTGATGACAATCGTGACATCCGTGAGTTTCTCGGCAAGTGCGGTGATTGCCCCAGTGTCCGTGACCTCGAGCGCAACGGGAACGATCCGCGGATCGTCAGATTCTTTCGGCGTGCGGGCCGTGACGTAGATCTTCGCCGCTCCGCGGCTCAGAAGCTCCTGCGTAAATGCCTTCCCGAGCCCGCGCTGGCCACCCGTGACCAGTGCCACCGAGCCGGCGATGCTTACTGCGCTCATATTTTTCTTCCTTCGCGTTGTGAACGTCATGCCTGACATAACCTAATACACTTTACCTATGTCTGACGTTCACGCTCCCGGAGTGCTCGCCCGCTACGCGCCGATCAGCGCGCCGGGCGGGCTGGCGTTAGTCCAGGGCCTGCTCAACACCAACGCGACGGCGAGCGGTGCGCCCGACCTTCTGGCCACCGTCGAGACAGCGCAGGGCTGGCTGGATACCGGGTTGCCGGAATGGGCCGCTCGCACCGGATCGATCGCTCCAACGATCCTTCTATCGCCCAACCTGCTCGGCCAACTTCGCGCACTTCGGGATCGCGTGCGTCACTTCATCGGCGGAGAGCGCGCCGACATCCAGCTGGACATCGCGATGTCGATCATCGCGGGGCCAGACGGAAAACTTCGTACTCGGCCCACTGGTGACGGCATCGAGTGGATCGAGTCCGCGGTGTGGGGGGCGATTCTCCTGGCCCAGACCGTGGATACGCTGCGTCGATTGAAGCTGTGCAGGAACAGACTCTGCGGATCGGCCTTCTACGATCGCTCGAAACCGAACAACGGTGTCTGGCATGACGTGCATGTCTGCGGGAACTCGGCGAACCTACGCGCATCGCGTGCTCGCAGAAAGCAGGGCACAGCCGAGCAATCCGTTGGATCGTGAGGCGATCTGGCGGCGGCTCGGTAGGTGGCCGGCCTACTTGAAGATGATCGTTCGCTGCTGGTCGAGCAGCACCCGATGCTGAGCAAACCACTGCACCGCCTGGGTGAGCGTGCGCGACTCCTCGTCCTGCCCAATTGCGACAAGCTCGGCGGGGGTGCGGGAATGGTCGACGCGAACGACGTTCTGCTCGATGATCGGGCCCTCGTCGAGGTCGCTTGTCACGAAGTGGGCCGTCGCGCCAATGAGCTTCACGCCGCGAGCGTGCGCCTGCTTGTAGGGGTTTGCGCCCTTGAACCCCGGCAGGAACGAGTGGTGGATGTTGATGATCCGGCCGCCGAGGTCGGCGCAAAGCTCGGGAGAGAGGATCTGCATGTAGCGAGCAAGCACGACGAGTTCGATCGAGTGCTCCTCGACGACCTCGAGGATGCGCTCCTCGAATGCGAGTTTCTGCCCCGGGCTGGTCACGGGATGGGATTCGAAGTTCACGCCGTAGAACTCGGCGAATTTCGACAGGTCCGAGTGATTGCTGAGCACGAGCGGCACGTCGATCGATAGCTGCTCGGCGCGCTGCCGGTAGAGCAGGTCGCCCAGGCAGTGCCCGGCCTTCGAGACGAGAACGAGAGTGCGAAGCGGCCGACCGACAACGTCCAGCTGCCAGGTCATCCCGTACTTCTCGGTGACCGGGCTGATCGCGCGCTCGAACCCTTCGGCGTCAATGGCCGATTCGACCTGAAGGCGCATGAAAAACGTGCCGGTGTCTGAACTCGAAAACTGCTGAGACTCCGTGATATTTCCCGAGGCCTGGACGATGGCACCGCTGATCGCGTGAACAATCCCGGGCTGGTCGCGGCAAACCAGCGTCAGGATCCAGTGCGTAGATGCGGTCACCCCACAAGGCTACCGGCGCCCGATTACTCCTTGATATCCCAGATGCGCCAGCCATCGAAGGACGTCGGGTCCACAATCTCGAGCGCGTGATCAACTCGCTTCCCGTCGGCGAATCGAATTGTGACGAATGCGCTGGCCGGATCGTCCTCGTTCCCGCGCACCGTCACCTGAGCGATGCCGCTGCGCGCATCCGCCGAGTCGAACAGTGACTTCGCGGTCACCGTGCTGTCCCCACCCCATCCCGGAGCGGGGATGGCGCCCCGCATCTCCTTTGCGCTGTTGTCCGCCAGCGCTCGAAGGTAACAACGGATTGCGCCCGCCTGAGCTGGTGACGCGCCCGTGATGGTGGCGGAAAACGGACAGGAAATCGGACAGGAAACGGCGTCGATTGACGATGTGTTGCAAAGCCCAGCGACGAGCGCGTCGCTGGGCGCGTTATAAGCAACTGCCCCGGCGATGAGAAGAGCCAACACGCAAAAGACCTGAACGGGCCGACGACACCATGGTTTCGCTTGGCGCGGTCCATCGGGTGCGTCGGCCGAATTGGTCACGGTTCAGTGTGGAGTACTGCGACATTGCGTCGCGTCCGTCTTCAGGATGACCGCGGGTGTTCGTTGGCAATGCCGCTGAAGCGGCGGCCACGCTGGCAACAACCGTCAGCGTAGAGGCAGCGTGGGGCGGCCGCGTCAACCCCAGGCGTTAGGCTGATTCCGATGCGATTGCAGTCGTGTCCCGCGAAGCGGCGCCACGCTTTCGATCTCGCACAAACGGACTCTCGTTCAGATGGCTTCCGCACGTCCTCCGGCTCGCAATCGCGGAGCCGTTCCCTACTTCGCTCTGATCACGCTCGCGGTCGCGGTATTCATCTCCGTGACCCTCGAGATGCTTCCTACCGGTCTGCTTCCGCAGATGAGCGCCGGCCTCGGCGTCACCGAGTCGCAGATCGGTTTTACTGTCTCGATCTTCGCCTTCACGGTCGTAGTGACGAGCGCTCCGATCAGCATCCTGATGCGACGCGTGCCGAGACACGCGCTCCTGATCGCGGTTCTCGTCGTTCTCGCCGCGAGTGCGCTCGTTTCGGCCCTGTCGATCAACTACACGATGCTCGTGGTCTCGCGGATTATCGGCGGCATCGCGCACGGCGTGTTCTGGTCAGTCGTCGGCGCGTATGCCGCCTACCTCGTCCCCAAGGAGCATCTCGGGCGGGCGGTTTCGATCGTGCTGGGCGGCGGATCGCTGGCTTTCGTCCTCGGCGTGCCCCTCGGCACCGCGCTTGGCGCGGCATTCGGATGGCGCCTCAGTTTCGGAGTTGTCGCCGGTCTGGCGTTGGTCGGCGCGATCTTCCTGTTCCGCTTTGTTCCGCGGGTGGATCACCTCGCGGCCGGCGGAGTGATCACGACTCCAACGGGCAGCATCCGGCTCGCGTCGCGGGAGCAGCTGGCCGAGCCGCCCCGCCGCGACCACTCGGTGACAGCGGTCGTCTTCGTGTGCCTCATCACCGCTGTCACGATGATCGGCCAATATACGTTCTACACGTTCATCGCACCGTACCTGCTCGGCCCGGTCGGGCTATCCGAGTCCGAGCTCAGCCCCGCGCTATTTGCCTATGGTGCCGCTGGCGCGATCTCCCTCGTTCTCGTTGCGCTGTGGCTTGGGCGGCGTCCCCGCCTCTGGCTCCTGGCGTCGTTGTTGTTCCTTGCTGCCGCGATTCTGGCGCTCGCGCTCGCCCCGGCGATTACGCCGCTTGCCATCGGGGCGTTCTTCCTCTGGGGTCTCGCGATGGGGAACCTGCCACCGCTCCTGCAGACGCGATTACTCCATGCTGCCCCCGCGCGCATCCGCGACACCGCGAGCGCGTTCTACACCTCGGCTTTCAACGTGGGGATCGGCGGGGGCGCCCTAGTGGGTTCGCTGGTCCTCGCCGGGGTGGGACTCTCAGCGCTGCCGTGGGTGTTCATCGGCATTCTTGTGCTCGCGCTCGTTCTGACGGTGGTTTCGGACCTGCTTCTGCGTCCTCGCGCCGCCTGACCGTTGACAGGGCGCCGCGAGCGGGAGTAGCTTGGCGGCACCCATTGAACAGGTCTGAACAGGTTCAGTCGGTGCTGGCTTCCGTCGGCGTCGACTGCGACCGGGCCTGTCCCTTATGAGAGGACACTCGTGGCTACCCCAACAATTGAGGCTCCGGCGACACCGCGCGTCGAAGTCAACGGCATCAACACCATCCAGGAGAACGAGCGTAAGGGCAAGGCACGCAGCCTGTTCTGGCCATGGTTCGCCGCAAACATCTCGGTGCTCGGCATCCCATATGGCGCGTACCTGCTCTCGTTCCAGGTGTCGTTCTGGCAGGCGCTGATCGTCGGAATCATCGGCATCGTCGTGTCGTTCGCACTCTGCGGCATCATCGCGATCGCTGGGAAGCGCGGATCCGCACCGACCATGATCCTGAGCCGCGCGGCATTCGGCATCAACGGCAACCGAATTCCGTCGATCCTGTCCTGGGTGCTGACGGTCGGATGGGAGACCGTGCTCACCTCGCTCGCGGTTCTCGCGACAGCGACAGTGTTCGGTGACCTCGGCTGGCCAAGCGGCACCCCGACCAAGGTCATCGCGCTTATCGTTGTCGCAGCGCTCATCATCCTGGGCGGCGTCTACGGCTTCAACGCGATCATGCGCATCCAGACCTGGATCACTGTCATCACTGGGATTCTGACGATCGTCTTCTTCATTCTCGTGCTCGGTCACATTAACTGGGCGACCGTGCTGGCGATCAAGGATGGCTCGCCGCAGGCGGTCATCGGCGGCCTGGTGTTCATGATGACGGGCTTTGGCCTCGGCTGGGTGAACGCTGCTGCCGACTACTCGCGCTACCTCCCGCGCTCAACCAAGACGGGCGGCGTTGTTGGTTGGACGACCTTCGGCTCCGCGGTCGCTCCCGTGATCCTGTTCTTCTTCGGCCTGCTCCTGGCGGGCTCATCGGAGAGCCTCACGAAGGCGATCAACAACGACCCGATCGGCGCACTGGCGTCGATCCTGCCGGTGTGGTTCCTGATCCCATTCATCATCGTCGCGATACTCGGCCTGATCGGCGGCGCGGTGCTCGACATCTACTCGTCGGGTCTGGCCCTGCTCACCGCCGGTCTTCGCATCCCGCGTTTCGCTGCGGCAGGTATCGACGGCGTGATCATGATCCTCGGTTCGATCTACGTGGTGTTCATTGCCTCGAATTTCTTCTTCCCGTTCGAGGGCTTCCTGATCACGCTCGGTGTTCCGATCTCGGCGTGGGCTGGCATCTTCATCGCCGACCTGCTGCTTCGCAAGAAGGACTACAGCGACGTCGACCTCTACAAGTCATCGGGACGCTACGGCGGATGGCGCGCGAGTGCGATCATCCTGTTCGTTATTGGCACCGTAGTCGGCTGGGGCTTCGTCACGAACACCTACGCGTCGTGGTTGGGCTGGCAGGGCTACCTGTTCGGTCCGGCGTCGGCGAGCAACGCCTTCCGTGCAGACTGGGGTGGCGCGAACCTCGGCGTGCTAATCGCTCTGGTCATCGGTTTCGCTGGCACCCTGATCTTCGGACGTTCCGCCGTCCGTCGACAGGAGGCGCTGCCCATCGCGGCGACGACTAAGGCAGCCAGGTAGATGACGCTATCCGGGGGTGATCCGGTGCTCGTGGTGATCGACATGCAGGTGGTGTTCGGAGACCCGACGAGCCAGTGGTTTACCCCCGGATACCCGCTCATCGAGCCAACCGTCGCCGCGTTAGTGGCAGCATTCGATGACCGCGTTGTCTTCACCCGATTCTTCGCACCGGAACATCCGGTCGGCGCATGGATCCCGTACTACGAACTGTGGCCGTTCGCGCTGGTGCCGGCCGATGATCCGCTCTACGACTTGACGCCGGGGATGGATGCCAAGCGCAGGCAGGTGGTTTCCGAAACGACATTCGGCAAGTGGGGTCCCGAACTTGGCGCAGCGATCGGTGAGAGCACCGAGCTGGTCCTGGTGGGCGTTTCGACCGACTGTTGCGTGCTCTCCACGGCGCTCGCCGCTGCGGATGCCGGCATCCATGTTCGTGTCGTCGGGGATGCCTGCGCCGGACTCAGCGACGCCGACCACCAGCGCGCGCTCGATGCAATGGCGCTGTATGCGCCGCTCATCGAGATCGTGGACTCCGCCTCCGTGCTGAAGTCGGGGGAGTGATCGTGGCAGCATCCGTCCCGCCGCTCAAGCACGAACGCATCGCGCGCGTCCTTGAGGACGAGATTCGCCGCGGCAGCATGCCGCGGGGTCGGCGACTGCCGGGTGAGACGGCACTCGCCGAGCGGTTCTCGGTGAGCCGGAATACCGTTCGGGCGGCGCTCGTCGAGCTCGGTCAGGCCGGGCTCATCGCGACGAGATCCGGCAAGGGATCGTTCGTCACCTACGACGGCAACCCCCTCGATATCGAGCTCGGCTGGGCTCGTGCGCTGCAGGAGCAGGGCGTGCGAACGCGTGTCGATGTGCTTCGACTTGACGAGATCAGCGACGCTGCGCTTGCGGACAGCCTCGGTCAGACCAGCGATCGGTTTGTCGTCATCGATCGCCTTCGTTCCACCGCCGGCGTCGGCATCTCCTACGAGAGATCCCGCATCCCGGCGCTGCCCGCAATCCGGTCGGCGGTCGAGGCCGGCGGAGCGGGCGGATCGCTAACCGAACTGCTTCGGGATGCCGGGCTCATCGCGGCACAGGGCGAGCAGTGGGTCGAAATCCGACGCCTGAACGCGGAGGATGCTTCCGTCCTCGGTCGAAGCGAGGGCGACTCGTTCCTCTGGTCGAGATGTGTGACCCGGGATGCGTCTGGTGCTCTCGTCGAGAACGTTGAGAGCCTGCTCGATCCGACGCACTTCAGCCTGCACTTCCAGTTCGCCCAGGCGGGCCCCTCCTCGTCGGAGCTCGCATGAGCGGTCGCGACTCGGCGCTCGGCGCGCTCTACGGGCTTGCCACCGGAGACGCACTCGGGATGCCGACCCAGATGATGTCGCGTTCGGCGATCGCGCAGCGCTACGGAACTCTGAACACCTTCGAACCCGCGGACGACGATCATCCGCTTGCGGCAGGTATGGCCGCGGCATCCATCACGGATGACACCGAGCAGGCGCTCCTGGTTGCCCGCCTTCTCGTCGAAGGCAGGGGGCACGTTGACGGTCGCCGATTCGCCGGCGAGCTGGTGCGCTGGGAGAACGGGATGCGTGCGCGCGGCTCGCTCGATCTGCTCGGTCCTTCGACCAAGCGCGCCGTCGAAGCCGTCCTCGAGGGAGAGTCGGTCGAGGAGTCGGGCCGCTACGGAACGACGAACGGGGCCGCAATGCGCGTCGCTCCCGTCGGCATCGTCGTGCCGTCGACGGATATCCGCGAGCTCGTTGATCGCGTCGAAGAGGCCAGCAGGGTCAGTCACAATACCGGCGTCGCGATTGCGGGGGCGTCAGCGATCGCGGCCGTGGTGAGCGCGGGAATCGACGGGGCTACCGCGACGGAGGCGGTTGAGCTCGCGATCGAGGCTGCTCGCGTGGGTGCCGGGCGCGGGTATTGGGTCGCTGCCGCCGACATCGGGGCGCGCATTCGCCTGGCGATCGAGGTCGCCGACCCGGGCGACCTCGGAGCCAGCCTGACCCGGATCTACGAGGTGGTCGGCACGAGTCTCGCCAGCCAGGAGTCAGTCGCAGCCGCATTCGGCATCCTCAGCCTGTACCCGGGCGACCCATGGGCCGCATGCCTTGCCGCGGCGTCGCTTGGCGGTGACAGCGACACCATCGCGGCGATGGCCGGCGCGATGGGCGGTTCGCTGTACGGGGTTGACGCGTTCCCCGCGGCCGGGAGGCGAACCGTTGTCGAGGTGAACTCGCTCGATCTCGAATCGGTAGCCGATCAACTCCTGGCGCTGCGATGAGATTCGTTTCCGTCGGTAATGTGCTTGTGGACATCCTGACCCGGTTGCCCGAGTTGCCGGAGCGCGGGGGCGATGTACTGGGCAGCGCATCGGGGATGTCGCCCGGCGGGGCGTACAACGCGATGGTCGCGGCCTCACGACAGGGGCTGCGGGCGGCCTATGCGGGCGGGCACGGCACCGGGTACTTCGGCGATCTGATTCGCGATGGGCTACGCGAACACGGTATCGAGGCTCTGTTGGCCGCGGCACCCGGTATGGACAGCGGCTACGACATTGCGCTCGTCGATGATGGAGGCGAGCGGACCTTTGTCACGGCGTTCGGTGCGGAGGCGCAGCTGTCTGCCTCGCAGTTGGAGTCGGTCACGTTGGAGCCCGGCGACCTTCTGCACGTCTCCGGCTACAGCCTGCTCGACGTGACGAACGGTGCCGTTCTGGCACCCTGGCTGGAGAGCGTCAGCGAGGACGTCACCGTCATCGTCGACCCGGGACCGTTGATCGCGGACATTGGGCGAGACCGTTGGCTTCGGGTATTCCGTCGGGCCAACTGGATCAGCTGCAACGAGCGCGAGGCGGAGTTTCTGATTCGCGATGACGAATTGGCGGCGCTCGATCTACCGGGGCGGGGTCCCGGTATCGTGACGCGCCTTGGCCAGCGTGGATGCACGGTGGCGCACGGTGGGATCGTTGTCGAGGTTCCGGGATTCCCCGTCGACGCCGTGGACACAAACGGCGCGGGCGACGCGCACGTCGGCGCGTTTGCCGCAGCGCTCGCCGCGGGCCTCCCGCCGGCCGACGCTGCCAGGCGGGCCAATGCCGCGGCGGCGATCGCCGTCAGCCGATTCGGCCCGGCGACGGCACCGACGCTCGATGAAGTTCTCGCGTTTCTCGGCTAGCAAGGTTGATATCCTGAAGTCGTCGCAACTGGCGCTGGATGGACAACCATCAGGGAGCGACTGACACGGCTGGCCGCCGTACGCCTGGGCTGCCACCACTAGATTGGTCTCGAACACCGAGACCGCGGCCATGTCACCTAAGGAGCGCCAGTGTCCCCGTCTACCTCTTCTTCGTCCTTTAACGCGCCACTGTCTGTGGTTGACCCCGAGATCGCTGCCGTTCTGGCGAACGAACTCGGTCGCCAGCGCGGAACGCTCGAGATGATCGCGAGCGAGAACTTCGTGCCGCGCGCTGTGCTCGAGTCACAGGGTTCGGTACTCACGAACAAGTACGCCGAGGGCTACCCGGGTCGTCGTTACTACGGCGGCTGCGAATTCGTGGATGTTGCGGAGCAGCTCGCGATCGATCGAGCGAAGAGCCTGTTCGGCGCAGCGTATGCGAACGTCCAGCCGCATTCCGGGGCATCCGCCAACGCCGCGGTCCTTGCAGCGATCGCAAACCCGGGGGACAGGATCCTCGGGCTCGAGCTCGCGCACGGCGGTCACCTCACCCACGGCATGCGGCTCAACTTTTCCGGCAAGCTCTACGAGGCTCACGCTTACGGGGTTGACCCGGAGAGCTTCCGGGTCGACATGGATGTCGTGCGCGAAAAGGCGCTGGAGGTCAAGCCGCAGGTGCTCATCGCCGGCTGGTCCGCGTATCCGCGCCAACTCGACTTCGAGGCTTTCCGTGCCATCGCGGACGAGGTGGGGGCGCTGCTCTGGGTGGACATGGCTCACTTTGCGGGCCTCGTCGCGGCTGGACTGCATCCGTCGCCGGTTCCGTACGCGCACGTAACGTCGTCAACGGTGCACAAGACCATCGGCGGTCCCCGCTCCGGCTTCATCCTGACCAACGATCTCGAGCTGCAGAAGAAGATCAACTCGAACGTGTTCCCGGGTCAGCAGGGCGGACCGCTCATGCACGTCATCGCCGCGAAAGCGACCGCGTTCAAGCTGGCGGGTGAGCCCGAATTCAAGGATCGCCAGGAGCGCACGCTCCGCGGCGCAAGGATCCTGGCCGATCGCCTCGCGCAGGAGGACACTAAGGCGGCAGGCGTTGACGTGCTGACGGGCGGCACGGATGTCCACCTCGTCCTGGTCGACCTGCGAAACTCCGAAATCCACGGGCAGAACGCCGAAGACATCCTGCACTCGGCCGGAATCACGGTGAACCGCAACGCGGTGCCGTTCGACCCGCGGCCGCCGATGACTCCGTCGGGCATCCGGATCGGGACGCCCGCCCTTGCGACGCGCGGATTCGACGACGCGGAGTTCGCGGAGGTGGCCGACATCATCGCAACGGCGCTGAAGCCGGAGCCCGACGTGCTCGCCCTCAAGGAGCGCGTCAGCAAGCTCACCGAGGCGTTCCCTCTCTACGAAGGCCTCGACTGATCCAATTTCCATTCGGTGAGGGGCGGCAAAAGGCCCTAACCGCGACGGTTTTAGGGCCTTTTGCCGCCCCTCACGAGATATTCAGGAGACTTCTATGACGGCAGTCAAGCTCGACGGGGTCGCTACCGCAGCCGCCATCAAGGATGAACTGCGCGAGCGCATCGCTGTTCTGAGGGCGCGCGGCGTTACGCCGGGCCTCGCGACACTGCTCGTCGGCGACGATCCAGGATCGCTCAGCTACATCGGCGGCAAGCATCGCGACTCGCTCGAGGTCGGGATGGAGTCGGTACGAGTCGACCTCCCGGGCACCGCGAGCGAGGCGGATGTCCGCGCCGCCATCGCAGATCTCAATGCGGATCCGCGGGTTACCGGCTTCATCGTCCAGCTGCCGCTACCGGGCGGAATCGATGAGCACGCGATGCTGGAGCTGGTCGACCCGGCAAAGGATGCGGATGGCCTGCATCCGACCAACCTGGGGCGTCTCGTTCTCGGCGTGGACGGCATCATGACCTCACCGCTGCCCTGCACGCCAGCGGGCGTGGTTGAGCTGGCGCGGCGCTACGGCATCCAGTTTGAGGGGCGGCACGTGGTCGTCATCGGTCGCGGTCTGACCGTGGGACGCCCGCTCGGGCTCCTGCTCACGCGCAAGGGAATCGATGCGACGGTCACGCTCACGCACTCGCGAACCGATGACCTCGCCGCGGAAGTTCGCCGGGCTGACATCGTGGTCGCGGCGGTTGGCGTGCCGCATCTGGTGAAGCCCGACTGGATCAAGCCCGGAGCTGCCGTGCTCGACGTCGGCGTGACCCGGATCGGCATGACCGAGAGCGGCAAGGCCAAGCTCGCGGGTGATGTCGATCCCGCTGTCGCCGAGGTTGCCGGCTACCTCTCCCCGAATCCCGGCGGTGTCGGTCCGATGACTCGAGCAATGCTGATCCAGAACGTCGTTCTGGCCGCAGAGCGCCAGAGTCCGTGAGAGGTCCCAATCGACCCATAAATCGCTCGTTTTAGGGTCGATTGGGACCTCTCACGGACTCTTAGGGAGTTAGTACCTATACCGTCGAGGTTCGCGCACGAATAGGTTTCTGCTATGACGACCGCCCACGGCAAGTCCAAGCGCGAGAGCGCCGAGCCCATCGATCTCAACCCGTTGTTTTCGCGTCCAGGTGAATCGACGGAACTACCGCGATTCGTGATGCCGCAGCGTCCGAGCGCACCCGAGACCGCCTACCAGATCGTCCATGACGAATCCATGCTCGACGGCAACGCTCGCCTCAACCTCGCGACCTTCGTCGGAACCTGGATGGACGACCAGTCGATCCGCCTGTACGCCGAGGCGGCAGACAAGAACATGATCGACAAGGACGAGTATCCGCAGACCGCAGCGATCGAGACGCGCTGCTGGCGGATGCTCGCACACCTGTGGGGCTCGCCAGATTCGGAGAAGAGCATCGGAACCTCCACGATCGGATCGTCCGAAGCGTGCATGCTCGGCGGACTCGCTCTCAAACGTCGCTGGCAGAACGCGCGCAAGGCAGCGGGCAAAGGTGTCGCGAAGCCGAACCTCGTCATGAGCTCGGCCGTGCAGGTCTGCTGGGAGAAGTTCTGCAACTACTTCGAGGTGGAGCCGCGGTACGTGCCGGTGTCCGACGAGCATCCGATGCTGGATGGCTCGCAACTCGAGAAGTACGTGGATGAGAACACCATAGGCGTCGTCGCCATCATGGGCGTTACATACACGGGGGTCTACGAGCCGGTCGAGGAGATCGCGGCAGCGCTGGATGCGCTGCAGGAGAAGACCGGGTTCGACATCCCCATCCACGTGGATGGCGCATCCGGCGCGATGATCGCCCCGTTCCTGCAGCCAGACCTGGTCTGGGACTTCCGGCTGCCGCGAGTGCACTCGATCAACACGTCTGGCCATAAGTACGGGTTGGTCTATCCCGGTCTCGGCTGGATCGTCTGGCGCACAGAAGACCTGCTCCCGGAGGACCTGATCTTCCGAGTGAGCTATCTCGGCGGGGACATGCCGACTTTCGCGCTCAACTTCTCCCGCCCCGGTGCGCAGGTGCTGCTGCAGTACTACCTGTTCCTGCGTCTCGGCTTCGAGGGCTACCGCTCGGTGCAGGGCGCTTCGAGGGATGTCGCGAAGTTCCTCTCCGCGGGCATCGCGGCCATGGATCCGTTCGAACTCTGCAGTGACGGCTCGGACATCCCGGTGTTCGCCTGGAAGCTCAAGGACAAGCACAAGGGTCACTGGACGCTCTACGACCTCTCCGACCGGCTACGGATGCGCGGCTGGCTGGTTCCCGCATACCCGATGCCGGATGACCTGGCGACGGTTACGGTGCAGCGGATCGTGGTTCGCAACGGTCTCTCCCGTGACCTCGCGGGCAGTCTGCTTGACGACATCGCGGCCGAGGTCGCGTTCCTCGAGGCGCTCGCCGCGCCGCTACCGGTGGAGCATCGCAAGCGCCAGCACCACCACTAGTTGCCAGTTCCGGTCCCTGAGCTTGTCGAAGGGCGGCATCGCGAAATAGCTAGGCTGGTCAAATGCGAGCGCCAACCGGAAAGCAGTTCAGACTGAGCCGTTCGACCCCGCTGGGTCTCGCCGAAGCGACGATAACCGAGGTCGCGGCATCCATTCGGGAACTCCGGATTGGCGGCGTCGAGCTCACCGAACCGTACGGCGAGTTTTCAACTCCGCCGTTTGCCTGCGGCATCGTGCTGATGCCATGGCCGAATCGGGTCGAAGACGGTGCGTGGACGCTGGACGGCGCACCGCAACAACTCGATCTGACGGAGCCGGACAAGCACAATGCGATCCACGGTCTGCTGCGAAACACGGCGTATCGCGAAATCGAGCAAGCCGACGACTCTGTCACTTTGGCCGCCACGATATTCCCGCAGCACGGCTATCCCTTTCTCCTCGAGACGTCAGTTCGACACACGCTCACCGACGACGGCATGACCGTAACGCACCGCATCACCAACGGCACCGATCAGCCGGCGCCGGTTGCGATTGGCGCGCATCCCTTCTTCTCGATCGGCGACATTCCGACCGAGGACCTCACCGTCACCGTTCACGCCGGCTCGCGTTTCCCCGTCGACGCGCGCCTCAACCCGGCCGCCGAGGTCCCGGTCGATGGCGACTACGACCTGCGCGGCGGCCGCAAGATCTCCGAACTGACGCTGGATGATGCCTTCGGTGACGTGCAACCGGTTGATCAGGTTACGGCGACACTGACCGCACCGGATGGTCGGGCGGTGTCGCTCTGGCAGGACGAGAACTTCCCGTTCCTGCAGATCTTCATCACGAGGGAATTCCCGCGCGGAACGAGCAACACGACCGCGGTTGCCATGGAGCCGATGACCGCACCCGCGAATGCGTTCAACTCTGGCCAGTCGCTGCGCTGGTTGAATCCCGGCGAGACCTGGCAGGCGAGCTGGGGGATTCGCTATACCGTTCCGGATGCACGGTAGCCCGGCAATGTCCCGGAGGTCGAGTTGGCCGAAGGTCGTATCGAGACCGTGATCGCCACCGAACTCGCCCGAGCACTCCAGGATTCCGGTCTCGTCTGGCGTCCGGCCGTGGGCGATGCGTTCCGCATCGATCACGTCGAGGCGGACGCGGACGTGTTCTATCTGAGCGACATGACCGTGGAAGCACACGACCTCGTCACCGGTACTGAGCTGGGTTTCAATGGCACCACCGAGTGGGCGCTGGATTCCGTTTCGATCGACGAGGCCCTTTGGCTGCCGAGCGAGACCCAGCTGCGCGACGCGCTCGGCATCGCGTTTCACGGGCTCACCACATCCCCTGACGGTTTTCTGGTGACCGCCGAGATCGACGGCGCGCTCATCGAATTTGTGGCGCAGCGCCCCGAGGATGCGTACGCTCACGCGCTGATAGCTCTGCTGGATTCGATGGTCGCCGACCGCGACCGCGACCTCGACGACCCTTAGGGCAGCGACCGCAGGAGCACGGCGCTGTCATAGGTCTTGCCCTCCCAGTGCACCTCACCCGCGGGTATGAATCCCCAGCGCCGGTAGATCGAGCGCAGGTTCGTCGCCGGAATTGCCGTATCGACGCCGATTGACGTCGCGCCCTGGCCGACAGCCCAGGCGAGCCCCTCCGCCCACAGCGCGGACGCAACACCCTCGCCTCGCCTGTGCGGGTCGACGCCCAGTTGGCCGAGCCAGGCCATATCGGGCCGATCGGCCGCCGGAAACATCCTCCGCATCGTTGCCGATGGCGGGAGCGCGATGGTTGCCGTTCCGATCAACCCGCCCTTGTCTTCCGCGAGGAGGCAGAGGCCTGCGGATGCACGGTGCAGTGTCGTGGCCTCGGTCTGGTCGACCGCGGTGAAGTTCAGCCCTTCCGCGCCGAGTTCGGCGTATGCGCGATGAAGGAAGTCGGTGAGGGCGGTCGCGTCTCGCGGTGCAAACGGACGAAGGCGAATGGGCGTCATGCCCGCCGCGAGCGTACGAACGCGAAGATCCCGAACACCAGCGCGATGACGCCGAGCGCCAGCCCGGCCGTTCCGAGGATAAGCGCAGTCGAGGCCGTGGATGCGGCATCATTGGTCGCCGCGATCGTCACGCCGGACTCCGTGTCGGTCGGAGGAGGATCGTTGATATACAGGGTCGGCGCTGGATTGTCTGGTTCGTCGCCGTCCGCGGGGGTCGGTTCGTTCCACTTCACGACATCGCCGTTTGAGTATGTCTGGATGGTCGGAAACTCGACGCTTCCGGTATCCGGCGTCAGATCCAGCGCGACCGGGAACTCCTGGAACTGCCCCGCCTTGATCTCGACCCCGGGCTTCGCGGTGTAGATGATCTTGACCGGCGCCTGCGTCACCTCGACCCCGTCGTTGCGGATCGGCTTCGGCAATTTCGCTTCGACGATTCTGGCCGACCATCCGGTGACGGGCTGGTACTCGGCGTCGGCAAATGGCGTCTTTGTCGGTAGGTCGATCTCTACCCTGACGGTGCCCGCCTTCTCTTCCTCGTTGGGCACGCGGAACGTGACCTCGATGTCATCGCCGGCCGCTGCGGTGTTCGGGGCGATCTTGACGTGCGCGCTTGCTGCGAGCGGTGCACCGAGAACGAGAAGGACAACGGCAGCGGATAGCGCCGAGATTCGAGCGGCGCGGCGGGACTTCATGGGCCGATTCTAGGGTGCGATTCTGCGACCAAATTGTGACAATCGGAGGCCAACCGAGGCAGTGACCGTGACGAACTACCGATGAAGCACCCCAGCATCGTTCGAAGGCCACCGTGAAAGCAGTTCAGCGCACCCAGTACGCGTCCCTCGAAGTCGTGCGCCTCGGACGGGCGGAGTGGCGCGTTTCCGAGGCATCCGCTACTGGCAGGCTTCTCGGGTTCATCGAGCGTCAGAAGGTCGATCGCTTTGAAATCGTGTGGATGTCAGATCCGCTGCGGTGGGGCTACGTCGGTTCGTTCGATACCGCTCTTGAGGCCTTCGCCGATGCGGAGCGATTCAGCGGCGAAACCTTTGCTGCGAGGGTCGTTCCCAGCAGACGAGCGACCGCGCGACTTAGTCAGGCGGTGCGAGACTCCAGCGCGAGCCGTCATACTCGTCGTCGTACCTGGGTCGGACGCGACGATCGGTCGGGCGTCGCCTAACGGCCGTTAGGGCGATTCGCCGCTCTATCGCGAGCGCAGCTGCCGCTCGATCGGTACCGTTCGGTCAACGACCACGTCGCCCGTGTGTGCGGTCGTGACTGTCTCGATCAGAACGATTCCGACCTCCTTGGCCGCGACCGGGTTGTGCCGCACGCCCTTGGGAACGATGAAGAACTCACCCGCGGCTAGCGCGACTTCTCGGTCGTCCTCGAGTTGAATGCGGAGGTTTCCATAGACAACGAGAAACATCTCGTCCTCGTTGTCGTGGGCGTGCCAGACCAACTCGCCGAGGAGTTTGGCGACCTTGACGTATTGGTCGTTAACCCGACCTACGACGCGCGGTGTCCAATGATCCGACACCTGGGCCAGTTCCTCACGGATGCGCGTGGGTTCGAGAATGTTCATATCGCCAGCCTAGGAGCGGCCCGTGCATGAGCCGCCGTCGAACCGGTCGCGGCGAACCCACCGCGACGTCACAGCGATTTCTCAGCCGAAGACTGCGAGTGTTGCAAACGAACGGTGGGCCCCGCGGGGCTCGAACCCGCGACCAACGGATTAAAAGTCCGATGCTCTACCAACTGAGCTAGAGGCCCGCGCAGATAAATCTAGCGCCTATCGTTGACACTGCTGAGCACCAGCAGGACTGAAGGAGACCGTCGATGGGACTAATTCTCGTCGGGTTCATTGGCGGACTCCTCACCGGAATTTCCCCGTGCATCATCCCGGTGCTGCCCGTAATCTTCTTCACCGGCGGAACGCAGGCCGCCCGTGACTATCAGGACTCACGCAGCGCGTTCGGCGGGCGCCGCCCGTATCTGGTCATCCTGGGTCTCGTCCTCAGCTTCAGCTTCTTCACTCTTGCCGGGTCGTGGCTGCTCAGCCTCCTGCACCTGCCGCAGTCCACGATCATCTGGATCGGCGTCGTCGCGCTGGTTCTCCTTGGGGTCGGGATGATCGTGCCGCGATTCCAGCACATCCTCGAGAAGCCGTTCTCCTGGATTCCGCAGCGTGAAGCGACCAACGATAAGGGCGGGCTACTTCTCGGGATCACGCTCGGCGCGGTGTTCGTCCCGTGCGCGGGCCCCGTGCTCGCTGTGATCGCGATCGCGGGAGCAAAGAACTCGATCAGCACGAACACGCTGATCGAGACCGCCGCATTCGCAATTGGCGTGGCCATCCCGCTGCTTATCTTCGCTCTCGCGGGTCGACGCCTGGCCGAGCGGGTCTCCGCGTTCCGTCGGCACCAGCGCGGCATCCGCATCACCGCCGGCGTCGTCATGCTGGTTCTCGCCATTGCGGTCGTTCCCGTGTTCAATGTTCCACAGTTCCTGCTCACGCTCATCCCGGACTACACACAGAATCTCCAGGCGGCCACGGCCGGTGTTGGCGGCACCGTGGGTTTCGGCAAGGAGAAGACGAACTCGGATTCCGGCAGTTCGACGCCATCCAGCAGCACGGCGTGCACCGCGGAGTCGAAGGGTCTGGTCAGCTGCGGTCCAGCTCCTGCGTTTACCGGAATCACCGCGTGGTTCAACACCGCCGACAACAAGCCGGTCACACTGAAAAGCCTGCGCGGCAAGGTCGTGCTCGTCGACTTCTGGGCGTACTCTTGCATCAACTGCCAGCGTTCGACTCCACACCTGAACGCCTGGTACAAGTCGTACCAAAAAGACGGATTCGTCGTGGTCGGTCTTCACGCTCCCGAGTACGCGTTCGAGCACGTCGAAGCCAATGTGAAGGCAAGTGCGAAGCAGCAGGACATTAAGTACCCGATCGGTCTCGACAATAACTTTGACACCTGGACCGCATACGGCAACGAGTATTGGCCGGCGGAGTATCTGATCGATGCCAAGGGCAACGTGAGGCACATCTCGTTCGGCGAAGGTGACTACTCGACGACCGAAAAGCTCATCCGTTCGCTACTGACGACGGCGAACCCGACCGTGAGTTTGCCCAAGGCGACGGACGTCCCGGACACCACGCCGACCAAGTCGTTGACGCCGGAGACGTACCTCGGCTCCGATCGCGCACCCGCGTCGAGCTTCGAAAGTCCGCAGGGTTACCAGTCGGGCACGGGCTCGTACACGTTCCCGTCCGGGTCGCTCGGACTAAACGACTACGCCTTCAAGGGGCAGTTTGCGGTCGCCGCCCAGACGATTACGGCAAAGAACGGTCCCGCATCGATCAAGCTGCACTACGAGGCCTCCCACGTGTACTTAAACGTGGGCGGATCGGGAACTCTCACGGTTACCGATTCGCAGGGCACAAGGACGATCCCGATCTCCGGCGTGCCCAACATCCGGGATGTGCTGGCTCCCGGCGGATACCGCGACTCGACCGTGACCATCACCATGAGCAAGGGGCTTACCGCCTACTCGTTCACGTTCGGCTAGCTAGGCTTGTCGGCGATGGCCGACGATTTTCACAAGCCGACGCAGTACTCCGGCGACAAGTTCGACACCTACGAGGGTGGGGAAGATCCCGCCCAGATCTGGCGGATGGCCCACGACACGGCACACGCACTGGTTCGCCGGGCCCGCGAGAACGACGATCCCGAAGTCCTGCAGCGTCTGGTCGCGTACACGGATGAGCACGGCATCGATGCGATCGCCGAGCTCTGGGCGCGCTCGAGCCCGACGAGTCTTCCGGGCGCGCTGTGGCGGATCTACCTGCTTCGGCTGCTCATCCGACAGGATCCGCAGGGAACGAGCCTCCTGTTCCAGCGGGGCAGCGAAACCCTCCAGACGATTGACACGGTCATCGCCGGCGCGCCAATGCCGACCGGACCGGATGAGATCACCGAACTTGCCGACGAGATCCTGCGCGGCCTGTTCACCGGCGACTTTGGGGTGGCGCTCGATCGGGCGGCGGCATTCTGCCGGGTGTGTGCGTCGGGAGCCACCAGCATCGCGGACGACTCGGACTTGACGAGTCCCGAACGAGCCTCCGAGCTCACCGCCCGCGCCGATCGGTTCGCGACCACCGCCCAGGAACTCACGGCCTGTGCGAGGCTCTCCCGCTCCGATCAACTGGACTGACAGTGGGTTGGATCAGCTCTTCGGCGCGTTAGGCACTCTCGCGAACACGCTCGAGAAGTTATCGAGGAACGACCAGTGGCTGATCGGCCAGTTGATCACCATTGCCCTGCCGGTGACATCCTTGATCGGGACGAAGGGCGAGTGATCCTTTTGTGTGTAGTGCCACTCCGAGTCCTCTGAATCGTCGCGATTGTCGCCAAGCACCCAGACATTCCCCGTGGGCACGGTGACGCTGAACTTGTTGGGGGATGCAGCAGTGTTCCCCGGTTGCAGGAGGATGTACGGCTCGGTGATCGCAACACCGTTGACCGTCAGGTGTCCCTGCGCGGTACAGCAGGCGACCGTGTCGCCGGGGAGCCCAATGACTCGTTTGATCAGATGGCTGTTGTCGTTCGGTGCCACGAGTCCGAGGAAGGCCAACGCATCCATCAGCGGCGTGCTGGGTGGCAGGACAGGTTCCTGTCCCTTGAGCCAGTCGTGCGGGTCACTGAATACGACGACGTCGCCGCGCTGGACTGGGACGAGGTTCGGTGTGAGCAGGCTGACAACGATGCGATCATCGATCTGGAGAGTGTTTTGCATCGAGCCGCTCGGAATGTAAAACGAGCGGATCACGAACGTCTTCAGCAGGAACGAGATCACGAGCGCCGCGAGCAGGATGATGATGATGTCCCGCGCAAACAGGACCGCCTTGTGCGGGCGTTGAGGGTCGCCCTCCTGAGCCCCCGCTCCCTCGTCGTCGGCAGCCAGAGTCATCGTGGTCAACTCTAGTAAACTTGTAAGTCCGGGCCGCAGTAACCCCGGGCTCCACTAATAGCCGCTTCGAGCGGCCTTGCGCCGAGAGGCGTTCTGCGGCCCGGACCAGTCCACACAGACCAATCCACACAGGGCTCCGCACCGAATCATGACCGAGCCGACAACGTGACGTGAGTCGGCGGCCCTGAAATAGCCGCGTGTCAAGGCTCGCGCACGAAGTGGATTGTACTGACATGCTGGAGCTTGTGACCACGGATCTTCCGAAGGACAGCGACCCGGGTGACGTGCTCCCGGCCAGTCTGGGCGACCTCCTCGGCCGCACCGCGGAGGGCGATGAGCGCGCCTTCGGGGAGTTGTACGACCAGTTTTCGAACAGGGTGTTCGGTCTGGTGCGCCGCCTGCTCAAGGATGCCGCCCAATCCGAAGAGGTAACGCAGGAAATCTTCCTCGAAGTGTGGCAGAACGCGAAGCGGTATGACCAGACAAAGGGGAGCGCCGCGACATGGATCCTGACCATGAGCCACCGTCGTGCGGTGGATCGCATCCGCTCGTCGCAGTCGACGCGGGATCGCGATCAGAAAATTGGTTTACGAGACCTGGAGACCGAGTATGACTCGGTCTCAGAATCGGTAGAGATTCGAGTCGAGCATGAAAGGGTAGGGCAGGCGTTGCAACGATTGACTGAGTTACAGCGCCAGGCAGTGACCCTGGCGTACTACGGCGGCTACAGCCACAGCGAGGTGGCGGAGATGCTCAAGGTGCCCATCGGAACGGTGAAAACGCGCCTGCGCGACGGAATGATTCGATTGAGGGATGAACTGGGGGTGACATCGTGAACAACAGTGACAAGAACTTCGCTGGTTCTGGCTCCTACGTCCTGGATGCGATGGATGCGTCCGAACGCGAAGAGTTTGAGGCGCAGCTTGCCGAGTCCCAGGAACTGCGGAACGAGGTGACCGAGTTGACTGACACCGCGGTTCTGCTCGGCCTCGCTGTACCGCCGGTAACACCGCCGCCTGCGCTCAAGCAGAACATCATGGCCCGGCTGAGCGGCATCCCGCAGCTTGCACCGGATGATGAACCCGAGCGACTCGCACCGGTGACCGTGCTCCACGCCGTTCCCGCCGGACCGGAAGCGGCGACTCCCGCGCAGACCCGGGCACGGATGCGGTGGTACCGTCGTCCGGGCGTGATCGTTGCGGCTTCCGCAGCCGTCATCGCGCTGGCGTTTGGTGGAGTTTACGGCGCGAGCGTCGCGTTGCAGGGTTCCAGCACCAGCCAGCAGGCAACCGCACTGGCCGCGATCAGCTCGGCGTCGGACGTTCAACGGGCCGAGGCATCCGTCTCAACGGGTGGCACGGCAACACTGGTGTGGTCGAACAAGCTGGGCAGGTCCGCACTCATTGGCAAGAACCTGAAGGCGCTGCCGGGCGACAAGACCTACGAGGCGTGGTACATCGACTCCGCGGGCCAGGCCGTCGGCGCCGGTCTTTTCGAGTCCGGTGGGAAGAGCACGCTTCAGGTATTGACCGGCAGGATGACGGCGGGTGACACGATCGGTGTCACGGTCGAGCCGGCAGGCGGATCGAAGTCGCCGACGACCAAGCCGATCGTCGCGATCGCCTCCGCATAAGCGGGCTGGGACTATCCGAATTTCCCCGACACGTAGTCTTCGGTTGCCTGAACCGATGGGTTCGAGAAGATCTTGTGTGTGTCGTTGAACTCGATGAGTTTGCCCGGCTTGCCCGTTCCCGCGATGTTGAAGAACGCCGTCCGGTCTGACACCCGGCTCGCCTGCTGCATGTTGTGAGTGACAATCACGATCGTGTACTCGCTCTTGAGCTCCTCGATGAGGTCTTCGATTGCGAGGGTCGAAATCGGGTCAAGAGCCGAACAGGGCTCATCCATCAGGATGACCTCGGGCGACACCGCAATAGCTCGGGCGATGCACAGACGCTGCTGCTGGCCACCGGACAGTCCCTGACCGGGCAGGTGCAGACGGTCCTTGACCTCGTTCCAGAGGTTCGCGCCCTGGAGCGACTTCTCGACCAGATCGTCGGCATCCGTCCTGGAGATGCGTCGATTGTTCAGACGAACACCAGCGAGCACGTTCTCGCGAATCGACATGGTGGGGAACGGGTTCGGTCGCTGGAAGACCATGCCGACCTGGCGACGAACGAGCACGGGATCGACCCCGGGCGCATACAGGTCGTTGCCGTCGATGTATACCTCGCCCTTGACGTGTGCACCCGGGATGACCTCGTGCATGCGGTTAAGCGTGCGCAGGAACGTCGATTTGCCGCATCCGGAAGGTCCGATGAACGCCGTGACGGTTCGAGGCTCGATCGTCATCGAGACGTCTTCAACGGCAAGGAAGTCGCCGTAGTAGACGTTGAGATCCTTGACTTCGATTCGCTTGGACAACTGGAATTCCTTAGTTAGGTGGGTAAGCCGGGACTAGCGCAGGCCTTTGGGCGAGAAGAACCTCGCCACCAGGCGTGCAATGAGATTGAGGATGACGACCAGGAAGATCAGCAGTAGCGCGGCGCCCCATGCCGAATTGATCGACCCCTGGATGTCGGTGCTCGGGAACTTGTAGCCCGTGTACGCCTGGACCGCCAGGGTCGACATCGGACCGGCGAATGCGTTCGAGTTGAAGTTGTCCGTGAAGCTCGCCGCCATGAAGATCGGCGCCGTCTCCCCGATGACCCGGGCGATGGCGAGCGTCACGCCCGTTACGAGGCCGGCGATGGCGGTCGGCAAAACGATCTTGGTGATCGTCGCGAACTTCGAGACACCGAGCGCATACGAGGCCTCGCGCAGATCGATTGAGACGAGTTTCAGCATCTCCTCGCTCGAGCGCACAACGATCGGAATCATCAGGACGGACAGCGCAACGGCCGCAGCGAAGCCGCTGAATGCCTTCGGGCCAACGATGAGTGAGAACAGGGAGAACGCGAACAACCCGGCGACGATCGAGGGGATGCCCGTCATGACATCAACGAGGAAGGTGACCGTGCGCGACATCCAATTGGGCTTCCGCGCGTACTCCACCAGGTAGACGGCCGTGAGGATGCCGATCGGAATCGAGATAAGCGCGGCGATACCGGTGATGATGAGCGTGCCGATGATCGACTGCAGGGCGCCGATGTTCACCGAAACAACGAGTGTCTTCGGATTGAACACCCGCGCGGTCGAGGTCGAGATGAAGTTCCAGTTGATCTCGCCGATGCCCCGCTCGACAACGGTAAGCAGCGTTGAAACGAGCGGCGCCATCGCGATCAGGAAAGCGACTGTGACCAGACCGCGAACGACACGGTCCGTCGCCTTGCGGCGGTTTTCGACGAGCGACGACATCACGCCGATGGCAACCAGGTAGACGATTGCCGCCACAACGAGCCAGCCGACGATCGAAAAGCCCACTGCCAGAAGAATGCCCGCGCTGACGGCCAGTGCGCCGATGAACGTGTAGAGCTCGATGAACCGCGGCAGCTGGCCGGTCTTCAGGGAGTTGACTATGGGTCCGCGGGGAACCGAGGAGCGGGTGACGGATGATGCGGTCATGCGCGTTGGGATCCTTCTGGTGAACGTGATGCACCTTCGATGTCACCGAGCAGAACAGACGTCGGGTCCGACGGAGGCAATTGCGCGACGCGTCGCTTCGCCTTCCTGCCCTTAGCGTCCGGGCCGGTCCTGGCAACGATGAGACGAGCGATCAGGTTCACCGCGAACGAGATGACAAACAGCATGAGACCGGTGCCGATGAGGGCGTCGCGCTGGAGGTCATTGGCGTCGGGGAAGTTCAGTGCGGCGTTTGCGGCGACGGTCTGCGAGTTCTCGCCATCCGTCAAAATTTTCAGCGAGAAGATCAGCGAGGGCGACACGATGAGCGCGATGGCCATCGTCTCACCGAGTGCTCGGCCAAGACCGAGCAGGATCGCGCTGATCATTCCGGAGCGCGCGTATGGGAAGACCGCGAGTCGGATTGTCTCCCACTTGGTCGCTCCCATCGCGAGTGCGGCTTCTTCGTGAAGCCGTGGCGTCTGCAGGAAGATCTCACGCGAGATCGCGGTAATGATCGGAATTACCATGACCGCCAGGACAACACCACCCGCGAGGACGGTTGAGCCGGTTGCGGACGCCTGGCCGCTGAAAAGCGGGATCCAGCCGAGATTGTGGTTGAGCCAGGCTGTCAGTGGCAGTAGGAACGGTCGGATGACGAAGATGCCCCACAGGCCGAAGACGACCGATGGCACGGCGGCAAGCAGGTCGACGACGTAGCTGAGGACACCGGCGATCCTGCGCGGCGCGTAGTGCGAGATGAACAGCGCAATTCCGATGGCGATCGGTGCGCCGATGATGAGACCGATCGCGGAGACGAATACCGTTCCCCAGATCAACGGTGCGACGTAACCCCAGAACGAGTTGTGGCCCTGGGTGACACCGGTCGACAGCTCGGGATTCGTCGACCAATTCGCCGTGATGGCGGGGACCGACTTGACGATCAGGAAGAGTGCGACACCGGCCAGGATCACCATGATGAGTGAGGCGGCACCAGTGCTGAGGCCCTGGAAGATTCGATCAGCGGGGCGGGCCTTGGTGCGTCCCGACTTGGCGCTCCGGAGGGGAGCGCCAGGTCGGTTCACGGTATTGCTGGTCTGGATTTGTGCGTCCGCGGGGGTTTCGCTCACGTCATTCTTTCTTGAGCTATTCTGCCGGGGCAGTCCAGACGGTGGATGGAGCTTGGAGACTACTTGACGAGCTTCAGGCTCTTGGTCACATCAGCAAGGATAGATGCGGGCAGCGGAGCCGCGCCAGCGTTCTTTGCCGCAATCGCCTGGCCGTTCGCGCTGTCGATGAAGCCGAGGTAGGCGCTGGTCAGCTTCGCCTGGGTGGCGTCCTTGAACTGCGTGCACACGACCGCGTAGGAGAGCAGCGGAATCGGGTATCCATCGGTGATCTTCGTGACATCGATCTTCTGCGTGAGGTCACCGGTGGTGCCGTTCGACGCGGTCGTCGCGCTCTGTGCGAAGGCCTTGGTCGCGCCAGCCGCCGAGTACTTCACGTAGGTCGAGCCCGAGGTGCCCTGCTGGATCGAAGCCTGGGTCGCGGTTCCGACCGAGCTCTGGTCCGCGTATCCGATGGTGTCCTTGCCAGCGGTGACCGTCGAAACGATTCCCGAACCACCCTGCTGGGCGCTCTCACCGGTAACCGGCCATGCGGTCGAGACCGGGTAGGTCCAGATGCTCGGCTGCGTCTCGCTCAGGTACGTGGTGAAGTTCGCCGTCGTGCCCGAGCCATCGGCGCGGACAACGGGGGTGATTTTGTCGGACGGAAGCGTCACACCGGGGTTGTCGGCGGCAATAGCCGGGTCGTTCCAGGTGGTGATCTTCTTGGAGAAGATGTTCGCGAGCGTCTTCGAGTCGAGGTTAAGCGAGGTGACACCCGGCAGGTTGAAGATGATCGCAACACCGGAGAGGTAGACCGGGAGGTCGAGTCCGCCACCGGCGCCGCAGGTTGCCGCAGCGGCGGTCACCTGGGCCGGGTTGAGCGGTGAGTCGGTACCCGCGAAGTCATAGCTGCCGCCGGTCCAGTTGGTGACGCCACCACCGGAGCCCTGCGACTTGTCGTAGTTAACGGTCACGCCGGTCGCAACTGCCTCGAACGCGGTGTACCACGCGGTTTCGGCGTTGGCCTGCGCGCTGGAACCACCGGAGGTGATCGTTCCGGAGAGAGTGCTCAGGTCTACCGTCGCGGCCGACTTGGTCGGCTTCGGGGTAGGAGCAGCCGAGGAGCAGGACGAGAGTGCAATCGCGGTGACGAGGGCGATAGCGCCCACCGCTGCCACATTCTTGAGCTTCACTGTGTACCTTTCAGTTGTTGTCTGCAGGAAACCAAAAGCGCGTGAACACTCCGGGCACCATGCGGGGCGGGTCGGTGCCGACCCAACAGCCGAGAGTATGTGCGGTGGCTTACCAGAGTCCGCAGAACTGGTGAACGGGAGGTTAACTAGCGGTAACCAAAGGTGTATCGGCGCCGAATCTCCCCAGGAACTGTGCGGGTTTACTCAGGTTCAGGGCTGTGGGTTTCGAGGGCGACGACACCAGACTTCGGATGCTCAGCCGAAATGTGCAGCACCGAAAACTCTCCCGTCGAGAGACCACCCATCGACGCGAACTCCGTGGTCAGGGGAGTGCGAGTGAGCCCGGCGATCTCGCGAATGATTTCCGGGATGACCGGGCCGTGGCTGCACAGCACGACCGTCGCCTTGGACTTCATCCGCTTCTCCAGCAGTTCACCGATCGTCGCCTGGTCGCTCTCGAAAGCGACCTGGCTGATCCCGACAACCTGTTTGGGCTTGACGCCGGTCAGTTCGGCGAGAGGCGCGATTGTCGCAACGCACCGCGTGGCCGTGCTCGTGTAGATCTTCTCCGGTCGATAGGCCGCGATACCAGGGGCGATGCTGGCCGCCTGTGCGGTTCCGCGTACCAGCAGCGGCCGGGTCGAGTCCGGTCCGTCCCATGCCTCCTGCGGAACGGCTTTGCCGTGACGAACCACGATGAGGGCAAAGGTGCGCGCGCGGCCCGATCGCCAGCGCTCCGCGAACGTGTCGATGATGTCGACATCGTGCGGATAGGTCAGTCGATTCCGCGCTTTTGAGATTGACACCCACTCGAGCGCGGAAATTTCATCGTTCGGTCGGAAGCGTGCAGTCTCGAGCGCGTGGGCATCCACCTCGGCCGCCCAGTAATAGACGACCTTGCTGCGACCGCTCGGAATTGTGTAGTGCACCTGTCCCAGTGGAGCGCCGAGGCCGACGGAAAGGCCGGTCTCCTCGGCGATCTCGCGAACCGCGGTCTGCGGCAGCATCTCGCCGGGATCGACCTTGCCTTTGGGCAGGGAAATGTCCTTGTGCTGGGTCCGGTGCACCAGCAGCACCCGAACCTTGCCGCCGACAATCCGCCAGCAAACAGCTCCGGCGGCGAGTACGGCGGGCGCGTCCGTCATCGAAGCATGCCGATCCGCCGACGTGATGAGATTTCCCGCATGAGTACATCCTGACTGTCCGCTAGCGGAGATCCATCTTCCGCCCGTGAATGATGCTGCCATCCACCGGATTCATCCATCCACCATGACGCAGTTGTGTCTGCCATGTCGAGCTCAAAGATGTGGTTGATTTCGGCCAGGTGTGCCGGCTCGGTGAGACGCACGAGCGCCTCGACCCTTCGATCCAGATTACGGTGCATCATGTCGGCGCTGCCAATGTAGACCTGCGGATCTCCGCCATTCGCGAAGCTGAAGATGCGCGAGTGCTCAAGGTAGCGGCCGAGGATCGAGCGCACTCGGATGTTTTCGCTGAGCCCCGGCACTCCCGCCTTGAGCGAGCAAATGCCGCGAACCACGATGTCGATCGGCACTCCCGCATTGCTCGCGCGATACAGCGCGTCGATGATGGCTTCGTCGACGATCGCGTTGATCTTGATCCGGATGCCGGAGGGCAGACCAGCACGCGCATTCTCGGCTTCCTGGCGGATGCGCTTGAGCAGCGCCAGGCGCATGTGCAGCGGCGCGACCAGCAGGCGCTTGAACTTCTTCTCAATCGCGTAACCCGATAGCTCGTTGAACAGGCGAGTCAGGTCCTTGCCGATTGTGTCGCTGTCGGTCAGGAGTCCGAGGTCTTCGTAGATCCGGCTGGTCGACGGGTTGTAGTTGCCCGTTCCGATGTGGCTGTAGTGCTTGAGCGACTTGTCGTTCTCCTGCCGAATGACGAGAGCGAGCTTGCAGTGCGTTTTGAGACCGACGAGGCCGTAGACGACGTGCACGCCCGCCTTCTCCAGCTTCTTGGCCCAGTTGATGTTTGCGGTCTCGTCAAAGCGCGCCTTCACCTCGACGAGTGCCAGCACCTGCTTACCCGATTCCGCGGCGTCGATGAGCGCCTCGACGATGGGGCTGTCGCCGCTCGTGCGGTAGAGCGTCTGCTTGATGGCAAGCACGTTGGGGTCGGCTGCCGCCTGCTCAAGGAAGGTCTGCACACTGGTGGCGAACGACTCGTACGGATGATGCAGCAGAATGTCCTGTCGGCGGATCGACTCGAAAATATCGGGGACATCGGTCGGGTCGGTCGGCATCAGCGACGAGCTCGTGGTGGGAAGGCGCTTCGGATATTTCAGTTGTGGACGATCCAGCTTGGCGATCTCGAAGAGGCCGCCCAGGTTGAGTGGGGCGGGAAGGCGGTAGACCTCCTGGGCGGTGATCGCGAGTTCCTGCATCAGCAGGTCGAGCGTCATGTCATCCATGTCGTTCGAGATTTCGAGACGGATGGGCGGGCCGAACCGACGCTGGAGCAGACCCTTCTCGAGCGCCTGGATCAGGTTCTCGGACTCGTCTTCCTCGATCTCGACGTCCTCGTTGCGGGTGACACGAAACTCGTGGTGTTCGAGAATTTCCATGCCGGGGAACAGGTCGCCGAGATGGTTGGCGATGAGATCTTCCAGCGGAATGAAGCGCACGCGCCCCGACCCATCGTCCGGGAGCGGAACGAAACGGCTCAGAAGTGGTGGGACCTTGATGCGCGCGAACTCGGTGCGCTGCGACTTCGGGTTGCGCACGCGAACGGACAGATTGAGCGACAGCCCCGATATGTATGGGAACGGATGCGCGGGGTCAACCGCGAGTGGCATGAGAACGGGGAAGATTTGGCCGGCGAAGGTGGTGTCGATCTGCGCGCGGTCCTCCGCGCCGAGATCGGCCCATGTCTCGATGTGGATGCCCTCGTCGTCGAGCATGGGCTTCACGGTTTCGGCGAAGACGCGAGCGTGGCGTTCCTGCTGCTCGTGGGCCGCGCGACCAATGTCGTTCAGGACATCGCCCGGACTGCGGCCGACGTTGGTTGGCACTGCCAGGCCGGTTGCGATACGGCGCTTGAGCCCGGCGACACGAACCATGAAGAATTCGTCGAGGTTATTGGCGACGATGGCGAGGAAGTTGACCCGCTCGAGAAGCGGGACCTGATCGTCTTCGGCCAGCTCGAGAACTCGCTGGTTGAAGGCGAGCCAGCTGATCTCGCGATCGAGATAACGATCGGCGGGAAGCGTCCCGTCGTCGTCAGACGATGACTCGTCGTCGTAGTCGTCGTCGTAGTCGGCCCCAACAGCCGCGTCACCGACGTAGGCATCCGTATCCATCCATCAATACTGGCATCCGAGCCGGTTAACGCGCGCTTAACCCCCGCCCTCCTTACCCTTTTCAGGAAGTTGTGCGACGGGTGTTGCTGGTGAACAGACCGGGCTCGACATCCGTCACTTCTGCCACAGATGTTCCTGAAAAGAGTATGCGTGGGGGATCAGCCGGAGTACTGGATGTCGATCGAGTCCTGGCTGAAACCCCGCGAGCGGTACAGGGCGATGGCGGGAGCGTTGTCGGCTTCGACGTAGAGGTGCGCGTGGCGGATGCCGCGGGATGCGAGCCGGGCCAGGCCGGCGTCGAAGAGGGTTGCGCCAAGGTGCTCGCCCTGGTGGCCCGGGTCGACACCGACGACATAGAACTCGCCGCGCGAGCCCTCGACCTTGAGCCAGCAGTACCCGATCATCCGGCCGTTCTGACGGAGAACAAGAAAGTCATCGGCACTGAACCAGTCTTCGCCTTCGAGTTGTTCGAGATCCTGCTTCGTGACCTTGCCCTGCTCCGGGTGCGTCGCGAACGTTCGGGCGTTCAGCGCGACCCATTCGTCCTCGTCCTGCCCGACCTCGAATACTTCGGTCCATGAGCTCGTCGAAGGGCCGTTGCTCGGAGCACGTCCTTCGACTAACTCAGGGACCGGTCCCACGAGATGGAGCAACTCGCGGTCGGCGCGTAGACCGTACTTTCTTGCGAGTGCCCGCGCGGCCGGGTGGTCGCCGTGGGCCCAGAAGACGTTGATGCCGCGACTGAGCAGGTCTTCAAGCATACGAGTGCCAAGACCGCGACCCCGAGCATCCGGATTCACTACAAACTCGGCTTCGACCTCGGTGACGAGAGCGGCCGCGTCGCGTTCGATGGCGACGAGGTCGCGCTTGCCGAGTCGATAGTCGACGAGCGCCTGGTCGGAAAACGGGGGAGCGCCATCGCTCTCACGAGCTCGACGGGCAAGCTCGGAGACCCACTCTTCGAGAGCCTCAGGGCGGCGGTCAGGAACCGATCGCGGAGAGGCGCTCATTCTCTTCTTCGTAGACGTTGAAGCGATATCCGACGTTGCGCACGGTTCCGATCAGCGATTCGAGATCGCCGAGCTTGGCTCGCAGGCGCCGCACGTGCACGTCCACGGTGCGTGTCCCGCCGAAGTAGTCGTATCCCCAGACCTCGCTCAGCAGCTGTTCGCGAGTGAAAACGCGAGACGGATGTGTTGCAAAGAATCGCAGCAACTCGAACTCCTTGAACGTGAGGTCGAGCGGGCGCCCGTGCACCTTCGCCGAGTAGCTTGCTTCGTCGATGACGACACCGGAGGCCTGGATCTTGGAGCTCGAGGTATCTTCGAGCGAACGTCCGATGACCAGGCGAATGCGAGCATCCACCTCGGCCGGGCCCGCAGCCTCAAGCACGACGTCGTCGACTCCCCAGTCCGGACTCACCGCGGTGAGGCCGCCCTCGGTCAGCACAAGCACGAGCGGAACATTGAGCCCGGTTGTCCGAAGAATCTTGCAGAGCGACTTCGCGCTCGCAAGATCCGCGCGCGCATCGACGAAAATCAGGTCGCAGGTTGGCGCATTAATGAGGGATGCCGGTGACGCCGGAATCTGGCGCACGCGATGGCTCAACAAGCCAAGTGCGGGAAGGACCTCAGTGTCGACCGCAGAGGTTAGGATCAACAGCTGCGCCAACAGGTCCTCCAAAGTGCGTGTTGCACAGTCTACAAGCGCCATACCATGGTGGTGTGACCTCATCTCTGCCAAGCATCGTCCCCATTTGGGTGGTAGCGATTGTCGGCGCTGTGCTGGTCGGAACCCTGTCGCATCCGACCGGAATCTACGGGTGGCTGTCCATCGTCCTTGTCGTTTCGGTACTTTTGACCTTCATCATCCAGCTTGCGCTCCCGACCAAAGATGGCCTGGTGATGCGGACGGCCGCCAGTATTGGCGGTGCGGCGATCCTGCTCGCCGTCGCTACGGCGGTGCTTGTGCTCGTTGGCGCGTAGGATTCTTACATGATCGTCGCCCTGGAACTCACCTTTGTCGGCCTGCTTGTGCTGGCCGTCATCGCGATCGGTTTCGTCTCGCTCACCGTGCTGGTCAACCTCTTTAAGGGGCAGCGCTAAAGCTGCTTGGGTTGAGACAAGATGTTTGATCTTGATGCGTCCCTGCCCGCCGAAATCGGACCGCTGTCCTGGCTCCTGGGCATCTGGGAGGGCTCCGGCGTTGTGCACTACGCGGTCGGCAATGATGTTCGCGAGCACGAGTTCGGCCAGCGCGTCTCGTTCAGCCATGACGGACTGCCCTATCTGAACTACACCTCGAGTAGCTGGCTACTCGACCCCGAGCAAACGCCCCTCGCCCACGAGTCCGGATACTGGCGGCTGAGTCGAAAACTCGGCGACGGCGACCCCGGTCCCGCGATGCTGCCGGGAGCGGGGGAACGCCCGTTCGTCACCGCGGAATCCGTAGAGACGCTGCGCAACGAGTCGGGCGGTTTCGACATCGAGGTCTCGCTCCTTCATCCGGGCGGCGTGCACGAGTTGTATCTCGGCCAGGTCAAGGGCCCGCGCATAGATCTCGCAACGGATGCCGTGATGCGATCAGCGACCGCCAAGGAGTACGCTGCGGCGACCCGCATTTACGGACTGGTTGACGGTGCGCTGCTGTGGGCATGGGACATTGCGGCGCTCGGTCAGGATTTGCGCACGCACGCATCAGGGAGGCTCGAGCGAGTTGAGTAGCGTATTTGAGTCGTTGCCCGGCGCCGTCGGTTCGCCGCCCGAGCACTACGGCACCCCACTGGCTGAGCAGAAGCGTCTTGCCGAGGGTGATGCGATTGTCGACCTGTCCGATCGGGCCGTGCTGACGGTCACCGGCGAGGATCGCCTCACCTGGTTGGATTCCTTGACCTCACAGTCGATCGCGAAGCTCGCGCCGGGGGAGTCGGCCGAGACTCTGTTGCTCGACCCGAGTGGGCGACTCGAGTACGACATCCGCGTGCTGGACGATGGCGTGTCGACCTGGCTGCTGCTCGAAGCAACGGAAGCTGAAGGCCTGCATGCCTGGCTGAACCGCATGGTCTTCATGCTTCGCGTTGAGGTCGCAAATCGTTCGATCGACTACGCAACGATCGGAACGCTTGGCACGCCGCGCCTTGAGCCGGCTGCGCCCAACGGGATGCCGCTGGTATGGCACGACCCGTGGGTTTCGGTGCAGCCGGGTGGGCACCAATACGCTCTCGCTATCGAGCATCCGGCCGCCGGATGGACGTACAGTGAGTTTCTCGTCCAGCGCGCGGCGATCGGGGAGCCCGACGCGGTCCCTGAGCCCGACGCGGTCCCTGAGCCTGTCGCGGTCCCTGAGCCTGTCGAAGGGCTCGAAGGCCACGTCGCCGGAACTCTCGCACTCGAAGCGCTCCGCATCGCGGCCTGGCGACCGCGACTCGCGACGGAGGCGGATCAGCGCACCATCCCGCACGAACTCGACTGGCTTCGCTCCGCGGTACACCTAACCAAAGGCTGCTACCGCGGGCAGGAGACAATCGCCAAGGTTCACAACCTCGGGCATCCGCCACGTCGCCTGGTGCTGCTCCATCTCGACGGTTCAGACGGGGTACTCCCGGAGCATGGCGATACCGTTCTCGCCGGCGACGCGGAGGTCGGACAGGTTACCTCTGTCGCGCTTCACTACGAGTTGGGCCCAATCGCGCTCGCCGTCGTCAAGCGATCGACCGATCCGGGCACCGATCTCGTCGTGCGCTCCGCCGACGGGAACATCGCTGCGGCCCAGGAGGTCATCGTGCCGCCTTCGGCGGGTGCCGAAGCCGACATCCCAAAACTGCCTCGGCTGCGTGCGACGCCCACCGCTAGCTAACAGGCGCGATCGACTCCCACCGCACCGACAGTTCGCCGAGTCGCCAGCGGCTCTTCGTTCCTTCGATGGGCCAGCCGGCCCCGCGCATCCCTTGCGCCGTGGCAATCCAGCGCTGAGATGGGCCGTAGACGCTCAGCGGGGAATTCACCTGCCAGATGCGGTCGAGATCTTCGAGAAATCGGTGGATGTGCTCGCCTGGGACGTTTCGATGGATGAGAACTTTCGGAAGGCGCTCCGCCACGATGGACGGTTTGTCGAGTTCGGCGAGACGAAGACTCACCGTGAAGAGTTTCGGCCCTGTCGAGGTGAGAGTGACCCACGAGCACACCCGTCCGGTCTCGTTGCAGGTACCCTCGACAAGCGCGCCGCCGGGCTGCAGGCGGGCGAGCATCCGCTCCCAGTTGCTCGCCACCTCGGACTCGTCGTACTGCCGCAGGACATTCATGGCGCGGATGATCGTGGCCTGTCGTCCGCCGGGGAGCGGTACCTCGAATCCGCCGAGTCGAAAACTGACGCCGGGCCGCGCGTCCCGGCTGGCGAGTTCGACCCGCGCCGGATCGATTTCGACACCGATGACCTCGATGTCGGGCCGAATCTTCGCGAGCCGCCGGTACAACTCGAGGCTCGTCGTTGCACTGGCTCCGTAACCCAGATCAACGACCAGCGGATCGCTGGCCAGGCGCAGCGCCGGAAGCGTGCCAATCCAGCGGTCGACGCGTCGCAGCCGGTTGACACCCGTCGTCCCGCGCGTGATGCGTCCCTCCGCCATCCCCCCATTCTTCCGTTCCCACCTGTTGTGCAGGTATCGCACGCCTCCGGTCACAGACCTACTGGGCAAACGGGGGTTTTCGCGCCGCAGTACCTGAACAACAGGTGAGGGGGGCCACGAATAGGCTTGGGGCATGACTTCGACGCTCATCCTGCTTCGCCACGGCAATTCCGACTGGAACCAGAAGAACCTCTTCACCGGATGGGTGGATGTCCGGCTCAGCGAGCAGGGCGTGACGGAAGCGAAGCGCGCCGGAGAGCTGCTTGCCGAATCGGGGCTCAAGCCAACGATTCTCTACACGAGCGTGCTGACCCGTGCCATCCAGACCGCGAATCTCGCACTCGAGGTCGCCGACCGACTGTGGATTCCCGTGAAGCGCAACTGGCGACTCAACGAGCGCCACTACGGGGCCCTGCAGGGCCTGGACAAGGCCGAAACTCTCGAGAAGTACGGGCCGGAGAAATTCCAGGAGTGGCGCCGCTCGTTCGACGTTCCGCCCCCGCCGCTCGCGGACGACGCCGAGTACAGCCAGGTGCATGACGAGCGCTACGCCAACATCGACGGGGAGATCCCGCGCACAGAGTCGCTGAAGCTGGTAATCGACCGTCTGCTTCCGTACTGGGCATCCGACATCACGAAGGACCTCGCCGCGGGCGAGACCGTGCTCGTTACGGCGCATGGCAACTCACTTCGCGCGCTCATCAAACACCTCGATGGCATCAGCGACGCCGACATTGCCGAACTAAATGTTCCGACGGGCATCCCGCTGGTCTACGAGTTGGATGATTCGTTCCAGCCGACGAAGCCTGCGGCATATCTCGACCCGGACGCCGCCGCCGCGGGCGCCGCTGCAGTCGCGAACCAGGGCAAGAAATAGGCGCGACCCGGATGGTCTACTGGGACGATCTGGGTTTTCCAACGAACTACCGGGTTGATGCCGACCCCGAGTTTCCGGGCGATGGGCACTGGGACTACCCGCAGCGCCGCGTCTTCAAGCCGAATAGCCGGCTTGAGGGTGGCCCGCAGGCGCTGATCCGGCCGTCCAGCTCTGATCCGTGGATATTGGTGACCGCATTCAGCGGACTTGGTGCGCTCTACGCCACGGCCAATCCCGACGTGCTCTGCGTGTTCGAACAGTTTGAGCGGCTAGTGCTCGTCGACGTGAATGACCCATCAATTCAGATGATGGTCGAGAGCGTCTATCCAGTGCGCGTGGCTGCGTCCGTTGACCAGGGCCTGTTGCTCGTATCTGACTGGACGGGTGTCACCGCCATCGGAGCCACCGGGGTCAGGTGGATCACGTCGGGTTTGCCGCTCGATGACTTCAAGGTCACGCGAGCGGATGGCGACCGCATTTACTACCGTGGTGTGAAACCGGCAACCGCAATCGAGGTGCGCGGTTCGCTGGATGCGCGCACCGGAGCAATCCACCATCCGTGAGGGGCGGCAGAAGGCCCCAACCCGGAGGGTTTCAGGGCCTTCTGCCGCCCCTCACGGAAAAGCAGTATGGCGCTACGCTTCGACCGGGATCCAGTCGCCGGTCGCGAGGTACTGCACCTTCTTGGCAATCGAGACCGCGTGGTCGGCGAAGCGTTCGTGGTAGCGCGACGCCAGGGTCGAATCGACCGTGTCGATGGCCTCGCCCTTCCAGGTCTCGCCGAGCACCTTGTCGAACACGGAAAGGTGCAGCGCGTCGATCTTGTCGTCCTCGTTGCGGATGGCCTCGGCGATCGCCAGGTCCTCGGTCTTCAGCAGCTCGACGAGCATCTTGGCGATCTCGACATCCAGCGTTCCCATTTGCTGGAACGTCGGGCGCAGGCTCTTCGGAACGACCTTGTCCGGGAAGCGATAGCGGGCCAGCTGGGCAATGTGCTCGCTCATGTCGCCCATCCGCTCGAGCGACGCGCTGATGCGCAGTGCGCTGACCACGATGCGAAGGTCACGGGCGACGGGCTGCTGACGGGCGAGGATGTTGATGGCCAGCTCGTCGAGCTCAAGCGCAAGAACGTCGATCTTGCTGTCGTCGGCGATCACCGTCTCGGCGAGAGAAACATTGGACTCGTTGAATGCTCGCGTTGCGTGCTCGATGGAAATCGCGACCAGATCAGCAATTTCGACGAGGCGATCCTGTACCTCGCGCAGCTCCTGCTGAAATACTTCGCGCATCGTCGTGTCAATCCTTATCCTGCGGGCGCGGCTGACCCGCACAGTCCTTGCGGCCACAATGACCCGCCAAAGTAAACGACGGGTGGCCGCCGTTTGAACAATCGGAAAAGCGGTCTGAGCATAAAGCGCCCGAACCTCGGGGTCACCTCAAGTTCTTACTAATCTAGTCGCTATGGACCCCACAACGCTGGTGCCCCTCGCCTTGGTATTCGGCCTCGTGGTCGGTGCTGGCGTCGTGGTCCTCGTGGTCTTCGCGGCCAGGCGCGGTCAGGATGCGGCCGAGGTAATTAATACGGCAGTCCCGGATGGTGTCGATCAGGTGCTCGACACTCTCGAATCCGCCGGCGTCGTGATCGACCCCTCGAACACCGTCGTAAAAGCGTCGCCGGGCGCGCTCGCCTTTGGCCTGGTCTGGAACCAGGCGCTCGTGCACTCGGAGCTCGTCGCGATGGTCGACAAGGTCCGTCGTACGGGCGAGCCGCTGACGGATGAGGTGCACCTGGCGCGCGGGCCGATCGGCGAAGCGAGCATCTACCTGTGGGTGCGCGTCGCACGCCTCGGAGCCCGCTACATCTTGCTCATCGCTGAGGACCGCACCGAGGGATACCGCCTCGAGGAGGTGCGTCGCGACTTCGTCGCCAACATCAGCCACGAACTCAAGACTCCGATCGGCGCGGTCAGCCTGCTTGCGGAAGCGCTCGTGAGTGCGTCGGATGAACCGGAGCAGGTCAAGAAGTTTGCAAAGCGTCTCACGAAGGAGTCGGATCGCCTCGCCAAGATCACGCAGGAGATCATCCAGCTCTCCCGCCTGCAGGCTGCGGATGCGCTGACCAAGCCGTCACTCATCGACATCCAGGATGTGTTGGCGCTCGCGGTGGACCAGAACAGGGTCGCAGCCGACTCGCACGGCATCCATCTCATCGCCGGCGGCGACGACGCTCACGTCTATGGCGACGAAGCGCTCCTGGTTGTTGCACTGCACAATCTCGTCTCGAATGCGATCCAGTACTCGCCGGACAACTCGAGAATCGGCATCGGCGTGAGCAACACGGATGGCATCGTCGAGATTGCCGTCACGGACCAGGGCCTCGGAATTCCGGATGACGAGAAAGAGCGGGTCTTCGAGCGTTTTTATCGGAGCGACCCGGCCCGTTCTCGCAACACCGGCGGGTCGGGACTCGGCCTGAGCATCGTCAAGCACGTCGCCCAAAACCACGGCGGCGACGTCCGCGTCTGGTCGCAGCCCGGTAAGGGCTCAACATTCACCATCCGGCTTCCCGAAGCGTCGCCGGCAACAGCTGCAAGTCTAGGAGCAACACTGTGACCAGAATCCTGATCGTCGAAGACGAGCCGTCTCTCGCTGAACCTCTCGCGTTCCTGCTCGAGCGGGAGGGATACGAGCCAACCATCTGCGCGGACGGCCTGGTCGCTGTTGCGGAGTTCGACCGCAATGGCACCGACCTCGTGTTGCTCGACCTCATGCTGCCGGGGCTCTCGGGCACCGAGGTCTGTCGTGAGATCCGCAGCCGGTCGGCCGTTCCGATCATCATGCTGACGGCTAAGGACAGCGAAGTGGACATCGTCGTCGGCCTGGAGCTCGGCGCCGACGACTACGTGACGAAGCCGTATTCTTCGCGCGAACTGCTCGCCCGCATCCGCGCGATCCTACGCCGCCGCGTTGATGACGAGATCGTCAGCGAGGCGGTCCTTGAGGCGGGGACCGTGCGGATGGACACCGAGCGCCACACGGTGTCTGTCGCCGGCAAGGAAACCAAGATGCCGCTCAAGGAATTCGAGCTGCTGGAAGTACTGCTGCGAAACGCCGGTCGCGTGCTCACACGCGGTCAGCTCATCGATCGGGTCTGGGGCGCCGACTACTACGGAGATACCAAGACCCTCGACGTGCACATCAAGCGCATCCGATCGCGCATCGAAGTCAACCCGTCCGAGCCGACGATGCTGCTGACCGTTCGCGGACTCGGGTATCGATTTGAATCGTAGATACGTTGGTTCGAGGCGACGCATCAAACCAACCAAACAAGCACCACTCGCCTGAGACGACTCAGGTCGTCAGACCTAGTGGGGCTGGTCGGTCGGAGCAGGCGTCGGGGTCGCAGTGCTCGACGGTGCGGGAGCCGGTGAAGGGGCGAGCCCGTTGTAGTAGCTCTGCGTGCCCGTGAGGACGGGCAGGACTTCGTTCTTGCCCTGCTCGCTTCCGTACTGGACAAAGACCTTCATCAGAGCGCCGGGCTTGACGCCAGCGTTGCGGAAAACCAGCTGCTTTACTCCCGGGTTTCCGTAGGAGATGACCTCGCCGGGAGTGAGCTTGCTCTCGACGGTCACGCTCTTCGAACCGTGCGAGGTGAACTGCAACTCGAGAGTCACGTTCGACTTGCTGGTGTTGATGACCACCCCGACAAAGTTGCCGTCAGTGCCCTTGGGGCTGATCACGAATGCGTTGCGCACCTGGACCTTGCCGACGTTGAAGTCGACACCGTCGCTCGCGTTGTATTTGATCAGCGACGCCTGAGGGGCGATGAATGTGCAGCCGGCAGTGCCAAGCGCGAGCACGGCTGCCAGGGCCGCTGCTGCCGCGATGCGTCGTCTCACGAAACCCTCCAAGCGCGTTGAAACTAGGACTAGCCTACCGACTCGGCGCCGCCGATTTGCGCAGTCTTGCGGGCGGCGAGAGGGATTCCGACGGCCGGGAGGGCCGTCGGCGCCGGCGTCGCGGCAAAGGCCAGAAATGGCCTTCGCTCCCAGGCTCCAGCGCGCAAGCGCGCATGATAAACTAGGTCTCCTCGAATGGAGCCCCATACATGCTTTTTGAAGTCGGCGAGACTGTCGTTTATCCGCACCACGGCGCAGCAACGATCACCGAGGTGAAGAAGAGGATCATCAAGGGCGAAGAAAAGCTCTACCTGAAGCTCAACGTTACCCAGGGTGACCTGACAATCGAGGTTCCCGCAGACAACGTCGATCTCGTCGGCGTCCGCGATGTCATCGGTCGCGAGGGTCTCGACAAGGTATTCGAGGTGCTACGCGCTCCGTTCACCGAGGAACCGACCAACTGGTCGCGTCGCTACAAGGCGAACCTCGAGAAGCTGGCGTCGGGCGATGTCATCAAGGTGTCTGAGGTCGTTCGTGACCTCTGGCGCCGCGACCAGGACCGTGGGCTTTCCGCCGGCGAGAAGCGGATGCTGGCGAAGGCTCGCCAGATCCTGATCTCCGAACTGGCGCTGGCCGAGAAGACCGACGAAGAGAAGGCCTCGACCGTTCTCGACGAGGTCTTGGCCTCTTAACCTTCGGGCAGGGCTTGCCTGTTGTAGTTTTCCTTCGGGCACGGCTTGCCCTGAGTAGTTCGGGGAAGTCATGGCGAGCGCAAGCGTTGGGGTGATCGTCGTTGCCGCGGGAGCGGGGACTCGGCTGGGTGCCGACCTGCCAAAGGCTTTCGTCGTGCTCGGCGGGCGCAGCATCCTTGAGCGTTCGCTCGAATCCATCCTGGAGATGAGCGAGCCGGCCCAGATCGTCGTCGTCGCCCCGGAGGGCGACATCGTTCGCGCTCAGGACATCGTCCGGCGCGCTGCGGGGCCGGCAAACGAGTATGTGAGCGTCGTTCCCGGTGGCACCACGCGCCAACAATCGGTTGCCGCGGGACTGTCGGCGCTCTGGCCGGATGTCGGGGTCGTTCTTGTGCACGATGCGGCGCGTCCGTTCACACCGACGGCTCAATTCGAGGCGGTGGTCGAACTGGTTCGCGCGACGGGAGACGGGGTGATTCCCGGTGTTCCGGTGTCCGACACCCTCAAGCGAACCGCCGACGGTGTCGCGAGCGAGACGCTCGACCGTTCGGTCCTTACTGCGGTGCAGACACCGCAGGGTTTCCCGCGCGCCGAACTCACGGCCGCATATGCTGGCGCAACCGAGGACCACACGGATGATGCTGCGCTCTTTGCCGCAGCGGGTCACGCCGTTCATGTGCTTGCGGGCGACCCGCTCGCGTTCAAGATCACCACAACATGGGACTTGCGTCGGGCGGAGTCGCTGGTCGCGAGCCCCGGCTCGACGGCCACGGTCCGCACCGGTATCGGGATCGATGTCCACGCATACGATGATTCGGTTCCGCTGTGGCTCGGGGCCGTGCACTGGGCGGATGAGCCGGGTCTCGCGGGGCACAGCGATGGGGATGCTCTCTCGCACGCGATCTGCGATGCGCTCCTGTCTGCTGCGGGCCTCGGCGATCTCGGCACCCGATTTGGCACGGAGGATCCCCGGTTCGCGGATGCGCATGGCGAAGTCTTTCTCTCGGAGACCGCCGCGCTCGTGCGCGGCTCGGGATTTGGCATCCTGAATGTTGCGGTGCAGGTCATCGGCAATCGTCCCAGGCTCGCGACCCGCCGGGCAGAGGTCGAGAAGCGACTGAGCGAGCTCGTCGGTGCACCGGTGAGCGTTGCGGCGACCACCTCAGACGGTCTGGGCTTTACGGGGTCAGGCGAGGGTCTCGCCGCCGTCGCCACGGCACTTCTCACCACGTAACGTCGCGGGAGCGTCGTCTCCCCATCGGTAAACTCGCTCTCGTGACCATCCGGCTCTACGACACCAAGGCGCAGGCCCTTCGGGACTTCGTCCCGCTCGTCGATGGGCAGGCGGGTATCTACGTGTGCGGCCCGACAGTTCAGTCATCCCCGCACATCGGTCACCTCCGCTCGGCACTCGTTTATGACATCTGGCGCCGCTGGCTCACGTATCGCGGGTTCACCGTGAACCTGGTTCGAAATGTCACCGACATCGACGACAAGATCCTGAGCAATGCTGAACGCGACAACGAGGAATGGTGGGCGCTCGCCTATCGCTACGAACTCGAGTTCAGCGATGGATACCGGCGGCTGGGCATCCTCGCTCCCACCTACGAACCCCGTGCAACGGCAAGCGTCACCGAGATGCAGGCGATCATCCAGCGTCTGATTGATGGCGGTCACGCCTATCCCGCCGCCGACGACTCCGGCGATGTGTACTTCGACACGGCCAGCTGGCTGGCATACGGCGAGCTCACGCATCAGAGCCCGTCGAATATGGAGGCCGCGACCGACGCCGACCCTCGCGGCAAACGGGCTCCGCAGGATTTCGCTCTCTGGAAGGGCTGGAAGCCGAGCGAGCCGAAGTCGGCATCGTGGGCGAGTCCGTGGGGCGCCGGTCGTCCGGGCTGGCACATCGAGTGCTCCGCGATGTCATCGCGATATCTCGGAAGCCAGTTCGACATCCACGGCGGCGGTCTCGACCTTCGGTTCCCGCATCACGAGAACGAGATCGCCCAGTCGAACGCGGCGGGGGACGCTTTCGCGAACTACTGGGTTCACAACGGGCTCGTCAATGTGAACGGGCAGAAGATGTCCAAGTCGCTCGGCAACTCGATCTTCGCATCCGAATTCCTGAACGAAGCGCGCCCGCTGGTTGTCCGCTACTACCTCGGTTCGGCGCATTACCGATCGACGATCGACTATCACGACGGTGCCCTCGTCGAGGCTGAAGCGGCCCTCGAGCGCATCGAGTCCTTCCTGGAGCGAGCGAACAGTCGTCTGCAGGACACGCGTTTCGCGGGAAGCGGTGCTCCGGTGCTGCCGAAGGAATTCGCGGACGCGATGGATGACGATCTCGCCGTTCCGCAGGCGCTCGCGGTTCTGCACGATCGGGTTCGTGCGGGCAATTCAGCGCTCGACGATGAAGACCTTGCTGCCGCGGCCGAAATTCGCGGAGAGGTCACGGCGATGACCGAGGTGCTGGGCATCAACCCGCACTCCCCGGAATGGCGGTCGGCGGCATCCGCGCCGACCGACCGCGCGCTCGCAGCGCTGGTCGAGCGGCTGATCGAGGACCGCAATGCGGCTCGAAGCGCCCGCGACTTCGCGGCAGCGGATCGCGTTCGCAACGAACTGGCCGCCGCAGGCATTACGGTTGAAGATTCGCCTAACGGCACACATTGGACGATCGAACCGTAAAGATGAGCTTATGAAAAACACCGACGGAGCCCGAAAGGGCCGCCCCGGCGCAGTTCGCCAGGGTAGCAAGGGCAAGCAGGTCGGTTCCGGGGGCCAGGGTCGCCAGGCCCTGGAGGGCAAAAAGCCGACGCCGAAGGCCGAGGATCGTCCGTACCATCCCGCCGGCAAGCGCAAGGCCGCGGCGGAGCGCTTCGACGCCGCGTCCGGCGGTCGCCCGAGGACGGCGGCTTCACGCAACGGCTCCGGTCCGCGCGCGGCGTCGGCTAGTGCGCCGGTCAATTCGCGTCCCCGCAGCCGCAACAAGCCTGCGGACGAGTCGGAGGTCGTGACCGGTCGCAACTCGGTGCTCGAGGCACTGCGCGCGCGCATCCCGGCGACGGCTCTCTACGTCGCTACCCGCATCGAGGTGGATGACCGGGTCAAGGAAATCCTGAATCTGGCGAATCACCGCGGCCTGCCAGTGCTCGAGGTCATGCGTCCAGAGCTTGACCGCCTCGCCGGATTCGACTCGGTGCACCAGGGCGTCGCGCTCAAGGTGCCGCCGTACGAGTACGCGCATCCTGTCGACCTGCTCGAGAAGGTCATCAGCCAGGGCAGGAAGCCGCTGTTCGTCGCGCTCGACGGCGTAACGGACCCGCGCAACCTTGGCGCCATCATCCGTTCGGTCGCCGCATTCGGCGGCCAGGGTGTCATCGTTCCGCAGCGGCGATCGGTTGGGCTTACGGCATCCGCCTGGAAGACCTCGGCCGGGGCGGCCGCGCGCACGCCCGTCGCGATGGCGGCCAACCTGACTCAGACGCTGAAGGCGTTCAAGGAGCGCGGTGTCTTCGTGCTGGGACTGGACGGCGATGGCGACGTCCAGCTGCCGAAGCTGCACCTTGCAAACGAACCCGTGCTGCTGGTCGTCGGGAGCGAAGGCAAGGGCCTCTCGCGGCTCGTTACCGAGACGTGTGATGCCGTGGTGTCGATTCCCATCTCATCTGCGACTGAGTCGCTCAACGCCGGCATCGCCGTCAGCGTCGCCCTATACGAAATCGCAAAGCGTCGCGCCTCCTAAAGAGCCCGTGAGAGGTCCCAATCGACCCTTAACTCGCTCGTTTTAGGGTCGATTGGGACCTCTCACGGAGTTTTAGACCTTGAGGCGCCAGTCGTCCTCGCCGATCGTGTCGATCGGCAGGGTGATGGTGTCGGTGACGGGTGCGATGACCGTCGCCTCGTCGCGCCGGTGCCGCAGGACCTCGTCGACGTAGGAACTCAAAGCCTCGGCGAGCGGCACATCTCGTCCCTCGTTCTGCGACATATACCAGCGGTGGTCGAGCAGCTGATGGAAGATCTCCGCCGGCTCCAGCTTGCCCCGCAGGTCCTTCGGGATGGCGCGGATGACCGGCTCAAACACCTGCGCAAGCCACTCGTGCGCGACCATCTCCTCGTCAGCATCCTTCCGGGCAAAGGTCGCACGGTACGCGTCGAGGTCGTTGAGCAGTCGCCTCGCCTGGTTCTCTCCGGCGTCGAGTCCGGTGAGGCGCAGCAGCCGACGAGAGTGGTGTCCCGCATCGACGACCTTGGGCTGGATGCGCACCTGTGTTCCCGTGTCGTCGGTCTTGATGGCGAGTTCTTCGATATCGAATCCGAGACTGTTGAGTCGCTCGACGCGTTTGTTGATCCGCCAGCGTTCTGACTGGTCAAACTCTTCAGGGCCGGTGAGCTCCTTCCACAGGTTGCGGTACGCCTCCGCGATTCCGTTGCTGATCTCGACAGGGTCGAGGTCTTCATCCAGTCGTCCGCCGGACTGCAGGTCGAGCAGTTCACCCGCGATGTTCACGCGCGCGATTTCGAGGTCGTTCTCCCGCTGGCCGTTCGACAGCCCGTCGTAGAGCTGGCCCGTTTCGGCATCAACGAGGTAGGCGGCGAATGCGCCGGCATCCCGTCGGAACAGTGTGTTGGAGAGCGAGACATCGCCCCAGAAGAAACCAACGATGTGCAGGCGCACGAGAAGAACGGCGAGCGCATCCACGAGCCGGGTTGCGGTGTCCGGACGAAGACTGTTCTGTGAGTACAGCGCGCGATACGGGAGCGAAAACTTCAGGTGCCTGGTTATGAGAACCGAATCGAGCGCATCGCCGTCTGCATCCGTTCGATTGGTGATCACCGCGACCGGCTCGACGCACGGAATCTCCAGTCGCTGCAGCGTGCGCAGCATGTCGTATTCTCGCTGGGCAAACTCGGCCGATGTCTCCTTGATGGCAATGACGTAGCCACCAAGATGGGCGAACCGCACCAGGTGGCGTGAGATGCCCTTGGGCAAGGCCGCGATCGTGTCGTCCGGCCACTGCTCAAGCGCGAGGTTCCACGGCAGGTCAAGCAGTTCCGGGTCGGCGATCGCCGAGGTGATATTGAGCGAACCGGCCATGGCACACCTCCGGAATCTGGATGTTCACGAAACGATCGAGGCCCGCCGTCCGCTGCGAAAGCGCAGTGGCGACGGGCCTCGTGAAATCGACTAGCCCTTCTTGAGGCGCGAGAGGTCCTCGGCGGGAACTGTCACTGCCTTGCCGAGGCGGTTGCCCGTCTCGACGTCGAACAGGTGGATGTGACCTTCCTTGGGCGTGAGGAACACCTTGTCGCCCGCGACCGGGTGCTTGCGTCCGTCAACGCGAACGCACAGGTCAACGCGCTGGCCCTCGACGTCGGCGTGGCCGAACAGGTTGCCGTCAGCGCCGAGTTCCTCGATGACGTCCACCTCGACGGGAAGCCCGGTGCCCGAGTTCGACAGCGTGACATCCTCGGGGCGAACGCCGACGGTGACCTGCTTGCCCTTGATCGACGACATGGTGTCGCGGTCAACCTTGACGACGTGGCTTCCGAACTTGACGCCATCCGCCGTGAAGTCGGACTGGAAGAGGTTCATGGCCGGGCTTCCGATGAATCCGGCAACAAACACGTTGGTCGGGTTCTCGTACAGGTCGCGCGGCGTACCAATCTGCTGCAGCACGCCATCCTTGAGCACGGCGATACGGTCACCCATGGTCAGTGCCTCGGTCTGGTCGTGGGTGACGTAGACGGTTGTTACGCCGAGACGGCGCTGCAGGGATGCGATCTGTGTGCGGGTCTGAACGCGCAGCTTGGCGTCGAGGTTCGACAGCGGCTCGTCCATGAGGAACACCTGCGGCTGGCGCACGATCGCGCGGCCCATGGCAACGCGCTGACGCTGGCCACCGGAGAGCGCCTTCGGCTTGCGGCCGAGGTACGGCTCGAGGTCGAGCAGCTTGGCCGCTTCGAGAACGCGGGATGCGCGCTCGTCCTTGTTGACGCCGGCGATCTTGAGCGCAAAGCCCATGTTCTCGGCCACCGTCATGTGCGGGTACAGCGCGTAGTTCTGGAACACCATCGCGATGTCACGGTCCTTCGGCGGAACATCGGTGACGTTACGGTCGCCGATGAAGACGTCGCCAGCGTTGATCTCTTCGAGACCCGCGAGCATGCGCAGCGTCGTGGACTTGCCACAACCGGATGGTCCGACGAGGACGAGGAACTCGCCGTCTTCAACCTTGATGTCGATCGCGTCGACCGCGGGGCGAGTGGAACCCGGATAAATGCGGGTTGCCTTGTCAAAAGTGACAGATGCCATGGTTGTACTAACTCCTTCACCGGCAGGTACGTGCCGGACGATCCGTAGTGAATGGATGTGACGCTCCGTTGCGTCACTGGTCATTATGTCACTCGATCAGGGGGAGCAGTAATTCGCTGCAGCGTTTGCCTGTGCACTCGTAAAGGACCCAGACTGGCCCTCTACTATCCTGAATGCACAGGCCACCCAATCCAGTGAGGTTTCATTTGACGTACGGCGGAGAAGGCGACGATCGTTCGGCGACCCAACCTCGTGACGTGGCCAGGGAAAAGGCTCGTGCGCTTCGTGAGGAACACCGCAAGCAGGAGCGTCGGCGTCGCGTCTATCTGCGAGGCGGAATTGTTGTCGGCATCATCGCGGTTGCCCTGATCATCACTTTCGTTGTCATCGGAAGCATTCCCAAGCCGGCATCCGGGCCGCTCAACATGGCCAGTGATGGGATCGTGATAGGCAAGGGCGACAAGGCGGCGCAGACCCCGGCCATCTCGGCCGCCGAGAAGCCGATCGCGACCGAGCGAGACAAGAACTCCAGCGTCATCAGCATCCGCCTCTATGTCGACTACTTCTGCCCGCTCTGCAAGTCGTTCCAGTCGACCAACGGCGCCCAACTTTCCAAGTGGTTGCAGAGCGGTGCCATCACTCTGGAGATCCATCCGATCGCCCTGTTCGACCGCAGTTCGCTCGGCAGCGCGTATTCGACCAGGGCGGCGAATGCCGCAGCGTGCGTTGCCAACTACTCTCCGAACAACTACTGGACCTTCACGCAGAGGATGTTCGCAAAGCAGCCGGCGCAAAACACCGCCGGTCTGACCAACGCCCAGATCGTCTCGGTGATCAGAGCGTCTGGCGTTCACAACCTCGCAAAAATAACCGACTGCGTTGACACCGAGCGATTCAAGATCTGGGTATCCTCCGCGACTGATCGGGCACTCGCGGGCCCGTTACCCGACTCGACGGCGAAGAAGGTCGCCGCCGCACCAACGGTCATCGTTGACGGCCAGGCCTTTCCCATTACGAGCGCGGACGTCTCGAGCGCGGCAGCGTTCACCAGCTTTGTCGAGCAGACCGCCGGCGCGCAGTTCAGTGGGACCTCGACGCCGACGCCGGTGCCGACAGTGACCGTCACCCCGGCTCCGGCAGGCTAGCCGGACCGCTCGGCGTCAGTCGCTGTCCGGCGACTACGCTGTGCGCATGTCGTCGCTAGCCAGTCTTGTTCCGACGCTGATCGGCGTCGTCCTACTCGTCGTTGTCAGCATTACGGTCCTCTGGATCTTCCGCGCCCCGCATCGTTTTGCGCCAGCGCTCGCGATCCTTCGTGGGACGATTCAGCTGGCCATCCTGAGCTTTATCCTGAGCGGTGTCATCACCAACGGATGGTGGGTCGCGCTGGCACTCCTGGTGATGTTCGTTGTGGCTTCCGTTACCGCGACCCGGCGACTTGGGTGGTCATGGGATCGGTTTGCGCTCGTGAGCGTCGCCATGGCCCTCGGAATCGCGGTTACCGCGGTGATCGTCTTTGGGACCGGCGCGATTGCGCTGACTGCACGATTTAGTCTTGCCATTGGCGGGATTGTGATTGGCAATTCGATGACGATCGCAACCCTTGCCGGGCGGCGATTTGCCGAGTCAACCAACGATCACTGGGAAGAGGTCGAAGGCTGGCTGGCGCTCGGTGCCACGCGCAGGGAATCCACTATCGGACTCGCTCGCAGCGCGGTTTACTCGGCACTCATCCCGTCGACCGACCAGACCAAGACGACGGGGCTGGTGGCTCTGCCCGGAGCATTTGTCGGCGCGATCTTCGGGGGTCTCTCGCCGCTTGAGGCGGGACGATTCCAGATCGTGGTGCTCGCATCCATCATGGCAGCCGGCTCGATCACTGCCGTGGTTCTGATCGGCGTTCTCGCGCCAATTCGAGTGCGCCCGGCGGTTCTGAAATAGCGTTTCCGCCTCAGTCGGTTTCCTTCAGTTCGATGATCACACTGCGATATTCATACTGTCGCTGCACGATCGAGTATCCGTAGTTCTCCAGAGTTGGCAGGTCGTAGGTGTCTCCCGATGTGCCGGCACTGCGGTACTCGATCAGCCACACGGTGCCAACGCCGAGCAGGCGGGAGGCTACGTCGTCGAGTGGATAGGTGGAGTCTCGCCAGCTGTCCGTCGCCCACCACGGAGTTTCCAGCGCCAGGTCCTTCAACCCCTCGAATGAGTTGGGATATGCCCGCATCGCCAACCGAGGGCGACGAGAAGGTCTGGTCGACTCGTCAAACAGGATCCCGCTTCCCGGCGTCGCGTGGCTATCGATGTATGCGGCGTCGACGCTCCAGTCGCTCGAATTCTTCGCGTAGACGGTCCGCTGTGCAAGGTACGTCGGCGCGACAGTCGCGACGACAGCGGCGAGTGCGAGCACGCTGACGACGACCCGACCCGATTGCCCGATCAGCCAGCCAATGAGCAAAGCGGCGGCGGGCGCAGCAAACGATAGGTAGCGCGACGAGTAGACGGCGTGCACCCAGTTCACACCGAGCAAGATGCTCATGGGCAGGATCAACCACAGCGCGCCTACGAGTACAAGGGACGGTGTGCCGGGCGTCGATGGAGCCGGCGAACACCGGCGTCGGCTATCCGCGCGGTTGCGCACCCACGATCGCGTGCCGAGCGCCAGCGTCACCGCGATCGCCGCCCACGCGAGGGTCGCGAACACGGGATTGCCAAACCACTGCCCGATTGTGACGCTGTTGAAAGTGGCCGCGGTGCGAGCGGAAAGAAATGCAATTTGCCCCTCTTCGGCGATCCCGTAAACGATGACCGGGGCCGCGATCGCAACGGCGGCGCACAGCCACGCGAGCCATCGCCTAAGGAGATCCCGTCGATACGTGATCACCAGCACCGCGTGAACTGGCAGCAGCAGCAGCGAGAAGAGGAACACGTAGCCGCAGGCAGCGACGGAGATGGCATACGCGACCCACGTCACGCGGCTGGCGCGCGAACTCAGCAGGTGGACCAGAAGGATCGTGACCCAGACGGCGCAGGCCGCGCTGAGGGCGTACCCGCGCGCCTCTTCACCCATGTAGGTGGTGCGCGGCAACACGGCGAACACAATTCCCGCGAAGATTCCCACTCGCGGGCCGGCAAGTCGGGTGGCGAGAACAACCACTCCGGCGGCGGCGACGCCAGCCGCGATCGCGCTGGGCACGCGAACCGAAAATGCGGATGCATCAAAAAGGCCGACCCAGAAATGGAGGAGGAGGTAGTACGTTCCGTGCACCGCATCCACGTGACCCAGCATCCGAAAGAGCGATGGCAACGATCGCTCCGAAGAAAGAATGCTCGTCGCTTCGTCACCCCACACCGACGGAATCCACGAGCCAGCAACGCTCAGCGCGGTCGTTATGAGCCCCAGGACGGCCGCGCGCGCCGCCAGTCCTGGGCGCGGGAGGGCTCGACGCGCGCCCTGGTCGGGTACATCCGCGATGGGGTCTTTCGTTCTAGCGACCGACATCGACGCTCTCTTCTGCGGCGGGTAGTCGTGTGCGGTTGCATCGATGTCGTTGGCGCAGCGCACTGATGACGACCGGCAGAACGGAAACGACTGCCACGACGACCGCGATCAGGTCGACGTTGTTCGCGATGAAAGGAACGCGACCAAGCCAATATCCGGCAAGGCACAGCGCCACCGCCCAACCAACACCGCCAACAATGTTCCAGAGAAGGAACCGGCGGTATGGCATGTTCGACGCTCCGACGGCGGGAGGCATGAAAGTCCGCACGATGGGGACGAAGCGTGCCAGAACAAGCGCGAGCGCACCGTACCTCGCCAGGAAGGCATCCGCCTCGTCGAGATAGCGCGGCCTGAAGATCCGCGCGTTCGGTCGAAACAGTCGCTTCCCAAGCCGACGTCCTAGCGAGTAGCCAACCATGTCTCCGAGAACCGCAGCGAGCGCAACCGCCACGACCAGGATCCAGAGGGGGACGCCTATCCGAACTACCAGCAATGCCGCCGCGAAGACCAGGCTGTCGCCCGGCAGGAAGGGAAAAAGGAGGCCATTCTCGATAAAGATCAGCACGGCGACAATGCCAACCGCCAGGGGACCCGCAGCGTGCAGGAGATCGGTGATCAGAGAGCCGCCGAATGGGGCGGCGTCGAAAATGGCGGCGAGCGGTGTGTGCATGTCAGTCGCATTCGGTCGGGCGATTGTCGAAGCATCGCTTGGGTCCGGACTTTTCACGCTAGGGAGCCGCCCTAGGGGACTCCTGTCCGGGGTGGGGCAAATGGCCAGGTATTGGGCGCCGCAGGCTGAAAGTTCTTAGAGGAAGTGCTCGGCTCGTGTCCTCAGCCGAGATCCCTACCGGAGGTAGTCTGCTGGCGGAGGCACCGAGTGCGGATACTTGTCGTTGAGGATGACCCCGAGATGGGCCAGCTACTGACGAACTGGCTCGAGACCCAGGGGTTTGCCGCGGACCTGTTTGACAACGGTCTCGATGGTTTGATCGCTTTCGGCACGGGGGAATACGAGGCGGCGGCCATTGACGTGATGATCCCCGGGATGAACGGGTTCGAAGTCTGTCGCCGCATTCGCGAATCGGGTAGTACGGCGCCAATAGTCCTGATCACCGCTCGCGACGCGATCGACGATCGGGTACGCGGTCTCGACTTTGGCGCGGATGACTACATCATCAAACCATTCGACTTCGCGGAGCTGGGTGCGCGGCTACGCGCGCTGTTTCGCCGCGACGCGGCGGGTCAGAAAACCGTGGTCCAGGTGGGCAAGGTGACCTTGGACTCGATGGCAACAGAAGTGCGCGTTGATGGCGGGCGAGTCACGATGAGCCTGAAGGAGTTCGCACTGCTACGCCTGCTCGCCCAGCACCGCGGAGAGACGGTGTCCCGGGAGTCGATGTTGCGTGAGATTTGGGGTTCGACCGAGTTCATCCACCCGAACATCGTGGAGCAGTACATCAGCTTCATTCGGCGCAAGCTCGATGGCGTGGATTCGCGAGTTCGAATCCGTACCGTGCGCGGCACCGGATACGTGCTCGAAGTGCACGAGTGAGGTGGATTCGCGGACTTTCGATCCGCACTCGGATAACCCTCGGTACCCTGGCGATCGCCCTGGTGGTTTCGGCCGTTGCCGGATTGCTGTTGCAGCTTCGCGTCGAAGCGATCGTCCATGAGACGACCGTGCAGTTGCTCGATGACGACTCCGCGCCATTTGAGGCCGCGATACGTAAGAGTCCTGTCGACCCGCAGCTAGAGGCAGGCGAGGGGCAACTCGTCGCTGTGGTCGATCCGAGCGGAAAAACAGCGCTGTCCAACTTGCCGGACAGCCTGCAGGACATCTACACAAAGCTGAAGCAGTTCCACCGGTCGCCTCGAGCGGTGAGCAACGATGGTAAGCAGTACCTGGTGACCAACGAGCGGGTGCGTACGGACGCCGGAAAGTGGAATGTCATCGTTGCCCGGAGCCTCGAGCCGGGCGACCTCGTCGTCAATCAACTGCGACTCACACTTCTCACCGGGGCGTTGGCGCTCTTTCTCGTTTTCGGTATCGCCTCGTGGATACTGTCGGGTGCGGCGCTTCGGCCGGTAAGCCGGATGCGTCGACAGGCCGAGCTTTTGGATCGCGAAGGTCGACCAAGCGGCGAGTCCCTTCCGGTCGGTCCGGCGCGCGATGAACTCGCGGCCCTTGCGGCCACCCTGAACGATTTTCTGGCGCGCAACCGACAGACGATGGACCGTGAACGCCAGATGATTTCCGATGCAAGCCATGAATTGCGCACGCCGCTCGCGATCCTGTCGGCGCAATTGGATGAGGCGGTGTCCGACGCGCGCGACGAGAACGACGTGCGCCGGCCGGTGGAAAGGGCGCAGGCAACGGCAAGGCGGCTATCCCGTTTGGCGACAAACCTCCTTGAGCTGTCTCAACTGGAAGCGGGCACGGGGAGCAGCACCAGCCCGTGGTCGGAGCTGTCTCTCGAAACGGCTGCGGCGATCGATCGCGCCCGCACCCTCGGGCAACCGCGCCGGGTGCTCGTCGATTTCGAAATCTCAGAGGCAAATCCCGATTCGGCCTACCCGGTTGCCGCCCCGACCTTCGGACGACTCATCGATAACCTTCTCGCGAACGCAATCATCGCGTCGCCCGAGCGGTCGACGGTTCGTCTCGATTTGTCCGAGACCGCGAACGGACTCGCACTCGTTGTGACAGACGAGGGTCCCGGGATGCCGGACGCATTCATGCCGATAGCGTTCGATCGATTCACTCGACCCGATGACGCTCGCCAGCGTAACGGTGGCGGAAGCGGGCTAGGTCTCGCCATCGTCGCGGCGATCGTGACTGCGTCGCGCGGTGCCATCGCGCTGCGCAACACCCTTCCCGGGCTGGAAGTCAGTGTGCAGATCCCGCGCGCCTAGCGGGCATCCGCTGGCGACCGCCACGCCCAATCGTCGGTGTCGGCGTCAATATCCTCCAGGTCGGCCCCCTCGGCGTCGGGCGACATCGCGAGTAATCGGACAATCGTCACCACCGCGGCAACAATAACGACGAGACATATTGCTCCAGCAGTGATCCACGGGGTCATGCCATCTCCTCAGCTTGCGACCGACGCTATGGCCGGAAGCCGAGAGGAAGTCGAGTTTGAAGGCCCGCGAAACTGAACCTTTTTGCAGGCGAAACTGACGGGATCCCCGGGACGCGGCGGCGGAGTGCCACGTTGGGCGCAATGCGGCCCCGACCTGCTGAAACTATGTACAGGAATGGCGTTCGGGGACATTCGATTCGCGGCTCACGGATACCGTCGACAGGGTGTCGAGGCCATCTCCGCCCCCGTGGGCAAAACGGTTGCTGCGCGCCGCAAAGTCGGAGGCGTATGCGTATTGGCGACGGCGCCCCGTGGATTCGAACGTTGTGTTCTACGAGTCATTCGCGGGCAACGGGATGCTCTGTAATCCGGAAGCGATCTTTCGCACGCTGCTCGACGATCCGCAGTTCGCGCACCTGCGGCACGTGTGGGCACTTCGCAGCCGAGCGGAGAACCGGTCCGTGATTCGAGAATTCGCGAGCCATCCCCGGGTTCGATTCGTCCGGCAGGGATCAGCGGCGTATTTCGCCGCGCTCGCCACCAGCGGTTTCCTGATCAACAACGCGACGTTCCCGCCCGAATTCGGCAAGCGTGAGGGACAGGTCTATCTGAACACGTGGCACGGCACGCCCCTGAAGAGGATGGGGTACGACATCGGAGACCCCGCCTCGCGGGTGGCAAATGTCATCCGAAACTTTCTCAACGCCGACTATCTACTGGCTGCCAATCCGTTCATGGTCGAGCAGATGTATGCGAAGGCGCATCTGCTGGCGAACGTCTACCGAGGCCAGGTAATCGAGGAGGGCTATCCCCGCATCGATCGCCAGTTTCTCAGTGCCGACGGCGAGTCCGCGGCGCTGTCGCAACTCGCCGCTGCCGGGATCCATCCAGACGGACGCCAGATCATCCTCTACGCGCCGACCTGGAGGGGCACCAACTTCAACCGACCGGAGGACGATGCAGAAGAGTTGATCGCGCGCCTCGCCGAACTGAGCGCCGGCGTTGATCCAGAGCGCTTCGTCGTCCTGCTCAAGACGCACCAGGTTGTGCACAAGTTCGCCGCGCATCGCTCCGACCTCAGGGGTCTCCTCGTGCCGAATGAGATTCCGACCAACGTGGTGCTCGGGCTCACCGATATCCTCGTGACCGACTATTCGAGTATCTTCTTCGACTTTCTGCCGACCGACCGGCCCATCGTCTTCTTGACGCCGGATGTCGATGACTATTCGGGGTATCGCGGCCTCTACCTCGAACCAGAAATGTGGCCGGGTCCGGTGGTGCGGACGGCGAGCGAGGCCGTTGTCGAACTTCGCCTGCTGGCTCAACGAGGCGTCTCCCCAGAGACCGCCGCCGTTCAGCAGATCGCCCGTTCTCGTTTCAGCCCGCATGAAGACGGTGACGCCACTCGTCGGGTCATCGACATCGTCTTCCGGGGTAAGCGCGAGGGCTATCGTGTCGGCCCGCTGGCCTCGGATAGCCGGATCCGCATCCTGTTATATGCCGGCGGGATGCGACCCAACGGCATTACATCGTCGTTGCTTAACCTTGTCGACCGAATCGATCAGAGTCGCTTCGACGTTTCGGTCGTCTTTCCCAACAGTTACGTGCGGGCTGTTGTCGCAAAGCAGCGCGAACTTGCTCCCCACGTCAGGCAGTTAGCCCGCGTCGGGGGCATGACCGGCTCGAAGCTGGCGCATCTCGCGCGCAGGCGAGCTCACGGTCGCGGCAACCTTGCCGCGCACCGAAGCGATGTCGTACAAGCACAACTGTGGGATGACGAGTGGCGCCGGTGTTTTGGGGACGCAGGGTTCGACCACGTTATCGACTTCAGCGGTTATGCGGCATTCTGGGCGACGCTTCTCCTCCACGCGCCGGGCGCCCATCGCTCGATCTGGATGCACAATGACCTCGCCGCCGACGCGCACCGGGTAACGCGCGGCCGACGCGGAAATCTGCGAGATCTTCGAGCGGTATTCTCGCTGTACCGCGAGTATGACGAACTCGTGAGCGTCTCACCCGCCCTGCGTGACATCAACGCTGCGTCGCTCGCCGAGTTTGCGCCGCCCGAAAAATTCGTTTCGGCACGTAACCTCATGAACGCGCATCGTGTTCTGACCGGAGCGACGGCCGACCTGCGAGACCTCGCGACCAGCGCGACCACGGGAGAGGTCGCGTCGTGGGCAGCCGCGATGGTGGATCCGCATCATGCGGTGCCGACGTTTGTCTCGGTGGGGCGACTCTCGGTCGAGAAAAATCATGCCCGGCTGATTCGTGCTTTCGCCCTGGTCCACTCCGACGCTCCGAAAACCCGGCTCGTGATCGTCGGAACCGGGCCGCTGGGCAAGGAGCTGCGTGGGCAGGTGGCAGAGCTCGAACTGGGCGACTCAGTATTGTTCGCCGGACATCGTGCGAATCCCTACGCCGTCATGGCAGCCTGCGACTGCTTCGTACTGTCAAGCAACTACGAAGGACAACCGATGGTCATCCTTGAAGCGCTCGTGCTGCGACTCCCGGTGGTCACCGTCGCCTTCGGCTCGGCGCGAGATGCGTTGCCTCCCGGATTCGGTCGCCTCACCGAGTCAACCGACGATGATCCCGCCGAGGGGATGCGCGCGTTCCTGCGCGGGGAGGTGGCTGCCCCGGCATTTGACGTCGCGCAGTATGACTCCGCAGCCATGATGGAGTTTCTCGTGGCTATCGGCGCAAACTCCGATATCGGACGGGTAACGTCAGAAACGTGAGGCACCCCGAGGCACCCCTGCGAGTCCCCAGCATCACGGCTTTCTTCTGGATCATCAAGGCACTGTCAACGGCGATGGGCGAGGCCGCTAGCGACTATCTCGTTCGGGTCTTCCCGCCCGTGCTCGCGGTCCTCCTGGGCTTCGTCGTTTTCGTCATCGCTATGGTGCTGCAATTCACCAGACACCGCTATGTCGCCTGGGCATACTGGCTCGCCGTCTGCGCGGTCGGAGTCTTCGGGACGATGGTGGCGGATGTCCTGCACGTCGGGTTTGCCGTGCCGTACGCCGTATCGGCGCCGCTCTTCGCCGTGATTCTGGCCGCCGTCTTCATCGTGTGGTTTCGCGTGGAGAGCACCGTGTCGATTCACACCATCGCCTCTACTCGCCGCGAGGTGTTCTACTGGCTCGCCGTAGTGTCCACCTTCGCACTGGGAACGGCCGTTGGCGATCTCACGGCGGTTACCCTTGGTCTCGGCTATCCGGTGTCCGCTGCCGTGTTCGGACTGTTGATCCTGTTCATTGCGCTCGCCTACCGGTTCGTTCGTCTGGGCTCGGTGATCGCGTTTTGGGCAGCATATGTACTGACTCGACCGTTCGGCGCATCCGTCGCCGACTGGCTGGGCAAGCCGCCGTCACTCGGTGGGGTCGGAGTGGGCGATGGCACCGTCGCGCTCATCTTCCTGCTCGCCATCATCGCGCTCGTCTCGTACCTGCAGGTCTCGAAGCGTGACATCCAAGTTCCCTCGGATTTCGCATCATAGAGCGGGGCCAGCGGGGTCTCTCTAAGTAACACCGACGACGAAAGATCAGGCGCCGCGGTGGAGAATGCGGGGGTGCGATGAACCAAGTGAGCGCCGTGCGGGGGATTGAGACCGATGAGGACTCGATCATGGCCACATTCACCGATTTGGCTTTGGAGCTTCGACTTCCAGAGTTGGACTGGGATTTCCTGCGCGAGCACGACGGAGTGATTGTGAAGGGGAGACCGCGGACGACTGCAGACCTTGCTGCCTGTCTGAGTTGGGCGCGGTTCCTGGGGATGTCTCCTGTGTATACGGATGCCAGCGGCAATTGTGATTGCTGGCTGGGCGTTAACGGGCCCTGGGTTCTCGAGATCTTCGCCGAGGTGCGCTAACCGCTGTTCGATGGTGGGCGGGTGTCGGTTCGACGTCAAACTAACCGGGGCCCGCCCCTTCGACGAACTCAGGGTCCGCACGACCGTGCGTTGTGGCCGGACGACGCTGCCCTATGAATTGCGGATCTGAGAGATCAGTCCGGACTTCGGTAGTGCCGAGTAGCCACGGATACCCAGCTCCTTGGCGCGTTTCCGCAGCTCCGGAACCGTCCAGTCGTCGTACGATCCCGACTCCCCGCCCTTCCGGCTCACCGCCTTCTGGCCGCGAGCCGCGACAGCGTTCGAGATTCGAGCCGATTTCTCCTTCGAATTGCCTTCGCGTCGAAGATCCTCGTAGAGCTTCGGATCCTTGAGCGAGTTAGTTCGATTGCCCGGCATGATGCCTTCCTCTCTCGATTCCTATTCGACGAACGTGGGTGTCGCCAATCCGTCTGCGACGCCGGGCAGCAGCTGCTCGAGTGCGCCCTCGACGGTGCGGAATGTCGGCGGAACGATCTCGCCGAGTTGGTCCGCTGAGATCACGCCGTGCTCGTCGTCTGTGAACGGCGTGATGTAGCCGATGATTGTGTCCCCCATCATCACGGCGAGTTCGACTCCGGGTGAACCGGGTTCCGCATCGTCGTGCGCCCATGAGGCCTCGAACCGAACGACGTGGTCGCCGTGATCGAACTCGATCGGCTTCTTCTGCGCATCCTCGATGAATCGACTATCCAAGCGGGTCATGATTCCACGCTAGGCACGGTTCCTAAGAAAAGCTTGGGGTTGCGCGGCGATGCTATTCGGTGTCGGGGTCCGGTCGACTGACGAGAGAGACGGTGCCGTGACCGCTAGCGACGATGACCGGCTCGCCCGTCTCGCGGTCGATTGATGTGACCTCGCAACGAACTGCGGCGGAACTTCGCGTCGAGGTGATGACGGTCGCTTCCGCCACGATCGAGCCGCGGGCGGGACGGTGGTATGACACCGTCATCCCAGCCGTGAGGATGTTCGGCCCGAGCACCGAGCCGCCGGCGAAACTGATGGCGTTGTCGATCGCGTATGCGAGCACTCCACCGTGCACGAACCCGTTCTGCTGCAGCAGTCGCTGCTCGAACGGGATCTCGATCCGCGCAACGCCTCCGCCAAACTCGGTGACACGCGCACCGATCAGCGTGCTAAACGGCTGTGCGTCGAGGATTCGCTTTGCGAAGGTGAGTGGGTCATTTTCCTGCGTCACCCAAAAAATCTACATCCGCTGTGCTGACCGTACCCGCCGTGCGACCCGGCGCCCGGTGGTTACCCCAGTACAGGTTCGTGTGCGCTATCACCAGCTCGGGTGACGGTGCACCCCACGGCGACAGGTCTTCGGTGGTGTGCGCATCCCCGACGAGGGTCACGTCGTATCCGCGAGCAATCGCGCCGTGCAGCGTTGAGCGGATGCACTCGTCGGTCTGCGCGCCAGAGAGGATGATGCGCCCGATCCCGCGGTCACCGAGAACTGACTCAAGATCGGTGTCTTCGAACGAATCCGGATAGGTCTTGGCGACCAGTGGCTCGGATTCACGTCGCGACAGTTCTGGCACGTACTGCCACCCGTCGCTGCCAATCGGCATCTCGTCGCCGCTGTGCTGAACCCAGACCACGTCGACGCCGGCATCCCTCGCCTTGTCGACGAGCGTCGCGATGTTGGCTACGACCGCATCACGGTCATAGGCTTCCGCGACGACCTGATTCTGTACGTCGACCACGACAAGAGCGGTGTGCGGTCGATCCTTGAGCGTTGTCATTTCGATTTCCTGCCTGAAGAGTTGCTCTCAGGCTAGAACGAGCCTCCGACGTGGCGAAAGGGTCACGGCGTCAAGACGACTCGTTCGTCACCGTTCTCACGTTCGCTCCAGATCGCCTCAACGTCGGCAAGGGGGACGGCGCGGGTGTTGATGGCGAACGATCCTCTCCCAAGTTGGTTCGCGAGGTCAGCGAGCTCTGTGACGAAGTCGCGGGTCGGCACGGAACCCTGGCCGCTTCCCACGATCTGCAGCCGGCCCGCTCGCAGTGCCGCCGAGGGGATTTCGGCCGTGGGGCCACCGACCGATCCGATCTCGATCCAGGTCAACGGTCTAGCAGGATCCGTGCGATTGCTCACGATGTCGACCATCGCCTTCGCGGTCGCTCGTCCCCACACGTAGTCGATCACCACATCCACGTCCGCCGCGACATCCCCGAGTCGAGCGGAGATCTTGTTGGTGGCACCGTCCAGCGAGATGATCTCGTCGGCCACGGTTGAGAGGGCGCGCAGGCGAGACTGGTCCCGGCCCGCGGCGATCACCTGCCCCGCGCCCAGATGCCTCGCAATCTGGACTGCGAGCGTTCCGGCGCTGCCCGTAGCCCCGAGCACGAGCACCGACTGGCCGGGCGTGAAGTCGATCCGTTTGCGGAGCGCGACCCATGACGACATCGCGGGGTTCATTGCGGCCGCAATCAGCAGTGGATCGACGCCATCCGGCAGCGGGATGGTTCGGCGCGCATCGACTACGACTCGGTCGGCCATGGAACCGCGAGTCGTGTCGTCGAGCAGGAAGTAGCGGAGCTCGCCATCCGCGGTGCGACCGACTCCGTCGATGCCGGGGATGAGGGGCAGTTCATCGGTGCTGGTGTAGTGCGAACCGCCCGCCTGCGACCGCACCCTGGGGTGCAGACCCGCGGCCGCTACTTCGAGCAGGAGTTCGCCATCGGCTGCCATCGGATCGTCAAAGGACTCGTAGCGGGGCGGCTGGTCAAAGGATGTGACAACGGCGGCGTGAATACTGCCCCCCTTTTCGGTTCAACGCTGGCGACAATGATGTCATTGGTAACACGAACTATATTAGTGCGTATTACGAACTAATCCAGTATTCTTGAGCGATGGCCACCGATCCAGCCCGACCGCCGGCCTCGGACGCGACGGCAGCGTTCATGGACCTGCTCGTGCAGACATCCTTCGACGTCATCGCGGTGGTTACCCGCGTAGGGGCCGAGCACGACCTCTCACTCACCCTCGTGCGAATGCTCGGCATTCTGCGAGACCGAACGCTGACCATGGCCGAACTCGCGGACTATCTTGGCCTCAAGCGGTCGACCGTCAGCGGCCTCGTTGACCGCGCAGAGCGGCGGGAGCTGGTCGCTCGCCGGACGAGTTCCGTGGATGGCCGGTCAGTCCAGCTCAGCCTCTCGCCGAAGGGAATGGCACTCACCAATACCGCGTCGATCGCACTTTCAGCGCGACTCTCCCCCGTTGTCGAAAAGTTGCCGGGCAACATCCGGGATGCCTGCCCGTCGCGCTGAGCCAACGACGATTTCGGCGCGCAGCTAGCCGCGGTCCAACATTCGCATCTGGTCTTCGCTGTGATGACCGCCGACCGGCAGTGCGATGCCGTCGAGTCGCCCCAGTTGGTCCGCGCTGAGGGTCACCTCATCCGCACCAACGTTCTCTTCGACGCGCTCGACGCGCTTTGTTCCGGGAATCGGCGCAAAGTGCTCACCCTGGGCGAGCACCCAGGCGAGTGCCACCTGTCCCGGCGTGGCACCGACCTCAGTCGCGATCGCCCTCACCTCGTCGGCAGCCCTGACATTCGCCGGGAAATTCTCCTCGGAATAGCGTGGATTGCTGAGCCGGCTGTCATCCGCTCGGAGGTCGTCGCGCGACCGGATTGTGCCCGTCAGGAATCCGCGGCCGAGCGGTGAATACGGAACAAACCCGATGCCCAGCTCATCGAGAACCGGAAGAACTTCGTCACGGGGGTCACGCGTCCACAGCGAATACTCGGACTGCAACGCGGTGATCGGGTGCACGGAGTGCGCACGACGAATGTTGTCCACCCACGCCTCCGACATCCCGATGTGGCGGATCTTTCCCTCGCTGACCAGTTCGGCCATCGTGCCGATGACATCCTCGATCGGAGTCTTCGGGTCGATTCGATGCTGGTAGTAGAGGTCAATGTAATCGGTGTCGAGACGCTTCAGTGAGCCCTCGACCGCGAGGCGGATGTTCGCTGGGCTGCTATCGATGTGCCAGGGGCCGGCGCCCGTCAGGTGCGAAACAAATCCGAATTTCGTGGCGAGAACAACGTCATCGCGACGGCCCTTCAGCGCGCGTCCAACCAGTTCCTCGTTCGTGAACGGCCCGTAGATTTCGGCGGTGTCGATGAGCGTAACACCCAGGTCGATGGCTCGATGGATGGTGCGGATCGACTCCGATTCATCGGCATCCGAGGTGAGCATTCCCATGCAGCCGAGGCCGATGCGGCCGACGTCGAGGGTTCCTAGCGTTACGTGTTTCATATAGCCATTCTTTATCGCGAATCCCAACGGAACCAGCGAATGCCGATGAACGCCCCGACAACGATGTAGATGGCGATAGCGATGATCGCGGTTGTCTGGTCCGATCCCCACGCCGCGAGGCTCAGCGCACTTTCGAACAGGTTGATCATCGCGCCGACCGGGGTCCAGTCGGCGATCGACTTGACGGTGTCGCCGAGTAGTCCGCTTGATCCAAGCAGACCGAGTAGCAGCAAGATGACGTAGAGAACTCGGCCGACGGCGTTGACGGCCGTGGCAGATCGAACGAGACCGACAACCGCCTGACCGATCGCAAGGAACATGATGCCGCCGAGCAGCGCGACTCCCGCAACCAGAAGGTATTGTCCGAATGAGAACGTCGTCTTGAACAGGATCGCGCCGAGCACGATGACGATGACGGTCATGATCAGATTCACGACCAGCTGCACCAGGACTCGGCTCGCCATGATCGCCCAGGTGGGCGCGGGCGTGACGCGCAGACGCTGGAAGACTCCGGCATCGCGGTCGCGAGCAACGGTGATGGAGTAGCCGATGAGGCTGGACGACATGAGCCCATAGGTCAGCGCAAGTCCGATATCGAAGCCGCCGGCTGTGAGCCCGGCGGCGGCCGAACCATTACCCTGGCCGCTGTGCAGGCTGAAGATGATGAGCACGATGATCGGTAGCGCGAGGTTGAGCGCAATCATCCGCACGCTCCGCAGAAGCACCGTGAAATCGGCGCGGAACAGCGATCCGAACACCATCCCGAACGGCGGTCTGGTTGAGGTCAATGTCGAGTCAGTCACGGATTTCACTTCCCGTCAGTCCGATGAATACGTCTTCCAGGGTTACCGCGCCGCGGGCAACGGCTTTGACTCGCGGGTCCGTTTTGTACTTCTTGATGAGCAGTTCGGGCGTATCGATGGCCAGCACCTTCCCATGGTCGATGATCGCGACGCGGTCACACACCGACTGTGCCTCCTCCATCGAATGGGTCGTGAGCAGAATGCTTCCGCCGTCGTGACGCAGTTTCTCGATCCGGTCCCAGAGCTGACGCCGTGACTGCGGATCAAGGCCCGAGGTCGGCTCATCGAGCAGCAACAGGATGGGCCGGTGGACGACCGCAATCAGCAGGGACAGTCGCTGTTGCTGGCCGCCCGAGAGCGACTTGAAGCGTTTTCCGAGTTCGTCGCCGAGTCCGATTTCGCGAATCCGATCCACAATCGCCTGTCGGCTCAGTCGAACCCCGTACAGCCCGGCATAGAGCTGGACAATCTGCTCGATCGTCAGCTCGGATTGAAAGCTGGATGCCTGAAGCTGCACGCCCAGCCGGGCTCGCACATCGGTGGCTTGGCGCTGGGCGTCGTACCCGTCGATGATGGCTGTACCGCCTCCGGGTTTCACGAGTCCTTCGATCGCGCTCAGCGTGCTGGTCTTACCGGCGCCATTGGGGCCGAGCAGCCCGAATATCTCGCCTCGCTTGATCTGGAAACTGATCCCGTCGACCGCTGTTCGGTTGCCGTAGGCCACCACCAGATCGGTCACATCGAGGATGGGTCCCTGTGCTTCCGCATTGGGTTCGGTCATGAACACATTCTGGTCCCCATTCAGCCTCGTTTGCCCCCGTGTGGTGCGTTTGCGCCCGGCCGGCCGGGGGCAAACGCTCCGTGCGGGGGCAAAACACTCGGCGGCTCGAAATCCTAACGGGATCCTTACGGCCGCGGGCGGGTTACGGTCAGCCGGTCCGCGTACCCTTTGGGAGTGTTAGACAACAAGGCGTCGCGAAGTCGTTTCGGAACGTGGATGCTCGGCGACCTCGCCGCCCACGAGACCCCGGCTCTCGGAGCCCACGCGAAGGTGAGTGAGCGCACCGACCCATGGTGGAAGGTCGTCTGCCTCACCGGCGTCGACTATTTCTCCTCGCTCGGGTACGCCCCGGCGATCGCGTTCGCTGCCGCGCAGTTTCTCTCGCCCCTCGCAACCATCGTGCTCGTTGCGCTCACGTTGCTGGGTGCGCTGCCCGTGTACCGGCGGGTCGCGCAGGAAAGCTTTCGCGGCTCCGGTTCGATAGCCATGCTGGAACGCCTCCTGCCATGGTGGGCCGGCAAGCTCTTCGTTCTGGTGCTGCTGGGTTTCGCCGTGACGGACTTCATGATCACGATCACCCTGTCCGCCGCGGATGCGGCGCAACACTTCACCCAGAATCCGCTGATGCCGGCCTGGCTGCACGGGCAGAACGCACTGCTCACCTACGTCCTCATTGCCGCACTCGGCGTCGTCTTCCTTAGGGGATTTCGCGAGGCCATCGGAATCGCGGTCGGACTCGTCGCGGTGTACCTCGCGCTCAACCTTGTCGTCGTTCTGGTGTCAGGTGCACACATCGTCGGCGACCCGTCGCTGATCACCGGGTCACACGGTCTTCTCGCGAACATGTCCCATCAGAGCGTCTTCGGTCAGAAGGGGAACATCTTCCTGGGCATCGGATTCGCGCTCATCGCGTTTCCGCAGCTTGCGCTCGGAATGTCCGGATTCGAAACCGGCGTCGCGGTCATGCCGCACATCCGCGGCGATGCGACAGACACCAACGACAAGCCACTCGGTCGGATCCGCGGCGCTCGCCGACTTCTCACGGCAGCTGCCGCCATCATGAGTCTCTTCCTCGTCGCGTCGAGCATCATCACGACGGCCCTGATCACTCCCGCTCAGTTCGCCGGCGCGGCAAACGGCCGAGCGCTCGCGTTTCTCGCGCACCAGGAACTCGGCCCGTGGTTCGGTTCGGTATACGACCTGTCGACCATCGCGATCCTGTGGTTCGCTGGCGCGAGCGCGCTTGCCGGCCTGCTGAATCTGGTGCCGCGGTACCTTCCCCGCTACGGGATGGCACCGACGTGGGCCGGCGCGATTCGACCGCTCGTACTGGTCTTCACCTTTATCGCGTTTCTCATCACCTGGGTATTTGACGCGAACGTTGACAAGCAGGGTGGCGCGTACGCTACCGGCGTCCTCGTGCTCATGACGTCAGCCGCTGTTGCCGTCACCCTGTCGGCCGGTCGAAAACGCCAGTACAAACGGATGATCGGATTCGGGCTTATCGCGCTCGTGTTCATCTACACGACGGCCCAGAACATCCGCGAGCGTCCGGACGGCGTGAAGATCGCCGGTCTATTCATCGTTGCGATCATCCTCGTTTCGATCCTGTCCCGGGTGCGCCGGTCGTTCCAGCTTCGTGCCGCGTCGATCGTGCTCGATGGCGCGGCGCTCGAGTGGGTATCCAGGGATGCTGCCGACCACGGAGCAGTCCGGATCGTTTCCCATGAACCGGACTCGGACACCGCCCAGGAGTATCGAGACAAGTCACGGGACGAACGACACTTTAGCCACATCCCCACCAAGGCTCCGATCATCTTCCTCGAGGTCTACAAGAGCGACTCGTCCGACTTCGAGGAGGAGCTCGAGGTGCACGGCGTCGCGAAATACGGCTACCGCGTGCTGCAGGTCAAGAGCGGCAACGTGCCCGGCACCGCCGCCGCGGTGCTGCTGGCGATCCGGGATGCGACGGGCGTCGTCCCCGACATCTATTTCGAATGGACAGAGGGCAACCCGATCAACAACATGCTGAGGTTCCTCGTGACGGGCAAGGGCGAGGTTGCCCCGGTGACTCGGGAGGTGCTGCGCGAGTCAGAGCCGGACCCGAAGCGGCGCCCAGCAGTACACGTCAGCTGAGGTCGTGATTCGCACCGGTCGCCGCGAAGATCGGCTCGGGCGTCCCATCGGGACGTCCGGTCAGTGGATGCCGTGAACGCCCGGCGTCCACGGGTAGGGGCCTGCTCGGAATGGCGAGAAGATCGCCGACGCCAAGGTCGGCGGGGAGCGTGATGGCCAGGACATCCTCGGTATCTACCAGGTCGTCCGTGCTGGGTTTTCGGACGACCAGCACGCGATGTGTTCGCCGCGCCGACTGGCCACCCACCCGCCGAGCTTCCGACCAGATGAGCCGTAGGTTGTCGAGTCTCGCGTCCACCTGAACGATCCGCGGTCCGGTTGAATGCTCTGCCAGCGCGATCACGCGCACCACGAGGACTCCTGTTCGTTCGCCGGTAGTGGATGCCCCGCCCGTCAGCGCATCCACCGACTCGCCGCTGTGGATTGCCGGAGTGCCCCAGACCTGCGCGAGATGGCGCAGGGAGGTGCCTGCGATAACGATGTCGTCTGGACGCACGTCAGTGCCGACGGGCCACCATTCCAGGTGCGCCGCCGCCCGAGCGTGGCGAGCAATACCCAATGCCATGAAGCCAGCTTCCGTCCGTGGCACGTGCTCGGAGGAGTTCCTAACGGAACCCGTGCGCGATCGAGCGGGGACCTAACGGTTCGCATACGCCGGGGGCTCGCGGCCTCGACTGCGGTCACTCGGCCGAAAAGCAGCCCACTCGTAAGGAATTCGTAAGGGTTTGCCACCGGTGCGTAAGGAGTGCGTGAGCAGTCCGTCGAACCGTGGCCGCGGGGTGTCTACTAATCGGCTGTGTCCTCGCTGACATCGGCGGCCCAACCGGGCAGTCGAAATCACATCTTTGGATGGTGCCACTTTGCTCGACGTTATTTACGTTGTCGCCGCGATTGCGCTGTTTGCGCTGATCGCCCTGATCGCCCGGGCGGTGGAGAAGCTGTGATCTTCTTCACGTTTCTCAGTCTGGGTTTGGGCGTAGCCGTGCTCGTCTACCTAGTCATCGCTCTCCTGAAACCGGAGCGCTTCTGATGAATAACACCTGGCTTTTCGTTCTTCAGGCGCTGACCATCGTCGTCGTTCTCGGGCTCATTTATCGTCCGCTCGGCGGCTACATGGCGCACGTGTACACGACCGACAGGAACCTCAAGGTCGAGCGGGGTTTCTACCGCCTGATCGGAGTTGACCCGGCATCGGAACAGAGCTGGCCCGTGTACCTGCGCAGTCTGCTCGCCTTCTCGCTCATCGGTGTGCTGTTCGTCTACACGCTCCAGCGCGTTCAGGAATGGCTGCCGAATTCCCTCGGTTTGCCGCCGGTTGAACAGGGTCTCGCCTGGAACACCGCGATCTCGTTCGTGACCAACACGAACTGGCAGTCCTATTCGCCTGAGCTCACGATGGGCTACACGGTGCAGATCGCCGGACTCGCCGTGCAGAATTTCGCATCCGCGGCTGTCGGTATCGCGGTTGCGATCGCTCTTGTCCGTGGGCTCTCGCGCCGCAAGTCGCTGACCATCGGGAATTTCTGGGTCGACGTGACGCGCGGAATCATCCGCATTCTCCTGCCCCTTGCCGTTGTGGCCGCGATCATTCTTCTCGTTAGCGGAGTCATCCAGAACTTCAGCCCCTTCGAGCACATCACGACGCTCACCGGAGCGAATGATGTCATCCCCGGTGGGCCGGTTGCCTCACAGGAAGCCATCAAGGAGCTCGGCACAAACGGCGGTGGCTTCTTCAACGCCAACTCCGCACATCCGTTCGAGAACCCGTGGCCATGGACGAACATCTTCGAGATCGTCCTGATGCTCGCTATCCCGTTCTCGCTGCCACGCACCTTCGGCAAGATGGTAAATGACAACCGGCAGGGTTACGCGATCCTCTCCGTCATGGCATTCTTCTGGATCGCCTCAGCGGCGCTACTGACCTGCCTCGAGAGTTCGGCCTTTGGCACGGCGAGCCAGTTGGCTGGCGGCGCAATGGAGGGTAAGGAAACACGCTTCGGCATCGTCGGATCGACTCTGTTCGCGACGTCGTCGACGCTCACCTCCACGGGTGCGGTGAACTCGATGCACGACAGCTTCACGTCCCTGGGCGGCGGACTTCTGATGCTCAACATGATGTTGGGCGAGGTCGCCCCCGGTGGTGTCGGATCCGGGCTATACGGCATTCTCGCCGTCGCGATTGTCGCGGTCTTCATCGCCGGCCTCATGGTCGGTCGAACTCCGGAGTACCTGGGCAAGAAGCTGGGCGCGCGCGAGATCAAGATGGCGAGCATCTACATCCTGATAACGCCAACGCTGGTTCTTCTCGGAACAGCCCTGAGCTTTGCGATACCCGCGGTCGAGTCATCCGTCACCGGAACGTCGCTCGACAATCCGGGGCTGCACGGCTATTCGGAGGTGCTGTACGCGTTCACCTCGGCGGCCAACAACAACGGCTCGGCGTTCGCGGGGCTCACCGCGAGCACACCGTGGTTCGACACCGCTCTCGGGGTCGCGATGTTGCTCGGTCGGTTCCTGCCGATGGTCTTCATCCTCGCCCTCGCCGGCTCGTTTGCCGCGCAGGACAGGGTTCCTGTTACCGCAGGCACGCTCCCGACGCACCGTCCGCAGTTCATCGGCCTTCTCATCGGAACGATCATCATCGTCTCCGCTCTCACGTACCTCCCCGTTCTAGCGCTAGGTCCACTAGCAGAAGGACTCAAATAACACCATGTCAACAACACTCATCAGCCAGACCGACAGCTCGCTGCCGGGACAGCGGAAACCGTCGTCGGCCTTTAGCCCGTCGCAGTTACTCCGCAGCATCCCGGATGCGTGCAAGAAGCTCGATCCACGGTTCATGTGGCACAACCCGGTCATGTTCGTCGTCGAGATCGGCGCGGCCCTGACCACGGTGCTAGCGATCGCGCAGCCGTTTCTTGGAGGTTCGGGGCACACGACGGCCTCACCCACGTCGGCAGCGTTCACCTGGTCGATCACCGTGTGGCTCTGGCTCACAGTTCTCTTCGCCAGTATGGCGGAGGCTGTCGCCGAGGGTCGCGGCAAGGCGCAGGCGAAGAGCCTCCGCGAAAGCCGTACAAGCACGGTGGCGCAGCGCGTCGTTGCATACGACGAGAAGAACGATCCTGGTGCCGAGCACGCAGAGCTTCAGCAGCTCGCATCCGCGGAACTCACGCTCGGCGACACCGTCGTGGTTACGGCCGGCGAGCTGATTCCGGGCGATGGCGACATCATCTGGGGCATCGCCTCGGTGGATGAATCGGCCATCACGGGCGAGTCGGCACCGGTCGTTCGGGAGTCCGGCGGTGACCGCAGCGCAGTCACGGGCGGAACGCGAGTGCTCTCCGACCGCATCGTCGTTCGCATCACGAGCAAACCGGGCGAGACCTTCGTCGATCGGATGATCAAGCTGGTCGAGGGTGCGTCGAGACAGAAGACGCCGAACGAGATCGCGCTGAACATCCTGCTCGCGAGCCTCACGATCATCTTCGTGGTCGTGGTGATCATCATCAATCCGATTGCCAGCTATTCGAACGCGGCCCAGAGCGTGCCGGTTCTGGTCGCCCTTCTCGTCTGCCTCATCCCGACCACGATCGGTGCGCTGCTCTCAGCCATTGGTATTGCCGGAATGGACCGACTCGTGCAGCACAACGTGCTCGCGATGTCCGGCCGTGCGGTCGAGGCGGCCGGGGATGTTACGACCTTGCTACTCGACAAGACGGGAACGATCACCTACGGCAACCGGCAGGCCGCCGAGTTCACTCCGGTTAGCGGGGTGGCTCAGCGTGCACTCGCCGAAGCCGCAAGCGCGTCGTCCATCAGCGATCCCACTCCCGAGGGCAAATCGATTCTCGACCTCGCGGTCGCGCAGGGTGTGGCGATTCCCGAGAGTGCCGCGGGCAGCGTGTCCGTCCCGTTCACGGCGCAGACGCGCATGAGCGGTATCGACTACGCGGATGGCAGCCGGGTTCGCAAGGGCGCCGGTTCGATGGTCATTGCGTGGGTAGAGGAGACCGGGAAGCTCGCTCCCAGGGCCCGCACGGAGATCGAAGGGCTGATCACGCACATCGCGCGGGCCGGTGGAACGCCGCTGGTTGTGGCTCGTCGCGACAAGGCGGGCAATGGCCAGCTGCTCGGGGTCGTCTACCTCAAGGATGTCGTGAAGACCGGCCTCGCGGCTCGCTTTGCCGACCTCCGCAGGATGGGTATCCGGACCGTCATGATCACCGGTGACAACCCGCTGACCGCCAAGGCCATTGCGGCCGAGGCCGGCGTCGATGACTATCTCGCCGAGGCAACGCCGGAAGACAAGATGGCCCTCATCAAGAAGGAGCAGGAGGGCGGCAACCTGGTTGCGATGACGGGTGACGGCACGAACGATGCGCCCGCGCTCGCGCAGGCGGACGTCGGCGTCGCGATGAACACCGGAACTTCGGCAGCCAAGGAAGCCGGCAACATGGTCGACCTCGACTCGGATCCGACCAAGCTCATCGACATCGTCGGAATCGGCAAGCAGCTGCTCATCACCCGTGGCGCGCTCACGACCTTCTCGATCGCAAACGACGTCGCCAAGTATTTCGCGATCATCCCGGCCATGTTCGTTGCGAGCTATCCGGGACTGCGAGCGCTGAACATCCTCTACCTACACACCCCGCAGTCGGCGATCCTGTCGGCCGTGGTGTTCAACGCGATCGTCATCATCGCCCTCATCCCGCTGTCGCTGCGAGGCGTGCGGTACCGGCCGACAACCGTGTCCAAGATTCTCGGGCGCAACCTCTGGATCTACGGAGTCGGCGGTCTGATCGCACCCTTCATCGGCATCAAGCTCATCGACCTCGCGATCTCGCTGATCCCTGGCTTCTAACCATCAAGAAACGGAAAGTAACAATGAGTTCACTACGTGGCCGGGCCAGGCAGTACTGGGTCGCAATACGCTCGATGATCATCTTCACGGTGGTTCTCGGGATCGTCTATCCGCTGGTCATCACCGGGATTGGGCTCCTGGCTCCCTCCCAGGCAAACGGGTCCCAACTGACCGTCAACGGCAAGGTGGTCGGCTCGGGCCTGATCGGCCAGAGCTTCACCGACAAGAAGGGCAACGCGCTCGCCCAGTGGTTCCAGTCGCGCCCGTCTGCGGCCGGTAACGGCTACGACGCCGGCGCGTCCAGCGGAAGCAACCAGGGTACGGAAAGCCCGACGCTCATCAAGGAGATTAAGCAGCGTGCCGCCGCGATCGCCAAGGATGACAACGTCAGCATCACATCGATCCCACCGGATGCCCTCACGGCGTCGGGGTCCGGGCTCGATCCCGACATCAGCCCGACCTACGCGCTCGAACAGGTTGACCGCGTAGCCGGAGCTCGTCACCTTCCGGTCGCCGAGGTCACGAAACTCGTGAACTCCTTCGTGGTCGGGCGTGAGCTTGGATATCTCGGCGACCCGACGGTCAACGTTCTCGAGCTCAACATCGCGCTGACCGAGCTGAAGGGTTAGTCGACATGAAGCGGGGGCGGCTGCGGGTGCTGCTCGGAGCCGCCCCGGGTGTCGGCAAGACCTTTGCGATGCTCGAGGAGGGCACCCGGCTGAAGCACGAGGGCAGGGACGTCGTCGTCGCGGTCGTGGAGACCCACGGCCGTGCCGCGACGGCTGCACTGCTCAAAGGCAAGGAGGTCATCCTTCGTCGGATGGTCAGGCACCGGGGCGTGGAACTATCGGAAATGGATCTTGACGCGGCTATAGCTCGCCATCCGGACGTCGCGCTCGTGGACGAACTCGCCCACACCAACGCGCCGGGCTCCCGCAACGAGAAACGCTGGCAGGACGTTGAAGATCTGCTGGATGCCGGGATCGACGTTCTGTCGACCGTCAACGTTCAACACATCGAATCTCTCCGGGACGTGGTCGAACAGATCACCGGTGCGCCGCAGCGGGAGACGGTTCCCGACGCAATGCTGCGCAAGGCTGACCAGATTCAGGTCATCGATCTCGCACCGCAATCGCTGAGAGATCGACTCGCCGAAGGTCACGTCTATCCGGCCAATCGCATCGACGCTGCGCTGTCCAACTACTTCCGGCTCGGCAACCTCACCGCCCTTCGCGAGCTTGCCCTTCTCTGGCTGGCGGATGAGGTTGACACCGCGCTCAAGGCATACCGAACCGAGCAGGGCATCGACAGCAAGTGGGAGGCACGTGAACGCGTGGTCGTCGCGCTGACCGGTGGACCCGAGGGCGAGACCCTCGTCCGGCGCGGTGCACGCATCGCGGCGCGATCGGCGGGCGGCGAGCTCATCGCGGTCCACATCACGACGCAGGATGGGCTGAGCGAGGCACACCCCGGCGCGCTGACGGCGCAGCGATCGCTCACCGAAAAGCTGGGCGGCACCTACCACCAGGTGATCGGCAACGACATCCCCAGGGCGCTGGTGGATTTTGCCAAGGGACTCAACGCGACCCAGCTGGTCATCGGCGTGAGTCGGCGCAGTCGTCTGTCGGCCGCCCTCACCGGGCCCGGGACCGCCTCAACCGTCATCCGTGAGTCTGGCGCGATCGACGTACACATCGTGAACCACGCCGCGGCCGGAGGCCGATTCGCGCTTCCGCGCGCCGGCGGGGCACTGACCCTCAAGCGGCGAATCATTGGAGCGATCGTCGCCCTGGTTGGCGGCCCCATCGTCACTGGCGTCCTGTTTCTTTCGCGAAGCCCCGACTCGCTGACAGCCGACGTACTCGGCTTCCAATTCCTCGTCGTGCTCGTCGCGCTGATCGGGGGCATCTGGCCAGCGCTCTTCGCGGCCGTGCTGTCGGGTCTGACCCTCGACTTTGTCTTTGTGATGCCCTATTACAGCATCACGATCGCGGTGCCTCTGCACTTTGTCACGCTCATCCTGTACGTCGTCAACGCGATGCTCGTGAGCTACGTCGTCGATCAGGCAGCGCGACGGTCGAGGGCGGCACAACGCGCCCAGGCGGAGTCGGAACTCCTCGCGATGATCGCCGGAAGCGTGTTCCGGGGGCAGGATGCCCTTCAGGCACTGCTCGCCCGCACCAGGGAATCCTTCTCGCTGACCTGCGTTCGCCTGCTCTCTACGACCGGCGAGGTTTTGTTCTCGGACGGCGTGCCCCACGAAAACGATAACGTCGTCGCGATCGCGGCGGGTGAGCGCGGAACGCTCGAGCTGCACGGGGCCGACCTGCAGGCATCCGAACGCCGTCTCCTGAGCGTCATTGCGGCCCAGATCGACGCCGCGCTCGAATACCGCGATCTCTCCAGGACCGCGAGCGAGGTGGGGCCGCTTGCGGAGGTCGACCGCGTGCGGAGCGCACTCCTCGCCGCCGTCGGTCACGACCTGCGCCGGCCCCTTGCCGCGGCAACTGCAGCGGTCACCGGGCTCCGCTCCCCGGGAATCGTGTGGTCCGATGCCGATCGGGACGAACTGCTCGCGACCGCGCAGGAGAGCCTCGAATCACTCTCCGCGCTGGTCACCAACCTGCTGGATGTGACACGTCTCCAGGCCGGTGCGCTCGCCGTTTCTGCGCATCCGGTTGAGGTCGCCGAAGTGGTACTGCCTGCGCTTGATGAGTTGGACCTTGGTCCGGCGGATGTCGAGCTCGACCTTGCGCCGGACCTTCCGCCGGTGGTCGCTGACGCCGGCCTCCTGCAACGGGTGATTGTCAATCTGCTCGACAACGCGAGGCGTTTCTCGCCGAAAGACAGGACCGTTCGCGTCTCGGCCAGCACGTTCGCGGGTTCGGTTGAGATTCGAATTGCCGACCGGGGCCCCGGGGTCGAGGAAGAGCGCCGCCAGGACATCTTCGTGCCGTTTCAGCGGCTGGGCGACACCGATAACCTCACCGGTCTCGGACTTGGACTCGCCCTGTCGAAGGGCTTCACGGAGGGAATGGGCGGCACGCTTGAAGCCGAGGAAACGCCGGGTGGTGGTCTGTCGATGGTGATCACGCTTCCCACCATCGATACCAAGGGCAACGGTTAGACGAGCATGCGCATCCTAATCGCCGACGACGACCCGCAGATTCTGCGGGCGCTCAAGGTCACGCTGCGCGCCCGGGGGTACGACATCGTGACAGCGGGCGACGGCGCCGAGGCACTTGATTCGGCCGCGCAGCACCACCCGGATCTCGTCATGCTTGACCTCGGTATGCCGAGACTCGACGGCGTTGAGGTCATCCATGGCCTCCGCGGCTGGACCCAGGTGCCCATCCTCGTCGTTTCGGGTCGAACAGATGCCGCAGACAAGGTGGACGCCCTCGACGCGGGGGCCGACGACTACGTCACCAAACCGTTTGCGATCGACGAGCTCCTGGCCAGGATCCGTGCGCTAACCCGGCGCGTCGTCGCGCCGGGGGATGAGCCCGTTGTGACATTTGGTTCGATCAGCGTCGATTTTTCGGCCAAGCAGGTTCTGCGCCGAATGGGCAAACGGTCCGAGAGTGTTCGGCTAACGCCGACGGAGTGGCGCATCCTCGAACTCCTCGTGCACAGCCCGGACAAACTGGTCACCCGCGAGACCCTGCTCACGCAGGTGTGGGGGCCGCACCACACCAGGGACACCGGTTACCTGAGACTGTATTTCGCCCAGCTCCGCAAGAAACTCGAACCCGTTCCGTCCGAGCCGCGATACCTCGTCACGGTGCTCGGAATGGGCTATCGCTTTTCCCGCGACGGCAAGTCTGATGGCGCGCAAAACTGAGTAGGCGAGGTAAATCGTCATGAGTTCACTCTGGAAGCCGCTGGCGCTCGCTGTGGGGCCGCCTCGAGATCTCGGATCCGGCGCGTCGATCCGGAATGACCCGCTATCGACTTGAGGTATTCCCGCCCGGCACCAATTCGGGTGATCGGCGCCAGTGGGAGCGGGCACGTGCCTGGCGAACCTGGGGAGCCGCGATCGCTCTGGTGGCCGGATTCCTGGTCGAAGGGTTTCGCCGGGGATGCCGCTCCCGCTGTACATCGCCGCCTGGTATTTCGGAGTCGTGATTTTCGAATTTCATCAAACCCGCCGCATGCGACGCTCGATCAGGAGTCTGGCGGTCGCGACAATCTCGTTTGGCGGGTCGCGCTACGTCGAGGGCGATTTCGGCCTTCTCGAAAGCTGCGTCGATCGGCTCGAGCAACTGCATGCGGGCTATCGGGATGGGCTTTTCACGCCACTCGACTATGAACTGCGCCGGGCCGACGTATACGAGCAATTGGCGCCCCAAACCGCGCGCAAGTAGGCCTGTCCCCCCAACTGGGGACAGACCTGTTTGAGGTTTAGTCGTCATAACAACGGCTCGAGTGAGTCCTGAAAGTAAGACAAGACGCCGACCCAGTGCGCCTGGTGCTGAAAGGGACTCATCGATGAGTTGCTCTAACTATTCGTACCCAGCGGTCAATTGGTTTTCTTCGGCGCGCTTCCGCAGCGCTCGCTCGTCTGGCCTCGGGTGCCTGGACCGGCGAGAGCTACCGGGTCCGTCCCCACGGCTCCAGTAGCCCGAGCGGCTGGGTCGTACCTGTTGCGATACCCCCGATCCGGCCGCTCGGTTCTTCTTCTTCTTACCGCAGCGACACAAGCAATAACCACGGCAAGTAACCACAAATAACCACGGCAAGTAACCACAAATATTCCCGGCAAGTAACCACAAATAACCACGGCAAGTAACCACAAATATTCCCGGCAAGTAGCCACATCTCAATAAGTGATTTCCGAATCAGATCAGTAAGGAAGCACGAAATGAACCTCAGAAACCTTCTCCACGGCAGGGCTCGCAACAAGGTCTTTGCCATCACCTCCGCCGGTCTCGTCGTCGGCGTTGGCGCAGCGATGACGCTGGCCACCTGGACCGACACCGAATGGGATTTCGCCGGACTCGGTAACGTTCCCGGTCTCGGAACATCCACCTTCGTTGTGCAGCAGGATGCGAGCAACCCGTACACCGGAACCGAGTTCGGTAACTTCAACTCGAACCCGGGCAACTCGCTCACCTTCACCACGGGAGCGCTCGCGCTGTCTCCCGGCGTCTCCGTTGCGGCTCCCGTTGCGCTCGAAACCACCGCGCCATCCATCGCGGGAACACTTCAGCTCGAGGCCGCGGTGCCGGCGACGGGCGTGACCAGCAACGACACGACTAACCACCTGTGGAACGAGCTTCAGCTGCAGGTCGGCTGGGTGAGCACGACGCCGGGGGAGACCGTTCCGGACTGCACGACCTCGCTGGCGGGCTACACGTCGATCGTGCTCGACACCACGACCACTCCCGGGCTCGGCGCAACGCCGGCCGTCGGGACTCAGGACCTCGAGGCGGCGAGCGGCAACACGCTGCACTACTGCTTCGTCGTCACCCTGCCAGCGGATGCTGACTCGTCGTACCAGGGCTTGACCGTGGCACCGGCGTGGCAGTTCTCGGCAGTCTCCGACTAGCCGCGCGAACACTCGTCGTCGATAACCACCGACCTCAGATGTCCACAGCGACAGTGAGGCATGCCCGCTCCCCGCGGGGCGGGCATGCCTTTACGGAACAGAATTCACGCGGTGCCGCGAAAAACGGAACCCGGCGTGACCGAGTCAAGTCGGTCGTGCTCGGTGTCGCCGGGATCTCGGGAATGCTATGCATCCTCTGGGTGATCGTCGCGCTCGCCTTCGGCCTCACTGCCATCGTGTTCAAGACCGGCTCGATGGCTCCGACCATCCCGACTGGATCGCTCGCGATCACGCGCCCCATTACGGCAGCCGACATCAGGATCGGTGAGGTCGTCACCGTTCCGGTACCCGGTCAGGTGCTTCCGGTGACGCACCGCGTGGTCAGTGTGAGTGCAGATCCCGGTTCGTCGAACAGCCGAGTGCTCGTGCTTAAGGGCGACGACAACCGCACCCCGGATCAGATTCCCTACACCGTGAGCAAGGCGAAGATCGTGATCTTCTCGGTGCCCGTCGTTGGGACCATCCTCAGCTTGCTGCGCACACCGCTGTATCTCGGTGCCACCGTTCTGCTGGTCGCGGGACTGCTGTTCTGGGCCTTCTGGCCCGATAAGAACGCGCCTCGGTACGCACGGAAAAACGCCACGATTTCATCCTCTTCTCGAAGGACAAGCGCATGACTCAAAAATCCGAACCAGTTCGGGATCGACGCGCGTGGGGACCGGCGCGAGTCGTCGCCCTCGCGGTCGCGAGCGTGATGATGGCGGGCGGGCTCAGTCTCGCCTCGGCCACGGCATATGCGGCGTTTGTCGCCGTGCCAACGGCGCAGGGCGCTCATCTGAAGTTGAGCTCGGACCCCAATCCGGTCGAGTTTCTCGACATGAGCCCGGGATCTGTCGACCACTGGCAGATCGATGCAAGCCTGGTCGACCCGAGTTCGACACTCACGCTCGCCTTTTCGAGGAACGGCGACCTGATCACCAATCCTCGAGGTCTGCGGGTCGAAGTCGATCGATGCGATCAGGTGTGGACGAACGTGAGCACCACCCCGGTGTGCGGCAGCGGAGAGGCCAACGTGATTGGTCCGGTCGCCGCGAGCGCCGTGAGTGAAGCCACGATTTTCGATCTGGCCGGTCTCACGAACGTGCACGACAAGTTCTTGCTCGTTACGCTGTCCATCCCGGACAGCGCGGCGGCCGAGGCCGACACCAGTCTCATGGGCATCACCGGAAACATCGGATTCGGTCTCACCGCGAGTGGTGACACTCCAACGTCGCCGGGTAGCCCGAGCTCACCTGGCAGCCCCGGTTCACCGGGCGGCCCCCTGGCCTTCACGGGCGTCGACATCCTCGGCCTCGTACTGCTCGCACTCGGAGCCCTCGGGCTCGGCGTAGTGCTCATGGGCGCCAGAAAAATACGTTTCGCGAACGCCGGAAAGGCAAGCAAATGAACCGACTGGGTACCCAGCTGCGCAAAGTCAGGACGGCGGGAGGGATCGCCGGACTGGCGATCACGGCCCTCGTTGCGGCATCCATTCCCGGGGTCGCTCTCACCAACGCGTCGTGGAATGACCAGGAGTTTGTGCACAGTGCGATCGGAACGGAAGACTGCTCGTCGGCGACAAACTTCACTACTCACGCGGCGGGCAAGCTGCTCAGTGGAACGATCCTTAACACGAATCTCGACAACGTGGCCGACCTGGACGGTGTCGTGGTCACGAACGGCCCGAGTGGCATCGGTGTTCTCCCTTCGAACACCCCAAGCCTTGGTGCCGATGCGTACGCAAATCCATTGGACGTGTCGGCGCTGAACAGCGTCAACCTGTCTCTCGGATCACTGCTTCAGTTGCCACTCGACACCAAGTTGGGAGTGGTGGGTCAGTACGCGCAGGCGCACACGAATGGCAACTCGACGGGCGCCTCCGGCGCTATTACGGACTCGGGCGGCATCGCGCTGAGCAATGACACGCCATCGCCGTCGGTTCCGACCTTCGCGACGCTGGACCTCAGTACCGTACTGAACGATCTGGATCTCAGTAGCGTAAGCAATCTCGCGGGGCTGAAGGTGACGCTCGGCGCGGTTTCGTCGGACGAAACGCTGTATGGATGTGACGCGCTCTGGCAGCGGGACATCGCGGCGAACCTGACCCGCGGCTACCACATCGCTGGTCTGACCACGACCGTGGACTCGCCTCTTGTCGGTCTGCTCACCACGAAAGTCCAGGGTGCGACAACCGATCTCGGCAACGCTGTCGAGAACATCAGCTCGCTCCAGGGCGATGTCGTGGACGGTATTACCGGCCCGCTAAATGGTCTCCTGAGCGTGCTCGGCCTCGGAACGGTGTCAGCGACGCTGTCGGCGTCTGCGGACTTCAGCGGGGTGAACAGCGTTCTTGGTGAACCGATTGCCGACAGCAATGGGATCGTCAGTATTGACCTGGCGGACGGCACGATCACCATCAATACGGCCGCACTGTTCGACAGCGCGAACGGGCTTAACGAGCAGGACCCGAATACGCAGTTGCTGATCAACTCCACGATGATCAACGCCCTCACGGCGGCGGTGACTTCGGCGCTGGATGACTACATCGCGGATGTGAACACGGCCCTGCAGGCCGCGATCGCTGCGGTCGAGGTCAACGTCAGCCTGTCGATTCCGCTCAGCGCTCTCGGTGGTGGAGGAATAACGGTGACTGGTACAAACCTGAAGCTGTCATCGCTTCTTGATGGCACAGCGCAGCTGTCCTCGTCGATCAGCTGCACGTTCCTTCCCGCGGTGTGTGCCCTCGCGGAGGGCACGCTGGGCGGGCTGCTCGATGGAACGCTCGCGGCGTTGGATGTTCCGATCGGCACCGTAGTCGACAACTCACTCACCTCGACCGTGACGGGCCTCGTGAACACGCTGCAGGGAGTGACGGCAAGCGTCGTGACGCTTCTCAGCAGCGTGACGACCGGGCTGTTCAGCCCATCGTCGCTGTCGATCCTGATCAACGCGCAGAACGCGCCGCATCCGGCAAACGGGAATCCGCTGCCGAGTTGGGCAGCGCTCCTGCCGGGACCGAGCGCGTCGCCATATAAGACGGGGCAGTACGACATCTCCGCGTTGCAGATCTCCATCGCCGGCGTACTCACGCTTGACCTCGCCCACTCGTCAGTGGGGAGCAACAACTTGACACCCTAGCAAGCGCGGCCGACGGGGCGGATGAGCCACCCGCCCCGTCGGCTTCGCACCCGATGCCGGTTTGACGTCGGCTTTCGGGGTATTCATGTCCGCTCGTTCTTCACTCTCTGACAGGTAGAGGTAGAAAAATGAATTCACTGCTCCACACCGATTACATAGACACATACGACTCGTGCTCGGACGAGAGCCTGGTCGAGCAGTCGCGGAATGGCGACTCGCGCGCCTTCGCCGAACTGTGGCTGCGGCACGCGGACGCGGCCGTTCACGCGGCCAAGCGCTTCACATCAATCGACGCCGAGGACCTGGTGTCCGAGGCGTACACGAGAATTTTTCGCGCCCTATTGAACGGCGGCGGTCCGGATGGACCGTTCCGGCCGTATCTCTACGTGACCGTGCGTAACATCGCATCGCGCTGGGGCCGCAAGGCGACAGACGTGAACATCGACGACATCGACGACATCGAAGATCCCGGCAGTACCGTCGACGGTTCTCTGGCGGCCCTCGACCTCACCCTCACGGCGATCGCATTTGCACGCCTGCCCGAGCGCTGGCGGTCGGTGCTCTGGTACACCGAGGTGCGCCAGATGAACCCGCAGGATGTCGCGCCGATGCTCGGGATGACGCCGAACAGCGTCGCCGCACTTTCCTATCGGGCACGCGAGGGACTGCGCAAGGAATGGCTTCAGGCCCACATCAAGGAGTCGGGCGCGGTAGGCGATTGCCGGTGGACGTTATCGCGCGCGGGCGATTATGCCAGCGGCGGGCTCAGCGCTCGCACGCGAAGGAAGATAAAGCACCATTTGCGCGGCTGCCCGAAGTGTTCGCTGATCGTGCAGGAAGTGGATCACGTCCGGTCCGGCCTCGCGATGGCGCTCATCCCGGCGATCGTTGGCGGAGGTATCGGCGGGGGAGCGCTGCTTGCCTCGCTTGCCCCGGCCGGGGTGGCCTCGGCCGCGGGTGTTGCGAGCTGGTTTGCAGCACCGGCGGCCATCGCGGGAGTGCTCGCACTCACGGTCGGGCTATCGGGCGCGGTCGCGCCAACCACACCGAACGTGCACCACGTCGCGCCGCCAGCAGCGTCCGCACCCCTGAACACGTCCCCCGCGGTGCTGTCATCGCCGGGGTCGAAGCTCGTCGTTCTGCCCGCGCCCATCGGGGGCGGATCGTCATCCGGCGCCGGCGATCATGGAGCAGGCGGTGGTGACTCCGGCACATCCGGAGGCGCTGGCGGCACCGGGAATGCGGGGTCTGGTGGAACCGGTTCTGGCGGAACCGGCTCGAGTGGGAGCGGATCCTCGACTACCGGCTCGACGTCGGGAAGCCTCGTGAACATCGACCTGAATCTCGGTGGCGGCACATCCACGCCTCCGACGGCTCCCGCGGGCGTGGTCGGCGCATCCGTTTCACTCAACCTGTCTGGCACAGGGACACCGGGAGCGCAGGTCGCGCTCCAGGCGCTCGGCATCATCTACGCTTCTACGACGATCGGAGCGAACGGCATCTTCACGCTCTCGCTCCAGGCGCTGCCCCACGGGGTCGCGTCGCTACAACTGGTGCAGACCGTCAATCGCAACTACCTGCTCGGCCTGATCCCGACAAGCGCACTTGGTCAGTTGCTCGGCTCCGTCACGGGGCTCGTGGATGCACTGGTTAAGCCGCTGCGGTTGACCAGCGGGGGAGCGTCAGGGGTGAGCATCAGCCTCATCAACTGACGAAACAAGCAATACGGGCGAGTTCGACGGGCGTACATCGTGCGCAGGACCCGATTCGGCGAACTCGCCCGTATTGCGATCGACTATGCGATCCTGCGTCGATAGGCGAGCGTGGCGAAGAAATAGGCGACGATCAGGATTCCGACCATCCACGCCAGCGCAATCCACAGATCGCCGCCAACCGGCCGTCCGGTGAACAGGTCACGGATCGAGTTCACGATCGAGGTGACCGGCTGGTATTCGGCGAACCAGCGCACCGGTCCCGGCATCGTCGCTGTCGGCACGAATGCCGAGCTGATGAACGGCAGGAAGATCAGCGGGTAGGAGAACGCACTCGCTCCATCCACGGTTTTGGCGGTCAGCCCGGGGATGACGGCAAGCCAGGTGAGCGCGAGGGTGAAGAGCGCCAGGATACCCAGCACCGCGAGCCAGTCCACCAGGCTCGCGCCCGTGCGGAATCCCATGATCAGAGCAACTCCGACTACGACCGCGAGTGAGACCAGGTTGGCCACGAGTGACGTGAGCACGTGCGCCCACAGCACGGAGACCCTCGCGATCGGCATGGACTGGAACCGCTCGAAGATGCCGGTTTGGGTGTCCTGGAACAGCCGATACGCCGTGTACGAAATGCCGGACGAGATCGTGATGAGCAGGATGCCCGGCAGCAGGTAGGTGACGTAAGATCCGGCACCGTGCTTGATTGCCCCGCCGAAGACGTAGACGAACAGAAGCATGAAGGCGATCGGGACCACGACCGTCGTGATGATGGTGTCCGGACTGCGCGTGATGTGCTTGAGCGAGCGAGCGGTGAGCGTTGCGCTGTCGCCAAGAAGATGCGTTGTCATTTCGATTCCTTGTCTGGTCCGTGATCGGTCGTGTCTTGTGCGGTGTCTTCGCCGACAATTGCGAAGAAGACGTCCTCGAGTGTCGGCTGCTTCTCGACGTACTCGACCTTGGCCGGCGGCAGCAGGTTCTTTAGCTCGGCAAGCGTGCCGTTGACGATGATCCGACCCCTGTGCAGGATCGCGATCCTGTCGGCAAGCTGTTCTGCCTCGTCCAGGTACTGGGTAGTCAGCAGCACGGTCGTGCCGCGTCCGGCGAGTTCCCGGATCGCCTGCCAGACCTCGACGCGGGCCTCGGGATCGAGTCCTGTTGTCGGCTCATCGAGGAAGATCACCGGCGGGTTGCCGATGAGGCTCATCGCAATGTCGAGTCGTCTGCGCATTCCACCCGAGTATGTCGACACTTTTCGCGCGCCGGCATCCGTGAGTCCGAATCGTTGGAGCAGGCCATCCGCGATGGCGCGCGGGTTCGGCAGGTGTCGCAGCCGTGCGACGAGGATGAGATTCTCGCGCCCGCTGAGGATCTCGTCGACGGCGGCGAACTGTCCGGTGAGGCTGATCGACTGCCGGACGTCCGAACCGCGCGTTGCGACGTCAAAACCGTTCACCTCGGCCGCTCCGGAATCGGCGCGCAGCAGTGTCGACAGGATGTTGACCGCCGTGGTTTTGCCCGCCCCATTCGAACCGAGCAGCGCGAAGATACTTCCGCGAGCGACATCGAAGTCGACGCCGGTCAGCACTTCAATGTTCTTGTACGACTTGGTCAGCCCGCTCACGCGGATGGCGGGAGCGCGACTCAGTGTTGTTGTCATCTCATTCCGATCTGTTGCGATTGATGCAGTGCGATTGATGCGGTGCGGCGGATGGTCAGGAGGCGCGCTGAACGCTGATTTCACCGACCTGGGTGCGAGCGCGCACAGCAACGGTCGTCTCCGACGCGTCCGGAGTGTTGTCGCCCGCCAGTTCGTTGCGCACGTGCCCGTTCTTTGATGAGAGGTCGAGCCAGGCGGGCACGCCGGGTCGAACGCCGAGCGCGATCCGGCCGTAGCCGCTCTCCACCTGGATGGATCCCCTCGAGATCTCTCCGAGTCGGATGTCGCCGTACGCGGTCTTGGCGGTCACAGAGCCGAGTGCCCTGGTGATCTCGAGGTCGCCATAGGAGAGTTTCGCGTCGACATCGCCTCCGGCCTCCTCGATATCGATGCTTCCGTATGACGCCTTGAGGACCGAGTCGCCGCTGACGCTGCCGATGCGGATTCGCCCGTAGTCCGAGGTGATCTCGGCACTCCCGTCAGCCGAGTCGACGATGGCGCCGCCGTGTCCTGCGCGCAGCCAGAGATCGCCGGTCGACCCGAGCTCGGCCGACCCCGACGAGCACTTGACCCGCGTTGCGCCGAGCCGTCCATCGGTGCGCAGATTGCCCACAGAGAGCTCTGCCGTTAGCCGAGAGCCGGCCGGCAGTTCCACGCGGATGTCGACAGAGTCGAAAGGCCCCGGCCCGATCCAGCTGATGCGCGCTTTGGGCCCAATGACGGTGACGCGCTTGCCGTCGAATTCCACCTTGGTGGACTCGACGCCGTGTCGATCAACCGCCTTGTCGGCGCTGCTGGGAGTGACGGTCACCACTGTGTCCGGGCGATCGCTTGCGACGACCTCGATCCGACCAACCTGGACATTGATCGCGAGATCGATTGGATTCGGTGTTTCAAATGTGGGCATGCTGACGCCTCCCTTTCGTTTGGGCGTGGTTGTACTCCCCGCGGGAGCGGGCAGGTGGCGCGTGGGGACGGGCGGGCTACGCGGCTATCGCGCCCACCCCGCAAAGTTGTCGCCGGTGCGCAGCTCGCGCTGCGTCGACCGTCGCTGTTTCGGTTGAAGAGCCGCCGCTACCGCGCGAACGAGCCAGGTGTTGACGGACAGACCGTCTGTCGCTGCGGCTTCGTCGACCCGTACTTTGAGCGCATCGGGCAGGCGGAGAGTCGTGCGCGAGGTGCTGCCGTCATCGAGGTCAGCCGTGGCGGATGGCGCGTCGTCCGGCTCGGCGTCGGCATTCGAGTGCGTGACGACGAACTCGACCTCCCGTCCGCGCAAGCGCACGTCGACTGATCCCGGTGCGAGGTCTCTCGTGATCTCGCTCGCCGCCGCTGACAGTGCATCGAGCAGAACGAGTCGCGTCGCGGCATCCAGCCCCGCGGCGAGCCGTTCGGCGGTCGCCCTGGTGTCTTCCCCGCCGTTGGACGCGGCATCAATCAGATGGTGCTGGAGGTCGCTGACGTACTGTCCCAATTCCATGTCACCATGATGACACCATGGTGGTGTCGTGTCAAACGAAAGTGGTGTCAAACGGGCTAGGCGGCGACAGCCCCGTCGCGGCTGGTTCGGGTGCGAAGGAGGCCGAACACGACGAGGGCAGCGGCGATGGCGGTGAGGATCAGCCCCGCAACCCGGATGCCGCTCTCGAATTCGGCGGTCTGGGTCGGGCTCCAATCGGGAGTTGTGATGCTGCCGGCAAAGAGGGCGGCGAGAACCGTTCCGGCCACGGCAATGCCGATCGCCGTCGCAACCTCCGATGAGGTGTCGACGAGCGCCGCACCGATCGAGGTGCGGTTTTGAGGAAGGCCGCGCATGACGTTGGTCCCCGCCACGACACCGTTCACCCGGATGCCAATCGCTTCAAGCGCCAGGGCTATTGCGATCCAGATGTAGTCGTAGCTGCCCAGCAGTGAATAGATCGCGATTCCAACGACCACGGCGGCCGCACTGATCCAGGCGGCGGCATCGAGACCGACCTTCTCGATGAAGCGATTGGCAAGTGGGCCGCCGAAGATCAGGACGACGACCTGCGGGAGCATGCCGACGGACGCGAGATACGGGGGCCATCCCCAGTCGAGCTGTAGCTGGAGCGTGACCATGTAGCCGAGACCGGCGACAGCGAGCCCCGAGGCCGCCTTGTAGGCGAGCCCGCTCGCGACGAGTGGTCGAGCGATGAGCTTCAGGTCGAGCAGCGGATAGCGTGCCGTGCGCTCTCGCAATACGAAGCCGATGGCCGCGACCACGGTAATGGCCGCGGCGGACCATGGGGCCGAGGATGTTGCATCCTCATTGACGAACAGCGTCGGGGTCACGAGTGCGAGCACAATCGTCGCAGTGCCGAGGATGGCACCGATGACATCGATGGGATCCCGGTGCAGATCGGCCGGATCATCCTTCGCAATGCCGAGCCGGATGCCGATAATGGCCAGAATCGCAATCGGGACGTTCACAAGCAGCAGCACCTGCCACGGCGCGAACGCCAGGACGAATCCACCGGCCGTTGGGCCGACCGCGAGACCGACCAGTCCGACGGTAGAGATCAGCGTCATCGCGCGAACTCGCAGGGTGTCGGTGCCGAAGAGGCGAAAGGCGAGCGCAATTGATCCGGGGGTCGTCATTGCCGCAGCGACGCCCATCACGGCGCGAACGGTGATCAGCTCACCGCCGGTGGTGACAAATGCCGTAGCCAGGCTTGCAAGACCGAGCAGCGTGAGGCCGATGAGCATGACGCGCCGACGGCCCACGCGATCGGCGATGGCGCCGAACAGCAGCATGAGCCCGCCGAACACCACCGCGTATACACCGGTGACCCATTCGAGTTCGAGCGCGGAGGCGTGCAGGTCGCGTCCGATGGTGGGCAGGGCGACATTGAGGATCGAGTTGTCCAGCATCTCGAAGAGGAATACCGCCGACAACCCGGCGAGCGCGAGCCAGGCTTCGCGCAGGGTCTTGGGTGATTCGGCGGGGGTTCTGGTTCCAGGCATGCAACTACCTTATGTGACTACATTTAGTTACACAAGGACTAAGTTTAGCTACACAAGAAAGTGAGACCGGATGCCCAGGACCAGCGAGCGCGGAGGACCGCAGACGCGTGCCCGCATCCGCGAGGTCGCCAACCGACTGTTCATCGAGCGCGGTTACGACGCGGTCACTGTCGCCGAGGTCGCGCGCGAAGCGGGAGTCTCGAGCGTCACGGTCTTCAATCACTTTCCGCGCAAGGAGGATCTCTTCCTCGATCGCACGGCAGACGCCGTCGAGCTTCTGCGCACTGCGGTGCGTGACCGTGACCATGGCGCGGATGTTCTGACATCCCTGCGGGCCCAGAGCATGCGACTGTTCGAGGAGCGCCATCCGCTGTCGGGGGTGGACGCGAGGTCCGTCGGGTTCTTCCGCACGGTCGCCGCATCGCCCGCGCTCGTCGCGCGCGCGAGAGAGATCAGGTCCGAACTGCAGCACACGCTCGCCGACGAGCTCGATCGCGACGATAGGTTCGCAGGCGATGCAACGCTGTTCGCAGCCCTGTTTCTCGCGGGCTACAGCGCGGTGATGGTTGAGACCGCGCAGCGAGTCATGGCGGGCGAGTCACCGGATACCGTCCTCGACGATCATCGCGCTCGCCTGGAGCGCTTCTTCGACGCGCTTCGCACCGGCATGAGGGTCTAGCACTCGGCAAACTGGCAGGTACCGGCCCCCTGCCGGCCCGCGCGAACGGCTCTCGGCGATATATCGTTAGATATCGTCCAGTTTTCGTGCTGCGACGTCGAGGAGGTTCTCATGAGTGATTCATTCTTTGGTGGCGGTTTCCCCGGGAAACGCGGCGGTGCCGGCGACAACTGGGCCGCATCCGCGTGGGAGACCATGGAGCAACTGCGCGATCAGTTTGATCGCAAGGTCGGCATGAGGATGGGCCGGGGAGATGTGCGCGCCGCGGTGCTCGCTCTTCTCGCTGAGCAGCCGATGCACGGCTACCAGATCATCCACGAAATCGAAGAGCGCAGCGGCGGCAGCTGGAAACCGAGTCCCGGTTCCGTCTATCCGACGCTTCAGCTTCTCGCCGACGAGGACCTGATCGAATCCAAGGAGTCGAACGGGCGAAAGACCTACTCGCTCACCGCTGCGGGCAAGAAGGAGGCGGAGGCCGCCGCGGCCTCGGCACCGTGGGCCTCGCAGGGCGGTCGAGAAGGCATCCGCACCGGAGCCCTGCCCAAGGCAGGCATCAATCTCGCGCAGGCGACTTCCCAGGTGGCGAGGACTGGCAACGAGAAGCAGGTAAAGGAAGCCGTCGAGATTTTGGATGACGCGCGCCGTAAGATCTACGGCATCCTCGCGAAGGAGTAACCGATTGCCCGTAAACAGGCGGCGTCGGGGAGACTGACTAGATGACCGACGTCGCGGATATGCGTGCCCGCTATCGCAAAATCATGCGATTCGCCGCTCGCTATCTCGTGCAGACCTGGTGGTACGAGCTGTTTCTTCCGCGCATCGGGCTGCGTCGTCTCGGCGAGCGGAACAGATCGAGCAGGATGCGTCGAATTGCGAAGCATTTTCACGCGCTCGCGGTCGACCTGGGCGGCCTCATGATCAAGGTCGGCCAGTTCATGTCCTCGCGGCTTGATGTCCTGCCGCCCGAGATTACGACGGAGCTCGAGGGACTTCAGGATGAGGTTCCACCGGTGCCATTCCCTGCAATCCAGGCCCTCGCCGAGGCGGAGCTCGGGGTGCCACTCGAGCGCGCGTTTTCGTTCGTCGACCCGGTTCCGCTGGCCGCGGCATCCCTCGGCCAGGCGCATCGCGCTCGATTGTCTGAGCTGGATGCCGGCGAGACCGGGCTGCTCGATGTCGTAGTGAAGATCCAGCGGCCGCATATCGCGGAGATCATTGACGTCGATTTACGGGCGCTGCGCCGGGTCGCTCGCTGGCTGAGCCGCGTGCGAATTGTGTCCGACCGAGTCGATGTTCCTGCACTTGTCGAGGAGTTCGCGTCGACGAGCATGGACGAGATCGACTACCTGCACGAGGCGTCAAGCGCCGAGCGCTTCGGCGAGGACTTCGCGGGCGACGACCGCGTCCGCGTGCCCGAACTGGTCTGGGAACGCACGACGCGCCGCGTACTAACGCTTCAGGATGTCACCGCAATCAAGATCAACGACGCGGATGCCCTTCGCGCCGCGGGTATCGATCCGAGCGAGGTCGCGACAGAGTTCGCGAAGGTCATGTTCGATCAGCTCTTCGAGCACGGCTACTTCCACGCCGACCCGCACCCCGGCAATATTTTCGTCACGCCGATCGAGACTCCCCGCCATCCGCGCGCCGATCAGCGCACCTGGAAGTTCACCTTCATCGATTTCGGCATGATGGGCGAGGTCCCGGCAACGCTGCGTCGGGGACTGCGCAGGCTACTCATCGCGGCTGCCTCGCGCGATGGTCACGGGATGGTCGCGGGTATCCAGGACATTGGCGTGCTTCTGCCGTCGGCCGACACCGCCGAACTCGAGCGCGCGATGAGCAAACTGTTCGCCCGATTCGGCGGCATGGGATTCGCCGAGCTGCAGAACGTCGACCCTCGCGAGTTTCGCGCCTTCGCGACCGAGTTCGGTGACGTTCTGCGCACCCTTCCGGTGCAGCTTCCGGAGAACTTTCTGCTGATCGTTCGCGCGATGTCACTGACGTCCGGGATGTGCAGCTCGCTCGACCCGACGTTCAACATTTGGAGCGTTGTCGAGCCATACGCCGACCAGCTGGTTCGGGATGAGCGGGGCAACATCCTGCAGGATCTTGCGAGCCAGGCGTTCTCGACCATTCGCCTCCTGGCTGGTCTTCCGCGAACCGTCGATGATCTCGCGACCCACATTGCGCAAGGTCGAATCAGCGTGCAGACGCCGCGAATCGATCGTCGCCTGACCAGCCTCGAGCGTCTCGCCCGGCAGGTCGTCGCTGCAGTCGTTTTCGCCGCGCTACTGATCGGCGGCATACTGCTTCGTGCCGATCACCTGATCGTGTTCGGCACGGTGCTCATGGCGGTGTCCGGCGTTCCGCTGCTCTACGCGATCCTCGCGGGGATCTTCGGTCGCCGCGATGCGGGGCCGTAGGCGCGCCTGACTCTGGGCGCTAGAGCCCCATCACTTCTTTCTTCTTTGCATCAAACTCGGCCTGAGTGAGAACGCCCGTATCCAACAGGTCCTTCAGCTTCTTGACCGTTTCGATCTGGTCGTCGAGCGACATCGTGGATGGAGCGCTCACGCTCCCCGCCGTTTGCGGATTCAGACCCTGTGCCAGCCCCATGCCGAAGACAAGCCCGGCGCCGTCACCGAGTCCGTGCTCTTGCACACCCTGAGCGATCTTCTGCTGGGCGCCAATGTTGGATGAGGCCTGCGATACCCCCTCGAACGCTTTGAGGTTCATCCGGTTGGATGAATACTGCTTCACCAGCTCGCGCGACTCGGGCGAGAACTCGATGCTCTCGATACCAACAGCGACGATCGCGAAGCCAAAGCGCTCGCTCCATGTCCCGGCATTCGACTGGCCATCCGAAATGCGGGTCGCGATTTCTTCGGCCTGCGAGGGCAGCTGGGAGATTCGATACGTCGTCGACAGCGAATTCAGCGCATCGAGAAACGATTGGATGAACTCGGCTGAAATCTGGGCTCTCGCCTTCGGATTGTCAAATGAGTACGAGGTCAGGTTCGCCGGTACATAGTTCCGGATGAACTTCTCCGCATCGACAACCTGCACGGTGAACGATCCGAATGCCGAGACCTCCAGGTCGGCCTCGTAGAACAGGTCGTTGTAAACCAGAGGTCCGCGCGTGCCGAATTTAATGCCGCGGATTTCCCTCAGGTTGACGAAGGCGATCCGTTTTTGGTCTGAGGTCTGGCCACCGAATCCGATTCGCTTTTTGGTCTGCGCGACGATCGATTTGCCGAATCCATCGCCGTTGAAGATGCTCTCCTGGCCGTCCTGGTACTCGTATCCGCCGGCAGCCGTAATCACCGTCTCAATGCCCGATTGGCTGAAAATGAACGCGGCAGTGTTTTCGGGCACGAAGATTTTCGAGCCGTTGCTGATGACGCCATCCGAACCGCGATAGTTCGATCCGCGTCCGGCATTGGTTTGCTGAAGGACTCCGGGAGAGACGACGGTGTGCTCGTCGAAGTATCCGGCAGTGATGATGTCTTTCCATTGGTCGGCAAGGGTGCCGCTCAATGCGCCGCTGAATGCCTGGATAACTCCCATTTGTCTACCGCCCCTGTCGCTTACAACTGCTGACTTGAGTCACAGTACTGGCATCGCACAACCTGTCCACTCACACCCGAGATTGGCGCCCCGCAAGACGTGCACTTCTTCGCGACCTGCGGATCGGGGTTCTTCGTTGTGAGCCCGAACGACTTCTTGAAAGTGTTGACGGTATCTTTCAGGGTCTCCGCGATAATGGCAGCCCCCGGAATGGCCATGTCCTTGCCGCTGCTGAAACCGGAGGAGTTGCCCGTGAGCAACTTGGAAACGTTGTCTGCCCACGCGAGTACCTCCTTCTTGCTCAGGAATCCAAAGGACTCCTGCCCGCTCGTGAAGTACACGTCGAGCGTCCGGCCCGATGCGATCGCCTGGGGGGACTCGCCAAAATTTTTGATCTGGTTCAGCGGGAAATACTGGATGCCCCTGGTGATTCGCCGCCCCAGCTTGGACACCAGAATGATGTTGAGGTTGGTCAGAACCAGCTCATCGGAGTGCCGCGCCATCACACCACCGTGCAGAACGCTCTCGCTCTTCATGACCACGTATTCGTTGGGTTGCAGTGTGTAATTCGGCATCGTTGCTTTCTCCAGCGCAGGTACTTATCGAGGGACAGCTTGGCAGACGTCGGCCCGCCCTGCTTGCGCCGCAAGCACAGATCACCAACACGAGCTCAAACGCAGAACTAACCGCGAGCATGGCTCTTCTGCTCACTTCCGCGCGGCCCTGATCAGGTCGAGCAACTGGCTCAGGGGCCCGCGAGCGAAGGGCAGCCGCGCGAGCGGCAGCACGGTACCGAAGAGTTTCGATCCACCCTTCGCCAGCGCGCGACTCTTTGCCTGCCCGGGAGAGTTGTCGTAGACCCAGAACAGCGTCAGCCCCATGTACGCGAGCCACAATAGCTCGGGCAGCTCGCGTTTGAGCTCTGCCGGAATCGTGTTGGTCGAACCGCGCACGACTTCTCCAAAGACTCGGATGGCCATCGCTCGTGGTTCCGCGGCATCCGCGCCAAATGGACTCACGGCGGACGTCGGCGAGATCGCCGCCGCCAGGAATCCTGGAGCAGAGTCGTGGTAGGGCTCGAGCGCATCGAGTCCGTGCAGCAGCGCAATCTCGAGCCGCTTGGCAAGGTCGGTCGTCGCGGCGAATCCTGCCTCCACCCTCGCAAGGTGGTCGGCTTGCACTCGCAGGTAGAGCTCCTGCACCAGATGATTCTTCGTCGGGAAGTAGTAGTACGCGTTGCCCACTGAAATGCCGGCTTCCTCGGCAATCAGTCGGATGGTCGTCTGGTCATAGCCGCGTTCGCGAAATGACTCAATTGCCGTCTCGGTGATCTTGGCCCTGGTGTTCTCGCTCTTACTCATCAACCAAAACATAGCATTTTCGAACCCGTTCAAAATGGTTATTGAACATGTTCAGAAATGGAGGCATACTGAATTCGCGGCCGGTTAGCGGCACAGACAGGGATAGATAATGCGCATCGCAATCACCGGCGGAACCGGATTCGTCGGCGGCCATCTGGCCGCTCGCCTCGATCCAGCAGACACGGTCGTGATCTCCCGCCGCACCGGCATCGACGTTGAAGATGTTGATGCGCTGGCCGCAGCGTTCGTCGGATGCCGTGTCGTCGTGCACGCCGCAGGCATCAACCGTGAGATCGGTGACCAGACATTCCAGCGCGTGCACGTCGACGGAACGCGCGCTGTGGTCGAGGCGGCCAGGCGTGCGGGGGTGCAGCGGATCGTGATGGTCAGCTTCCTGCGCGCTCGTCCGGACTGTGGCTCGAAGTACCACGAGACGAAGTTCGCTGCGGAGCAGCTGATTCGCGAGTCGGGAATCGACCACACCATCCTGAAGGCGTCAATGATGTACGGACGCGGGGACCACATGGTTGACCACGTGAGCCGAGCGGTGAAGAGCTGGCCGGTCTTCGCCACCGTCGGATATCGCGAGCGCACCGTTCGCCCCATCCCGATCGACGACTTCGTCGATGTGTTGCTTGCCGCCGCCCGAGGTCGCATCCCGGAGTCGACCGTCGCTGTCATGGGCGCGGAGGAGTTGCCGCTCGGTGACGCCGTGCGACGGATCGCCGGCGTCGTGGGCCGCCATCCGCTGTTCATCCCCGTGCCGGTCTGGTCAATTCGGGTCTTCGCTCAGCTCACGGAATGGCTGATGGTCGTGCCCCTGGTCGCCAAGGCGCAGGCCAGGATGCTCGCCGAGGGCGTCAGCGAGCCCGCTCCGTGGGCTCCGGAAGCGCCCGAGAACATCCGTCCATGGCGTCCGTTCAGCGAAGATGGCATCCGCGCTGCCCTTCCGAACGTGGGACGATTCGGATGGGCGGACCTGCGGGTTGCGCGGTGGCTGGGGGGCCGGTGCCGGGCCGCGGCCGTTTCGGTGGTCCCGGCCAAGCTGTGAATAACGGGCACAAAAGCGAGGCGGATGTCCTCGCGGAAGCGCGTGCGAGTGCGGTCTGGCTTGCGTGCGCGCTCGCCCTGTTGAGCGGCGGTTCCTGGTTTTTGGCCGATGACAACTTCACCGGCGGCATATTCCAACTAGTCGTTGACCTCTTGGAGGCCCGTCAGAGGCTGTTGGGATCCAGGTTCAGAGTCGTGCCCTCGTAGAGGTACTGCTGGTCACCGAAAACTTCGAGATGGGAGTTCAGCCAGATCAGGTCCTGCACCGAGATGTCGAATCGCTCGGCAACCACCGCCGTAACGTCACCGGGAGCAATGAGATAACTCTTCGGGGCCCCGGTCGTGGTCCTTGCGGTCACCTTTCCGGTCGCGTATGCGCGAGTGCCCCTGTCGACCGGATGCACGTTGGTTCTGCGCAATGGAATGGACCAGCGCACGGAATTCACGGCGAGGATCTTGTTTGGTCCGAGCTCGACCGGAAGCCCCGCAGCGGACGTCGCCGAGGAGTACGTGATGAGCACGTCGAGATAGGACGGCGGCCCAGCGGAGCTGAGCGCGACGGCCGAGGCCGGGGCGGCAGTCGTCGTGGGGCCGCCGAGCTGGTGGTCGCCGACGCCGTGATAAGTCAGTCCGTCGCCGACCTTGGGGGGAACGCTGAGCAGGGTGACGGAAATCGGCACGGGAACGGTCGATGTGAATCCCGAGTATCGGGCGGTAAAGCCGTTGTGCCCGTCGGCGACCATCGCATAGTGGAAGTGGATGCTGCCCTTGGGGGAGGCAACGTCCCCCGACGCGACGATGGTTCCCGCAGGGATCGGAGCGATCACGGGGCTCGGAAACGCTGCGGTTACCGGCCCGGGCGTCGCGGGGTGGGAGTCGACGGGGTTGGGCGTCGAGGATGGTGCCGCGGTCGGCGTGGCGGTCGCGGCCGAGTGGTGGACATGCCTCGCACGAGCACTCGCGTGCTTAGCCGGGGTCGAGCAGCCGGCCAGCGCGATAGCGACCGCCAGGGCGAGACCGACCGCGACCAACGTTCGGTTCAGTCGCATTCATTGACCCTGACACGACGAGGGCCTTTCGAGCAACTCGCCGCCCACCTCATACGCCTGCCGAGATCGGGTGTTTCGTCGGTCGTACCTATCCACGGACTGTCCGTCCGTGGATAGGCACGACCTTAATCCGGCCGGTGCAAGCGAGAAGTATGTACGTCATACAGCTGACCATGCGGGCACAGCCCGTCCGAACGAGAGACACAACGTATGCCACGCACGCCCATCGATATCGCTGTTCCGGATTTGACGGGAAGACTCGCGCTCGTGACTGGCGCGAGTGATGGGATCGGCTTCAACATTGCCGCCCGCCTTGCCCGCGCCGGTGCGGAGGTTCTGATGCCGGTCCGCAACCGGGCGAAGGGCGATGCGGCCGCGGAGCGCATCCGAGAAAGGACGGTGGGAGCGCGCCTGCTCGTGCGTTCTCTCGACCTGTCGTCACTGGCCTCGGTCAGCTCGTTCTCGGACGAGCTCCTGCGGGAGGGTCAACCGATCGACATCCTGATCAACAACGCGGGAGTGATGACACCGCCCGCTCGGCAGGTGACCGCCGATGGCTTCGAGCTGCAGTTCGCGACGAACCACTTGGGCCACTTCGCGCTGAGCGCGCAGCTGCTTCCCCTTCTCCGCGCCGGCAAGGCGCACGTGACCACCCAGGTGTCGTTGTCAGCGAATCAGCACGCCGTGAACTGGGATGATCCGAGCTGGGAGACCGGCTACGACCCGTTCACGTCGTACAGTCACTCCAAGATTGCGCTCGGCCTGTTCGCGCTTGAGTTCAACCGCCGTAGCGTCTCCAATGGCTGGAACATCCAGAGCAATCTTTCGCACCCGGGGATCTCGCCGACAAACCTGCTTGCGGCGCAGCCTCAAATGGGGAGGTCAAGGGACACGATGGCGGTGAGAGCGATCCGCGCGTTTTCCCGGCTGGGAATCCTCTTCGGCACGGCGGAATCCGCGGCTTTGCCCGCGGTTTACGCAGCGACGAGTCCGGATGCGAAGGGTGGTCTGTTCTACGGCCCGAAGGGGTTCCAACACCTCAGCGGAGCGCCCGCCGAAGAGCCCCTGTACAGTCGCCTGGACCGCCCGGACGACGGTCGCAGGATCTGGGAGCTGTCGGAGCGGCTGGCCGGGGTCAGCTTCCCGGCGTGATTCAGGGCCAAAGCAGGCACAAGTAATCCCTGAATAGCGGCGCTCCACGGGGAGATGATGAGGAGACTCGCTAGTGACCGGAGACTCAATCATGGACAAAACGCAGCTCGCGGATTTCCTGCGTCGCCGGCGTGAGGCGTTGCAGCCGGAGGACGTCGGCCTGAACCGAGGACCCCGGCGACGTACCGATGGCCTTCGCCGGGAAGAAGTCGCGGCGCTGTGCGACATGTCGGTTGACTACTACAGCCGGCTCGAACAGGGCCACGGGCCCCAGCCGTCGGAACAGATGCTCGCGTCGATCGCTCGAGGACTACGGCTGTCACTGGATGAGCGAGACCACCTGTTTCGGCTCGGCGGTCACAGCGTGCCCATTCGCGCGCTGCGAAGCGACCACATCTCGCCCGGGCTGATGCGCGTGCTGGACAGGCTGCAGGACACCCCAGCCCAGGTAATGAGTGAACTCGGCGAGACGCTCGTGCAGACGCCCGCGGCTCGAGCCTTGTTCGGCGACGAGACCCGATTCACGGGAATGACGCGCAGCGTCGTCTACCGGTGGTTCACCGATCCGGCCACGCGAGAGGTCTACCCGGCGGAAGACCATCCGCTGCGTTCGCGCACGTTCACCGCGGACCTCCGCAGGGTGTACACCAAGTACGGGTCGTCGTCGAGGGTCGGAGCCATCGTGGATGACCTGCTCGAGCGGAGCACGGAGTTTGCCGACTTGTGGGCGGCGCACGAGGTCAACGGTTCTTACTCCTCCGAAAAGCGGCTGTGCAACGCGGAGGTCGGTGATCTCATCCTGCAATGCCAGCTTCTCCACGACCCCGACCAGGGACAATCTCTTCTCGTCTTCACCGCAACCCCGGGGACCGAGAGCTACCAGAAGCTGCAGCTACTCTCCGTCATCGGCAACCAATTGATCAACGCAACGGTCGGCACGACCCGTCAAGCAGAAGGACAGTGACTCGACGGCTACCGTTCCGCCGACTTCGCGCTGGCCGGTGACCTGGTTGCGGTGAACAGTGCCGCGCGTCACGTCCCATCAAATGGGGAGCCCTGCCCATGTCCCAGCAAAGCGCGAGCATGGTTTACTTGCGTGGCGAAAGGAGCAGTGTGATGCCCGACCCCGACGACGCCGAACTCCTGCGCGCAGCTTCGGACTCGACCACGCCACGTGCGACCCTGGCCGAGCTTGCCTACGATCATCCATCCCTTCGCCCTGCCATCGCCATGAATCCGTCGACCTACGACGGGCTTCTCGATTGGCTCCGGGAGCTTAACGACACCGATGTAAACGCTGCGTTGGGTAGGCGGTCGAGTCCATCCGGCAGCCCCGCCGCCGAACCACCAGTCGCGGTAACGAATGCGATCGGCCAACCCGCGTCGGCGCTCGATATCACCTCGCTCGTCCTTGCGATTCTGGTACCGGTTATCGGGCTCATACTCGCGATTGTCGACCTCGCGGGGGCGAAGGCAGCTGGCCGCCCGAGGCACGTGCTGCCGAAGGCTGCTCTGGCCGTCTCCATCACGCTTGTCGTGCTCGAGGTCGCGAGCGGGGTTGCGATCGGCGTGTCCGTTGCCAATGCGCAACGGGCGGTCGCGTACGCGCCCGTGTGCAGCGCGATCGCAAACAACCCAGACCTGTTCAGCGCAAAGGGCCCGGAGTCGCTGTATTCAGAGATGTACGCCGGCAGTCCGTCGGTCGGCGAGCGAGCAACCGTCTGGAGCGCGGATCTCGGGGAAATTACCCAGTGGCATGGCGAGGTGCAGGGGATCCTTCAGTTGGTTCCCGGGCCGAACTTCGGCAACAGTGGCGGTTACAGTGGCGGCTATCTGTACTCCGCGTTGTCCCAGGAGGAGGCTCTGCTCGACCCCGCAACCGGGCCTGAAGGCCCTGTTCCGAACTCGCCGTTCCTGGATGGCGAGAAGTCCTGGGACGCCGTCGGCCTCAATATGCAAAACGTGCACGACTGGGCGACGAGCAACTGCCAAAGCGGTTGACCGTGCCGCAGCACACAGCGGGAGTTGTCGCGTCCCCGGCTGCGTCATGGGAGGCATTGGCCCGGACCGCCTGAGGATGGTAGTGAGTAGCCCGTCGCGGTGATCTGCGCCGCGAAGGCCCGGTCGCCGGCAGTTGCGGTGAGTTTGAACGGCTTGGGGCAGGCGCCGAACGTCACCCAGGCGGCATCGTTCCCGTCGCTCCAGGTGACGGCGAGCGTCGCCGGCGGTACCGCGTCCGCCAATTCCACTGCGAGCGATGCAACCGCTGTGGTCGGATGGCCCGCGGCAGTCATAGGAGTGTAGAAGTTCGCGACGAGGCCCAGCGGGTCCCAGGTCACGGTGAAAACCTGATGTGTTGGAGCCACAAAGGTCGAGTCCACCGGTGGACCCAGTGGCGGAAGACTCCGGATGAGCAACTCGTAGATCTTCTTCGCGTCGGGCGGCGGCGCACTCGTTGTTGCAAAACCGTAGCCATAGAGCTCCACATTTGCCGGCACACTCGCGCGGGTCGTGGTGTCGGCCATGAACCGCTTCGACTCCGCCTTCGAGGTAGAGAGGTATGGAACTGGGGTAGTTCCACTCGCGAGTTCGAACCGTAGGTGCATCCCGGTTGATTGCTCGACTGCGGTCCAGTCGATGAACGACTTCTTCACAGCGGCCGCTGCCGGCCAGTTCGTAAATTGCTGAGGTGTGAAACTGGGCCCGGAATCACCGCTCTGTGCAACGTCGAGGAATCGGCGGGTCTGGCCGAGAGGGTCGCTGGTGAGCGCCGTGCGAGCGATGCGGAGGACGTCGATCCAATCATCGGCGCCGGATTCGCTCTTCAGACGAACTTTCACGCGAACGGACTCGCCTGATGAGTCCGCTGGATCGTATGCGGCGGACGCACTCGTCACGCCGGGACTCTTCTTCAAGTACTCAGCGAGTTGATGGGCAGCGATCGCGGTATCGGTGACGTGCTGAGGGACGCTGACAACCGCGCAGCCCGACAGCGTTAATCCAACCGCCGCCGCGACGGCGACGAGCGCGCCGGCACGCTTCTTCACGAGTCGAAAGTATCGACACTTCCTCGACGGGGTAAGTCCACGAACGGGTGTCAGCGCCGCTCGGGCTCGCGACCCTGCATGCGGGGACGTCCACAATCGCGCCGGTGCGGTCCATCACCCCTGCGAAGAATGAGCGACATCTCGCTCACGGTGAGCTGATGCCTTCCCGGATCAGTGACGCGGTCGGCGCTGCCGGGTCGTCAGCAGTGTGAGAGTCCCGCCGACGAGGATCGCCGCGAGGGCACCGCCGGGGATCAGCGGGGAGATGGAAACTCCCGTGGAAGCCAGCACCGGCCTGACGGTGATCGTGTACGCCCGGACTGCCGGGTTCGCGTCGCCGCCGGTCGCGGTGACCGTGAATGTGAACGCACCCGCTGCGGTTGGTGTTCCGGTGATTGCCCCGGTCGCCGGGTCGATGGTGAGGCCCGTCGGAAGTGCCCCGGAGGTCACTGCGAAGGATGTCGTGTTGAACGCCGGGATGGTGAAGGTATAGGCCGAACCAACGGTTCCCTGCGGAGGGGACGCCGAACCAATACTCGCGAGAGAGATCACCGACACTGTGCCGTCACCATAGTTGGTGACGTAGACGTATTTTCCATCCGAGGTGAATTCCACCCCGGTCGGGTTCAATCCGACCGTGATGGATGGGGTCACCGCATCCACCGTTTTGGTCGCAACATCGATGACCGTCACGGTGTTACCGTCATTGATGCTGACGTAGGCGTACTTCCCATCCGGGCTGAACGCCACGCCTTCCGGCGTCGATCCCACGGTGATTGATGGAGTCACCGCGTCGACGGTGTTGGTTGCCGCATCGATGATCGACACCGAACTGCTGGCTTCGTTGGTGACGTAGACGTACTTTCCATCCGGGCTCACCGCAACAGCGAACGGGTTCAATCCGACCGTGATCGGCGGCGTGGCCGCAGCAACGGTATTGGTTGCCACATCGACGACCACCACCGAGTTCCCAGTGCTGACGTATGCGTATTTTCCATTCGGGCTGAACGCCACATCGAACGGGAAAGCCCCGACCGTGATCGACGGAGTCGCGGCATCCAGGGTGTTCGTCGCCGTATCGATGACCGAGACCGTGTCGCTGCCAAAGTTGGCGACGTATGCGTATTTCCCATCCGGACTAACCGCCACCCCGGTCGGACTCGTTCCGACCGTGATCGACGGTGTCGTCGCATCCAGGGTGTTCGTCGCCACATCGATGACCGACACGGTGCCGCTGTTCTGATTGGTGACGTATGCGTACTTTCCGTTGGGACTGACCGCCACCCAGGTCGGGCTGGATCCGACCGTGATCGACGGTGTCGTCGCGTCCACCGTGTTGGTTGCCGCATCGATGACCGACACGGTGCCGCTGCCCTGATTGGTGACGTATGCGTACTCCCCGTCGGGTGTGAGCGCCACACTCGAGGGGTTAGTCCCCGCTGTAATTGGTGGAACCAGCGGGGCAGCCCACGCCGCCTCGGCAGTAAGCATCGCTACACCGATCGCCAGAACGGCAGTGAGAATCACGACGACGGCGCGCTTCACGCAAGGGTCCCATCTTTAGGGGTGACGGAACGTTCCGAACGTTTCGCCATTGTTCGCAAACACCACAACAATGATCGGGGCCGACTCACTCTAGCTGAGCGAGCCCCCGCGCCCACAGCGGTGCCCGACCACAAATTTGTCGAGGCGGTGGAGACCAAAGCGATTTGTCGAGGTCGATATCGAACTACGTCAATTTCTCGGAACCGTTCCCGAAGTTTGGCGGTCACTATTCGACCGGGAGGTGACTCACCAGAAGTGCGAATGACGTTGCTCCAGGATCGGCCGTACCAACCGAGTGGTCTCCGTGGGTGCGCGATCGTCCTCGTCGCGCAATGAGCCCGGCCGTTGCGTCGGCCGCCTCGCGTGCTCGTGTGGCGGCGTCGCGCCAGGCGTCGACAGGTTTTGCTCCACGCCGGATGGATGCGGCAAATTCTTCTGCGAACGGGTCGATGGCGTCGATCATCGTTTTCTCACCGACGATGGCGCCGCCCCGCGCGCCGATGGCAGCGCCGAAAGCGCTGATCGCCCGAACGAGAATCTGCGGACCGGGTACCGTTTCGTTGCCGATTGCCTCGCCAGCCGCAGTGAGCCCCGCGCCCCACAGGGCACCGGATGCGCCGCCGGCCCGATCCGACCACGCGGCTCCCGCCGACGCGAGCACGCTGCCAAGGCCGGCGTCCTTCGCCGCGATGTCGACGGCCGCGGAAACGGCTGCCGTCACACCGCGCACCATCCCCGCACCGTGATCACCGTCGCCGGCGACGGCATCCAGTTCACCCAGGAGGCTCTCGTTAGCAACGAGCACAGCTTCGGCACTCTTCAGTTGCGCCACGAGCCACGCGACCGCGGCGCGCGATTCCGAGGAAGCGGGTGGCACGTCGATCTCCGGAGCGCTCTCTGTCGTGACGGTGCGGCGTTGGCCGCCGGCGATCTCGCCGCGGGTAAAGGATGCGCTATCCGCTGGCGCCAGCCACAACCGCTCGAGTTCGTCATCCAGATAGGTAACTGAGAGCGACAGTCCGGCCATGTCGTAACTGGTGACCTGCTCGCCGACCACCGGTGCGACCAGGCTCATGCCGACGGCCTCGAGACGAGCGCGCACGCGGTCGAATACCACGAAGAGTTCGTCGTATTTGGTGGCGCCGAGACCGTTAACAAGTACTGCAAGGGGACGGCCCGCTTCGGGGGCACGTTCGGCGAACAGTCCGTCGACCAGCAGGTCGGCGATATCGTCGGCCGATCCGAGCTCGGACTCGGAAATCCCCGGCTCGCCGTGAATACCAAGCCCGACAGCAACCCGCCCGGCGGGAACCGTGAAGAGCGGCTCGGCGCTTCCGGGCAGAGTACAACCGGAGAAGGCAACGCCGAACGAGCGGGTGGCTTCGTTTGCCGCGATTGCGATGCGTTCGACCGTGTCGATTGACTGTCCGGCCTCGGCCGCCGCGCCGATGATCTTCAGCACAGTGAAGCTGCCTGCGATTCCCCGACGCAACGCTCGATCGTCGGTCGACGCCGAGGCGATGTCGTCCGTCACGGCGATCATCCGGGCATCCACACCGTCCAAGCGAAGTTTCTCGACGGCGGCCGAAAAGTGCAGGATGTCACCCGCATAGTTGATCGGCACAAAGAGCACGCCGCCGCCGCTGTCAGCCGAACGGGCCACGCTCAGGATCTGGTTTTCGGACGGGGACGCAAAGATGTTGCCGCAGGCGGCAGCACTACCGAATCCTGGGCCAACCCAGCCCGAGAAGGCAGGGAAGTGACCCGAACCACCGCCCATGACCACCGCAACCTGACCCTCTGTGGTACTGCGGGACCGTACTACACCGCCGGGCACCGGCAGCACACGATCGGGCTGTGTCGCGGCGAATCCAGCGAGGGCGTCGCCAGCGAAGTCGCTCGGGGAGTTGACCAGCAGCGTCACCGGACTCAGTCCTCTTCCGTAGCTCCGCGCAGCGAGTAGACCAGGCTGCGTACCGTGCGTGGCTGCGACAGCGTGAACACGATCGCCTCGGCGACGTCGCCCGCGGCCATCATGTCGGCCAACTCGGGGCTCTTCGTTGTTCGCCCGGCTCCGGGCTTCATGGCGAATTCAGTCGCAACGCCACCCGGACAGAGCGTGGTTATCCGAATGCCCTTCCGGTAGAGCTCGCGATCGAGCCCGTTGCTCAGGCCCATCTGAGCGTGCTTTGTTGCGGCGTAGACGGCTTCATTTGCTCGCGCATCAAGGCCGGCCACGGAACTGACGATGACTACGTCGCCCGAGCCCTGCGGCAGCATTCGCCTGACGGCTGCTCGCACCGGCCACACCGTCCCAGCGATGTTCGTCTCCATCATTTCGGCGAGCTCATCGTCGGTGTGGTCAAGGATTCCGCCGTATACCCCGATGCCAGCGTTCGCGATCAATCCGTCGATGTGTCCGAACCTGTCGACCGCAGTCGCGACGAGCAGCTCGGCATCCGCGGGCCGACGCACGTCCATCGTGACCGCGGCAACGTTGTTTTCGCCCAACTCTGCGACGAGCGAGTTCAGCCGGTCGACGCGTCGCGCGCCGACGACAACCTTTGCGCCGCGCGCGACCAGTGCGCGTGCGGTTGCTTCGCCGATTCCGGAACTCGCACCTGTGATCGCTGCGACGTAGTTCTCAAACATCCGGGTTCTCCTTGTTTTATTCGGGTCGGACCGCGAGTCGCGACCCGCAGTCGACGTGCAGGGTTGTGCCGTTGACGTACCGGCCACCGAGGGGGTCCGCGAGGTATGCGACTGCGGCAGCAATATCCTCCGGCTCACCGACAGATCTGCCGCCGGTTACATACGTCGCGCGAACTTCGGCGGGCACCTGTTCGAAAATTGGGGTGCGGATGGTGCCGGGCACAACGATGTTCGATCGGATGTCGTCCCTGAGCCACGCGGAGGCCATCGAGCGCACGAGACCTTCAATACCCGCCTTCGCCGAAGCGTAGTGAAAGTGCATCGGGCTGCCCTGATGCGCCGCGAGAGAACCGATTGCAATGATCCGGCCCGCACCCTGCGCGAGGTAGGGGTGCAAAGTGCGCGCGGCAAGGTAGGTGCCGAGGATGTGAATCGACAGCATGCGCACGAATTGGTCAACTTCGATCGTGAGCGGATCGTGATAGTCGACCACGCCGGCGGCGGTCACGAGCACGCGCGGACGGAGCTTCTCCCCGAGTTCGGAGAAAGCCGCAACTGCCTGTTCCTCGATTGAGACATCCGCAACAGCGCCGAAGGCGACAATGCCGTCCGCCTCGAGCGCGGCAACTGCGCTTTCGACACCCTCGGGAGAAATATCGACGATACCGACGGGGCCGGATTCCCCCAGCTTCCGGGCGGTAGCGAGGCCAATGGCCCCGCTACCGCCCGTGACGATGGATCCTCTGCTCTCATCCATGACAGCGGTCATCGTCCGGTGAAGTGCGGCTCGCGTTTCTCGACAAACGCGGCCGACGCTTCATCGAAGTCATCAGTGAGGTGAAGCTTGAGCGGCTGAATGTAGAGCGCCGCGTCGTCGGAGTAGTCCTTCCACGGCCAGCGACTGATCCGAACGTGAGCTCGAACGGCGAGCGGGGGGTTCTTGAGGATGGCCTCGGCAAGTTCCTCAGCCGCGGCGATGTGCTGGCCGGGTTCGACCAGGCGATTGATGAATCCAAGCGGCTCGAGTCGCGTCGCCGAGACCCGATCGCCGAGAATGAGCAGTTCGGTCGCGAGCTTGGACGGCATGAAGGTCTGCATCTTGGCCCACAGCTGGCCACCGGCGATGCCGCGCTTCGACTCGGCGATCATGAACTCGGCGTCCGTGGTGGCGACAATTAGATCTGTTTCCAGGATGAGGTTGAAACCGAGCCCGACCGATAGGCCGTGAGCTGCTCCGATGACGGGCTTCCAGTTGGCGGTCTTACCCAGGTGACCGTCGGTGGGGGGACCCGCCGACAAGAGCGCATCGCGTTGCGCGCGGTCGTGACCGGCAAACCGCTCGCGGACATCGATACCGAGACAGAAGTCCGTTCCGTTGCCGTAAAGGATGGCGACCCAGGCCTCGTCGTCCATGTCGTACTGCCGGAAAGCGTCCGCCATGTCGACCTGCATCTGCAGGGTCACCGCATTGCGACGCTCGGGTCGATTCAATGCGATGTATGCGATGCGGCCGCGTCGCTCGTATGTCACTGTCTTTTCTTCAGGCATGCCTGAGTCCTCTCTTCGTGGTTTTAGAGCCAGTTGGCCCAATGGATGAAAGATCCGCCCATGACCTGGTCGTAGTCGGAGTCGCTGAGGCCGATTTGCCGCATCATCCGCACGGCGTTCGGATAGCCGCTCGGGAGTCGAGCGAAATCGGATCCCCAGAACACGCGGTCCGGTCCGAAGGCCCGGACAAGGGTACGAACGGACTCGTGGATGGCGGGATACGGGTAGTCGTCCGAAACGAGGGTTGGCAGTGCCGACACCTTGACCGCCAGATTGGTGTGGTGCGCCAATGCCGCGAGCGCCTCGATCACCGAGTCGAGCTCGGTGGGCGACGGCCGCGTCGCCAGATTCAGGTGATCGACGGCGAACCGGATGTTCGGGTACTCCGCCACCACCGTTCCGAGTTCTTGGAACTGGCCCGGCATCCACACCATCATCCGTAGGCCGAGATCGTCCGCGGCGCGCCAGAGCCAATCTGCGCTGCCATCCATGAGAGGAGAGTATTTCGGGGACTTCAGGAAGATCTGGCGAAGCCCGCCGAACCCGGGACGAGAGCGCCAGCTCTCAAGTTGTCCGGGCGCATCGGGAGACCGCAGTGACAGTGCGGGCATCGCAATCAGTCGGTCCGGATGGCTTGTGGCTGCCGCGAGCACCAGCTCGTTTCCACCGAGATCCCACTCGGGTGGGATCACTGCGGCTCGATCCACCCCGGCGGCATCCATTTCGGCCAGGAGCACGTCGACACTGAGGCTCGGGCGCGGCGCAAACTCCCTCCACGCCGCTCGCCAGGGTGTCTCTTCCGTCTCGGCATTCCAGACGTGCACGTGGCTGTCGACGATCATGTCGGCGCGCCCGCGAAGTTCTGAATTTTCGCGTCCAGTGCCACCAGTCGCTCTCCGGTCGCGACGATCGGATTCAGGTCGAGAGATTCCGTCTCCGGATGCGTCATCATCCAGTCCTCCATCGCGCGGAGCAGCGCAACAAACCCCGCCACGTTGGTTGCCGCGTGCGGGCGCACCAACTGTTCGTACTGAGCATCCGTCACCGGCGAGATCCGAACTTGAGCGTGCTCCTCGGCCTGACCCCCGCCCGGCCCAAACAGGATGGTAAGGAGGCCCCCGGTGCGATATGCGCCGAGGAAGAACTCTGCCGTGTGTGCGACCGTCTCGGTGACGGAAACCGGTCCCGTGAATCGCTGCGCCAGAAAAGCGACCGCACTCTCGAGTGTTTGGCGATCGCCGATGCCTTGCAGCACGCCGCCGAGCCTGGCTCGATGTGCGAGGCCAGCCTCGGACTTAACGACGAGCGGATACGGTGGCAGCGCAGCGTCACCGCCCAACGCCGATCCTCGAGCGATCATGATCGATGCGGGCCACGACAGGGGCAGCGAAGCGAGTGCATCCTGTGCGTCCTGTCCCGTGATCGGTGCGGGGGAGTCGCCGAGAGGCTCGGAGACCCGGCCTGACCCGGTCGACGCAGTGGCGGGTGACGCCGGGGAGTCGACCGGCGTCCCGAGGGTGGCAAGCGCGCGAAGTTTGACCGCAGACTCGATTGATCCCATTCCGATGACCGCGGATTCGATCCGCGTTGCTTCAGGCAAGAAGGGGAAGAGGCTCGCGATGAACGGGATACGGCCAAGCTCCGAGATCTCGTGGGCGAAGTCGGCGATTTGGCCGAGATGGACCGACTGTTCGTTGCGCGGTAGCCCCAGGATGGACGCGAAAGCGCTTATCCCGTACTGCTCGTCGGCGCCGATTGTCGCGATAGTGCGGTTGACACTGTCCGAGTGGCCCATGCTCTGGCTGCCGAAGTCGACCGGATTCACGCTCACTTCGAGGGAGATGCCGAGTTCGCGCTTCGTCTCGTCTCGTGGTTCGACTAGTTCGAGCCCCACGTTCGAAATGGCGTCGGCCATCGCGACATCCGCACCACCCGAGTCGCTGAACAAAACGATGCGATCACCGGTAAACCGTTTGGCACCGACGGCGTTCAGTGCCTCGACCGACCACACCACCTCATCCAGGGTCGCCGCCTGGACCGCGTGGAACTGGACTGCCAGTCCGGCCAGGATGGCTCGCGGCGTCGTTGCCATTCCGCTGTGCGACGCGGCGGCGCGGCCGCCTGCATCCGAGCTTCCCCCGATCATGAACACGACGGACTTCTGCAGTTCGGCGGCGCGGGCGAGCATTGCCGCGAAGTGGGGAAGGGAGGCGATGCCGTCGGCGTACATCGCGACGATGCGTACTTCGTCTCGTTCCAGAAGGGCAAGGCCCAACTGCTCCATCGAGAGCATGCATCCGGTTCCGAACTCCAGCGCGGAGTGGATTCCGACCTTTCGCTGGCTGAGATGTTTGACCATTCCGCCCAGGATGCCGCCGCTCTGCGACAGCAGCGCGACTCCGCCGGAGCTCAGATCTTCCACGACCGGAACGACGAGGCCGAGAAGGTTTGCCGACGGCAGCACGAGTCCGTTCGACTGCGGGCCAAGAACCGGCACCGAGTTCTCCCAGCCCCAGCGTGCGATGTCATCCTCGTAACGCTTCGCCGCATCCGCACCGCTGCCCTCAGCGAAGACCACGACAACATCGGGCAGGCTCGGCAGGCTCTCGAGTACGGGCATGCAGGCGTCCAGTGACACCAGCAGGTAGAGCACACCGATTGCGCCGGTGATCGACGTGACATCGGGGATGCACTCAAACCCGAACAGCCGTCGATATCCCGGGTTCACGAACCTGATCGGTCCGCGATACCGGCACGAGGGATTCGCGAAGTTGCGCAGCAGATGTTCGGTCAGGTATCCGTTCGGCGAAGCGCCGACAACGGTGACCGCACTGGGTGCCAGCAGTCTCGCAAGCATGGTGTCGTCGAGTCGCCGGATTTCACCTCCGCCGCTCGACCTGGGGGATGGGGTCATGCCACCGACAGTTTCTCGAGCAGTCCCGTCGCCTCAAGCCGTTCGGTCAGTGCGTCCCGGTCGGCCTGCGTCAGCTTGTGCATCGGAGGACGGACGGATCCGCCCCGCATACCGATGAGATCCATCCAGTGCTTGATGAGGGGGATCGGGTGCAGCGCCGCTGACTTGTTCCACAGCGGTTCGTAGATCGAATTCCAGACGTCGCGCAATCCATCCAGCGCATAGAACTGCTCCCACGCCGAGGCGTTTTCACCGGCATCGATTGCGGCAACGTAGTCGTGCAGAGGCTGCCAGCGCGGGCTCTGCATGAGGAACACGGATGTTGCGCCCATCATGACCTGCTGGTTCATGTACATCTTCATTGCTGGTAGGTGCTTCTCGAGGGGGTTACTGACGACGATGCGATCGCCAACGGCCTGCATCGCCGCGATCGTGTGGCCGAAGTCGTTGACGGCATCCTTCAGAGCGCCGACGTTCTCGATGTTGGCAATCCGATCGATCGTCTCGATCGTCATGTTGATCCCCGAGTGGTACGTGTTGTATGCGATAACGGGCAGCGACACGTTCGAGCAGACGTACTCGAACCAATCACCGATCATCTCCTGCGACTTCGCGAACTCCATCGGCGTCCAGAGCATCACGGCGTCGGCACCGAGCTCGCCGGCGTAGTTCACCAGGTCGATGGTCTCGGGAACGCTGTAGTCGAGTGCGTGCAGATAGCAGGGCACCCGGCCCCCGATCGTCGTGACCAGGGTCTCGAAGGCCTTGCGTCGCTCTTCGAGAGTCAGGTACCACGGCTCCGAGAACCCGAAGCCGATTCCGTCAACCTTGGAGTCGATCAGGAATTCCACGTTGTGGCGAATCCCGTCGTAGTCGATGGATCCGTCGTCGTTCATTGGCACCATCGGGGAGGTGAACAATCCCTTCAGCGTCTCGCGTGCCCATTCTTTTGCGTGTGAATTCCCGGTCATTGGGATCCTCCGATTGCTTGGTGGTGTAACTGACTTTCCCGTCGACTGCGCCACCACTCGGTGATGGCGTCAGCGATGGTCTCTGCCCCGGTTTCGTAGTTGTGGGTTACTCCCGGGAGGATCGTGGTGTTGACGTCGCCGGCCGACGCCATGAGTCCGGTCATTCGCTCGAGTTCGGGAGTTCCACCGACGTCGTGCGAATCGCCGTAGAAGGCGAGGACGGGGACGACCACCCTGGACTGCCAGTCGGCGGGTCGTCCAAAGACGAGATCAGCGGCGGCCGCCCAGCTCGCATAGGTCTGCGCACTGACTGTTCGAGTTCCGAATCCCCGTGGCCAGCTGCCGTCGGGCAGCAACACTGCACCGTCGCCTCGCGCCACCATTGCGGTCGCGAGAGTGGTCGTCTCGGCCTCGAGTGTCTCTATTCCCCAACTGGGTGATGCCAGGATCAGTCCGTCAATCGGGACCTGGGATCCGGCGAGCCATGAGGCTACCTTCACGCCGCCGAAGCTGTGTCCGGCCAGGACCACGCGCCGATATCCAAGGGAGCGCGCGAGCTCGATCCAGGCGGTGATGTCGAGAGCGGACTCTTGGAACACTTCAAACCAACTGCCGACCTTTTTGGTGCCCCAGCCGTCCTCTCGCCGTTGCCAGGCGGTGACCGCGCCGTGGTACCCACGCGCCGAGATGCTCATGAACGAGATGCCCGAGTATGCCAACACGCGACCGATTCGCAGGCATGGCGAGTAGTCGTAGCTCGAGCCGAACCCGTGCAGCCACAGCACCACGGTGTCTCGGTTCTCGTCTTCCGGAGCGATGAGTGCGCCGGGCAGGACCAGATGATCCTCGGTCTCGACTTCGACAAAGAACTCGCGTGCGGTCGACATGCTAGGCGACCCCATCCGTCGACGACGCTGATTCCTCGGGCGCCCCAAGGTATGCCGCGATCACCAGCGGGTTGGTCATGACTTCGCTGGGTGGCCCGGCCGCAATGACTTTGCCGTAGTCGAGCACGACCACGCGATCGCATAGATCGCTGACAAAGTTCGCGTCGTGCTCGATCAGGATCTGAGTCAGACCGATTTCGGACTGCAGGCGAGCAAGACAAACGCTGACCTGGACCTTCTCCTCGTGACTCATTCCGGAAGTCGGTTCGTCGAGGAGCAGGATCTTCGGATCAGCAGCGAGCGCTCGTCCGATCTCGACGATCTTTTGGCGACCCCATGGCAGTGAGCCGGCCATCGTTTGCGCCAGGGGACTCAGCCCGAGGAATGCCATGATCTCGCGGACCTTCGCGCGATTGCGCTTGTCTTCCGTGCGGGCGCGGCCAACAGCAAATGAGCTCTCCACGATGCTGTTGTGCATCAGGTAGTCGCAGCCGAACAGGATGTTGTCCTCAACGGTTGCCGAGGGCTGAAGCGATACGCCTTGAAAGGTCCGCCCGACGCCGAGACGTACATACTTCTCGCCGGCGCGACCGAGCATGTTGACGCCGTCGAGCGTCACACGACCGGATTGGGGCTGCACGACGCCGTTCAGACAATTGAGCAAGCTTGTCTTGCCTGCACCGTTCGGGCCGATGATTCCCAGACGCTCGCCGCGTTCGACCGAGAACGATACGTCCTCAAGGGCGACGATGTTGCCGAACCGCAGCGAGATGCCCTGAACCGTTAGCAGGCTGTCGCTCATGAGCGGTCCCTGCGTGCCGAGCGGGATGCCGCTGAGAGCGTCGTTGCGCTGAGGGTCGGCGCATCCTCGCTCGCTTCGTAGTGCCCGTAGTGACCGGCCTCGCTGCCGCCGAGGTAAAGGCGCTGCACTTCCGGATCCTTGAGCAACTCGGCGCCGGTACCCTCGAGCAGAACTTCGCCGGTCTGCAACACGTACGCGTAATCGGCAATGGCGAGTGCGGCGGGCGCGTTCTGCTCGACCAGAAGGATGCTGATGTCGCGAGCCTTTCTGATGTCATTCAACGAACTCATCAAGCGGGTGACAACCACGGGTGCGATGCCCAATGACAGCTCGTCGACGAGAAGTACCTTTGGATCGCTGACCAGCGCCTTCGCGATCGCGAGCATCTGGCGCTCGCCGCCGCTGAGGTAGCCGGCCTGACGAGTTCGCAGCTCACGCAGCGCGGGGAATATCTCATCGATGAGCGCGAGCATCCCGGAACGGTCTCCGCCCTTGCGCGTCGGCACGACCGCGAGATTCTCAGTTACGGTGAGCGTCTTGAAGACCTTTTCCCGCTCTGGTACTAGTGCCATCCCGCGTCGGGCCAATTCGAAGGGCAATTTGCCGTCCACTCGTTGGCCTTCGAGCACAACCTCTCCCGCGCTCACCCGAGCGTTTTCGGCCGGCAGGAAGCCGCTGAGCCCTCGCAGCGTCGTGGTCTTGCCTGCGCCATTCGCGCCGAGCATCACGACGATCTCACGGCGGCCGACCGAGAGGTTGATCCCGTCTACGGCCACAGACAGTCGGTTGTATGTCACCTGCAGGTCTCGGGCCGCGAGCACCGTCTCGGCAAGGCGGTGTACCGGTTCCTTGACAGGCGGTGCCTTCGGGCGCTCCGTGGTCTCAACCGCGGAGTCCGACTCCACCGGACGTCGCCCAAATCGGCGCGCGACACTCCCAACGATGCGCCGCCAGATGTAGATCAGTCCGCGTGGCTCGAACACGATGAAGGCGACGATCGCGACACCGTAGAGCAGGCTCTCCAGCGCGAACACCTTCGTGCTCAGGACCGTCGCAACCGCGGCGGGGAGCAGACCCGTCAGCCAGGTGACGAGGTAAGGCAGGCCGATGACGAAGACTGCGCCGAGCACCGAACCGGCCACGGAGCCGAGTCCGCCCACGACGACCATCGCGACATACGAGACAGCGAGATCGAACGTGAACTGGTCAGAGCTCACGATGCCGATGTAGTAGCCGAGCAGGGCGCCTTCGATGCCAAGGATGAATGAACTCAGACCGAAGACCGCAAGCTTTTGCCCGAACAAATTGACACCGAGCGCGCGCGAGGCGACCTCGTCGCGGGCCATGGAAAACCAGGCGCGTCCAAACTTCGACCGCAGCAGGTTTCGCATCACGAGTCCGGTCACCAGGGCCACGACACCGGCGATGTAGTACCAGCCCTGCTGCAGCGTGAGACCGGGGAACGTGATGGGCGTCATCGTGAAACCACCGATGCCAACCGTGCTGCCCTGATAGCGAGTGAGCAGGTACAGCACGATGTAGTGCAGCGCGAGGGTCGCGATGATCAGGTACAGTCCGCGAACCCGCACGGCGGGTATTGCGACGATCAGGCCGATGACGGCTGCGGCAACTCCACCGGAGAGTACAGCGAGAATCGGGTTCCACCCGAGGTAGTTGGACACCAGCGCGCCGCTGAATGCTCCGATTGCGAGAAATGCTGCGTTACCGATCGATGCTTGATTGGCGACCCCGATGAGCATGTTCGTCGCGACCGAGCCGATGACGGCCAGGAAGATCGAGACAAGAATCGCAAGCTGATAGTCGGATGCGAGGAATGGCATAGCCGCGAGGAGCACAAGGACGATGCCGAGTAGAACCCAGCGCACGGAACGGCGTCGAATGAGAGCACGGATCCCGCGATCCGCGCTGCTGGTTTCGTTGTTCGCAGTCATAGTCGCTAGACCCTCACCACGGCTTTGGTACCGAGCAGACCCTGCGGTCGCACGGCGAGAACGATAAGGATCACGATCATCACTGCCGCATCCCTCACGCTTTCGCCAAAGAAGACCACGGAGAGGTTCTCTGCGAGGGCGACGATCAGTGCGGCCGGAATGAGCCCGACGATGCTGTCGAAACCTCCGACGATCGCGACGGCGAGGCCGCGGATTCCAATGTCGGCGAGTGTTGGAGTAACGATCGTGCTCGCACCGTAGGTGATTCCCACGATCGCAACCACCACGGCCGCCCCTGCCCATCCGCCCATGAACACTCGATCGACGTTGATGCCGCTCTGGCTCGCAAGCACTGTGCTTTCTGCGGCCGCCCGCATCTGGATGCCCCATCGGGAACGTCTGATGAGCAATTGGGCGATGAACATCACCACCACTCCAACGACCAGGGTGACCAGGTCGTTGGAGGTGACGGCGATGTTGCTCGAAAGGTTGAAATTCTTCTGGGTGATCGGCAGTGCAATGGCGAGGGAACCCGCGCCGTAGCTCAGATTTACAATCTGGCTGAGCACTGTCGAAACACCCAGGGTGAGGACGACCGGCGCGAAGAAACCCTCGTTGCCGGCCATCCTTCGGATGAAGAACCGATGAATCGACGCACCAATTGCCGCCACGATCAGGAGTGCAAACAGCAGGCTGACGATGAACGGGAGGTGCAGTGAGACGGTGAACGAGTAGTACAGGCAGGCTCCGAGCAAGACAAACTGCCCCGTTGCGAAGTTCATGATCTGCGTGGCCCTGAACAACAGGACCCAACTCAGACCAACCAGAACATACAATCCGGCGAGGATGATGCTTGAAACTAGCGCGTTCGGTATCTCAGCGAAGTTCACGAGTTCGTTCTTCCTTATTACTTACCTGGTGTGATTCTTAGAGTCCGAAACCGCTCACGGTGACCGGCAGCTGCTTCGAGCTGTCGTACTTCACGACGATGAGCTTCTTCACCATCACGTGATTGGTCGGACTGAACCCGGGATTGCCGGCCATCAGACCATTGCCGGGAACAGTTGTGGTGTTCATCGCGGCGTTGAAGGTCTTGCGAGTGCAGTCTGGCGCGCACTTCTTGAGTGCTGCCGCCACGATCTCCGCCTGCACGTAGCCGGTCACGAAGAAGGCGTTTGAGTCACCGGTGGTGAGACCCGCCTTCTGCGCCTGGGCCTGCATCGTCGCGATCGCCTTGTTGGAGGTGTCGCTGGTCGGCGCGGTGAACTCCACCAGGTACAGGTTCGGATCGTTGATCTTCGCAACCGTTGCATCGTCGATGTTCGAGCTGAAGTTGACGATCGGGACCGTCACCCCGTGCGAGCGGATCTGCTGGACGAACGTCGGCAACTGACCCTCGAGCAGGTCGGTGATGATGACCTTCGGGTGGTCTGCGGCCATGCTTCCCGCCGCAACCGAGAAGTCGGTCGCCGAGGATGGCACGAGTTGGTTGTAGCCAACCTTCCATCCGTCCGAGTTCAGTTTCGAGGTCATGTCCTTCTGGAACGTCTCGACCAGGGTCGAGTCATAGGCCAGGAAGTCGATCCCGCTACCGGAAGCGCTTGACACCTGCGCCGCTGCAAATTTCGTCACAGTAGATACATAGCTGGCCGAGTTCGGAAGAGAGTTGTAAACGTATGGGTATACGCCGACACCTCCCATGTAACCGCCGATGCTCGAGGTCGCGATGCCAGCCTTGGTGGCTTGAGCCGCGATAGGCGTCAGTACCGTGCTCGCGGAAGTAAGGAAATATCCGAGAGTGTTGCTGCTGAGCGCCTGCTGGAAGTTCGCAAGACCGGTGGTGACATCGGCCTGGTCGTCCAGGCTGACGACGTTGACCTTCGTCTTACCGTTCACGCCGCCCTTGTCGTTGAGCGTGTCCATGTAGGTTTTGAAGCCGTTCGCGATCGGGATGCCGCAGCAGGCGGACGAGAACGCGCTGCTGAGGTCGGTGCCGACGGTGACGGTGTATGACGACGGCGCTTTGCCAGTGCTCGTCGTGTTATCGGATCCACGACACGCGGCCAGACTTCCGGCGAGCGCGATCGCGATGGCCGCTGCTGCGACCATCCGGATCTTGTGTTTGGTGATCATTGGTTCCTCCATCAATTTGAAACGCGTCATCGCGCCGAATTTTGGGCAGGCAAATTCGTAGCGTTAGGGGTGATTGCCTTGCTGTGTGGATGAGGTATCGGATTCGAAAGATCAGGCAGCGCTGCCCGTGCTGGATTCGAATTCGAATTATTGCGAGTCGCTTGCTATGCAGCGATTCGAAGCACTGTGCCTGGTGGACCGTTTCCCACCGACGGAAAGCGACGGACCATCGCCGGGTCATGACCGGCGACGATCGTTGCACCCCGTCGGCGCAACTGGTCGAAGGTGTCATACGCCGCGAGCATCTCTGGTGGAGCGTGCGAGACGGCGTATGGACGATGGAGATCGAGCTCCTCGTAGAAATGCAGGGCATCCGCCGCGATCACGATGAGACCACTCGGGGTCTCGACCGTGACGGTCTGCTCGCCGGGAGTGTGACCTCCCACCAACTGAGCACGGATGCCCGGAGCTAGTTCGACATCGCCGTCGAGGATTCGAGCCCCGCCGCGCGCAACCACATCGGAAAGAAACCGAATCTCGTCGTCTTCGACGAAGTGGCGGGCCGCAGCATCCGCGCCGACCGGGTCGGTCCAGTAATCCAGTTCGCGTCGTTGGAAGACGAGCTCGGCGTTGGGGAAGGCGGCGAGGTTACCGATGTGGTCGTAATGAAAGTGACTGATCACGACGATGTCGACGTCATCCGGTCTGTGGCCAACGAGCTCAAGCGCGCCGACCGGATCGACCAGGACTTCGCGACCGCGCCGTAGTCCGACCTGCGGATTGAATCCGGTATCGACGAGAATGAGGCGGTCGTCCGACTCGATGACCCAGTAGAAGTAGTCCATGCGCATCGGACGGTCCGCCTCGTGGTACTGCGCATAGTCGAGAAAGCTTGCGGAACGAGTGGTCTCGAGCGTCCCGTAGCGCACCGCGTAAACGTTCGCCATCACGCGTCGCCGCCGATCGTGACTCCGGCCCAAGATTCGACGACCTGCGCCAGAGCCGTGCAGTCGCTTCCGCTGGGCAGGATCTTCTGCCCGATGTCCCACAGTTGGCGAACCGTTGAGCCCACCATCATGGGCACTCCGACTCGGGCGGCCTCGTCGAGGGCAAGCGAGACGTCTTTGACCATGAGGTTGTATTGGAAACCGAAGTCGAACGATCTGGTCAGCACGAACTGCGGGAACTTGTCCGACGATGCTGCATTGCGGCCGCTGCTCGCGTTGATGACGGAGAGCAGTCGTTCCGGGTCGAGACCGCCACGGACTCCCATTGAGAGCGCCTCCGCCGTGATCGCGATGGATGTCGCGGACATCAGGTTGTTCAGCACCTTGGCGAGCTGTCCCTGGCCGCCGACGTCACCAACGTGCAGGATGTTCGAGCCGAGAATGCTGAGGATCGGCGTAAGTTCCGCGAGGAGTTCAGGGGCTCCGGCCGCCATGATCGTGAGTCGGCCGCCGCGTGCACCCGCTGGCCCCCCGCTGACCGGCGCATCCAGATAGGAGACGCCGGACGCTTCGAGTGCGGTGCGTAGATTTTCGGCGCCTGCTGGACCGGTAGTAGAGAGGTCGATGACAGCCCGAACCGGTGAGCCGGAAAGCAGCCCGTCCTTTCCGGCTACCACCTCGAGCACAATCTTTGCGTTCGGGAGGCTGAGCAGAACAACGTCCGCGTGTGCTGCCACATCGCTGGGCGAAGCCGCGGCCGAAGCACCGTTGCCGACTGCCCGGTTGACCGCCGCGACGTCAGTGTCGAACACCCACAATTCCGCGCCCGCGCCAATTAGCCGCTCCGCGATCGGTGTTCCCATGGTGCCGAGCCCAATGAGCCCGAGAACCGGCAGCTCGTTATCCATCGTTATCTTCGGATCCGGTCGACGCCGCCTGTGCCGTCGCGATCGTCCTTAGCGTGTCTTCAGCGGTGCGAGTCGCCTCGAGGGCCGCGGGTACGCCGCAGTATATGGCGGTCTGCATCAGCACTTCGCGGATCTCCTCTTCGGTGCATCCGTTCGTGATCGCGCCGCGCACGTGAGTCGCAAGCTCGCTTTGCCGGTTGAGTGCGGTGAGCATTGCGATGTTGATGAGGCTGCGCATCTGGAACGTAAGGCCGGGTCTGCCCCATACGGCGCCCCAGCAGTACTCGGTGACCAGTTCCTGCAGCGGGCGTCCGAAGTCGGTCGCCTCGCGAAGTGACCGTGCGACGTGTGCCTCGCCAAGCACGGCCGACCGGTTGGACAGCCCGCGCTCGAACATTTCGTTCGTCATTCTTCGATGGCTCCCGCCTTGAGCGATTCACGTAGTGCCTGTATGGCGACCTCGGCCGCCGATTCGACATGGGCAATGCAGGCCAGCTCCGCCTCCATCGAGTCGCCGGCTTCGATGGCTTCGACTACTCGGGCGACTTCGACAACCGTGAGAGCGAGACGGCCAGGCTGCGCCATCGAGATCGCACGCAACACCGTGACGCGAGCTTGAAGCCGGGAGAGGACGTCCTTCACGGTCTCGTTATGAGATCCCTCAAAAATGGCATCGTAGATGCGCGTCTTCAACTGAAGCATCGGGAGCTTGCGGTCGCTTTCGACCGCCTTGCGGAAGGTCTCGAATGCTCGGCGGATATTCCGGACCTCCTGGGCGGTCGCCTGCTCGGCACACTGCCGGCCGGCCATCCCCTCGAGGTTCGCTCGAATCTGGTAGATCTCTACCGCTTCCCTGAGCGAGGGTGACGCGACGACGGCGCCCTTCTGCGGGATACTCTGCACCAGATTCTCGGCGACCAATTCGCGGATGGCCTCGCGCACGGTGGCCCGGGATACCCCCGACCACTCGACGAGTTCGCGCTCGATCAGCTGGTCACCGGGTAGCAGTCGCATGTCGAGGATGGCCTCGCGGATGCTGTCGGTTACCTGCTGCCGGATGAGCGATGCCTTTGGCTGTCCGAGAAAAACGGGTGACGTCATCGGTTCGAACCCCTTTGGTCGGATGGTCAGCTTGTTCAGTTGTCAGACAATCTAACAACCGGTCTCTGCACTCTAAGTCACTCCTCGATAGCTGTCAACAGAAGTGCTTGTCTGCGCCGAGCAGCATCAGGAAATACAGGGCTCGCAAACACTGATCATTTGGCGCAGGCAGGGCCGCTCACCACTACAGTTTGACCGAGGGCCTATATTGTTCTCTGGTGTGCCGGGAAGTCTGGTCGGCGTCGATACGACGACGGGTTTTCGGGAGGTACTCTTGCGGCAGAGCAACGGCATAGGCCCGCGCGGGGCACAGCAATGAACGGCATTGAATCGCTCGCGGTCGAGATACTTCTGATTTCCCTCGCCGTGATTGGGGCGGTGTTCTCCAACCGGTTGAGCACCCTCATCCGGGTCCCGGCCCCTGCACTGTTTCTCATCGTGGCGGCGATCGCCGCAAAAGTCTTTCCCGTGCTCGGGTTGCTGCCTCGGAGCACCGCCGAGAATATTGTGACGATTGCGCTGGTGTTCATCCTCTTCGACGGGGGAATGCACATTGGCTGGCGGCGTTTTCGCGCCTCACTTGGCGCGATCACCTGGCTTGGGCTCGCCGGAACCGCGGTGACGGCAATCGGTGTGGCGGCGGCAGCGCACTTCATCTTCGGATTCGACTTCCCATTGTCACTGCTGCTGGGTGCGGCCCTTTCGCCGACGGATCCGGCGGTCGTCTTCTCGGTTCTCGGCAAGCGGGAGATCTCCGGTCGCACAGGCGTGATTCTCGAGGGCGAGTCGGGGGCAAACGACCCCGTTGGTATCGCCTTGATCGTGAGCCTGCTCGCTGTGACGGGTTCCGGGGCGGACGCGGTGTTCGGCGGCACCTTCGAGTTCCTGCTGCAAATGATCGTCGGGGCGGTGGTCGGCGTTGCAGGCGGTTATGGACTTGCGAAACTGATGCGCCACGTCTCGCTGCCGAACGAGGCGCTGTACTCGATCCGAACCATCGCGTGCGCGACCCTGATTTACGCAGCGGCTACCGTGCTCCACGGCTCAGGATTTCTCGCTGTACTGCTCGCAGGAATTCTGGTCGGAGATTCGCACGCACCGTTTAAGCGAGAGATTCAGCGCTTTACTTCGGGTATCGCATCCATGGCCGAGATCGCCGCGTTTTCGATCCTGGGTCTCAGCGTTTCACTGGACTTGGTTTTCCAGCCAGCAGTCCTCTGGACCGGGTTGGGAATTGCTGCGCTCTTGATCCTGGTCATTCGGCCGCTCCTCGTTGGACTTCTTCTCATTCCGATACGGCTCCGGCTGGGCGAGCGAGCCTTCGTGCTGTGGGCCGGGCTCAAGGGCGCTGTCCCCATCCTGCTCGGGATGTTCATACTCGACGCGAAGATTGTTGGGGCCGACCGTGTGTACGCGGTCATCTTCGTTGTCGTGCTGGCCTCCGTGGTTATTCAGGGCGGCCTGGTTCCGCTGTTCGCGAGGCTGTTCCGAGTGCCAATGCGTGTCGTCGAGCCTGAGCCCTGGGCATCTGGGCTCCGCTTCCGAGAGCGACCCGAAGGCATGCGCGAGCTGGTGGTGTCCACGGGGTCCGCTGCCGACGGATCAACGGTCGACTCCCTCGCACTCGGCGAGACTGGCTGGATCAGTCTCATCCGGCGCGACGGCAAACTGGTCCAGGTCCGGGGATCAACTCACCTCGCCGCAGGGGATGTCGTGCTCGCACTCGCGGACGACAGTGCCCGTCTCGACCGAGTGTTCGGGCCACCCGGCTCGAGCTAGTCGTCGCCTGCGCGATCAGCAGAGATTTCGTCCGCTCAGGGGCTGATTCCTTGCTTTGGCTTGTGGACGGGTGCCTCTCCGGCGGCTGCGGCGAACAAGTTGAAGGCGCGTGTGAGTTCTACTCGATCTGCTTCCGAGATCCGTCCCAAAATCTCGTCGATCTCGCGCTGTCGCTGGTCGGTCATGGACTCGACGACATTTCGGCCCTGCGGACTGATTCTGATCGTCTCGCCGACCCCTCGCGCCTGCGGATCGCCAGCGATCCATCCGGCGGATTCCATGGAGTCGAGAAGTGCGAACGTGCCGCGTGGTCGGAGTTTCATGAGGGTTGCGAGCTCAGCGACCGAGATGCTTTCCCGCTGACTCAGCAGAACGAGGACGCGAAGATGCGGAAGCTCGATAAAGCGAACGGCGCCGGCGATCGAGCGTGAGATCAGTCCCAGCACCGGCTCGATGCGAGGATCATCACGAAGCGGGGCCAAGCGTTCGAAGTCGCTCAGGTCGAGCGTGACGGGCGATCCAGCGCGAGCGGCCAGCAATTGCGCAATGTCGATCGTGATCGCTGTGGTCGACGGAAGGTCAATATCGGCAGGACCGAGAAGCGACGGGTGCGGCGCAGGCTCATCCAGCGGTTCCATGCCTTGTCTCTCCCAGAGCACAGCTCAACCCTGCGCAGGCCAAACGTATCGGCAATGCATGTATGGTTGCAAGTGTTGTAACTGTGCATGCAACGGCGGAGAGGTCTTGAGCGTGAAGCAACATCCGACCAACGCGGCCGACGCGACTCTTCTGGTGTCGCGAGCCCTGCTTGGGGTGGTCGCACGATCGGTGTCGAGCGCCCTCGAGTTCGTGACGCTTCCCCAGTTCAGGGTTCTCGTGGTCCTTTCCGCCAGCGGTCCGATACGGATGGGCGCACTCGCGGACCGCGTCCATGCGAACCAGTCAACGTTTAGTCGCTCGATGGACAAGATTGTCGCCGGTGGCTGGGCTGAACGCAGCACGAGCCCAGACAGTCGGCGTGAGGTCCTCATTTCGTTGACGCCTGCCGGGCGTGCCCTTGTCGATGAGGTGACCGAGCGACGTCATGCGGAGATTTCGGCCATCCTTGAACGGCTGACACCGTCAGAGCAGGACTCGGTGCGGGCCGCGCTCGAACTCTTCGCGATCGCAGCGGGGGAGTACTCGGTCGAGGAGCTGCTGGTTCTTGGCATTTAGCGAGATCTTTGGTTCGGGTATGCCGATGCCGCAGCCTGACAGTTCCATGCCGGGAATGTCGGGCACGATGTGGATGCCGTCTCTTCCCCCGACGTTCGCCAGGCTGATTGCCTGGCATCCGCAACCGGTTCCGATCCTTCCGACAATCGCGGTCCTTCTCCTCGCCGGCTACATCCTCGGTGTCGTCATGCTGCGCCGTAGAGGTGTCCGGTGGCCGATTGCACGCTCCATTTGGTGGGTCGCGGGAGTCGCAACGATCCTCGCCGTGACTGCGACCGGTGTTGACGGCTATGGGATGGAGCTGTTCAGCGTTCACATGGTGCAGCACATGGTGCTCAGCATGCTTACTCCGATTTTTCTGGCCCTTGGCGCGCCGATTACTCTCATCATCCGTGCGCTCCCAACCCGCCACGGGGGTGGATGGAACGCCCGCAAAGTCTTCCTGGCCGTGCTTCACAGCCGCGTTGCGTCGTTTCTTACCCACCCTGCGGTGACAGTCTCGCTGTTTCTCGTCAGTCTCTATGGGCTCTACTTCACGCCGGTCTTCGATGCTCTGATGAGCACCATGTGGGGTCACAACCTGATGCTCATCCACTTCCTCGCCATCGGTTACCTCTACTTTTGGGGCGTGATGGGAGTTGACCCCAGTCCTCGCCGCGCGACGCGCGGAATTCGCTCGCTCAACTCGCCGATCTTGCGGATCCTCGAAATGGTTGTCACCGTTCCATTCCACGCCTTCTTCGGTGTTGTGGTCATGATGTCGGTCGATCTCATCGTTGGCTTCTATGCACACCCGAACCCGACCTGGCACATCTCGGCATTGAGCGATCAGCAACTGGGTGGGGGAATCGCCTGGGGCTTTACCGAGATACCCACCCTCGTCGTTCTCGGGGTTCTGTTCTGGCAATGGCAACTAACGGCGGCCCGCCACGATCGGGTAGCCGATCGTAAGGCGGATAGCGATGGTGACGCCGAGTTGAGTGCCTACAACGCACGCCTCCAATCATTCGCCGTCCGCGACCAGACGAGGGGAACTTGATCCCCAGGAACGGGAAGACTGACGACGGCGGCGGTGCGCCAACTCGGGAATCCCTGCGTTCTCGGATCGGCTGGATGCCGCTACTTTTGGCTGTCGCTGGCCTCGCCGTCATCGCGATGATCGCGTTCGCGCTCAATGCCGGATCCGCTACCGGCCCAGCCTCGGCCGAGCTCTCGATTTCGAACCAGATGTCGAACATCCTGGAAGTCAATCCGCTCATGACGCTGGGTACGCCAGCCCCGGCTTTTGCATTGACCGATCAGAATGGCGTCACCACGTCACTCTCCGCATTCACTGGGAAGGCGGTCGTGTTGACGTTCGGCGATGACAAGTGCACTGATCTCTGCACTCTGCTCGCCGAGGATATCCTCGCCGCCGATAGGGATCTCGGCCCCAACGCATCGAACGTGCAATTCGTGTCCATCAATGCGAACACCTTCTATCCGTCGGTTGCGGCGACCAAGTCCTGGACCGACGCTCACGGGCTTGGCCATACGGCGAACTGGCGCTTTCTCACCGGTAGGGCGGCAACACTTGCGCTACTAGCCAAGCGATACGGCGTCGAGGTGGACCTCCATCCGAAATCCCGCACGATCGACCACGGGACGGAATTGTTCTTCATCTCACCAAACGGCGATGAAGAGCAGATCGGTGATTTCGGCACCGAGTCCGCGAACACTGCTGAGTTCTCCCGCTCGATGGCACAGCTCGCGAACGAACTGCTTCCTGTCAACGAGCAGCACCCGGTCGGCGGCTCAACGGGTACCGTCAGCGAACAGGTGGATACTGCCATCGGCGAGACGCCGCCACCAATTGAACTCCCGGCACTTGGTACCAATACCCCGACAACTCTTTCGGCCTATCGCGGCGAGTACGTCGCCGTGAACTTCTGGTCCCCGACCTGCAGCCTCTGCGTCCAGGAGCTTCCCGCAATGGAGCACGTGTACCGAAGCGAAAGTAAGACAGCGGCAGTCATCGGAATCGATGTCTCCGACCCCGGGGACGAGGGAATAGCCTTCGCCGCAAAGGCCCGAGCGAGCTACCCGATGCTCTCGGATGCGCGGGGAGCAATCGCCGCTCAATACGAAATACCCGGGCTTCCCTACACGGTCATTCTCGACCCCAAGGGAAAAGTGGTCGTCCGCCACCCCGGCGAAATGACCGCGGAACAGCTCGAGTACATCCTCAACACCCTCAAGGCCGAAGCGCCCACCGGGTCCTAGCGCCGAGAGAGCGAAATCTTGCATCTGAGCATCCCCAGCCCGCCGGTCAACTCCTTCAATATCGGTCCGCTTACCATCCACTTCTACGCCCTCTGCATCCTGGGCGGCATCATCATTGCCGCGACGCTCACGGCAAAGCGAATCGCACGTTCGGGCATCCCC
>DATAZU010000003.1:0-63096 GCA_036271875.1 Galbitalea sp.
CCCAGGGCCAGAAGGGCCCGCAGGCCGCCGCGATCAAGCTCGCGTAGTCCCAGCACCTTCAAGGAACGCGCTCTCCGGCTTCGGCCGGGGGGCGCGTTCCTGCGTTCTGGGCAGAAAGTGCAAACGGGCCGGCCGATACGCCGGGTTCTGTCCGGCGCCGAAGCGCCGTGACGGCCATCTCTCTCGGGACTACGTTGCCGCAGCCCTCTAGCGGTCTACCCGGGAACTCGGCGAGCAGCCTCAACGTTCCCTGTCTGACCTTGCTCCGGACGAGGTTTACCCAGCGAGCCCGATCACTCGGGCCCCTGGTGGTCTCTTACACCACCGTTTCACCCTTACCCCGGGGCCGAAGCCCCGTGGCGGTCTGCTCTCTGTTGCACTTTCTCGCGGATTGCTCCGGGTGGGTGTTACCCACCGCCCTGCTCTGTGGAGCCCGGACGTTCCTCGGAACCATTGCTGGCCCCGCGACCGTCTCGTCGACCCGTTTGCTGCCCCAAGGCTAGCCGAAGGCGGCAGCAAACCCACAAGCAGAGCCTGCCCCAGGACAAGCTCGACGCGCTATTCGAACCGAACGGCACGCTTCTCTTTGCCTGCCGGCCCGCGCATAAACGACTGCTTCTTGTCCATGGCTTCGTTGGCGATCCGATCGGCGCGCGAGTTGTCGCTGCGGGGCATCCACTCGAAGCTCACCGGCGTGCCGGTAAGGAGCTGCCGGGCCTCGGCCGCGAGATCGGCCATGTCTGGATGCTTAATCTTCCATCGACCGCTCATCTGTTCGATAACCAGCTTGGAGTCCATTCGGATGTGCAGGTTTGCGCCGGAGTCGATCTCCAGGGCCTTTCGGATGCCCGCGATGAGCCCGCGGTACTCTGCGACATTGTTGGACGCGAGCCCGACATAGGTCCCGACCTCGGCGAGCACTTCTCCCGTTAACGCGTCGATGACGATCGACCCGCTGCCGGCAACGCCGGGGTTACCACGCGAGCCGCCGTCGGCTTCGACGATGAGTTCCCTCGGTGCCATCAGAGTCCGGACTCCCCCGTGCGCACCAGAATGGCGTTGGAGTCCGGGCACAGCAGCACATCGTCGGGAGCAGCGGCACGAACTGTCACCATGTCGCTTTCGTTGAGTTTGACCCCGCTGGCCAGCGAGACGCCGCCACGCAGCAGGGATGCGCCGCTGCCGTACCGCTCGCGCTGCTTCTCGTAGAGGGCCAGAAGTTCGGGCGAAACCTTGGGCACCAGCGCGGAACGATTCGCGTTCGCATTGGCGCGCTCCGCATCGACACCCTTCATCGCCGCGTCACGCTCACCCTCGACGTCGGCCATGCGACCCTGCACCGATCCGACCTGCTCACCGAGATGCCCGACGACGGCATCCTGCTCCTCGACCCGTTCCATGACCGTGAGCTCGATCTCTTCGAGGTCGAACTGGCGCTTTTTGAGGGCAGTGAGTTCCTGCTCGAGCGCCGCGACATCCTTTACGGATGAGGACGCCTGGAGCCGCGCGGAGTCGCGACTTATCCGTGCCTCGACGACCTCAACGTCGGACTCGACCCGCTTGAGTTCGATGCGGGCATCCTCGAGGACGCCCTTCTGCTCTGCGAGCGTGACCAGCAGTTCCGAGTTTTCCACGGCGAGTTGCTGAAGTATTGAGTGCTCGGGAAGCGATTTGGCCCGATGATCGAGTTGCTGCAGCTTGGTGTCGATCGACTGGATGTCGAGGAGCAGCGCCTGCTCGTCTGGACTGGCCTTCAGCGCCATGTGCAATTCATCCGTTCTCAAAGCTTTCTGATCTTGTTTGCCGGTTCACCATGGAACCACAGCCGCTACTGCACGACCGTGAAATCCCACGGATCTGTGCGGAGTTCACTGACGGTGACGGTGATGCCCGGTAGTGCCGCGCGCAGTTGCCCGGCGGCTACCTCGAGCCACAGCCACTCGCTCGCCCAGTGTGACACGTCGATGAGCGCGGGACCGCCGACGACTCTCGCGTTCTCACGGAACTCGGAGGCCGGGTGATGGCGCAGGTCCGACGTGATGTAAACATCCGCGGCCAGCACGGAGGGGTCGCCGAGCAACGAATCCCCCGCACCAGCGCAGAGTGCAATGGTCGACACCGGGTCATCGTAACCGCCGGATACCCGGATGCCGCCCGCCGTGGGCGGAAGCAGTTCCGCAAGCTGGCGAGCCAGCCGCCCAACCGATGTCGGTGTTCGGAGCCTGCCCACGCGGCCGATGCCGCGCGCCGGATTCACCCCTGGCACAATCGGCATGGGGTCGACGAGACCGAGCCGCTCGGCAAGCGTCGCCGATGTTCCGGTCTCGACTACATCCGCATTCGTGTGCGCAGCAAGGAGTGCGCAGCTGCCCCGGATGAGTCGCGCAAGCACGGCACCCTTGTAGCGATCTTCCGCAACTGTCGTGACGCCGCGCAACAGCAGCGGATGGTGCGCGATGACCATCTCGCATTGAGAGTCGACCGCCTCATCCACGGTGTCGAGAACGACGTCCACGGCGAGCAGGATGCGAGATACCCCGGCTTCGCGGTCACCGGAAACCAGTCCTACCGCATCCCAGTTCTCGGCACCGGATGCCGGCCAGAGCCCCTCGGCGACGGCGAGAACCTCAGCGACTGTTGTGCCCACATGGCCAGTCTATTCTGGCGGTCGTTCGGCCCTCTCCTGCCCGCGAATGCCGGGGATCCCGGCAACCAGCGGGAAGAGGATGCCAAGGCCCAGCGCGACGAGCACACCGAAATCACTGGTAGCAACAGCACTCTTAAGGGAGATGCCGAGCACGCCGAACAGGTAGCCTTCCCAGTCCAAGCCGGGGAGGGTCGCCGACAGGAAGCCGAATCCGACAACGGTGATCAGCACGAGGGCGAGCAGGTTTCCCCAGCGTGCATCCGCATAAACTCCGCCGCGCTTCAGCAGAGACGGCGAGTCGAAGCGTCGCTTTCGAATCATGATCTCGCTGCCAAACAATCCGGCCCATGCCGCAACGGGCACGGCGATGGTCGTCGCGAGATCACGGAGCAGCTGCATGAAGTCGGTGACGGAGAACGCGAGCGCCAGGGCGAAGATCACGACCAGGACTCCGACCAGCAAGGTCGACAGCGAGCGCCGCAGCCGCAGTCCCGTTGCCTGAAGTGCAAAGCCTCCCGAGTACATGGACAGGACAACCCCCGAAATCAGGCTGAGCCCGGTCGCCGCGAGCAGGGGCGCCGGGTACCAAACGGGGAGGAGTCGCCCGAGCGAATCGAGCGGGTTTGTCGCAATGTTCTGCGCGAGCGTTGGATTGGATGCCGCAAGCAGTGCGCCATAGCAGATCAGCACGAAGCTCGGCACGGCGGCGCCGAAGGTCGCCCAGAGCATCCCCGCGCCGCCGGATGAGCCAACGCGTTGATACCGGGCGACATCCGCGCTGCTGTTTGCCCATGCCAGTCCGACAAAACTGAATACGAGGACGGCGCCGGTGACGACGAGGATCCACGGTCCGTCTCCGGTCGTCAGCGCCGTCCCGACGTTGAGGTACTGAGCCGTCAGGGCGATGAAGCCGACAATCGCGAGACCCGAAATGATGCTGATGATGAGCTGCGCTATCGAGATGAGCGCGTACCCGAAGTAGGCGAGAACGACAGCAACCACGAATCCGAGAGCAATGACGATGAGAGTGAGCTGGTCGCCGGTGAACCCATCGGCCAGTTTCGCCCCTACAAGGATGTCCGCGGTTCCCGCCCCAAGGATCCAGAGCAGGCCAGCGGCCCAGAAGAGCCTGCTGAACAGCGCGATCAGAGCGGGCAGCGTATTGCCGACAACGCCGAAGGTCGCGCGTGAAATGACCATTGTTGGCTGGCCGCTACGCTTTCCAGCGAGCGTGCCGAGGCCAAGCGGGATGAACGACAGCGCAACGCCGGCAAGCGTCGCAACGATGGCCTGACGAAGGCTGACGCCGAGCGCGAAGATCACTGTTCCGAACACGATCGCGACGATCGATGAATTCGCGGCGAACCAGAGCCAGAACAGCCTGGCCGATCTACCGACCCGTTGTTCGAGCGGTGTCGGTTCGAGTCCGACGGACTCTGCGGGGACGACTTTCGGGGCCACGAGCTCACGCGGCGACGTCGAGGCGGCAGGATCGTCGAGGGTGAGCACGCTAATGGGCTGCGACTCGAGCATCACGCGCTGAGGAACTACGGCAACGCCCGCGGTATTTACGCTGACGGGGCCGGGAACGGAACCAAAAATACTGTCGGAAGGGTCGACCGCGTCATCACGTTCGACCCCTTCGCCAAAAGGGCGGCGCCCTCCTGGCTCCTCGTCGGGACTCTGCTCCACGGGTACCGGATCGGGTGCCGACCAGACCGGACCCGGAAGTGGCGGTGCGCCATCCGGTGATCCGCTGAGCAGGTCATCGAACCCGCCAGGGATAAGGGAAGGTGCGGACGCGGGCGGCGGCGAATCGACCCGTGGCGGGCTCGGTGGCGGCGAATCGAATACCGGTGATGGCACATCCACACCGGGCGGTAGCACGTCGAACACCGGTGGCGCGGTATCCGCATCCTCCGTCGCGGGCGGCGGAACGTCACCGGCGGCCCGGTAGAGATCGGCAACCCCGTCGCCCGAATTCGGCTCGGCCGGCTCGACGAGAGCAGGCGGCTCCAGAAACACGGGTGCGTCCGGTGCGGCGGGAGTCAGGTCGAAACTCAGATCGCGGGGATCCGCCGGCGCGGCGTAGATATCCGCCGGAACCTCGGCGGTCGGTGGCGCGAACCCGGGAAACTGCGACTCATCGGCGAGCGGGGGCAGCTGCACGTCCCATGTATCGCTGTCAGCGTCTGCGGGGATCTCGTCGGTAGGCGGCGAGAGCGTGACGAACGGCTGTTCGGTCGAGGGAGGCGGCGGGTATAAGGATTCCGCCGGGGGTGTGAGTCCACTCACCGGCCCATCCGTCGGGGGCGCGAGAGTTGGCGAAACATCGTCATAGGCCGGAACTGCCGGCTCCTCAGGCGTCGGAGTCGGCTCGGGCTGTGAAGTTGGTTCCGTAGTTGGGACGGATGCCGCTTCCGCGCTCGGGGCTGAAGTGGGCGCCAACTCGGGGACCGGTGCAGATGCCGGGGGCTCCTGTACCACCGGCGGCGTCTGTCCGGAGAGTTCTGCGCGTGCTCGCTCGACCTCGGCGAGCGCCTCGGGCGTGCCAATCGCCTGCATCGATGTTTCCCACGCGGCGAATTCGCGCGCCTCCTGTTCCTGGAGGTGTAGCTGCGCCTGCAACTGCTCGATTGCGTCCAGGGTAGACGGAGAAGCCGCCTCCGGCTGAGCCGGTGCCGATGCGTCGTCAGCCAGGGATTGTCGCCGCGACCGCGTGTCTGCCGAACCAAACCCGGAATCACCCGGCGATGAAACCGTCGACTCGTAGCCCGTGGGCTCAAAGCCCGCTGACTCGTAGCCGGGCGGTGGAGGCGCATCCGCCGGAGGAACCGTGGGAGCCGGCGCGCCCCGGTACAGGGCGCGCAGTGCCTCGGCATCCGTGGTCGAAACGGGCGCGGCGGATGCGTCCGCCTCGCTGGGGGGCGGGAAGGGTCCGTTCGATGGCGCGAACGGCGGGGCGCTCGGCGCGAACGGGTCCTGAATCGGCGCCGCGGTCTCATCCCTAACCGTCGGCGTCGGCTGCCCGAATAGCGACGATGCCCAGTCGGGTGGTCCGGACGGCGCGGCAGGAGGTGAAACGGGGCGCACTGCCGGCTCGGGATCCGCCGCCGGCGCGGCCTCGGGGGCCGCGGGGGTTGCAGGCGCGGGCGCAGGCGGAATCTGTGACGCGGACTCTGACGGAACAACCGCCGCGGGCGGAGAGGCAACCGGTGTTGCGGGCTCGGACGAAACCGGGGGCGGAGAAAAGCTGCTCGATGCCGACTGGGGCGCAAAACTGCTCGGCGGCGTCGCGGGCGTCTGCGGTGGCGCTAGGACAACCGGTGGCGGTACGGCGGCCGCCGGTTGCGCAGGTTTCTGGATCGGAATGGGTCCGGACGCCACACGGGCGAGCTCAGCGGCAAGCGCCGCAGCGATTGCATCGTCATTGAACAGGTTGTTCGCTGCCTCGAGTGACTCCGCGTCGGTGGGTGGAGGCGTGAAGTTGGACCGGCGGGGACCGGGAGGACCGAGCAGGTCATCCGGCCCGGGCTCGCCCCGAACGTCGCCATCGTCGTCAGCCATTCCAAAATTCTACGGGGGTCGCTCACTTTTGTTCGGTGGACCGGCCGCGTTCTCGTGAGAACGAGCTCGACTTCAGCCACAATTTACATTGACATTAGATTATTACCGATATATCGTTAACAGGTCGTTGACAAAAGCGCGACATTTTTTAGCAATCTTCTCGAAAGGAAGAAAACCATGAGAAACGAATTTAACCCCAGGCACCATCACGATCATTCCCAGCCGGATGAGCGCGAGCTCCACGCCCGGCTTCGCGGATTTAGTCGCGGATGGGACGGCTTCGCGTCGGGTAACACCCCAGGATTCGGCGGGTTTGGCCCGCGCGGTTTCATGCCCCCTGGTCCGCAGCGCAAGCGCCGCGGCGACGTGCGGATGGCCATTTTGTCGCTGCTCTCCGAGCAGCCCCGCAACGGTTACGGCCTCATCAAGGAGATCACCGAACGGTCCGGCGGCACCTGGTATCCAAGCCCGGGTTCGGTGTACCCGACCCTGCAGCAGCTCGTCGACGAGGAACTCATTGAGGCTGTCGGCGAGGGCAAGCGTACCGACTTCCAGTTGTCCGCATCCGGCCGCGAGTGGATCGAGACGCACGCCGACGAGCTGTCCCGCGTTTGGAAGAGTTCGGATGAGCGCATCCAGGCAGACGCTGGCCTGCACGAGAGCATCGCAAAGCTAATGGGGGTAATTCACCAGATGCGCTTCTCTGCCACAGACGAACAGCGCGCCAAGGCCGTCGAGAAGCTCGACGAGACACGACGTGCCCTTTACGCGATTCTGGCCGATTGACCGAATTTGCCGATGGCAACAAATTCGTGAGGGCGGTCTCATTTCGGTAACGAAAATGCTTGATGTTGCTAACGAAGCGGGAGTAGTGTCCGGAAATAGAGCCCGGCAAAGACGCTGGGCCTAAGAAGGAGTTGAAATGACCGCAGTTAACAACTCGGAAGCCGCCCCCGCCGCTCGGTTCGCAGATCCCGCGGGCCTCGGATTGGCAGCCTTCGCGCTTACCACCTTCGTTCTCAGTTTCTCTAACGCCGGATGGATTCTCGGCGGTGGAGCTTCAGTTCTGGGACTGGCTCTCTTTTACGGGGGCATCGGGCAGGTCATCGCCGGCGTGTGGGAGTTCGCGAACAAGAACACATTCGGCGCGACGGCGTTCACCTCATATGGCCTGTTCTGGATGGCCGCGTGGTACCTGCTCACCACCAAGGGTGTCGCGGAGGCCGCGGGTGGCAATGGCGTTGGTCTGTTCTTCCTTGCGTGGGCAATCTTCACGCTATACATGACCTTCGCCGCGCTCAGGACGAACCTGATCATCTTGCTCGTTTTCATTGCCCTGACGCTCACGTTCATCTTCCTTGCAATCGCCTGGTTCACTGGCCAGGTCACGGGCCTGATCGGCCACGTGGGCGGGTATCTCGGGATCCTGACCGCGATCTTCGCGTTCTACGGGTCGTTTGCGACCGTCATGAACTCGACGTTCAAGCGAGTAGTACTACCCGTCATGCCACGCGGCTAACCACGTCGACTAACTAGATGGGCCGGTGCGGGAGGGCCAACCCCTCCCGCATTTGGCATTTTCCGCGGGCGCATTGCTGATTCATTGTGCGTCCGCGCTGCGGGGTGGCTAACGTTGGTTTCGAGCCGCCCACTTCACGCAAACGACACAAAGGGATCCAGTTCAACGATGACTGACACAACAGAAGCAGCGCTCGATAATCTCTCCCGAGAAGAGCGCCGGTTCCCGCCAAGCAAGGAGTTCGCTGCGCACGCGAACGTCAAGGCTGATGCATACGCGGAGGCGGCCAAGGATCGGCCCGCCTTCTGGGCCAGACAGGCCGAGCGGCTCACCTGGACCAAGAAATGGGACCAGGTGCTCGATTGGAGCAATCCGCCCTTCGCCAAATGGTTTGTCGGCGGCGAGCTCAACGTGGCGTACAACTGCCTCGATCGACACATCGAGGCCGGACTCGGTGACCGCGTCGCGTACTACTTCGAGGGTGAACCGGGCGACACCCGTACCATCACCTATCAGCAACTGACCGACATGGTGTGCCAGGCCGCGAACACCCTCGTCGAACTCGGCGTCAAGACGGGTGACCGCGTCGCGATCTACATGCCGATGATCCCCGAGACCATCGTCGCCATGCTGGCCTGTGCCCGCATCGGTGCCCCGCACACCGTCGTCTTCGGCGGCTTCAGTTCGGAGGCGCTCGGCACCAGGATCGACGACTGCGAGGCCAAGATCGTGATCACCGCCGACGGCGGGTATCGCAATGGCGCGGCCTCCGCGCTCAAGCCGGCAGTCGATGAAGCGCTCGCGACTCGGCCAGAGGTGACGACAGTCCTGGTGGTCAAGCGCACGGGACAGGACGTCGCGTGGACCGATGGTCGCGACCGGTGGTGGCACGACACCGTGGAAAAGGCGAGCACGAAGCACACACCGGAGTCCTTCAGTTCAGAACACCCGCTCTACGTCATGTACACGTCGGGCACGACGGGCAAGCCGAAAGGCATCCTGCATACCTCGGGCGGATACCTGCTCGGCTGCTCGTACACCCAGTGGGAGGTGTTCGACCTCAAGGCCGACACCGATGTCTACTGGACCGCGGCGGACATCGGATGGGTCACCGGCCACAGTTACATCGTCTACGGCCCGCTTTCCAACGCGACGACCTCGGTCATGTACGAGGGAACTCCGGCGACACCGCACAAGGGTCGCTGGTGGGACATCATCGACAAGTACAAGGTAACGACCCTGTACTGTGCGCCGACGACCATCCGCACGTTCATGAAGTGGGGCAAAGAGGTTCCGGCCGAGTACGACCTGTCGAGCCTCAAACTCATCGGGTCCGTCGGCGAACCGATCAACCCCGAGGCGTACGTCTGGTACCGGGAGAACATCGGCCACAACGACACACCCGTCGTTGACACCTGGTGGCAGACGGAAACCGGTTCGCTCATGATCAGCCCGCTTCCCGGCGTAACTGCTGGTAAGCCTGGCGCAGCCATGACCGCCCTGCCAGGCATTGCCGCGGATGTCGTGGATGCTTCGGGTACATCCGTGCCGAACGGCAGCGGCGGATACCTCGTGATCACCGAGCCGTGGCCATCCATGCTGCGCACGATCTGGGGCGACGACGCTCGCTACAAGGACACGTACTGGTCGAAGTTCCCGGGCATGTACTTCGCCGGGGATGGCGCCAAGAAAGATGAGGACGGCGACCTCTGGCTGCTCGGCCGTGTCGACGACGTCATGAACGTCTCCGGCCATCGTCTATCGACGACCGAGATCGAGTCGGCGCTGGTGTCAAACCCGAAGGTTGCTGAGGCCGCCGTAGTCGGAGCAACCGATGAAACGACCGGGCAGGCCGTCGTCGCGTTCGTCATCCTGCGTGCCGAGGCGGGAGACGGTGGCGAGCATATCGTCAAGGAACTGCGCGATCACGTCGCCAAGCAGATTGGCCCGATCGCCAAGCCACGCCAGATCATGGTGGTCGCGGAGCTTCCGAAGACCCGCTCAGGCAAGATTATGCGCCGCCTGCTGAAGGATGTCGCGGAGAACCGGCCGGTAGGCGATGTCACGACGCTCGCCGACTCCGGGGTCATGGACGCCATCCGCACCGGCATGGAGAACCGCAGCTCGAGCGACGACGAGTAGTAGCCAGGCCATTTCGGTAATCCCGCACCGCGAGTAGTTTGAGGGGTGGACGTGTAGGAATACTCGTCCACCCCGCTCCTCCGCCGTGCACTGTGGAGACTGTCATCGAAACTGCTCTTGTCGCCCGCCGACGAACGGTCGCGCGCTGGACATGGCGCGCAGTTCTTGTTGTCGTGCTCGTGCTCGTGGTGTGGTTTATTCTTCTTCCCCAGTTTGCCCAGGTCGAGCCAGCCCTCCAGTCACTCGGTCACGTATCATCCACGCTGCTCCTCATTGGCCTCGGCCTCGAACTGGCATCCATCGCCTGTTACTCGCTGCTGACGCGCGCCACGCTCAACCGTGCGGGTCGGCCGAACTACTTCACCCTGCTGCGCATCGATGTTGCGACCCAGGGCGTGAACAACGCGGTGCCGGGTGGCGGACCGACATCCACCGCTCTGAAATACCGGCTGCTGACCGTCGCAAGAACAGACCCCGCGAACGCTGTGACAGGGACCACGTTTGAGATCTCAACCTCGGTGCTCACCCTGGGCCTCATCTTTGGACTCGCGATGGTATCCGTGATGCCGAATGTGCACGGCAACCCTGAGTACCTGATCGCCGGGATTGTCGTGGTCGGCGTCGCCATTCTCGTGATCGCGGCAATCATTCTTCTCGGCAAGTCGCGGACGCACACCCTCGCGATTGTCGAAAGAGTCGCGCGCAGGGTGCCGTTCCTGCGCGAAGACACGGCGGTGTCCTTCGTGGGGATGCTGTCCGACCAGGTGCATCATCACCGATCGAGCCCGCGTCGACTCGTGGTCGCGGTTCTGCTCGCCGCAGCAAACTGGATGCTCGACATCGCGGCCCTCTGGGTCATGCTCCTGGCATTCGGTCATTCGACCGATCCCCGAACGCTGCTCGTCGCCTACGGGCTCGCGAGCCTCGTCGGACTGTTGCCGATCACCCCGGGCGGTCTCGGCATCATCGAGGGAGTACTCATCCCCGCCCTGGTCGGATTTGGAACACCCCAGGGCATCGCAATTCTTGGAGTGCTCACCTGGCGCCTCGTTCAGTACTGGCTGCCGATGCCACTGGCCGCGGCCGCATACCTTTCACTTCGGACCACGAAGCGCTGGAGAGGGTCACGCGATGTCACTCCGCGCGAACACGTGAGCGTCTAGGCCCGGTCTTTCTTTCGCCCGGTCATTTTCGCCACTTCGGCTTCGATGTCGGCATCCGTGATAACTCGTCGACCGGGACCGTAGGCGTCGAGCCCGATGAATAGTGCGGCTACGCCCATCCCTGCGATGGGCCAAATGGGCCAGAAGAAACCGCCCTGGGAGGTCAGTAGCCAGACGACCGACAGGAAGATGCTAACGACGACCCAAATGCCCACGTATTCGAGGAAGTGCCGCTTGGCCTTCAATCGCTTCAGCGCTTGTGCGCGCACATCCTCGTTCGTCATGCGATTAATGTAGCGCGGGTTGCTGCTGGGTGATGCAGTGGATGCCGCCACCCCGAGCGAACAGCGGGCGCGCATCCACGGTGACGACGCTGCGTCCCGGATAGGCGTCGCGCAGAATCGCGACAGCATCGGCGTCCCGCTCGTCGCCGAACGAGCAGGCGACCACTCCCCCGTTGACTAGAACATGATTCACATACGAGTAGTCAACGAAGCCGTCTTCGTCGCGAAGCGTTGCGGGAGCCGGCAGGTCCACAATTCGAAGCGCTTTGCCCTGCGCATCCGTTTCGGCTTCGAGTACCTTCCGCAATTGTGCGGTGACCTCAAAATCCGGATGCGCGGTGTCGCGCTGATTGTGCAGAAGTACGACCCCTGGCGACGCAAACGTAGCGACGATGTCGACGTGTCCGCGTGTTCCGAACGTGTCGGAGTCCCGCGTGAGCCCCCGCGGCAGCCAGATGGTCTTTGTCGTGCCTATCGTGCGCGCAAGTTCGGCCTCGACGGCCTCGCGAGTGATGCCCGGATTGCGTCCGGGGTCGAGCTGTACCGTTTCGGTCACGAGCACGGTTCCCAGCCCATCGACGTGGATGCCGCCGCCCTCGTTCACCAAGCGAGAGTCGACGCGCTCGGCGCCTGCCCAGGCCGCGATCTCGGGCGCCAGTTCACTGTCGTGTTCCCAACTCGCCCACTCCTGGCCTCCCCAGCCGTTGAACACCCAGGTCACGGCCCCGAGTGCGCCATCATCATTCACGAACGTCGGGCCCGTGTCGCGGATCCACGCATCGTCGATCTCGTGGATGCGCAGCTCGATCGAGCCATCGAGATAGCGCGGCGCTAGTTTCCGATCGCGTGGATGCACGACGACGGAGACCGGTTCAAACGCTGCCGCCGCATTGGCAACGGCGGCCCAGGTTTTGCGAGCCTCCTCGGCGTCTGCTGCGGTGTCGCCGAGTGTGTAGCCGGCGGTTGGCCACGCGAGCCACAGCCGATCGTGCGGCCCGCCTTCCGCGGGCATCCGCCTCGTCACTTTGAGACCGGCCTGGTGAGGACGCCATAGGTGTCTGGACGTCGAGTTTTCAGGAAGGGGAAGAGTTCAAGCCAATCGTCGCCCTGTGCGAGATCCACATCGGCAACCAGAACGCAGGCCGTATCGCGCGGTGCCTGCACGAGAATCCGCCCGTATGGATCGCTGACGAACGAGGAACCATAGAAGGTATTCCCCGGGGTACCGTCCTCGCGAGTCTCGCGTCCGGTGCGATTGGGAACGACCATGAACAGGCCGTTTGCGATCCCGTTGCCGACGATGACCTGCCGCCAGAGCGGCTCGGTGTCGAAGTCCGGGTGATCGGGTTCCGATCCGATTGCGGTCGGATAGACAACGATGTTGGCGCCGCCGATCGAATAGGCGCGGGCGACCTCGGGAAACCATTCGTCCCAGCAGGTCGGAAGACCGAGCCGAGCATCGCCGAGGCCGTTCAGGATGTAGACCGGGTAGGGATCGCCATCCGCGCTCCCCTGGCGGAAATACTTGTCCTCGTAGTAGCCGGCGGTGACCGGGATGTGTAGCTTGTCCGTTGCGGCAACGAGTTCGCCGGTTGGAGCAACAATGATTGCCGTGTTCATACCGAGGCCGTCCCCCGCCTCGACCTTTCGATACACAGAAGCGTGCACGTAGATGCCCGACCGTGCGGCGGCCCGTCGTGCGAACGCCACTGTTTGCCCGGAATCGAGTTCTTCGGCGAGCGCGCTTGGTACCCCGGACGGCAGCGTGTCCGCCGGGTACCTGCTGAAGGTAATCTCGGGCAGGAACACGATCCGCGCTCCTGCGTCAGCAGCGGCATCCACGGCGGCGTCCAGCCACTCGGTGAGTGCCCCCGCGTCGCTGCTCCACGCGTGCTGCACGAGCGCGATCCGCAGTGGAGGAGCGGTTGGCTCATTCACTCGAGCGAGTGACGCAGGAACGCCCGTTGATTCGATAACAAGGATGTTCGCGCCCATCGCAGTGTCCCTCTGATCTCCGGGCTTCCGCCCCGGCCGATCACAGACTAATCGCACGACCGGGTCCGCGCCCGAATGCCGTGCGATCACCGGAATGGCGTCGCTTCTCGCGGCCGAGAAATGATCGACGTTCCGGTCGACTTGCAATACCATTGCGAGCACGCACCGGTCACTTACCCTGATTTGGCCGCGTGCGACTGACACAGAGGACACCCCCGTGACCCGACACAGTTTCACCATGCGACTTGGCGGCGTCGCTCTCGCTGGCGCTACGGCGCTCCTGCTCGTGACGGCGCTCTCGGCGTCCGCGTCGGCAGACTCGACGCCCGCTGCAGACTGCGTCATCAACTGTGTTGCAACGTTTGACACTCCTAGCGCGGCCGAGACATTTGCAATTCCGGGTGGTATTACCGACCTGTCCGTTACAGTCTCCGGCGGCGCTGGGGCCGAGGCGCCGGCGTTCGCTGTCGCCCTCGCCGGAGCTGCCGCGAGCACGGGCGGCGTGACCACGGTTGACCTCGGCACGACCTATGCGGGTCAAACACTCACCTTGGGCGTCGGTGGCATCGGGGAGGGCAGCTACGTCCAACAGGGATCAACGCTTCTCATGGTCGCCGGCGGCGGTGGCGGCGCCGGCTATGGCGGTCGGCTCGACCTTCCAGGCCAGATCTCGTCCACCCAGGCCGGGGGTGACGGCGGAGCGCCCGCTGGCCCGGGCCCCGCGGTCCAGTCCGGCTTCGACGCAGACGCATTTGGTCAGGCTTCCGTCAATGGCGGCGGCGGAGAAGGAAGCGGCGGAACCGCGGGCACCGGATCCGGCACCATCTCACTGAACGGAGTTGCCGGGGGTGATACCACGACCACCACCGCAGCGGGCTCAACACTTGCGGCAGGCGGTACCGGACCTACGGCGTCCATTGGCGGAAACACGCAGGTCGCGGGCTCCGGCGGATCCGGTTATACCGGTGGGGGTAGCGGCGGCATGGCGACCTTCACCGACAGTGATGACAACCCTACGGATGTCGTTGGCGGCGGTGGCGGCGGCTCGGGCTTCACCGCTTCGGGCCTGTCGGCGACGGCCGGCACGCCGAACACCGGCACCGGCTCTGTCGTGCTCACCTACTCGTTCTCGCCCACCATCACGACGACGGCCACAACCGTTAGCCACGGCGACACGGTGCCCGTGACGATCACGGGTCTGCCCGCGAACACCGCGTTCACCGTGGCGTTCGATGATGGCCTCGTTGTGACGGCGACAAGTGATGGCAGCGGAGACGCGAGCGAAACCTTCATTGTTGGTAGTGCTGCGGCGGCCGGTCACTTCCGGCTGAGTCTGGTGGTCGGCGGCACTTCCGTTGCAACATCCGACCCTGTGACCGTTATCGGGGCACTCCCGTCGACGGGTGGTCCGAGTCCGGAGCTTCCCGCCATGGCGGCATTGCTGCTGATTCTGGTCGGAGCCAGTGCGGTGGTGTTGCGCCGCCGGCGCTCAGTACGAAGCTGAGCGCCGGCGCGCTCGGTTAGTTCGTTATCGCTGCGGTTGCTGCGCTCGTAACCGTGTCCGTTTTGCCTTGCGACTGGAAGTTGGCGATTTCTCCGGTGACGGCAACAGCGATTGTCGCGCCAACATCCAACGACGTCGGCACATATGTCGATGCGGTGGCGTGGGCAATTGGACTGCCGTTGCGAAGCCACTGGTAGCTGAAGATCAATCCCCTGGGCTGCCATGAGCCTTTGTGGGCAGTGAGGGTGTCGCCCACTTTCGCTCTACCGCTAATGGTCGGCGTGCCAGGGGTAATAACCGCGAGCGCGAGTGTCGCATCAACACCGGAAACATCGATGTTCCTGTGCACGGTAAGAGCCGTTCCCTTCGCCTGCGACGCCTTGCCGTTCCACCACTGGCTCACATAGTTCTGATCTTCCGATCCGATGAACAGGGTGTACTTGCCCGGACCCAGGTTCGGCAGTGTGTAGTTGCCCGACCCGTCTGTGCTCGCTTCGAAGGGCGGAGCGTTCAGGCTGCCGACGAGCTGGTCGGATGCGAAGACCTGGATGTCGGCGAACGGCTCCGGCGTACTTGTATCGCCGGCGTAGATCGTACCGCTGATGACTGACCCAACGATCAGCCGCTGGTTGACGTGCGTGAGCGCCTGGCCGGTGGTGAGAGTGAGCGTCTTCGCGCCTGTTTGGATGAACGTCCCTCCCCACCACTCCGGTGCGACGCCAGCGCCGAACGACGGAACGATGCTCACCGAGTAGCTGCCAGCCGGGAGGCCCGTCACGTGATAAACACCGTTTGCGTTCGTGAGAGCCGATGCGATGTTCTGGCCACCCGCAGCGGGGTAGATGCTGACATCCGCATCGGCAACTCCCGTGTTCGGAGTTCCTGGTGCGAGAACGCGCCCGGTGACCGACGCCCCGGCCACAAGGGTCGCGTTCACGCCGGTCGTAGTGGTCCCATTGACCGTGATCGGCGTGGCCGTTGCCGGAGTGTTCGCGTCGTTCCAATACTGCAGAGCGTCGTTGTCCGCCTTCGGTGGGATGAACTCAACCGTGTACGACCCAGCCGTCAGGGCACTGATCCGATATTTGCCGGCGGCGTTCGTCTTGCCGTCCCCGAGCGTGCTGTCGGGACCAAAGGCGGTCACCCTGACGCCTCGAACCGGACCATTCGCATCCGTCACCGTCCCTGTGATGATTCCACCGGAGGCGAGTGCGGCGTTGATGTTGTTGACCGTGGCATTGCTGCCGACCGTGACGTACTGCGCAGTCGTTTCGGTCGGCTGGTTGTCCCACCACTGGCCGATGAAGTTGCCAACGCCGGGCTGGAAATCAACCTGGTAGTCGTCGGCCGGAATGCCGGTGATCGTGAAATTGCCGTTCGCATCCGTGGTTCCGCCAGCGTTGTTACCGTCATCGGCCTGTAGGTTCACGCTGACATTGGCGATTCCGGTCGTGGGCGAGTTGGCTGTCACGACCGTGCCGGTCATGGTTCCACCCGGCTGAAGCGCCGCGTCGTACCCGGTGAGCTGTGCGCCGTCGACGACAGCGAAGTAGGTCTGGTTTTGGTCGAGGCACGAATCGTTTTGCCAGCACTGCTGCACATAGTTGCTGCCGCCTGCCGGGATGAACTGAAGCGTGTAGTTGCCCGCCGGAATCGTCGACAGCGAGTAGGTCCCGTCGTCCGCGGTCGTCGTCGAGTCAAAGTAGGTGTAATCGTCGGAGGTGATCTGCACGGACACGTCCGCCAACGGCAACGATTCGGACGCGTCGGTGACCGTTCCCGCGACACTCGCCGTGCCGCCATCCGCCCGCGCACTGGACGCCCGTCCGAACACGGACAGCAGGGCGACGACTACGGCCAGCACCGCGAGAAGTGCAACGAAGGTCCGTCGCCTGTTGGCAGCGTAAACGGGACGGGACTCAGACATTGGGCGATTCCACCTTGCGAGAAAGAGCACGGATAACCGGCGTAACTGTGGACGCCAGACGGCGGGCACGATCGCCCCGTAGTCGAAGCATATTCATACCTTTTAGCCCGACACAACACCCGGTCTGTCTAGGCGTCGTGGGCGGGCGACAGCCGCTGGTAAACCGGCACTCCAACGGCGGCGACGATGGGGTGCATGATCATGAGCGCCACGAACCCGGTGGTCGAGCTGTCCGGGATGAATCCGACGATCGCGCTGATCGTGTCGGGTACGAACGACAACACCAGCAGAACGGGGACCAGGATGCGCAGCAGGCGGAGCGGGTTGGCTGCGCGAGCACGAACGATCCGCCATCCGAGGTATCCGGCAACCAGGCCGAGAACGGTGAATGGACCGAAGACCGCAATGGACAGCGGCGCAAACGCCGGGCTGGCCCCGGCCGCGATGCCCGCGAATGCGACGACGGCGTTGGCTGCGACACCGACAACCGCGGCCGCGATCATGGTGAGCAGGACGATGCTTCGACGAGACATCGAAGCGGTGGAACGTTGTGCCTGGGCGGTCATGACATACTCCTCGAATTGATTAGTACGAACCTCGTACTGACTCGATGCTAGGTCGGGGAACGACCTCACAGAAGAAGTCCGGACCGATTTACTCCGAGCGGAGTAGACCGTCCCCCTCCGCGAGGAGGACGGACAGAATCCGGGCCAGCGCCGTGCGCTCCACCTCGTTGAGCTGGTCAGTCAGTCGCGTGATCGAGCGACGCATCCCGCGTTCGAACTCCTTCGAGACCTGGATGCCACGCTGGGTTGCGGAGACCAACAGGCGGCGGCGGTCGCTCGGATCGGGAGTGCGCTCAAGCAGTCCGAGTTCCTGCATTCGATCAACGAGGCTTGTCATCGTCGACTTACTCAGCCGCACAGCAGAACCGAGCCCGAGCATGTTCGCTGGCTGTTCGACGACGACGAAAAGCAGGCGTGCCTGCTGGGGCGTCAGACCAACCTCCCGTGCGTGCGTCTCATAGATGGCACCGAGCAGAGTGCCAGTACGAACGAGGGCCGGACCAACGGACAGCGGTTCGGCAGCATCCGATCCCCCACGAGAACGACGTGCAGCGCGTTTGACGGAGATACCCAGGTCGTCCACGCCCCGAGTCTAAATCTGCCAGCTTAACGTCAGATCTGACGGCGGGCGAAGTACTCACGTGCCAGCGCTTTGGGAGCTTTGCACGCTCGTGCTTCGACAACTACTTCCTCGAGCAGGTCATCGAAGATTGCGCCAGTAGTATGGTCGGCCGCCGACGGACGGGGAGCGCGATAGCGAAAGAAATCCTTCCCATTTGCCCCGTCGGCACCTTGTGGATTGGCCAATCATCCCCCAACGACGTCCCCAACTCGACCTCGCGCAGTCACATGCAAATGGCATGGATGTCGGCGACAACAGCCTTCATGGCGCAGAGCCTACCGCGACAGAGCCCGCCCGTTCCGCCTACTTGGAGCTGGGCGGTTTCACCTTCAGGAAGGTGTCCGGATAGTTGCTGAGTACCGTCCAACGACCGATGGGCCAGCTGATCACGACCGCTTTGCCCGTCACATCCCGTAGCGGTACATACGGCGTCGCGTCCTGTTTGTCGAAGTGGTAGGCGGAGTCCGCGGACGCATCCCTGTTGTCGCCCATCACCCAGAGGTCGTTCTTCGGCACCGTCACGCGAAACGGTTGTGGATCCGCCGCGGTCGCGCCCAGATTCAGGGTTATGTACGGCTCCTCGATCGGAGTCCCGTTCACGGTCAGGTGCCCGGTCGCCGTGCAGCACGCGACCCTGTCGCCCGGTAACCCGATTACGCGCTTGATCAGGTGGCTGTTGTCATCGGGAGCGGCAAGACCAAGGAAGGCGAGTACATCCGTGACCGGGGAGTCCGACGGCTGTGGCAGCTCATCCTCCGGGTTCCATCCACCGGGGTCTTCAAAGACCACGATGTCACCGCGTCGCAGCGGAACAAGAGTCGGAGTGAGCAGGCTTACGATCACTCGGTCGTTTATCTGAAGGGTGTTCACCATCGACGGTGACGGAATGTAGAACGAGCGCACGAAGAAGGTCTTGATGAGGAACGAGAGCACCAGGGCTGCTAACAAGATCAGCAGGATGTCGCGAGCGAACAGCCACACGCCACGGTGCGTGCGGGGGTGTTCCGAGGGCGACTCCCCGGCCGCCGCTGTGACGGCCCGATCCTTGCTCATGCGCACACCATAGTGCAGCCACTCGACGCTCCCCTGAACCGGCCGGAAACGCGCATTCCCCCGCCGTTTTCAGGAGGATGTGTGACTCGGCGCCCGGTTTTCGGCTACAAGTGCCTCAACACCGGTCATCCGTCACGGAGGCTCCTGAATTAGGTGACCGGACTCCTGAAATGAGTGAGGTCGGCTGGCGTCCCATCAGAGAATGTGGGCCCTACCGGGATCGAACCGATGACATCCACGGTGTAAACGTGGCGCTCTACCAGCTGAGCTAAAGGCCCGTCGTCCGCGAGGGAACAACGTTCACGCAATCGTACCGGCATAAAGTTGGCCCATGAGTTCCGAGGCTGCCCCAAAGGAGCAGGCTAATCCGAAACCCCAGCCTGAACACCGGTGGGCGGTCTTCGTGAGCATCGCTGCCGCGCTGACCCTGTACTTCTTCATTCCGCAGAAGGTTCAGCCGATCCCGCACTGGATTGTTCCATCCATCGGGGCGCTCATGCTGATTCCCCAGGTCATCCTCAATCCCACTCGGCTGGTTCGCGAGCGTGCGTGGTCCCGCTGGTTGTCGGTCATCCTGTCCGCACTCATGGTGCTCGTCAACCAGGTCACGATCGTTTTGGTGTTGCGCGAGCTCATCGTCGGTGACGGCACCGGACCGTCCGTCCTACTGACGGCCGCGATGGTCTGGATCACGAACGTCATCGCCTTCGCGTTCGTGTACTGGGAACTCGACCTCGGCGGGCCGTTCGCCCGGCGGCTGCACGGCTCTCGCCAAACCCAGCAGATGGACTTCCGGTTTCCGCAGCACGACGGTGCTCCCGGCAACAAGACCTGGGAGCCGGCGTTCTTCGACTACGCCTACTTCTCGCTGTCCAACATGATGGCCTTCAGCCCGACGGATGTGATGCCGATGACGACGCGCGCGAAGGCACTCATGGGGTACCAGGCACTAACCGGATTCGCGCTGCTTGCGCTCGTGATCTCGCGGGCGGTCAACATTTTGCATACCTGACGTTATGGGCGGAGTACTTTGCCCGGAGCGGGGTAGCTACTCCGCCCGCTGTCACTAACTCCGCCCGAAACGGTGAGAGTCAGCCACTCAGGCCGGGACGGGCAGCACCTTGTCGAGGGCCCGCTGGTACTCCTCGATCGAGCGGGCCTCGCCGGGCGCGGTCTTGAACCCGGCGCGGATGACACCCTTGGTATCGATGACGAAGGTCGCGCGATTCGCGAAGCCCTTCTCCTCAAGGAAGACGCCGTATTCCTTGGCGACCGCCCCGTGGGGCCAGAAGTCCGCGAGCAGGTTGAAGTCGTATCCCTCCTGATCGGCGAATGCACGAAGGGTGGCCTTGGAGTCCACCGAGATGCCGAGCAACTCGACGCCGCTCTGCTTAAACATTGCGAGGTTGTCGCGCAGGGCACACAGTTCGGTCGTGCAGGTGCTCGAAAACGCAAGGGGGAAGAAGACGAGCGCAACGGGTGACTTGCCGGCGAAATCGCTCAGGCGAACGTGCTCACCAAACTGGTTGGGAAGCTCGAAGTCGGGTGCCCGGGTGTCAATTTCCAGAGCCATGAGAAGAAATCCTTATCCGCTGGTCGGCGATGAACTCAGCAACACAAACGCCGATTCTACGCCGGGTAATCCGGCCGCGCTGGCAGCGACCGACCGCGTGCGGCGGATGTGGAAACCGACACCTAGAATTGATGCGGCTAGTTTCAAACCTCCAAAGCCGTAACCCGACTCTGCTGGTCCAACTAGCGTCCGATCCAGATCTACCAGGAAGAGGTCAAGGTGACGGTAAATGATCAGGACCCGTACTCGGTGAACCACATCGACAGGGACCCTGAAGAAACCGCAGAGTGGAACGATTCGCTGGAAGCGGTGGTCGACGAATCCGGTCACGAGCGCGGTCGCGAGATCATGCTGAGCCTGCTGAAGAAGTCCAAAGACCTTCACCTCGGCGTTCCGATGGTGCCGACGACCGACTACATCAACACCATCGCACCCGAGAATGAGCCCGAGTTTCCCGGCGACGAAGATATCGAGCGTCGCTACCGCGCGTGGCTTCGCTGGAACGCCGCGATCACGGTGCACCGCGCGCAGCGCCCGGGGATCGCGGTCGGCGGTCACATCTCTACCTACGCATCATCCGCCGCACTCTACGAGGTCGGCCACAACCACTTCTTCCGCGGCCAGGATCATCCATCCGGCGGCGACCAGATCTTCTACCAGGGGCACGCCTCCCCCGGCATGTACGCACGCGCGTTCCTCGAGGGCCGCATCGGCCCCGACCAGCTCGATGGCTTTCGCCAGGAGAAGTCGCACGCAGCCGGCGGGCTGTCGTCCTACCCGCATCCACGCCTCATGCCGGACTTCTGGCAGTTCCCGACCGTGTCCATGGGACTCGGCCCGATCAACGCGATCTATCAGGCGCAGCTCAATCGCTACCTGACCAACCGCGGAATCAAGGATGTCGGCGACGCTCACGTCTGGGCCTTCCTCGGCGACGGCGAGATGGATGAGGTCGAGAGCCGTGGCGCTCTCCAGCTGGCCGCGAACGATGGTCTTGACAACCTCACCTTCGTCATCAACGCGAACCTCCAGCGCCTCGACGGACCCGTGCGGGGCAACGGCAAGATCATCCAGGAGCTGGAGAGTTTCTTCCGCGGTGCCGGCTGGAACGTCATCAAGGTGATCTGGGGTCGTGAGTGGGACGATCTACTCAAGAACGACACCACCGGCGCGCTCGTCAACCTGATGAACCGCACCCCTGATGGCGATTACCAGACGTACAAGGCCGAAAACGGCGCATACGTCCGCGAGAACTTCTTCGGCCGTGACCCGGTCACCGCAGCCATGGTCAAGGACTACACGGACGACCAGCTCTGGGCGCTCAAGCGCGGAGGTCACGACTACCGCAAGGTGTACGCGGCTTTCAAAGCGGCGACCGAGCACAAGGGCCAACCGACCGTCATCATCGCCCACACCATCAAGGGCTACGGACTCGGCCCGTCGTTCGAGGGCCGCAACGCGACCCACCAGATGAAGAAACTCTCGCTCGACAACCTCAAGCAGTTCCGTGACGCGATGCAGATCCCGGTAACGGACGCCGTGCTCGAGGCGAACCCGTACCTGCCGCCCTACTACCACCCCGGCGAGGGCGATGAGGCGATCCAATATCTGCTTGAGCGCCGTCGCGCGCTTGGCGGATTCGTTCCCGAGCGCAGGCACAGGTACACCCAGGTTCAGCTTCCCGACGAGGCGTCATACGCCATCGCGAAGAGGAGTTCCGGCAAGCAGGAGATCGCCACCACGATGGCGTTCGCTCGACTGCTCAAGGACCTGCTCAAGTCGCCGAACTTCGGCAACCGGATCGTCCCGATCATCCCGGATGAGGCCCGCACGTTCGGCATGGACGCCTACTTCCCAACATCCAAGATCTACAACCCGAACGGTCAGCACTACACCTCCGTCGACCGCGAGCTTCTTCTTGCGTACAAGGAGAGCCCGCAGGGCGCAATCATCCACGTCGGCATCAACGAGGCGGGCGGATTCGCCGCGTTCACCGGTGTCGGTACGTCCTACGCGACGCACGGCGAACCGCTCATCCCGGTCTACGTCTTCTATTCGATGTTCGGCTTCCAGCGCACGGGCGACGCCATGTGGGCGGCGGGCGACCAGATGGCGCGCGGCTTTATCGTTGGCGCGACCGCGGGTCGCACGACGCTGACCGGCGAGGGCCTTCAGCACGCGGACGGCCACTCGATCCTGCTCGCATCCACGAACCCGGCGGTCGTCGCCTACGACGCCGCATACGGCTACGAGCTCGGCCACATCGTGCAGGACGGCCTGAAGCGCATGTATGGCGGGGAACACCCCGATCCGAACGTCATGTACTACCTGACCGTGTACAACGAGCCGATCCTGCAGCCGGCTGAGCCCGAAAACCTGGATGTCGATGGCCTGCTTCGCGGAATCTACCGACTGTCTGAGGGACAGGCGGACGGCCAGAAGGCGCAACTCCTTGCGTCGGGCGTTGCGGTCCCGTGGGCGCTCGAGGCGCAGGAGTTGCTCGCAAAGGACTGGGGTGTTTCCGCGGATGTCTGGAGCGTTACATCCTGGACTGAGTTGCGCCGTGACGGTCTCGCCGCGGACGAGCACAACTTCCTTAACCCGTATGAGGACCCGCATGTCCCCTATGTCACGAGCAAACTGCAGGACGCGAAAGGCCCGTTCGTCGCGGTGACCGACTTTATGCACGCGGTACCGGACCAGATCCGGCAGTTCGTTCCCGGCGACTACGCGACGCTCGGAGCCGACAACTTCGGCTTCTCGGACACCCGCGCAGCGGCTCGTCGCTACTTCAAGATCGACGGGCCATCGCTTGTCGTGCGCACGCTCGAATCCCTCGTCAAGCGGGGGGAGATCGATCGACTCGTTGTTGGCGCCGCCATCGAGAAGTACCGCCTGATGGATGTTACGGCCGGCACGACCGGGGTAGCGGGAGGCGAAAGCTAACTTCTCGTGGCGCCCAAAACGAAGGCACAGACGCTGGCATGGCTGCGCACCATTTCTGGTGAGTTGTCCACTGCCACTTTGAAGCGCCTCGAAGACACGCTGCCATGGTACGGGGACATGCCCCCGGGCCGACGCTCTGCCGTCGGTCTGGTCGCACAGGCGGGAATTACCTCGTTCATCAGCTGGTTCGATGACCCGAAGTCGACGCCGTGGATCGCGGCAGACGTCTTCGGCGCGGCCCCGCGCGAACTTCTTCGATCGGTCAGCCTGACCCAGACGCTCCAGCTCATCCGCATCACGGTCGAGGTCGTTGAACAGCGAGTGACCGGCGATGACGAAGTACTGCGGGAAGCGATCCTGCTCTACTCACGCGAGATCGCGTTCGCTGCAGCGGATGTCTACGCCCGCGCCGCGGAAGCGCGGGGACTCTGGGATGCGCGCCTTGAAGCTCTTGTCGTCGACTCGATCCTGTCGGGCGAATACGACAACGAGCTGCCGTCGCGGATCGCGGCGCTCGGCTGGAACGGTCACGGCGAAGTCTGCGTCCTCGTCGGGACAACACCGCGGGTCCTGGATGTCGACCAGCTCCGTCGAACTGCCCGGCATCTCGACGCAGACGTGCTCATCGGTGTACAGGGCAATCGTCTCGTCCTGGTGATCGGTCGCGCCGAGCCTGCGCCTCTCGACGATGATGACGCCAAAGCGCCACTGCCGTTCCTCGAGATCGCCAAGAAGCTCGAGCCCGGTTTCGGAGACGGGTACCTGGTGCTTGGACACGAGGTGGCAACGCTCGTCGACGCATCCAAGAGCGCGAGGGCCGCGCTCGCCGGTTTCGCCGTTGCGCGATCATGGCGGAACGCGCCCCGACCGACGCTCGCCGATGACCTGCTGCCAGAGCGCGCGTTCGCGGGCGACTCGCTGGCGCGTTCGACACTTATCAACCGCATCTACAAGCCGCTTCAGGCGCACTCGACCGAGCTGCTGACAACGCTCTGGTGCTATCTCGACAACGGGCGCTCGCTCGAAGCGACCGCCCGCGAACTGTTCGTGCATCCGAACACCGTGCGCTACCGCCTCAAGCGCATCAGCGAAGTGATCGGCTGGGATGCGACGGGAGCCCGCGAAGCCCTCATCCTGCAGTCAGCGCTCATTATCGGCTCGATTGCCGAACCGGATGGTGCCCGTAAGTATGTGAGCAAGGTCGATCAAAGGGGATCGTAAGTGATCAGCAACCAGTGGAAACTCGTCCGTCGTCCGACCGGATTGCCCGACGCCGCTGATTTCTCGTACGAGAACGTCGAGCTTGCGCCGCTGGGAGACAGCGAAGTCCGGGTCGCGAATGAGTTTCTCTCGGTCGACCCGTACATGCGCGGACGGATGAATGACATGCCGTCGTACATTCCGCCATTCGAACTCGGCAAGACCATGCTCGGCGGCGCCGTTGGTACGGTCGTCGAGTCAAACTCCCCCGACTTCGCCGTTGGCGACCTGGTGGAGCACATGTATGGCTGGCGGGATGTCGCTCAAGGCAAGGCGGGCGGATTCACCAAGCGCGCGCCCCTCGATGGGTTGCCATCCTCGGTCTACCTCGGGGCACTCGGTGTGCCAGCCCTCACCGCGTGGATTGGCCTCTTCGTCATCGCAAAGATGCAGGAGGGCGAGAGCGTCTTCATCTCCGGGGCTGCGGGAGCTGTCGGCACGGCTGCCGGCCAGCTCGCGAAACTGCACGGTGCGAGTCGCGTCGTCGGCAGCGCTGGCAGCGCCGAGAAAATCGCCCTGATCACCTCGAAGTACGGCTACGACACGGCATTCAACTACAAGGACGGCAAGATTTCGCGGCAACTCGCGGCCGCAGCGCCCGATGGAATCGACGTGTACTTCGACAACGTGGGCGGCGATCACCTCGAGGCCGCGATCTTCTCCATGAACCGCGGCGGACGTGCGGCCATCTGCGGATCGATCTCCAGCTACAACGCAGAATCGATGCCACCCGGTCCGCGAAACCTGTGGATGCTCACCACGAAGAGCCTGACGCTCGAGGGTTTCACGATCCCGAGCCTTCTGCGTTACACCGACCAATTCGCGGCGGAGGTTGCGCCGCTGGTGGCCTCCGGTGATTTCGTGTTCGAGGAGACCGTGGTCGATGGGATCGACAACGCCCTCGAGGCCTTCTACGGCCTCATGCGAGGCGAAAACACCGGCAAAATGTTAGTTAAGATCTAACCAAGAGCCCGTGAGAGGGCCCATTCGACCCTAAACGAGCGCGTTTTAGGGTCGAATGGGCCCTCTCACGGAGTCTTTAGTGGCAGTCGGGATCGCGGTCGGGCACGGCGCCGGACAGAAGGTAGTCGTCGACCGTTCGATCGATACAGCCGTTGCCAAGGTCGTATGACGTGTGACCTTCGCCGTGCAGCGTAACCAGGTGACCGTTGTCGAGTTGCCTAGCCAGATCCACGGCATCCGAGTACGGGGTAGCCGGGTCGCCTGTGTTGCCGAGCACGAGAATCGGGCCGGTTCCCCTGGCATGGATGGGATTGGGGAACGGCGAAGAGCTGTACCTCCAGCCGCTGCAGATCAAATCGCCATACGCCGAGTAGATCCCCAGCATGGGCGCAACCTTGCGCAATTCGGCTGCCTCCCGTCGATCGAACGACAGATCGACGTCGTTGCCGTCCTCGATGCATCCAATCGCGAGGTGCGCGAAGTCGTCGTTGTCGCTGTATGTGCCATCTGGATTTCGGTCGTTGTACTCGTCCGCGAATTCGAATGCCTGCGCCGGATTGCCGTCCTCCAGCTGGACAAACATCCGAGTGAGTGCTGGCCAATCCGAGGAGTCGTACAGCGCGTCATCGATTGCGGTCGCCAGGGTCGCGCCGCCAAGCTTGCGGCCGTCCTTGGTGACGAGCGGATGGGCGTTCACGCGCGCGAACTCCTGCTCAACGCGAACCTTTGCCCGAGCCAGCGTGGAAGTAAACGGGCATCGGAAGCGCCCAACGGTGGTCGAGGTGTTGGAGAGGCAGCCGCGGAGGTAATCAACAAGCGAGCTTTCGAAGCCGATGGTCTGCCCCACGGTTCCGTCAACGTTTGGGCCGACTCCAAAACTGCCCGAGCCGCCCGACGGGTCGCTGATCTGATAGTCACTGCCCCACGGGTCGTCGGCGCCGTCGAGCACGGTGCGGCCAACGCGGTTCGGAAACAGGCCGGCGTACAGCGTGCCGAGATACGTCCCGTATGAATAGCCGAGGTAGTTGAGCTTCGGCTGCCTGACTGCCGCCCGAATGACATCCAGGTCCTGGGCAACGCTGATCGAATCGATGTGTGCGAGAACCGGGCCGGTGTTCCTGGCACACGCGGCGGCGAGATCCCGTGACTTCTTCTCCTCGGCAGCGATCCACGTTTTGGATCCAACCGCTCCCGGATCGATGTCGTAGAAGTACTTATCGGTGCCTGCATCGTCGTAGCAGGTGACCGGAGCCGACGCGCCAACTCCTCTCGGATCAAAACCGATCACGTTGTAATGCTGCGCGACCGAACCATCGACCACGCCGTCGACGCCCTCTTCGACGAACTCGACGCCGGATCCGCCCGGACCACCCGGATTGACAACAAGGTCGCCGAGCAGGCTTCCCGTTGCCGGATGCATGATCAGCGCGATCTTGATTGATGCCGTGCCGATGTGCTGCCAATCGATGGGCACCCTGACCGTGCCGCACTTGAACACGTGATGACACGGGGTCCAGTGCACGACCTGCCTGTCGAATGCGGTCAACGCAGGGCTAGCTGCCGGTCGCAGCGACGAGATCGGAGTTCCTTCATCCGTGACGTCGCTTTTGGTGCTGTGCGGCCCCTCACCACCGGCGGACGAGCCGTCCGCGGATGCCCCGTGCTCACGAACCAGTCCGCCAAGCGCGTCCCCGCTGCAGGATGACAGGAGAAGTGCCACCGCTGCAGCTGCCGCGAGCAGTCCGAGCGTGCCCGCGCGAGGGCGCTTCCGGGTCTGCGACATGAAGACACGCTAGCCCACGCACCGCCGCAAGGTTTTCTCCAACGATTTCGGCAATGTTTGGGACGAATCTCACAGCGAGCGCCCAGAGATCTTGGCAGACTAGACGGGTGATTGTTGTCGTTGCGCCCGGGCAGGGCTCTCAAACTCCCGGGTTTCTCGCACCGTGGATTGCCGAACCAAAATTCAAAGAACACCTCCAGCGCATCTCGGACAGCATCGAGATCGACCTGGTCAAGCACGGCACGACCAGTGACGCCGACACCATCCGCGATACCGCGATCGCACAGCCGCTGATCGTCGCCGCCGGTCTTCTGTCGCTCCAGGGGCTCATCGCGGACAACGACAAGCTCAAGGTCAGCGGCACGGCTGGCCACTCCGTCGGCGAGGTCACCGCCGCGGTGGTGGCTGGCATCCTCGGCGAGGAAGAAGCGCTTCGCTTCGTCAAGCAGCGCAGCATCGGGATGGCAGCGGCGGCAAAACTGCACAAGACCGGAATGAGCGCGGTCGTCGGCGGTGACGAGGACACGCTGCTCGCCGAGCTCAAGGGCCTCGGCCTCGAGCCCGCAAACTTCAACGGCGGCGGCCAGATCGTCGTCGCCGGTGAACTGACCGGCCTCGCAAAACTGTCGGAAAAACCTCCCGCCGGCGCGCGCGTGATCCCGTTGCAGGTTGCCGGAGCATTCCACACGCACTTCATGCAGCCCGCGATCGAACCGCTGCACGAAGTCGCGGCATCCATTTGGGCAGCAGACCCGATTTTGCGGATCTGGACAAACCGCAGCGGCGATCTGGTCGAAAGCGGCACGACATTCGTCGACCTCATGGTTGGGCAGGTTTCGTCCCCGGTACGGTGGGATCTGACCATGGCGTCGATGGAGAGCGCTGGCGTTACGGGAATCATCGAGTTGGCACCCGCCGGCGCGCTGGTCGGTCTGGCCAAGCGCGGGCTTCGCGGAATCCCGAGCGTCGCGATCAAGACACCAGACGACCTCGCTGCGGCACACGACATGATGAACGGCTGAACCGAATGACTCCCCCAACTCTCAAACAGGCCATCGGCCCCAAGTACACGCGCATCTACAGCTATGGGGCTGCGCGAGGCGAGAACCTTGTTCCCAACGACGATCTGGTCGGGCCGATCAATTCCAGTGACGAATGGATTCGCCAGCGCACCGGCATAATCACACGCGCACGCGCGTCGAAGGATGTCTCGGCGCTCGACCTCGCAACGACGGCGGGCATCGAGGCGATTGCGAGCTCCGGAATTCCGGCATCCGATATCGACCTCGTGATCGTCGGCACGGTGAGCAATGTCAAGACCACGCCGTCGATCTCGGCGATCGTCGCCGACCGGGTGGGAGCAAATCCCGCCGCCGCATACGACTCGAACGCTGCCTGCGCCGGCTTCAGCTACGCGGTAACCCAGGCGGATGCCCTCATTCGCGCCGGCGCGGCGCACTACGCGCTCGTCATCGGCGCCGAGAAGCTCTCGGAGTTTGTCGACCCGACGGATCGCTCGATCTCGTTCATTCTCGGTGATGGCGCCGGGGCTGCCGTTATCGGCCCGAGCGACACGCCCGGGATCGGTGCTCCCGTTTGGGGATCGGACGGGTCGAAAGCGGATGCCGTAGGCATGAACGGCACCCTCACCCAGGCACGCGATGGGGGCGAATGGCCAACACTTCGCCAGGACGGTCCCGTGGTGTTCCGGTGGGCCGTCTGGGAGATGGCAAAAGTCGCGAAGGAAGCGCTGGATGTTGCGGGTGTCACCGCGAATGACCTCGCCGCGTTCGTGCCGCACCAGGCGAATATGCGCATCATCGACGAACTCGCCAAGCAACTCAAGTTGCCGGACACCGTGATGATCGCGCGCGACATTGAAACGACCGGCAACACGTCGGCCGCATCCATCCCTCTCGCAACTCATCGCCTGCTGAAAGAGCATCCAGAACTGAGCGGCGGCCTCGCCCTGCAGATCGGCTTCGGCGCCGGACTCGTGTTCGGGGCGCAGGTTGTAGTGCTTCCCTAGCGAATAAGCTAGGTGGCGGTCATCACGACACCCCAAGGAGAAAACGAAATGGCATTGTCCACCGAAGAAGTCCTCGCAGGACTCGCCGAACTCATCAATGATGAGACCGGCATCGCAACTGACACGGTCGAGCTGGACAAGTCCTTCACCGACGACCTCGACATCGACTCAATCTCAATGATGACGATCGTCGTGAACGCCGAGGAGAAGTTCGACGTAAAGATCCCTGACGAAGAGGTAAAGAACCTCAAAACCGTCGGAGACGCCGTCAGTTTCATAACAGCAGCACAGGGCTAGACAACTCACCTGGCAGGCCGACCAGCACTCGCTCGGTCGGCTTGCCGACAGGTGGTGCCGCGGCTCGCCAGAGCCCGACTCAAGAGGAATCGTAATGACCAAAAAGATTGTTGTAACAGGTATCGGCGCGACGTCGCCGATCGGCGGGACCCTCGCTGACACGTGGAGCGCTCTGCTCGCGGGTAAGTCGGGCGCACACACACTCGAGAACGACTGGGCCGAGAAGTACCAGATTCCCGTCAATTTCGCCGCCCCAGCGCTTGTGCAGGGCGTTGACGCCCTCGAGCGCACCGAGGCCAAGCGGCTCGATCCCTCGGCACAGTTTGCGCTCATTGCCGCGCGGGAGGCATTCGCGGATGCGGGGTCCCCCGAGATTGATCCAGAGCGGCTCGGCGTCGACTGGGCGACGGGAATCGGCGGTCTGTGGACCCTGCTCGACGCCTGGGACACGCTTCGCGAAAAGGGTTCTCGCCGCGTGCTCCCTCTGACGGTTCCGATGCTCATGCCGAACGCCGCCTCCGCTGCGGTGTCGATGGCGTTCGACGCGCGCGCGTATGCGCGAACCGTAGCGTCGGCCTGCGCATCCAGCACCGAATCGATCGCGAACGCCTATGAGCACCTGCAACTCGGACTAGCGGATGTGGTCATCGCGGGCGGTGCAGAGGCAGCCATCCATCCGATCACGATGTCGTCGTTCTCGTCCATGCAGGCGCTCTCGAGGCGAAACGACTCGCCGGAGACGGCATCTCGCCCGTACGATGTCACGCGCGACGGATTCGTCATGGGCGAGGGTGCGGCCGCGGTTGTTCTGGAAACCGAGGAGCACGCACTCGCCCGTGGCGCGAGAATCTATGCCGAGATTGCCGGCGGCGGCGTTACCTCTGACTCGTACCACATCACCGCTCCCGACCCGGAGGGCCGCGGTGCGGCCCGGGCGATCGGCCTCGCGCTCGAACAGGCCGGCGCCGACCGTGACGAGGTCGCGCACATCAACGCGCACGCCACGAGCACGCCCGTCGGCGATATCGCAGAGTACGAGGCCCTCAAAGCCTTCTTCGGCGACCGGGTTCATTCGATTCCGGTGTCGGCTACCAAGGGAGCCACCGGTCACCTACTCGGCGGAACCGGCGCACTCGAGGCCGTGTTCACGATCCTCGCGCTCAAAGAGCGGGTCGCACCGCCGACCATCAACATCACCGAGCAGGATCCCGAGATCAAGCTCGACGTCGTGACTGCACCGCGGACGCTACCTGACGGTCCGTTGCTCGCAATCAGCAACTCGTTCGGCTTCGGTGGTCACAACGCGGTACTAGCGATTCGCAGCTACTAGCTCGCCGCGAGGTACCCGGGCAGCCGATCCAGACAGTCGCTCCAGCCCTGCTCGTGCGCAGCCCGGGATTTTTCACTCGCAAAGTTCTCGTGCTTAAGGGTGAAGCGAGTGCCGGATGTGATCGGCTCGAACGTGATCGTGAGTAGCGATTCATCCGCATCGTCGTGCCAGCGCCAGGTCAGAGCGAGTGTCGAGAACGGATCGACCGTCACGTAGGTCCCGTGGACCTCCATGCTCTGAGGGGCGGATGCGACGGTGAACGAACCGCCAACCCGGGGATCGATCTCACAGGTGGTATGCCAGTCGGCTGGCCAGATCCAGGCGGCGTACTGGCGAGCATCCGTGAATGCCGCCCAGACCCGCTCGGGTGTCGCGCCGATGTCCCGCGTGATGGTGAAGCCGTTCACTTGTCCTCCTCGATAAAACTGACGAGCGCATCGACGCGTTCGTTCCAGAACGTTTCCTGATCGGTAATCCAGCCCAGCGCCCCCACCAGCGAATGCGGCACGATCGCGCAGCTGCGCACCCGACCACTCTTCGACGTTCGGATGATGTGAGCAGACTCGAGCACGGCAATGTGCTTGCCAACTGCGGCCATGGTCATGCTCAACGGTTCGGCCAGTTGGCTGACGGTGAGGGTCCCCCGCTGGAGTCGCTCGACCATCTGCCGCCTGGTCGGATCGGCAAGCGCCGAGTAAACCGCATCCAGATTGTTTACCATGTGGTAAAGTATTACAGGAGACCAACAGCGCGCGCAAGCTGCGCGAAGAAAGGGCGGCCGAGTCTCGACGCCCGAGACCCGACCGCCCGCGGCACCTAGCCGGTCTTGGGGTAGCTAACTAGGGAGTTCTAGTCCGCGCGCACAAAAGGTGAATCGAGCGGGATGAAGGTGGTCCTGTGACGACCTGCCGGCCGGAAGAACGCGTCGCGCAGCTGCGAGCGCAGATCATTGTGGCGACTCACGCGACGGCCCTGGATTCCAGTCAGAGCCAGTTCCAGCGGTCTAACAGCGCTCGTCGGTCGCTCGACTACCGCACTGTGTGCCGACATCGCCCTAACCCACCTTGTGCAGCCAGACGACCGTAGCGTCGTCGGATGCGTGTCGGAATGCCTCGAGCTCGTCGTCCCAGGCTTGCCCAAGCGCGAGTCGCAGTTCTCGGTGCAGTTCTAGCGCATTGGAACCCGCGGCCTCTATGGCGTAGCGAATCCGGTCCTCCGGAATCACGACGTTGCCAACGGTGTCGGTCTGGGCATAGAAGATGCCGAGGTCTGGCGTGTGCATCCAGCGGCCACCATCGGAGCCGGGAGTTGGATCCTCGGTCACTTCGAAACGCAGGTGTTCCCAGCCACGGAGCGCGGATGCCAGTGCCGCGCCGGAACCGCGCTGGCCTTCCCAGTAATACTCGGCGCGCCTGGCGCCCTTGAGTACCGGCTGGTCATCCCAGGCGAAGTTCACGGCGCGATCGAGGGCGCGACCGGCCGCCCACTCGATGTGAGGGCACAACGCGCGTGGCGCGGAGTGGACGTACAGAACTCCGCGCGCAGTTGATACAGTCACGGTTTCTCCATTCGTTCAGGTGCGACTTCCCCATCGACCTAGTGAACGGATATCCGTGTTGTTCTCAAATTATTGCCGAAATAACCCCCAAATCACAAGAGTGTCATTCGCGCATCCAAAATTGCTGCCGGTCAGCAGGGGTTGGTCGACAGGATCGTGCCCGAAACGGATTCGATCGTGATCGTCGTGGGAGTCGGCGCGATCTCGGTGCAGAGTTTCGCGATAGATGGTAGGCCCACGTCGGGATTCACCGTGATGATGCGCGGCCGGCCAGATTCGGAGGTCGGTGGCGCGCTCTCTGGCGTCCCGGCCCGGAGACTGCGACTAAGCCCGAGGCCCCAGACGACGATCGCAGCCGACAGCGCGACGATCAGCGCACCCCACAGGGCCCGATAGAACAGTGTTCCGGCGCCGGATGGGTGCATCCCCCCATCATCCTCCGGCGAGTCGTGGATCGCTTTCTATCAGATATGTATACTGCGTAATCACATACCTAGTAGATAAATACCCCTACTAGCTAGATAAGTGGAGGCCCCGTGTCCGTTCGCCTTAGTCTGCTCGCCATCCTCGACCAGGGTCCCTGCTATGGCTACCAGCTTCGCACCGAGTTCGATCGCCGAACCGGATCGACGTGGCCGATCAATGTCGGCCAGATCTACAACACGCTCGATCGACTGGAACGCGACAAACTCATCTCGAAGCTCGACGGCGGCTCCGAACAGCAGAACACCTACTTCGAGATCACGGATGCCGGCCACCGCGAGGTCGAGACCTGGCTGCGGTCACCGGTGGTCCGCGGGGCCGCCGCGCGCGACGAACTCGCCATCAAGCTCGCCATCGCTGTAACGCTTCCCGGCGTCGACATCGCGCAGGTCATTCAGGTGCAACGCACGTCGACGCTCGAGACCCTGCAGGATCTCACCAGGACCAAGAACACGACGGAAAACCCGGAGTCCGCCGAAGAACTCGCCTGGCTACTGGTCGTCGATTCGATGATCTTCGCGGCAGAGGCGGAGGTGAGATGGCTCGATCATTCCGAGACCCGGCTGGCCCGGGCGGTGGCCGCAGGTGTCGCGACTCCCATTCCGCTGAGCACCGAAGTACCCAAGCGCGGTCGGCCGGCGAAGAACGTTGTTCCCCATGCATGAGGAGCTTCTGCGATTGGACGGTGTCGCAATGCAGTACGGCCACGGCGAGACTGCGGTCACCGCGCTCGCCGGTGTGGATCTGACGGTGAATCGAGGCGAGTTGGTCGCCGTGATGGGCGCATCCGGCTCCGGAAAATCCACGCTGTTGACGGTCGCAGGCGGGCTGACTCCCCCGACCAGCGGCGAAGTAATCGTCGAAGGTCACTGGCTCAGCCAGCTCTCGGCTCGCCAGCTCGCCACGCTAAGGCGACGCAGCCTCGGCTTCGTATTCCAGGACTTCAACCTCATTCCGTCGTTGACCGCGGTCGAGAATGTTTCGCTGCCTCTCGAACTGGATGGATGGCGCACACGCAAGGCACGGCGGCCGGCACTTGACGCGCTCAGCGTCGTCGAACTGGCCGACCGCGCCGATCGCTACCCATCCGATCTCTCCGGAGGCCAGCAGCAACGAGTTGCCATCGCGCGAGCGGTCGTCGGCGGACGCTCGTTAATTCTCGCCGACGAGCCGACCGGCGCGCTCGACTCCACGACGGGTGAGGTCGTGCTCAAGATGCTGCGCGGGAGGGTGGATGCCGGGGCCGGTGGAATCCTCGTCACCCACGATGCGAGACACGCGGCCTGGGCCGATCGCATCGTGTTTCTCCGCGACGGACGGATCGTTGATCAGGCCGCCGCGCCGACGGTCGAGGCAGAACTGGGCGGTGTGCGGGCGTGAGCTCCCAGAAGGCGTTGCGGTCGGGCGGTCGCGGTTCCCTTCGCCTCGCCCTCCGTATCGCCAGGCGGGATGCGGTCACGCACCTCGGGCGAAGCGCGCTCATCGTTGTCTTGATCGCGATACCGATCATCGGCCTGAGCGCGCTCGCGACGGTGACCACGAGCAACATCCCGACGCCGGCCGAGACCGTTCGCGACAATCTCGGCAACAACCAGGCGAAGCTCACGGTAGTCAGCACACCGAACTCGTCGCTGAAGCAAGACCCGCTCAATCCCGAAGACTGGAACATCTCGGGTTCCGGGCAAGTCGACAGTCAGGGCGCGCCAACCACCCCGCATGGGCTGCCATCGGCGTACCTGCCCACCGGCACCACAATCCTGACTCTGCGAGACGTGGCCGTCGTCGCCAGGACCGCGACCGGGACGGGCAGCATGTCCGCGCTGCAGGGCTCGGCCTGGAACAGCTCGTTTCGAGGTCGGTTCGCCGTGCTGAGCGGCCGAACACCGCGGTCGCCCAACGAGATCATGGCAACTCCCGCTGCACTCGTCCGATTAGGGAAAGCCGTCGGACAATCCGTGACGATTAGCGAACCCCGCCACGAGACACTCACCATCGTCGGGACGATGCGAGATCTCACCGAACCCGACTCAACCGAACGAATCTTTGCCCGCGCGGGCGCCCTTGACGGTGTCTCCGCGGCAAAGGATCTCCTGGACACCTCGTTTTACCTGCCGAACCACGCTGTCTCGTGGGCCGAAGTGGAGCGGCTGAATCAGGATGGCATCACGGTCTTGTCCAGGAGCGTCGTCCTGAACCCTCCGCCCATCCCCGGTGCATGGTCCGAAGTAGAGAACCCGTACGCGGACTTTCAGACCGTGCTCGTTGCACTTCCGGTCGTTGCGTTTTCGCTGTTCGAGGTCGCATTGCTGGCGGGGGCCGCATTCATGGTCGGCACGAAACAGCAGGAACGTTCTCTCGCGACACTCTCCAGCGTGGGCGGCGACCGACGGATGCTGTCCCGTGTTGTCAGTTCGGCCGGTGTCGTGCTCGGGCTGGCAGGCGGCATTCTTGGATCGCTTCTGGGGGCTGTAGTTGCCTGGATTTACATGCAATCGACGTCGAACGGGAGCATCTCCGCATTCCCCGGCTTTCATGTGAACCCGTTCGTCGCGGGCGGGATCGTCGCCTTCGCCGTGCTGGCAGGGTGGATTGCTGCTCTCGTGCCTGCCCGACGCGCATCCCGCATTGACGTTGTCGCATCGTTGCGCGGAGCGGCTCGGCCGCTGCCGCCGTCTCGGAGAGCACCCCTGGTCGGCGTGATCGTTGCTCTGGTCGGAATTGCGGTGACCGTAGCGGGCACCGCTCTCGTTGTGACCGGGGACGCCGCGAGCAACCATGCCCTGTCGGTCGCCCAATTCGGAATCGCCGGCGTGGTTGCTGGCCCCATCCTGCTGCAGATCGCTGCCCTCATCATCGCACCGGCCATTCTTCGTGCGGTCGCTCGAGTGCTGACACGGGCCGGAACTGCCGCGCGGCTCGCCTCGCGGGATATCGCTCGGAACGCGTCCCGGTCGGTTCCAGCGGTGGGGGCGATCATGTCGACGATCTTCGTGGCCTCATTCGTGATGACATACACCGCGGCCGCACAGGCCGAGCAGACCGCCGACTATGTTTACCGAACCGCTCCGGGACTCGTGAGTACACAGTTCTACCAATTCGCCCCGTCGAAGGGTCAGTCGGCGCAACTCGCTTCGGCTTTGAAATCGACGCTGCACGCGACCGCGATAAGCGTGCTGGACAGCGCTCGAACTCCAGGCAGCAACCCGGGAACGAAGGAGCACTTCGCGGTACCGGAGCTGAACGGCGCCGCACGCTGTACCCAGCTGCCCTCTGGACCGGTTGCGGTCAAGCCCGGATCTCTGTCAGTTACCTCGCTGGATTGCCAGGGTCCCGAGTACCTCATTGATCCCGAGAGCTCGCCACACATCTGGATAGCGAGCCCTGCCGCCATTTCTCGGGCGATCGGCACACCACTCAACGCGACGTCCCGGGCGGCGCTTGCCGCGGGGAAAGCGGTCGCGTTCTACCCGCAATATCTGCACGCCGGGAAAGTGATCATCAACTGGTGGACGGCGCACCAACTCGGTCAGTTCGAAGACCCCGGCGGGTCAGGACATCCGGCTCGCTCGGCCTCGGTACCCGCCGTGCTCCAAACGCCCCCACACGCCGTCAACTTCGACCTGGTGATGACACCGGCGACCGCTCACGCACTTGGCGTGCAGTACTCCGAGAGCCAAATCATCGCGAAGGCGGCATCCGCTCCAACGGATTCCCAATTGGATGCTCTGGATGCGACCAGCCAGGCGATCGGAGCCGGGCCGCGCGCCTATTTCTTCTACGAGGGTGGACCGCAAAGCTTCGCGAGTACTGCGCAGTGGGCCATCCTGGCGCTCTCCGCACTCATCGCACTCGGGGCGGCTGCCATTGCAATCGGACTCGCGCGAGCCGAGGGACGTCGGGATGAGCGAGTGCTTGGCTCACTCGGAGCACCCCCGCTGCTGCGCCGTTCGTTTAGTTTCTGGAGCGCCGTGGTTATCACCGGAGTCGGTTCGATCGGCGGAGTAATACTTGGGACGGTTCCGGCGCTCGCGGTCTCGCAGTCGCTCGTCCAGGAGGGCGGTCGAGCCGCCGTGCCGTACTCGCCCCCGTGGCTGATACTTGCGATAGCTGCCATTGGACTGCCGCTGCTTCTTGCCATCGGGTCATGGCTCACCGCAGGGCGATCGCGCGTGCAGTACAACGTGCGAGCCCCGATCGAATAGCTACTTGGCCTGCCCGTAGTTGTCCACGATCGCGACGCTCAGCGGGAAGTCGACAGGGAGCTCGCCGAACAGGAGTCTTCCGGCATCCTGTGCTGCGGCCCGCACCTCGTCGGCGACCTGATCGGTAAGGTCGGCCGGCGTGTGCACCACGAGTTCGTCGTGCAGGAAGAACACGAGGTGCGGACCATCCGCAAACCATACATCGCCACTCAACACAGTGAGCCGATTGCGAAGGCTGGCCATCCAGCACAGCGCCCACTCGGCCGCGGTTCCCTGAACGATGAAATTGCGGGTAAATCGGCCCCAGCCGCGCGCGTAGCTGCGGGCACGATCGGCTGCTGAGGCCGATGCCTCTTCCCCATACGCTTCCTGCTGCAACTCCCGCCAGGTGTCGCCCGGGAGCGGCGAGCTGCGGCCGAGTCGGGTCGTGACAATTTCGCCGCGCTCGCCGGCTCGAGCGGCATCCTCGACCATGGCGATCGCCCGTGGATAGGCTCGCGCGAGTTGCGGCATCAGGCGGCCGCCGTCGCCCTGAGTTGCGCCGTACATCGCTCCAAGGAGGGCGACCTTCGCGTGCTCCCTGGTGTCGATCGTGCCGCTGGCGACGATACCAGCGTAGAGATCACCGGCTGCACCGGCCTCGACCATGGCGCGATCTCCCGCCATCGCCGCGAGGATGCGAGGCTCAAGCTGGGCGGCATCCGCGACCACCAGTTTCCACCCATCGTCCGCGACTGATGCCCCTCTAATCTGCTTCGGTAGCTGGAGCGCTCCCCCACCGCTCGTGGCCCAGCGCCCGGTGACGACTCCGCCGACGACGTAGTCGGGTCGGAAGCGCCCATCCGCGACCCAGGTGTCGACCCAGCCCCAGCCGTTTGCCGAGGCAAGACGAGCGAGCTTCTTGTATTCGAGCAAAGGGGCGATCGCGGGGTGCTTGATCTTCTTGAGTTCCCAGGACCGGGTACTGGTTGCGAGCACCCCTCCGCGCGCGAGCCCCTTGAGCAGCTCCGCGGGTGAGTCGGGATTGAGGTCGGGGACCTCAAGCAGGCGGCGCGTCTCGTCCAGCTGGAACTGCAGCTTTGCCGGTCGTTCGCCAGGCCCGGGTCGGACACCGAGCAACTCGACAAGCAGCTCGTTATGGACGTCGGCGCGCCACGGCATGCCCGCGAACCGCATCTCGGCGGCGATGAGAGCACCGGCCGATTCCGCGGCAAGCAAGCGCTGGATGCGGCCGGGATCGGCGCATCCAGCAATCGCCGCCTGCTGCAGACGCCATTCCGCCAGCGAATCGGTTGGTTCCTCTGGTTGCTCCTCGCCCAGGTCGAACAGCGCCTCATCGGGCTCACGCGCGATCCGGGCGGGACGATCCCATGGTCCCTGGAGCCCTGTCGCGAGCGCGGAACCTGCCGTCAGGACGGAGTTGCGCAGGATCGCGTGGCTCAGGCGGAGATCGACACACCGCCCGACCCGAACGCCCTCGTCGAGCAGTACCGGGTACCAACGGGACGTGTCATCCCAGACCCAGCGCGGCGAGTGCTCATCCAGCTCGCGAACATACTCGGGAAACTCGTCGAGCGCTACGACTTCTCCCGCACCATCGTCGGGCGCGAGCAGTACCCCGTCCGGATGCTCGCTGACGACAATGTGCACCGCTCCAGTCTGCCGTTTGCGAACGACATCAATGGCGGACTCGCGAGGGCGGACTAGCCCTCGTGCAGGAGCGAGCCGTCCTTCTTGAGGACGTTCTTCTCGCCCGCAGTGATCGCAACGGCGAAGCGGTTCTGCTTCGGCGGCAGCGGGCAGTTGAAGTTGTAGCTAAAGGCGCAGGGCGGCAGGATGGCTCGGTTGAAGTCGAGCGTAATCGTGCCATCCGCGTTGGGCGCCAGGAACAAGAAACGCCCGACGGAATAAGTCGACTCCCCGCTCGTCGCGTCCGCAAACACGAGCTGCAGCGCGCGCCCGGACTTGAATGCCGCGAGGTCGTAGTCAACGCCGTCCCGTGTGAAGGTGATGCTGCCGGGAAGCACCTCTTCCCGAGTCGCTCCGTCGTCCTTCAGATGCTCGAAGCCCATTGCAACGCCACCGGGAATCTCCGACCACTTCGCCGTGATCACCCAGTCGGGATTGTATGGAAACGCGTCGATCGATCCGAACTCCTGGATGCCCTCGGAGTTCGCGTCCCAGACCCGCAGTGCGTACGTGCCCTGCTCACTGGCGATTACGAAGCCGGTCACTGAATCGCTGAACACGATTTCACTCGGGTTCGGATCATTCTTCGCGCGAACCAGCACACTGCCTTCGACACGCTGCCCGTCGACGACAATGTTGTCTGCGGCGGCGGCCGTCACCACCAAGCCTGCTGAGCCCTCGGGCGCGGGAGCCCAGGTGCCCGGCACTCCCCAGATGGTCTGTTCCGAGTCGACCCACTGGGTGTTGACCAGCGCAAGGCTGCCCTTCGGCTGGACGACCGAGAGTTCGCGGCGTTCGTGATAGGTCGCCAGCAGAGCTTCCGCGGATGCATCGGTCTGGGTAGTCGTCGCGGTGTCGGTCATGTGTTCCATCCTCGTGCACGTCACTGACAGCAACGAGATGCAACACGAAAATATTGCCGCGAGAGCGAAGTAAGTTGTTCAGTGCGGCCCGTCGCCAACCCGAATGGCGCGGGCCGCACTGATCTCTTCGTCCTACAGAGTTTCGCGAAGCAGCGGTTTGGTCGTCCCCGTGAGGCGAATTTCAATGCTGCGTATGTCCCCGATCGCGATATCGGACGAAGCCGACAGGTCCGCCGCGTGCGGACCCGTTGAGCTCCAGGTGGCAACGGTCGACGTAGCACCGGACGTCGTCGTCACCACCAGGTCATAGGATTCCGGCGTCGACCAGACGTCGTGGTAGTAACTGCACGACCAGTCGAAGCGCGTGCCCCACTTCATGGCTGTCACTTTCATTTTCGCCGTGACGACGTGCTGGTGGAGCGGTGCCATCGCGACTGTCGCGACCGCTGTCGGCTGACTTGCTGTGTAAACAATGCCTCCAGCTGCAAGGAGTGCGACAACCGCGACGGCAGCTCCCACCATGGCGAACCGAGTCCGCCGACGACGGCGACTGGATGCGACGGCGAGCCGCTGCACCAGACCCGGCGTGTGTGTTCCATCGCGCAGGTGGTCGTCGACCCCCGCAACGACGTCATCCTCGGAGAGAAGCCCCACGGCATCTTCCGACGAGAGTTTGCTCAGGATGCCGGGAAGCCCGGCGAACTCCGCCACGGCCGCCGAACATTCGGCGCAGGTGGCAAGGTGACGCTCGAACGCGCGACGATCATCCGCATCGAGCGCCCCAAGCACGTAGGCGGCATCCCAGTCCCTGAACTGGTCGTCTGGATCGGTCACTGGGTCACCCCTCTCTCCTGTAGCGCGATTCGCATCGCTCGTAGTGCGTAGTGCAGCCGAGATTTGACGGTACCTTCCGGAATGTCATCGCGGCGGGCGATTTCGCCAATGGTTTGGCCAAGGTAGTAGGCGCTCACGACCGCGGTCCGATGTTCGATCGACAGCGAAGCGAGAGCATCGCTCAGCACCCACGCGTCGAGTTGGGCATCCGTGCCGTCTGACGTCGAGGTCTCGGGAAGGTTGTCGGTGAGGATTTCCCGGGCATGTCGAGCACTGCGCCGGTCATCGATGACGATGTTGCGCACAACGGTGAACAGCCATGCTCTGGCCGATTCGTCGCTCTGCTCCAGGATGGCCGGCTTCTTCCACGCGCGCAGCATGGCTTCCTGCACCACATCCTGCGCCATGCTGAAATCCCCCGTAAGCCGCAGAGCAAACCGCAGCAATGCCGGGCCGTGGGCGTCGTGGATCGCCCGCAGCAACTCAGCCTGGTCTGTCGCCAATGTTTTCACCTCTACCCATACAACGAATTGCGCCCACAATCGGTTCAATCCTGCTGCGCGCACGTACGAACACCAGCGCCATCAATCGCTGGTAGCGTCGCCGCATGACACAGGCAAGCACAGCGGCGGGCCGCCTGACGCAGGCGCGCTGGCGACAGCTGACGGACATTCCCCTGACGATCGCTGCGGCGGTCTTTCTCGGCGTTTACGCCTGGGAGGTCATCGCCGACCTTCAACCTCCGACCGACACCATCCCCCAGGTTGTCATGTGGATCATCTGGGGAATCTTCGCTATCGACTATGTGATCAACCTGATCCTCGCCGAACATCGACTGCGCTGGTTCTTCACTCACTTCTACGAGTTGTTGATCGTTGCACTTCCGGCGCTTCGTCCGCTGCGTCTGCTGCGACTCGTCACGCTGCTGGCGTTTCTCCAGCGCGGAGCCGGGCGTGCGTTGCGCGGCCGAGTCGTGGTCTACGCGGTCGGCGCGTCACTCATTCTGGTGTTCGTCGCGGCGCTCGCCGAGCTGGATGTCGAACGCAATGCCATCGGCAGTCACATCCGGAATTTCGGTGACGCCATCTGGTGGGCGTGCGTTACCATCACCTCGGTCGGCTACGGGGATGTGACGCCAGTGACGATTGAGGGCCGGTTTATCGCCGTAGGCGTGATGATCGCCGGAATCGCCTTGCTTGGCACGGTGACGGCGACACTCGCATCGTTCTTCATCGACCGCGTCGCGGACACGACAGAAGAAGAAAGCGAAGAGACTCAGGCCGCTATTGCAACACTTACCTCGGAGATTCAGGCGCTGCGCGCCGAACTGCGTTCCGGTTCATCCGACAAGTCGACGGCGTAGAACCGATACCCGCTCTACTTCGGCGCGTTGTCGGATGTCGCGCCGGCGGCACCGGGGTCGTCCACGGCCGCTCCGCCGATCGCTTCGTCGACCCAGGTAACGACGTCCCAGCCGGCCTTCGGGTCGCCCTCGAGGATGATCATGCCGGTGTTGTGCAGCGGGTTCTTCGGCACGAAGTCTGCCGCAATGTTCTTCGCGCTGTATGCAGCCCAGGTGCGGATCATCGATCCGTGGGACACGAAGATGACCGACTCGTGACCAGAATCGAACGCTTCCTGGACGACTTCGTTGAAGCGCGCGATGACCTCCTGCCCGGTGTCTGCGCCCGGCATTCGCACGTCCAAATCTCCCGCAACCCAGCCGGCCTCGATCGCGACGAACTGGTAGACGATCTCCTTGTCGGTTTTCCCGTCGAAGTCGCCGGCGGAGATCTCGCGGATGCCCTCTCGGATGTTCGGCACCTGGTTGCGGGCCGCCGCGAGCGGTGCGCCCGTTTGCTGTGATCGGTGCTGGGTCGAAACGTAGATGGCGTCGATCCGCTCGTGGGCGAGGGCGTCCGGCACTGCGGCCGCCTCGGCGACCCCGAGGTCGGTCAGAAACGGACCGGGGACGGCGGTGTCGATGAGGTGGTCGACGTTGGACTGTGTTTGGCCGTGACGCAGCAGGATAAGTCGCACGCCACTACTAGACCACATCCGGGAAGCGCGCAGTTGGGAAACTTTTTGGGCGCAGAATGGGGAGAATAAGCAGCCACCCTGACTATCAGGAGATTCCATGCCAAGCTCCGCACCCGTATCGACGCTCGAGGGATGGGCTGTCGCTCCATTTACTGGCGGCGGATATACGCACGACGTATACGAGAAGGGCAGCGGGCCTGGCGTCGTCCTGATTCCAGAGATGCCGGGGATGACCCCCGAGGTGCTCGGGCTCGCTCAGCACCTGGTGGATGCGGGATTCACAGTCGCGGTGCCATCGCCGTTCGGCACACCCGGACGTGAACAAACGGGTGGCTACACCATGAGCACTCTTGCCCGCGTCTGCGTTTCGGCGGAATTTCGGGCATTCGCCCTCAACGCGCACCGACCCATCACCGACTTCCTGCGCGCGGTTGCCGCCGACCTCGCGTCGCGGACTCCGGGGCCCGGTGTCGGCGTGATCGGGATGTGCTTCACCGGCGGTTTTGCGCTCGCCACCGCGATCGACGACTCGGTGCTCGCATCCGTCTCGAGTCAACCCGCCGTGCCATTTCCCGTGAGTCGCGCGCGGCGACTGGATCCTGGCATGTCCAAGGATGACCTCGACATCATCGCCAAGCGAGCGGAGTCCGGGGTCTTTTGCGCGATGGGACTGCGCTTCAGCGAAGATTTCAGCGCGCCGCGCGAGAGATTCACCGGTCTGAAGGCGCGACTCGGAGACGCGTTCGAGGTCATCGAACTCGACTCGTCGCCCGGCAACGCGGGAGGTTACGCGAAGGGCGCCCACTCGGTGATCACCGGGGAGGTGCGCGAGTCCCCCGCGAATTCCGCCTTCGACGCTCGCGAATCCGTCGTCCAGTTCCTAAAGAAACAGCTCGCCCCGAAGTAAGGATGGGTCCCTCGTCCGGCGTATCAACACCATCCGAAAGAATGACTTCCGCTCGGGTTCGCGCTCAATAGACTGACGCGCATGGCCGACTATTGGACCCAGAGTGGTGCCGGGCAGTATCAGAGCGAGTGGGGGAAGAGCGCTGCGGCGTATCTGCGACGCCGGGACATCTGTCCGCGCTGCGATGCCCCACTGCGTGAGAACGGGTGGTGCTCCAACTGCCGTGCTGATCTGACCGGCGACAACGTCGCCACGATCAAGGCGCAGTCCGAGGCCGCGGCATCGGCGATCGAGGCCAGACAACTCGCCATCCAGGCGCTTGTTACGCTTCCCATCCCGACCGCGGCCCAGGCGTCGCCCGCTGGCAACCTCCCCACTCCGACCAGCATCCCGGAACCCGTTGCGCCGCAGCCCGCGCGCTCCGAGGGATCGACCATCAGCGTCCAGTCGGTACTCGCCGTTGTTGGCGCCGCGCTGCTGGCTGTCGCCGCAATCGTGTTCACGTTCCTCAACCCGGACCTGACCAATTTCGCGACGAGAACCACGATCATCGGCGTCACCTCGGGTATTTTCCTGCTCGGCGCCTGGCTGCTTTCCCGGGCAAAACTCCAGTTCTCGGCGGAGGCGATCGGCGCGCTCGGCATGGTGTTTGTTGCGCTCGACATCTGGGCGTTCTCACACAACGCACCGCCCAATATCTCCCCGTACGTCTTCGCGGGGATTGGCACCGCCGTGAGCTCCATTGTTCTCGTCGCGATCGCGGCCGCCGTGCGAATCCGGACCTGGTTGTGGCTCGGCCTGCTCGGGCTGACCACGGTTCCCGCCTGGTTCGGCTACGCGGTTGACGGCAAGTGGTCAGCGATTATTGGCCATTTGGCCGTCGCATTTGTCGCGCTCTACGTTCACGAGATCACCCGCGTTCTTGAGAAGCGGATGCGAAGCACGCTTCGCGCGGACAACTGGATGGCCACGATCGTGCAGCTCGTCGCGGCATTCGTAGTGCTTGTTCAACTCCTAACGATCGACCAGAACGGCGTCGGATATCCGGCATCCGCTGTGCTTGCGGCCATCGCGCTGCTGGCGATCCTGAGCTGCCGAAACGAGCTCCGGCGGTTCTGGAGTTTTCTCGCTGGCCTGTTCGTCGGCCTGTCGGCCATCGTGCTCGCCAACCAGCTGAAGCTACCGAATGACAACTGGCACTCCGGGGTAATGCCGCTCGCTGCAGCGATCGTCCTGGCGGCTCTCGTGGCCCTCAGTCGGATTCGTGCATCAAACGAACATCCACGGGTCTCGCGCACCCTGCTCATCATCGGTGGGCTGTCACTCCTGCTCGGCGCCAGCCTGCTCGAGGTGGGATTCGGCGCTGCGCAGTTGCTACTTCCCTTCCTGCACCCGCTGTCGGCGTCACAGGGGCTCCCGACCGCACTGGGGCTCGCCGCGACGGCGCTCGGATGCCTCACGCTCTGGGCGTTCGCCCCACGTTCGATACCGTCCCGTTTGCGCACAGCGTCCCTCATCCTGTCAGAGGGTTTCGGAAGCTTTGCCGTCATTACGTTCGCCGGATGGACTGGGCTGACTCCAACCGTGCGCGTAGCTGTCGGGCTGGCCTGCGCGGTTGCACTCAGCCTCGCGCTCGCGCTCGTCCCACGGCTCGCGAAGGCACCAATGAGCCTGCGGATTGCGCTGCTCATCGCCGTGCACCTGATGGTCATCCAAGCGGCGGGTCAGGCCTGGTCGTCGCCGCTTCTTGCCCAGATCGGAGGTGGAGCCGTTGTGCTCGCGTGGATCGCGGTGACGGTCGCTGTGCCCGTTGTCGGCCGCCCGATTCACACCGGGATCGGTTTTGCCTATGGGCTTATTGTGTTCGCGCATGTCCTCCAGCTCGCCCACCTCGACAACGTTGCGATCCTGAGCGTCACCGCGGCAGCCGCATCCGCGGTCGCACTCGGAGTGACGCTGGTCCGGGCCGTGCCCGCGCGGTACTGGTATGCGGTACTGATCGTCGCCGCCGTGCCATTCGTGATCGGGGTCGGCGACGTACTCCTGGTTCGCAGCGGCTGGACGGCGCTCTCGACGGGCGTCACCTTTGCGCTCGCGCTGACCCTGGTTCTCTCGTCGAGACCCGGTCTCAGCCGGTACCTTCGCGCCATCGCCGCAGCCCTCCTAATTCCGGCGCTCGCGGTCGTCATCATCGACCTGGGCGCACAGTTGCTAACCGTGAGCGCATCGCCGTTCACTCTGCCGACGATCGCAGTCGTGGTCGCCTGCGTGCTGCCGAGCACAGAACTCATCGGCGCTGCCCTCGTTCGACGAGGACACTCGCCCGAGGATGCGCGACTCTCACGGATCTGGATCGAAGTCTCGACGCTGGTGACCGCGGCGCTTGCGGTTCTCCTGGCTTTGGTTCGCGCGGCAGCCGGTCTGGACACCAGCATGATCGTCTTGATCATCATTGGGATTGGCGCCGCGGCCACCGCGATTGTGACGAAGCGGCGATACGGCTGGATCGTCGCGGCAATCAGCTGGACCGGCGCTCTGTGGAGTTTCTGGGGCACGCTGCACCTGCAGGTTCTCGAGCCGTATCTCCTGCCTCCCGCGCTTGCTGCGGCGATTATCGGAGCGATCTCCGTTGCTCGCAAACTTCCCGGCGTTGGGCTGTACGCGGTTGGACTCGTGTGTGCGGCCGTGCCGACGCTGGCCGTACTTGCAGCAGCGGGAAATGGCGCAGAGACCCCGTGGCGAACCATCGGCCTGCTCGGCGGCGCGGTCATTCTTCTGGTTCTGGGGGCGATACTCGTTCGTCGTCCCATGGAGTCGCGGATGCGTGTTCTCGCGCTCCCAACGCTCCTGGTCGCTTCGCTTGCGGCATCCGGCGGAACGATTCAGGCCGTCCGCGTCGCATTTGGACCCGACCTGCTGTGGCTGCATCCGCACGACCAGGTCATGGTTACCGTCCTCGAACTGAGCGTTGTGGCGATGCTTATCGCTGCGGTCGCGGGACGCCTTGTCCTCACGCCCGAGAGAGTCGCGTCGGGACGCTGGCGCTGGGTGTACATGCCCGCGGTGCTCTGGCTCGCGATCGGCCCGATCACCGCGGTTCGTCCCAGTTGGCTGTCAGTTTGGACGCTGCTCGGCCTCACCGTCGTCCTGCTCGCGATGATGGTCGCGACCGTCGTGATCGCCCGCACACGACCGGTCGCTTTGCCGCCCGTGTGGTTCACCTTCGGGGTAGCCTGGTGTGTCGCGGTGGCCGGATGGAGCACACGGTACCTGCGGGTCGAGGCGTTCTCCCTCCCGCTCGGCATCTCGCTCATCGCGGTTGCGATTCTCGTCATGATCGCGACGTCCACCACGGCAAGCGGGCGCGGCCTCAATTCGTGGCCGGTGGGGTTCGCCGGCTCGTGGCGCGTGCTCTCGCCGGGAATCATCGTGACGTTCCTGCCATCCATTTTGGCGACCGGGACGGATCCACAGACGGCGCGCGCGATCCTGGTCATTGCCCTCGCCCTCGTTGCCATCCTGATCGGTTCGCTGCGAAAGTTGGGCGCCCCGTTCATCCTCGGAATCATCGTGCTGCCCCTCGAGAACGTCACCGTGTTCGCAGCGCAAATTGGCCACACAATCAGCGCCACGTCGTGGTGGATCACGCTGGCAACTGCTGGACTCGTGCTGATCGTGATTGCGGTCACGTACGAGCGACGCAGCAGCGGCGAGCGCGGAGTGGGCGCACGATTGAGGGATCTCAAGTGACCGTTGTGAGTACGCGAGATAACGACATGGAAACATGCCAGATGCTGCGATCCACTTTGTCGGCTTTTAGCGCTACGGTCTGATTGTGTCGCTCACTACTCGCGCCAGACGTTCCACCGCCGTTGCTGTGTCCGCAGTGGGAGCCGCGGCCGCCATCGGCGCAATCGCCGTTGCCTCACCATGGCCATCAGCGCTTGCCATCCGCGCCATGTTTGAGAGGGATGCGCGCAAGACCCGCCGGCAGCTCGAGGCGTTCGCGCCGGAGCACGGGCTTATGGAACGGTACGAGGTCTCCTACGGCGAGTCCCCCGACATGCGGCTCAACTGGTTCTGCCCCGAGGAGGCACTTGGTGCGTTGCCCGTCGTCGTCTGGATTCACGGCGGCGCGTGGCTGTCGGGCCGGAAGGAAGATGTCGACCCGTACCTCCGGATGATCGCGTCCCAGGGCTACACGACTGTGAGCGTTGATTATTCGCGGGCACCGGATGCGAAGTATCCGACCGCTCTTCATCAGCTGAACACCGCGCTGCGATTCCTGTCGGACAACGCGGTCGAGTTCAATATCGACCCCGGGCGCTTCGTGCTCGCTGGAGACTCGGCGGGATCCCAGCTCGCTGCGCAACTCGCGACTCTCATAACGAGCCCGCTCTACGCCAAACAACTGGCAGTGACGCCCGGACTGACCAAAGACCAGCTGACGGCGCTCATCCTCTACTGCGGAATCTACGACGTCAGCGACATCCCGGATGCGCCAGGCATCGGCGGCTGGGGCTCGCGCATCGCGCTCTGGTCATACCTCGGCACGCGTGACTGGTCTCACACGACCGGCGGCGCGCAGATGTCCGTACTGGGTCACGTCACCAAGGACTTCCCGCCGACCTACATCTCAGGCGGTAACGGCGATCCGCTGACCGCGACGCAGTCGGTGCCGTTTGCCGACCGGCTCACTGAGCTTGGCGTGCCCGTGAGTCGGCTGTTCTATCCGGACGACCTGGTGCCGGCACTCCCCCACGAGTACCAGTTCCACCTCGAGTACACGGAATCGCCCGCGGCGCTGGCATCCGCCATCCACTTCCTCGATCGCGTCACGGTCTAAGCGGCCGACTCGTGACCGGCGTCTCTCGACGCACCTTCTTTGTTCTCTTCGGCCTTGTCGTTCTTGCGTTGATTGCGTTGGCGATCGCGCTATTCGCGGGCGCGTTCGGGGTGCACGGTACTAACGCAAGCTCGGTCGGCGCGATCGGACCTCGCGGGGCCACGGGTGCTCAGGGGCCCGCGGGACCATCCGGTTCACCCGGACCCTCCGGCGCACCCGGAACACCCGGCGCCAACGGCGCGGGCAACAGCACCGCCACGCGGCCAAAGACGATCGCAGCAGGAGGCGGAACTTATCACGTCCACAACAGCGATCTCGTGAGCAGCATGATCGAGATCCCGACCTCGAATGTATCCGGCGGCAGCACGACGATTGCCTCGCCCTACCTCGCTGCGACCGCTCCGGTTTACAACACGAAGAACGTCAAGGTCGGAGAGTTCTCGGCCACTTTCCTGTCGATGCAGACCGCCGATGGCATCTTCACGACCATCACGAATTCGTTCACAACGACGAGCGGACTCGTCGTCACCTGGTCAACGCCAACCAAAGTCAGCAATCTCGAGCTGGACACGCTGACCAAGGCGCTCGCGACTCAAAAAACGGTTGATGTGACCACCCAGGCTGGCTCTGCGACCTTCTACGGCGACACTTTCAATCTCGCGGTCTCAGCCAGCAACTCAACGGTCACTTTCCGGTTCAACGCGGCAACCTGAGGCAAGCACCATGAACAGATATCTCCGCGGCATGTTCGCGTTCGCACTCATCGCGATCATCATCGGCGGGTTTGTGTCGCTTGTTGCGGCCGTTGGTGCTTCCACTGACTACAACCCGGCCGGGGCGCTCGTCTGGGTCGGAATTGGGAGTTCGCTGTTCAGCTCCGGGATCCTGTCGTTGTTCCTTTTCCTGCACGCATCGGCGATAGTTGCCGGGAAGGACGCGCCTGCTCACGTTGTCACTGAGGACGCGCCCGCGGAATAACGCGACATCATCAACTAGGTACTTTCTCCGTTCGCGACCGCGAAGTGGTTGAGCTAAGGCCGAAACTAGACCTGCGTCATGCCGACCTTCGGGACCTTGCATTTGTAGTTCACATCGAAGTCGACGTAGGGGTAGTCGACCCGCGAGACCTGCACCACCGCGGCACGAATCTTATTGGGCCCGTTCAGCCAGGTTAGATGGGCGTCGCTCAAGAGTTTGTCGACGACAAATCCATTGGACTCGAGTCGCGAGACCAATTCGCCGTAGGCCGCAGTTCCACGAACGCTCACGTTGTACACGAACGGAACGTCGCTCATGAAGCCGTTTGTGTACGTGTCCTCGCAAATAACGTGGCAGGTCGAGGGGACGTCCAGCGTCTTGATGTCCGCGTCGATGCCGGCCCGCTGGCTCGCGGGAATAGTCGAGCAACCAACGAGTAGCAGGCTGGCCACCAGCACTGTAAATGCGAAGATTGCTCCCCTTGCCCCCATGGCGGCCAGACTACAATAACGCTGCTTCCCAAGTAATCGACACAGTAGGACGGATGGGACTTGAACCCATGACCGACGGATTATGAGCGCGCCCGGGGATCGGAAACCGACCGAAGCCGACGGCGACCATCGGAAGCCATTACCGACGGTTTACGCCGCGCCTGCGCTGTGATTTCGCCATGTCCTGACGCTCAAACGGTTGCCCGCGGCGCGCGTCGGATTGAGGCGGGGAGGCGCGGTCGGAGGGGTTTTCGGAGTGGTTTCTGTGAAATGTCTGACGACGGGTCGACACTAAGCACATGCACCATGAACTGATCCAACTAACGCAAGGAGTAAACCCTCGCGGATACCGGACCGTCATCTGGCACTGTTCATGCGGCCGACACGGCTCCGGCAGCCTCACGTCTGCCGAGGCTCAGGCTGGCTGGGTGAAGCACGCTAGGGGACGAGCGCGAAAGGCCGCGCGCGGTTGGTAGGACTACTGGTGTTTTGGCTCGTTGACCGTCGATGGGCGACCATGACCTGGCACCTGTTCGACCCAGCGCCAATTCGCTAAGGTTCCGTTCCTCATACTCTCCAACGTCGACCGAACTTGCGGGTGTGGAGACGGCTCATGAAACGTGACTCCAAGATCTTGCCCATCACGATTGCCAGCGATGGCGTAGTGATACGACGAAAGCGCGGACGCAGCACTCCCCATAACGCTGGCTAGAGTCCGGACACTTGTGATGGTGCTCTGAGCGTCCTTCTTGCCCCACCGGGTCGCGCGAACCCCTTCAATCGCATCCGGGAACTCGTCGGTTGGGAACACCCACCAAATGTCGTGCACAATTCGGTTTCGATACTCAGACAGCTTTCGCACCTGTTTGAACAAGTCCAGCAAGCCTTGTCGGTGCTGTTCGGCGAGTGGGCGATGTGCCACATATTCGTTCCAGTTCGTCGCGAGCGCCATTCGCTCCACTGCGTTGAGCTGCGCGCCGAGCGTTTGTTCTTCGAGTACGAAGTACAACAGCCCGGTGCCTGAAACCAATTCCCCCACCATTTGGAGCTGCTGCGAGACCATAGCTGAGTTGTGGACCACTTCGCCCATTGCTCGCCGAAGATCTGCATCTTGATCGGGATCGTTGTGCTTGTACTGCGGATCTGCCATCTGGCAATCCTGCCGTAACGGGATCGTGTCAATCGGAACGCAATTGCATTTGGCGCGCGCGTATTGTCCTCCCGTGGACGACGAATCGTTTCTCGATACTCCGAAGTGTCCGATGTCCTTGATACGCATGGAAACCCGTTGGTGACGCAGAGCAATGGTTGCTTGGCGCTGTCCTGATTGCGGAGCCATCCGGCGAGGAAACTAGCGGCGCGCAATCGTTCCGTCGGAGAACCATTGAACAAGTGGCACCGCCAGTAGGACTGCAGTTTCGGCGGCCTCTTGAGGAGATGGTCGGTAGTTCGGTTGCCCGGCGTGACGGTCATCTTGGCCGTTCCAGAGCGCCTGAACCATACCCATGAGAACCGAAGAGGTTGGATGGTCCGCGTGTTCACGAGCGAGCGGCAGCGTCCAATTTCCGTCGACCTTCATTTGAGCGAAAACTCGCCCGAGTGTTCCGCTCCCATCCTTTGGGAGTACAACAGGAATGGCCGCCGCTTCGGCCGCTTTTACGGCTTTCGAATATGCCAGTTCAGGGTTCGGCTGTGCGCCAAATGCGGCATGCCACGCTTCGGACAGAAGACCGCCTGCGTGCCCGCCCAAAGCCATCGCAGCCTCGGCTGCAACTTGAACGCCGGCAGGGACGCGTCGCTCCAAACCGGCATACCCACCACGCGTGCCGACATGCCAGGCCGAGCCAGCGCTCTCCAGAATCGCTTCAAGAGCATCTACGTGCTCGTCGTGGCCCACATAAATCAGTTTCGCGACTAAAAAGTCAGTGACGCTGAGTGACAGATCGAAATCAGCTCGTCCTTCTACGGCCTCGTCGAGTCCATAGCTTGCGGCACGAGCTGCGAGGGGCGAAACCATCCGACGAAGTGTGTCGTATTCCTGAGCCAAGTCCGCGCCCGAGCCGTTGTCCTGAGAAGCAAGCAAGACCGCAGTGTGAAACCATGCCCAAAAGGGTCGAACCATCCAGTTCGGTATTCCCTCATGCAAGGCGCTCAATTCTTCCTTGCTAGCGCCTAGCGGGACCCATCCATCGTTCATATCGAGCAGACTACCGACCGCATCCGGGCGAGTGGGCTCTGACGCTCTCCCCAATCGCATTGTCAGCAACGCCTGGATAAACTCAGCTGATTCGAACGTGCGTTCTATCACGAGGGCCGAATTTGGGAACCAACTAGCGATACGCCGACAGCGTGGACCGGCGCATGGGCGAGTGCGCCAACGAATCGATCAGGCGCGACGGAGCGCCAGTCAGCTTGACGAGTCCCGAACTCGAGCTGGACCAGTATCCGCTCACCCGCACCCTGAGCCCGTGCCTGTCGACGTCTGGATCCGTTGCGGCAGCATCCCAATCAGAGTTCGAGCTCGCGCGGTGGAGGGATCGGGCTTCGGCGGTCGGACGACTATCGATGATCAGTCAAAACTGCGCGCACGAATTGTATGACTTCATCAAAGTGGCCTTCGGGCATTCCCTCGACGTATGCGCGAGTCGCTTCCGTCACTATGGACGGTTCTGCTACAGAGAGCGCCTCAGCAATCGACTCGGCATAGTCATGGTGATCCGCAACGCCCGAAAGGCGGCCCTCGATATCGAGGCGGTAGGGCGCAGCGGCAAAGTAATCTCGCACAGCTACGCTCCCAAACACTTCTTCTTCCGGAGATAGGGAGCCGGGCAAACTCATCACGTTGTCGGTCCCATCGTGGTTCATGTCCGTGTCGCTAATCGCAAGTGCCCGCATACCCGCCTGCTGAAGAAGTGCCACCGCGCCCGGCAAAGTGTTGACGTCCCCGACGGGCATAAATCTAACTCCGCTGAGAAGGTCGGCATCCTCTTTTCGAAGCACTTCTGTGACAAGGGTTTTAGCGAACTCGTCTTCAACACAAATTGCGACGGTGCTTCGGCCGTTCTCGTGGAGGTACGAATCCACCTGATACGTACTCAGACCGGTCGTAGCGGTGACGACTCCGTTCGGTTCCCGCCGAAGATAGACCTTGGATTCGTGCGACAGCTCCTCCAGAATCGCAGAACTGTGGGTCGTGAGAATGATCTGATGCCCTCGACGATTCGCCACCTCAACGAAGTATCGTGAAAGTCGCCCCTGGGCATCGCCGTGCAGAGAGGTCTCTGGTTCTTCGATGACGAAAAGGCTGCGGAGAGGAGCCGTCTCCAAGAGATTGACGAGGTAAAACATTCGGCCCTCGCCGAAGCCCATGTGGTTTTCCGAGTAGCGGACCCCACCCCTCCTGACCATCGCCAGATCTGCCGTGCGGTGACGCAGAATAACTCTGGTGAAATCGGCTTCGTCATAATGCAGACCCAGGATGCTCTGTAACGACGAGCGGGTTTTGTCCAGCACAGGAGTGGATGCTCCGAGTTCTAGACGCGATCCGCCGTATACCGAAAAATCCTTCCTCTCCACCTTGGGCAGAAACTGCATCAATCCGACGTAATAAGTGGCTCTCTCAGGCTGGCGTTTGTAGCCTGACCACTCTTTGGTCGCTCGACTCACTGTTACCTGCTGGGGTGTCGGATCCGCCGAGTATTCGTAGACGACTCGAGCCTCGTTTTCAAAAGGCTGCGGATCAACTACCGACACTGGGAAGAAGTCCACGACGTATGAGCGAACGCTGACGTCTGGGATGGCTCTGTAACCGCAGGCAACGAGCTGGGCGATAGTGCTTTTACCGGTGCCGTTTAGACCCGACAAGGCGATCACAGGTGAATGAATGTCAAGGACAAGTGAAGCGACACCACGAAAGCCTGAGATTGTCATCCGCTCAAGAATCGGACCAAAGTTCGAAAACCTGCGGCTCGGCTTGTATTTGGCAGCTAACCGCCGCCGCTCGTCGTCATGACTCATGGGGCTCCAACTGACGTAACTCCGGACGATGCAGGATACCGTCGAGCGGGAACGTCCATGTGGGGGCGCGCCGGGGAAGGTTTACGGAGGGGTTGCGGCCCCACGGCAGTCGATTCATGAGCTCATCGGCCAACAAATCATTGGTAGGACGGATGGGACTTGAACCCATGACCGACGGATTATGAGTCCGCTGCTCTAACCAGCTGAGCTACCGTCCCGCGCCGGTTTCGGGCGGGCCCGAAGCGGCATGTTTACGATACAGGGCGAACGCGGTCGTCCCCGCGACATCGCTAGAGTGGTCCCTCCCATGGATGCACAAGCCGACTCCCGCCCTGAAGCCGTCATCTTCGATGTCGACGGCACGCTAGCAGACGTCGCATCCATTCGACACTATGTGACTGGTGAGAGGAAGAACTTCACGAAGTTCCACGCGGCCGCTTCGCTCGTGCATCCCCATCTTGAGGTCGTCGAGCTTGCCGCATCGCTGAAGCGGGCGGGCTACGCGATCCTCGTTGTCACTTCGCGCAAGGAGGAGTGGCGCTGGAACACGACCATCTGGCTCCGCAAATGGGAGATCGAGTTCGACCAGTTGTACATGCGCGGGCAGGCGGATGGTCGACGGGATGTCGAGGTCAAGCGGGACATCCTGCAGGCGATTCGGAGAACGCATCGCGTGGTGCTCGCCGTGGACGACAATCCCGCGATCATCGCGCTGTGGAACGAGGAGCGGATTCCCGTGGTGACGTGGCCGGGGTGGCCGGAGTAGCTCGCGTGGCCGGTATGACCCCGGAAGTGGGATTGGTTCGGCCAAGCGCCTCCACGTAGCGTTGAACATCAGGGGAATCGAAAGAAGGCATACGCTCATGCGTTTCCGCCCGAACGGAAATACAACGACGCGACGAACGCTCAGACTCGTTCTTGCCGGGTTCATCACGGCGATTTTGATTGCGATGGCACCAGCACTGTCGGCACAGGCTGTCGCCACCCGCCTGGTTCCGAGCGTCGTTGGGTGGAGCGCCTCGAATGCGGCCACCGCACTGCACTCGCACGGGTTCGAATACTCATTCAAGGCTCCGGCCCATCACAAGGTCGGAAAGCCTTCGAGATGGACCGTCACGGCCCAATCGCCGAAGGGTAAGGCACGCGCTGCCGTGAGATCCAAGATCACTCTCACGGTTGTGAAGACCTCGGTATACCTTGCCCAGGGCGCTCGCAGCTTCTATGCCGAGGACTACGGCACGTTTTCACCGATCTCGAAGAGCGGCCCCGGTACAAAGACCTTCTCATTCCCGCACGGCATCGCCTCACTCATCGTGAGAGCGAGCCACCCGGGTGCCGGAAGCTTTCGGGTATCCGAGCTCGGCAAGGGCGAGATGTCGACGGGCCGCTCACCCATCGCGGTGAGCGGCAGCTATCACGGCGGAGTCGCAATCGGTCTGACCAAGGTGAGGGTGCGGACGACCGCGATCCAGGTCAGCGGGACCGGGTCGTGGCACATTACGCTGATTCCGGTCGCATCCGCTGCCGTGATCTCGTTTCCGAGCTCGGGAACCGGCGACCAGGTCTTTCTCTACTCGGGCGCCGCGTCGATTCGTACGGTTTCGAGCCCCGGACCGACGACATTCGTGCTCAATCAGATCAGCAGCTCGTCATCCCCCAACCTCGCGGTGAACGAAAGCGGAAACTGGACCGGCAAAATCGGACTGCAGCCCGGCCCGTCGGTCATCGAAATCCACTCAACCGGAACGTGGAGCATTCGCTAGCTGGTCGGGTCGTTTCCGCGGATTCTCTTCGCGAGACGTCGAGCGTTTCTGCGCACTTCTTCGATTCGTGCGCGGATGATCACGTGCAGCGGCAACGATTCCTCGATCAGCGGCTCGACGACCTTGTGCCCGCGGTAGAGCGCCTCAAAGGTCGAGAGCGTCTTGTTGATGTCATGAGCTTCGACGATCTTGAGACTGGCCTTCTTGAACGCCTGGAGCTTGTCGTTCGGCATCGTCAGGACATCCGTCAGCCGCGTCGCGAACTCCTCGATGTCTCCCGGCTCGAACAGGTAGCCGTTCTCGCCGTCGTGCACCAGGTGCGGAAGCGCAAGCGCGTTGGCCCCAACGACGGGGAGCGCGGTTGCCAGCGCCTCCATCGTCGCGATGCTCTGCAGCTCGGCGGTTGACGGCATGGCGAATACCTTGGCCCTGGTGAGGGTCTCGCGCAGGAAGTCGGTCGTCACGTAGCTGTCGAACTGCACGCGGTCGGCGATCCCGAGTGCGACGGCCTGAGCCTTCAGCTGGTCTTCGAGCTCGCCACCACCGACGATCTCGAGCCTGGCGTTGAGCTCCGGCGCGAGAAGTGCGAACGCACTGATCAGCTCATCGATGTTCTTCTCGGTCGTCACGCGACCGACAAACACAATCAGGTTCTCTTTGTCTTGTGAGAAGTCCGGGGTGTACTTGCTGGCATCCAGACCGCAGGAAATCGCCAGGACGCCGCGAAGCTTGGTGTGCTCCTCCATGAAGTCGGCGGCACGACGCGTTGGGCTCGTCATGGCCTCCGCACGGCCGTAGATGCGGCCGGCGTCCCACCACAGCCACCGGATGAACGGCGCCCGCACGAACTTCGGCAGCAGGCTGAACTCGATGATGTTGTCCGGGATCACGTGGTTTGTCGCGATGAGTCGCACGCCGCTCTTGAGCGCCTGCGCTGACAGCCCCCGACCAACCACGATGTTGGACTGGAAGTGCACGACATCCGGTTTGACCGAAGCGATGATCTTCTTACTGTTGCCCTGGATGGACCACGGAAGCGCGAAGCGGTACCACGGATGGGTCGGGAATCGCCAGCTGCGCAGGCGATGCACGGTGATCAGTTGGCCGAAGTGCTCTTCCTGGAAGATGCCGTGCTCTTTGCTGTTGCCCGCGGGGGCAACCATGTGGACGTGGTGCCCGCGGCTCGCCATGCCTCCGGCGAGACTCGCGGAGAACGTCGCGGAGCCGTTCACCTGCGGCGCGAAGGTATCGGCGCCAATCACAATCGTGAGCGGCTTCGAATCGGAATCGGCTTCGGTGCCGGGGATGGCGTCGTAAGCGTCGGCGTCCTCGGGGGCGTCAGTCAAGTGGGGATTCCCTCATCTGTACGGTTCGGCTTTCCCCGACCCTGCCTGGGCCGTGCGAAAGCTACAACCAACGTACCTTAGCGTCTAATTTGCGGGTGATGTTTTGACAACTGAAACACGCCATAGATTGCCACGATCCCGGCGAGCACGAACACGATAGCCGCCCACGGCGGTGCGCCAGCAGCCTCCCCGAGCACCGTGATGCCGATCGTGACGCCGACAATCGGGTCGATGACGGTGAGGCCGGCAACGACGAGATCGGGCGGTCCGGACGAGTACGCCGTCTGGACGAAGTACGAGCCGAGCAGGCCGGCGAGAATCAGGCCGAGAAGGCAGATGATCGTAAGGATGTCGCCAACGTGCAGCCCGCGATCGGCGGTGATAATCGTCTCGATCCGGTCGATGTCGACCTTCGCGAGCGTCGCAACGAAGCCGAAAAGGATGCCAGCGCCGACGATATAGAAGATCGTCGTGAATCGTTTACGGAAGAACGCGAAGACGAGCACCGCGGTGGTGAGCACCACGGCCAGGATAATCAGCACGACGATCAGCTGTGCGTCTCCGATCGCCACCGAACTCGTCGTGATCGCAGCGATCGTTACAAAGGTACCGACGCCAAAAACGCACAACACGATGGCTCGGACGGACGCCGCATCCAATGGTTTGCGACTGACTCGCGAGTTCACAATCGAGGTGATGACGAGTCCAAGCACGCCCAAGGGCTGCACCACGGTGAGCGGTGCGATGGCGAGACTCCAGAGCTGGCAGACGATGGCCAGAGTGAGCATGAGAGTGCCGAGCAACCAGGATGGACGCCGGGCTAACGAGATCAGCTGGCGGACGTTGAGGCCGGCCTTTTTCTCTGGCGGCGTCTCCGCATCCACCTTGTTGACCCCGCGGTGCTGGAGTTGCGCTCCCAGCGCGAGAAACGCCGAGCCGACGAGCGCGATGGGGATGCCAAGTGCCTGCGACGACGTCAGAGTTACGAGGTGCAGGGACACCCGATGAATCTACCGGTCTATGGCCCGATAATCTGCCTGAAAGTGAGTCTTTGCCGCTTCTTATCCGGAATTGCCGAGGAGCTGCCGAGCGGAAGAGCGGGGTTACCGCCGGCGATTGCCACGGCGACCAGCTAGTGCTCCGACATCACGCTTCGACCATCGCGGACACGGTGGTGATGGCTGCGAGAGAATCCAGGAACTTCTTCGCCAGCGTGGCACCTCGCGAACCGGCAAGAGAGTAGACGTTGTCCACTGCGGCGGTCACATCCAACACGAGCACGGTAGCTACGCCGTCGGGCGCGGTGACCGACACACGAATGTCTCCCCAAAGAGTTCCGACGAGCGGATGGAAGGTGCCCAACACGGTCCACCCGTCTGCCGGCCTGCTGATTTTCTTAAATCCGGCCATTGCCAGGGCCTTCTAGCAGAACGTGACGGACTCGAGCGGAGTTGCACCAACCGGGACGGTGAATCGGTACTTACTCGTGATGGGCATGGCCAAAGGCTATTGCAGGCGCCCTTTGACGAGAAGGCAGCGGCATCTGTGGCCCGATAATCTTTCTAAATGGCCGTTCTCCCCATTCGGATCAGCGGGGATCCCACGCTGCATTCCCGCGCTCTAACCGTGACGAAGTTCGACAAGTCACTGCGCACACTTGTTGCCGACATGTTCGACACCATGGAGGCCGCTCCCGGAGTCGGTCTCGCGGCTCCCCAGGTTGGCGTTCCGCTTCGCATTTTCGTCTACAACTGGGCAGATGATGCCGGCAAGCTCTGGCGCGGAACGGCCATCAATCCCGAGTTGTGGATTACGCCCGCGCCAATCGGCGACGCGGACGAGGAAACCGAGTCCGAGGGATGCCTATCGCTCCCGGGCGAGAGGTTTCCCCTCCGCAGGGGGGCGCGCGCCTATCTTCGCGCTACCGAGCTGGATCGCTCCAAGGTCGAAATCGAGGCGGACGGCTGGCTCGCACGGATCTTCCAGCACGAGTACGACCACCTCGACGGCATCCTCTATGCAGACCGGCTCGCGCTTCCCCACGCCAAGGCGATTGCGAAGGTCGTGAAGAAAAACGGATGGGGTGTCCCCGGCGAAAGCTGGACGCCCGGCGTTGACGACGTTGACGCCTGAGGCTTAAACGCCGGTTCCCCTGGCCCGTTGGCCGAGGGAACCGTGTTCTGGGCGGAGCTGCGCTACTTTGCGGTCGGCGGAACCGGACCGTTGTTGGCGCGCAGCACCTCGAGACGAGCGCGGTATTCCTTCTCGTCGATGTCGCCCTGCGCGAAACGCTCGGCGAGGGTGCTCTCGGCGCTGCGCGCGCCGTTGCCCCATGGACCGAATCCGCCGTGACCCCATGCACCCCAGCGAGCCATACGGCGACGACGACCCGTTGCGATGAGCACGATCACCACCACAACGATGACGAACCAGAAGATCGGTCCGAGAATGAAGAACGGAAAGAATGCCGCCCCGTGAAACGCGGGAGCGACTAGGGCGAGCGATGTCAACACGATGATGTCCTTTTCTTGACTTCGAGACTCCGGCGGAACCTCGTACATACAGACTCGCCGCGCGCGACACATCCGGAATCTGCCCGGCGGAGTTATCCGCGTACTCCCGGGAGAGCATTCCGCGGCGCCCGGATACACCCGGCCCGTCACGTATTCGGTAGCTCGCGGGTCATAGAAGAGAGACCAATTCAATGACCCAGCTCGAAAGGCCGTCATGCCAACACGTACCGTCTGCCCTCGAAAATCACCGGTGAGCGGCCCCACAATGGAGGGAATGACCGATAGCGAATGGCTTGCCAGCCGGTTCGAGGAACAACGACCTCGCCTGCGCGGAGTCGCGTACCGGTTGCTGGGCTCGCTGAGCGACGCCGATGATGCCGTACAGGATGCCTGGCTGCGCCTGAGCGGCTCAGACTCCGGTGCCATCGACAACCTCGGTGGCTGGCTGACAACGGTCGTAGCGCGAGTATGCCTCAACATGCTTCGCTCGAGGTCGAATCGACGAGAGTCGACTCTCGATGATTCCCTGCCGGACCCGATCGTGATCCGCGACGGCCGACGGATGCCCGATGAGGAGGCGATACTGGCCGACTCGGTGAGTCTTGCTCTGCTCGTGGTTCTGGGCACGCTCAGCCCCACCGAGCGCCTGAGCTTCGTGCTGCACGACATGTTCGACTTCCCTTACGGCGAGATCGCGCCGCTGGTTGGCGGGACGCCGGCATCCGCCAGGCAGCTCGCGAGCCGAGCTCGGCGCCGGGTGCGGGGTGCTGAACTGCCGCCGCCCGTCGAGACCGACCGGATACGACAGCGAGAGGCCGTCGACGCATTCTTCCTGGCCGCTCGAGAGGGTGACTTCAACGGCTTGGTCGCCATCCTGCACCCGGATGCCGTGCTTCGCTCCGACTTTGGAGGTCGGCGACTCGACACCGACCGGCTGGTGCGCGGCGCGGCATCGATCGCCGGCCAGGCGCTGCGCTTTGCACTCCCAGACGCTGAACTCGCGCCCGTACTGGTGAGTGGAAACGCCGGTGTCCTCGTGCTGGTCGGAGGCTGGCCAACCGCAATTATGGGATTCACGGTCCGGGACGGCCTGGTCATCGAGATCGACGCCATCGCGGACCCCGAGCGTGTCCAGCGCATCGCGGCGGCTGCCCGATAAGCCGGCCGCCGCTGTGGATGGGCGGGCTACAGCCAGCTCGCCTTGACCAAACCCGTCTCGTACGCCACGACAACGAGCTGCACGCGGTCTCGCGCAGCGAGTTTGGACATGATGCGTGAGACGTGGGTTTTGGCCGTCAGCGGGCTGAGGAACAACTCACGGCCGATCTCGTCGTTCGTGAGTCCGCGCCCGACCAGGGCGAGAACCTCACGTTCACGATCGGTGAGAGCGCGCAGCTGATTGGTGTCGGGAGCATCCTTCCAGTCCACCGCAACCCGCTCGAGCAAGCGTCGAGTGACGCTCGGGCTCAGCAGCGCATCTCCGCCGGCGACCACGCGAACTGCGCGGATGAGTTCGACCGGTTCGGTGTCCTTGACCAGAAATCCACTCGCTCCGGCGCGAATGGCCCGACCGACGTACTCGTCGAGCTCGAAGGTCGTCACGATGACGATGTGCGTACCGCCGAGCTTCGGGTCCGCGACGATTTGCTCGGTCGCCCAGAGGCCGTCGCCATCGGGCATCCGGATGTCCATGAGGACGACGTCGGGACGCTCCCGTCCCACCAGCTGGACGATTTCCGCGCCGGTCCCCGCCTCGCCGACGATCTCGATGTCTGGCTCCGCCTCGAGCAGGCTTCGGAATCCCGCCCGAATGAGGCCCTGATCATCGGCGATCGCTACCCGGATCACGCGGCATCCTCTGATCGAACCGGAATGCGCGCGATCACCCTGAATCCACCGCCCGGAACGGGACCCGCCTCGAGAGTTCCGCCGAGCAATTCCGCGCGCTCACGCATGCCAAGCAGGCCACGGCCCTCGGTCTCGCCGGTTGGCGCCAGCGCGGATCCGTTGTCAGTTACCGTCACCATGTAGAAACCGGCTTCCTGGGAGAGCTCGACGCTCGCCGTCGTCGCTTTGGCGTGGCGCACGATGTTGGTGAGCGATTCCTGCACGATGCGGAACATCGCGAGCTGTGTGGGCCGGGGAACATTCGCGGGACGCCCCGTGACGGTCACCTCGATGCCCTGCGTACTGACGGAGGCCGCCAGCCAGTCGAGCCGACTGAGATCGGATTCCGGCACGAGCGGCGCGTCTTCGTCGCCGCCCTCGGCACGCAGAACTCCGAGCACCGACCGCACCTCGTCGAGGGCGGACTTGCTCGTCTCTTTGATGTTCGCCAACGCATCCCGAGCTTTCTCCGGCTGGCTGTCCATCAGGTGCAGCCCGACTCCGGCCTGCACGTTGATCTGGCTGAGCGAATGAGCGAGTACGTCGTGCAGCTCGCGCGCGATGCGCACCCGCTCGGCCTGGACCTCACTCTGCCTGCGCTGGGTGCGAATGCGGGCGATTTGGGCGAATCGCTCGGCACGGGTGCGCATGGATTCGCCGATGCCGATGCAAATCAGGATGCCGAGCGTTGTCGCGGCAATCCGAAACGGAGTCCAGTCGGAGCCGAGTACCAGCGAGATGACGAGACTGATGATCCAGGCGGCACCGACGGACACCCACGCCCAGACCCTGGCACCCCGGGAAATAGCGCGAACGATGGCGAAGGCGAGCGCGACGTACACGGGCGCGTTGTTCGGCCCGGCGACGAAGAGGTCGGCGGTGGCCGCCGCCGCGACGAAGGCAACGATGGGTCCGGGGAACCGTCGGGATAGCAGCAGCGCAAGCGGACCGATGACGGCGAGCACGAACGACGGCCAGAACTCGATCGGCGCGAGGTTGAGACTCTCCGGGCGATGGTCGGCCGTTAACGTCACGAAAACCGAGGGCAGCTGAATGATCAGCGAGAAGATGACGGGGAAAATCAAGCGACCGGGGTGATTGCGCCGCCGCTCCGCGTCTATCCATGGTCCGCGCCACTCGGCTCGACCGCCCAGTCCGCGCGCCGAACCGGCATAGCGCGGTCCCGACGATTGCATGACTCGATCGTACGCGGGCGGTGCAGCTCCGGGCATCCACTCGCCGGACCGGAACGCGTACTCCCCCGGGAGTAGCGGTGAGAACGCCGCCACCAAATGGAATAGCCCCGGCCGTGGAGGACCGGGACGTGGCGGCGGTAGGGACGCCGCCACCAAATGGAATAGCCCCGGTCGTGGAGGACCGGGGCTATCGCTCCCCGACTTGGACTCGAACCAAGAACCGCCGCATTAACAGTGCGATGCTCTGCCAATTGAGCTATCGAGGATTGGCTGAAACAGCTTAGCTACTTTACCAAAAGAACGATGCTCGCCA
>DATAZU010000004.1:0-73451 GCA_036271875.1 Galbitalea sp.
CGACAGGATCGCACCAGCTTCGTGATCGCGCACCGGCTGTCCACGATTCGGGATGCCGACCTCATCCTCGTCATGGAGCACGGCTCGATCGTCGAGCAGGGAACTCACGTGCAGCTGCTGGCCGCGAACGGTGCGTACGCGAAGTTGTACGCAGCGCAGTTTGCGGCTCCCGTGGAAGCTGTAAACGAATAAACATCGTGCGGTGCCCGGCGGAACGAATTGGAGCAATCCAACAGGGAAGTCGAGCGGGGCAACGCCGCGGTCGACAATTGACCCATGACTGATTCACACGAGCGCACGCTAACGGTGACCTGGGAAGACCCGATGATCGGGGCGGCTCAGGTGAAAGACATGTCGGGACTCGAATACCTGCACGCGATCATCGATGGCCGCATCCCGCCGCCGCCCATCGCCAAGCTCATGGGATTCGACCTCGCTGAGGCGTCGGAGGGCCGCGCATCCTTCACCGTTGTCCCACACGAATCGCAATACAACCCGATCGGCACGGTGCACGGCGGGTTGGTGTGCACCCTGCTCGACTCCGTCGCCGGATGCGCGGCGCAGACGACGCTGCCCAAGGGAATGGCGTACACCTCGCTCGAGATCAAGGTGAACTACCTGCGTCCGGTGCTGAAGACCTCCGGCAAACTGACCGCCGTCGGCACCGTGACGAAGCCGGGACGCCGTGCGGCGTTCGTCGATGCGACAGTGACAGATGAGTCGGGAAAACTGGTCGCGACCGCAAGCAGCACCCTGCTCATCTTCCCGATCGGCGAGTAGCTGACTCCGTTTGCCCCCGCAGCGAACGTTTGCGCCCGTCCGTTCGGGGGCAAACGCGTCTTGCGGGGGCAAACACGATCAGGTGCTGATGACATTCGGCAACGGCTCGAAGTCGATATTGAGATTCTCGATCAGGCCGGCCGCTGTCTTGAGCAACGCCTCCAGCTTGGGCAGGTCCGAGTTGAACGTATCGATCTGAATGTTGATTGCTTTCGCTTTCGCATTCAGCGCGTTTTCTCGATTGAGAAGCGCCTGGCGGGCGACGTTGAACGCTCCCTCGCTGGGGAACCCGCCGATCCTGCTTGCACGTGCATTGAACGCAACGACATCCGACTTCAGCTTCGCTGCGGCTGCGTTGAATGACGTGCGCTCCACGTCGACCGTTTTCTTCAGGTCCGTCATCGTGGCTGCGAGAGTCGTGATCTTCTTCTGCAACGCGACGAGATACGCGCGCGAGTGCGCGCTGAGCGTGGTCACCGTATCGCGCTTGGCGAGGTACTGCGCGTAGTTGGTCTCGAGCACTTTGCTGAGGCTCGGGACCTCGCTGCCAACGATGGCATAGAGCTCGGCGTCCGCATCCTTCGGATCATCCTTGCGGATTTCCTTCATCCGGCCGGCCAAGTCGATGGTCGTGTCGTCGTTGGTCGATTCGACGAGATGAAGCGGGCCGACCAGGGCCTTCTGCTGCGCTGCCGACATGCGATCCCAGGCCGCTCGGAGCATCTCGTGCGCTGCCATCATCTCCTCGGTACCGTCGAGGCGAGCATCCGTCTCGTGGTACAGGTAGATGCGCTTTGTCGACTCGATGTAGCAGCCGAGGATGCTCGTGTCGGTGGTAACAGCGCTGCAGGTCTGGTTGAACTCGCGTTTCGACTCGACCTTGGGATGTGCGGACAGGTAGAGGAACTTACCCTCCGCCGTCATGTCGTCGCGGCTGACTTGCTCCTTGACGGCCGCGGTCGGGGTGAAGGCCCAGACTCGAGCCTGGTCCACGATCCGCTGCGGATTGAATACGAGATATCCGATAGCGCCGTAATACGCGATGGCAACAACGAGGCCTACGCTCAGTGCGACGATGGCGCCGCGATATTTGGGTTTCACTCGTAATTCCCCTCGCCGGTCGAAATGCTAGCAGCACGCGAAAGGCCCCGTCGGCACAGCCGGACGGGGCCTTTCAGCGGAGGCGGAAACTACTTCTGCAGTACGACCTGCAGTTCGAGAGTGATCGTCACGTCGTCGCCGAGCGTGAATCCACCGGCCTCGAGGGCAGCGTTCCAGCTGACGCCGAAGTCCTGGCGGTTGATCTTCGTCGACGCGGTCGCTCCGGCGCGGACATTACCGTAAGGGTCGTCGATTACGCCGCCCAGTTCACCCTTGAGGGTGACGGGGAGAGTGACGCCACGCAGGGTGAGGTCGCCGGTGATCGTGAAGTCCTCGCCGTCGATCTGGATGTTCTCGCCGGTCGCTTTGAAGAGGATGTGCGGGTGCTCCTCAACCAGGAAGAAGTCGCTCGAGCGCAGGTGGTTATCGCGGGCTTCCTGGCCGGTGTTCACGGATGACACGTCGATGGATGCCTCGATGGTCGAGTCCTTGGGATCCTCGGCCGTCACAATGGTGACATCGAAGTTTTCGAACTTGCCGCGCACCTTGCTGATGGCGAGGTGGCGAACCTGGAACGAGATCTCGGAGTGAACCGGCTCGAGTTTCCAGGTGCCGACGAGGTACTTGGGATGAAGTGCAGTTGTTGTCATGTCACCAACAACTCGTGCTGTGGCGGATCTATTCCCGCTCCGGTCTGTGAGCTTGCCGAAGGGCGGCGAGCGAACTCAGTGGCCGACCAGGGGGCCCATCAACTTGGCGGCGAGGGATGCGCGGTGAGTGACGCGCTCCTCGACATCGGCGGTCTCCATCGCGGCCATCCCGAGATTGGCGCCGACGAAACGAAGCGGCTCGACCTCCCAATCGGGTGAACGATGACCGACCCACGGCAGTGCGGTGAGCTCGGTTTCGGCGCCCCGGATCAGATCGGCGAGCGTTCGTCCGGCGATGTTGGTGGTGCTGAGGCCGTCGCCAACGTAGCCGCCGGCCGTCGCGATCCGGGATCCGGCATCGAACGAGACGCCGGCGTGCCAGTCGCGCGGGACCCCGAGCGGGCCGCCCCAGGAATGCGTCACCGCTGCTCCGGCGGCCTCGGGGAAAAGGGCATCGAGGCCGCGTTTAAGGTGCCCGAACACGCGAGCATCGCGATCGTAGCGCGGGCGGATGGTGCTGCCCCAGTGATACCTAGCACCTCGACCGCCGAACGCGAATCGGTTATCCGCGGTTCGCTGCCCGTAGATGAGCAGATGGCGGAAGTCGGTGAACGTCTGCCCGTGCTCGATGCCGATCGTGTCCCAGGTCGCGTCATCCAGTGGCTCCGTGGCGATCATCAGCGAGTACAGGGGGAGCACGCGGCGATGAGTCTGTGGCAGCGTCGCGCCGTAGCCCTCGAGCGCGATGACGACGGTTGCGGCCGTTGCGGTGCCGCGAGTTGTTCGAACCGCGCCGGATGTCCAGCCGGTGACCTCGGTCTGCTCGTAGATCGCGCCGCCGAGTTTCTCGACGACGCGAGCAATCCCGCGAACAAGCTTCGCGGGATGCACTCGAGCACAGTTCGGGTCGAACACGGAAGTCTCGCGTCGTTGCAGCGGATCGACGCCGTAGTGTGCGGCCTCCGCGACCTCGGCATCCGCCGCACGAGCCTGTACGGGATCCCGGGCGAACGCGATCGTGCCACCCTTCACGAAGTCGCAGTCGATGTTTTCGAGCGTGGTGACTCTCGCGACCTCATCCACTGTCGCGATCATCGCTCGCCGCATCGCCAGAGCAGCCTCGAGGCCGTGTTGCTTCTCGAGTGATGCGGTAGACCGAGGGAACAGGGCGCTGCACCATCCGCCATTGCGTCCGGATGCCCCGAATCCAGCGATCTCCTTTTCGAGCACCACGACCCGCAGCTTGGGGTCGGCCTTCAGGAGGTAGTACGCCGTCCAAAGGCCGGTCAGGCCGCCGCCCACGATGGCAACGTCGGCCGAGACGTCTCCGGGTAGCGGCGCACGGGGCGTCAGATCGTCCGGCACGGTCTCGTGCCAGAAGCTCAAACTGCGGTAGTCCATTCGCGAGTTGCCCACAAACGTCGATTTAGAGCGCGCTAATACCGCAGAAGTGGGCAACTCGCGCAAATGTTAGAGACGAGTCCAGGCTTCCGTGAGAACTCCACGCAGGATGCCTTCGATCTCGTCGAACTCGGCCGGGCCGATGGTCAGCGGGGGCGCGAGCTGGATGACGGGGTCGCCCCGGTCATCGGCGCGGCAGTAGAGCCCGGCATCGAAGAGTGCCTTCGAGAGGAAGCCCCGAAGCAGTCGCTCCGACTCATCGTCGTTGAACGTCTCTTTGGTCGTCTTGTCCTTGACCAGTTCGATCCCGAAGAAGTATCCGTCGCCCCGAACGTCGCCGACGATCGGCAGGTCGTTCAGTCGCTCGAGCGCTGCCCGGAACAGCGGGGAGTTCTTCTGCACGTTCTCGTTGAGCTTCTCCTCCTCGAAAATGTCGAGGTTCGCGAGCGCAACAGCCGACGAGACCGGATGTCCCGCGAAGGTGTACCCGTGGTAGAACGACGTCGACCCGTGCTTGAACGGCTCGTAGATGCGGTCGCTGATGATCGTCGCGCCGATGGGGGAGTAGCCGCTTGTCATACCCTTCGCGCAGGTAATCATGTCGGGCTGGAACCCGTATGTGGTCGAGGCGAAGAAGTTTCCGATGCGACCGAAGCCCGTGATGACCTCGTCCGCGACGAGCAGCACGTCGTACTGGTCGCAGATTTCACGCACGCGCTTGAAGTATCCGGGAGGCGGCGGGAAGCATCCGCCACTGTTCTGCACCGGCTCAAGGAAGATCGCCGCAACGGTCTCGGGACCCTCGAACTGGATCATCTCTTCGATCCGGTTCGCCGCCCACTGTCCGAACTGCTCAGGTGTTCCCGAAAAGCCCATGTCATCCGCGCGGTAGTAGTTGGTGTTCGGGACGCGGAACCCGCCGGGGGTTACCGGCTCGAACATCTCCTTCATCGCGGGGATGCCCGTGATGGCCAGGGCGCCCTGCGGAGTGCCGTGATAGGCGACGGCGCGCGAGATGACCTTGTGCTTGGTCGGGCGGCCCTGCAGCTTCCAGTAGTACTTGGCGAGCTTGAATGCCGTCTCGACTGCCTCGCCGCCGCCGGTGGAGAAGAAAACCCGGTTGAGATCGCCGGGAGCGTATGACGCCAGGCGATCGGCCAGCTCGATGGCGTTCGGATGCGCGTACGACCAGATGGGGAAGAACGCGAGCTCCTCGGCCTGCCGCGCTGCGACCTCGGCGAGGCGCTTGCGGCCGTGACCGGCGTTGACAACGAAGAGGCCGGACAGGCCGTCAAAGTAGCGCTTGCCCTTCGAATCCCAGATGTGGTGTCCCTCGCCGCGAACGATGATCGGGACGCCGGACTCTTCCATCACGGACTGCCGTGAGAAGTGCATCCAGAGGTGGTCCTTGGCCTTCTGCTGCAGGTCCTTGTCATCGAACTTCGTCGTCGGTACGGCTTGCTCTGTCGTTGTCATTCTTCTTTTCCTTACCGTGTGCCCCAGTTGTAGAACTGCTTTTGCAGCTTGAGGTACACGAACGTTTCGGTGGATTGCACGCCGGGGATCGCACGAATCTGTTTGTTGAGCAACTCGATCAGGTCGTCGTCGTTCTCGCAGACGATCTCCGCGAGGATGTCGAAGCTTCCGGCGGTGAGAACGACGTAGTCGACCGCATCCAGCTTGCCGAGCGCATCCGCGACCACGGTCGTGTCCCCGGAGACCCGCAGCCCGATCATGGCCTGGCGGTAGAAACCGAGCTGCATCGGGTCAGTGACGGCGACCACCTGCATGACGCCGGAATCGGTCAGTTTCTGCACACGCTGGCGTACCGCGGCCTCGCTGAGGCCAACCGCTTTGCCGATTTCGGCGTACGAGCGACGGCCGTCGCTCTGTAGCTGCTCGATGATGGCTTTCGACACATCGTCGAGCTGCGTCGGCTTGCCTGCTCCCGTTCGACTCTGAGGGCTCATGATTCGATTCTGTCAGCGCGCGTGCCGCTCTACAAGCGAATCCGCATCATTGTCAGGTTTAAACGGCGGAAATCCGCAGCCTGCGGGCTAGAGGCCGCAAAATGATCTCAGTAGTGTGGAGTTATGAGTACAGCCCCCATTCGAAACTTCATCAACGGCGAGTATGTTTCGGCAACGGCAGACGGGTCCTTCGACCTGATCGATCCGGCGACCGAGGCAAGCTACGGTTCGTCGCCCATTTCATCCAAGAAGGATGTCGACACGGCCTTTCGCGCCGCCGCCGACGCCTTCGAGACCTGGGGCGAAAGCATCCCGGCCGAACGACAGCTCGCGCTCTTCCGAATCGCGGACGCCATGGAGGCGCGCGCCGAGGAATTTGCGGACCTCGAATCCAAGGACACCGGCAAGCCGCGCGCCAGTCTCGTCGACGACGAGATCCTTCTTTCGGTCGACCAGATCCGCTTCTTTGCTGGCGCTGCTCGCAACCTGGAGGGTAAGTCGGCGGGCGAGTACATGAAGGATCACACGTCCATGGTCCGCCGAGAGCCGATCGGCGTCGTCGGCCAGGTCACTCCGTGGAACTATCCGCTCAATATGGCGGTATGGAAATTTGCGCCCGCCATCGCCGCCGGAAACACGACGGTGCTGAAGCCGAGCGACACGACGCCGTCGTCGACGCTGCTGCTCGCGGAGATTTGTGCGGAATTTCTGCCGAAGGGCGTCGTCAACGTCATCACCGGCGACCGCACCACCGGCGCCGCGATGATCGAACACAGAATTCCGCAGATGGTCTCGATCACTGGGTCGGTGCGCGCCGGCATGGAGGTCGCGAAGGCGGCATCCACAGACCTCAAGAGGGTTCACCTCGAACTCGGAGGCAAGGCGCCCGTGATTGTCTTTGACGACGCCGACATTGAGGCTGCGGTTGCCGGTATCGGTACGGCAGGGTATTTCAACGCCGGGCAGGACTGCACGGCCGCGACCCGCGTGCTCGTGCACGCGAACGTGCACGACGAGTTCGTCGCCGAGATGGTGAAGTGGGCGAAGGCGAACGCGAAGACCGGGATGCCGGATCGCGACGACATCCTGTTCGGCCCGGTCAATAACGCGAACCAGCTCGAGCGGGTCAGCGGGATCATCGAAGCGCTTCCATCGAACGCGAAGGTCGAGCTGGGCGGTCACCGTCAGGGCACGAGCGGCTACTTCTACGAGGCCACGGTTGTCTCGGGCCTCAAGCAGACGGATGATGCCATCCAGAACGAAATCTTCGGGCCGGTCATCACCGTGCAGAAGTTCACCGACGAGAAGCAGGCGCTGGAGTGGGCGAACGGCGTGCAGTACGGCCTCTCATCAAGCGTCTGGACCAGGGATCACGGCCGCGCGATGCGTTTCGCCAAGCGCCTCGACTTCGGATGCGTGTGGATCAACACCCACATCCCGCTCGTCGCCGAGATGCCCCACGGTGGTTTCAAGCACTCGGGCTACGGCAAGGACCTCTCCGGTTACGGCTTCGACGACTACACGCGAATCAAACACGTGATGTCGTACATCGGCGAGTAGCACCGATGGCGACATCACGAAACGAGCGCCGATGGGCGACATCACGAAACGAGCACAGCACGAGCGTCTTTTCGTCGGCTGGGTGGCCCTCCTCTTTCTCAGGAGCCTCGGTCGATAACTCAGGAGTTGGTGTGACCAATGTGTACTACTGGCAACCTCTGTGATCGGTTTGGAGCGGCCGAGTAACACACCCTCCTGAATTAGGTGGGCAATGCCCGAGTTTGTTGGCCACGCGCCCTCGATGAAGCCCGCGCCGCTAACAAACCACCGCGCAGGTGAGGATTCGGCGGATAATCGACAGAGTGGACGACGATCTGGACGAACTGGACGAGACCATCACGGTGCCGCGGCGCCCGATGATACGCCCGGTGCTTTCGCCGCTCGGGGATCTGGATGACACGAACCTCACCGCCCGCGAGGTACAGGTCAGCTCGCCCCCGCCGCTCGTCGAGCCGCCGCGCAGGCAGGTTTTCGAGGAACCGTCCGGGATCGAGCTGACGGCGGAGCCGGCACCGCCAGCCGAGGATGTCTCGACCCGCCCGTACACACCGAGCGAGTACGACGCCGCGACGTCCGCCGGCCAGCAGTTCTATCGGTTCCGGATCGGGCGCACCGTCGTCTGGCTGGACGCCGTCTCATACGTCGGTCGCCGTCCCAGCAGCCCGCGGATCATTTATGGCCAGATGCCTCGCCTGGTTCGCGTGCCGTCGCCGCGCCAGGAAGTCTCGAGCACACACGTCGAGTTACGTCAGCTGGGGGCATCCGTTGTGCTCACTGACATGCGGTCGACGAACGGCTCGATCGTGTTTCCGCCGGGCGGACAGCCGCGAAAGCTGCGTCAGGGCGAGTCGGTCGTCGCAACCCCGGGCACTCTGGTGGATATTGGGGATGGCAACGTGATCGAGATCCTCCCGCAGGACACTCGACCGGCGCCCGACGCGACGACACCTCCCACGGAAGGCCCGTAATTGACCGAAATCGGTGGAAGCATCGCCAGCTTTGAGCTTGCGATGCCGGACCGACCCGAGGCGATCATCCGCCTTACCTGGGCCGCTGCAACGGACCAGGGCCATCGACGCAGCGCGAACGAAGACAGCTACGTCGCACAGTCGCCGGTCTTCGCGGTCGCGGACGGGATGGGCGGACATTCCGCTGGCGACCTCGCGAGCGCCGCTGTCGTCACTCGTCTGGCCGAGGTAATTCAGGACGGCTTCGCGACGACCGCAGCGGTGGATCGCGCGCTCGAGCGAGCGACCAATGACATCGAGCTCGTCGGCGAGGGCAGCGAGCTGGGCGTTGGGACCACAGTGACGGGTGTTGTCCTCACGTTGCAGGGCGGCGAACCATACTTTGCGGTCTTCAACATCGGTGATTCGCGGGTCTACCAGTTCGAGCGCGGTGAGTTGCATCAGGTGACGGTCGACCACTCCGTTGTCCAGGAAATGGTCGATTCCGGGCTCATCGATCGCGCCCAGGCCGAGCACCACCCGGACAGCAACGTAATCACGCGGGCGGTGGGCTTCAACATGCCGCCAACCGCGGATTATTGGATGCTGCCGCTTCGTCCAGGTTTCCGCCTCATGATCTGCTCAGACGGCCTGACGAAAGAGGTCAGCGATGACCGACTCCAGCAGATTCTGGGCGCCGGAATGCCGGCGCGGGACACCGCGCATGCGCTCGTCGATGCCGCGCTCGCCGCGGGCGGTCGTGACAACGTGACGACGATTGTGCTCGACGTGGATGCAGCGCCGACCGAATATGAGTTTAACTCGACCGCCCCCCGTTCTGGGGGAAGGACCGTTTAACCCCGGTTTCTCTACCTAGACTTGACAAGTCCGTCGATCCGCGAGGGGGTACTGTGGCGCGCCGTTTGCCTTCGCAACCACCCGTGCTACCCGGCTTCTCGCACGTCCACGTGCTGGGATCGGGTGGGTTTGCCGACGTTTTCCTGTACGAGCAGAACATGCCACGTCGTCAGGTCGCCGTCAAGGTCATGCTGTCAGAGGTCGTCAACGACCAGGTCAGGCAGATGTTTCAGGCCGAGGCGAATCTCATGGCCCAGCTGTCCTCGCATCCGTCGATCCTGACCGTATACGAGGCGAGCGTTTCGTCCGACGGTCGGCCATACCTGGTCATGGAGTTGTGCTCTTCCGCGCTGAGCGGTCGATATCGATCGGAGCGCATCCCGGTCCCCGAGGTGCTGCGGATTGCGGTCAAGATTGGCAGCGCGATCGAGACGGCTCATCGGGCCGGAGTGCTGCATCGCGACATCAAGCCGAGCAACATCCTGATGACCGCGTACGGACATCCCGTGCTCGCTGACTTCGGCATTGCCGCGACGGTTGCCGAGTCGAAAGAGCAGGACACCGTTGGTATGTCGATTCCGTGGTCGGCACCCGAAGTGCTCATGGATGAAACGCCGGGCTCGGTCCAGTCAGAAGTCTGGTCACTGGCCGCGACCGTATATTCGCTGCTCGCGGGACGCTCGCCGTTCGAAGTCCCGGGTGACTCCAATAAGTCGACCGACCTGATCTCACGCATCAACCGGGCAAAACCACAGCCGATTGCCCGGGCGGATGTCCCGGCGAGCCTCGAGAAACTGCTCGCGTCGGCCATGTCGCGCAACCCGAAGAACCGTCCCGCGACGGTGCTTGAGCTCGTGCGATCGTTCCAGTCGATCGAGACCGAGCTGGGTGTCCCGCAAACTCCAATCGAGGTTGCGATGGACGATTGGGCGCTCGCCACCGTCTCGGACCTCGAGGACAAGACGCGCGTTCGTGGCGTTGCTGGCGCTCTGGTGCCGGCCAGTCAGGCACGTCGTCGTCGTCGTCGGCTCGACGGCCAGTACAGCTCGGTCGGCACGATGGTGAAAGACTCGGCCGGCGCTCACTCGAATACCGCGAGGCCCCAGCCCAGCGGCAGGATGCGCGCGTTGATCGGCGGTCTCATTGCCGTCGGCATCCTTGCGCTCGCGTTGGGCATCACGGCGCTCATCGTGATCATCAACGCCAGCGGCGGCATTCCCGTTGTGTCCAACATCAAGGCGCAGGTCGCCGGCACAACGGTCAAGTTCTCCTGGTCGGATCCTGGTCTCGCGACGCAGGACGAATATGCGATCACGACGAGCGACAGCGACACAAGCGTGCAGCAGGCGAACACCTTCGTCGTTGACGCCACGGCGGGCGAGCACGTCTGTATCGTCGTGACAGTCAATCGCGACGGCAAACTGGGGACGCCGAGCGCCCAGAAGTGTGTGGACGTCGGGGGGTGATGCACCACAATGCTCAAACGGTGGTTCCTTAAATCCCGATCGCTGATCCTCACCATTGCCGGCGGAGTCGTTGTTGCGGCGCTGGTGACAACTTTCGCGCTCGTTTCGAGCGGGTACACGGCGCAGCAACTCAACCTCAACGACTCGTCGGTGTGGGTTGCCAACGGCACGCAGCAGGCCATCGGGCGAGCCAACACGGTCGTGCGCCAGCTCAACAGCGTTGTCCCGACCACGGGCAGTGACCTGAATGTTCTGCAGCAGGGCGGCACGGTCATGTTGGTCGACAACTCCGACAGCAAGCTCGAGCTCGTTGACCCCGCAACCTCGACGGTGACGCAGACGGTGCCGCTTCCGCCGAACCAGCCCCAGGTGTTCCTATCGCAGGACAACGTCGTGATCCTTGCCGAGGCCACGGGACAGATGTGGATCACGCCCATCGGCCAGATCACCAACTTCAATTCGCAGTCGGCGCCCACGCTGAGCCTCGGCGCGGATGCCGTTGCGAGCATGGACGACGCCGGCGTGATGTACGTCTACTCGCCGAAGGCCAAACGCGTGGTGCGGATCGAGCCGGACAACTCCGATGCCGTCGCATCCAGTGCCACCCTCAACCTGTCGTCAAAAGACACGCTGTCTGTGACATCCATCGACGGGCAATGGGCCGTTCTGGACGGCACGACCAAGCGCGTGTACGTTTCCGGTGCGAGCGTCAGCCTCCGTGGAACAGTCGCTGCCGATTCGCCCGCGTTGCAGGAGGCCAGTTCGAGGGGTGATCGGATTCTGGTGGCGGGCAGCGCCGGACTGGTCAGCATGCCGATCGGCGGCGGGACCACGACGACGCTGGTGCGCGGTCAGAGTGGTGTTGCCGCTCGTCCGCTTGCCGCGAACGGCTGTAATTTCGGGGCCTGGACGGGCGGAAGCGCGTGGCGCTCCTGCGGTTCAGGACCAATCTCGGGATCGATCATGCCGCTGTCACAGACCACCTCGGGCATGAAATTCGACCTGCGCTCGAACGGTAACCGCGTCGTGCTGAACGACTCGCATTCCGGCAAGACATGGGCGGTTCAGGACCACGGCCAGCTGATCAACAACTGGAACGACCTGATCACGCCCAAGGATCAGCAGCAGCACCACCAGGAGCAGAACGAAGACACTCCTCCCCAGGTCGATCGACAGCAGGTTCCGCCGGTCGCCGTCGACGACAACCTGGGGGCACGGCCGGGACGCACAAGCCTTTTGCCTGTCCTCATGAACGATTACGACCCCAACGGGGATGTGCTCGTCATCACCAGCGACACCGGCATTAACCCGAAGCTCGGTCACGTCGATCTCATCAACAACCGCCAGGAGTTGCAGATAACGCTCGACGCGAGCGCGAGCGGGATGGTGGCGTTCCGCTACACGATCAGTGATGGTCGCGGGGGATCTGCGACGGCGACGGTCACGGTCACGGTTCGTAGTCCCGGCGAAAATTCGCCGCCCCGGCAGATGCGAACGAGCAAGACGACGGTCGTGAGCGGTGGCAGAGTCACGACGCAGATCCTCGGCGATTGGGAGGATCCGGACGGCGATCCGCTCTATGTCACCTCCGCATCGGTCAACTCTCCAGATGCCGTGACGTTCACTCCGGATGGAAACGTCACCTATTCCGACGGGGGAACCACAACCGGCATCAAGACGATCACAGTGACGGTGTCGGACGGCAAAGCGGTCACGACGGGGACGCTGGCCGTTACCGTCAAGGCCGTCGGCAAGGTACCGATCATCGCGGACCCCTTCATGGAAGTTGCGACATCGGGTTCGCCGCTCACGATCTCGCCGCTCGACCACGTGCGCGGCGGGAGCGGAGTGATCCGGCTCAACAACGTTCCCGCGAAGGCGAACGTCACGGTGACGCCGAGCTTCGACGCCGGTACGTTCCAGTTCGAGAGCACGTCGGTGGGGACGCACTACCTGACCTATGTCGTCACCGACGGTACGGTTTCCGCGACGGGTGTTGTCCGGGTCGACGTCGTCGCCCCGCCGGAGAGCAACACCAAACCGATCACGATCCCGAAGACCATCTTCGTGCAGCCGCTCAGCGCTGCCAGCGTGGATGTCGCTGACTCCGACATCGATCCGTCCGGTGGGGTCCTGCTGGTCACCAGGGTGACACCGCCTGCGGCCTCAACCGGCATCGCCGTAGAAGTACGGGATGAGCGCACGGTGCGCGTCATCCTCTCCCGGCCGCTCGACGCGCCGGTGACCTTCACATACACGATCACCAATGGCTTGGCGGATGCAACGGGAACCATCACTGTCATCGAGATTCCGACGCCGAAGCGGTTACAGCCGCCGATTGCGAATCCGGATTCAATTACCGTGCGGGCGGGGGCGGCCATCGACATCCCCGTGCTCGCCAATGACGTTGACCCGGATGGCGATCCGCTCACCCTTGTTCAGACCCTGCCGCAGAACGTACCGGCCAATGCGGGCCTCCTCTTCGTTTCGGGGACGGTTCTGCGCTACCTCGCACCATCCAGGCCGGGCAACTACACCGCGGTGTATGCGGTCGCGGGCCCCGATGGTCAGACAGCGAGAGCACAGGTCAAGATCGCGGTGCGCCAGGTGGACCTGCAGTCCAACAATCCGCCGGTGCCCCAGACGCTCACCGCGCGTGTGCTCGCCGGTGGCACGGTCACAATCAACGTTCCGCTGTCGGGAATCGATCCGGACGGCGACACGGTACAGCTTCTCGGCCAGGAGACCAGCCCGGAGAAGGGCAACGTCATCGGAGTCGGCCAGAACACGATCACCTATCAAGCCGGTGACTACTCGAGTGGGACGGACACGTTTACCTATGGCGTGATCGACGCGCTGGGCGCGCGCGCAACGGGAACCGTGCGTGTCGGCATCGCTGCGAAACCGTCGGGCTCACCGAACCCCGTTGCGGCGCTCGACACGGTCACGGTTCGGCCGGGAGTAACGGTCTCGGTCCAGGTGCTCGCTAATGATTCTGATCCGGATGGCAGCCCCCTCCACGTTGTCTCGGTAGAGCCCAATGACCACGTGACGAAAGCAAAAGTCGTTGGCAACATCGTGAATGTCACGCCGCCGGCGAAACCGGGCGTGTACGGAGTCATCTACACCATCGCGAATGACACCGGCGGGCAAAGCTCGGCGTTCATCCGCGTCACGGTCGATCCGAAGGCGCCGCTTGCCGTTCCGGTGGCGAGCGACACGGTCCTGACCCTCAACGACATCCAGGGCCGGACGAGCGTCGACGTGAACGTTCTGGCCAATGTCTTCTTTGCCGACGGTCCATCCAGCGACCTGGACCTCTCGATTTACGCGGGCTACGGCGCGACGGCGCAGATCACACCGAAGAAGCACATCCGAGTGACGGTCACGGCACACAGCCAGATCATCCCGTTCAAGGTTGCGAATCCGGACGATCCGAGCGTCTTCACCTATGCCTTTGTCTGGGTACCGGGAACGGATGATGCGCTACCGCAGCTCGACCGCACCGCGCCCGCCCTCAGTGTGGTCAGCGGCCAGAAACTGATCATTCCGCTCAACCAGTACGTGATCGCGGCACAGGGCAAGAAAGTGCAGCTCACCGATTCAAGCTCGGTCAGCGCGACCCACGCGGACGGCAGCTCGCTAGTGCAGGACAACGAGACACTTCAATACACCTCGGCACCGCAGTATTTCGGCCCGGCATCCATCTCGTTCGAAGTGACCGATGGCACATCGGCGACGGATCCGAACGGCCGCAAGGCCACCCTCGTCCTGCCGATCAAGGTGCTACCGAAAACCAACCAGCCACCGGTGTTCACCGGGGGCGAGATCGACTTCGAACCCGGATCCAACCGGGAAATCAACCTGGTCAAGCTCACGAACTACCCGTACCAGAACGATCTTGATGAGTTGGCATACAACGAAATTGCGCCGCTGCCGGATGGATTCACGACCAAGCTGAGCGGGCAGCAGCTTACGATCAGCGCCGATGACGACGCCAGTACCGGAACGACAGCGCAGCTGACGATCGGCGTGCGCGATTCCTCGTCCATCGGTACTTCCGGCACCATCCAGCTCGTGGTCGTGCCATCGACCAAGCCACTGGCTCAACCCGCGCCGGACACGGCAGTAGTCCAGCGGGGCGCATCAACGTCCATTGACGTGCTCGCGAACGACAACGCGACCAACCCTTTCCCCAACACGCCACTTCGCGTGATCGCGATTCGCGGGCTGGACGGCGGCAGCCTGCCGGACGGGGTTAGCGTGCAGCCGAGCGCGGATGACAGTGTGCTGAACGTGAGCGTCTCCGCGAGCGCGGCACCACAGGATGTGTCCCTGCAGTACGAGGTGGCGGACGCGACTAACGATCCGTCCCGCTACGTATGGGGCGATGTCACCATCTCGATCGAAGACCGTCCCGATCCGGTGACCAACGTTCACGTCACCAGCTTCGGCGACCGGTCACTAGTCGTTGACTGGGATCCCGGATCCTCGAACAACTCGGCCATCACCGGCTACACCGTGACCGAGAGTGACCCGACCAGCGGAACCGCCATCTCGTCGACGTCCTGCTCGGGCTCGATCTGCACGGTAACAACGCCGGGCAATGGACCCGTGAACTCCGTTCATCTCTCCGTGGTGGCGAAGAATGCCCTTGGAACTTCGGATTCGACCGGAGATCCGACCACCATTTGGTCCGACATCATTCCCGGCGCGCCAACCGGTCTGAACGCCGCGCCGCTCGATCACGGCCTCGACATCACCTGGAACGCACCGGCGGACAACGGTGGATCGCCGATTACCGAGTACATCGTCAGTGTGGATGGCACCACGCCACGATCGATTCCCGCTGGCACCCTCGAGGCCCAGGTCGTGGATGCCGGGGGAATTGCCAACGGCTCGGCGGTGAATTACACGGTCAGCGCGAGGAACTCGGCCTTCGCCGCGCTCGCCAACTGGAACAGCGCATCCGGCACCGGCTTCCCGGCCGGGCCGCCGCTGTACGTCGTGAGCAATCCGCCCACCGCGGCGACGGTCGGAGACGGCGGAACATCCGCGAGCCTGTCGTGGGCCGGTGCGTTCGACGACAACGGTGCGACCATCACGGACTATCGTGCCGCAGCATTCCGTGCCGGGACAACCGCTCCAACCTGCTCGGACTCGACCGGCAACGATGTCGGCACCGCGACCTCAACCACGTTTAACGGCCTGACAGCAAACGACGAATACGACTTCATCGTGTTCGCGACGAACGCAATGGGCTGCGGAACGAGCGACATTGTCTCGCTGACACCGCATCCAACGCCCGGTACCGTCACGGCAATTGACAGCTCCGGCCCGAGCGCGAACGGCACCAACATCTGGGACTTCAGGATCGCCGGTCTGACCATCGGCGGCAGCGGCGACTCGACGGCGTACAACGCGTTCGAGTACCAACTGAGCGGGGGGTCGGTGGATGGCAGCGTCTACGGTCCGCTTGACCTGACGTCGGCGCAGTTCCTGACCACAACGAACAACAGCGAGTATGGGAACGACATCTCGGTTCAGGTCAAGGCGTGCGAGAAATACGGTGACGCGACCGAGTGCAGCGACAACTGGTCCGGGCCATTCCACCTGGGCGTTCCGGTGGAGAACAACGATCTTCCCGGCCTCAGCTTCTCGCACGACCCGTTCAACCTCATTGGCCCGGCCGTCGACGGAACCTGGACCTGGTCGAGCGGACTGCCCATGGGCGCCTACAGCTCGATCACCTACAACTGCGGGAACGGCGCCCAGACGCTCGACCCGGACAGTGCAGGATCGTGTGCGACCACGGAAACGAACGCGATCAGCGAGAACTTCCCACCGTTGACCATCACGATTACCGCGAATGGGCACAAATATGTGAGAACGTACGTCTGGACTGACTATGACTAGGAGACCCGAATGACCATGACTCCGGAGCAGGCTGGCACGTTCTCGGAAACGTTCAACCGCCTGGTAGCCAACGTCGAGCAGGTACTGCTTGGCAAGACCTTCGTGATTCGCCTCGGCTTCACGGCTTTGCTCAGTGAGGGGCACCTGCTGCTCGAGGACTTTCCCGGTACGGGCAAGACGTCGCTGGCCCGCGCCATGGCGGAAACCGTCAATGGCACGTCCAGTCGCATCCAGTTCACACCCGACCTGCTGCCCGGTGACATCACGGGTGTCAGCATCTACGACCAGCGCACGAGCACGTTCGAGTTCCACCCCGGACCGATTTTCGCGAATATCGTGCTCGCCGACGAGATCAACCGCGCGAGTCCGAAGACCCAGGCCGCGCTCCTCGAAGTCATGGAAGAAGGCCGCGTCACCGTCGACGGAATCTCGCACGGCGTCGGCGAGCCGTTTATGGTCATCGCGACGCAGAACCCCATCGAGCAGGCCGGAACCTACCGCCTGCCGGAGGCGCAGCTCGACCGCTTCGTGATGAAGGCATCCATCGGTTACCCGGATCACGCATCGACCCTGCGCATCCTCGAGGGCTCGACCAAGAAGGCGCACGAGACCGAGGTTCCCAAGATCGTGAAGGCGTCCGAGGTGGTTTCGCTTGCGAAGCTCGCCCGGACGGTTCATGTCGATCCGTCGATCAATGACTACGTTTCGCGGCTCGTTGACGGCACGCGTTCGGCCGTCGAGGTTCGTCTCGGCGTTAGCGTGCGCGGAGCCCTGGCGCTGATTCGAACCGCCAAGACGCTTGCTGCCGCAAATGGGCGCCACTACGTCATCCCGGACGACGTGAAGGTGCTCGCCGAGCCCGTTCTCGCGCATCGCCTGTTGCTCGACCCCGAGGCCGAGTTCGACGGAGTGACGGCCGAGAGCGTTATCGGCCAGCTACTCATCGAAACTGCACCGCCGAGCGATCGGCAAGCCGTGTGACGGACAGGAATGATCACGAGCGTTCGAACCGCGGGCTGGGTCGAACCTCGACCCAGAGCATCGCCCGGTTCGACACGTCGGCGACCGGAACCGAGGGCCTGACCAACGCGCGCACGCGCATTGTTGGCACACGGACCGGATTTCTCGCCGATGCGATTGTCTGGATCGTTCGGATCTCTTCGACCGCGCGAAACCGGATCGTTCGAATCGCAAGGCGGATCGGTGCCGTCGTCACCGCGCTCGGCTGGGCCATCGGGATCGCGATGCCTTTCGCGTTCGTATTCGGCTATCTGTTCAACTGGATCGAGCTCGTCACGTTCGCCTGGGCGACGGTTCTGCTCATCCTGATCGCCGGTATCTATCTCATCGGCCGCAATCCGCTGACGATCGAACTACGTGTTGCACACTCGCGGGTCGTCGTCGGGGAACCGGCATCCGGAGAGGTGCTCGTGACCAATCCGAGGCCGAGACGAGTTCTCGGGGCGTCCATCGAGGTTCCCGTCGGTGAGGGCCTCGCCGCGGTCACGATGCCGAGCCTTCGTCGTGAAGGCCAGTTCGTGCACGAGTTCCCGATTCCCACCGCGCGGCGCGGCATCGTGCGCGTTGGCCCCGTCCGCACCATTCGCGCCGACCCGATTGGTCTCGTCCGTCGCGAGCTGGTCTGGACCCAGTCGACCGAACTGTTCGTTCATCCGCGCACCATTGCGATCCCGTCGACGAGCACCGGGTTCGTGCATGACCTCGAGGGCAGCGCGACTCGCGATCTGACGAACAGCGATGTTTCGTTTCACGCGCTGCGCGAATATCAGCCGGGGGACGAGCGGCGCTACATCCACTGGAAGTCGACTGCCAAGACCGGCACATACATGGTGCGCCAATTCGAGGAGACGCGTCGCAGTCACATCGTGATCGCGCAGAGCCTCGCCCGGTCGGACTATGCGACCGACGAGGAATTCGAAATGGGCGTGAGCGTGACGGGCTCACTCGGGGTCCGGGCCATCCGTGACGCCCGGGACATTTCGGTCGTCGTGAGCGAAACGACACCGGACTTCGCCAAGCGCAAGGTACTCGAGGTCCGACCGCTTGCGACGATCACTCGCACGCGGCTGCTCGACGACCTGTCGGTCGTCGAGAGTGCCGAAACCGCTCTCAAGATCACGGATGTCGCGCGCGTTGCGGCCGAACAGGTTGCCGGTATTTCGGTCGCGTTCCTGGTCTGCGGCTCTGGCGCGACCGCAAGCGAGCTGAGGAGCGCATCCACCAAGTTCCCCGTCGGCGTCGAGGTCGTCGCTATCGTGTGCGACCCTGATTCCATCCCGGGGCTTCGCCGCGTCGCCGGTCTCAGCGTGCTCACGATCGGCTACCTCGAAGACCTGCAGCGCTCGCTCGCTCGATCGGCGGCAGCGTAGTGAAGGCTCGCCCGAAGGCCGGATTCATCGCCGTCAACACGCTGCTGCTCTGGGCGGCGACGGCGATTTCGGCGTTCGCACTCTGGCCGATCTATCGCAGCGAGAGTCTCATCATCATGATCGTCGGCGCAACGATTGTCGCGTCGGCCATCGCGATCCTTGGTGCAGTGTTCCGATGGATGGCGCCCATCGTGATGGGTGCGACGGTTGTCGCATTCGTTGCGTTTGGCGTCCAACTCGCGGTCCCGTCCGAAGCGATCCGAGGCCTTCTGCCGTCGGTGTCCGGCCTGGCCGACCTCGTCTCCGGAGTCGCCATCGGGTGGAAACAGCTGCTCACGATTTCGTTGCCGGTCGGCCAGTACCAGGCGCTTCTCGTGCCGTTCTACACACTCATCATGGTGCTGACCGTCATTGCGCTGTCGATCGCGCTGCGAACCAGGTTCGGTGATGCCGCGGTCGTTGGGCCCGGCATCCTCTTCCTCACTGCGACCGCCTTCGGGTCCCAGACACCGACGCTGCCGATCGCGTCATCCCTCGGTCTGCTGGCGATCCTGCTGCTCTGGATCGTCTGGCGTCGCTGGTACTCGCGCAGGACGGCGATTCGATTGCTGGCGAGTCACGGGCGCGACTCGGATGCTCCGATCGAGGTGCGCGCGGACACGAGATTCGTCGGATTCCGTACCCTGTTCGCCGCGGTGCTGATCCTTGTTCTGGCCGCGGGCACCGCGATCGGTGCGGCCGCCGCGCTGCCGCCGAGCGGGACGCGAACCGTCCTTCGCACGACGATCACCCAGCCATTCGAGCCCCGCAACTACGCGAGCCCGCTTTCCGGGTTCCGAACCTACTGGGAGAAGCCCAAGACCAGCGACGTCCTGCTCACTGTGCGCGGCCTGCCGAAGGACTCGCGCATCCGGATCGCGACCCTCGACACCTACGACGGCGTCGTGTACTCGGTCGGAAGTGCGGCAGTCAATGCGGCATCGGGATCCTTCACGCGAGTGCCGTTTGAGTATGACCAGGCAGGAGTGAAGGGCAGGCACATTTCGCTGACCGTGACGAATCAGGATTACAGCGGTGTCTGGTTGCCGACCGTCGGACAGCTCGAAAAAGTCGCGTTCAGCGGACCGGATGCATCAAAGCTCCAGTCGGATTTCTTCTACAACAACACAACGGGTACCGCGGTAGACCTCGGCAAGTTCGGTAGCGGCGACAGCTACACACTTTCGGCGATCGTTCCGAGCGAGCCAAGTCTGAACACACTCAAGAACGCGGTGGCCGGTTCGGCCGACCTGCCGTCGCTCACGACGCTTCCCGCGGAACTGAGCACGGCTCTGAACAGCTACGTCGGCAAGGCGACCACGCAGGGCGAAAAGCTCGTCGCCATGATCGAAACGCTGAAGAAGAACGGTTACGTGAGTCACGGCGTCGGCAAGGAGGCATCCAGCGCATCCGGTCATTCCGTGGAACGCATCAATCAGTTGCTGACCGCGACGCGAATGGTCGGCGACGCCGAGCAGTACTCGGTCACGGCGGCGCTCATGGCTCGCCAGCTCGGCTTCCCGGCTCGCGTCGTCATGGGCTTTGTGCCGCAGACGACGGGTACGGGTACGAGCGAAATCAAGGGCAAGGACGTTTCGGCCTGGATTGAGGTAGACACCGCGCAGTACGGATGGGTGACGATCGACCCCAATCCGCCCACTCGACCGATCCCGACCGTGCCGCCGAAGAACCCGAACCAGGTTGCTCAGCCGCAGACGGTGGTGCTTCCGCCCGTAACACTCCCCAATCCGAACGTGCCTCAGCCGAATCCGGATTCGCAACAGCACTCGATTGCGCCGCCGAACCAGTTCCTCATTGGCCTGTTCGCGGTGCTCCAGGTCCTGGCGTGGGTGTTGCTCGCTGTGGTCGTCGTACTTTCGCCATTCCTCGTCATCCTGCTGGCAAAGTCACGACGTCGAAAGCTGCGCCGAAGTGCTCCGACCACGCTCGGTCGCATCAGCGGCGGCTGGCAGGAGTTCGAGGACTCGGTGGTCGACCATGGCATCGAGCCGCCGGTTGCCGCGACGCGCAGCGAGGTCGCGATGACGGTCGGTGGCACCCGTTCTGCGGTGCTTGCGGCGGTGACAGACCGCGCGACGTTTGGTCCAGGCGATCCGGATCCCGGCGAGGTTGATCTGGTGTGGCGGTCGGTTGGTGAGCTCACGGCAGCACTCGATGCAGGCAAGACTCGCTGGGAGCGGTTGCGGGCGCAGCTGTCGCTTCGCTCCCTGCGGGGGCAGAGCGGTGGCCGTTATAGTGTCTCGTACTTGTTCAAGCCGAAGGGGAGCTCGTCGTGAACTGCGAGGTCTGCGGAACCGAGCTGCCGTACGGAGCGATGTTCTGCGGTGAGTGCGGTCGCGCGGTCGGAACGCGCGCGGCCGAGGTCATGCATCCGGACAGCGGAATGCCGATGCCTGCCGCGACGGGCGGGGCCCATGCGGCATCACCGTCTCCGACCGCCGGGGCGCCCATTGTCCGCGGTCGCGACACGGTCATCCTCGAACCGTTGGATGGCTCGTATCCCGAACTCGAAACCGAGCTGAATGCCCCCGCGAATTCCGCGGAGGGAGACACCGGGGTCGAGCAGGATTTGCCGCCCGAGGTCATCGAGGAAGAGCGCGTTGAGGCAGCGAAGCCCCGATCAGATTCCGTTGACCCGGCTGCGGCAGCTTTGGCCCGCCCTGATCCGTTCCCGTGGGGCGACCGCGGATCGGACGTATTCCTTGACTCGGATGAAATCGAACAGACGCTCATCGTTCCCCGCCGCGAAACGGGACAGCGATTCGTGCTGCAATTCAGCACGGGCGAGAGCGTCACGGTTCACGGCAGTGGGCTTCTCGGACGCAATCCGACCCCCCAACCAAGCGAGTATTTCGACCAGCTCGTCAGCATCATCGACCCGGGCAAGTCGGTATCGAAGACACACCTCGAATTCGGCCAGGAGGCTGGCGCGTTCTGGGTCAGCGACCGCTTCTCCGGCAATGGATCGGTCGTGCGCGAACCCGAATCAGCACCGCGTCGCCTGGTTGCGGGCAAGCGCTATCGAATTGTTCGTGGCACGCGCGTCGACATCGGCGAGCAGTTCTTCGTGGTCAGCTGACCCGGGTTAACGAGCGCCCCGACCTACCATTCGAGGCGAGGGGCAGGGATTCCCCGCCTGCGGGCTTCGCGCAGTGTGTCTTCGAGGACCGCGCGCGGTTCCGGTGCGTTTGGATCGGTGTGCGCGGCCAGGCTGACCTGCGCGATCGGGATGAGGGCGGTCGCCAACGCTGACATAGCGGCGACCAGACGGGGGAGCCGGTACGGCAACGTGGCGCCGGGGTGCTGACGAAGGTTGACACCCCGAGCTTTCAGAAGGGGCACCAACTCCCGACTCGTCAAGAACGCGTCTCGCAGCGCGCGACGGTCCCCGATCATGTTCGCCAGCGACCCACTCCGAACCGCCTGGGCGAACATGCCGGCGTCGGAGACGAAGTGCAGCCACAAGAACCCGCGCATGTCCTTCTCGAAGCGAACAGCGAGACCTGCCTGACTGAAGGCTTCCCGCACATCCAGCTCGCGCCGACTCGGCGATGCGCCAGCCGCACCGATAATGACGGATCGGAGCAAGCCGCCGTGCAGTACACCATCGTCCCCGAAACCGCCGCCCGCGACCGGGAACCCGAACACTACCTGATCGACGGGAAGCGGTGCGATTGCGGCAAGCGGCTCCTCCCATATGTTGCCGAACACGAGCACGGTGGCAGTGCCAAGCCGGGGAGCCAGAAACGCCGCCGCCTCGGAGAGCTGATGATGCCCAATACTGAGCACGATCAGGTCGAACCCGTCCTCCGGAGTGAGAGATTCTCGCAATGACGTTCGGAATGACTCGCGTACCCGCTTGCCGAGCGGCCAGCGTCGCCCATCGATCAACTCCATCCGTACTTCCTCGCCGTACTCGGCGGCGCGACCCGGACGGACATAGAACTCGACGTCGTGTCCGGCCGCGTGAAGCACCTGCCCGTAGATCGTCGCGATGACGCCGCGGCCGAACATTAGAACACGCATATCGAGCCCTTCAACTAAGATGGAGCTTGTCTCCACTTAATACAATATGGAGACGATCTCCGGTTGTCAACGGGAGGACACGTGAGCGAATCAAGGGCGTTGCGGGCCGACGCCCGTCGTAACCGGGACGCCATTGTGGCGGCCGCGCGGTTGGCGTTCGATCATGACGAACAGTTTCGTTTCGATGACTTCGCGGCTCGCGCCGGCGTGGGCGTGGGTACGCTCTATCGGCATTTCCCCACGCGGGAGGCGTTGGCCGCGGCGGTGTACGAGGGGGAGGTGGCGGCGCTATGCGATCAGGCCCGTGACTCAACGCGGGCACCCGGCGAGAACCTCGACGCGTTCCTGCGCGGTTTCGTCGGATACATGGTCGAGCACGCAGCTCTCGCTCGGACGCTCGCGGCCGTTGTCGATCCAGCAATCCAAACCGTCGGCGGGAGCGAGCTCGAGCACACCGTGGCAGACGTGATGACCCGCGCCGCCGCCGACGGCGCCATCCGTGACGACGTTGCTCCGGGTGCCGTGATGATCGTGCTCCACGGCATCGGATCTGCCACTGACCGTCCCCTTTGGGCATCGGAGTCACGGGCAGCCGTTGAAGTACTCATCTCCGGCCTGAAAAAAGCATGACACTCCACAGCGATGCTCGTTGCCCCGGACGCCCGCCTAAGCGGATGACCAGCTCGACGAGGTGGCGGCGTGGGAGGTCCTGTTGATCGTTTGCTCGCGTGGGGGCGGGCACGTGCTGAAGTGGGAGGATGGTCGCGCCGCCTCGATCCGTTCTCGCGCCGCGTGTTCCGGAGGCGCCGGCACCGCGTCGGTTTCCCCTGATCGCGACACTTGCCCCGATTGGCGCGTCTGTCCTGCTCTTCGCGGTCACCCGGTCGGCGTTCACGCTCGTATTCGCGTTGTTGGGGCCCGTCGTGGCGGTGGCTACCACCGCGGACTCGCTGCTCCACCGTCGTGGAAGTCGTAGGCGAGACGCGGCGCGGCTCGATCGGGAGTTTGCTGACGCACGAGCCGAGGTCGATCGCGCTCACGAAGGCGAGCGCGCGGATCTCGACCGCGCTCACCCGCGCGGCTTGGCGCTCGCGAGTGAGACCGTGCCATGGGGTCCGAGCCAGAGCGGCACAATCGTGCGCCTCGGCGCGGGGGAGTGTGCCAGCGCCCTCGATCTGCGTGCGGTCGACCATGCGAGTCAGGAACCCCGTCTCGGCTCGCTGGTGTCCCATGCGGCTCGACTTCCCGGCGCGCCGATCGTTGTGGATGCCGCATCCGGAATTGGCTTCGTCGGCTCTCCCATTCTGGCGACGGCCGTCGCGCGCGCGACCGTACTGCAACTGGCGGCGCGCCTTTCCCCGGCGACGTTTCGGGTATTGTCGCCCGGGACCAGCGAGTGGGACTGGACCGCAGAACTGCCCCACCCCGTAGATCGTGGCGGTGAGTCGGGGATCGTCGTGTTCATCGGGGATGGGATATCAGCGACCGTAGGCGTCGCCGGTTCGCGCGCGGGGCTGCCCTCGTCAACGGCGATTCGGGTCGATGTCAAACAGGACGGCACGGCTGCCTGCGAATCCGAACCGTCGGCATTTCGTCCCGAATTCGTCTCGGCAGAGTCCGCACTGGCTGCGGCCAAGTCCCTGCGCGCCAGCGCTGTGAGGTCGGGGTTGGCGATCGGCGTGGTTCCCGACACGGTCGAGTTCTCACACCTGAGCCAGGACTCCGACGCCGGGCTGTCGGCCGTGGTCGGAACGACCCACGACGGGCCCCTCGTGCTCGATCTTGTCGCCGAGGGTCCGCACGCGATCGTCGGTGGCACGACGGGAAGCGGAAAAAGCGAGTTGCTCGGTACGTGGGTGCTTGCCATGGCTGCCGGGCGGTCGCCGTCGGTTGTGACGTTCCTGTTCATCGATTTCAAGGGCGGTGCCGCGTTTGACTCACTGCGCGACCTGCCACACTGCGTCGGGCTGATGACCGATCTGGATCCCGAGCACACACTTCGGGCCCTCGCCAGCCTTGGCGCAGAGCTGCGCTACCGCGAAGAACTCCTGCGGGAGCGCGGGCTTCGCTCAATCGACGACCCGGATGGGGATCCGCCGTTTCCGCGCCTGGTCATCGTGGTCGATGAGTATGCCGCGCTGCTGGAAACCCACGCCGGCCTGCACTCGGTCTTCGCCGACATCGCGGCCCGGGGCCGATCGCTCGGCGTGCACCTGGTGTTGTGCTCGCAGCGCCCGCCCGGTGTAGTTCGTGACAGCATTCTGGCTAATTGTGCCCTCCGGATCTTGCTTCGGGTTCTTACCGCCGCGGACAGCGTCGCGGTTCTCGGCACGGATGCCGCGGCGAGTCTTCCCGCCCGGCCCGCAGGACGAGCCCTGGTATCGACCGGCGGGGAATCGCCGCGTCCGTTTCAAGTCGCGAGGTCGCGGGAGTCGGACGTTCGAGCCGTGAGTCGGCGATGGGCATCCGCCGCGCATCCGCGCCGCCCGTGGCTGCCTCCGTTACCTGCGCAAATCGAGCGTGACACTCTCGGAGCGCTCACGCCAGATGACAGCATCCCGTTCGGGCTCGCCGATCTGCCGGAGCGTCAGGCACAGCACCCGGCACGCTATCGGCCGGTCGAGCAGGGGTCGCTGCTCATCGTGGGTGCTGCCCGGTCGGGGAAAACCGGGGCACTTGCGGCGCTTGCTGCTGCGCCATCGACCGTGCGTGTTGACGCGCTGCCACGCGATCTGCCTCGGTTGTGGGATGCGCTCCACGCGGTGCGAGCCGTTCCGGCATCCTCCGTCCGTCTTCTGCTCCTCGACGACCTCGATGCAATCGTCGCGGGGTGCGATGAGAACTATCGGTCGGCGTTCGTCGATCTGTTGACCGAATTGTTGCGGGATGCGCCGAACATCCGGTTTGCTTTCACGGTTCAGCGCGTCAGCGGCATCCTGCAGCCGCTCGTCGCCCTGTGCGGCTCGCTGCTTGTGCTTCGAATGCCGAGTCGCCAGGAGCACGTGCTTGCGGGAGGCAATTCGGCCGAGTACAGCCAGACGCTGGCGCCGGGCGGTGCGCACTGGCGGGGTCACCGCGTTCAGGTGTTCGCGACCGAGAGCATCGCGCCTCCGGCAGGTGCTCCGGATGCGACGGTTCTCGATCCCGCCGCCGCGATCACCGTGGTCTCGACCCGCCCGGACCAGTTCGTGGCACAGCTTCGCGAGGTTGCGCCGGGACGCAGCGTAACGGTGCTCGGCGGAAGTCGATTCGACGCGCGCCCCGACGGCAACAACGCGGATGTGCTGGTCGCCGATCCCGATGCGTGGCAGGCACAGTGGAGCCTGCTCGGCACGCTGCAGCGCACGACCGACCTCGTCTTCGACGGCTGCTCGCTGGCAGAAGTCCGCGCGATTACTCGATCGCGTGAGCTCCCGCCGCCATTTGCTCGAGGCGAGCGCACGCTGTGGCTGCGTTCGCGAGACGGCGAGCTTGTTCGGGCGAGACTGCCCTAACCGAGCACCGATTCGAGCGTGGCGTGCGGCATCCCGTGCGCTGTTGCGACGGCTTCATTCACGACGGAGCCGGCGTGAACATTCAGTCCGAGCGCGAGCGACGGGTCGGCGCGCAACGCATCGAGCCAGCCGAGGCTCGCTACCGACCGCACGTACGGCATGGTCGCGTTGGTTAGTGCGTACGTCGAGGTGTTCGCGACCGCGCCGGGCATGTTGGCGACGCAGTAGAACAGCGACTGATGCACGGTGAACGTCGGGTCGGCATGCGTAGTTGGGTGGGAATCCGCGAAGCATCCACCCTGGTCAATTGCGATGTCGACGAGCACGCTGCCCGGCTTCATCCGCGAGACCAGTTCGTTACTGACCAGCTTGGGCGCCTTTGCCCCGGGAACGAGCACCGAACCGATGACCATGTCGGCCGCCACGACGGCGCGATCGATCTCGAACGCATTCGACGCGATGGTCTTAACACGGCCGGCGTAGAGCGCGTCCAGTTCGCGAAGGCGCTGGAGGTTGGTGTCCAAAACCGTGACGTCGGCACCGAGACCAACCGCGACGGAGACCGCGTTCGTGCCGGCAACACCGCCGCCGAGAACCACTATCTTCGCGGGATAGGTTCCGGGAACTCCCGGGACGAGCAGGCCGGGACCGCCATTGGGGCGCAGCATCACGTTGGCGCCGACGATCGGAGCGAGGCGACCGGCAACCTCGCTCATCGGGGCAAGAAGCGGCAGGGCGCGACTCGGCAGCTGCACCGTCTCGTATGCGATCGCCGTGATACCCGATTTCAGGAGCGCCGCGGTGAGTTCCGGCTCTGCCGCGAGGTGCAGGTAGGTGAAGAGCACGAGGTTTTTGCGGAAGTACCCGTACTCGCTCTCGATGGGCTCCTTCACCTTGAGGACCATGTCGGCCGCCGACCAGGTGCTCGCGGCATCCTTGCTGATGGATGCACCGGCATCCTTATATGCAGAATCCGGAATGGATGATCCGTCTCCCGCGCCCGCCTGGACCAGGACCTCATGGCCGTGGGTGACGAGCTCGTGCACGCCGGCCGGGGTGATGGCGACGCGGTATTCGTTGTTTTTGACTTCGGCTGGGACTGCTACCTTCATGCGTTCAGCGTACTGTCGCAGACAGCCGATTTCGCCCCCGTTTGCGGGTCAATTCCACGGATTTCGTGAATTTCTTGTAACGGTATGGACGATTTGCTCGTTTCTGGCGCCCGCACGGGGCATTCTTGGGGGCGTACGCGACCACTTCGCCCGAGGAGTCAGACCGTGAGACCAGAGTCGCAAGATCCGCAGATTCGCGAGCTCGTCCGAGCCGCCCGCGCCCATTCCGTGACGCGACGATCGGTTATCGCCGGGGCGACAGCCGGCGCGGCCATGCTTGCCCTTGCGGCGTGTGCGCCGTTCCGTTCCAGCTCAGCCCAACCCGTCATCGCGAAGGACCACTCGGCAACCGTCAAGTCGATGATCTGGGCCAACTGGCCGCTGTACCTCGACGAGAACTCGGCCAAACACCATCCGACGCTTGAGGCCTTCGAGAAGCAGACCGGGATCAAGGTCGCGTATGACACGGTGGTCAACGACAACGACTCGTACTATCGAAGCGTCAAGCAGCGTCTCGCTGCGGGCAAGGACATTTCTGCAGACACGGTGTGCCTCACGGACTGGATGGTGAGCCAGTGGATCGCGCTGGGATACACCCAGAAACTCGATCATTCGCACATCCCGAACCTGGCCAATCTCACGCCAGACCTTCGCAAGCCGGACTTCGACCCCGGGCGCAACTACTCAATACCGTGGCAGAGCGGTTTCGCCGGGATCTGCTGGAACAAGGATCTTGTGCCCAAGGGGCTGAAGCAGGTCTCTGACCTCTGGGCGCCGTCGCTCAAGGGCAGGATCACCGCACTGTCGGAATGGCGCGACACGGTCGGGCTGGTGATGCTTGAGCAGGGTGTCAACATCGCGGGCAAATCGTGGGGTGACAAGCAGTTCAATGCGGCGATCGCGGAACTCACCAAACACATCCACGCGGGGCAGTTCTACGACATCCGTGGCAACGACTACGTGAACGATCTCAAGAAGGGCAACGCGGTCGCGGGAATCGTTTGGTCGGGCGATGTCGAGGGTCTGAACGCCGAGGTCGGCAGCGAGAAGTTCGCGTTCGCGATTCCGGAGACGGGCGGAACGCTCTGGAGTGACAACTTTCTCGTCCCGATCGGATCACAGCAGAAGGCGAACGCAGAGAAGCTCATTAATTACTACTACGAGCCTGAGGTCGCTGCGACGGTTGCAGCGTATGTGAACTACATCACGCCGGTCGAGGGCGCAAAAGAGGCGATGGCGAAGGTCGACCCGAGCCTCGTGGATGATCAACTCATCTTCCCCAACGAGGACACGCTAAAGAAGACCTCCATCTTCCGTACCCTCACCCAGGACGAGGACACCCGCTACAGCACCTCCTTCCAGGGCATGCTGCTGGGCGGGAGCAACTAGTCTTCGCGAGTTGCCCACTTCTGCTCCTCTAGCGCGCGCTAATGCCGCATAAGTGGGCAACTCGCGTTTAGCGTGCTGACTCGGCGCGCTTGCGGATGCGTGTCATGAGTTCAGCCGGGTTCTTCAGGTCGTCCGCGTTGATCTCCATGAAGCGGACTCCTTCGCCCTCCAGCCTCGTTCGACGCGTCATGTCGCGTCGCCATTGGAGCTTGTCCGTGCGGTGGTAATCCCCCTGATATTCGAGGACGAGTTGGTATGGCTCGAGAAAGAGGTCGGTTCGCGCGATAACGCGATTGTTCGCGCCAACGAACTCGTGGTTCACGCTCGGTCTCGGAAACCCGGCCCATTCGAGAAGAACACGAAGCATGGACTCCGGCGGCGACTCTGATCGGTCGTTGAGCAGCGGCAAAGCCATCAGGATCTTCTGTCGACCGCGAGGACTGACCCGCGATCGAGCGACATCCAGAATGTCGGCAACACTGGCCAGCGGGGCCCGTCGACGGATTACAAAGTCGCCGGCAGCCACTAATTCGAGCAGCGGGAGAACGCCCCCAAGGTCGCACCAGGTTCGCGCTGGAGTTGTCACCCGAAGACCGTTGAACTCGTAGATGTCGTGATCGCTGACCGTCAGACGGTGCCCGATGATGCTATTTGCGTGCGGAGCGCGGTGTGGCGACGGCCGACTGATGTCGAGTCTTGTCGATCTCTGCAGTTTCAACGGCAGGGGGAAGTCGTGCAGCATGCCCGCCGTAACGTGGCTGAAGAACGCGTCCGCGGGCATGCGCTTGCTGATTAATCGGCTTCGATCCTGCAGGTCGCGTATCGACTCGGTGGTTCTCAGCCCCCAAAACGGCGACTCCAGATCGCGAGAACGAAGTCGGCCGAGGGAGACTCCGACCGATTGTGCGTCGCGAACCCGGAATCCGGAGCCCAGGTCCGGATGCAGGCGTTCGGGCTGGCGTCCGGGGCGGCTCATGCTGACCACTGTGCGCAAGATCAGCGACCCTCAGGGCGATCGTTCCACAGCCGGCGCGCGAGTTGCCCACTTATGTCGCTATATCGCGCTCTAATACAGCAGAAGTGGGCAACTCGCGCAGAAGACTAGAGACTCGCGAGAGCTTCTTCGAGAACGCCGAGCGCGTCCCGCACGAGGTCGTCGCTGATCGCGAGCGACGGCAGGAACCGCAGCACGTTGCCGTGCGTTCCGGCGGTCAGCAGCAACAACCCCTGCTGCGCCGCGTACGACACGATCTTGCCGAGGTCCGCAGAATTGTGCTCGCGCGTTCCAGGGTTGACGAGTTCGATCGCCTGCATAGCGCCGATCCCACGAACGTCGCCGATGATGTCGTACTTGCTCGCGAGGTCCTCGAGGCCGGCGCGAAGTACCGAACCGATCTGTGTGGCCCGACCGAGCAGGCCCTTCGACTCGATTTCGCCGAAGACCGCAACGGCCGCTGCGCAGGACACGGGATTGCCACCAAAGGTTCCACCGAGGCCGCCCGGATGCGCTGCATCCATGATTTCGGCGCGCGCCGTGATCCCGGAGAGCGGCAGCCCGCCGGCAATGCCCTTCGCCGACAGCACCATGTCCGGCACGACGCCGAAGTGCTCGCTCGCAAAGTACTTGCCGGTGCGTGCCATGCCACTCTGGATCTCATCGGCGATGAACACGACGCCGTTCGCGCTGCACCACTCCTGCAGTGCGGGCAGGTAACCGTCGGCGGGCACCTGGAAGCCGCCCTCGCCCTGGATCGGTTCAACGATGAGACAGGCCAGGTCGGATGCCCCGACAGACTTCTCGAGGTGCACGATCGTGCGCTTCGCCGCATCCGCGCCGCTCAGTCCGTCGTGGTATGGGTACGAACTCGGCGCACGGTAGATGTCACCGGCGAATGGGCCGAAGCCGGATGCGTACGGCATGGCCTTGAAGGTCATGGCCATCGTCAGGTTGGTGCGGCCGTGATAGGCGTGGTCGAGCACGGCGACGCCGCCGCGTCCGGTGAACTTGCGCGCGATCTTGACGCCGTTCTCGACGGCTTCCGCGCCGGAGTTCTGCAGGACGGTCCTCTTGTCATGCGTTCCCGGCGTGTGCTCGGCGAGCAACTCGGCAACACGGACGTAACCCTCGTATGGCGTGATCGTAAACGCGGCGTGGGTGAGCTTCGCTACCTGGTCCGACACCGCCGAGACGACCGCTGCGTCGGTGTGGCCGATGGTGGTAACACCGATTCCCGACCCCATGTCGAGGAACTGGTTGCCGTCGACGTCCACCAGAATCGCGCCATGAGCGCGCTCGATGTAGATGGGAAGAGCAGAATTGACACCGACGGGAACCGCGGCCAGTCGCCTTTTGTGCAGCGCGTCGGAGGCCGGCCCCGGTATTGCCGTGACTATCCGACGCTCCTCGGCAATGGCGGATCCGGGAACTGAGGTCAGAATAGTGTCGGTCATGATGGGAGAAAGTTTAGTGTTCGATTCTCACGAGGAGCACCGTGGATCTCACGCATAATTACGAGGTAGCGCTCGAGTGGCAGGGCAATCGCGGCACGGGTACAAGCGGCTATCGCGAGTACGGTCGCGAGCACGTCATCACGGCTGCGGGCAAGCCGGATATCGCGGGATCGGCCGATCGTGCCTTCCACGGCAACGTCGAGCGCTGGAATCCGGAAGAGGTGCTGCTGGCCGCGCTGAGCCAGTGTCACCTGCTGAGTTACCTGCACGTCGCCGCTACTCACGGGGTCGTGGTGACGGCGTACACCGATTCCGCAATCGGAGTGATGGAGCAGACGCACGACGGAGGCGGCCACTTCGTGAGTGCGACGCTCCGGCCCGTCGTGACCATTTCGAGCGGGTCCGCCGAACTCGCCGAGAGCCTTCACGATGAGGCGAGCCGCAAGTGTTTTATCGCGGCATCCGTCAACTTCCCAGTCGGCCACGAGGTGACCACTCTGGTCGCCGACGCCGCGCAATAGAGACGACATAGAAAGTTCACAGGCTTCTCCCTGCGGTCATTCACCGTTGGATGCGTCAGACTGGAGGCTGATTTGTGTGTCCAGCATCGGAAGGCTTCACGTTGCGCAAAATAGCATCTCTCGTTGTTCTCGTCGCGCTTGCAGCGACCCTCACTGCCTGCACCGCGCAGGGCGAACAACCGGTCAAGGGCTGTGTTCCGGCCAAGTCGGGTAGCTCGTCGGAGTCCATCAAGGTCTCGACCAACTTCGGCAAGACGCCAACCGTAAAGGTCGGCGCCCCGATCAAGAGCGTGAAGACCACGCAGCGCACCGTCGTCAAGGTGGGCACGGGGGCCGTGGCGAGCAAGAACAAGAAGGTCGCCGCTGACTTCGTGATCTACAACGGCACAACGGGCAAGAAGCTCACCACGACCGGATTCGACGGCAAGACCGTGCCGTTCACCATGGACCCCGCGAAGTTCCTCCCCGGCCTCGTCAAGACGCTTGAGTGCTCGCGGGTCGGTACCCGTGTCGTTGGCGTTATCCCCCCGGCGGACGCGTTCCAATCGACGGGGTCGTCCTCGCTCGGCATTGGCGCCAAGGATGACATGGTATTCGTCGCCGATGTCGTGAAGGTCTCCGCCGCGTCGCCCGCAGCCCTCAAGCATGCGACCGGGGCCACGGTCGCCCCGAAGGCCGGCTTCCCGCCGGTCAAGTTCAGCTCCGCGGGTGACCCGACGGTGACGATTCCGAAGACCGCTCAGCCCACGAAGCTCGAGGAGGAGGTGCTCATCAAGGGCAAGGGCGCCAAGGTGCCCACTGACTCGAACGTGATCGTGAACTACCAGCTCGTGATCTGGCGCACCGGGAAGGTCGTGTCCGGAAACGACAGTTACGCGTCCGGACAGCCGGCGACCTTCAACACGGGTGAGGTCGTGCCAGGGTTCAAGCAGGCGCTCGAGGGTCAGACCGTTGGTTCGCGCGTCCTGGTGGTCATTCCACCGGCGCTCGGCTACACGTCGACAGGAAACGCGCAGGCCGGCATCAAGGGCACCGACGATCTGGTATTCGTCGTCGACATCCTGGGCATCAGCTAGCGCCGAATGACCGGTCCCCGAGTCCACTGCGGTCCCTGAGCTCACCGCGGTCCGTGAGCTCGTCGAAGGGCCGCCCACGCTAACGTGAACACGTGCGCACAGTACTGATCCTCGGCTCTACCGGGTCAATCGGCGTTCAGGCGCTCGAGGTCATTGCGGCGAATCCCGACAAATTTCGGGTGGTCGGTCTTGCGGCTGGTTCCCGGCGCGAGCTGATCGAACGGCAGGCGAAGTCTCTCGGAATTGACCAGGTTGCGCTGGGTGCCATCGAGGCCGAGCAGCTCGTCCGCAGCGTGCGAGCGGATGTTGTTCTGAATGGCATCACCGGATCCGTCGGACTCGGCCCGACGCTTGCAGCGCTCGATACCGGCGCAACGCTCGCCCTTGCCAACAAAGAGAGCCTGATCGTCGGCGGTGACCTGGTGAAGGCGGCGGCCGCCCCCGGGCAGATCGTGCCCGTCGACTCGGAGCACTCTGCGATCGCGCAGGCGCTGCGCAGCGGCTCGGCATCGGAGGTTCGGCGCCTGATCCTGACCGCATCCGGCGGTCCGTTTCGGGGTCGGACGCGGGAGAGCATGAAGGATGTGACGCCGACCGAGGCGCTTCGGCATCCGACTTGGGACATGGGCGTCGTCGTCACGACCAACTCGGCTACGCTCGTCAACAAGGGGCTCGAGATCATCGAAGCCCACCTGCTGTTCGATGTCGATTACGACGCGATCGATGTCACGGTGCATCCCCAGTCGATCGTTCACTCAATGGTCGAGTTCGTCGATGGCTCGACCATCGCCCAGGCGTCGCCGCCCGACATGCGGCTGCCTATTTCGCTCGCGCTCGACTGGCCCAATCGTGTTCCCGGGGTTGGCGCCCCGCTCGACTGGACGGCCACGAGCAGCTGGGATTTCGAGCCGCTCGACGACGCCGCATTCCCCGCGGTGAATCTCGCCAAGTCGGTCGGAAAGGCCGGCAGCACGTTCCCGGCGGTCTTCAACGCGGCCAACGAACAGGCCGTGCGAGCCTTCCACGATGGGCGAATCGGGTTCCTCGATATCGTCAACACGGTCGCGCGAGTCGTGGATGCGCACGAGCCGGGCGAGGCATCGCTCGCGGGCGTTCTCGAGGCTGAACGCTGGGCCCGGGGGGCCGCAGATTCCCTGATCGCGGGCTGAGCGCGCGACTGGCACCCTTTTTGGGAGGGGTCCGCTCAGGTTGCTCCTAAGGTCGCACAGCTATCCTTGGGCCGTGGAAACCGTCCTTCTCTTCATCCTCGGCGTTGTGATCTTCATCGTCGGACTGGTGGTTTCCGTCGCCCTCCACGAGGCGGGCCACCTCACGTTCGCCAAGCTCTTTGGCGTGAAGGTGTCGCAGTACATGGTCGGCTTCGGTCGCACGATCTGGTCGAAAACCATCCGCGGCACCGAGTACGGGTTCAAGCCCGTACTGCTCGGTGGATACATTTCGATGGCGGGCATGTTCCCTCCGGGGTCGGCGGGAGCCGAGGACGCGAAGCCGCAGGGTGCGCTGTTCAGCGCCCTGGTTCAGGATGCTCGCGCCTCCAGCGCCGACAGTATCGGCGGCGACGACCATTCCGGCGCTTTCTACATGGCCAAGCCGTGGAAGCGCATCATTATCATGTTTGCCGGTCCGTTCATGAACCTGGTCATCGGCGTGGTGATTGCGGCCATCCTGATTACCGGCTTTGGCACGCCGGCAGCAACGATCGGTTCAGTCGCGAGCTGCGTTCCCGCTGCGGTCACGGCCACGACGGTGACTAAGTGCAAGGACTCCGACCCGGTTTCGCCGGCATCCGTGGCTGGACTCAAGAAGGGCGACCTCGTCATCTCGGTCAATGGCGTCTCCTACCCGTCTCCGGCGGTCACCCAGTCGATGCTGCAGCAATCGGCGGGCAAAGCGGTCACGATGGTGGTCAAACGGGCGGGAAAACTTAAGACAATCTCCGTGACGCCGGCGAAGGTAACTCGGGCCGCGCTCGACGCGAACGGACTCCCCATTACCGACTCGTCCGGCAAGCCGGTAATGCAGAAACTCGGGGCAGTCGGAGTCTTTCTCGGCCAGAAGCTCGTTCCCCAGCCCATCACCTCGACCTTTAGCGCGGTCGGATCGGAAGTAAACGGGATCTTTGCCGTCCTCGCTCGTTTCCCCGCCGGAATTGTTGGCGTCTGGAATTCCGTCTTCGGCGGAGCAGCACGCAGCCCATCCAGCCCGGTCAGTGTCGTGGGAGTCGGCCGAGCGATCGGCGACATTGCGAGCACGAGTGATGCGCCCGTGAAGCTTCGGATCTATGACATCCTGAGTCTGCTCGGCGAGCTCAACATCTCGCTCTTCGTTTTCAACCTCATCCCGCTGCTGCCGCTTGACGGCGGGCACATCATCGGAGCGGTGTGGGAAGCGATTCGTCGCTTCTTTGCGAAGGTGTTCCGTCGGCGCGATCCGGGTCCCGTCGACCTGGCCAAGCTGATGCCGCTCACGGTCGCAGTCGTAACCGTTCTGATCGCGGTCTCCGCGCTTCTGATCGTCGCCGACCTGGTAAATCCCGTCGCCGTTGGTTGACCACGGAGTTAGTTGACCTGTAACCGGCGCGGTTTACGCTGGGAGCGTTCACGCTCGAAGGAGAGGACCGCGACGGATGTCGATCGATCTCACCGGAAAAACCGCGCTCGTAACCGGCGCGGCCAGCGGTATCGGCGCGGCCTGTGCGCGGGCGCTTGCCAGCGCTGGTGCGAGCGTCACAATCGCCGACCTCAACGGTGATCGCGCGAGCGAGCTGGCGAACGAACTCGGCGGGACTGCCTGGCAGGTCGACCTGTCCGACACGGCGGCGCTCGCCGACCGCAAGCTCGAGATCGACATCCTCGTCAATAACGCCGGCATCCAGCGGGTGAGTCCAATCGAGGACTTCGACCCTGCAGCGTTTCACTCCATTCTCACCCTGATGGTCGAGGCACCCTTTCTGCTGATTCGTGCCGCCCTGCCAGCGATGTACGCGCGAGGGTTCGGACGCATCGTCAACATCTCCTCGGTGCACGGGCTCCGCGCATCCGAAAACAAGTCGGCGTACGTTACCGCGAAGCACGCCCTCGAGGGGCTGTCGAAAGTGACTGCCCTTGAGGGCGGCCCGCGCGGAGTGACAAGCAATTGCGTGAACCCGGGCTACGTGCGCACGCCACTGGTCGAGAAACAGATCGCCGACCAGGCTCGCATCAACAACATCCCGGAGTCCGAGGTAGTCGAGAAGGTTCTGCTGGCCGAGTCGGCGATCAAGCGCCTTCTCGAACCGGACGAGGTCGCCGATCTCGTGCTGTGGCTGTGTGGGCCGACCGCGTCGATGGTCACCGGCGCTTCGTACACGATGGATGGTGGCTGGAGCGCTCGATGAACTATCAGATCGTGACAGCGTCCGTGCGCGGTGGTGAGCTGACCGCCGGCGCCTGGGGCACGAATGCAAGCGATGCGGTTCTCGCTCTTCACGGAGTCACCGCATCGCACGTCTCGTGGCGAGCGGTCGCCAGGGCCCTCGAAGGTTTGCGGATGGTCGTGGCACCCGACCTGCGCGGACGCGGTGGATCCCGAGCGCTGCCCGGTCCGTTCGGCATGGCGCAGCATGCCGAGGATGCGGTGCGCCTGCTCGATTCGCGGGGTATCGATCGCGTCGACGTCGTCGGGCACTCGATGGGAGCTTTCGTCGCGCTGCGATTCGCGACCGACTATCCGGATCGCACCAATGGCATCACGCTCGTCGACGGGGGAGTACCGCTCCAGCTTCCGCCGGACATCCCGATTGACGAGGTGATGAAGCAGGCCCTCGGTCCCGCGCTCGCACGACTCGAGGTGAGCTATCCGAGTCGCGACGCCTATCGCGACTTTTGGCGCGTACATCCCGCGTTCGTTGGTGAGTGGAACGACGATGTCGAAGCCTACGTCGACTATGACCTGGTCGGCACCCCGCCCGAGCTTCGTTCGTCAGCATCCGGTTCGGCGGCCCTCGCGGATTCGATGGAGCAGGGCGCAGGGACCCGGGCTGATGAGCCATGGGCGGCCATCACACGACCAATCACCCTGCTCACGGCGCCGCGCGGACTTCTCAATGGCGCCCCGCTGTACGCTCCGGAATACCTGGCCGCCTTCGAGCGAGACCACGCCAACCTCGCCGTGGTTGACGTTGCGGACGTCAACCACTACTCGATCGTGATGAACCCCAGAGGCGCCGACGCCGTTGCCGCCGCCATCCAACACCCAAAGGAAACCGCATGACCTCAACGCTGCTCGATGGAATTGTCGCTCACACCGTAAAGACGCCCCGGCTGGACGCCGCGGTGTTCGAACGGCCATCCGAGAAGGCGAGCAAAACCGTCGTGTTCATCCACGGCAATGTGTCATCGTCACTGTTCTGGCAGCCGACCATGCTCGCGCTCGATCCGGACATCCGGGCGCTCGCGATCGATCTGCGTGGATTCGGTGACAGCCAGACGCTCCCCGTCGACGGTACTCGCGGTGTTCGGGACTTCTCGGACGACATCGCGACGGTCATCGCTGAACTCGGTCTCGGTGCCGTCAATCTCGTCGGCTGGAGCATGGGCGGCGGCGTTGTGCTGCAGTACCTGCTCGACCACCCGGACAAGGTCCTATCGCTCACGCTCGTCTCGCCGGTGTCACCGTACGGTTTCGGTGCAACGGATGGCGCGGACGGGCACGTGTTGAACGAGGAGAACGCTGGCTCCGGCGGGGGAGGCGGCAACCCGGACTTTGTGGCCGCGCTCAGCAGCGGTGACACCGGCGACGGACCGACGTCGCCTCGCACGATCTACCGCACCACCTACGTCAAGGATCCGTCGGACGCCGAATTCGAGGATCTCTGGGTCGAGTCGATGCTCTCAACGAAGACGGGGATCGACAACTATCCGGGAGACGGATCAAGCGCGACCGCCTGGCCCGGGTTTGGTCCGGGCAGGCTCGGCGTCCTCAACACGATGGTTCCGCGATACTTCAACGTGTCTGGCATCACGGCGCTCGACGTGAAGCCGCCGATTCTTTGGGTGCACGGTGCCGACGACGTGATCGTTTCCGACACCTCGCTGTTCGATCTCAACTTTCTCGGACAGCTCGGTGCGGTTCCCGGTTGGCCCGGCGCCGAGACGGCTCCGCCCCAGCCGATGGTCACGCAGACCAGGGCAGTCTTTGATGCTTACGGCAACTACCGGGAGGTCGTGTACGAAAACTGCGGCCACTCGGCGCACCTTGAGCACCCGGAGGAATTCCGGCAGGCGCTGACCGCGCAGCTGAAAGCCAGCTGACGTTCGGCCGGATGCTTCCTGAGCCCGTCGACCCGCGGCGCGACGTAGAGTTGATGACGTGCCAGCTGTAAATCTCGGTGTCCCGAAAACTCGCGAAGTGCTCGCCCCGCGGCGCAAGTCCCGCCAGATCAAGGTCGGTAAGGTTCTCGTTGGCGGCGACGCGCAGATCAGCGTCCAGTCGATGTGTACGACGCCGACGACGAACATCAACGCAACGCTCCAGCAGATCGCTGAGTTGACCGCATCCGGCTGCGACATCGTTCGCGTCGCCGTGCCGAGCCAGGACGACGCGGACGCGCTCCCGATTATCGCGAAGAAGAGCCAGATCCCCGTCATCGCGGACATTCACTTCCAGCCGAAGTATGTGTTTCAGGCCATTGATGCCGGATGCGCCGGCGTTCGAGTCAACCCGGGAAACATCCGCAAGTTCGACGATCAGGTTGGCGCGATTGCCAAGGCAGCGAAGGATGCCGGCGTCAGTATCCGGATTGGCGTGAACGCGGGTTCACTCGAGCCGAGCATCATGCAGAAGTACGGAAAGGCGACTCCGGAGGCGCTCGTCGAGAGCGCGGTCTGGGAGGCCAGCCTCTTCGAGGAACACGACTTCCACGACTTCAAGATCTCGGTCAAGCACAACGATCCGATCGTCATGGTCAAGGCATATCGACTTCTTGCCGAGCGCGGTGACTGGCCGCTCCATCTCGGGGTGACCGAGGCGGGCCCTGAGTTCCAGGGGACCATCAAGTCGGCAACCGCATTCGGCATCCTGCTGTCCGAGGGAATCGGCGACACCATTCGCGTCTCGCTCTCTGCGCCGCCGGCCCAGGAGGTCAAGGTTGGCCTGCAGATCCTGCAGTCGCTCAACCTGCGCGAGCGGAAGCTTGAGATCGTTTCGTGCCCGAGTTGTGGACGCGCACAGGTGGATGTCTACACCCTCGCGAACGATGTCACTGCCGGGCTCGAGGGAATGACTGTACCCCTCCGCGTCGCGGTCATGGGATGCGTGGTGAACGGCCCCGGCGAAGCGCGAGAGGCCGATCTCGGCGTCGCAAGCGGCAACGGCAAGGGTCAGATCTTCGTCAAGGGCGAGGTGATCAAGACGGTTCCAGAGTCCGAAATCGTTGCAACTCTCATTGCGGAAGCCAATCGTCTCGCGGCCGAGATGCCCGCCGGAGAGCTCGGTTCACCCCAGGTCGTCACGGTTTAGTCTCAGTTTGAGCGACGCTCGTCCCCTTTCGTAGCGGGCTTCTGAACGGTTTGGCCCCAGTTCTGGGGAGCAGTTTTGTACCCCGATTGCTCTGGTAAGGGGTCAACAGACTGGTCTACGGTTCAGGTATTCGACGAAGTTGTCGAGTCACGCACCGGCTGGATCCGTACCCTGCCCGAAGTGAATATCTGCTCGCTGGGAGCAGAACAAAATGAGCAGTAGTAACCGATGAGTGACCAACTGGGGGAGTTGGTTATGAAGGTTAAACTGAACCAAAAAGTGGTTGCTCTGGCGGCAGCCGGTCTCGTTCTTCTTTCGGGAGCGACGGTCACGTCGTTGGCGGCGTGGACAGACACCGAGTGGGTCAACGGCGGAGTCGGTACGACACCTGGCGTTAGCAGTTCGATGTTCGACGTCGAGCAGAACGTCACGAGCGGCACCACCTGGACCAACAACGTCGCGTCGCCAGGAGGCACGGTCGACTTCGGCACTGTCGCCTCGACACTGACTCCGGGAACTTCCGTTGTCGGCTTCGTTCGTCTTCGCACGATCGTGAACTCGGTCAGCGGAACGCTGACACTCGCGCCGGCGGCGGGCAACGCCACCGGGACGCTGATGAACGCGCTGACCTATGGCGCGTGGCTGCACCCGACCTCGGGCACCTGCACGACGACGAACTACAACGGTGCCGGCTTCACGCAACTCGTCCCGGACGGTTCGCCGCTGACGACGACATCAACCGTGCCATTCCCGCTGGACGCTGCGACGAGCAGCGCTCCCGGTACCGAGCAGACGGTGTGCTTCCGTCTCACTCTCCCGCCGCTGTCGAACCCGGCTGACAAGACCCTCGAAGGTCTGTCTGCGGATCCGATCTGGCAGTTCAACGCAATCTCGAACTGATCCAGGAAAGCGACAGGCGCGTAAGCCATGAGCACAGCATCCGTACCCATTCCGAACTCCGAGTCCAATAGCCACCTCGACGCCGCGTCACGGATCCGCGGCGTAGAGCAGAGGACTCGGCCCACGGTCCGCGAGGTGATCAAGCGCTGCTTGATCAGCCTCGCGGGCCTTCTCGGGGTCATCGCTATCCTGGTGACGATCGCACCGTTCTTCGGGTGGACGGTCGTTCGTCTCGCCACTGGTTCGATGACCCCAACCTTTCCGACCGACTCGCTGCTGATCACGCACTCCGTGCCCGCAGCGGATGTCGCGGTCGGTGACATTGTGATGGTGTCGCGTCCGGGCCAGCTCCCGATCACGCACCGGGTCGTTGCCATGCAGGCAGCGGCAGGCAGTCTCGAGCAGCTCACGCTCAAGGGCGATGCCAACCGTGCCAAGGATCCGGCGCCATACCTGGTGCGCACCGTCGGGCTCGTGACTACGGGCGTGACATGGGGAGGTCAGGTCTTCGCGGACCTGCGCTCCACAGCGGGACTTGCCGGACTCACCGTGTTCGCCGCGCTCGTCGTGCTGTGGGCGTGGTGGCCGTCGTCGCCGAAACGTCGGGCGCACGCGGCCAAGCGTTCAACGCAACCGGATGCCTGACATGCGAATTCCGCTAAGAATCTGGGCAACGTCCGGCTTTGTGGCCGCGACGACCATGTTGGTCGTCGGCGGTGTGCTGGTGGCTTCGGCGTCGTCCGCTTCCGCTGACATCATTTCGAGCGGTGGCGTTCTCTCGCTCGAGGCGACCCCCGGCACACTTGCCGACGGGTCGATGGCGCCGGGCGACACCGTGTACTGGCCGATTGCGGCGGACCTGAACGCGACAAGTTCCGGCGATCTGAGCCTGAAGATCACCTCACTCGGACAGCTCGCATCAAGTGCATCCGGCGTCCGCCTGACTCTCGCACGTTGCGACGACGCATGGTCGACGGATGCGATTCCCAGCTGCGATGGTGGCGCCGGAACCGTTATCATCCCGACCACGGCATTCGCTGACATCCCTCCGACCAAGGCGTGGGACCTGGGGTCGATGGCTGCGGTATCGCAGTTGCCCATGATGGCCACGATTTCGCTTCCGGCCGCTGTGCCATCAACTCTGCAATCGACGAGCGCGACGATGCGATTCGGCTTCACCGCGCTTGGCGACACCGAGAACGCGAGCCCGAGCGATCCGAAGCCGCCCGTTCTTGGACTCACCGGCATCGACCCGACCGGACCAGCACTTCTGGGTCTGGGGCTGCTCTTGGCGGGACTAACTCTCGGGCGACTCCGAGTGCTCGCTCGGCGCGGTACCGAGAGGAACGTGCAGTGATGTTCGCTCGCATCGTGTCCCGAGTTGTCGCCGCACGCCGCCGCACCAAGGCGATTGCCGCCGCAGTTACCGTAGCTGCCCTCGCGATTGCGGGGCTCGGTATCGCCCCGTCGCTCGCGGGGTGGACGCGCACCCTGTACGACAACGGTCCGGCGTCGACGCTCAACTGCTCCGCCGGCGCGACCGTCAACACGCAGGCCTCCGGCCAGCTGATCTCGGGTGAAGTCGCGGGCAACCTGCTCACCAGTGACCTTGCGACCGTCGCGCCGCTGAACGTGAGCAATATCGCCCCAGCAACGGCCAGTTCGACGACCGGCGCGACGCCGGCAACGGCAATCGGGGGCAGTGCCTGGACCTCGGCACTCAACGTGCAGGCACTCAACTCGATCAACATCACCCCGACGGTTCAGCTTCCTCTCAACTCGAGCCTGACGGTCGGCACCCAGTACGGTCGCGCGACCTCGGGTGGAATTGCGACGGGTGCTTCCGGCGCGGTCAGCGGAGCAGGAGACGGCACCGTCAAATTCCAGCCGACCGGATCGGCCACGTCGTTCGGCACGCTCAGCCTTCAGACCGCACTCAGCTCGGCTATCGGCGCGACGCTGGCATCGGATGTCTCGCAGCTGAGTAACGCGTCGTTGACGATCGGCGCTCTCGGCTCGATCACGGATGAACAAAACGGGTGCCAAAACCTGTGGCAGGGCATCCAGAACACGGCGGCGAGTGTCGCAAGGAGTTATGTCCTCGCCGATCTCGATCTGAACCTCACGAGTTCGCTTGTCGGCCAGACAACGACCGCGATCAGTGCCGCGGTGACCGGGCTGGGCACGACACTCAACGCGCTTGAGCCGTCTGGCAGCATCCTTAACACCGCGGCTGTCGACCCGACAACGCACACGTCACTGACCGGCGCGCTGACGTCACTGTTGAATGTCGCCACAATCCTCCCCGGCGTGGGCATCGGCGTTACTGGAGCACCGACCGTCACCGTCGGCGTCACGTTCAACCTCGCATCGATCGCGTCTCTGCTCACCGGTCCGATCAGCGCAAACGGAGTGACCATCAACCTCGGCACCGGCGCGATCACCGTGGATCTGGCCCAGTTGCTCGGCAAGTCCGACCTGAGTGGGTACGGCCCGAACACGTCTCTGCTTTCGCCCGACATCGTCTCGTCGATCGTGTCCGGTGTCACGGGGGACATCGCGACGCTCATCAACACGACGGTCAACAACGCCATAAAACAGCTGGTGACCAGTGCGGCCGTGGCCGTCTCGATCTCCACCGACATTGGAGTGAATGCGCTCGGGCTGAACCTGGATGCGCTCGGCGCCAAGGTGAACATCTCGGGCACTCTCGGTGACTTCGTCGATGAGGCACACAACTCGCCCCCGACGGTGAGCGTCGTGGTCAAGGTGCTGGGCAGCGCGGGGTTGCTGACGACGATTGCGAACGGCCTGATCACGCCGGTTACCAATCTGCTGACCGCTGGGGTGCTGCCTGCGGTGCTGCAACTCGTCGACGACCTGGCTCTAAACACCGTGAGCACAAACGCGCTCGCCGACCTGTCAACGACGTTGACGACGCTCGATTCCGGGGCAATTTCGACCCTCGACACCGCCTTCGGAGCGGTGCTCGGCGTCGTGCAAAGCGCGGTCAGTCTGACCGTCAACGCCCAACCGGACCAGACGGGTGGCGTTGGCACTCCGGATGGCTCGGTCGTTGTGCCCGGTCGATACTTCGACAGCGCGCTTGTTCTCGGAGTCCTGAACAACGGGGGAACGCCGGTTCTCGGTCTCTATCTCGGCTCGTCCTCCGCCGGACCCGTCTCGCTGCGCTGAGGTTCGTGCCCCCAGCTATGGGGGCTATGCGGAAAACCACCAGCGCGTAGCCTTAACGAACGATTAGCGGCCCGAACAGTCTGCAAATCCAAGAGCCCTGGGGGAGGCAACTTCCCCGGGGCTCGCCCTTTTTTGGCGCCGGTAGGATGACTTTCGTGTCTTCTCGCCTCTCCGACCTATTTGTCCGCACCCTCCGCGAAGACCCGGTTGACGCCGAGGTAGCATCCCACCGCCTGCTTGTCCGGGCAGGGTATATCCGTCGTCTTGCCGCCGGCGTGTTCACCTGGTTGCCGCTTGGGCTCAAGGTGCGCCGCCGGATCGAGGCGATTGTGCGCGAGGAGATGGCCGCCGCCGGCGCCCAGGAGGTGTTGTTCTCGGCACTCCAGCCCCGGGAAGCATACGAGATCACGGGTCGGTGGGAAGAGTATGGCGACAACATCTTCCGGCTGAAGGACCGCAAGCAGGCCGACTACCTGCTCGCGCCCACCCACGAGGAGGCATTCACGCTTCTCGTTAAAGACCTGTACAGCTCGTACAAGGATCTGCCACTCACGATCTTCCAGATCCAGGACAAGTTCCGCGACGAATCTCGCCCCAGAGCCGGTCTCCTTCGCGGTCGCGAGTTCTCCATGAAGGACGCGTACTCGTTCGACTACACAGACGAGGGTTTGGATGTGAGCTACCAGAAGCAGCGCGACGCCTACGAGCGCATCTTCCACCGGCTTGGCCTCGAATACGTCGTCGTCCAGGCGGACGCGGGCGCAATGGGCGGCTCGCGCAGCGAAGAATTCCTGCATCCGACAGCCATAGGCGAGGACACGTTCGTGCGCACGGCTGGTGGGTACGCGGCCAACGTCGAGGCGTTCCACACGGACGCCCCGCCCGCGCGGTCGTACGAGAAGCTCACGCCCGCCGAGGTTCTGCCGACCCCGGACAGCGCGACAATAGCGACCCTGGTGGACGCCGCCAATGAGCAGCATCCCCGGCCAGACGGTCGGCCCTGGAGCGCTGCGGACACGTTGAAATGCATCGTCCTTGCGCTCATTCATCTCGACGGCACACGCGAGATCGTCGTGGTCGGCATCCCCGGCGACCGTGAGGTCGACATGAAGCGGGCCGAGGTCGCCTTCGCGCCGGCTGAGGTCGATACCGCGACCGAAGCAGACTTTCTGCGGCTCGAAGCCGACTCGAAGACGCCCAGCCTGATCAAGGGGTATATCGGCCCGTGGACGCCTACCGGACCGATGCTGGGTGAGGACTCGGCCACGGGCATCCGGTTCCTGACGGACCCTCGCGTCTCCGATGGTTCCGGATGGATCACCGGAGCAAACGAGCATGAGCATCACGTCTTTGGGCTGGTTGCCGGCCGCGATTTCGGAACGGATGGCACAGTCGAAATCGCGGATGTTCGCGCCGGCGATCCGGCCCCGGATGGCTCGGGTCCGGTGGAGATCGCGCGTGGCATGGAGATTGGCCATGTCTTCCAGCTCGGCCGCAAATACGCCGACGCGCTCGGCCTGAAAGTGCTCGATGAGAACGGCAAGCTCGTCACCGTGACCATGGGCTCGTACGGACTCGGCGTCACCCGCGTGATGGCGGTCATTGCCGAATCGAACAACGACGACAAGGGGCTGATCTGGCCCGCGAACGTCGCTCCGTTTGATGTGCATCTCATCGCAGCTGGTCGAGAGGACGCCGTCTACGGGGTTGCCGAGGCCGTGTACGCCGACCTGACATCCGCCGGATTCGATGTGCTGTACGACGATCGCCCCAAGGTGTCGCCGGGAGTGAAGTTCGGTGATGCCGAACTCATCGGCGTGCCGGTCATCGTGATCGTCGGACGCGATGCCGCGGAGGGCAGGCTTGAGCTGTGGGATCGCCGCACGGGGGATCGAACGCCGGTCCCGGTCGCCGATCTTGTTGCGGCACTGCGCTAGGTCTGCGGTCGTTCGTACGCATCGCTGCCCTCTGAGGCGGTCACTGGTACCGTAGGGGCGACGGTTCACCGTGCCGTGCAAACCGTCGTAGGTAAATCAGCACGAAACAAGATCTGAATAGTGGAGGCCCTCAGTGGACATCGACCTGAGCGTGCTGCGCATCATGGAGCGCGAGCGTGATATCCCGTTCGACGAACTCGTGCAGATCATCGAGCAGGCAATTCACACGGCCTACGTGAAGCACGTCGGCGGCCAGGACGAGAAGTCGGCAACCCACAAACCGGGAGAGCCAGTAGCGCCCCACGGACCGACCTCGCGGGTCGTGCTCGACCGTAAGACCGGCCACGTGACCGTTTTCGTCGAGGAGCTTGACGAGGACGGCAACCTCATTGGCGAGGCAATCGAGGAGCCGAGCGATTTTGGTCGCATTGCCGCATTTGCGGCCAAGCAGGTCATCAACCAGCGCCTGCGCGATATCGGGGATGACAAAGTCCTCGGCGAGTTCAAGGGTCGCGAGGGCGACATCGTTGCCGGCATCATCCAGCAGGGCCCGAATCCCCGGATGATTCACGTCGATCTCGGAACCGTCGAAGCGATCCTGCCGCCCGAGGAGCAGGTGCCCGGCGAGGAGTATGCGCACGGAACCCGCATCCGCGTCTACGTGACGAGTGTTTCGAAAGGGCTGAAGGGTCCACAGATCACGGTCAGTCGCACGCATCCGTCGCTGGTTCGAAAGCTATTTGCGCTTGAAGTTCCCGAGATCGCGAGCGGTGTCGTCGAGATCACGTCTCTCGCTCGCGAGGCGGGCCACCGCACCAAGATCGCGGTGCGAGCTACACAACCGGGCGTCAATGCCAAGGGCGCGTGCATCGGCGAACTCGGCCAGCGCGTTCGTGCCGTCACGGCGGAGCTCAACAACGAGAAGATCGACATCGTCGACTACTCGACCGATCTGGCGACGTTCGTTGCGAACGCGCTCTCGCCGGCGAAGGTGACGAGCGCTTTCGTCATCGATGAGTCACTCAAGGCCGTGCGCGCCCTGGTCCCCGACTACCAGCTCTCTCTTGCGATCGGCAAAGAGGGCCAAAATGCGCGCCTGGCGGCGAAGCTCACCGGCGCTCGCATCGACATCCAACCTGACTCCGTCATGGATTAGGCGCCGCCGCCTCTGCCCCTCCATCCACGGCCCCCCATACACCGGTTGTGCAGGACACCGGTTGTGCAGGACACCGGTTGTGCAGGTGTTTCGACATGCGACAGGCCCCGATCCCAACAAATCGGTAGCTGAAGTGCAGGAACCCCTGCACAACAGGATCTACAGGCTGGGTAATACTCGCTGGCTCATACTGGCTGGCCAACACCGGCGGTTAAAGAATGAAAGCCCCGTTCCGTTTCGCAGCTTGCGCCGCTCGACTTCCTGAGGCTTTCTTCTACGGTTCGGGTTGCCCCTTGCCGTTGCTAAGACTGTAGTGAACGCCAGGTGAACGGCACAACCCGTAAAGTCTCGCTAGAGAGTTGAGAGTTTGGGATGCGCGAATTCGCCCGGAACCCGCGCCCGGCTCAGTGCATAAGTACCGAGTCAATCGCCTCAAGGCACAGCCGCGCCGCGTGACTCCATGGGGCGCAAGCAGAATCGGCGCTGCAGGGGCGGCAGCGGCAAGAAAAGAATCGGCGCCGAGGGGCGGCGGCGGCGGCAAGAAAAGGATCGGCGCCGAGGGGCGGCGGCGACGCAAAAGTCTGCGGCTTAACGAATGAAAGGCCCGATCCGCTTCCGGCTTGCGCCTTCCACTTCCTGAGCCTTTCTTCGACGACCTCGGGTTGCCCCTTGGCCGTTGAGACGACTGTAGTGAACGCCAGGTTAACTCCACAACCCGTAAAGTTTCGCTAGATACTTGAAGGTTGAAAACGCGATCGCCGAGTAGTGAGCGGACCATGGGGCTAGAATGATTCCTGTTAGAACGTGCCTTGGCTGCCGCATCCGTGCCGATCGATCCTCTTTACTGAGAGTCGTTTTTCGGAGCGGCATGGTCATCCCGGATTCATCCGCGATACTTCCCGGCCGAGGCGCATGGGTACATCCCCAGTCGGATTGTTTCGACAAAGCGGTGGCGCACAAGGCCTTTGGTCGCGCGCTTCGATTTGCCGGGCAGCTCGATGCAGATCCGGTGAAAGCCTGGATCACAACTCACACCATTAGCGAAACGGCTGATTGACCTATGGACAACTAATGAGCGGCTCGAAATGAGACCCGTCCGTAACTAATGGTCTGCCCCTGTTCGGGTGCAGACCCGAACAGGAGAGAAGTGGCTGCCAAACCACGCGTACACGAAGTCGCTGCCGAACTGGGCATCGACAGCAAGGTCGCCCTCGACAAGCTCAAGGAAATGGGCGAATACGTCAAGGGACCTTCATCCAGCATTGAACCTCCGGTCGCCCGTCGACTGAAGCAGGCTCTCGAAGCGGATGGCATCAAGCCGGCCGCGGCGCCTGCACCCGCCGCGAAAGCGGCAACCCCTCGACCCGCTGCCACGGCACCTGCACCAGCGCCGGTGGAGCAGGTCCACGACGAAGCCCCCGTTACCCCGCCGCCGCTGACCGTTGCGGAGCGCCAGGCTGCGGCCGAGGCCGCCGCTGCGGCACCAGCTCCCGCCGCTGCGGCCGCAGCTACAACGGCAGATCCGGCCGCCGCCGCGAGCATTCCTCGTCCAGGCGTACCGCGACCGGGCAACAATCCGTTTGCTTCCAACCAGGGGATGCAGCGCCCCGGCACCCCGCGTCCCGGCAACAATCCGTTTGCTTCCAACCAGGGGATGCAGCGCCCCGGTGCTCCGACCCCGGGATCGATTCCTCGTCCGGGCGCTCCGCGTCCCGGCGGACCGGGTCAAGGCGCACGCCCCGGCGGCTTTGGTCAGCGTCCCGGCGGTCCCGGTGGTGCGCCATTCCAGCAGCGTCCCGGCGGCCCCGGTCGTCCGGCCGGTGGTGGATTCCAGCGTCCCGGTGCGCCGGGTGCGGGTGGAGCGCCCGGCTTTGGTGCGCCGCGCCCCGCCGGCGGCGGCGGTCGTGGTCGTGGTCCCGGCGGTGGAACCGCTGGCGCATTCGGCCGCGGTGGTGGCAAGAGCAAGGCCCGCAAGTCGAAGCGCACGAAGCGCGCCGAGTTTGAGCTGAGGGAGGCCCCGTCGCTTGGCGGCGTGAGTGTTCCGCGTGGCGACGGCAAGACGGTCATCCGTCTCCGTCGCGGCGCATCCATCACCGACTTCGCGGACAAGATCGACGCGAGTCCGGGCAACCTGGTGACCGTGCTGTTCCACCTCGGTGAGATGGCGACGGCGACCGAATCGCTCGACGAGGCCACGTTCGAGGTCCTCGGCGAAGAACTGGGCTTCAAAATCCAGATGGTCTCGCCCGAGGATGAGGATCGCGAGCTGCTCAGCGGCTTCGACATCGACCTCGACCAAGAACTCGAAGACGAGGATGACGAAGACCTCGAGATCCGTCCGCCGGTCGTGACCGTCATGGGTCACGTTGACCACGGTAAGACCAAGCTGCTCGACGCGATCCGCAAGGCCAACGTTGTTGCGGGCGAGGCCGGCGGCATCACGCAGCACATCGGTGCGTACCAGGTCTGGACCGAGCACGAGGGCAACGAGCGCGCCATCACCTTCATCGACACCCCGGGCCACGAGGCGTTCACCGCCATGCGTGCCCGTGGTGCGCAGGTGACGGATATCGCGATTCTTGTGGTCGCAGCCGACGACGGCATCATGCCGCAGACGGTTGAGGCTCTCAACCATGCGCAGGCAGCCGGCGTGCCCATTGTTGTTGCGGTTAACAAGATCGACAAGCCCGACGCCAACCCGGCGAAGGTGCGCCAGCAACTCACCGAGTTCGGCCTGGTCGCGGAAGAGTACGGCGGCGACACAATGTTCGTCGACGTTTCCGCACTCGGCAACATCGGCATCGACAAACTGCTCGACGCCGTGCTGCTGACCGCGGATGCCGGGCTCGACCTGCGTGCCAACCCGAACAAGGATGCCCGCGGAGTCGCGATCGAGGCCCGTCTCGACAAGGGTCGCGGTGCGGTTGCGACCGTGCTCATCCAGTCCGGAACGCTGAGAGTCGGTGACTCAATCGTCGCCGGTACCGCCTATGGCAAGGTGCGCGCAATGACCGACGAGGACGGCATTGCCGTTCTCGAGGCCCAGCCCGCGCGTCCCGTGCAGGTTCAGGGATTGTCGAGCGTGCCACGCGCAGGCGACACGTTCCTGGTCATCGAGGATGACCGGACCGCTCGCCAGATCGCCGAAAAGCGCGAAGCCGTCGAAAGAAACGCCCAGCTGGCCCGCGCCCGCAAGCGCATCTCTCTCGAAGACTTCACCCGCGCACTCGAAGAGGGCAAGGTCGACGCGCTCAATCTCATCATCAAGGGAGACGTCTCAGGTGCTGTTGAAGCACTCGAGGAGTCGCTGCTGAAGATCGATGTCGACGACTCCGTTGCGCTGCGCATCATCCACCGCGGTGTTGGAGCGGTCACCGAGAGCGATGTCAACCTGGCAACGGTCGACAACGCGATCATCATCGGGTTCAATGTGCGTCCCGACACCAAAGCGCGCGAACGTGCGGCCCGTGAGGGTGTGGATGTTCGGTTCTACTCGGTCATCTACGCGGCGCTCGAAGACATCGAGAACTCCCTCAAGGGCATGCTCAAGCCGGAGTTCGAAGAGGTCCAGAGCGGTGTTGCCGAGATTCGCGAGGTCTTCTCCTCGTCGAAGTTCGGAAACGTCGCGGGTGTCATCGTGCGATCCGGAACGATTACGCGAAACGCCAAGGCGCGGGTCATCCGCGATGGCGTGGTCGTGGGGGACAACCTCGCGATCGAGTCGCTGCGCCGGTTCAAGGATGACGTCACAGAGGTTCGCACCGACTTCGAAGCCGGAATCGGGTTGGGCAAGTTCAACGATATTCAGATCGGCGACGAGATCGAGACCATCGAACTCAAAGAAAAGCCCCGGGTGTAGTTCGCTCGGGAGCCGGCCGGGGTCTCCGTGGGTGCCTCTCCAAAGGCAAAAGCGGGGACCCCAACCCCGATTACCTTTGGAGAGGCACCCACCCTGGCCCCGACCTCCAGTCACTACACCAGCGGGACGGGCGGATATACCCTCGGGTCGAGTAGCCGTCGAAGGCGGCGTTATCGAAACCCGGATGCGAAGAAGTAGATGGGAAGAGGAATGGCAGACGCAGCTCGCGCAGCGAAGATGGCCGACCGGATCAAGGTGATTGTCGCAAAGCGACTCGAGCGAGGAATCAAAGATCCCCGGCTCGGCTTCGTTACTATCACCGACGTCCGGGTGACCGGCGACCTGCAGCACGCATCCATTTTTTACACCGTCTACGGCACCGACCAGGAGCGAGCAGATACGGCTGCAGCACTTAAATCGGCGACCGGAATGCTGCGCAGTGAGGTCGGCAAGAACATCACGGCGCGGCTGACGCCGTCGCTCGAATTCATTGCGGATGGAGTTCCCGAGAACGCGGCGCTGATCGACTCACTGCTCGCCGAGGCGCGCAACCGCGACACCGAGGTTGCTGCGCTCGCGACCACCGCGAAGTACGCGGGTGACGAGGACCCTTATGTCAAGCCGCACGTCATTGCCGATGAAGAGGCCGACGACGGCGAGGACGACTGGGACGACGATGAGGGCGAAGAAGACACTCTCACCTAGTGTGGCGGGAGTCGATAGCATCGCTGCGTGTACTACGTGATGTTCTACCGGGCCAATCCGGACGCGGATGCGGCGTCCTTCGCTCGCAACATCGAGGTGTATCCGCGCCACCGCGCATACGTTGACCAATTCGCGAAACGCGGCGATATCTGGATGATGGGCACATTCGGTGACCCGATGCATGAGGGGGCAATGGGCATCTTCACATCGCGCGAAGGCGCGAAGGATTTTGCCGAGAACGACCCGTTCAACCTCGAGGGACTCATCTTCCATACGGACATCTGGGAATGGGATCCCCTGAGATTTCCCGTTCTATCCGAATGAGAAAACCAACTGCCGAATTCTCGGACAAAGACCTGCGCAGCGCACAGGCCACCGCGAGCGCGCTCCTCGAGCACCTCATGAACGAGCTCGCAACCGGGAAGGGCATCCATCTCGAGTCGATTCTTTCTGCGCTCGGCGCACTTGCCGGTCGAGCCTGCCAGGTTGCGGCGCTTGAGGGCTTCGCGAGACAAGAACTTGGATATGCCGGGCTCTCACTTGCTACCGTCACCGGTACGGATGGCTCGGAGTACTACTTCGGCGACGCGATCAACCGACCGCTGACCGAGCGCCCGTACTCGGTCTGGGACCTGGTCGCCGCCGAAGCCGCGCGACTCGGGGCAACGCTACCGGACATGGCCGAGCTGTTTCAGCACAACGCCGCGATGGTCGGTCAGCCCAGCTATGGAGTTCCACGCTGGGCGCCAGAGACCTTCGGCGAGGCACCGCAGACGTATCTGCCGTTGTGGGATCGATACCTGCCGCTCATCCGCAAGTCCGCCCCGAAGACCCAACTGTGGCCGGTCGTGTGCGGCATCGCCGTGCAGCAGCTCTTCCAGAAGCTCGTTGGCCAGTTCGACCTGGGCGTGCAGACGCGGGTCGTAATGGACTGCGCCATCGCGATGGCGAAGCTGAAAGCGCAACCCGGCGCTTAGGTTTATTACCCGCGGCAGGCGGGTCAGGCCAGCTCGAACGTGACCTGGCCCGTGGGGACGTCTGCCTGCACGAGTTTCGCGCGAATCACGCTGCCGTCGACGAGCGCGCCATTGCAGTGCCCGGTCACCGCTGGCTCGGTCAGTTGGATGCTCCCGCCCGTCTTGCTGAGCGAAATCACCGTCGCGTCGAAGGTCTCGCCGACGTGGCTCGACAGCAGCGCAGCTTCGACCGTGTCGAGGGCGCGGTGCTCGAAGAGGCTGGTTACCTCAGACGAGTGCTCCATGAGGCCGGGCAGGGTTGGCAGTGCTTCGCGCGCCCAGGCCGGAATCTCACGGCCGTTCGCGATTGCCTCGCACACGACCAGCACGAATCGGTCGATGAGGCGACGCAGGGGAGCGGTTGCGTGCGTGTACGAGGCTCCGACGGCGGCCTGCACGAGCCCCGTAGGTACGCTGCCATCGAAGGCGGTGTACCCCGCGCCGCGGAACAGCGAGCCGGCCGCGTGCATAATCGCGAGTTGCCTGGGGTCCGTCGTGTCTAGTGCGCGCAGGTACGCGCCGTAGGCCTGATCCGCGGGCCACGGCCGACCGAGGGCAACGGTCTGGCGCCGGAACTTATCGCTCGCCCACTGCTGGGGTGCAGGCATCGTCCGAAGAATCCCGACCTTCGCTCCGATCATGAGCTCGGCCGCCGCCATGCCGGTGAGCAGCGAGAGCTGGGCGTTCCAGTCCTCGGAAGGCTGTGGCTGGCGCCGGACCAGTCGATATCCGCCGCTCACCTCATCCACCTCCGTTTCCGGCAGGGTCAGGTTCGCGGCGCCACGCGCGAGCTCGAGTTGGATCCGCTTCAGGCCGATCTCCTTGAGCAGCGCGAGGTTGGTATCGGCTGTACCGCCGTCGATGGCGGCCTGGACTCCAACGTAGTCGAGCTTCGCGACGCTCTTGATTCGTGCGCGCTGCAGCTTCGTCGAGACGACGTTGGCCGCGGCATCCAGCCCAAAGTCCCAGACAAACGCCCCGCGAACCTGGCCCGGGAGCAGGGAGGTTGCACCGTTGCTGAGCACGAGTGGATGGAGCGGGATGGGTCCATCCGGCGGGTAAATCGTCTGGCCGCGTCTGCGCGTCTCGGCGTCGAGGGCGCCGCCGGGCGTCACGAAGGACGGAACATCCGCAATCGCGTAGCGAACGCGATACCCGTCGCCTTCGCGTTCGAGATAGAGAGCCTGGTCGAGGTCGAGGGATCCGACCGGATCGATCGTGACGAACGGGACGTCCGTGTTGTCGATGTCGGAAAGCACCGGATGCGCGGCCGCTGCATCCGCTTCCGCCTGCGCGTCTGCCGGGTAGTCGCGGGAGATCTTCAGTCCGGCGGGAATGGCGGCCAGCGCCTCGGCGAGCGGACCAGTGGCCGGAGCCACCATGAGGCGAATCAGCGTGGACGGCACGGGGGCAAGCCTAGCCGCGCTCGAGCGGCCTACTTCAGGGCGAGCGTTTCCAGCACGATGGTGACTACTGTCAGCACGAGAAGCACGATGTCCGCGATTCCCTCGCGCAGGATCGCCTGGTCTCTGGCGCGGAGCCGGAAGATGAGCGCTCCGATCATGAGCAGCGCGACGCCGATCGAAGCGGCGAGTCCGAATGGCACAAACCAGATTCCCCAGATGAGCCCGACAACCGCTGCGATCTCGAGGACTCCGATAATGCGCCAAAATACGGGATGCACCGACAGCTTCTCCCGGTTCGCGTGGGCATACGGCAGGCCGAGAACTTTGCCACCGCCGGTCACGAGAAGCAGGAGAGCAAGAACGACGGACAGGATGATGCGGGCGAGCTCCATGATTCGAGACTCTACCGCCTAGGGCAGCGCGTAGCCGGTCTCGGGCGTGCCAACGACCAGCCCATCGAGCAGGAGTCCGTCGAGCGCACGACCGCGTTGCGCGGCATCCGGCCAGAGCGCATCAAGCTGGTTCGACGGCAGCGCGCCGCGCGCCTCGCGGAGAGCAGCGAGCAGGACGCCGCGCACCTGACGATCGGAGCCCTCGTATCTCTTCTGCGTCGCGCGCTTCGCGCCCGTGTATGACGGATACCCATCCGATCGCCACGCGCACTGGTCAGCGATCGGGCACTCGTCGCAGCGAGGCGACCGCGCGGTGCAGACAACCGCTCCGAGTTCCATGACGGCAGCGTTGAAGGTTCTGGCCGCGGTTGGGTTGGCGGGGAGTTGGGCATTCATCGCCTCCAGATCCCTGCGGGTGGATGCCGGAGCCGCCTCGGCGTTACCGTCTATCGCTCGGGCGAGAACCCGCCGAACGTTGGTGTCGACGACCGGGCAGCGAACGCCGTAGGCAAAAGCGGCAACGGCCCGAGCCGTGTACGCACCCACTCCCGGCAGCGCGAGCAACTCGTCGACGTCCGCGGGCACGATCCCGCCGTGATTCCTCGTGATGGCGACCGCTGCAGCGTGCAGATTGAGTGCTCGGCGCGGATAACCCAGTCGCTCCCAGGCGCGGACCGCGTCGCCTGCGGGCGCCGCGGCGAGCGAGGCCGGGGTAGGCCAGCGTTCGAGCCACTGCGTGAGCCTCGGAATCACTCGCGCGACCGGGGTCTGCTGCAGCATGATCTCGCTCACCAGGATTCCCCAGGCCGGATACCCATCGGCGCGCCACGGGAGATCGCGCTTGTTGCGGTCAAACCAGTCGTTCACCGCCGGAGCAATCGCCACGGTGCAAATCTAGAGCGTGCAAATCTAAACTGAAGCCATGGTCCCGAAGGCAACGGCAAGTACGGAAAGTTCCAGGAGCACTGCGGCTCACGTCGAGCCGAACGATCGGCCGCACTTCCGGCCGTCGAAGAAGGACGTGATTGCGGCGCTCGCCGACGAGATCCTGCACAACTACGGTAAGGGTCGTGTGATCGTCGCCGTGGACGGCGTGGATGGCGCGGGTAAGACTGAATTCGCAAACGCGCTCGCGGCGCAGCTGGCGATCGGGCACCGTGCGGTATTTCGCGCATCCATCGACGACTTCCACATGCCGCGCGTGCGCCGCTACGCGAAAGGCAAGTCCTCGCCCGAGGGGTTCTATCTCGACTCCTACGACTACCCGACGTTCAAGCGGATGCTCACCGAACCGTTCAGAACGGGCTGGATCGGTTCGTTCAACCTTCGCGCATTCGACCTGAAACGCGACGTGCCGTTCGAGCCCGTATGGTCATCCGGTCCGCAGGATGCGATCCTCATCATCGACGGCATCTTCCTGAACCGGCCAGAACTGCGCGGAATCTGGAACTACTCGATCTGGCTCGACGTCGATTCCGACGTTGCAGCGGCGAGGATGCTCGAGCGCGACGGCCGCTCGCCGAATCCCGAGCGATACACCGACGGCCAGAAGCTCTATCTGAAAGAGGCCAACCCGCGCGAGGCGGCGACGGCCATCGTCGACAACAGCGACTTCGACCATCCGCGTCGCATCTTCGCCGACTCCTGCTAAAACTCCGTGAGAGGTCCCAATCGACCCATTCCGGATGAGTTTTAAGGGTCGTTTGGGCCCTCTCACGGAGTTTTGAGGCGGGCGACGACCTCGCCAGGGCTCAGGAACGTTCCCGTGTTCTCGACCTCGTGCACCAGTTCGACGAGAGTCGCATTGACCGGAGCCTGCGCACCGATCGCAGCAGCGGCATCCACCACTGCGCCATTGAGGTAATCGATCTCGGTTCGTGCCCCGCGCCGGATGCTCTGCAGCGTCGAGCCCGGATTCGGTGTCGCACCCATCCGGCGCGCCATCAGCTTCGGCAGCGACTCTGCTAGTGCCAGCGGCGCGGCGGCGAATAGTCGAAGTCGCGCATTGCTGAGGCCCTGCAGGCTCTCGAAGCGGATGCCTGACTTGCGACCGATGGTCACGTTCTCGCGCATGCTCACGGTCAGGATGCGTCGAAGACCCGCGTCTGCGACAACCTCCTGCACGCTCAGCCCAGTGATGGCGGGGAGCGCGTTGACCTGGTTGACGACGAGCTTGGTCCACTGGGCGCCGACGAAGTTGCCGATCAGCCGGGTCGGCATGAAGGGGTCGAGGATGCTCACCACGTAGCGCGCGGGCAACTCGCCTCCGCCTCCGATGAACGTCGGGCCGGGCGTGGTGATGGCGATGTGCCCCGGTCCAACGAGCGATGTCGCGTACACGGCGAGCCCGCCGAGGATGTCAGAACGGGGCAGTAGTGGCCTGGTCGCGCTGATCGACTTGAGGCCGTTCTGCACCACGACAACCGGTACGCCGTTCAGTAGTCGCGCGCTGCCAAGGATGGCGGCCCGAGCATCGAGCGCCTTGGTCGCGATGATCGCGAGCTCCGGAGCCCTGGTCAGAGCCTCACTGGCCTCGACCTCCGCTGTCAGGTCGCCCCACCCGCCGCTGAGGTGGATGCCGCCGGCACGGATCGCGGCGAGGTTGTCTCCACGCGCGGTTACCTCGACATCGTGACCCGCTGCGGCCGCAAGCGCAGCCATGGCGCCACCGATAGCACCCGCTCCGATGACGCCAATTCGCATGCTCGCGATTTTAGCGGCCCGCTATGCGGTGATCTTGGTCTTGCGAACGAGAATGCCGGACGGCAGTGCGAGCGACGCCAAGGTCGTGGCTGCGATGACGGATGCACCGACGAGCACGGCGGGGATGGCAGCGTGCACGTAGCCGGTCGGGGTGAGCTGCCCGTTGTCGCCCGTGAAGACGGCGGTGAGCACCGCGATCCCGAGGGCGATTCCGATCTCGCGGATGGTCGAGTTCACGCCGCTGGCCTTGGCCCTATTCTCTTCGCTCATGGTTGCGAGCACGGCTGTTGAGGATGGCGAGAACACGAGGCCCATTCCGATCCCGGCGAGGATGAACGGGTAGAGCATCGTCGTGTACGGCGTGGTCGCTGACATGGTGCCGGCGAGCCAGAACAACGCGATCGACTGGCAGGCGAGCCCCACGGCAATCAGCACTCGGGTGCCGACCCGCGGAGCGATGATTCCGGCGATCGGTGCGACGATCATGGGCGCCATCGTCCACGGCGTGGTCTCGTAGGCCGCCTGCAGTGGCGTCGCGCCCTGCACGACCTGCAGGAACTGGATGAGGATGAAGACGGCCCCGAACATCCCGAAGCTAAACCCGAAACCGACGACGTTCGCGATGGAGAAGCTTCGATCGCGGAACAGCCCAAGCGGGATGAGCGGCGCCGAGGTACGGGTCTCCCAGATCAGGAATGCGACCAACAGAACACCGCCGCCAATCAGGCCGGTGAGAACCTGGCCGCTGTGCCATCCGGCGTCGTTACCGCGGACGATACCGAAGACAATGCCGAGCACGCCGAGGCCGACGAGAACCAGGCCGAGAATGTCCGCGCGAAGTCGCGCGCCGAAGCTGTTCGGCAGAGCGATCAGCACCAGCGGGACGGCAATGATGCCGACCGGGACGTTGATCCAGAAGATGGCTTGCCAGTTCCAGCCCTGAACGACCGCGCCACCGATGAGCGGGCCGAGCGCGACGCCCAGGCCGGCGACGCCGCCCCAAATACCGATCGCCAGCGGGCGAAGGCGCGGCGCGACCGATCCGGCGAGCAGCGTGAGCGAGAGTGGAAGTAGCGCGGCGCCGCCGATGCCTTCGAAGGCGCGAGCAACGATCAGCTCGGTGGGGGTGCTGCTGAAACCGGCACCAACGGATGCCAGCGTGAAGACGGAGATACCGATCACGAACAGGGTCCGCCGGCCGAATCGATCGCCAAGCGCGACGGCCATCAGGATGAAGGCCGCAAATGAGAGCGTGTATGCGTTCACGAACCACTGCAGTTGCTCCACGCTCGCACCAAGGTCCTGGTGGATGATCGGAAGGGCGTTGGTCATCACGAGGTTGTCGAGGCTGGCCATGAACATCGGGATACTCGCGGCCACAATGGCGAGCCACACCGGGATGCGGCGCCTGCCGCCGGTGGCGACTGCGACATCGTCCTGAACTGTGTCTGTTGCGGTCATTTCGCGCTCCTGGGAGGGAATGGGAGAGTGGCTCGAGGCGAGCCCATGTAATTGAATGATTACTTATCTGGCACATTAGTAATCAACTGATAACATGTCAAGCATGAACACCCGAGCAACGCCGATTCCGAGAATGGCGAGCGATGCGCGCCGCATCCTGATTCTCGATGCAGCGACCGAGGTCTTCAGCCATCGCGGCTATGCCGGCGCAACGACAGACCAGATCGCTACCGCTGCGGAGGTGAGTCAGCCATACGTCGTTCGAATGTTCGGCACCAAGGAGAAGCTGTTCGTCGAGGTGCTTCGCCGCGATCTCGACCGCATGCTCGCCGCATTCCGCGCCCAGCTCGGCGTCGAGTCGGACACGCCCCTGCGCGAGCGTCTTGGTCTGGCGTACATAGACCTGCTTCAGGATCGGGGACTTCTGCTCTCGCTCATGCACGGTTTTGTGCTCGGCTCCGATCCCGTAATCGGCGACCTCGCGCGCTCGGGATTCCTCGATGTCTATCGCTTCCTCAAGAACGAGGCGGGATTCTCGGCCGATGACGCAACGACCTTTATGGCGCAGGGCATGCTGCTCAACACGCTGCTTGGCATGCGGATGACCGACAAATACGACACGGATGAGGATGCTCGCGAGCTCCTTGGCTGCGTCCTGCATGCGAAGCTGGATTTCATGCTCCAGGTCGCGAACCAGTCGCCCGCCGTCGTCTAGCGGGGACCGTGCGGCAAACTACTGCAATGAGTACTTCGGGGGTCATGCTCGTCGATAAACCGGCGGGCATCACCAGTCACGATGTCGTTTCGAGGGTTCGCCGCATCGCCGGTACCCGGAAAGTCGGCCACGCCGGCACGCTCGACCCAATGGCGACAGGACTTCTCATCATTGGCATCGACGGCTCGACTCGGCTCCTGACCTATCTGGTTGGCCTGGACAAGCAGTACCTTGCGACCATCCGTCTCGGCTGGGCGACGACCACCGATGATGCCGATGGCGAGCCGCTCCGCCCCCCTGCGGATACCAGCGGCGTCACGGCCGACGGCATCCGCGAAGCGATTCGCCCTCTCACCGGCAGGATCTCGCAGATTCCGAGCGCGGTCAGCGCCATCAAGGTCGACGGCAGGCGCTCATACGACCGTGTCCGCGACGGCGAAGACGTTGTGCTCGCCGCACGCACGGTGACGGTATCCGCCTTCGACGTGCTCGATACTCGGCTTGGGTCTCACGGCGTTGAACTGGATGTTCGGGTCGACTGTTCGTCCGGGACATACATCCGTGCCCTGGCACGCGACCTCGGTGCCACCCTCGGCGTCGGCGGACATCTCATCGCGCTGCGACGCACCCGCGTCGGGCCATTCCGTATCGAGGATGCCACGCCGCTTCCCGAGCGTGATGAGTCCGGTACGGCCCTGCTGGAGAGCGTGCTCGCTCCGGCATCCGCAGCGAGACGGCTGTTCCCGGACGTAATTCTCACCGGAGGGGAGCGGATAGAACTGCAGCAGGGCAAGAGGCCAAGGCTGAGCGCTCTCGAGGGTGCGCTGGCCAACAGTCCTGGCCCGATCGCAGCTATCGGAGAGGATGGCGAGTTGACCGGCCTGATCTCGGCATCCGCGGGCGTCGCGAAGGTTCTCGTCAATTTTCCCACCGACGCGGGCGGCGCGGCATGATCCTCTGGTACGCCGGTATTGAGGTCGGCATCGCGGCGGCGGCGGGCGTCCTCTGCGTGATCCTGGGCCTCTTCGGTAGAAAGCCCGGCGACCTGACGATGGGTGCCGTGGTATTCGTCGAGCTGCTGTTGCTCGCGCAACTGGCTATTGCCATCGCCTCTCCCTTCGCGGGCAATTCGCCGGCGGGCAGCATCCTCGAGTTCTACCTGTATCTGATCGTCGCCCTGATCATCCCTCTGATCGCCGGATTCTGGGCGCTCATCGAACGAGACCGCTGGAGCCTCGTCGTGCTCGGCATCGCCTGCCTCGCGATCGCGGTCATGGTCGTGCGCATGAACATCATCTGGACAGTTCAGACCTAATAGGGTTGGACGCGATGTCAACGACTCCGACCGCGCCGGCCGACGCCGGGCCCACTCCGGATCACGCGGCGAAACCGCGTCGCCGGTTTGGCGTTGGCGCGGTACTGATCACCGTCTATGCGATCCTCGCCATCGGCGCCACGTCGCGTGCGGTTGTGCAGATGGCGACGGTCTACCCCGAGGCTCGGATCCCAATCACCCTTTCAGCGGTATCGGCCGTTATCTACATTGTCGCGACGCTCGCACTCATCCTTCCGGGCCGTGCCTGGTATCGGATTGCGTGGATCACGATCAGCATCGAACTCGTTGGCGTTCTCGTGGTTGGGACCCTCAGCTATGTCGACACCGCGATCTTTACGTTCGAGGCGCAGAAAGCGGCGGATGGCGCGGTGTGGTCGTACTTCGGTATCGGCTACCTCTACATCCCCGTTGTTCTCCCAATCCTCGGCATGATCTGGCTGCGCAGTCGGCGCGGTCAATCCACCCACCGGCTGAGTCCGCCCGCCGAGGTCTGAGATGCAGGTCTATTCCGAGGTCTCCCAGGTCCCGCGCGATTTCGGACCCTCCGCCGTCACCATCGGCAAGTTCGACGGTGTGCATTCCGGCCACCACTCCGTTTTGGATGCTCTGGAGGATGCGGCTGGCGAACGGGGTCTCGTTTCAACCGTCGTTACCTTCGATCGCAACCCGCTGAGCCTGCTTGCGCCGGAGAAGTGCCCCGCGGCGCTCGCGAGCAACGCCAAGAAGATCGAGTTGCTCGCCGCTGCGGGTGTCGGCGCGACCTTGATGCTGGCCTTCGATCGCGCATTCAGCGAGCAGGCGCCGGAGGATTTCGTTACGAGCATCCTGGTCGAAGCATTGCACGCCAAGGTGGTGTTCGTCGGTGCCGATTTCCGGTTCGGAGTCCGGGGGAGCGGCACGGTATGGCTGCTCACTCAACTGGGTGCGAAGTTCGGTTTTGAGGTGAGACAGATCCCCGAGCTGGTCACGGGCGCCATCAATGAGCGGCGCGTCTCGTCGACCTGGATCCGTGAGCTGCTGGAAGAAGGGGATGTCGCCGGCGCTGCCGTTCCTCTTGGTCGGTTGCACAGCATCCGTTCGACGGTGGTGCATGGAGAGCAGCGCGGGCGGGAACTCGGCTACCCGACTGCCAATCTGTCTCCCGATGTCGAGGGCTTCATCCCGCGGGACGGGGTGTATGCGGCGTGGGCGACCGTCGGCGGCCACCGCTACGGTGCAGCGGTCTCGATCGGGAACAATCCAACCTTCGAGGGCGTGCCCCAGAAGCAGGTTGAAGCACACCTCATCGACCAGAACGTTGACCTGTACGGCGCGACGATCGAACTCGAGTTTGTCGACTACATTCGCCCCATGAACAAGTTCCCCTCGGCGGATGCTCTTGCCGAGCAGATGCGGGTCGATGAGGAGCAGATCCGGGCGATTCTCGGCCCGGCCGCCACCTAAGCTTGCACAGTGCCCGTCGACCGTCCCCTGCCGCTGTGGGCCGGTCGCACCGCGGCCCTCCTCGGAATTCTGCTCGTCGCGCTGAGCCTGCGTTCATCCGTCGCCGCCCTATCGCCGATCATCAACCTCATCGTGCGGGACGTTCCGCTCAGTCCGCTCGTTCTCGGAATCATCGGTGCCGCGCCGCCGGTCACGTTCGCGGTCACCGGGCTGGCCACGCCGTGGCTGTCACGTCGCCTCGGTCTTGAGCGCTCGCTGCTTGTTGCCGCCATTCTGATGGCCGTCGGGCAGGTAGCGCGGGCCATCGCGCCGAACGCACTCCTTCTCGTCGTGGCGACCATCATCACCCTGATCGGTGCAGCAATCGGTAACGTGCTGCTGCCGCCCGTCGTGAAGCGCTACTTCCCGGATCGCATCACCCATGTGACGACGATGTACGCCGTGCTGATTTCACTGAGCACCGCGCTGCCCGCTCTGCTCGCCGTACCGATTGCAACCTCATTTGGATGGCGCACCGCGCTCGGCATCTGGTTTCTGATCGCGCTGGCCGCGGTCGCACCGTGGATTGCCGCAAGTATCGCGCACGTGCGTGCGCGCAATGCGGCGCGACTCGCCCCCGACGAAGGCGAGACAGCGCCAGAGCCGAAGCTGCAGGGACGGGTTTTTCGTTCGCCGGTGGCCTGGGCCGTCATGATCACGTTCTCGATCTCGAGCATCAACGTCTACGCATTCTTCGCCTGGCTTCCGAGCCTGCTTGTTGACACGGCGGGTGTGTCGCGGGGTGAGGCGGGCGCACTGCTCGCGCTCTACGCGATCATGGGGTTTCCCGCGTCCCTGCTTGTCCCGTACCTGGCCGGACGCATGCGCAACATTGGTGTGCTCCTGTATGTCTCGGTCGTGGTGTTTTTCGTGGGCGATGCCGGCCTGGTGTTCGTGCCATCCGTTGCTCCGATCCTCTGGGTGGCGTTCGCTGGCCTTGGGCCGCTGCTGTTTCCGCTGGCCCTCGTACTCATCAACTCGAGGACGCGAACGCACGCCGGATCGGTTGCGCTGAGTGGATTCGTCCAGGGGGTCGGTTACATCATCGCGGCGGCGAGTCCGCTCGTTTTCGGACTGCTCGAGCAGGCAACCGGGAGTTGGATTCCCTCGCTCTGCTTTCTTTTTGTGCTCACTCTTGCTGCGATCCCTGCCGGCATCATCCTTTCTCGGGGCCGCTTCCTCGAGGACGAGCTTTCCGGGCCGTAGGCTTGCCGCGTGGCGATGAGTGAACTCGAGTTCTCGCGCGACTACGACCTGCCTCCGGCAATCGTTTGGGACGCGCTGGTCGATGAGGTCCTCGTCGAAGGATGGCTGGCCGCGGCCAGGATTGACCTTCGCGTTGGCGGCGTCTACTGGCTCAACTGGCAGACCGGCGGGGGTCTTGCTCCCACCAACGGGGTCATCGAGGCGATCGTCGTCGCGCGCCGATTGGCCATCGACACGGACAATATCGGCCACCTCGAGTTTGTTCTCGAACCGTTGCCGGACGGAACTCGCGGCGAGGGAACGCTGCTCGCCCTGAATATCACGGTGGATACCGAACCGCGCCTCCTCGCGAGCACCTACGCATACTGGCTAAGCAACTTCGACCAACTGGAGGATCTGCTTCGCGGGCATCCGGTCGACTGGGCGACCTGGCAACGTGATCGGGGCGAGGCGTGGTCCCGATACCTCCGCAGCGCGTCCGGACTCAACTAGCCGTAATCTAGACGGGGCTAGCGGATCGCCCAGCAAGACCACGACGTAGCAGGTACGTCCGGAATGGATAGACCCAATGACGATTCAGACTTCGGTGGCGCTCGCGCCGGCCGAGCGAGCGATTTCCATCCTCGGTGGCGATCTCACCGAGCGGGCGCTCCGACTTCACCTGGAGGGGCTGTCCGGTGTCGATGCCGTCGGTCTCGAACAGCGCGCCGCCGGGCTCGGCACACGCTCCATCAAGACCACATCGAAGGCCTGGGCCCTCGATCGCATCATCGAACTCATCGACCTGACCACTCTCGAGGGCGCCGACACGCCAGGTAAGGTTCGCTCGCTGGTCGCGAAGGCGCTGACACCCGACCCGAGCGATCCCTCGACTCCGCGCGTCGCTGCCGTGTGCGTCTACGGCGACATGGTGCCGTATGCCATTGACGCCCTCGGATCCGCCCACGCCGCAGGCGGGGATACCGGCATCAAGGTTGCCGCGGTCGCGACCGCGTTCCCGAGCGGTCGCGCGTCGCTGCGCGTGAAGCTCGCGGACACAGCGGATGCCGTTGCCTCCGGCGCGGACGAAATCGACATGGTCATCGATCGGGGTGCGTTTCTTGCCGGACGCTACGGCCAGGTCTTCGACGACATCGTCGCTGTCAAGGAGGCCTGCCGTCGCGAAAGCGGCACATACGCGCACCTGAAGGTCATCCTGGAGACCGGCGAGCTGAACACCTATGACAACGTTCGTCGGGCATCCTGGCTGGCGATTCTGGCCGGAGGCGACTTCATCAAGACGTCAACCGGAAAGGTCGCTCCTGCGGCGACGCTGCCGGTGACACTGCTCATGCTCGAGGTCGTTCGGGACTGGCACCGCCTCACCGGTGAGCGGATTGGAGTGAAGCCGGCCGGCGGTATCCGCGCATCCAAGGATGCGATCAAGTACCTGGTCACGGTCGCAGAAACCGTTGGCGAGGAATGGCTCACGCCGCACCTGTTCCGATTCGGTGCGTCGAGCCTCCTCAACGACGTTCTCCTGCAACGACAGAAGCTGGCAACCGGCCACTACAGCGGCCCCGACTACGTAACGGTGGACTGATCACCATGGCAAACAACTTCCTCGAATACGCGCCCGCGCCAGAGTCACCCTCGATCCTGCACCTCAAAAAGGAGTACGGACTGTTCATCGACGGTGAGTTCGTCGCGGGGCACGGCAAGCCGTTCGCGACCATCTCGCCGGCGACGGAGAAGCACATCGCCCAGATCGGCAACGCCAATGCGGCTGACGTCGACACCGCCGTCGCGGCCGCGCGCCGGGCATACGACCAGACCTGGTCGAAGATGTCGGGCGCCGACCGGGGCAAGTACCTGTTCCGCATCGCGCGCCTGGTGCAGGAACGTGCACGCGAGCTCGCCGTTGCGGAGAGCCTCGATAACGGCAAGCCGATCAAGGAGAGCCGGGATGTCGACATCCCGCTCGTTGCCGCATGGTTCTTCTACTACGCGGGATGGGCGGACAAGCTCGACTACGCCGGGCTCGGTGCCACTCCGCGCGCGCTCGGCGTCGCAGCCCAGGTCATCCCGTGGAACTTTCCGCTGCTCATGCTCGCGTGGAAAATCGCGCCGGCACTCGCTGCGGGCAACACCGTGGTGCTGAAGCCCGCCGAGACCACTCCGCTATCCGCGCTCCTTTTTGCTGAGATCCTCCAGCAGGCCGACCTGCCACCCGGCGTCGTCAACATCCTCACCGGCGCGGGCGACACCGGCCAGGCGCTGGTCGAACATCCGGATGTGAACAAGGTCGCCTTTACCGGTTCGACCGCGGTTGGGCGTGCCATTGCCAAGTCTGTCGCGGGAACCGGCAAGAAGCTCACGTTGGAGCTGGGCGGCAAGGCCGCAAATATCGTCTTCGACGATGCGCCGATCGACCAGGCGATCGAGGGCATCGTGAACGGCATCTTCTTCAACCAGGGCCACGTCTGCTGCGCGGGCTCGCGTCTGCTAGTTCAGGAGAACATCCACGAGGAGGTCGTCGACCGACTCAAGCAGCGCCTCTCGACTCTGCGTCTTGGCGACCCGCTCGATAAGAACACAGACATCGGGGCCATCAACTCGCGCGAGCAGCTCGAGCGTATTCGCGAACTCTCTGACATCGGCGAGGCGGAGGGCGCGCAGCGCTGGACTGCAGACTGTGCCATTCCGGAGAACGGCTTCTGGTTTGCTCCGACGATCTTCGACAACGTCTCAACCTCGAGCCGTATCGCCCGGGAAGAGATCTTCGGACCGGTCCTCTCCGTCCTGACCTTCCGCACGCCGGCCGAGGCGATCTCGAAGGCCAACAACACGCCGTACGGGCTGTCCGCAGGCATCTGGAGCGACAAGGGATCGAAGATCCTCGCCGTGGCCGATGAACTGCGTGCCGGTGTCATTTGGGCAAACACGTTCAATCGCTTCGATCCGTCTTCGCCATTCGGCGGCTACAAGGAATCCGGATACGGCCGCGAGGGCGGTCGCCACGGCCTCGCCGCCTACCTGCAGTCCGCCCGGCTCGCTGGCGCGGCGCCGGTTGCCGAGCTTGTCGAGGCGCCCACTCCGAACAAGTCCTCCGCGAAGAAAGCGGCAAAGTAATGACTCACCTCGCAATCCCGAAGACCTACAAGCTCTACATCGGCGGCAAGTTCCCACGCAGCGAAAGCGGCAGAACCTACGAAGTCGTCTCTGCACATGGCGCGTTCCTTGCCAACGCGTCCAAGGCGAGCCGCAAGGATGCCAGGGATGCTGTCGTCGCGGCCCGGGCAGCGCTGCCGGGCTGGGCGACCGCGACCGCGTACAACCGGGGGCAGGTGCTCTACCGGATCGCGGAACTGCTCGAGGGTCGTCGCGCCCAGTTCGTCGACGAGATCGTTTCGACCGAGGGCGTGACGTCCGCTGTTGCCGGTCGACAGGTCGACGAGGCCATCGACGCGTGGGTCTGGTACGCGGGATGGGCGGACAAATACGTCCAGGCCGCTGGCAATGCCAATCCGGTCAGCGGCCCGTACTTCAACATCTCGGTGCCCGAGCCAACGGGGGTCGTGGCGATCATCGCCCCTTCGACTGCCTCGGGGACCGGTTCGAGTCTCGTCGGGCTGGTCAGCGTCGTCGCGCCAGCGCTCGTCGCGGGCAACACGGTTGTTGTTGTAGCGAGCGAGAAGTCGCCGCTCAGCGCGATCAGCCTCGCGGAGGTCCTGGCGACCAGCGATGTCCCCGGCGGTGTTGTGAACATCCTGACCGGCTCAGCGGCGGAGATTGCTCCCTGGCTTGCCAGCCACGCCGACGTGAACGCACTCGATCTCGCCGGCGCGGAGTTGCTCGATTGGGTCGATCTGCAAATCTCGGCGGCGGACACGCTCAAGCGCGTGCTCGCTCCGGTTTCGGGGATTCCGGCACCAACTCTTGACCGCATCGTGGCTTTCACCGAGACCAAAACCGTCTGGCACACCAAGTCGATGATCTAGTTGCGCCGGGCACCCGCAATCCTGCTGTTCGGGACGGTGATTGCCGTCGCCCTCTCGGGATGCGGATCCACCGGCCATCCGGCGCCGAGTCACCCCAGCGACAACGCGGGGAGTATCGCCTCGGCTAAGCCGCGACCAGAGCCGGATCCCGTGGCCGGGATGACCCTGGCTCAACTCGTTGGCCAGGTCTTCATGGTTGGCACAACCGCCGGCTCGGCGCAGAGCGTCTCACTCCGGGCGGTGAGCGAACTGCATGTGGGCAACGTGTTCCTGTCTGGCCGTTCGCACCTCGGCGTTGCCGCGACCGCCGCAGTCGTCGGCCAGTTCCGTTCGCGTGTCACCGCGGCGGCGACGGCACGCCAACCACTCCTGGTCGCAACGGATGAGGAGGGTGGCGAGGTGCAGGTGCTGAGCGGTCCGGGATTTGCGACGATGCCAACCGGCGTCGCGCAGGGCAAGCTGTCGACGGGCAGGATCAGGACCGCTTCGGTCGCATGGGGCGCATCGCTGTCGGCAGCCGGAGTCAACATGAATCTTGCACCCGTGGTCGATTTGGTCGCCTCGCCTGCCGGCGCAGCGACAAACCCTCCCATCGGGGTGTTCCGGCGCGAGATCGGGTTCGCGCCCGGCAGCATCGTTTCGCACGCGAATGCCTTTCGCGCGGGGATGGCGAGCAGCCACGTTCTTACCGTGCTTAAGCACTTCCCCGGCCTCGGTCACGTTACCGAGAACACCGACACCTCTCGCGGGGTGGTGGACACCACGGTAACTTCCGGTGGCGCCGACCTCGGAATTTATCGTGCCGAGATCGCGGCTGGCGCGCCGTGCATCATGGTGTCATCCGCCGTGTACTCGAAACTCGATCCGTCGGCGCCGGCGATCTTTTCGCGCAAGGTCGTCACCGACCTCCTGCGCGGCTCCCTCGGATTCACCGGTGTGATCATCTCGGACGACCTGTCCGCTGCCGCGCAGATCGACGGATACTCGCCAGGGACACGAGCGATTGACGCCATCTCCGCGGGCGACGACATCGTCCTCATCTCCAGTCGTCCCGACCTCGCCGCCCAGATGACGGCTGCGGTTTTGGCGAAGGCCGAGGTCGATCCAGCCTTCGCCGCCACAGTGAAGGAGGCCGCGCGTCGAGTGGTCGAGCTGAAGCACAAATACATCGCGTTTGACTATCCGGACGGCGGTGCCGATCCCCGTGAGGCCAACCAAAACAGCGCCCATCCATTCCTGTGAACTGCTGTGGATGCCGGTCCCCGGCTGGCATCTCGGCGTCCATCGGCGCACAATGGAGGAAGTGAGGTTATCCCCATGACTGAGAAAATCGTCTTTGTAGGCGACAGCATTACCGCCGCAGGAGACTGGCAAGAGTGGTTTCCGGAGTATTCGGTGACCGTTGAGGCAACTCCCGGCGACGCGACAGATCGACTGAATGAACGTCTCCCCGCAATCACGGAGTTGCAGCCCGAGACTCTTGCGATTCTCATCGGCGCGAACGATTTCGGCCAGTCTCGTTCGGTCGAGTACGTCGTTCGCAGCATCGAATATTTCTTGGCGATGGTGCGGCAGGATGTGCCCGGGTCACGCACTCTGGTGCAGTCGATTCTGCCGAGGGGTCGCGAATTTGCCGACGACATCCAGGATGCCAACCGGCACCTCCGCCAGTACGCACAAAACGTCCATGCGCAGTACCTGGACCTCTGGGCAAGCATGGCGACGGACGACGGCGAGCTCAAGCCCGAGTACACGACCGACCGCGTCCACTTGACGCCCGAGGGCTATCAGGCGTGGCTGGATGAACTCCGGCCGGCGCTCGAGCGCCTGCGCGACGCTCCGCCGATGTCGAGGCCGATCTCGATCATCCACGACGGCGCTGCGAGCCTGCGCTAGGCGGTGCCCTCGATCAGGGCCTCGTAGAACGCGATCCCGGCAAGCCACGTATCGACATGGATGCGCTCGTTGACGGCGTGCAGCGTTCCGCGCTCGGCGAGTGACATCTCGAACGGCGTAAATCGATAGACCGCGTTGCAGATGCCGGTGAAGTGTCTGCTGTCGCTGGCCCCCAGCTGGATGTACGGGGTCACGATCGCCTCGGGATGCACCGCGGCGATCGCATCTCGCACTCGCTCCCACTGCGGTCCGGTGGTTGGCGAGACCGGCGACGGTTCGGACGGATGCAACGCCGTGACTTGGACGAGCGGGTCGCGGATTGCGTCGCGCACGTGCGCGACGGCCGCATCAACGGATGACCCGACCGCGACGCGCACGTTGACGATCGCCGTCGCCGTCTCGGCGAGCGCGTTATCGGCGAGGCTGCCGTTCAGCCTGGTGACCACGCCGGTGGTGCGGATCATCGCCCTGGTCTCGTCGTTCAGACGTCTGAACAGGGCGAGCAGGATGCCCCGCGTCAGCCACTGGGTCGTGAACAGCCAGCGGTACGGCTGTCTGGCGCGGCGTCCGATGGTGCGAATCATCTCCAGGCTGGTTGCCGAGAACCGTGCAGGAAACGGCCTGCGATCGAGTCGGTCGATCGCACGGGCGAGGCGTGTCGTCGCGGCAAGCGTCGGGGGAGTGGAGGCGTGACCGCCATCCTGCGTCACCCGCAGCTCGACGGACGTGATCCCCTTCTCACTGACGCCGATCACGGCGATGGGATCGGCGACGCCGGGGAAGATCCCCTCGACGATGGCTCCGCCCTCATCCAGTACCAGAGCCGGACGGATGTCGCGAGATTTCAGCAGCACTGCGATCGCTGTTGCACCGCTGCCGATGGTCTCTTCGTCGTGTCCAAAGCTCAGGTAGACGTCGTTCGTCGGTGTGAATCCGCGGGCGACGAGCGCCTCGACCGCCTCGAGGATGCACACCAGTGCGCCCTTGTCGTCGAGGCTTCCGCGGGCCCAGAGTTCGGTGTCCGGGCCATCGCCGACCAGGTCGGCGGCGAACGGCGGATGCTCCCAACGCTCGTCCGTCGCATCCACGACGTCGTAGTGGGCCATCAGGACGATCGGATTCGCCGGGCTCGCTCCCGGCCAGCGATAGAGCAGCGAGTGCTCGGCAACGATCTCGCGTTCAAGCGTTTTGTGCACCCCTGGGTACAACTCGGGGATGAGGGTGACAAACCGCTCGAACTGCTGCCAGTCCACTCGATCCAGCTCGATGCGGGAGATCGTCGGGATGCGCAGCAACGCGCGAAATCGTTCGACCGGAGTCACCCGGTCAGCCTACGGCCTGCAGGTGTCAGGTCACTGGACCGGCAGCCCAGTCGACGACGACGGCGTTCGGGTCATCACCCAGCTTGGCGTGCAGCTTGGAACCGGGGTACAGCAGCGGAAGGGCCGAGGCAGGAACGGGGTTACCAACCATGATTTGGTATGGCGTATCGACGCCCGTCGCGATCGTGAGCTGCAGCGCGTACATCTCGATCCCCTCTGGATTCTTCTTGCCCAGGGGCTGGTCGCCGACGAGGACGACCGTAATCGGCTTTCCGTTTGCCAGCAGGTACGCGGCACTGTGCGTGTTGTCCGCCGCGGGCGCGAGGGTGACCTCTGGGACTTCGCTCGCGAAGTCGATCGCGACCTTGGTGTGATCATTGGGGTCGACGCGCACCGCGACAACGGCACTGCCGGACGACAGTTGTGGGATGGTGATCTCCTGCACGCGCTGCACGACGGTTGCCGGGAACATCGGCGTGTTGTCGATGTAGACGTTCACGGTGATCGTGCACTTGCGTTCGACCAGGCCATTGCCGCTCTGCAGCGTCATGCCGGACATGGTCAGGCCGGTGATCTCTCCACGGCCGAGGATTCCGTTCTGGATGACGGAACTGTCAGCGGAACCGATCAGGTTTCCAAGCCAACCCATGATGTTTCTCCTTATTTCGCTTTTTTGGCATCGCACTTCGGATGCGACTGAGAACAGGTTAAGTCGGTCGGGGGCGACGATGAATGGGTAGTTATTGCCTAACTTGCGGTGCGGGTAACCTGTGGAAGTGAGCAGCTATCCCACCAAGTCTTTTCGCCGCACAGCTCTCGCGCCTGGCCTGCTCGGCGCGATCGTCCTCCTCGCGGGCCTCGCGCTACTGGAGTCCAGCGCCTACTACTGGATCTCGGTCGTCGTCGCCGTGCTCGCCGCCATCATGGTCGTCTTCGCATGGCAGGCGAAGCAGTGGTGGTGGCTGCCGTTCCTGGCGGCGATCGTCGTACTGTGGAATCCCGTCTGGCCGATCAATCTGAACCAGGGCTACATCTGGGTGATCCTGCAGTATGTCGCGGCCGTTGTCTTCATCGTGAGCGGCATCCTCATCAAGGTGCCGAATCCGGATGATCGCAATCAGAAGCGCGGGCAAGGTCGCCCGCCACAGCGTAAGCGCTAAACGTCCTGACCCCAGTTTGGGGGTCAGCGATAACTGAGGAAAATTGTCGGTCGACCCGGCGCCCCCGAACTTGCTTCCTCAGTTGGCCAGTTTGCTCGCCGTGGAGACTCGGGTGACGTGGGGGAGTAGAACCAGCGTTCTGTCGTTGCTTGGCTGGGCACGGAAATTGGGGTTGCGAGCCGGTTTCGCCGGGGTCTAGCTTCCGAACGAGACACCTCTGTTTTCGTGTCTCACCCGCTGGTTGTACACCACATTGGAGTCGATTTGCCGTCGATCCGTTTGCGTCGAAGTGTGTTGATTTCTGGCGTCGTATCCGCGGGCGTGGTGAAGGTTCCGGTGACAACTGATCTGTAGGGTTTCGTTCCTGCGAGAGAGGATGTCTCCATGGCTAAGCACTATCCCCAGGAATTCCGTGAGGACGTTGTCGCGGTCGCTCGTGGTAGGGAGCCAGGTGTCACGTTGCCGCAGATCGCGAAGGATTTCGGGATCTCGGATCAGACGGTGACGAACTGGCTCAAGCAAGCCGATATCGAGGAAGGCCGCAAGCCCGCTCAGTCGAAAGATGAATGGGCGTCGCGAATGCGGTTGCGACGATCGGCGCACCGGGCTACGTCTGGCTCCCTCTAGTGGTTCCGCAAGACGTGACGTGGTTCGGTGTACCTCGTGTTTAGCGGCGCAGCTAGAAATCAACTACCCACAAAGCGGAGCAATCGATGTTGAGATATCTCGTTAGGCTCTCTCGCTCCGGCAGACCGGTAGCGGCCCGCCGGAGCGCGTTGGTATTGGTGATTGTGCTGCTAGCGGGCACCGTGGTGCCCATCGTCGTTGTCTCCGTCGCTCCTCCGCTGCGCGGAAGTGGGGGGTCAATATCCTACGGATTCGTGTTATCGGCGGTCTATTTCGGCATTGTGATTCTGTTCTTGCTTCAGGTTCCACTGTTTGCTTGGTCGCGGCTGCGCAGACAGCGGCGACTCTCCGCTGAGTTCGGTTCCGACGTCCAATCGGTATATCTCTCGCCAGAGTTGCTGACGTATCTGCAAAAGACAACCGCTGCGCCGTTGAATCCATATGCCGACAGTGTCTCCGTCGTAGCGTCGGATTCGGCGATCGTTTTCTGGGTAGGAGGCGGCCGTCCCAGTCGTGTTGGATCACTTGCGCGGTCAACAATCCGATCCATTCGACTCGTCGACAGCGAGGAGGGTTTTCTCCGGCCGGAGATCCACACCGAGTCCTCAGTCATACCCCTCTACCCGGCGACCGGATGGCTTGGGATGAGCCGCGCCGCCTCCCGGCATCTATACGAAAGCCTCCACGAACATCTCCAAATGGCAGACTAAATCGGTTGAATCAGGGAAGGTCTCCGAGAGGCACGAACACATCTCTTCGAGTCGAGGATTCACTTCAGATATTGCGGCTTTAGGCGCCGAAGAGTTCACGTTCGACCCCGTCAGCGCCTAGGCCGGACTCATGGAATGCGGCGAGTGTGAGGCGCGGTGCTCGGCTATTTCGGGTGGCGTGGATTCGACGGTGCATTACTCAAACGGTGGTGGGGTGCAGTTCACCCTGAATTCGGTGAACACGGCGGTCAGCGAGGAGACCCTGTCGTTGCCGGGTGGGGTGACCCTGTCGATTCAGGGCGCGGCGCAGGTGTGGTCGTATCCGGACCTGCATGGCGACGACACGGTCACCGCGGACAGCTCCGGCACTCGGTCGGCGTTGGTGAACCTGTTTGACCCGTTTGGGGATCCGATCGACCTGGCGACGGGTTTGATCGGGACGCTTACGGCCAATGATGACACCCCGGGCAACACGTCGGTGGCGGGCACGAGTTATGCGTGGGAGGGTTCCCATCTGAAGCAGGATCAAACTTCGGGTGATATTGCCACGATCGAGATGGGGGCCCGGCAGTATGTGCCGTTGTTGGGCAGGTTCCTGTC
>DATAZU010000005.1:0-222487 GCA_036271875.1 Galbitalea sp.
ATTCCCTGCGTGAACAAGTTGAGACCGAGCGCCACCAGGTCGACGTTGCCCGTGCGCTCCCCGTTGCCGAAGAGGCAGCCTTCGATTCGGTCTGCACCCGCCTGGTAGCCGAGCTCCGCCGCGGCAACCGCGGTGCCCCGGTCGTTGTGCGGATGCAGGCTCAGGATGACGTTCTCGCGCTGGTTCAGCCGGCGCGACATCCACTCGATTGAGTCTGCATAGACGTTGGGTGTCGCCATCTCAACGGTCGAAGGCAGGTTGATAATGACCTTGCGGTCGGGTGTTGGCTGGAATACCTCGAGCACCTGGTTGCAGATGTCGAGCGCGAATTCAAGCTCGGTCCCGGTGTAACTCTCCGGCGAGTACTCGTAGTAGATGTCGGTGCCCGGGACGATCGCCTCGGCCGCCTTACACAACCGTGCGCCCTCCAACGCGATATCGACGATGCCCTGCTTGTCCGTGCGAAAAACGACATCACGTTGCAGGATGCTGGTGGAGTTGTACAGGTGGACGATCGCTCGCTTCGCGCCCTTGATCGACTCGTAGGTGCGATTGATCAGCGCTTCGCGCGCCTGGGTCAGCACCTGGATCGTGACATCGTCGGGAATCAGGTCTTCTTCGATGAGGGATCGAACGAAGTCGAAGTCGGTCTGGCTGGCGCTCGGGAACCCGACCTCGATCTGCTTGTAGCCCATCGAGACGAGCAGATCGAACATGATCCGCTTGCGCTCGGGGCTCATTGGATCGATGAGCGCTTGGTTACCGTCTCGTAGATCGACCGCGCACCACATCGGCGCACTAGTGATGTACTTCGACGGCCACGTGCGATCCGGCAGATCGATCGCGAACTGTTCGCGATACGGGCGGTACTTGTGCGTCGGCATGGCCGACGATTTCTGGGTGTTTTTCATCAGGTCCTACTTTTCATCTACTCGTCTTAGGTGGGGTGTCAGCCAATGACAAACTCCGCGACGAGGGAGGCCTGATTAGGACTCGTCGCGGCAGCTAAGAAGGAGCAAACCGGAGAACACAGCAACAGGCTACCACCGGCCAACACTTGTCGAAAACTCAGGAGATCCGTCGCCGCATGCACTGGCGTCCGCACAACTCCGCGCGCCGGCTGCCACCGGGCCGACGAAAGTCCTGAATTTTCGACAAGTACTGACAGAGGGTGACAGCGGGACGACAGCGGGCGGCGGGCAGACTCGGAGGTATGACAGCAGCAATTGAGGCACATGGCCTCGTAAAGCACTTTGGAAAGACCAAGGCGCTCGACGGAATTGACCTCACGGTCGAGGAGGGCCGGGTTCTCGGCGTCCTCGGTCCGAACGGGGCAGGCAAGACGACAGCGGTTCGAATTCTGGCCACACTTCTGCGGCCGGATGCCGGAACCGCAACCGTTGCCGGCCTCGACGTCGTGCACCAGGCCAAGGCGGTTCGGCGCACGATCGGTCTCACCGGCCAGTTCGCGAGCGTGGACGAAGACCTCACCGGGATGCAGAACCTCGTGATGATCGGTCAACTCCTCGACCTCAGCACTGCCCAGGCGAAGGCCCGGGCGAGCGAGCTGCTCGCCGAATTCGACCTGACGGAGGCAGCGGGTCGCCTCGCCAAGACCTACTCGGGCGGCATGCGGCGCCGGCTCGACCTGAGCGCATCCCTCATCGGACGGCCAGCCGTGGTCTATCTCGACGAACCGACCACCGGACTGGACCCCGCCAAACGGGACGACGTTTGGGAGATGATTCGCGTGCTGGTCAGGCAGGGCACCACGATCCTGCTGACCACCCAGTACCTCGAAGAAGCGGATGCCCTCGCCAACGAGATCACGGTCATCGACCACGGCAGAATCATCGCCCACGACACGCCCCAGGGCCTGAAGCGGCAGGTGGGCGGTCAGACCCTCGAGGTCAGGCCCAACTCGCTCAGTGACCTCCCACGCATCCGCGAGTTGCTTGTGAGGTACGGAACTCGAGAGCCCGAACTCCCTGCCCCCGACCTGCTCGCCGTGCCCGTCGCCGATGAGACGGCGCTGACCCACGTGGTTGCCGCACTCGCCGCCGAGAAGATCGTCGTCTCGGAGCTCTCGCTTCGTCTGCCCAGCCTCGATGAAGTTTTCTACTCCCTCACCGGAACGACCAAGCGCGAAGAGGCTCGCGACGACGAATCGACCGCCAAGACCAGGAAGGGAGCGGCAGCCTGATGATCCGCGACTCACTTATCCTCGCCAAGCGTTCGATCACCAAGATGTTCCGCAACCCGGAACAGTTCATCGATGTCACTGTGCAGCCGATCATCATGACCGTCCTGTTCGTGTTCATCTTCGGCGGCGCCATCGCGGGTTCGACCGGCAAATACGTCGAGTTCGCTCTACCCGGCATCATCGTGCAGACGATCATGTTCACCTCACTCACGATCGGCGTAAATCTCAACACGGACATCGAGAAGGGGATCTTCGACCGGTTCCGCTCCCTCCCGATTGCGAGATCGGCGCCGTTATTTGGCGCTGTGCTCGGTGACATCGTCCGTCACTCGATCGCGATCACGGTGACGCTGGTGTTCGGTGCCATCATCGGATTCGAGTTCCAGACGCCGTGGTGGCACGTTGCGATCGCCATCATTGTGATCATCGCCTTCGCCGTCAGCCTGTGCTGGGTTTCGGTACTGATCGGGATGCTCGCTCGCAGCTCGGGGGCGGTGCAGGGTATCTCGTTCCTGATCGTCTTCCCGCTGACGTTCGGCTCATCAACGTTCGTCCCCGCATCGACCTTGCCAACGTGGCTCCAGGGCTGGGTCGCAATCAATCCGGTGACCCATGTCATCGAGTCGATGCGAGGCCTACTCACCGGGTCAACGGATGTGGCGGGCGATACCCTCACGGGCCAAATCCTCTGGGTCATCGTCTCCTGCATCGTACTGGTCGCGATTTTCTTCCCGCTCGCAACCTGGGCATATCGCCGCAAGATCTGACGGTCAGGCGGGCGGTGCCGCGAGCAACGACTGCAGGTCACCAATCGTCATCGGGCGTTCCGGCACATCAGTGCTGGGGCGCCCGATGCCGCGTTTCCCGGCGGCTTCGTCGATGGCGATGACTTCCGGATTCGTCGAGTCGTATGCCCCAATCATCGACGTCGAGAAATCAACGGCGCGCACGGCCGTCTCGACGTCTCCGCACGCGAGCGCGTATGTGCCGACCGCGATCGCGACGGTACCGATGATGGGCTGGTCCTGGCTCCGCACGGCAGCGTCGGCGGAGATTCGAAGATGTGCCTCCGCCGCGGCCAGATCCCCGCGCTTGATGGCAATCGCGCCCTGCAGTGCCTCGATTCCGGCTACCACCTGCCCGGGCTCCCCGTGCCACGCCGAGCGCAACTCTTGGATCGCGCCGAGCCGTGACCCAGCGGAGGCAAGGTCGCCAAGGTAGACATCAACGGATGCCGCGCTAACTTCCGCCTGCAGGATGGTTCGCGCAATCCCACTCGAATGCGCCTCATCAAGCATTCGAGTGACCCTGGTGACGGCCTCATCGGTTCGTCCGAGCCGCAGAAGCATTTGGATGGCGAGGCCCTGCTGTTGGGCTAGATCCCAATTCGTGGTGATGTTCCTCATGTGCTCTGTCGAGGAATCGCCCAGCGCGAGAGCCTCTTCGAGCTTGCCCATCTTCGCGAGGTAGATCGAATGCATCTGCTCGGAGAGGGCGATGCCCCAGACGTCGCCCTGCTGCTTGAACAGCGTCAGGGCGGTCTCTGACTGGATCCCGAGTTCGGCGAGCGCGCCGCGATTCTCGGACATCGCGGCCTGAGCAACGTGCAGCAGCGCCTTCGGCCACGGATCCAGGTGATACCTGTCAACGTCCGCTATCTGCACGGCGTTGATCCACTGCTTGCTCTCGAGCGCCTTGGCGAACGCGTCGACCAGGGGCTCCACCAGTTGCAACAGATCGTGGCCGCCTGCCTTGACCCGGAATTCCTGCAGAGGAGTCAGGAATTCGACCACCGCATCCGGAATTTCACCGAACTCCTGAGGCGCGAGGTCGGCGGCGCCTTCCATGAGTTTGCTCATCAGATGGATGGCCATCGCTTCGTCGGTGTCGACGCCATCGGCGATCGGAGCCACCCTGACAAACCACTCCTGCGCATCGTCGTTCCGATCGCGGATGATCCAGTACCAGGAGCTCGAGAGCACCAGCCGTACCGCCAACTCCGGGAGCGGCACGGCAGTCGCATACCGAAGCGCGCTGGTCAGGTTGTCTTCCTCGGCGTCGAACCAGGCAAGAGCGTCCATGATCCGCGGGCCCCGCAGCATCCTGTCCATCGCTTCGGCGTGCCGGGTCACGAAGCGAGCCTGAACCTCGCGCGCATCCGACAAACCGCCGGCCTCCGACAGGCGTCCGATGCCGTATTCGCGAACCGTCTCGAGCGCCCGGAACCTGCCCCTGGTGCGCTGCAGCAGCGACCGGTCGACGAGTGCGTCGAAGACCGATGCATCGCCGAGTCGCAGTTCTGTCGCCAGCGCCCTCGCATCGGTGGCACTCACGCCAGCCGGAAACACCGCGAATTGCAACAGAGCCTGACGCTCGTGGTCGTCGAGGAGGCTCCAACTCCAATCGATCATCGCGCGAAGCGTTTGATGTCGCGGCAGAGCGGTGCGGTAACCGCCGGTCAGAAGCGCGAACCGGTCATCGAGGCCGGTAAGTACCTCGTCCACGGTCATGGTGCGCAACTTGGCCGCGGCGAGCTCGATGGCCAACGGCAGGCCGTCCAAGCGAGCGCAGATTCGCGCCGCCGCGGGAAGCTCTTCATCGTCTAGCCCCACACCCCGTGCGGATGCGACCCGCTGGCAGAACAATTGCAGAGCCGCGTAGTCCGCGAGGTCCGTCGGTGCGAGCTCGGCGATGCGGGAATCCGCTGGATGCGCCAGTGATCCGAGGGCGACAAAGGCTTCCCCCGGGACGCCGAGAGGCTCCCGGCTCGTAGCGAGAATCCGCAGCTGCGGCAGCGTCGACAGCAGATCCTGCGCGACCTCGGCCGCGGAATCGATCACGTGCTCGCAGTTGTCGAGAACGAGAAGCACCTCACGGCCGGCCAGCGCGTCAAGCACTCGATCTCGGGTTGTACTGCCGGATTCGGTCGCGCCGTCGACGGTTCGAATCTCACGGCCGGTGGATGTCAGGACGGCCGCCAGAATTTCGCTCGGACCAATGGGCGCGAGTTCGACCAGGATCGCGTTGCGCCGGGCGGATGCTGCCGCGACCGCGAGCCGGGTCTTGCCCGCGCCTCCCGTGCCGATGATCGTCACCAGCCTGTTTGCCAGCAGTTGGTCGGCGATTAGCTCGAGCTCATGTTCCCGTCCGACGATGCCGGTCAGCTGCGCGGGCAGATCCGATGTTGACCTGGCGCGGGATGCCAATCCACCCAACTCGAGGGCCCTGGCGTGGTCCCGGCCCAGATCGCGAGTGAACCAATCGAAGTTGTCGGACGGAATCCAGGGTTCGCCGGACCAGAGGGCCAGCGCGTCCGATGCCAGTTCGCTCGGAGCCCCACTCGCTTCTGCAGCGGCAATCAGGTCGAAGAACTCGAGTGCGTCAACATCGGCGCGGGCAACGTTCAGTCGGTAACCACCTGTCGTCGACTCGATGACGTCCGCTGGTAGCTGCGATCGCAGTCGCGACACGATCGACTGCAGCGCGGCCTTCGTGTTCTCCGGTGCATCGAGACCCCAGATATCTTCCGCAATCGCTCGATAGCTCACCGATACACCGGCATCGACAGCCAGTCGGAAGAGCACCGCCTGCTGCATCGCCCCGGAAACCGGGATGGTGCGACCGTCGTGCTCGACCCGCAGGCCTCCGAGCAGTCCGATTCTCACCCGTCAACTCTAGGGCGACACATCGCCGGTCGCCTCGTCCGCCGGGAGTACTCGCGCTACTCCACGGCGAGAGCGTCTACCGGCGTGACGCGCGTCGCACGTCGCGATGGTGCAAGGGATGCTGCCCATACGAGCACCGCCGCGGCAACAACAATTCCCACGATCAGCAACGGCGGGAACGCGGGCCACACGATACCGCCGCTCAGACGATTCGCTCCCATGAGAGCTTCGGCGCCGGCCCATCCGTAGAGAGTACCGAGAACAAGGCCAAGCACGACTGCCGTGAGCGTCAGCTGCGCGCTTTCTGCCACGATCATCCTGCGCACCTGGTCGCCGGTGAACCCCAGTGCGCGGAGCAGTCCCAACTCCCGAATGCGCTGGAGAACGCTCAGGTTGAGGTTGTTGACCATCCCTACGGCTGCGATCAGGGCGCTGAAGCCGCTAATCCCTCCGAAGATGATTGCGAGAACCGAGAGCAACTGCTGCGTGCCCTGAAATTCCTGCGGATCGGCGGCCTGCGCTCGGGATACGAAAACCGAGTACGTTCCAAGAGCGACGGCGAACATCGAAACCAGCGTCACACCTATGACGATCCCGACGGTAGTTCGCGCACTGCGCTCCGGATAGCGAACGGCATTCTGTGCGGCAAGTTTCGCCGACGAGCTGGTTCCGAATGCGCGCCCGACGAGCCTGAGCACAGGAGGAATGAAGAGCTTCGATGCGAGCACGATACCCGTGAACGAGATCATCCCGCCGAATACGGCAACCAGAAGCCCGGTCGGGCTGGACTGGCCCTCGTATACGCCCAACAGCATCAGCAGGGTGCCGAACACGAAGACCAGGATGGCCGCAACGTTGCGGCCAGGACGCCCGATCACTTCCGATCCGCTGCGCTCCTCGGATGCTCCGATCGCCTGCATCGGCGATACGAGCAGCACTCGGCGCGAACCGACCCACGAGGCGATCCACGTCGTGAGCACGACGGCAACTACGGGGCCGACTGCCGCGAATGAAACGTAGGCGTAGGTCAGCCTCGGGATGAATCCAACCAGCTGGCAGATGGCAAGCGTGAGCGCGTTGAGTGCGACCCCGGCGACGAATCCGATGATGCCGCCGATGATCCCAACGGTGAGTCCCTCGCGGGCCACCGCGTTGCGCTGGCCCCGCGCACTCGCGCCAAGAAGTCGCAGCAGGGCGATGGTTTTCGTCCGTCCGGCGATCACGGTTGCGAACGTGTTCGACGTCACCACGGCGGAGGTGTACAGCGCGATCAGCAGGAACACCCACGCGATGAACGACAGAATGAGTTGCACCGCGGCGTGATCGCCAGCCTGGTTGTGCTCGATGTAGGTCGTGAGATCACCCGTGACCAAGAGCAGCACCACGCCGAACGTCGAGCTGAGCGCCGCAACAAGGATGCTCGCTCCGTGCTCGCGGATGTCGAAGCGGTTCACGCGCCGACCTCCATCCCGAGCATGAACGAGGAGATCTCTGCCGCCGCCGAACGACCCCGATCGGCCGTGACGGTGCCATCCGCGAGAAAGACGATGCGATCCGCGTAACTCGCCGCAATGGGGTCGTGCGTTACCATCACGATGCTCTGTCCGAAGTCTGAGCTCGCCGCGGCCAGAAGCGCGAGTACCTCACGGCCGGTCCGCGAGTCCAGGTTTCCCGTCGGCTCGTCGGCGAGGATGAGGTCGGGTTGCGTCCCGAGTGCCCGCGCGATCGCCACGCGCTGCTGCTGGCCACCGGAGAGTTCGTGCGGTCGATGGCGCAGGCGATCGGCGAGGCCGAGCGAGTTCACCAGGCCATAGATGCGGGCACGCTGGTTCTCGTCGGGCTTGCGTCCATCGAGCTCGAACGGGAGCAGGATGTTGCCTTCGATATCGAGCGTCGGCACCAGGTTGAACGACTGGAAGACAAAGCCGACGCGACGGCGACGGAGCAGCGTGAGCTGTGTGTCGTCGAGCGCGGTGGTCTCCGTTTCACCCAGCCAGGTGCGCCCGGACGTCGCAGAGTCGAGCCCGGCGAGGATGTGCATGAGCGTGGACTTACCGGAGCCGCTCGGACCCATGATGGCGGTGAAACGACCACGCTCGATGCCGAGGCTAATGCCGTCCAGTGCGGTGATCAGTCCGGCGCCCGTGCCGTAGGACTTGGTGAGATTCTCGACGCGCGCCGCGTAGACGGGCTGCGGCGATGGAGGTTCAGAAGTGTTCATGGCTCCACGCTAGGGACACGACAAGTACGGCGAATCAGTCGCTCGTCCCTACCGCATCCGTCGAGAGAATGACTGTCAATCAGTCCACCAGTCGGTGCTCGAACGCGAACACAACCAGCTGCACGCGGTCACGGAGTCCCAGTTTGGCGAGGATGCGGCTGATGTGCGTCTTCACTGTCGCCTCACTGAGGAACTCACCCTTCGCTATCTCCGAGTTGCTGAGGCCCCGCGCGGCAAGCAGAAAGATGTCCCCCTCGCGCGACGTGAGGGTCGAAAACTCCTGGGGCGGCGCCGGTGCCGACGAACCGGAGTCGAAGTGCTCAAACAGTTCTCGCGTTGCGGCCGCGGCGATCACGGAGGTTCCCGCGTACACCGTGCGAATTGCCGCGAGCAGGAATTCGGGATCGGTGTCCTTGAGTAGGAAGCCGCTCGCTCCCCCGCGGATCGCGCGAGTCGCCGCCTCGTCAAGGTCGAAGGTCGTGAGCACGATGATCTTCGGGCGAGTGCCGCCGCGATCATCCGCCGCCTTGAGAATCGCCTCGGTGGACTGGATGCCGTCCATGATCGGCATCCGGATGTCCATCAGGATCACGTCGGGCTTGGCACTCGCCGCGATTGCAATGCCCTCGACGCCGTTCGCGGCCTCGCCGACGAACCGAAGGTCGGGCTGCGATGAGACGAGCATCCGAATGCCCGTTCGAAACAGTGCCTGGTCGTCGACGAGTGCAACTGTGATCGGTCCCGTCACCACTGGGCAACTCCTGGTTCTGGGGCGCTGGCCGGCGGCGCCGCCTGTTTAGTGACAACCGCGGTCATCGGCGTCGCCGATGCGGTCGCCGTGGCCGGGATGTGCGCGACAACCACGAAGTTCTTGTCGTTCACGCGAGTGGCAAGCGATCCGCCGACGAGCGCGGCCCGCTCCTTCATACCGGTGAGTCCGTGCCCGAGTCGAAGCTCGGCAGTTGCAGGCGATGCCTGTACCACGCTCGTGATTGTCATCCCCAGCTCGTCCCTTCCCCATTCGAATCGAACCACGACCTCCTGTTTGATATCGCCGTGGCGGAGTGCGTTCGTGAGCGCCTCCTGCACGATGCGATACACCGCCAGCTGCTGGCCCGTTCCGAGCTGCAGCGGAGTCCCCTTCACCGTGAACGCAATCGTGAGACCGGATGAGCGCAACTGGTCGAGCAGCCTGCTGAGGTCGGCGAGCGCGGGCTGCGGACCCTCGGTCTGCGGATGCCGAAGCTGGCCGAGCAGGAGACGAACGTCGGCGAGCGCGTCGCGAGCGGTTGACGAGATGGCACTCAGTGCGCCGTCAACCGCGTTCGGGTCATTCTCCCGGGCATACCGCGCACCGTCGGCCTGGGCGATGACCACGGCCAGCGAGTGGGCGACAACGTCGTGCATGTCACGAGCGATCCGGTTACGTTCCTGCTCGACGATGACATCCTGCTCGGCGGCTTCCGCGTCGAGTTGGGCTGTGCGCTGCGCCGCAAGACGCTCCCTGGCCAGAACGCGGGTTCTCAGCAGCGTTCCGGCTATCCATGGCGACGCGAGCAGAAGCACCAGGAGCGCCAGGTAGAAGACAACGACGAGCAGGTCGCGAAGCACCATCGTGACCGATGAGAGATCAAGCCGTAGCCCGACCAGGCTTCCGCCGGAAAGCGACTCGACATAGATAGCGCCGGCAACGCCTCCAACGAATACCGAGGCCAGACCGATCCGTCGCAGCAGCGGCGACCCGTAGTATGCCGTCGCATAGATCACGGCGAGGATGGCGAAGTCAGCCAGTCCCGGCGGCAGGCCGAGCACGAACATCTGCAGAAGCGCGGTCGCCCACGCGACGATCAGCGATAGTGCGGGCGAAGAACGACGGAAACCCAGCGCGACGGCAAATCCCAGGGCGAGCAGCCCGACAACGGTCGGGCCCTCACGGAAGCTGAACGCGACCAGGAAGTAGACGAGTCCGATCACGACGTCGACCACCTGTTGGTAGGCCTTGAGCTTTCGGAACATCCTCCAACGCTAGACGCCCGGGAAGACTGCCTGCGGGATTTGAGCCTCTAGACAGCGTCAAATCATCCTGCCGATGTATCAGAAACCGAGTCGACCGAGCTGTTTCGGATCGCGCTGCCACTCCTTGGCAACCTTGACACGGAGGGACAGGAACACCTGCTTGCCAACAAGCGCCTCGATCTGCGTGCGCGCACGAGCGCCAACTTCCTGAAGTCGCTCACCCCGGTGCCCGATGATGATGCCCTTCTGGCTGTCGCGCTCGACAAACAGGTTCGCGTAGATGTCGACGATCTCCCGATCCTCCCGCTCCGCCATATCGTCAATCGTCACCGCGATCGAATGGGGAAGCTCATCCTGAACCCCCTCGAGTGCCGCCTCGCGAATCAGCTCGGAGATGCGGGCTTCGAGTCCCTCGTCCGTGACAGCGTCGCTCGGATAGAGCGGTTCGGACTCGGGCAGGAGCGCAATCAGTTCGCGGGCGAGCACATCGAGTTGGATGTTGGTCAGCGCGGAAATCGGGATGATCGCGTCCCACTCCCTGAGCGCGCTCACGGCCTGCAGCTGCTCAGCGACGCTGGGACGGGATGTTGCATCCACCTTGGTGACGATCGCGACCTTCTTCGCGCGCGGGAATCGGTCAAGCTGTTCGTTGATGTACCGGTCGCCGGGGCCAAGCTTTTCGTTCGCCGGTACGCAGAGCCCGATGATGTCGACCTCGGCGAGCGTGTCCTGGACGATCGTGTTAAGTCGTTCGCCGAGCAGAGTGCGTGGGCGGTGCATCCCGGGGGTGTCAACGATGATCAGTTGGCCGGTCGGCTGGTGCACGATGCCGCGAATCGCTCGCCGCGTCGTCTGGGGTTTCGACGAGGTGATCGCAACTTTCTCACCGACCAGCGCGTTCGTGAGGGTCGACTTTCCGACGTTCGGCCGACCGACGAAGCTGACGAAGCCGGCACGGAACGGTTCAGAATCTGAGGACATAGTGTTCCGAGGGTATCGCGGCGGCCTTGCTACTCGGCCCGAGAGGTCGGCGCAGCATCCTCCTCGAAGGCCGACTGCGCGTCGATGAGGGTCTGGTCACGCTCGACGAGAACTGTACTGATGCGCTTGCGTCGTCCCTCGGTACGCTCGGCCGTAAGAAAGAGTCCGGAGATCGAGCCGGTTGACCCCGCGACGGGCAGCCGACCGACGGCTTTGGTCAGCAGGCCACCGACCGAGTCGACGTCGTCATCCTCGAGTTCGATTCCGAACAGGTCGCCGAGTTCGTCGATGGGCATCCTCGCCGCGACCCGGAATCGCCCGTCGCCGAGATCCTCCGAATCGGGCACCTCACGGTCGTACTCATCGGAGATGTCGCCGACCAGCTCCTCGATGAGGTCCTCCAGCGTGACCAGTCCGGCGATGCCGCCGTATTCGTCGACGACCATCGCGAGATGGTTCGATTCGGCCTGCATGAGCCGAAGCGTGTCGTCCGCCTTCTTCGACTCCGGGACGAAGAGCGCCTTGCGGGCCAGCGTCGCCGCGGTCTGCTCCTCGTGGCCCTTGGTCGCCTCGAACTCGAGTCGCGCGACATCCCGCAGGTACAGGATGCCGACGACCTCATCGACGTCCTCGCCGAGAACCGGCATCCGTGACACGCCCCGGTCGAGGAACAGTGCCATTGCCCGCTGGAGCTTCTCGTCGCCATCGACCGTGACCATGTCGGTACGCGGAACCATGACCTCGCGCACGACCGTGTCGTTGAACTCGAACACGGAGTGGATCAGCTCTTGGTCGTCCTTGTCGAGTACTTCGAGTTCGGTGGCCTCATCGACCATGCTCAGAAGCTGTTCTTCGCTTGAGAACGTTGCGTTCTTGGGCCGTCCCGGTGTTACCCGATTGCCGATCGCGACGAGCGCATTCGCGATGGGCCCGAGGATCAGGCGAATGCCGCGGATGACAGGGGCCGAGAACCGCATGATCCCGTGCGAATGCGCCCGGCCGACGCTTCGCGGGCTCGAACCCACGAGTACGAACGAGACGGCCGTCATGATGAGCGCACTCGCGAGCAGCGCCCACCACCAGTCCTTCAGTGTGTAAGCGAAGGCGAGCGAGACAAGGACGGCCGCCGTGGTTTCGGAAACCACGCGCATGAAGTTGAGCGCATTGACGTGTGCACCCATGTCACCGGCGATCGCGAGGAGGGACCGGCGCGAGCGACTGTGCGCCGCGAGATCCACGAGATCGGTGCGGCTCAGCACCGTCAGTGCGGCGTCGGATGCGGCGAGCAGGCCGCCGAAGATCACGAGCACGACGGCCGCAAGGACGAATATCGCGATCATGAGTGACCTAGCGCCGTCGCTCGCTCACGGAAAACCCGACGAGCAGGTCGCGTTGCAACGCGAACATCTCTTTCTCTTCCTCAGGTTCCGCGTGGTCGAATCCGAGCAGGTGGAGCAGACCGTGCGTGGTCAACAGTTCCATCTCTTCGATCGGGCTGTGTCCGGCCGCCTCGGCCTGTGCGATCGCTACCTGGGGACAGAGCACCAGATCGCCGAGCAAACCCGGTGGCGTCGGCTGGTCTTCCGTGCCCGGTCGCAACTCATCCATGGGGAAACTCAGAACATCCGTGGGGCCGGGCTCGTCCATCCATTGCACGTGCAGCTGCTCCATCGCGGACTCGTCGACAAGCAGAATCGCGAGCTCGGCATCCGGATGCACGTGCAGCTGGTCGAGGTTGTAGGTGACCAGGCGCTGCAGTACCGATTCATCGACTTCGATGCCGGACTCATTGTTGACTTCGATCGACATGGTTAGCGCCCCCAGCGACGGTCGGGACGGCTTGGCGACCGGTGGTCCTGCGGGGCGTTACCGCGGCGCTCGGCGCGGTTTGCCCCATCCGGGTTTCCCGGGTGCGCGGCACTCTGCTCGCGTTGGAATCGCGCCGCCTGCCGCTCCGCGTCGTATTTTGTGTACGCGTCGACGATCTGGCCGACCAGGGAGTGGCGCACGACATCCGCGCTCGTCAGCCGCGAAAAATGGATGTCATCGATGTCGCTCAGAACGCGGGTGACGAGCTGGAGGCCGCTCGCTCCCAGGGGCAGATCGACCTGCGTGACGTCGCCCGTCACCACCATCTTGGAGCCGAAGCCCAGACGGGTGAGGAACATCTTCATCTGCTCCGGTGTCGTGTTCTGTGCCTCATCCAGCACGATGAACGCGTTGTTCAGGGTGCGACCACGCATGTAAGCCAGCGGAGCCACCTCTACCGTTCCCGCCGCGAGCAGCTTCGGCACGATCTCCGGGTCCATCATTTCGTTGAGCGCATCGTAGAGCGGACGCAGGTATGGGTCGATCTTGTCGGTGAGTGTCCCCGGCAGGAAGCCGAGCCGCTCGCCCGCTTCGATGGCCGGACGACTCAGGATGATTCGCTCGACCTCCTTGCGCTGGAGGGCTTGCACCGCCTTGGCCATCGCGAGGTAGGTCTTGCCGGTACCGGCCGGTCCGATCCCGAACACGATGGTGTTGTGGTCGATCGCGTCGACGTATTCCTTTTGACCAAGCGTCTTCGGACGGATGCTCTTGCCCCGACTCGTCAGGATCGCCTGGCTGAGTAGCTCGGCCGGGCTGCCAGCATTCGACTCGAGGATGCGCGCGGACGACGTGACGTCGCTCGCTCCCAGATCTGCGCCGTTTCGAACCAGTTGGATCAACTCCTCAACCAGGCGTCTCGCCGCCTGGACATCCGCCGGTCGCCCGGTCAGTGTGATTTCATTTCCGCGAACGAGGACCTGCACCGACGGGTGCTGTCGCTCGATCGTTCGTAGCAGACGGTCCTGCGGGCCGAGCAGCTGCACCATCCCCACCCCGTCAACCGTGAGCTTGGTCTCGCTCGGCGCCTCGTCGGCACCGTCCGCCCTGCTAGTCGCCAAGAGAACTCTCGTCGAGCGAACCGCTCAGCACGTGCGCGTGAACGTGGAACACCGTTTGCCCCGCGCTTTCTCCGCTGTTGAAGACGAGTCGATACTCGCCATTAGAGTGCTCGGCGGCGAGGTCGGCGGCGGTTGTAACGACCTCAGCAAGGAGGTAGGGGTCGCCCTCGGCCAGCTCGGCGACGTTCCCGTAGTCGGCCGTCTTGGGAACGACCAGCAGGTGAACAGGAGCCTTGGGGGCGATGTCTTTGAAGGCGATGACTCGCTCGTTCTCGAAAACGATGTCGGCCGGAATTTCGCGCGCGACGATGCGCTCGAAGATCGTTGGCTCAGTCGCGGACATGCATCCAAGCGTATCGGCTGGGATTCACCAGCGCCCGAGTTTCGCGCTCAGCACAGCGAGCGCCGCCGGACCCGCCGTGCTCGTTCGAAGGATGTTCGTGCCGAGCCGTGCGCCGACCGCTCCGGCCGCGAGCAGCGTGCTCAGTTCGTCCGCGGCGATCCCGCCCTCCGGGCCGACGACGAGGAGCAGGTCGATGGGCGTCGGGGCGAGTTCGACAAGCGAATGTTCGGCGAGCGGGTCGAGGACGACCATCAGCTGTTCTCCCGAATTGCCGGCCGCGAGCGTGGCGAGTTGCTTCGTTGTGACGATCTCGGCGACCTCGGGCAACCATGCGCGCGCGGACTGCTTGGTCGCCTCGCGCACGATGGACGTCCAGCGCTGCCGCCCCTTACCGGCCTTGTCACCATCCCAGCGAGCAATGCTGCGCGCGGCGCCCCAAGGGATGATCCGGTCAACGCCGAGCTCGGTTGCGGCTTGGACGGCCATCTCGTCTCGGCCGCCCTTTGCCAGCGCCTGGACGAGGGTGATCATTGGATGCTGGCGCTCCTGGGTGATGACGCTTTCGACCGTGAACCGGAATTCGGCCGGCGCGACCTCGGTCACGGTCCCGGATGCGGTCACCCCTGCACCGTTGCCCACCGTTACGGTTTCGCCGACCGCCAACCGGCTGACCGTTACGGCGTGACGGGCATCCGGACCCTGCAGGATGACCGTGCTGCCGATTGCAGGGGCATCCAGCTCTTCGCTCAGATACTGGTTCGCCATCCCCCCAGCTTGCCAGTTGCTGCGCCCCTCACCGCGTCCTCCTGATCGGCCATGTCGAAAATTCAGGAGTTTCGTCGACGTCCGGGTTTGGGAGCCTGGGACTGCGGGACGGCGCGACGCGGCCCGCGCAGATCTCCTGAATTTTCGACATAGCCGCGCTCGGCGACGCCGCCTGGGGTCTGGGCAGCACCGAATTCGTCGCGAGCAGCGCCCTGACGACTAACTCGGCCGCCGGTGTCGAAAATTCAGGAGATCGTCGGCGGCGCTGAACCGCGTTCCGCGAAAGCCCGCGGATGGGTCGGCGCAGGCGCGACGGAACTCCTGAATTTTCGACAAAACCGGAGGGGACGACCTCGCGGGAGGGCTACACGTTGAGGAAGCGGTCGCGGAGTTTCGCGAAGAGGCCCTGCTGGAACTGTGCCAGGTGCGGGTCGACCGACTTGCGGCTGCCGGCGAACTGCTTGATCAGCGACTGCTCGGCCGCGCTCAGGCGCGTGGGCGTGACCACCTGAACGCCGATCTTCAGGTCGCCGCGGCCGCTTCCGCGAAGATGCGTGATACCGCGATCCTTGATCGTGATGACCTCGGCGCTCTGGGTCCCCGGCTTGACATCGACGACGACCTCACCGTCCAAACCCTCAAGCTTCGTCTGGGCACCCAGAATCGCATCTGTCATCTGAACCTCAAGCGTCGCGAGCAGGTCGTCGCCGTTGCGACTGAAGATGTCGTGGTGCTTGACCTTAATCTCCAGGAAAAGATCACCGGCAGGGCCACCAGCGGGACCGACCTCGCCCTGCCCCGGGAGCTGGATGCGCAAACCCGTGTCGACGCCCGCGGGGATGTCGATCTTGGCCGTGCGCGTCGCACGAACGCGCCCCTGGCCCTGACAGGTCGGGCACGGGTTCTGGATGACCGTTCCAAACCCGCGGCAGGTACCACACGGGCTCGAGGTCACGATGTTACCGAGCAGACTGCGAACGCTGCGTTGGATCGAACCCGATCCATGGCAGATGTCACAGGTCTGCGGCGATGTGCCCGGCGCACAGCAACTGCCCTCGCAGGTCTCGCACAGCACGGCGGTCTGGATGTCGAGGTCGCGCTTGCTGCCGAAGATTACCTCGCCGAGATCGAGCTCAACGCGAAGCAGGGCATCCTGCCCTCGCTCTCGGCGCGACCGCGGGCCGCGACCGTTGCCACTGCCGCCTGCCCCCGTCGCCGCCCCGAAGAACTGCTCGAAGATGTCGCCGAATCCGCCAAAGCCGGCGCCACCACCAAAGGATGCGCCGCCACCCAGGTCGTAGTTCTGTCGCTGCTGCGGGTCGCTGAGCACGTCGTACGCGTGCGTCACGAGCTTGAACTGGTCAGACGCCTCCGCACTCGGATTGACATCCGGATGCAGTTCTCGCGCCAGCCTGCGGTACGCCCGCTTGATCTCGTCCGGGGTCGCCGAGCGCTCTACACCGAGAACCTCGTAATGGTCTGCCACTTATATGTTTCCTACTTGCTAGTTACTCGGGTCGTCGCCGAGCAGTTTCGTGAGGTAGCGTGCGACGGCTCGCACGGCTGCCATGTTGTTGGAGTAGTCCATTCGCAGTGGACCGAGGACGCCCAGCCGGGCAATCGATCCGTCGGATGCCCCGTAGCCACTCGTCAGCACCGAAATCTCCCCCAGGCCGAACTCCGCATTCTCTCGCCCAATGCTCGCGACCACACCGTTCTGATCCGCGGCCATCTCCCCGAAGAGTCTAAGCAGGGTGACCTGCTCCTCGATCGCTTCGAGCACCGGGAAGATGCTCCCGCTGAAGTCTTCCTCGGTGCGAACGAGGTTTGCCGTCCCCGCCATGACGAGTTTGTCCTGGCGGTTAGCGCCGATCTGCTCGATCAGGCTAGATGCGATGGTGCGCACCAGCGGCTGGCGCGCGGCAGGAAACTGGTCGGCGAAGCCATCGAGGGTGTCCATGGCTTCCGCCAGTCCGATGCCGCCGAGCACCGAATTGAGTCGAGCGCGGATCTCCGCCAGGAACGTGTCATCCAGCTCGGCCGCGACATCGAGGATGCGCTGTTCGACTCGGCCGGTATCCGTTATGAACACGCTCATGAGCCGCGTGGTCGACAACGGCACAAGCTCGATGTGACGAACCCGCGACTTCGACAATAGAGGGTATTGGACGAGCGCGACCTGGTGGGTCAGTTGGGACAGCAGACGAACGGTGCGAGCAAGCACATCATCAAGGTCGAGGGATGCGCCCAGGAAGGCATCGATCGCCTGTCGTTGAGCGGCCGTGAGCGGGCGGACATCCGCGAGGTGGTCGACGAACATCCGGTAACCCTTGTCCGTCGGGACGCGCCCGGACGACGTGTGGGGCGCAGCGATCAGCTCTTCCTCTTCGAGGAGCGCCATATCGTTGCGAATTGTTGCGGCCGAAACGCCAAAGGAGTGTCGCTCGACGATCGACTTCGAACCGACGGGTTCGCGCGAAGCAACGTAGTCCTGCACGATGACACGAAGCACGTCGAGACTGCGGCCGGAAACCATTGCACCCTCCCGCCCGAATCATTGAGCGCCGCTTAGCACTCACCTGCGTTGACTGCCAATTCTATCTTGAAATACCGCGCGTTTCCCGTTGTGCGCGGAGCGGCGGGGCGCTACCTTGTGTCCTGTGCTTGCGCGCGCCTGAAAATCGGGTAACCGCAGCGCAAGGCCATGTACTTGAACACAACCCGTCGAGGAACTCGTCCTCGCACACTGAAAGGCAAGACATCATGACTGATCCAACTCCCGCGCCGGCTGCCCAGCCAGCCCCCGCAGCGCCGCTCTCGGAGGCGGACGACAAACTTTGGGCGAGCCTCGCTCACCTCGGTGGCATCCTGTACATCCTTCCGTCCCTGATCATCTACCTGGTGCTCAAGGACCGCGGCGCGAAGGTTCGCGTTGAGGCTAAGGAGGCACTGAACTGGCAGATCACGTTCCTCATTGTCGAGGTCGTGCTGTGGATCCTGTCGGGCATCCTGACCGTCGCGCTGGCGTTCACGCCGGTTGCCGCGCTCGGAATCCTGTTCTTCTGGCTGCCGGGTATCTGGTGGGTCCTGAACGTGGTCTTCTCGATCCTCGGCTTCGTGAAGGTCAACGGCGGGGGCTCCTACCGCTACCCGTTCGCGATTCGCCTCGTCAAGTAGAGCGAACAGCGTCATGGGAGGGCCGGGGCAACCCGGCCTTCCCTCGTTAACGGCCGATCAGATCGAGCAGGAATAACTTTTGTCCCAGCAACACCAGTACGAGTACCAGCCGGTCCCCCCACTGAGTCAGAACGACCAGCGGCTGTGGGCAACACTCATCCACATCGGCGGGATCTTCTTCGGTATCCTTCCGTCGCTGATCGGCTACTTCGCGCTCAGGGACCGCGGCGACTTCGTAAAGGAGCACACCCGCGTCGCACTGAACTTTCACATCAACGTGATCATCGCGGGCGCGATCTGCGGATTTCTTTCGCTGATCGTGATCGGCGTATTCCTGGCCGTTGTGCTTGGCATAGTGCTTGTGGTGTGCAGCATCCTCGCCGCGATCGCGGCGAATGACGGGCGGTACTACCAATACCCGCTTACCCACCAGTTCGTGAAATAGCTCGCCTAACTGCCGAGAAGCCGACGCACTACGGCATCGGCGAGCAACCGCCCGCGAAGCGTGAGCGCGACGGTGCCGTGCAGTGCCCCGGATGCGTCGACGAGTTCGTCGGCGATTAGACCGGCGACGGCATGGCGACCGGCGGCGTCCAGCTCGGTGATCGGCAGACCGTCACGGATTCGAACGGCGAGCAGCACCCGCTCGACCCGGCGCGTCTCTTCATCGAGCGTCTCGCGACCCGCGGCAGGCGACTGCCCGGCGGTGATGCGCTCAGCGTATGCGGCCGGATGCTTGACGTTCCACCAGCGGACGCCGCCGATGTGACTGTGAGCCCCCGGTCCGATCCCCCACCAGTCGTGCCCCTGCCAGTACGCGAGGTTGTGGCGACTGCGATGCTCGGCGCCGTCACCGTTGGACACGCTCCCTTCGAGAACCTTGGGGACCGCGCCCGCGATCGCTGAGCCCATCGAAGCGGACCCACCGAGACTCCCGCGTGCCCAATTACTAACCTCGTACCACTCGTAGCCCGCTGCCCGGAGCAGTTCATCCGCAAGCTCGTACATGTCGGCGGCGAGGTCGTCGTCCGGCTCGGCAATCTCGCCGCGCCGGATCTGCCGGGCGAGCTTCGTGCCGTCCTCGACGATCAGCGCGTATGCGGACAGGTGATCGGGACTCTGCGCAATCGCGTGTTCAACGGAGGTTCGCCAGTCGTCCAGGCTCTCGCCCGGTGTCCCGTAGATGAGGTCGAGACTGACATCCAGCCCGGCATCGCGCGCCCACTCGACCACGAGAGGAATCCGTTCCGGGTCATGCGTGCGCTCGAGAGTTGCAAGAACGTGCGGGACCGCCGACTGCATCCCGAACGACACTCGCGTGAATCCCGCGTCGGCGAGCGATCGCAGGTAGGTGGCATCCACCGAGTCAGGGTTGGCCTCTGTTGTGATCTCCGCACCTGCCGCGAACCCCCAGGTGCGACGAATTCCGTCGAGCATGCGTGCGAGGTCGGCTGCAGGCAGCATCGTCGGAGTGCCGCCACCGAAAAACACCGTGGAGACCTCCCGTGACGCAAGCCCGGCCGCAGTGAGCACGTGGTCCGCTTGGCCCAGTTCCGCGATCGCCTGATCCGCGTAGTCGTCTCGCCGCGCACCGCGCAGCTCTTCGGAGGTGTACGTGTTGAAGTCGCAGTATCCGCAGCGCACTCGGCAGAACGGCACGTGCACGTAGATCCCGAGGTTTCGTGCATCCGCGCCGTCCCTGACGGATGCGGGAAGCAGGCCATCCAGCGGGGCGGGGTCGGCAATCGGAAGTACGCCAGGCATCAGTGGGGAGAGGTCACGACGGCAGGGCGCCGGCGAGCGCGAGTTCGTAGCGCCGGGTAAAGATCGATTGCACAATCCTCAGCACCGGATAGACGACCCACCAGCGCTTGGTCGATGGCCGCGAGAATGCACGGATAGTCATCCACACCGATCCGTCATCTGAGCGCGACAGAATCCACGCCTCCTCGCCGCTCTCGGGATGCCCGGGAAGCGTGCCGTAGGCGAATCCCTTCCGCGCGGGTTCGTCGACAATGTAGACGACGCGAACCGGCGCCCCGACTCGAAATGGGCCGAACGGGATGCGCAGGTTTGCCGTATCACCCGGGCGAATGAACGCGGTGCCGTCCGGGCCAAAAAGTGCTTCGCCCGCCTCATCGACCGTCGCGGGTACGACGGGGTTGCCACCGGCATCGAATCCGACCGGCGTGTACGTGAGCGCCGTCACTTCAGCCGGGGTGTCGCTGATCTCGACGATCATCCCGGAGTTCTTCTGGACGCCCCAGGTGAACAACTGGGTCCACGCGTAGTCCCAGCGCTCGTCGCCGTGCCCGATGCGCACTCGGCGCTCGATCGGGCGGTATCCGGCGGGCGGATACCGCAGGAGATCCGCCGCCTGGGTCGCGCCGACCGCGCCATAGCTCACCGTGCGTTCCCACAGTTCCGGTTTGCTCACGGACGCACCGTCCTCGAAGCGGAGGCGCCATCCCGATGCCGCGCGACGTGCGCGCGCGGAGAGCCTGCTGCCAGTCGGGATCGCATCCGTCTATTCTCGCGTACAGCGAGCCGAAGTGGCTCGACAAGCCCAGTCGATCACGCCACCCTGGCGAGTTCGCGCAACTGAGGGGATCCGCAAGGCAGATGGCAATCAACATCATCTTCGCCGTCGTATTCGGTGTCATCGTCGTTGCCCTGGTGATCTGGATCGTCACGATCTACCGCCGCGCGAGGCGCGTTTCGGACGCCAGCGACGCTCGATTGAACTCGCGTCTCTACGCCGCTGTCGCCGAATTGCCGGAAGTTCCGCAGGGCGCGCCCACCCAAGCGCCGACGGTTGCACCGAAGCCGCTGGCAGATCCGGTGGACGCCGCGCCATCCGGCCCGAAGGAATCCCGCCTCGCCGAACTCGCCGACCTGCACGCTCGCGGACTGATCACCGACGAGGAGCTCACGACCGCTCGCGCGAAGGTCCTGGCCGAGTAGGACCGCAGAGGGGCGGCAATCGGCCCCAAACCGAAGGTTTTTGGGGCCGATTGCCGCCCCTCACGGAATTCGTTACTTGTCTTTCTTCTTCTCCGTGTCGCCGGAGAGCGCGGCAATGAAGGCCTCCTGCGGGACCTCTACCCGGCCGACCATCTTCATGCGCTTCTTGCCCTCTTTTTGCTTTTCGAGGAGCTTGCGCTTGCGGGTGATGTCACCGCCGTAGCACTTGGCAAGGACGTCCTTGCGGACCGCGCGGATGCTCTCGCGCGCGATGATGCGCGCGCCGATGGCCGCCTGGATGGGCACCTCGAACTGCTGGCGCGGGATGAGCTTGCGCAGGCGTTCTGTCATGAGCGCGCCGTACGGCTGGGCCTTGTCGCGGTGCACAATTGCGGAGAACGCATCCACCTGCTCGCCCTGGAGCAGGATGTCGACTTTAACCAGGTCGGCGTCCGCCTGGCCGTCTGGCTCGTAATCCAGCGAGGCGTAACCTGCCGTGCGGCTCTTGAGGTTGTCGAAGAAGTCGAAGACGATCTCGCCGAGCGGCATCCGATATCTGATCTCGACCCGGTCCTCGCCGAGGTACTCCATGCCGAGAAGCGTGCCGCGGCGCTGCTGGCACAGCTCCATGATGACGCCGACGTAATCCTTCGGCGCGAGGATCGCCGCGCGCACCATTGGCTCGGCGACGGACGCGATCTTGCCACCGGGAAACTCGGACGGATTGGTCACGGTGACGGTCTTCTTGTCGTCGGTCGTGACCTCATACGGCACGGATGGCGCCGTCGTGATGAGGTCGAGTCCAAATTCGCGGTCGAGTCGCTCGGTGACGATTTCGAGGTGCAGCAGTCCGAGGAATCCGCAGCGGAAACCGAACCCCAGAGCAACGGATGTCTCCGGCTCGTACACGAGGGCAGCATCCGACAACTTGAGCTTGTCCAGTGCCTCGCGAAGCATCGGATAGTCGCTGCCGTCGATCGGGTAGAGGCCCGAGAAGACCATCGGCTTCGGCTCGGTATAGCCGGGGAGCGCTTGGGTGGCGGGCTTCGCCGCGGTCGTGACCGTGTCGCCGACCTTGCTCTGGCGAACGTCCTTCACGCCTGTGATCAGGTAGCCGACCTCTCCGACGCCGAGACCCTTGGTTACGGTCGGCTCGGGCGATGAGACCCCGATCTCGAGAATGTCGTGCACTGCACGGGTCGACATCATCTGGATCTTCTCGCGCGCGTTGAGCTTGCCGTCGATCATCCGCACGTAGGTCACGACGCCGCGATAGCTGTCATAGACCGAGTCGAAGATCATTGCTCGCGCGGCCGCGTTGGCATCGCCAACCGGCGCGGGGATGAGCTCAACGACGCGGTCGAGCAGCTCCGAGACGCCAGCACCCGTTTTGCCGCTCACCCGCAGCACGTCCTCGGGTTTACCGCCGATCAGGCTCGCGAGCTCCTTGGCATACTTCTCGGGCTCAGCGGCGGGCAGATCGATCTTGTTCAGCACGGGAATGATCGTGAGGTCGTTCTCGAGCGCCAGGTACAGGTTCGCGAGCGTCTGCGCCTCGATGCCCTGAGCTGCATCCACCAGCAGGACGGCGCCCTCACACGCCGCCAGGCTGCGCGAGACCTCGTAGGTGAAGTCAACGTGGCCCGGGGTATCGATCATGTTCAGCGCGTAGGTCTGCTGGCCGCCCGACGAGGACGGCAGCGACCACGGCATCCGCACGGCCTGGCTCTTTATCGTGATGCCGCGCTCGCGCTCGATGTCCATGCGGTCGAGGTACTGGGCACGCATGGCGCGGTCATCGACGACGCCCGTGATTGAGAGCATCCGGTCGGCCAACGTCGACTTGCCGTGGTCGATGTGGGCAATGATGCAGAAGTTGCGGATAAACGCGGGATCGGTCGCCGCGGGCTCGAGGCCGTTGAGTGCTCGTGGTGACATTTGTGCAATTGTCCCATGCTCTTCAACCCTTGGAGAGCATGGGCCTCGGAGAGCATGGGACCGGCAGGATGACCGCGCTAGAACGTGTTGTGCAGGATCGCCAGGGGCAGCCAGAATGCGGCAGCGAACGCCCAAACTGCCATCCACCAGAAGAGCAGCACAAATCCGACGACGATCCCCCACGTCGACAGCGTGCGGGCCCCCGGCTCACGCTGGCGCGCGATGAAACCGAGAACGATCGCCACAATCGGGAGAATGATGATGTGGCCGAGCGGAATCGCGGCGCACGCGGCGACCAGGCTCAGGATGCTGAGCGTGCGGGCAGGCGTCGCAACCGGGGAAACAGGATTCGGTGTCGTGGTCATGAGTCAACGCTAGAAAACCGGTGACCCGACGAACAGGAGGCTAACCCCCGGATTGTGCCGCGGGTCGCCCGAGGATGTCGCGGAGGGCGCCGTCCAGGGTCGGAAACTCGAACTCGAATCCGGCATCCAGCAGACGCTTCGGGACAACCCAGCGGCTCTTCACTAGCAGTTCGGTCTCGGTCCGCATTGCGAATGCTCCGATTTCGAGCATCCACGAGAACAGCGGGACGAACACCTTCACGCCGAGAACGCGCCGAAGTGTTGCCATGAGCTCGCGATTGTCGACGGGGTTCGGCGACGAGACGTTGATCGCGTCGCTGAGAGCCGGATGCTCGATCAGGAACTCGACAGCACGGTAGACATCTCGAATGTGAACCCAGCTGAACCGCTGTCGCGCGCCCTTGGTCTTGCCGCCGAACTGGGGGCCGCCGAGCCCGAAGCGCGCAAGCATCACGAGCGGAGTCAGCGCCGACCCGTCACCGAGCACGATGGCCATGCGCAGAGCCACCTGCCGGACACCGTCGCGGTGATGCGCAAAGAACTCGCGCTCCCACGCCGTCGCGACATTTACCGAGAACCCCGAGCCGAGTTCACCCTTCTTCTCGGTCATCGGATGGTCATCGGCATGGCGGTAGATCGTCGCAGTGCTCGCGTTGAACCAAACCTTGGGTGGTCGGCGTGCCGCGAGCACTGCGTTGCCGAGCTCTGCGGTCGTCAGCAGTCGTGAGCTGAAAATTGCGGCCTTGTTCTTGCGCGTGTAGCGACAGTTGACACTCTTGCCCGCGAGATTGATCAGCACATCGGCGCCATCGATGATGCTGGCGATCGCCGCCCAGTCGCCCCAGATCCCATCTGACCCGGAACGTCCAATCGTGGAAACGGTGTCTCCCGCGCTCAGAAACTGCCGCACCAGATATCGGCCGACGAAACCACTCGCTCCGGCGATCACTATTCGACGCGCGGTCACAGCTCTCGCAATGCTGGGCGGTGCATGCCCCTACGCTACTGGCTTTGACCCTGACTGTCGTTGGATGCGAATCCGCTCGGCCGCGGAAACCGGATGCTCGTCGCGCGGCACAGCGGACGCCGGGATGCCCGCAATGAGTACGGCGGGATCCACGTCGAGACCGCCGGCGATCTTGATGATGTTGTGAAGGCTCAGATTGCGTGCCCCGCGCTCGACCTGGCCCACGAACGTCCAGTGAACGTCAGAAAGCTGTGCGAGTGTTTCCTGGCTGATGCCCAATCGCTGCCGATTCGCGCGGACGCGTTCGCCAAAGATCCTGGCCGCGTCTGACTTCACTTCGGGCATGGATCATGACTACTCATCCCAACACCTCCGGGCCAGAGCAGAAACAACCTATGCCTTCATGCCTGAAGCATTTATGTATATCTCGACGGGTCCGGATTGTCGGATGCTCGCAAGGACTGGTAACGTAATCTGTTGGCTTCCGCGCCGTGAACGAACTCGATCTCCGGCGCGATCTCTCCATTCATCCCAGAACGTACAGACAAAGGTTATTTTCGTGGCAAACATCAAGTCGCAGATCAAGCGCATCGGCACCAACAAAAAGGCGCAGGAGCGCAACAAGGCGGTCAAGAGCGAGCTCAAGACCGCGATTCGCGCTACCAGCAAGGCCGTCGCCGCTGGTGACAAGGCCGCGGCGACCACCACGCTGGGTCTGGCGAGCAAGAAGCTCGACAAGGCCGTCAGCAAGGGTGTCATCCACAAGAACCAGGCCGCGAACCGCAAGTCGGCCATCGCCAAGCAGGTCGCAGCACTCTAGGACTTTTCGACTACGCGACTTTTCGACTACGCGACTTTTCGACTACGCGACTTCTCGACTACGCGACTTCTCGACTACGGGGTTTCTCGACTACGGGGTTTCTCGGCTGCGCCCGTCACCGGTTTTGACCGTGGCGGGCGTTTTCTCCGCCACCGGGGTGGGTTACAGCTCGCCGCGTCGACTGATTACGCCGACCATGCGTTCCAGCGCGAAGACCGGGTCCCGACCGCCGCCCTTGACCTGGGCATCGGTTTCGGCGAGAAGCTCAATGGAGCGGCCGAGACCGGCTTCGCTCCAGCCCTGCAGATCTCGTTTGGCCCGATCCACCTGCCACGGCGCGAGACCGAACTGCTGTGCCAGCTGCATCGAGCTGCCGCGCGCGCCGGAGAGCTTCGCCATCGCGCGAAGCTTCGCAGCAAAGGCAGCAACCATCGGAACCGGATCCGCTCCGGATGAGATAGCGTGCCGCAGGAGGACGAGCGCTTCGCCGCGTCGGCCGGCGATCGCCGCATCCGCGACCTTGAATGCGTTTGTCTCGACCCGCCCGGAATAGTACTTCTCGACCGTGACCTCGGTGATCTCCTCGCTCTCGTCTTCGAGAAGTTGCTGGCAAGCGGACGCGAGTTCCGCGAGGTCGTCGGAGAATGCTGTCAGAAGTGCGCGAAGCGCGCTCGGCGTGACCCGACGCCCGGCATCGGAGAATTCGGCGGCGGCGAAGTCGAACTTCTCGGTGTCTTTCTTGAGCTCCGCGCACACGACTTCGATGCCGCCGCCCTGTCCTGATCGGATCGCGTCGAGCAGTTTCTTACCGCGCACTCCCCCGTTGTGCCTCAGGACCACGTAGGTATCGTCGGCCGGGTACTCGAGATAGCTGAGCGTCTCGGAGAGGAAAATGTCAGTACATTTCTCCACGTTGTCGACTCGGATCAGCCTGCGCTCGTTGAACAGGGATGGGCTCGCGAGGGAGATTAGCTCACCGGGGACGTAGCCGTCCGCCTCGAGATCACTGATCTCGATACTCGGGTCCTCCGCCTTGAGCGTGTCCCGAAGCATCCGGATGGCTCGATCGGCCAGAAAACTCTCGGTGCCCGACACGAGGATGATCGGTGCCGGACGGATCTGCCGCCATTCCAGCTGCGGAATCGCCACCTTGGATGATGCTGGTGCCGCCACAATGTCCCTCCTGCTTGTCCGACGCGCTCCAGTTTAGGCTGCGGGGGCGACACCGATTCCGGGCACCACGGCTGCGCAGGTCATCATCACACCGACCAGTGCGATCGCAGCGAGACCCACTCCGACCCGCCAGCGCCGGGAGACGCGCGCAACGATCACGAGCAGGATGCCAGCGGTTACCGCAGTGAACCCGGTTGCGCCGAGAAAACCGCCCGGCCACGGAAGCCGCGCTCCGGGAAGACCAGCGAAAAACACCGCGACCGAGGCGATCCACGCGGCCGGAACCCACGCGATTGCCGCGAGGAGCGACCCGAGAGCCGGAAATAAGGGAAGCGCAACGCAAGCCAATAGTCCCACAACGGTGGCGATGGGAGATGCCGGTTCGGCCAGGGCGTTCGCAAGAACCCCGTAAAGGGGCAGCGATGGGTTCAGCAGAACAAGGACTGGCTGACAGGCGAGCTGTGCGGCGACCGGCACAGCGACCAACAGGGAGAGCCAGTGCGGTAGGAATATCTCGAGTCGGCGGGCAATCGGAGATGTGAGCGCCATGAGTCCGGCGGTCGCAAGCACCGAGAGCGCGAATCCGTAGTCGACCGCGAGCCATGGATCGATCGCGAGGAGCACCAAAACCGTTACTCCGACAACCGGCAGCCCATTCACGGGGCGGCCGCTCGCGAGTGTGCCGAGAACGAGCGCCGCCATGATGGCCGATCGCAGCACGCTCGGTTGTGGAGTCACCAGAACCACAAAACCCACGAGGACCACCAGCGCCGCAGCAACGCGCAACCCGCGAGACAGACCGACAGCCCGTCCGACGAGCAGGATGAGCCCGATTACGACCGCGCAGTTTGCGCCGGACACCGCGGTCAGGTGCGTCAACGAACTCGCCTTCATCGCGCTGTTCAGCTGCGGGCTGACTGCCGACGTGTCACCGATCGCCAAGCCGGGCAGCAGCTCGCCCCCGTCGCCCGGAAGCGAGCCTGACGCCCTCGCGAAGCCCGACCGCAGTCCGTTCGCCCATCCGAGATACCACGGCGGTTGCGCGACCAATCGGCCCGGTCCACGAGCGAATACCAGGAAGGACACCTCGTCGCTTGGCGTGGTGGCAGTCAGAGATCCATCGATCTGAAGAGCGGTGCCGATTTCAACACGGGACGCGGGCGCAGCCCCAAACACCAGCACGGGGACAGACACGCTCTCGCCATCCACTTCGGTGATCGTTGCGGCAAAGTAACGACCCCCGGGTACGGCGGTTTGCGTCGTCACGATGGTTGCGGCCGAAACGCTCTTGCTTTCTGCAAGCACCTGCGGTCTCCGTGAGCCCGACATTGCTAAGGCGGACGTGGCGATCATTCCCACCGCCGCACACGTCACCGCGCTCGTGACGAGTATCGACCGAGCACGGGATGCCGAGTCCCGGGTGAACCCGAGTTGCGCGACCACCATCAACCCGGCGGCCACTATCCAGTCTCCGATGGCGACTGGCAGCATCAAATCGGGGAAGGAGAGCAGCAGGATCGTGACCACCCACGCCACGCCAGCGGGGAGCACGATCCGCAGGTCGACACGGCGACCACTCCGTGTGTGCGCGCGGTGGAGGGTCAGATCGTCACGCTCGTCTTGATCGCGGCGAACTTCTTGGGACCAATGCCGGTCACGTTCTGCAGGTCGCTCACCGATCGAAATCCACCGTGCGCCGTGCGATAGGCGAGAATTCGCTGGGCGAGTGCCGGGCCGATTCCGTCGAGTGTTTCGAGACCAGTCGCATCCGCCGTGTTGATGTCGACCTCGCTCGGGCCGGCCAACCCGATCGCGCTGCCCGCGGCGGCGGGAGCGGCGCCTTTTACCCCGACAACAATCTGCTGCCCGTCAGCGATCACCTGCGCCAGATTGAGACTGGCCTGGTCGGCCTTCACGGTGAACCCACCTGCCGCCGCGATTGCGTCCACGACTCGGTCACCAGCCGGCAACTCGTACAACCCCGGCTTTTGCACCTGGCCAACGACCTGCACGAATGCCGAAGACGCCGCCGAACTCGTGTCGTCATCCACGTCTGCCACGGGAACGGTCGTCGACGCCGCCGCGTCGCCAGAATACGAGCCGCTCGTGGACGAATAGCCTGCCGTCGACGCGGACGCCGGATGCGCCGACACCGCACTAATGACAACGGCGACGGCCGCCGCCGCGAGCACCAGCACAACGCCAGCCCCGAGGCCGACTCGCATCCGGATTCCGCTGGTCCCCGGTGCACTATCAACCGGAACGGAGTCGGTCGGATGCAGATCGGTCCGGGCACGCGGGTTATCGGAGTGAAGTTCCATCCGAGCACGCTAGTTGCAGCGCATCGCCGTGACTGGCCAAATCCGGCCGACTGTGCAGGGGCCGCTAACGGGTGGCGATGTTGACGAGTCGAGGCGGCCGAACGATGACGTTCGCGATTTGGCGATCTCCGATCGTGCGCACTACACCGGCGGACTCCCGGGCCAGCTTCTCCAGCTCGTCAGCGGAGATCTTGGGACTCACGGTCACCTTGTCCCGCACCTTCCCGTCGACCTGGATGATCGCGACAACGGAGTCCTCGACCAGCAGTGCCGGGTCAGCCTTGCGCCATCCGGCCTGGGCCACGGTCGGCTGGTAGCCGAGTTTCTCCCACATGTCCTCGGCCGTGTACGGCGCGAACAGGCTCAGCGCGATCGCGATCACTTCGGCCGCCTCCCGCACTGCGGCATCGCCCGCACCGGCACCGGAGTCGATCACCTTGCGCGTCGCGTTGACCAGTTCCATCACGCGAGCGATCACCACGTTGAACTTGAATGCCTCGATGAGCCCGGGGCCATCGGCCAGCAGGCGGTGCGTCTGCTTCCGCAACTCGACGTCGCCCGCCTTCCACTCGATTGCCGGGTCGCTCGTCACCTCGTCAGCCAGTCGCCACGCTCGAGCCAGGAATTTCATCGATCCGGCGGGAGAAACGTCTTCCCAGTTAATGGTGTCTTCCGGCGGTCCCGCAAAGGCCATGGTCACGCGGATTGCGTCAACGCCGTACAGGTCGAGCTCGTCGCTGAGGTTGACGCCGCCCTTGCTCTTCGACATCTTCGCGCCCCCCGCCAGAACCATTCCCTGGTTCATCAGCGCACTGAACGGTTCGGTGAACGAAACGTAGCCGAGATCAAACAGCACCTTGGTAATGAACCGCGCGTAGAGCAGGTGCAGGATCGCGTGCTCGACTCCACCGACGTACTGGTCGACGGGCGCCCACTTCTCGGCTTCTGCAGGGTCGAAGGCCCGTGCGTCGTCGTGCGGGCTCAGGTAGCGCAGGAAGTACCACGAGCTGTCAACGAACGTGTCCATCGTGTCCGGATCGCGCTTCACCGGTGCGCCGTCAATCGGACTCGTCGTGTTCACCCAGTCGGATGCCGCCGCAAGTGGAGACTGTCCCTTGGGCGCAAGGTCAAGTCCCTCGGTCGGCGGAAGCACCACCGGCAGCTGGTCGAGCGGCACCGGAATGAGCGAGCCATCCTCGCCGTGCAGGATCGGGATGGGCGTGCCCCAGAAGCGCTGGCGTGAGATCAGCCAATCCCGGAGACGATAGGTCTTCGAAGCGCGACCGGTCCCGGCGGCCTCGAGCTGCTCAATGATCTTGGCCGTTGCATTGGTCTTGCTCAAGCCGTCAAGCGGTCCGGAGTTGATCATCCGCCCATCGCCGTGCAACGGAACTCCGGTCGCCCCGGGATCCAGCGGCGGCAGGTCGTCTGGCAGGATGGCCTGGCCGTTTTCGTCGACATCGAGCACCGGAACGGCACCCGTGACGGGCGCGTTCGTGTCGATGACGACGCGAATGGGCAGACCAAACTTCCGCGCGAAATCGAGGTCGCGCTGGTCATGAGCGGGAACGGCCATGACGGCGCCGTGACCGTAGTCCGCGAGCACGTAGTCGGCCGCCCAGATCGGGATGCGATCGCCGTTCACCGGGTTGATGGCAAAGCGTTCGAGCGGGACGCCGGTCTTGTCCCGCGTCGCATCCTGACGCTCGATCTCGGTCGATTTCTGCACCTGCTCGAGGTATTGGCTGAATGTCGTCTGCACTGCGTCGGTGGACCCGGCGACCAGTTCGGCCGCCAGATCCGAATCCGGCGCGACGACCATGAAGGTCACGCCGTACAGGGTGTCGGGTCGAGTCGTGAAAACCGTAACCTTCTCGTCGCGATCCTCGACCACGAAGTCAACGTCGGCGCCCTGCGAGCGCCCGATCCAGTTGCGCTGCATCGTGATGACTTTCGTCGGCCACGACACCTCGAGCTGGTTCAGATCATCCAGAAGCCGATCGGCGTAGTCGGTGATCTTCAGGTACCACTGCGTCAGTTTTTTCTTGACGACGACCGCGCCGGAACGGTCGGATGTTCCGTCCGGCAGCACCTGCTCGTTGGCGAGAACCGTCTGGTCAACCGGGTCCCAGTTGACCCAGGAGTCTTTGCGGTACGCCAGCCCCTTTTCATACATCTTGAGGAACAGCCACTGGTTCCACTTGTAGTACTCGGGGTCGCTCGTGCGAATTTCCCGGTCCCAGTCGACTGAGGTCGCGTAGCGGCGCATCGACTCCCGCTGCTGCAGGATGTTGGCGTTCGTCCACTCCACGGGGTTCGCACCTCGCTTAATCGCCGCGTTCTCGGCGGGCAAGCCGAACGAGTCCCAGCCAATGGGGTGCAGCACATTGAACCCCTGCTGGCGCCAGTAGCGGGCCGGGATGTCGGCAAGCGCGAATGCCTCGGCATGGCCCATATGAAGGTCGCCCGACGGATAGGAGAACATGTCGAGCAGGTACTTGCGCGGACGGGTGTCCTTCGGGTCACCACTGCGGAACGGTCGAAGCTCGTCCCACACGGGCAGCCACTTGTCCTGGATGCGACGGAAGTTGTATCCGTCGTCCTGGGTCTGTGCGTCGTCTGCGTCGTGCTCGTCTGCCACGAATACGTCTCAATTCCTTGGGCTCCTGGTGGGCGCTCTCACCAAACTCAACAGTACTAAAGGTCGGACGTCACCCATCGACCGCAACTCGTGGGTTGCAGATGAACGACGCATATGCAATCGTTTAGTTGCACATCCACTCAACCCAGGAGATTTCATGGCCCCGCTTGTCGTCACCCGCACCCTCCACATCGCCGCCCACCGTTCTGCCGTGTGGGCCGCGCTCACCGAAGCCCACCTGATTGCCGAATGGTTCGGCGACCAGGCGACGATCGACCTTCGTGTTGGCGGCGCGGGCACGCTCACCTGGGACAAGTACGGCACGAGTTCGTTCGTCATCGAGGAGGTTGATGAGCCAAACGTGTTCGCATTCCGGTGGCCGCACGGCATGGGTGAGCATCAAGACAGCGACCCGACGACGCTCGTGAGGTTCACCCTCGCGGACGCTGAGGGCGGCACGCAGCTCACCGTTGTCGAGACCGGCTGGGAAGCCTTCGACGACAACGCCGATGAATTCATGAACGACAACGTCGGCGGATGGCAGTCTGAGCTGGACGAACTACGCGACTTCCTCGAGAAGCAGGACTCGCTGTGACCGCATCGGCGGCACCTGCGCTCGTCGAAGGGCTCGTTCCGACCTTCGCCGCTCTGGCGGACCAGACTCGCTGGGACATCCTGACTCGGCTCGGTGCCCGCGAACTCTCGGCATCCGCGCTGGCAGCTGAGTTCCCGGTGAGCAGGCAGGCGATTGCCAAACATCTCGCAGCGCTCTCGGGCGCCGGACTCGTCGAGGCCGTGCGCAGCGGACGGGAGATCCGGTACCGCGCACTCGGAGCCCGGCTCAGCGAGATCGCGAATCAGCTCGATCGCATCGGCAACGAGTGGGATGCGCGCCTCGCGCGCATCCGGGCCATCGCCGAGCGACTGTAGATTGAGCCCGTCTGCCGGCGGGGGATGCACTGTGACGAGTAGCCCGGGCAACCGACGACTCAACCGAGGACTTCTCTGAGTTTGGCGCGCGCCCTCGAGTAACGCGCCCGAGCAGCCGGCGCTTTGATCCCGAGCGACACGGCGGCCAGCTCAAGCGAGAGACCCTCCCACGCCACGAGCAATACGAGTTCGCGATCGACCTCGCGCAGCGCTGCGAGTGCCCTGCTGAGCTCGACGCGAAGCTCGCCCGCGTTCGACGGGGGAAGCGACTGCAGTTGCGAGCGCAGCGCGTCGGTCAGCGCCAGACGTCGCGCGCCCGCGCGTCGGTAGTTCCTCAGTACCTGGCGCGCCACGCCGAACGCCCAGGCTCGCGCTGAGTCACGTTCGTTCGGCAGGTCTGACTGGCGCCTCCAGAGCACAATCATCGTCTCAGCAACGAGATCGGCGGCGTCCTCGGTCGGAAAAACCCGTCGCACGAAGTACGCCAACAGGTCCGGGCCGACGTCATCGACGTACCCGGCGAAGTCCGTGTCCGCTTCGGTTTCCGCCGTCACTCGCCCGACCCCTTGAGCATCTCGGTACAGTCGAGCTCTTTCGAGGCTTCCTCGATGTCCGCGCGATTGCCAGACGCGGCATCCGTGGCGAATGTCACCAGCCGTTTCGTCACATCCGGACTTGTCGAAGCCAACGCCGGAAAGCGAGCGGCGGTCGTGAGACCCGCGGAATCCGCGGCGAGCGAGGTCGAGTCGCCCGATGAATCGGCGGTCAACCAGGCCGAATACCATGCGCAGTTCGCGAAGAACTCATAGCTCTCGTGGATACCAACCGCCTGCTCAACAACCTCGGTCGACCGGCCGGCGTCGCCCTGGCTAACGCTTGCGCTGTTGAGCCGGATGATCGTCTCGATCGCGTCGACCTTCGTTACACCGCGCGGCAGGACGAGGTAGCTCGGGTACAGCGCGGCGAGAGCCTTGCCAGCGTCGGTCGCCTTCAGGTCGATCCACTCGGACTTGTCGCCGTCCGTTCCGCCCTGCGCTCCTGCCCGGGTCGTCGAAAAGTTTGTTCCGAAGAGGCCAGTATGTGCGAGCAGCCGCGAAACCGCGGCCGCCGCCGGCGCTGCTCCGAAGGCGACTGCGACGGCCAGGATCAACCCGAGCACCGTCCAGCGGATGCGTCGGGAACGCATCCGGGAGGTTGGACGACGAAGTTCTCGCCAGGTCGTGTCGCGGAGTTGTTCGTCTCGCAACCGCTCAGAAAGTGCGCCGAGCGATGCGGCGAATTCGGGGCGCGAAAGCGCGGGAGCGGGGTCCAACCTCACGAGATCGACGTCGAGCCCGTCATCTTCCAGTTGTGATGCCGCCATGGTCAGGACTCCCTTCTACCCCGTACCTGTCCGGCTGAACCGCAAGTGTGACATCGATCCCCTAGGAAGTCCGGACGCCGAGAACATCGAGCAGCGCTGCTGCCTTGAGCTTCACCTCGGCCAGCTCTTCGACCGGGTCGCTGAGCGCGGTGATCCCGCCGCCCGAACCGATGGATGCGCCCCCCGGCGACAGGACAATGCTGCGAATGACCATGGCCAGGTCGATGCGACCGTCCAGGCCGAAGTAACCGAACGCGCCGGAGTAGATCCCGCGCGGAGCATCCTCGAGCCGGTCGAGGATCGTCGTAGCACTTGACTTCGGCGTGCCGGTCATCGATCCGGCGGGAAAGCATGCGACGACGGCATCAATCCCGTCAAGCCCCTCCTCAAGCTGGCCTCGGACGGTGCTCACCAGCTGATGGACCGTCGCGTATGGCTCGACCTGCAGCAGACTTGGGACTTGGACGCTGCCGATTCGACTGACTCGTCCGATGTCGTTGCGCATCAGGTCGACGATCATGAGATTTTCCGCACGCTCCTTATCGCTCGAGGAGAGTTCGTGCGCAAGCGCGGCATCCGTTTCCGGATCCGCGCCGCGCGGGCGGGTGCCCTTGATCGGGCGCGACTCGATCGCGCCCGTCGGCGAGACCGCCAGAAACTGCTCGGGCGATGAGCTCAGGAGCGCAATGTCACCCACCCGCAGGAGAGCGCCGTGGTGGGTCGGATTTGCCTCGCGAAGCGCCCGATAGGTCTCGACCGGATCCGGATGTGCATCAACGCGTGCTTCGGTCGTCAAGCAGAGTTGGTATGCGTCGCCTGCCGCGATTCTCGCCTTGCACTCGCGGATCATCGCGAGATACGCGTCGTCGGTGTTGCGCCAGGTCGCTGGTCGCGATCCCTCGAGCCCGTGAGGTTCTCGAGCTTGTCGAAGGGGAGAGTTCGCGCGTGCTCGACCCCTCGACGAGCTCAGGGACCGAGTAGTTTCTGCCTGCCATGCCGCATCACGATCCAGCGACAGCAGAGTCACCGTGTGGGATGCGTGATCGAATTCGATTGCGCGATCGAGGTAGACGAACGCCGAATCCGGATACGGCGACACTCGCGTCCGCGGCGTGCCCATGGTCTCGAATCGCGTCTCGTAGCCAACCCAGCCGACCCAGCCGAGCGCGAAGCCGTCGCCGGCGGACTCGATCCGATTCGCGCGCAACTCGCGTCGGAGAAACTGGAGCATCGAACTCTCCGCCTCACTCGTGACCACTCGTGCGGCGCGACCGACGTAGCTCCGGCCGGTCTTAGCGGTCGGTCCGCTGTCGAGCCAGACCACATCCGTGTCGTTGCCGTAGAGCGCGACGAATGCGTCCGCGGGGTCGATCCAGCCACGAAACGGGAACCTCTGGAGCCCGGGCATAGCCTTGATCCTATGAGCGAATCGAGCATCTACCGTTGGCATGCGGGCGAGCTCGTCCCTCTTGACTACTGCGATATGACCGACACGAGCATCGAGCTCGCCGACTCCTGGCTCGCAACGGACGGCACCGTTCTCGGGCTCGAACTGCATCGAACGCGCTTTCTCGATAGCGTCCCCGCCGAGCTCCGCACCTCGATGGATGCTGACGCGTTCTGGCGGACGGCCATCGACCTGGTCCCACGAGAGGGCGACTGGTTTCCCCGCGTGGAGCTACAGCAGCGTCCGGGATCGCACGTCCTCGTGTTTCGCCTGCGGGATGCTCCCGCCCGCACAACGCATCTCGCGGTTGCTACCTGGCAAGACGGGGACCCTCGCACTGCGCCCGCGGTAAAGGGCCCCGATCTCGACGTGATGACTCGCGTACGCACGACCGTGCAGTCCGTCGGCGCCTCGGAGGCAGTAATCCTTACGGGCGGCGGCTTCGTCGTCGAGGACTCGCACAGCGGGCTGCTCTGGTGGCGGGGCAATATCCTGTGCGGTCCCCCGTCAGATCTGCCGCGAGTTGACAGTGTCACGGTGCGCGGCCTGCTTACGCTGGCGACCGCGCTCGGAATTGAAACCTACGAGGAGACGGTCACGCCTGCCGAGCTTGCCGATACCGAACTCTGGTCGCTGAACGCACTGCACGGCATCCGAATCGTCACCGACTGGATCGGCGGTCCGCCGCTCGCCCAGCTTCCCGGGAGACTCGCCCTGTGGCGCGCCCGAATGGATGCCCTCCGCAAGCCCTTCTAGCCCCCGTCGATGCCCACCCGGTAGGTTCGGCTTTCGTGAACGATTTTCTAGGCTGGTTGCTGAACACCGTTCACAGTGTCAATCCGGGATTGCGAGTGCTGATCGCCGGAGCGGCAATGCTCTTCGAGACCTCAATTCTGCTCGGCCTCATAGTGCCCGGCGACACCGTCGTGCTCGTAGCGGCGACGGCGGTGCGCGGTCCGCTCGAGGGAATCGAACTGGGCGTCGCGGTGCTTGTTGGGTCGCTTGCGGGCGAATCGATCGGGTTCTTGCTTGGACACTTCTTTGGGCCACGCATTCGCAGGTCCCGCCTCGGACGCCGGATTGGCGAGCACAACTGGCAGCGCGCCGAAACCTATCTGACCCGTCGCGGCGGAATCGCCGTCGCGATCTCGCGCTTCCTTCCGGTCTTCCACTCGCTCGTGCCCGTCGTCGTCGGCTCGAGCGCAATGCGGTATCGCACGTTCATCGCCTGGACCGCGCCCGCCTGCGTGGTGTGGGCATCCATTTACATCTCGCTCGGCGCGCTCGCTGCGGGAAGCTACCGAGCGCTCGAGGGGCAACTGCACTTCGCATCGCTAATCTTCCTCGGGATCATCGTGGTCGCCCTCGTCGTCATCTTCTTCGTGCGCAGGGCACTCCAGCGCGCCGAGGAGCGGCACATGCAGCATCCCGACCCGGATGCAGAATAGACAAAGGGCGGGCGCCCGAAGACGCCCGCCCTTTTGGTTGTGCTGCCCTTAGAACAGGTCCGCCTGCTTCAGCCAGTTCTTCGCGGCAACGGCCGCGTCGGTCTTGGTGTCACCCGAGACCTCGGTGTTCAGCTGGAGCAGATCTTTCGTTGTCAACGCGGCCGAAACCTTGTTGAGCACCGAGGTCAGCTTCGCGTTGACCTTGCTGCTGCTCACGATCGGCACGACCTCCTGGGCCGCGAAGAGGCTCTTCGGGTCGGTAAGGGTCACGAGCTTGTTGGCAAGAATCGACGGGGTGGTCGAGTAGATGTCAGCAACCTGAACCGAATTGTTGAGCAGCGCTGCGAGGGTCTGCGGGCCGCCACCGTCGCTGATTGCCTGGAACTTGATGTTGTTGAGCCCATAGACGCTCTCAAGTCCCTTGATGCCATCCGGTCGAGTCTGGAACTCGGGGTTCGCCGCGAGGGTGAACGATTTGAGCTTCGAGAGGTCCGAGATCGATGTCAGTCCGTTCGCCGCGGCGTATGCGGGGGTCACGTTGAGCGAGTCGGAATCGGCAGCAGTCGACGACTTCAGGGCGGTGAGACCCTTGGGCAGTGCCTGCTTGAGCGCCGCGTCAACGTCGCTCGGGCTGTTGGCCGTCGCTTTGTTGTTCAGGAAGTCGAGAATCGATCCCGAGTACTCCGGAATGAGGTTGACGTTGCCGCTCTTGAGGGCAGGAATGTAGGCCGCGCGCGCACCGATGTTCAGGTGGTATGTGACCTTGAAGCCGTTTTCGGCGAGCGCCTGCCCGTAGATGTCAGCCAGGATGACGTTCTCCGAGAAGTTCGCGGAACCGACAGCGATCGACTCCTTGCTGGTCTTCGTGCTGCCACCGAGCGTGGATGCGGACGAGCATCCGGCGAGGAGGAGTGATGCGCTCGCGACGACAACTCCGGCCGCGATCAAGCCTTTCTTTGATCCGAACATGTAACTAGTTACCTTCCTTGATGGGTGTCCCTGGGGTTGCGGGTCGTAACGATCCGCTGGCTGTGTTTCTGTGTTTCGTCGCAACGCGGGACACTCCGCGCGGAACGACGAGTCTTTGGACGATGGCGAGGAGGCCATCGGCGATGAGGGCAAGCGCAATAACGAGGATGGCGCCGGCGAGCATCTGCACGTAGTCGGACTGCGCGAGTCCGTTAGCGATGTAAGTGCCAAGACTGACCTGACCGTACAGGGAGGCAATCGTCACGGTCGCGATGATCTGCAGCGTCGACGAGCGAAGGCCACCGACGATGAGTTGGGCGCCAAGAGGTATCTCTACCTTGGTGAGAACCTGCCACTCGGTCATCCCGATCGCGCGCGCCGCGTCGATCGTCTGCCTGTCCACCGCTTCGAGGCCCGAATACGCTCCGGCAAGCAGCGGCGGCACCCCGAGGAGGATGAAGGCGACGACATCCGCCGCGAAGTTGTAGCCAAGTCCGAAAATCGGCTGGAACAGGATGAAGAAGATTGCGATCATCCCGAGGCTCGGGAACGCGCGAACGACGTTGCTCGCCACAATCGCGATTGTTCGCCCCTTGCCGGTATGTCCGATATACAGACCAAGCGGAAGCGCGATGACGATCGTGATGCCGAGGCTGACTCCAGCGAGCAAGAGGTGATTGACCAAGGCCTCGGGAATGCCGGTGCCAAGAGCAGTAGTTGTGTAGTGCGCGGGATCAAAGATCCACGCGAACGCCTGGAGGATGATCATGCGGCGGCCTCCCGTGCAAGGACTGCCCGCTCACGTCGGCGAGAAACTCGGCGATTCCATGGCATCAGCACGCGTCCTACCCCGACGATGATCAGGTCGTAGACGAGCGCGACGATCAGCACCGCGACGATCCCGGTGAGGATCTCAGTGGCGAACGAAGAAGCCTCACCCTCGTGAAAGAGATTGCCGAGGCTGTCGACGCCGATAAAGGAACCAACGGTGACGAGGCTGACCGTGCTAACAGAAACCACCCGAATTCCCGCGAGAAGCACGGGACCAGCGAGAGGCAGCTCGACGCGGAAGAACCGCTGGACGGCCGAGTATCCCATTGCGCGGGACGCCTCCCTGACGTCCGGCGATACGGATGCAAACGCGTCATTCGCCGAACGGAGCATCACGGCGACCGCATAGATCGTGAGGGCGACGATCACGTTAGCCGGATTCAGAACCGACAGGCCAAGCGCGACCGGAACCACAACGAGGAGCACAAGCGACGGCAGCGTGTACAGGATGCTGAACACGCTCAGCAGAATGGACCGGGCAACGCGGGATCGGCTGGCCCAGTATCCGAGGGGTATGGAAATAACGAACCCAAGAACGATCGGCAATGCGCTGAGCCACAGGTGGTCGAGTGTCAGACCCCATATGCCAACGTTGCTGTCGGTTCCGGTGAAGAAGTTATTCCATACCCAGTTCATTAGCCGTCGCCCGCCTGCGAGGTCTTGTTCGAGACGGATCGAGACTTCGGGCTGGCGGTACCCTGGGCGAGTTTCCCACCCGGCGCCGAGATGACACCGGCGGCATAGCCGCCGGCATCGATCAGAACAACGTCGTCACCCCTCGGTGTCACCTGCGAATCGACGGTGAGGCGTCGCTTTCCCCGATCGGCTCCGATGAAATTCGCGACGAAGTCGCTGGCCGGATTCGCCAGGATCTCCTCCGGCGTGCCCTTCTGCGCGATGTGCGCACCCTTCTCGAGGATGATGACCTGGTCGCCGAGGAGGAACGCCTCGTCGATGTCGTGCGTGACGAACACGATGGTCTTATCCAGCTCGCGCTGGAGCCGCATGGTCTCGGCCTGCAGATCGACCCGAACGATGGGGTCGACCGCGCCGAACGGCTCGTCCATCAACAGGATGTTCGGATTGGCAGCGAGACCCCGTGCCACACCGACGCGCTGCTGCTGGCCCCCCGACAGCTCGCCAGGGTATCGATTGGCCAGGCCACGATCAAGCCCGACGGTATCGAGTAACTCGTATGCGCGGTCGTATGCCTGCGCCTTGGGAACCTTCGTCAGGAACAGCACGGTTGCGACGTTGTCGAGCACCTTGCGGTGCGGCAGCAGGCCCGAGTTCTGCATGACGTATCCGATGCTCCTGCGCAGGTGCACCGGCTCGGTCTTCGCGATGTCTTCGCTGTCAATCTCGATCACGCCGGACGACGGATCGACCATGCGATTGATCATGCGAAGAAGGGTGGTTTTCCCACACCCGGATGACCCGACAAACACGGTCGTCTTTCGTGAGGGGATGACCACGCTGAAGTTATCCACGGCACGTGTGCCGTCCGGATACAACTTTGAGACCGCTTTGAACTCAATCATCGAGTGGCCCCGACGCGGGGCGGCACAGCAATCACGGCGTTACGGCTCATTCCTCGCGGGTACACGAATCGACACTTGCCTTACGGACAGCTAAACACTATTCGTAGCGTCCGTCATTCCCGATTGGGAACGTAACTCACGGTAAAGACCGGGACGGAAGCCCAGGAACCTCAGCCCAGGCGGTCGGAAAGTATCGAGAGGACGAGTTCACGCCCGCTGTCCAGGAATGCCGGATCGCCCGACCTGTTGCGTGCAAATGCTCGTGCGATGAACGCGTCCATGATCTCAACGGCCTTGTCGAATGCGAACTCGGTTGCGGCCGCAGCGTCCGTTTCAAAGCGGACGGCGAGAGCCGAGACCATCACCTTCGCAAGCTGGGAGTTGACCGTCGTGTCGGTCAAGGGCGGACGAAGATCCAGCACGTCCCCTCCGCGAAGGGATGCAAAACCGGGCTCGGAACGGAAGGCAGCGATATAGACGTCGAAGCACTCGTTCACTGCTTCGCGCCAGCCTGCGTGACGACGATCGGCGCAGGCCGAACGAAATCCGGTGAGCACCCGCTCAAGATTCCGGGATGCCAGGGCCTGGAGCACGGCGATTCGGTCCGGGAAATAGCGGTAGACCGTTCCGATTGATGCACCCGCTCGCTCTGCGACCATGGCGGTTGTCAGACGCTCGTAGCCGAACTCATCGATCGCACCGGCAGCGGCGTCGAGGAGGGCAGTCAGCCGAGCAGTACTTCTGGCCTGTACCGGCTCATTTCTTAAGGGTGCTGGCCTCTCGGACTTGCCGTCGATTAGTTCCGTGAGCGGCACTGCCTTCTCCTTCAGGTTCGGTCGCAAAAATCCTACCGCGCCCCCGAAGCGGGGGCGGCACAATGTAGCCCATCAGCAAAAATGTCATATCGAATTGACAGAATCACGAGCGCCGCTCGTTTTCGGCAGAGGAGGATGTGCGGCGTGGGAGACTAAGCCGATGGTTGACCGCGAGCAGGAATCTGGCGAGCGCGGTACCGGCGGTGGTGCCGAACTCGAACCAACCATTCATCGCGAACCAACCATTCATCGCGCCGCACGCATCGAGGATGCGCTCCACTCCTTCCGCGTAAAGCGAGCTCGCGCTCGCGGTCTGGTATCGACGGTCATCCCGTATTCCGGATACGGCGGCACCGGCTGGATTCGCGTTCTGGGACGCGTGTTGCTGGTTCGCCCGGCGCGTCCTGGTCGCGACAGCGAGCCGCCCGGTCGCGGAGTTCGAGGATGGCGCAGCTTCACGAGTGTTCCCGCGGGAGACGTCGTCGTCACGATCACGGTGGGCGGAGCCGAGCACTCGGTTCGGGCAGATCGGGGTGGGGTCATCGACACCCGGCTGGACGTCGCGCTTCCCCCGGGCGTAAACGAGATCCAGCTGCAGACTGCGGATTCGCGGCCGGTTGCCGCATCCATTTATGTCGTTGATCCTTCTATCACTTTCGGGATCGTGTCTGACGTCGACGACACCGTCATGGTGACAGCACTCCCCCGCCCGTTCCTCGCGGCCTGGAACACCTTTGTGCTCAACGAGCACGCCAGACGCCCCGTCGCAGGCATGGCGGTGTTGTACGAACGACTGGTCCGAGCGCATCCCGGAGCCCCCGTGATCTATTTGTCGACGGGAGCCTGGAATGTCGCTCCGACCCTCAAACGGTTCATGTCGCGCAACCTCTACCCGCCAGGGACCCTCCTCTTGACTGACTGGGGCCCGACCCGCGACCGGCTGTTTCGGAGCGGTCGACAGCACAAGGCGGACAACCTTGAGCGGCTCGCCTCCGAGTTTCCGCAGCTGGCGTGGCTTCTGATCGGGGACGACGGTCAACACGACGAGGAGTTGTACGGCGATTTCACGGTGAGCCATCCGGGCAACGTCGCGGCGATCTGCATCCGGCAGCTGTCGCCCGGTGAGGCGGTGCTGGCCGGCGGCCGCAGTTCCGTCTCGGAACGAGGCACGTCGAGGGACGTTCGATGGCTGTACGCTCCGGACGGCGCGGGGCTGTCCGAGCAACTTACGAGGGCGGGGCTGCTCCCTCGATCGTAAGCCGCATTCCATAATCTCTATTTTTATGTCTATACAAGAAAGAACTGATCAGTAACAATAGATTTATGGCTATTAGAGGCGTGGTTCTTTCCACCGATGAATGGGAGTCGAACATCGGCGACCAGCTGCGACGCGCGCGCCTGACCGCCGGGTTCGATCAGGCGCAACTCGCCGAACGAGCCGACATCAGCATTGGCGCGCTGCGCAACCTCGAACGCGGGAAGGGGTCGACCCTGAAGACGCTCGTTCGCGTGGCACGCGCGCTCGGCCGCGATGACTGGCTCGGCAGCCTCCAGCCCGCGGTGAGTGTGAGCCCGCTCGAGGTATTCCGAAGCGGAAAGCGCGAGCGCAGTCGGGTCTATCGCGCCCGGCGCGCCACCAATTCCGAGGACTCCTGATGGCATACCACTCCGTCGACGCCGTCGAAGTCTCGGTCTGGGGCATGCGCGTCGGCGCCGTCGCTCTCGACCCAACATCCGGCTTCTACGCGTTCGAGTACGAACGGGACTGGATTGCCCGCGGAATCGAACTCGCCCCGCTGACCATGCCGGTGCGTCCGGGAGTGTGGGTCTTCCCGGGCCTCGCTCCCGCGACGTTTCATCGCCTGCCCGCCCTGCTCGCGGATGCCCTGCCAGACGACTTCGGCAATGCACTCATCGATGCGTGGCTGGCGGGGCAGGGCGTTCGCCGCACCGACGTCAGCCCGCTCGACCGCCTCGCCTATCTCGCATCTCGCGCGATGGGCGCCCTCGAATTCCGACCGAGCCGGGGTCCGCGCTACCGCGTGCCGAGCGCCATCGAGCTCGGCGAGCTGGTCGAGGGTGCGCGACGGATGCTCGGGGGAACCTTCGCAGGCGACAGGGAGACCGAATCGGCGTTGCACAGCCTGATCCAGGTCGGGACCTCGGCTGGCGGCGCACGAGCTAAGGCCGTGATCGCCTGGAATCCGATGACCGGCCAAATTCGATCGGGTCAGCTGCCAGCGGATCCCGGATTCGAGTACTGGCTCATCAAGCTGGATGGCGTCGGTCGCGACAGCGAACTCGGCGCGGGCGAATCGTATGGCCGGATCGAGTACGCGTACTCACTCATGGCGCGAGCGGCCGGCATCCAAATGACCGAGTGTCGGCTGCTCGAAGAAAACGGTCGCGCCCATTTCATGACCAAGAGGTTCGATCGATCGGACGACGGAACGAAACACCACGCGATCACGCTGTGCGACCTGGCCGAGATCGATTTTCGACTGCGCGGAGTCAACGACTACGCGCAGCTGTTCCAGGTTCTCGACGAACTCGGCCTCGATGAGCGGACGAGTGAGCAGGCGTTTCGACGGATGGCGTTCAACGTGCTCGCCCGCAACTGCGATGACCACACCAAGAACCACTCGTTCCTGCTCGACTCACCGGATGCCGCCTGGCGCCTGTCTCCCGCATACGACGTCACTTTTGCCTACAACCCGCGCGGCGAATGGACCTACCAGCACCTCATGGCCGTGAACGGCAAGTTCGATGACATCACGCGCAACGACCTGCTCGCCGTGGCCGATCGATTTCAGGTGCCTCGCGCACGATCGCTGCTCAAGGAGGTCGCCGCAGCGGTCGCGGACTGGGAGAGGTTCGCCTTCGAGGCGGGTCTCAGCGCCGAGCTGACCGCGGAAATCCGCAGCGCCTACGAACCTCTGGACTAGCCCGCACCCTCGACTACTTGCCGGGCAGCCGCTTCCACGACTTCGGGCCGCCAGAGCCTGCCGCGTAGTTCTCCACCGGCACCAGGTTCTTCTGCCAGGCCGTCAGCACGGGCGTAACGATGCGCCAGCACTCCTCGGCCACATCGCCGCGAACGGACAGTGTCGCGTCGCCGGTCAGGATGCCCTCAAGCACCTCGCCATACGCGTCGAGGTCGGAAGCCGCGAAAGTCGCCGAGAGCGTGACGGAGTCGAGTGTGAACGGATCGCCCTCGCCATTGATGTTGAGGTCGAGCTCCATGTTGTGTGGGTCGAGCGCTATACGAAGCTGAGATGGCTCGCTGTGCCCGCTCATTCCGGTCGGCAGGTGGGGCACGGGACGGAACGTGATGACGATGTCCTTGCGGGCATCCGCAAGTGCCTTACCGGACCGTAGCACGAACGGCACGCCGGCCCAGCGCCAGTTGTCAACCGCGAACGCGATCTCGGCAAGCGTCTCGGTTCCTCGGGCCGGGTCGACGCCCGGCTGCTTGACGTAGGAGCCGAGCCTCTGGCCGCCGACGCTTCCCGCCGTGTAGCGGCCGCGCCGACTCTCGGTCTTCACATCGTTTTCCCATACGCGCGTTGCGCGCAGCGCCTGCGCCATCGCTCCGCGCAGGTCGTCCGAGTCGAGCGTCGACGGGGGCTCCATGGCAATCACCGCGAGCACCTGGAGGAGGTGACTCTGGATCATGTCGATCAGCGCTCCGGCGTGATCGTAGTAACCCGCACGACCCTCGAGGCCCAGTTGCTCGTCGTAGTTGATCTCGATCCGCTCGATGTTCGACGCGTTCCAGCTCTCCTCGAACAGCCGGTTGGCGAAGCGCAGCCCCAAGATATTGAGCACCGTCGACTTGCCGAGGAAGTGATCGACGCGGTGTACCTGTCGCTCCGGGATGAAGGATGCCAGCAGCCGGTTGAGCGCCCTCGCGCTGCGCAGGTCTGTTCCGAACGGCTTCTCGAGCGCGAGTACTGTGCCCGTCGGGAGCTTCAGCTTCGAGAGCGTCTCAACGACCTTCTCCGTGACTGCGGGCGGAAGTGCGAAGTAGATGGCCGGAGTTCCGGTCGATGCCGCCAGCACGGCGCCGAGGGCGGTCGCGTCCGTCGCATCCGCCTGGCGATAGGTACTCCGCGAGATGACCGGCTTCAGAGCGACCAGATTTGCGTTGCCCGCCTTGAAGGAGGCGGCGACGAGCTTGCGCCACTGGGCATCCGTCATGGGCGCTCCGCCGACACCAATGAGCTCGACATCCAGGTCGGGCCGCGCCGACAAAAGCTGGCCGAGTCCCGGAAGCAGCAACCTCGCCGTCAGGTCTCCGCTTGCTCCGAGTATGACGAGAGTGCGTCGATTGCTGGTCATAGCTCAAAACTAGCTGTCAGGATTGGCAAATGGCTTTGAACATCGAGGATTACGGCCTGATCGGCGACTGTCACACCGGCGCGCTCGTGGGAATCGACGGGTCAATCGACTGGCTGTGCTTTCCGCGATTCGATTCCCCGTCGACTTTCGGCGCGCTGCTCGGCGATGAGGACAACGGTCGTTGGCTGGTTGCTCCCGCGGGCGAGGTGACGTCTGTCACGCGGGAATATCTCGAAGACACCTTCGTGCTGGTGACCCACTGGGAGACCGCGACCGGTCGGGTCGACGTGACCGACTTTATGCCAACCGACAATCGCAGGGCCGACATCGTTCGTCGCATCACCGGGATCGACGGCTCGGTCGAGTTGCAACAGGAGCTGCGCGTTCGATTCGATTATTCGGCGGCGCTGCCCTGGGTTCGTCAGGCTCCGGAAGCGGGAGGCAACGCGCTGATCGCCGTAGCCGGTCCGGACGCGATCGTGATCCGCGGACCCCAACTCGTCGCCAATGACGAGGCCCACAGCTCACTTTTCACGGTGAAGGAGGGCCAGACGCTCGACGTCGTTCTGACCTGGTATCCGTCCTATCGCGAACCCCCGGATGCCATTGACGTCAACAAAGCGCTGAGGGATACGAGCGCGTGGTGGCGCGACTGGGCCGCGAACTGCGAGGCGCCCGAGCGCTACAGCGACCAGGTGCATCGTTCGCTGCTGGTGTTGCGCGCGCTCACCCACGAGGACACGGGTGGCATCGTCGCCGCGGCGACGACCAGCCTCCCAGAAGAATTCGGTGGCAGCCGCAACTGGGACTACCGCTACGTCTGGCTGAGGGATGCGTCGCTCACCCTCTACGTGCTCATCGGGCACGGCTTCGGCAGGGAGGCCGAGGGATGGCGCAACTGGCTGCTGCGAGCGATCGCCGGTGACCCGAACGACGTGCAGATCATGTACGGACTCGGTGGCGAGCGCCGGCTCATGGAGTGGGAGCTGCAGTCCCTTCCCGGCTATCAGGATGCGAGCCCGGTGCGCGTGGGGAACGGCGCGTTCGTCCAGTACCAGGGAGACATGTTCGGCGAGGTGATGATCGCGCTCAGCAGAGCCCGCGAGGCCGGCATCGAAGAGACCCCGCTCTCGTGGTCGCTCCAGCGCGCACTGCTCCAGTTCGTTGAGGAGAACTGGCGACGTGCCGACAACGGCATCTGGGAGATCCGGGGCCCCAAGCGTCACTTCACCCACTCGCGCGTCATGCTCTGGGCCGCGTTCGACTGCGGCATCAAGGCGGTTCGGGAACACGGACTGGAGGGTCCCGTAGAACAGTGGGAGAAACTGCGGGATGAATTGCGCAACGAAATTGAGAGCAAGGGCTGGGACGAGGCGCTCGGCTGTTACACGCAGTTCTACGGAAGCGGCACGGTCGACGCATCACTGCTGCAGCTGCCCCAGGTCGGCTATCTCGATCCGTCGGACCCGCGGATGCTCGGAACGGTCAAGGCGATCGAGGATTCACTGCTGCGAGACGGCCTGCTGCTGCGTTATCTCACGGAAACGGGAGTCGACGGGTTGCCCGGGGGTGAGCATCCGTTCCTCGCCTGCTCGTTCTGGCTGGCCGAGCAGTATGCCCGTTCGGGCCGCACCGACGATGCGATCACACTCATGGACCGCCTCGTCAGCTTTACCAACGACCTCGGGCTGCTCAGCGAGGAGTACGACGTCGCCGGCAAGCGGCAAGCGGGCAACACTCCGCAGGCGCTCTCCCATCTCGCCCTCGTGCGGGCCGCCGATGCGATCGGCGCGGCGCTCTCGGAATAGAACGTGCTGACTAGTCGATGCCGACGAGCGACTCGGCGTGCCGGAGCAGATGGCGGCTGGCCTCGACGGGGTGCAGCACTCGCGGCTGCAGCGCATGGCCGAGGAGATGAGTCGCCGCAATCGCGCTGGCACGATCCGCGAACCCGGCGTTCAGGTTTCGCGGCCACCGCCCGCGCCACCCCCGGGCGAGGCGGAAACTCTCGTCGGCACCGCGCCCGTCCCGCTCGGTGAGCGATTCCGCGAGTGCGATGAGATGCGCGTAGAACGCACCGGCATCATCCGCGGGGTCGCCAACGCCTGCGGTATCGATGTCGAGAATGCCCGCGATCACGCTGGGGCGCAGCGGGTCGACGAACAGTTGGCCGAGATGCAGGTCACCGTGGATGGGCACGGGCGTGTACTCGAATTGAAGGCCGATAGCACCACGGCTGGCGATGGCTCCACCCGCGATCAGTATTCGATCGCGATCATCCGGAAGCGCTTCGATGAGCCGTTCGACATACCAATCGAGCCGACGAAACAGTGACGGCCGAGCAGTGTTGACGGATGGCGACTCCGCGAGCAGCGAGCACACGAACTCGACCTGGTCGAGAAAGGCCGCGTGATCTCCGATCGAACCGACAACGGACTGTGCCTCAACCCCTGGGAGCCCGGACATTGCGATAAGGCCTTCCGGTGACCAGCCGAGCGGTTTCGGAACCGGCAGTCCACTCAGGCGAAATAGTTCGTGCCGTTCGGCAATGGATTCCGCCTTCCCCGGCTCGACCACCTTGAGAAACAGGCTTGGGCCCTCGGTGTCGACGCGAACGACCGCCCGTCGACCCGGACGATAGGAAACGACTCGAACCGATACGGGTTTCCCCGCTACCCCGAGCGCGCTCAGCACGCCCGTGGCTGACGCCACATCGGTCACCCGGCGAAGCGTCGGAAGAGCGGGGTCATCCGGATAGAGCCAGACCGATGCCGGGCGACTCAACCCCTCAAGCGGCAGGACAAGCGCGCCGTCTCCGCCGGCTCCCCCGTGCTCGACAGCCACGAAGACGAGACGCCGCTCGCGTTCTCCTGCCGAACCGAGAAGGTCAAGCTCGTATCCCCGAAGGTATCCGGTGTCCGTCGGCTCGGTCAGCGATTCGCTGAACCCGATGAGCGTGCGCTGCAACTGCTCAGCAACCCGGGTCAGTAGCGAATGCACGCCGTCCGAGTCGTTGTCTGGTGTGGCGATAACTGTGCTCCGTGTTGCTGAAGGAATTGCCGTACTGCTAATAGTGAGTGTGCTTCAAGAGTTGCTCGTTGGCTAGGGGGTTTCGCACAACGAACGCATAACGGTGGTGTCCCAAAGCGTAGCCGCGCACCGCTTGACCAAATTCGGAAGGGGCTGCTAGCTTGAACCTGCTGGTGCGTTGTCCTCCCTTTGGGGGACACCCTGTATTGGATGAAAATCCAACCAGGACGACGCTCTCCCCCCAAACGGCTTAGTTCCCCCGACCGAGCCGGTTCCTAACCCGAAAGGAACAACCAGCATGAAAGCTGAGCAATCGATGGCCCCTGCGGCAAGCGATGCCCAGTGGCAATCCCCTCGCAATACCAACGGTCGCGGCCGTCGCCTCTCGGGTGACGGTCGCGACAGGTTTGGTATGGCTGGTCCGTACCGCAGCGCTGACACGTCGCAATGGCGCGACTCCCGTTCGACCGCAGCACGGATTGCCTGGGAGGCCGCCAGCTAGGGCTGGCGTGAGCCAGGGGAACGCTGGTGGTCGGTGGCGCGCTTGCCCCGCCGCCGACCGCTATCAGCGTTGGGGTTAGCCCTTGACGGCTCCGCCGAATCCCCCGCCGTTGAGGAAGGTGCGCTGGAAGATCAGGAACATGATGATCGGGATCAGCGTCGCGATAGCCAGGGACGCCAGGTAGGGCCCAACCTCTGTGGTTCCCTGAATGGCCGGAAGCCGAACCGAAAGCGGCTGTACCGAAGCGGGATCGCTTCCGCCTGGCAGCACCAGGTTCGGCCACAGGAAGTCCTTCCAGGTGTTGATAATTGCGAACACCGTTACGACACCGATTACGGGCTTCGACATGGGCAGCACGATCGACCAGAACAAGCGGAACGGCCCCGCCCCATCCGTCTCGGCCGCCTCGAAGATCTCGCGGGGCAGGCTGTCGAAGAACCGCATGACGAGCACAACATTGAATGCACTCGCTCCGGACGGTAGCCACACCGCCCAGAACGTGTTCAGCAGCGACCCGCCAAAGCCGAGCGGATGCAGGATGGTGAGATAGAGCGGAATCAGCAGCACGATCGCGGGCAGGAACAGCGTCGCGATGACCATGCCGGTGACGATTCTGCCGTACTTCGGTTTCAGCACGCTGAGCGCGTATCCCCCGGTCGTCGACACAACGATCTGCACGGCCCATGCGCCCGCGGCAACCCAAATGGTGTTCAGGAAGTAGTCCTGAATCTTGATGTTGATTCCGAACGCCTGCGCCACGTTGGTCAGCGTCGCGCCGTTCGGGAAGATCGCGAGCGGTTGCGACAGCGTGTCCTGGGTTGGCGTGAATGCCGCCTTCATGAGCCAGAGGATCGGTAACAGACCGGCAATGACCAGCAGGATGAGCAGAATCACCTGGGCGGTCGCGAGCGGGAAGCGCACATGCGGTCGACGCCATTCGCTTGCGGAGACGATGCTGCGGTCGGCGCCGGACTGAAGCGCCTCCCGCGCTTTTCGGCGACGCATTCTCGCGAGGCCGCGGCCCGAGATCCCGGGCTTCTGGCCGAGGATCACATCATCGGGGCTGATGATCGGAGTCGGAGTGGCGGTCAATTCTGGCTCCAGCTTCGGGTCGCTCGGAAGTAGATGGCAGAGAAGATGGCGAGAACGGCGGCGAGCAGAAGGCTGAGCGCCGTTGCTCCACCGAGGTTGTTCCCGCCCTCGGTGGACTGGAACGCGTACTGGTAGATCAGCAGCATGATCGTGGTCGTCGACTGGACCGGTCCGCCCTGGGTGATCAGGAATGGCTCGAGGAAGACCTGCGAGGTACCAATGATCTGCAGGATGAACGTGACGAGCATGACGCCGCGCAGCTGGGGCAGCGTTACGTGCCACAGTTTCTGCCAGATACCTGCGCCATCCACTTCGGCGGCGTCGTACAACTCCGGCGGGACGCTGGTCAGCGCCGCGAGATAGATGATGACGGTGCCACCGGCAGCGGCCCACGTCGCCTCGAGGACGATGGACGGCATCGCGGTCGTGACGCTCTGGATCCACGGCTGCGCCGGGATGCCGACCCACCCGAGGATGGTATTGAACAGTCCCGTCTTGCTGGCGTCAAAGAAGATGGTCTTCCACAGCTCGGCCGAAACCACGGGAAGCACGACAACGGGAAGGTAGGCCAGCACGCTGAACAGGGAGCGGAATCGCTTCACCTCCCGCATGAGCACGGCGAGGATCAACGGAAGCGGATATCCGAAGATGAGGGCGAGCAGTGCGAAGTAGCCGGTGTTGCGAACGGCCAGCCAGAAGGTCGGGTCGTTGAAGACGAAGGTGAAGTTCGACCACAGTGGGTCCGCCCAGCTCGTGACAATAAAATTCGTGTGCTGAAGGCTGATGAACAGGGACTCGACGATCGGTCCCCAGGAGAAGATTCCGAAGATGATGAGCAGCGGAAGTAGGAACAGCAGATTTGCCAGTCCCCCGCGCTTCACCCAGGTAAGGGGTGTGCCGCGCACTTTGCGCCGCAATACAGGCGGCCGGGAACCGGATCGCGGCTGTGCGATCGGTTCAGTTGAGGTCGTCATGAGTGTAGGGGTGCCGTTTCGATAGGTAGCGAGTGAGAGGTTGGCGGAGGCCTGCGAGAGGCCTCCGCCAACCCTTCGGTTCAGTTGAGTTACTTGAGTGCGGCCTGGTCAGCGTCCGCGTCGACCTCGGCCTGAATCTTTACATTCACGGCCTTGAGAAGCGCGTCCACATCGGGGTTCTTCTGGGTGAGCACGGCCTGGACAACCGAGTCGAGCGCACCGTAGAGATCCTGCGTGTACCTGCCCGGCTCACCAACGATCGGCTGGTTGCCGATGTTGTCGGTGAACGGAGCGACGTTCTGGAACACGTCGGGCGTTGCGTAGGGCTTGATCCACGAGCGGGCCAGTGCAGCTTGTGCGGCGTTGAAGATCGGCAGTGCCGGAGCGCCAACGACCTGCTTGCTCGCCTGCAGCGCCTTCGCCTGCGTCACAGCAGCGGCCTTGTTGACCGCGGGCTGGCCGTAGTAGAAGTCGATCCACTTGACGACGGCCGCCAGCTGGGCCGGCGAGTCCTTCGCGTTTCCAACCGCAACGGTTCCACCGGAGAGCACACCGGCGTTCGCGTCGCTGGTCATCGGGATGGTGGTGACGCCGTAGTTGGACGGGTCAACTCCATCGTTCTGCACCAGCGAGCTCAGAACATCCGAACCGCTCATGTACATCGCAACCTTGCCCGAACCGAACGCGGTGTTGATGCCGTTCCAGTCGAGCAGGAAGTTGCTGCCGGCAGCGTTGTCGACCCAGCGGATCTGGTGCAGGTAGGCGAGCGAGTCCTTGATCGCGGGAATGTCGGTGTCAACCGTGATCTTCCCGTTTGCGGCCGTGGTCTCGACGCGTCCACCGCGCGTGTATGCAGCTGAGGTCAGCTCCCATCCACCCGTGTTGCCGCTCGTCATCTGCATGTAGCCCGCGACACCCGGAAGCGCCTTGGAGATGGCCTTCGCGTCAGACTCAACCTCGTCCCACGTCGTCGGCGGCTTGTTCGGGTCCAGTCCGGCCTTGGTGAAGTCCGCACGGTTGTACGAGATCGCCATGGCGTATGGGCTGAACGGGATTCCGTAGATGTTTCCCTTGCTGTCCTCAGCGACGTTCAGCACGTTCTTGTTGAACTTGCTGTAGTACGGCAGCTTCTTGATCCACTGCGAGAGGTTGGCGAGCTGTCCGTTGTTGGCCAGCGTGCGGGAATCCGTGAACGGAACGCCGAACTCATCGGGCAGGGTTCCACCGGCCAGCTGGGCCGCGAATGTCGGACCCGTCCAGTCGTACTCCTCGCCCTTGACGGTGATGTCGGGGTTCTTCTTCTCGAAGGTCTTAACCTGGGTCTGGAACGCGGCGAGTGCGTCAGCGCTTGCGCCCGGCTGGACACTCGCGACGACGATCTCGATCTTTCCGTTCGATGAGCCGCCGCTGGACGAGCAGCCGCTCAGCACCATTCCGGCAGCTGCGACGCCCGCAACAGCCAAAATGATGGACTTTCTTGGTGACTTCATTGTCTTGCCTTTCTTGTTTCTGTAGGTAAACACATTTGGTGCGGTAGTGGTTGGCGATTTTCTTGTCTCCGAGCGGCTAGTGCTGTGTCCGTAGCCACGCCGTGGAGTCTGTGGGGAGCAAACCGCCCTCAAGCGGTTCGCTCGTGAGGAGGAGCCTGGTGTAGCTCGGGAGTTCGACGGGAGCATCAGAAAGGTTCGTCACACTCACAAACCCCAGCCCGCGTGAGAACGCGAGAACGCCCGGTGCGCTGTCAATCCAGGTCATCGCACCGTCGCCCAGCGCGGGATGGCTGCGCCGGATGCTCAGGGCCGTGCGGTAGAGGGAGAGCATCGAGCCGGTGTTGCCCGCCTCCGCCTCCACCGTGAACGGTGCCCAGTCCTCTGGCTGGGGCAGCCACGGTGCGCGAGTCGCGTTTGAGGGCTCGAATCCGTATGGCGGCTCCGTGCCGCTCCATGGAATCGGAACGCGACATCCATCGCGCCCTGGATCAACACCCTCGGAGCGGAAGTACATTGGGTCCTGCAGCAGCTCAACCGGAATGTTTTCAACCTCCGGCAGGCCGAGCTCGTCGCCCTGGTAGACGTAGAGCGAGCCCGGGAGCGCAGCGCTGAGAAGCGCGGCAGCGCGCGCCCGGCGCATCCCCAGTGCGAGATTGGTCGGCGTGTGAAAGCGCTTGGTCGCAAAGGAGAAGGACGTGTCTTCGCGTCCGTAGCGCGTCACCGGACGGGTCACATCGTGGTTGGAGAGCACCCAGGTGCTCGGAGCTCCAACCGGCGCATGCGCGGCGAGCATCGAGTCGATCGACTCGCGCAACTGCGTAGCGTCCCATGGACGGGCCATGAAATCGAAGTTGAACGCTGTGTGCATCTCGTCGGAGCGCAGGTACTTGGCGAAGCGCTCGGTATCGGGCATCCACACTTCACCGACCAGCACGCGTGAGCCCGGGTACGAGTCTGCAATGGCGCGCCACGAACGATAGACGTCGTGCACGTCGTCGCGATCGACGTTTGGATGCTGGCCCGGCTCGACGACGGCGGGAACCTCGGGAAGCTCCGGGTCCTTGATGAGCAGCGCAGCCGAGTCGATACGCACGCCGGCGACACCGCGATCGAACCAGAATCGCAGGACGTCCTCGTGCAGCTTGCGTACATCCGGGTGGTTCCAGTTGAGGTCGGGCTGTTCCGGCGTGAAAAGGTGGAGGTACCACTCCCCGGGGGAGCCATCCGGGCTGGTCGTGCGGGTCCAGGTGTCTCCCTGGAAGTTCGACACCCAGTGGTTGGGCATCTCGTCGCCGTTCTTACCTCGGCCCGGCCGGAACCAAAAGCGCTCGCGCTCCGGAGATCCGGGGGGCGAAGCGAGCGCCGACTTGAACCAGGGGTGCTGGTCCGAGATGTGATTGGGAACGATGTCGATGATCGTGCGGATGCCGAGGGCGAGCGCCTCACGAATGAGCGCCTCCGCCTGCTCCAGATCCCCGAAGGACGGGTGGATGCCGAAGTAGTTCTCAACGTCGTAGCCACCGTCCGCGAGGGGCGACGGGTACCAGGGCGTGAACCAGATCGCGTCGACGCCGAGATCACGCAGGTAATTCAGGTGCTGTCGAACCCCAGCAAGGTCGCCCGTGCCGTCCCCGTTACCGTCCGCGAAGCTGCGGATGTAGATCTGGTAAATGACGGCGCTGCGCCACCACAGGGGATCGGTCGCGCTTGGCGCGATCGGGGCAGCCGTTGGATCCGCTTTGGCGGCTCCGGTGCTGAGGACAGCAGTGTCCAAGGGAGACTCAATTCTTTCGTCGCTGTGGTGGGGCTGGTGAAAATGTAGCTAATTCGACAGAAAGATGCAAGAACTAAACAAGATGTAAGAAAGTTGCGCAGAATTGCGGCGACTTGCTCCATTTCGGCAAGGGGGTATCGCGGATTGTCGCAAGGACGAAAGCGGCCGGAACGGCCGACATGGCTACGCTGCAGCGGGCCCCGTCGAACCGCGGACAACGAGCTCGGGCTCGAACAGGAACTCGTCCGGTGTGGATGCTGTGCCGTTGATCTGGCTCACCAGAAGCTCAATGACCATGCGTCCCATCGTCTCAATCGGCTGACGCACGGTTGTGAGCGGGGGCTCGACACAGTTCATCAGCGCGGAGTCATCGAATCCGATCACGGATACGTCCTCGGGCACACGAAGGCCAGCCCGACGCACCGCACGTACCGCGCCGAGAGCCATGGGATCCGAGGCACAGATGATCGCAGTGACGCCGGCCCCGATCAGTCGAGTGGCGGCCGCCTGGCCCGCCTCGAGCGAATAGTGCGAGTGGGCAATATATTCGGGGGGAAGCGAGTCCCCCGCGATCGCTAGCGCTGCGGCAAGTTTTCGCTGGGATGGCACGTGATCACTGGGCCCGAGCACGAGTCCGATGCGCGTGTGGCCGAGCTGGGTGAGATGACTCCAGGCCTGCTGGGTGGCGACGGAATCATCGGTCGAAACCGTTGCAAAGCCAAGCTCTGAGATCGTGGCGTTGACAAGAACAGTGGGCAGCCTAAGGTCCGTGAGTCGCGCATAGTGGTCGTGGCTCGCGCTCTCCTGGCTGTACTGGCCACCAACGAAAACCACGCCGGAAACCTGCTGCTGCAGGAGCAGGTCGACATAGTCCGCCTCGGAGATCCCGCCGACGGTCTGGGTGCAGAGAACCGGCGTGTAACCGTTCTGCGCGAGCGCGCCCCCGAGCACCTCCCCGAATGCGGGGAAGATCGGGTTCTGGAGCTCAGGCAGGAAGAGGCCGACGAGCCGGGCCCTCTCGCCACGCAGCTTGGTCGGGCGCTCGTAACCGAGAACATCCAGCGCGGTCAACACCGCGGTTCTCGTCGCCTGGGACACCCCGGGCTTTTCATTCAAAACACGACTTACGGTGGCTTCACTGACACCGACCTTGCGAGCTACCTCGGCGAGTCTCTGCGACATGAAACGCAATTCTACGCAAATGGCGCAATTTCTTGCAGAAATTCCGGGGATACACTGGCGCGATGTCCAGTAAGCCCGTTGCGCTGGCCCGCTCGACACATCCCGGGCCATCCGTCGCGGTGACACTGATCACCGTCGGGCTTGGCTTCGGAGCCGGGCTGGATGCGTTTCGACTCGTTTTTCTCGGGCTTGCGATGCTTGCGGGTCAGCTTTCGGTCGGCCTGTCGAACGACTGGATCGATTCGGAGCGGGATGCCGCAGTCGGCCGCGAAGACAAACCCATCGTCAGCGGCGAGATCGGCGTCATGGCGGTGCGAACTGCGGCATTTGTTTGCGCGGCCATGTCCATCGCGCTGAGCCTGCCGCTCGGCTGGGCCGCAGACCTCGCCCTTCTCGGGTCGATCGGTGCGGCGTGGGCGTACAACGCGTGGCTCAAGCGTTCGATCGTCTCGGTTCTCGCATATGCCGTTGGATTCGGTCTGCTGCCGGCGATAGCGACGCTCGCGCGTCCGGTTCCTGTTGCGCCCACAGCCTGGGCACTGGCGGTTGGTGCGCTTCTGGGGATCGCCGCTCACTTTGCGAACACGTTGCCCGATCTGGACGACGATGCGGCAACCGGGATTGTGGGGTTACCGCAGCGGCTCGGACGCCGCTGGTCGAGCGCGCTGACATACGCGGTGCTGCTGGTGGCATCCATTCTGGAATTTCTGGGCACGGGCGGATTCGGATTTCTCCCCGCCGACATCGGGTTGGGAGCCTCGCTCGTGATCGTTGCCGTCGGTGCAGCCATGATTCTTCGGCCCACCCGTTGGCACTTCCGGCTGATCATTCTTGCCGCCATGGTGGATGTCGTCGTGCTGATCTTCGCGGGGGCCAACCTCCTCGAGTGACTAGTGCTTCTTCGAACCGGCGTGAACTTAATTCCCTCGAGAGGGCAATAGTTATTGTGAGAACCGATAGCGAGCTGATCGCCGAGTCACTGAACCAGTCGACGGGGTTCGGTCAACTCTACGAGCGGCACGCGAAAACGATCCATCGCTACGCCGCGCGCAGGGTTGGAGCGACCGAAGCGGACGATGTGATGTCCGAGACCTTCCTGATCGCATACCAACGCAGAGCGAACTTCTCGCTCGAGAGCGAGAGTGCGCTGCCGTGGCTGTACGGCATTGCGACGAATCTGTTGCACAAGCACCGCCGTCTCGAGGCCGCGGCCTGGAAGACACTGGCCGCCACGCATGAGCCGGCGGTAGCACCGGATGTCGCACAGGCGATCGGGTCGCGGCTTGATGCCCAAATCGCGGTGGCCACACTCGCTTCAGCGATCTGTCGTATGCCGGCACGCGATCGCGACGCGCTCCTGCTCTACGCATGGGGCGACCTCGATTACGAGGGTGTTGCGGAGGCGCTCGGCATCCCCATCGGAACAGTCCGCTCACGACTTAATCGCGCCCGGCGAGTGCTGCGCGCGGCAAACGACCGGAACCCGCTTCCGGAGGAGGAGGTGCACGATGGACGAGTTGACTCTGCTTCGCAAGGTGCGTGACGACGTCGAGGAACCAACGAGCGACGCGCTGGATGCGGGGAGCAATGCCCTGCAGCAGTGGATGGTGTCGCACCCGAGCGCACGAAAGACCCGCACGCACCGCGCCCGTCGGGTTGCGGGCTGGACTGTGCTCGGCACCGTTGCCGCGATCGGCATCGTGGTCGCGCTGGTGGCGACGAACATCCTCGGACTCGCCGGCTGGCGCGGTGGCGCAAGCGCAGCGGCCGCCGACACGCTGGGCGACGCCGCACTCGCTGCGGTCAACAACTCGGATCCGACGGTCGGACCAGGACAGTATCTCAGGGTCGCGACCGATGCGGTTGACTCGGTGACGACCGACGGGTCGCGGCCCGGATCGTTCGTTGGGTACCTCACGGAGGAGACATCGCAGGTCTATGTTCCAGCCAACCTGAGGGACAACTGGGTCTGGTTTCAGGAGGCAGCGAAGCCATACAAAACGTTCGGTGCGGAATCCGCCGCTGCGGCCGCGAAGAACTATCGCAACATCCTGTCCGGACCGGAGCACGGCGTGGAAAAGCTGCGGGCTCCCGGCGGCCGCTTCTACAGCGCTCCGCCTACCGTCTCTCCCGCTGCGCTCGCCACTCTGCCACGGGACCCGTACCAGCTCCTCAACTACATCTATCGCGTCAACGGAACGAGCGGCTCTTCGCCTGACCAGGAAGCCCTGGTCTACATCGCGGACACGCTGCGCTCGGGTCTCGTGCCCGCCGGTCTTCGCGCGGCGATGTACCGCGCCGCGGCGATGATTCCGGGAGTGAGTGTCATCGCTTCCGAGGCGACGCTGGACGGGCGCACGGGTGTGGCCATCGGGCGCACCGAGCCGTCGGATCACCTTCGTCAGGAGATCATCATTGATCCGTCCACGGGTCTTCTCATCGGCGAGCGGATGGTGACGCTTGTAGCCCAGAGCGGCCTGCCGGCGGGCACCGCACTCGAATGGACCGCTGTTACAACCTCGGTCGTCGATTCGGCACCGGCCGGCGGCACGCAGAACGGCGCATTCGATGTCGAGGGATGCACGAAGATCCCACACGGATTCCACTGCCCCCAGGGGTAACTAGCGCACGTCGAAAGGGGCGGGCACCGCGTGACTTCGCGGCGCCCGCCCCTTTCATGCACTCTTTCGGAAACGCCCGTCGGGCGCTTTCGAGGTCAAGTGCAAAACTCGACACTCGGGGCAGAAATAGTACGATCTCTCGACCCGAGCCCTCGCGGTACGACGCCTTTCGATGCGACGGAGCGCGGAGCGCGCCCCCCGTTCGCTTGTGAAAGGCCTTTTCTTGCAGTTCGGCATACGGAAACTTCCTCACGAAAGTTCCGCACGGCTCATATCCGCACTTGATCGACAGCTGATGAAAGTCGACCCAGGTTCTCGCCAAAAAGGCTTTCGATCACCATAGGCGTTTCGGTCAGAATCGTCTACCGAGATTTGCGCTCGACAAGACCGTGGCGGTTCTTCGGGATTCCTGACTTGCGATGAGCATGGCATCCCCGCAAGGTTTCGATACGCGGGACGCTGACGCGGCTCGCTACCCGACCATCGAGGGTGTCTGCTCGGTCCCTGAGCCCGCCGAACGGCCGACCTTCACAAGAAATAGTTTCTATAAAGAAAGTTTCCTGATACATTCCTTTCCATTGCTCGTCCAAGAAGCGAGCTGCCCCGAGAGGAGAGCGGATGTCGACGACGACAACGCCTGGAACACCCGGCTGGTTGCGCGAACGCAACGACCAGGTGGCGCTGGCGCTGCTGCTCGAACACGGACCTCTTACTCGAAACCGAATCGGCGAACTGTCCGGGCTCTCGAAGCCGACGGCCGCACAGATGGTCACCCGCCTCGAGAATGCCGGCCTGATCTCGGTTGTTGGCGAGGCATCCGGTGGTCGCGGTCCGAATGCCGCGCTCTACGGTGTGCGCGACGACCGAGTACGCGGCGTTGCGATCGACATCACCGTGAGTACCACCACGTCGACCATCGTCGATGCCAGCGGCGCGGCCCACCCCATCGTTGAAACGGTTCTCCCCGCGCACGATCGTTCACCCGAGAGCGATGTGCGCGGGGCTCTCCTGGCCGCGGCCGTTGCCGCCGGCATCGACCCCGGAAGCGTTCGCATCGTCTGCGTGGGAGTCCAGGCCGCGACATCCGATTCCGGTGAGCGCCTCTCGTTCACCGATACGCTGCCCGGCTGGCCCGAGGTCGGGGCACGGGCCCGAATCGAGAAGTCCCTCGGAGTCGACGTTCTCCTCGACAACGACGTGAATCTCGCAGCCGTCGCCGAACGTGCCGTCGGTGCCACGCGGGATGCCGCAAGTTTCGCCCTGCTCTGGATCGGGGACGGACTCGGAGTTTCCGTCGACCTGGGCGGGATCGTGCATCGCGGCGCATCCGGAGGCGCCGGCGAGATCGGCTACCTCTCCGTCCCGCGGGATGCCGAGGCGTTCGCCCCCGATGCGCGGGACCTCACCGACCTCATCGGCGGGCCGGCGGTCATCGATATCGCGAGAAAGCACGGCGCCAGGGGTTCCGACCTGACAGAACTGCTGAGCGGCATCGAGAACAACCCCGCCGCTCTCGCCGAGTTCGCGCCGCGCATCGCGCTCGGAGTTCTCCCCGTCCTCGCCATACTCGACCCCGACGTCGTCGTACTCGGCGGTCCGACCGGATCCGCGGGCGGAGCAGCCCTCGCAGCACTGGTCGAGGAGCAGGTACTCGCTCTTTCCCGATGGCGACCGGCGGTGGTCACCACCGGCGTGGACAAGCATCCGGTTCTGGCCGGAGCACGCGAGGTTCTCCGCACCGAAATCCGAGCGCGGCTGCATCGGGATGCGGGCTCGCTCATCTCCTGAGGCAAAATTCACCACCACCAACGAGAGGACAGCATCAATGAAGAGCAACTCCCCCACCCGACTGGCACGGATTCGCCGCCAACTGATCGGCGCGGCGGCGCTGGCCACTGCGGCAGCGATCGCATTGAGCGGCTGCACCAGCAGCAGCGGCACCGACGGCATCGACAAGACGGCCCCGACGAAACTCAGCGGTACCGTCTCCCTTTGGCACTTCTTCACGGGTCGCGAGGCAAAGGTGATCCAGAGCGTCGTCGATGGCTTCGAAAAGCTTCACCCCGGCGTCCACGTCAGCGTTCACTCCGGACAGGACGACACGAAACTCCAGCAGGCGATCTCGGCGGGCAACAACGTCGACGTCGGTCTTTCGTACTCGACTGACATCGTCGGCGCATTCTGCTCTAGCGGCGCCTTCCGCGATCTCACGCCGTACATCAAGCGCGACCACGTCGACATCTCTGACCTCACGCCCGTCACGAAGAGCTACACCGAGTTCGATGGAAAGCGCTGTGCGATGCCCGCACTGTCGGACGACTATGGGCTCTACTACAACACCGACGAACTCGCGACGGCCGGTATCACCAGCCCCCCGAAGACGCTCAGCGAGTTGGAGACGGATGCGCTTAAGCTCACCACGTACAACCCGGACGGCTCGATCAAGACCCTTGGCTTCGATCCCGTCATGGGCTTCTACGAGAACGCCGCGGCGCACTACGCTCCGGCTACCGGGGCGAAGTGGCTTGACTCGAAAGACAAGTCGGTCATCTCTTCCGACCCCGGTTGGTCCGAGCTGATCAAATGGCAGACCGCGTTTGTACAGAAGATCGGCTATGCGAAGCTGAAGGCGTTCAACGCGGCTGCCGGCCAGGAATTTTCGGCCGCAAACGCATTCCAGAAGGGCAAGCTCGCCATGAACCTCGATGGTGAGTGGCGCACCGCCTTTATTGCCGACCAGGCGCCAAAGCTCAAGTACGGCACGGCCCCGTTCCCGACCGCGGATGACCACACCGACCTCTATGGGGGCGGCTACATCACGGGAAACATCGCGGGCATTGCCAAGGGTTCGAAGAACCCCGAACTTGCCTGGGCGCTCCTCAAGTACCTCACCACCAACACCGCCGCGGTCGTGAAGATGGCAAACGGCCTGAAGAACGTGCCGCACCTGACATCTGCGCTGCAATCATCCGACCTCGAGGTGGACTCGCAATATAAGACGTTCATTGACGTCGCGGGCAACCCGAGTTCGCTGACCACTCCGGCCAGCCCCGTCGGCGCCGGTTACCAGACGACGTTCGAGCAGTGGTGGGAAAAGTACCAGGAGACCGGAACTGGAAGCATCGCCGCTGGACTGAAGACAGTTGACCAGCAGATCAACGCATCCGAAGCGCTGGCCGCTCCGTGACAGTTGCAACGTCGATCCCGGGTCGGACCACTTCGGTGGCCCGACCCGGGCAGCGTCGGGCGAGGCGTCGACGGTTGATCGTCATCTACACGATGCTCGCCCCGGCGCTGCTCGGAATCGGGGTCTTCTTCGTCTACCCGCTCATCGCATCCGTCTACTACAGCTTCACGAGCTACAACCTGCTGTCCGACCCCGTGTGGGTGGGGCTACGCAACTACCAGTACCTCTTCACCGAGGATCCCAATGTGGGGACCGCAGCACTCAACACGCTGTGGTTTGTCGTCATCATGGTGCCGATCAAGCTCGCGTTCGCCTTCGCGGTCGCCGGACTGCTGGCTCGGGCACGACGCTCGAACGGCGTGTGGCGCACGCTCTATTACCTTCCTGCGCTGGTGCCGCCCGTAGCATCCGTCGTATCGTTCGTCTTCCTGTTCAACCCGGGGACGGGTCCGGTCAATCTCATCCTGGGCTGGCTCGGCGTACATCCGGGACCGCTCTGGTTCAACGATCCCAACCTGGCTAAGCCCTCCCTGCTGATCCTGGCGGTCTGGGTCATGGGCGATGTCATGATCATCTTCCTTGCCGGCCTGCTGGATGTTCCACGCGAGCTGTACGAGGCGTCATCACTCGACGGCGCGAACGGCCTGCACAAGCTGATCTACGTGACGCTCCCCGCAATGGTTCCCGTGCTCGTGTTCTCGCTCGTCACCGGGGTCATCGCTGCGCTTCAGTACTTCACGGAAGCATCCGTCGCATCGGCAACAGCGTCGGGCGAGGCAACGGTCGGCGGTGGCGGGGCTCTCGTCGCCGGTTATCCTGACCAGTCTCTGCTCACATACACGCAGTGGCTGTACGAGCGCGGCTTCGAGGATTTCCAGCTCGGCTACGCCTCCGCGCTTGCGGTGTTGTTGTTCATCGTCGCATCCGTGTTCCTGGTGCTGCTGCTTCGAAAGGTTCGAGCCTTTATGCCCGAGGAGGCGACGGTATGAGTGCGGTCACGGCGTCCCTGCCTGCAACGAAAGCCCCGAGACGAAAGGTGAAGCGCGGGCGGAAGTTGTTCGCGTGGATCGGCGAGCACATCGTTCTGGTCACACTCGCGATCCTGTTCATTGCTCCCGTGGTGTTCGTCTTTCTCACCTCGGTCATGACCAATAACCAGACGCTCACCCCGAGCCTCTGGCCGCATCCGTGGACCTGGAGCAACTACCTGAGTGCGTTCCGCACCGTGCCGCTGCTGCAGTGGTTCGGCAACTCGGCGTTTTACGCGATCAGCTCGACGCTGCTCATGCTGCTGTCGTCGATTCCTGCAGCATACGTGCTCGCCCGCATCCGATTCCGCGGAGCGACCGTCATCTTCGTCGCCATCGTCATCACAATGCTGCTGCCACCGCAGGTGACCGCGGTCCCCGTCTACGTGATGTGGTCGAAGCTCGGATTGACTGGCACACTGCTGCCGCTGATCCTGCCGAATGCCCTCGGTGACGCATTCTCGATCTTCCTCTTGCGGCAGTTCTTCCTGACGATTCCGAAGGAATACTCGGATGCGGCGCGGATCGACGGTAACGGTGAGTTGGGCGTGCTCTGGCGAGTCATCCTGCCGATGGCGAAACCCGGCATTGCCGCGACCGCGATCTTCATGTTCTTCTCGTCGTGGAACGATTACTACGGACCGCTGCTCTATACCTCGGAAAACCCACAGTGGTGGCCTGTTGCATACGGGCTCGCGACCTTCCGAGGAACGCACGGGACGAACTGGGGGCTCACCATGGCCATAACCATGCTCGTGATTGTGCCCGTTGTGATTATCTTCTTCTTCGCCCAACGCGTTTTCGTCGAAGGCATCACCCTGACCGGAGTCAAAGGCTAGGAATGAAACTCACCATCGTCGGCGGCGGATCCACATACACGCCGGAACTCATGGACGGCTTCGCGCGCCTGCGCGACCTGCTCCCGATCGAGGAGATCTGGCTGGTCGACCCGGACGAACACCGCCTCGGGCTCGTCGCTGGCGTGTCCAGGCGGATGCTCGCGCACGCTGGCCTCGGCGCAAAAGTCGTCGCAACCACAGACCTGGTTGCCGGAGTGGCTAATGCCGACGCCGTGCTGCTGCAGCTGCGAGTCGGCGGGCAGGACGCGAGGCGCGGCGACGAGACCTGGCCGCACGAGGTGAGGTGCATCGGGCAGGAGACAACGGGTCCGGGCGGATTCGCCAAGGCTCTTCGCACCGTTCCCGTGGTTCTGAACGTGGCCGATGCGGTGCGTAAGTACGCCAAGCCGGATGCCTGGATCATCGACTTCACGAACCCCGTCGGAATCGTGACGCGTGCTCTGCTAACCGCCGGACATCGCGCGGTCGGACTCTGCAACGTCGCGATCGGCTTCCAACGTCGGTTTGCAAAGACGCTCGGTGTCGAACCATCGCGAGTGCAACTCGGGCACGTTGGCCTCAACCACCTCACCTGGGAACGCAATGTCTGGGTCGACGGGGTCGACCAGCTGCCGCGCCTCTTCGAAAACCTGCACGAGCTAAGCGCGGAGGTCGAGCTTCCCGGCGACCTGCTCGAACTGCTCGGCGTTGTGCCGTCCTACTACCTGCGTTACTACTACGCCCACGACGAGGTGCTGCACGAACAGCTCGGAGCGCCGACCCGAGCTGACCAGGTCAAGGAGGTCGAGCGCGCACTTCTCCTGAAGTACGCGGATGAGACCGTCGACACGAAGCCCGAGGAACTCAGTAAGCGCGGCGGCGCCTTCTATTCGGACGCCGCGGTCGACCTGCTCGCATCCCTCAGCTCAGATCGCGGCGACGTGCAGGTCGTCAACCTGCTCAATCGCGGCAGCCTGCCGTTCCTACCCGACGACCACGTCATCGAGGTGCCAGCGCGAGTGGGAGCGAACGGCGTCGTGGCCGAACCGATCGAACCGATCGCTGATGACATCCGAGGTCTGGTCAGCGCGGTTGCGGGCTACGAGCGCCTGGCACTGGATGCCGCGATCAACGGCGGCCGCGACCGCGTACTCCGCGCGATGCAGGCGCATCCGCTGGTTTTGCAGTACGAGCGCGCCGAGAAATTGACCGACCTGCTGCTTGCGGCCAACCGGGAGCATCTCGCGTGGGCAAAGTAACGCAACCGATCGTTGTCGCAGTTGACGGCGGCGGATCGAAGACCGACGCCGTCGCGGTGGCTCTCGATGGACGAGTGGTTGGCCGCGCAACCGGGCCGGGTGGCAGCCCTCACTTCATCGGGGTGCCTGCGGCAGCGGCGCAGATCGACGCGCTGATCCGAGAGGTCGCCGGCGCGCATCCCATTGCCCAGGTGAACGTGTACCTGTCTGGCCTGGATTTGCCGAGCGAAGTCGACACGTTCGCCGAAGCGCTGCGCCGGCTGGACTGGTCGAGCGAGAGGACCGTAGTCGACAACGACCTGTACGCACTGCTTCGGACGGGAACGGATGCGACGGACGCGGTCGCCGTCGTTTGCGGCACCGGCATCAACGCGCTGGGTCGGCGCGCCGACGGGCTCACGGCGCGGTTTGCGGCGCTCGGAATCATCTCGGGTGATTGGGGTGGCGGGGCCGGACTAGGCGAGGCAGCGGTCTGGCACTCGGCCCGCCATGCCGATCGCAGGGGACCGGAAACGACGCTGACCGCCGAAGTGCCGAGGTTCTTCGGCCTGTCGACGATGGATGAGGTCACGCAGGCGCTCCACCTTGGCTCGCTCGAATACGGAGACCTCGCCGGTCTCGCGCCGCTGGTGCAGACGCATGCCGATGCCGGAGACGAAATTGCGGGGCAGTTGCTGGTGCGCCAGGGGGAAGAGGTCGCCATCATGGCAGCGTCGTGCCTCGACCGCCTCGATCTGCTATCGGTTGCCGTCCCGGTCGTACTCGGAGGCGGAGTCCTCGCGGCTCGAAATCCACGACTCTGGGGTGCAATGCTGGCGACTCTGAGCGAGCGCGCCCCTCTTGCCGTGCCCATTCACGTGCCTGGCCCACCAATTCTGGGCGCGGCAATGCTCGCGCTCGAGAAAGCGGGGGCCTCCCCCGAAATCGTCGCGAAGCTCGTCGTCGGTTAGGAGTGGCTACTTAACCGGCGGCGTCGCCGCGCTCGGGGCGCCGGGCTCCTTCGTGGACCTCGAGTTTTGAATCCCGATCAGGGACACGATCCCACCGAGGACGAGCAACACCGCGGTCAGGATGAGGGTGCGGTGGAAGCCGTCCAGGTCGATTCGCGGTCCGATCACGACGCCGAGAAAGGCGATCGCGACAAGCCCGGCAACGCGGCTGACCGCATTGTTGATGGCCGAGCCTATGCCGGCCTGAGACTCCGAAATGGCACCGAGGATCGTGGACGTGAGGGGCGCGACCGTCGCCGACAGGCCGAGTCCGAAGAGGATGATGCCCGGCAGCAGCTGCGTCCAGTAGTTGACGTTCGTCGTGGAGGTGAGCATCAGCACGTAACCGGCCCCGGCGAGAATCGGACCAAACCCCATGAACCACCGCGAACCGTACCTCGCAGAGAGTGTTCCGAGCCACGATGAGAGCGAGATGTTCAGGATGCCCATCGGCAGGGTCGCGAGCGCCGCCAGCGTCGCCGGGAAGCCCGCGACCTGCTGCAGAAACACCGAGATGATGAACCCGCCAATCGATAGTGCCGCGTAGACGAGCGCGGTCGAGACATTCCCGATCCGGAAGTTGCGCACCGCGAACAGACTGAGCGGCATGAGCGGCATCTTGGCGAATCTCTCCCGAACGAGGAAACCCGCGAAGCAGAGCAGACCCAGGATGAACGGAAGCAGGATCAACGGGCTGCCCCAGCCGTAGTGCCCCTGCTCGATCAGTGCGTAGACCGGGCCCCCGAGTCCCAGCACGCAGAGAATCGCGCCGAGATAGTCGATGCTGACTCCTTCTTTGCGGATGTCCTTCTGTCCGAGGATTGCGAGCAGGATGAGAGTGGCTGCGATCGGAAAGACGTTGATGACGAAGACCCAGCGCCATCCGATCGTGTCGACGATGACCCCGCCGAGCGTAGGACCAGCGAGGAAGGCAACGGTGGTTCCCGCCGTCCACCGGCCGATCGCTCTGCCCCGGGCGACTCCGTCAAAGCTCGACGTGATGAGCGCGAGCGAACTCGGTACGAGCAGCGCCCCGGCGATGCCCTGAAGCCCCCGGGCGATGATCAGGATCTCGGGGTTTATCGCCACTGCGCATAACAGGGATGTGACGCCGAACCCGACGAGGCCGATCCGCAGAATGACGATGCGACCAAGGACATCCGACAGCGATCCGGCGAGCAGGATCAGCGCGCCGAGGGTAATGAGGTAGGCATCCACGACCCACTGCTGGGTGGCAAGCCCACCACCCAGGTCTCGTTCGATCGCGGGGAGCGCCACGTTGATTACGCTCCCGTCGAGGAACGAGACGAACGAAGCCAGTATTGCGATCCACAGAACGAGTTGTTGGTTCCGAGTGCTGGCCGCAATTGTCATGTGCCCAGTAAACCGCAGACCGGCGTCAGAGGGCGGTCACTGCACGCGCGACGGTCTCCAGCAGTTCCGGGCGATCGAGGATGCGGAAGTGCCCGGTGACGGGCAATCGGATATTCGTCGCTCCATCAAGCAGGCTGCCGTTCGGGATGATCGGATCCCAGACACTGAAAATTGACGTGATGCGCGAATTAACCTCGGCAGAACGAGTCAGTGACAGGATCGTCTCGTGCGTTGGAACGAACTCGCGCAGGGTCGGAAGCGGCACAAGATGCGCGTAGTCGGATCCGCCGAAGGGCGAGTTGATGGCGACCATTGACGCGATGCGCGCTTCGCCTACGTCCGTGAGCATCACCGTCTTGCCGATGAGGCCGCCCTTGCTGTGCCCAACGATGGCAACGTTGGTGAGGTTCTGCTCGACCAGATAGTCACCCGCGAGCCGCGCCATCTCGGCGATCGGTCGCACGTTCGCGCCGAACGCCGGTACGACGTGCACAGGATGTCCGAGCTGGTTCAGATGCCGCCCAATCCCGTCCAGGAAGTGCCACGTCTCGTAGACGCCGGGCAGAAGCAGGATGGGTCGGCCCATCCCCGTTCGAAGCGCGAGCGGATCCGCGTGGCTGCCGATCCGCTTCAGCCGCAGCTGGTACGCCCACGCATAGTCGACGACCCGCGCCGAGACCTGACGACCGAAAGCGGTCGCCGGCCTGGGTTCCTCGCGCGCCATGAATCCAGTTTAGGAACGAGGAGAATGGGCACATGGCGTATGACTCGACGAACACCGTTCCCGCGGGGCAGAACTGGGCAGAGAGCCACCGTTTTCAGGCGGAGTTCGTTCAGCGGCCCGCGAACGCTTCCGAGGTGCGAGAAACCGTTCTCGCGGGCGGCCCGGTGCGCGCACTGGGTTCTCGTCACTCCTTCACCGATCTCGCCGACACAACCGGACGGTTGATCTCACTCGATCGACTCCCGCTCGACCTGGTGATCGATCAAGAGGCCAGCACGGCATCCTTCGCGCCAGGCATCCGCTATGGCGACCTCGCAGCAAAGCTCCAGTCGAAGGGGTGGGCCCTGCACAACCTGGCGTCACTCCCCCACATTTCTGTTGCCGGCGCGGTTGCAACAGGTACACACGGATCCGGTGACCGAAACGGGAACCTGGCCACGGCCGTCGCGGCAATCGAATTCGTTGACGGGACGGGCGAACTCGTGCGGCTGTCCCGCGATGACCCAGACTTCGATGGGGCGGTTGTTGCTCTCGGCGCCCTCGGTATTGCGACTCGCATCACCCTGGACATCGAGCCGACGTTTAACGTTCGACAGGACCTCTATGCCGGGCTGCCGTGGGATGCGGTACTCGAGGACTTCGATGCGATCACCGCGAGCGCATACAGCGTGAGCCTCTTCACGACCTGGGCTGGCGAGTCTGTCGAGATTGCCTGGCTCAAGTCGCGAACGGATGCGCCTGCGCCGCCCGACGACCTGTTCGGTGCGGTGCGCCGGACCGGCGATCGGCACATGATCGAGGGGCAGCCGGCGGCGAACACGACAACCCAGGGCGGAGTTCCCGGGCCGTGGAACGAGCGCCTGGCACATTTCAAACTCGGCTTCACTCCCAGCAACGGCGATGAGCTGCAGAGCGAATACCTCGTCCCGAGACCGGCCATCAGACCGGCGCTTGAGGCAATGCGGCTGCTCGCTCCGAAGATCACGCCGCTGCTGCTCATCACCGAGCTGCGGACGATGACAGCAGACCGGCTGTGGCTCAGCGGCGCATACGACGCGGATGCCGTCGGCATCCATTTCACCTGGAAAAAGCTGCCGACCGAGGTCGGTGAGCTACTGCCGGAGCTCGAGGCGGTTCTACTGCCCCTCGGCGCACGTCCGCACTGGGGGAAGGTGTTCGCTGCCGGGGCGCGGCAGCTCGAACCGCTGTATCCGCGACTGCGGGACTTCCGTGAACTCGCAGAAAAGTACGACCCACGGCACGTTTTTCGCAATAGCTTCCTTGAGCGCAAGCTCGGGCTTTAGCTCCCGAAAGCAGTCGTCGGCCAGTCGATACCGAGCCGCTCCGTCAGGCCGAGTGCATCGAAGGGTGCGCGGACTTTGGTGTCGTTGTCGAAGTAGACATAGACATCCCGGCCACCGTTGAGCCATCCGCGCGCATCCTCGGCCCACTGGTCCAGCGCACCATCCGTATAACCGCTCGCATACAGTTCTTCGGCGCCGTGCGGGCGCACATAGACGAAGTCACTTGTGAGCCCCCAATTCTGCGGCCAAACACCCGCCGTATCGCCGACGACGAACGCCACGTCGTTCGCACTGAGCACCGTCGCAACCTCGGGTCCGATGAAATCCGGATGCCGCGCCTCAAGTGCATAGCAGAGCGGGCTGTCGAAGCAGCCACGTGAGTCCATCCAGCTTCTCGTCATGTTTTCGGGCAATAGCGAGGGCTTCCTTTGCGAGAGCTCCTTCCACATTCCTCGGCTTCAGCGAGTGGGTGAGATAACGGCCACCCTCGACCGCGAACACGAAATTATCGGGCCTGTCGTTGTACCAGGCAAGGTAGCTGGGCGGACGCGACCACCATCCTCCGACGCTATCTCCGATCGACCTCGCCCGGAGGTGAGCGCATCCGTCAGGAAGTGAATGCACCGATGGAAATGACGCGGACCACCGCAACGCCCTGCTCGTTCGACTCGGCGAGGTCAATCGTTGCGGTGATGGCCCAGTCGTGATCGCCCTCGGGGTCGGCAAGGATCTGCCGGGCCAACCACTCGGCCGGCCCCTCCGTGAGCTGCAGCATTGCCGAACTACGGGCATCGGCATCAACGCCGATCGAGTCGTACTCGTCAAAATAGGGATCGAGTGCGTCCGCCCAGCGGTCCGCATCGAATCCGGATGCCGCATCCAGCTCGCCGAGGTCGTCCCACTTTTCCAGGGCGGCCAACTGTACGCGCCGGAACAGTTCGTTGCGCACGAGAACGCGGAATGCTCGCGCGTTGGTCGTAACGCCCGGTGGGGCCGGCGGCGCGACCGATGCCCCGTCGGTGTGCTCGGGCGGGTTGACTAACTCATCCCACTCGTCCAGCAGGCTTGAGTCGACCTGCCGAACCAACTCACCGAGCCACTCGATGAGGTCGAGCAGCTCTTCTGTCTTCGCCTCATCGGGGATCGTCTGGCGCGCGGCGCGGTACGCATCGGAGAGATAGCGCAGGACGAGTCCCTCGCTTCGGGCGAGCTTGTAGTAGTTGATGTAGTCGCCGAATGTCATTGCGCGCTCGTACATGTCGCGCACCACGGATTTCGGACGCAGTTCGAAGTCGGTGACCCAGGCCTGCGTCGCGCTGTAGGTCTCGAAAGCCGCATCCAGGAAAGCCTTCAGCGGCTGCGGATGCGTAACCGCCTCGAGCAGCTCCATCCGCTGGTCGTATTCGATGCCATCGGCCTTCATCGCCGCAACGGCCTCGCCGCGAGCAAGGAACTGCTGCTGGGATGTCACGGGCCGAGGGTCATCAAGGGTCGCCTCGATCACCGAGATGAGGTCGAGCACGTAGTTGCCGGTCGGCGACGTTTCCGGGGTAATGAGATCAACAACAGCCAGGGCGAACGGCGATAGCGGCTGGTTCAGGGCGAAGTTGGGCTGCAGGTCCAGCGTCAGCCGGATCTCCGCCCGATCGCTGAGCTCGTCGAAGCGCTGCGTAACGACCTCGGCCGTTCGCAGGGTCCGGTAGATCGCGAGCGCGCGGCGCGCGAGCACCAGCTGCCGCTTCCATGGCTCGTGGTTGTCGAACACGAGATGGTGCACGTTCGCGAAGACGTCTCCCCCGCGTCCGATGACGTTGATGAGCATCGCGGCGGTGATCTTCATGCTCGAGGTGAGGGTCTCCGGCTCCGCCGCGATCAGCCGCTGGAAACTCGGCTCGCCCCAGGACACGAACCCGTCCGGTGCCTTCTTGCGGACTATCCGTTTGAGCTTGACCGCATCGTCGCCGGCCTTCTTGACGAGCCGCGCGTTTTCCGTCTCGTGCTCCGGGGCCTCGGCGACGACCGTTCCCGCCGTGTCGAACCCCGCGCGACCGGCGCGCCCCGCGATCTGGTGAAACTCCCGTGCGCTGAGTTGGCGCATCCTGGTGCCGTCGTACTTCGTCAATGCGGTCAGCAGAACCGTGCGGATGGGCACGTTGATTCCCACGCCGAGGGTGTCGGTTCCGCAGATGACCCGGAGCAGGCCGCTCTGTGCGAGCTGCTCCACGAGTCGTCGGTACTTCGGCAGCATCCCGGCGTGATGCACGCCGATGCCGAGTCGAAGCAATCGCGAGAGCGTCTTGCCAAAGCTCGTCGTGAACCGGAACGCCCCGATGGCCTCGCCGATCGCATCGCGCTGCTCTCGTGTCGCGATCCCAGCTCCGGCGAGCGCCTGTGCGCGCTCGATTGCCGCGGCCTGCGAGAAGTGCACGACATAGATGGGCGCCTGACCCGTTGACAGCAGGTCATCGATGGTCTCGTGGATGGGGGTGGTCTCGTAGTAGTAGTGCAGCGGCACCGGGCGCTCGACGCCGGTAACGGATGCGGTTTCGCGACCGGTGCGTCGGGTCAGGTCGGCCGCGAGCCATGCAACTTCGCCGAGAGTCGCCGACATCACGATGAACTGCGCTCGCGGCAGCTCGAGCAGCGGCACCTGCCACGCCCAACCGCGATCCGGGTCGGAATAGAAATGGAACTCGTCCATGACGACCTGGCCGACATCGCTGTCAGGACCGTGTCGCAGCGCGACGTTCGCCAGGATCTCGGCCGTGCAACAGATGATCGGCGCATCCGGATTGACGGATGAATCGCCGGTCACCATCCCGACGTTCGCCGCCCCGAAAATCTCGACCAGCGCGAAGAACTTCTCCGAGACGAGCGCCTTGATCGGCGCTGTGTAATAGCTGCGGATGCCCTGGGCGAGAGCGGCGAAGTGTGCGCCGACGGCGACCAGCGACTTCCCGGATCCCGTTGGCGTGGAGAGGATCAAATTGCTGCCCGACACGATCTCGATGAGCGCCTCGGCCTGCGCCGGGTAGAGGCTCAGGCCGCGCGAGTCTGCCCACTGCTCGAACGTCAGGTACGCGTCATCCGGATCCCACGGATCGGGAGCGAGCGCGAGCAGACCATCAGGCATCGGCCGGCCTACTTCTGCGGGGTGACGTTACTCCAGGCACCGAGCACGTAGTCCCAGAAACCGGGGACGTCGAGTCGCATCGGGATGAGGGCGTTCCTGTGCTCGGAGTGGAAGTCGACGACTGTCTCGCCGCTCGTGAACTCGCCGCTGGTCTCGACATCGACTCTCGCGGGCTTCGAGACGAAGAGGTCGGGTCGCGCGACGAACGCGACGGCACACACGTCGTGCAGCGCTTGACCGTCCCACTCATCTTCGAATGGGTTCGTCCAGAATGTCGCCAGAGGTCGAACGAAGTCAGCCCCCAACTCGCCGAGTTGATTCATCCGGTGCTCGATTGTCTCATTCACGACCGCCTGGAGTGTGAGGTCGAGACCGACCATCGTCACCGTCCACCCGGCTTCGAAGACTTCGGATGCGGCATCCGGATCCGCGTAGATATTGAACTCGGCAGCTGGCGTCGCATTGCCGCGCGTATACGAGCCGCCCATGATCGTGAAGGATGCCGCCCAGTCAATAATGCGCGGCTCCCTGCGAAGCGCGAGCGCAATGTTGGTCAGCGGGCCGGTCGCGACCAGGTGGATTTCACCCGGTGCGTTTGCCAGCGCCTCGACAATGAGGTCCACGGCCGACCTGTCGTCAACGGTTCCCTTCGCTGTGGGCAGGATCACGTCGCCGAGGCCGCCCTCGCCGTGCACGTGCTCGGCGGATTTCACAGTTCCCCGAAGCGGCTCGCCCGCGCCCGCGCTGATGGGAACGCTTCGGAAGCCGAGATAGTCGCGTAGCTCGAGCGCATTCTTCGTCGTCTTATCCACGCCGACGTTGCCACCGACAGTGGTCACCGCGACGAGTTCGAGGTTCGGGTCGCCGTGCGCCAGTAGCAGGGCCAGCGCGTCGTCGAGTCCGGGGTCACAGTCGATCAGAAGCTTCACTGGCATGCGTCAACGTTCCCACAATTTCACTGCTACCTAATTCAGGAAGATGTGTGACGGATGAGGCGGATGATGCCGTTCGGGTCGACATCCGCAACTCCTGCCTCAAGTTCTCCTGAAAAAGGTTGGTGGTTGACAGACTTAGCTACTGCCATTAGCTTTAGGGCTATGAGAACTAGCCAAAAGGAATCAGCCATGTCACACACACTCATGCTCGATCGCGAAGACGGTCGCATTGCCTACGACGTCCAGGGTGACGGTCCACTCGTCATCTGCGCGCCCGGGATGGGCGATATCCGCCAGACCTTCCGTTACCTGGTCCCGGCCCTGCTGGATGCCGGCTACCGCGTTGCCACCTTTGACATTCGAGGTCACGGTGAAAGCGACACCACCTTCCACTCGTATGACGACGAAGCCGAAGCCTCCGACATCATCGCCCTGGCGGAGCACCTCGGTTCTCGGGCGAGCGTTGTCGGCAATTCGATGGGCGCGGCTGCCGGAGTGATCGCCGCCGCCGCACGCCCCGAGCTGATCGGTTCGCTCGTGCTGGTCGGGCCCTACGCCCGCAATCCCAAGGTGAACCCGTTGATGATGGCCGTGATGCGCGTCGCAATGGCGGCGCCATGGGCAGCAGCGGTGTGGAAGGCGTACCTTCCGAGCCTCTACGCCGGACGCAAGCCGGCCGACCAGGCCGAGTTTGCCGCGGCGGCGAACGCGGCGATGCGGCGCAAGGGCTATGCCACTACGTTCTCGAAGACGACCCATCTCAGCCACGCGCCTGCCGAGGCCGTCCTCCCGCAGGTCCACGCGCCGGCTCTGGTCGTCATGGGCGAACTGGATCCGGATTTTCCGAACCCCGTCGAGGAGGCCGCCTGGATCAAGGACCAGCTGAACGCCGAGGTACTGATGGTGCCCGAGGCGGGACACTATCCGCAGTCCCAGCAGCCCGAGCTCGTGAACCCGGCCGTCGTCGCGTTCCTGAAGGCCAACGTTGCCTAGGGCCGGCCTCACCGAGGACCGCGTCGTCGACGAAGCGGAGCTCCTCGCTGACGAAGGCGAGCCTGTCACCCTTGCGGTGCTGGCTCGCCGCCTCGGCGTTCAGGTACCGAGCCTCTACAAGCACGTCGCGAGCCTCGACGATGTCGGTCGACTCATCTCCATCCGGGCGAGAAACGAGATCGGGACCGTACTCGCTCAGGCAACGGTCGGAAAGGCCGGCCCGGATGCCATCGCCGCTCTCGCGGTCGCCTATCGCGACTGGGCAATGGCGCATCCGTCGCGCTACGCGACGACGCTGCGAGCGCCCAACCTCGATGATCCCCAGGACATGGCGGCATCCAGCCGCGCGATCGACGTCATCTTCGCTGTTCTCGCCGGCTACGGGCTGACCGACGACGATGCCATCGACGCCACGCGGATGCTGCGGTCACTGCTGCACGGATTCGTTACACTCACCGCGGCCGGCGCCTTTGCCCTGCCCGATCTCGACAGGACCTTTGCGCGGATGATCGCCTCGCTCCAGCAGAACCTCGCCAACTGGTCCGCCTGAGGCGTTCAACGGGTCAGCTCGTGCTGCGTGCGGCGTTGGCACGAACTCGGCGACGCAACGCGATCTGGACTCCGAAAAGCAATGCACCGAAGACGAACAGCGCGAGCGCAACGCCCAGCGTCGGTGTCGGGTTGACGCCGGTCGTTGGCAGCAGGTCAACAAACCGGAATCCGTCCGCGAGCGTCACGGAAGTGCCACCGTCAGTCACAACGACATCCACTGATCCGGCTGAATGCGCTGGCGTCCTCGCGGTGATCGTCGTCGATGAGGTAACCGTCACGTTGGTTGCGGGAACGCCGTCGAACGTTACGGTCGCACCACTGGTGAACCCGAAACCGTGGATCGTCACCGCCGTTCCGCCGCTGGTCGCGCCGGAAGGGGACGTCACGCCAGAGACCGCGAGATTCGCGCCGAAGACGGCAATGGTGTTGGGATTGTAATTGGCAACATAGACGCGGTCCGCTGCGTCGATCCCGATCCCGTACGGCCCATCCAAACTCGTGTCAGCGCCGGTAATTGTCGTGGTGGGCGCGATGTTGCCTGTCGCGGATGCCGAATACTCGGTGATCATGCTGCTTGCGTAGTTTGCGGCATAGATGTTTCCAGCATGGTCGAGCGCCACGTAGTGGGGTTTTGAGAGCTCGGTGTTACTGCCGGTAATGACACGAAGCGGTGCGACGTTCCCGCTGGCGTCCGCAGCGAAGATACTGATCGAATTCGTGCCGGCATCGGGAACAATGATCGAGCCATCGGGCGCAAGCGTGACCGAGTCAAGGGCGCCGATCCCAGAGGAGAGGCCGGTAACCGCGCCCGCGATCTGTGCGCTCGGAGCGGCATTCCCGTTTGCATTCGCCGCAAAGACATCAACGGCGCCGGTTCCGTAGTCCGCAACATAGACGGTGCCAGACGGGGCGACGGCAATGCCGGAGGCATTACTGAGAGTTGTGGCTGCCCCAGTGATCACACGATCGGGCGCGATATTGCCGCTCGCTCCCGCCGCGAAACGTTCAACCTTGGTTGTGTCGGACGTGACCCACAAATTCCCAGCGCTGTCGAGCGCAATGCCCGCCGTAAACTCGAGGCCGGTATTTGGGCCACTGATGATTCGCTCGGGCACGGCATTGCCCGTGGCCCCGGGCGCAAATACGATGATCGCACCGCCGAAGATCGACACGTAAGTAGTGCCGTCTGGCGCAACGGCAAAGCCGTCGAGTTCGCCTATTGACGTGTCCGGTCCCGAGATCAGTTGGATCGGCGTCGGGTCGACGTTCGCCGCTTGGGCGGATGCGCTCGCCACGAGAACACCGGCCAGACCAAAACTGACCGCGGCCGAAAACATGGCAATACGGCGGAGAGACTTCGCGAGCATCAAGAAACCATTTCGTCGGGAACTTACAGAACTCTAGCGGGGCAACCGATCGTTCCGGCCACAAGCCGCGCCCGTCGGAGGGCGACCCGTCACGGATTTTGTATGATCTTGTGTGACTTCTGATCAAGCGGGCATCGATCCGCAGAAGCTGGCTGTCACACTTGAGGTGCTCGGCATCCTGCAGGAATTGGATGAGGAACATCCCGACTTCCTCACCGTGCGGCGCGCGACCGCGCAGATGTTCAAAGCCGTGAAGAAGGCTCGACGGCTCGAGCTTCGCGCGCAGGTGGCCGAGGCCGACCGCGGGGTTGTCGCCGCGACGGCGACGGGAGCTGCCGACCGGATCGACGACGAGACCCGCGGCATCCCCCTGGCAACCAGCACCGATGCACCCATTGCCGGAACGCTCCTGAAGTCCCGCGCCTGCTACATCTGCAAGAGGCACTACACGCGGGTCGATGCTTTCTACCACCAGCTCTGCCCCGACTGCGCCGCCATGAGTCATGCCAAGCGGGACGCGAGAACGGATCTCACGGGCAAACGCGCACTGCTCACCGGCGGCCGCGCCAAGATCGGAATGTACATCGCGCTGCGGTTACTGCGTGATGGCGCGCACACGACCATCACGACACGGTTCCCGCGGGATGCAGTGCGCCGATTCCAGGGGCTGCCAGACTCCGCCGACTGGCTGCATCGACTTCGAATCGTCGGAATCGATCTGCGCGATCCGGCGCAGGTGATCGGGCTGGCCGACGCCATGATCGCGGCCGGCCCACTCGACATCCTCATCAACAACGCGGCGCAGACAGTGCGCCGCTCCCCCGGTGCGTACGCGCCCCTCGCGGAGGCGGAGCTCGCGCCGCTGCCGGATGGCCCGCTACCCGAACTTCTGACCTTCGGACACACCAATGACGCGCACCCGCAGGCTCTTGCCGCTTCGGTCACGAGTCATCCGATCCTGGCGGCCGCGGTAAACGCCGATCGACTAACGGCGGACGCGATGACTGCCGGATCGACCTCGCTTGCCCGCCTCGCTGCGGGAACGGCAATCGACGCCGGGGGGCTCGTCCCGGACACTCACGACGCCAACAGCTGGACCCAGCACGTGCAGGAAGTTGAACCGCTCGAACTACTCGAGGTGCAGCTGGCCAACATGACCGCGCCGTTCCTGCTGATCAGCAGACTGAGACCGGCGCTGGCGGCCTCCACGGCGCGTCGTAAATACATCGTGAACGTGTCCGCGATGGAGGGTGTGTTCTCTCGTCGGTATAAGGGGCCGGGGCATCCGCACACCAACATGGCCAAGGCGGCGCTGAACATGTTGACGCGCACCAGTGCCGGCGAGATGTTCGAAACCGACGGCATCCTGATGACCAGCGTTGACACCGGCTGGATCACCGATGAGCGCCCTCATCCGACCAAGGTTCGCCTCGCGGAAGAAGGATTTCACGCCCCGCTCGATCTGGTGGATGGAGCGGCCCGCGTCTACGATCCAATCGTTCAGGGTGAAGCGGGCAACGATCTCTACGGCGTCTTTGTGAAGGACTACCGGCGCTCAGACTGGTAAAGCGGATTCGTACCCCGGTTTTTTCGCAGTTTGTACCCCGATTGGGTTCATTAACAAAACCCAGTCGGTCTACCCCGGTCGCAAAAGCGCGGCAACTCAGGGGTCGCAATCGCCGTTCCCCCGCGCGCTGAGGTAGACCGATCTGTCCGACGTCCCCCTAAAGGGGGACCCAATCATCGCGTCATAGTTGTACCCCGATCCGGTCTCTCTTGTCATAAGCGGCCCGAACCCGAACCGGGCCCGCCCGAAGAATCAGGATCCGTAATGCCAAATCTCTCCGAGCACGAACCAGAAGCAGCACTCCTCACCGCAGTTGCCAGTGGGGACCGAGTAGCTTTCAGCCAGTTGTACGACCGCATGCAGCCCCGCGTACTCGGGCTCTCCATGCGGATTCTTCGCGACATTAGCCACGCCGAGGAGGTCTCACAAGAGGTCTTCCTCGAGGTCTGGCAGCTGGCTGCAACCTTTGACGCCTCCAAAGGATCGGCGATCAGCTGGATCCTGCGAAAGGCTCACAGCCGCGCGATCGACCGCGTCCGTTCGTCCCAGACTCGGCGCGCACGCGACCTGCGTGTCGGCGTTCGCGACCTGGCCGAGCCGAGCTCAGACATCCTCGAGACCGTCGCTCTCAAGATCAACAGCGAAAAGGTGTCTCGTGCGCTCGGCGCCCTGCCGGTTACCCAGCGCGAAGCGGTCTCGCTCGCTCACCTCGGCGGGTACTCCCACAGTGAGGTCTCAGAGATGCTCCAGGTTCCGATTGGTACGGTTAAAACCAGAATCCGCGCCGGTATCGATCGACTTCGCGTCGAACTCGCGGCCGCGTAGCTTACCCGTCACATTTCGTCGCAAAGACACGATTTGGCGGCGATGTGTTGCTCAAAGGGTGTCAGGCACTAGTGTTAGCCGTGCATTATCGCGCTCAGCTGCGTGGTGATCGTGAGGCTCCGGGATTCGGGACCGACCGAATTGCATCAACAAGGAGTTCCAAGCATGGCAACAGGTACTGTCAAATGGTTTAACGCCGAGAAGGGTTTCGGGTTCATTTCGCCCGAAGACGGAAGCGCTGACGTTTTCGCCCACTACTCGGCCATCGCGACGAGCGGCTACCGTTCGCTCGACGAGAACCAGAAGGTCGAGTTCGAGGTCGCACAGGGTCCCAAGGGTCCTCAGGCCGAGAACATCCGCCCCATCTAGTCCTTATCGGTTCGTAAGCCCTCGGCGTCCGCACGGATGCCGGGGGCTTTCGGCATCCGTCGCCTAAACTTGGGCTCATGGACGACGCCACACTCGACGCGCTCCGACGAGCCATCGAAGCGGCGCCAGAGGACATCCATCTCCGACTTCACCTGGGCAGAATGCTGCTGGAGGCCGGCCGGCGCGATGACGCGATCTCCGAGGCGGCCGCTGCACTGCACCGCGCGCCCGGTGATCGGGATGCTCGGCGACTCATGGCGGACGCCATGACGGACACGACCGCGACTCCCCCGCCGTCCCCACCCGACGCTGCGCGCGGGACGGGGCCCGCAGCCCCCGCCAAGACTCCGACCAGGGACCATGAGCCCGGTTTTGACTGGAAGGCCGCTGAGAGCGAGGTCGAGGATCTGGCGGGACCGATGTTCGTCGAGGACGCGGAGGACGGCGTCGCCGCCTTCGACGTTGAGCGGTCGACGCTGACTCTCAAGGATGTCGGCGGCATGCAGTCGGTCAAGGACCGCCTCACCGCCGCGTTCCTCGCTCCGCTGCGCAACCCCGAGCTGCGGGCGCTCTACGGCAAGAGCCTGCGCGGCGGCCTGCTCATGTACGGACCTCCCGGATGCGGCAAGACGTTCATCGCGCGCGCTCTCGCCGGAGAACTGGGTGCCAAGTTCATCTCGGTTGGCATCTCGGACATCCTCGATCCCTACATCGGGGTCAGCGAGCGCAATGTGCACGAGTTGTTTTCCCTTGCCCGCCGTGAGGCGCCCGTCGTCGTCTTTCTTGATGAGATCGATGCGCTTGGCCAACGACGGAGCATGACACGCAACAGCGGCCGCAACACCGTCAACCAGATCCTGACCGAGCTGGACGGCGTAGATGCGGCAAACGAGGGCGTGTTTGTCCTCGCCGCCACCAACCAGCCGTGGGATGTGGACCCAGCCCTGCGGCGTCCCGGTCGGTTTGATCGCACCATTCTCGTGCTCCCACCGGATCAGGCAGCGCGTGAAGCGATCTTTCGCTATCACCTCGCCAGCCGACCCGTCGAGGGAATCGACCTGGCCGCGCTCGCGCGCGCCTCCGACGGCCTCTCGGGCGCCGACATCGCATACGTCTGCGAGGTCGCTGCCGAGCACGCACTTACGGACAGCGCGCTGTCCGGGGTTACCCGCCTCATCTCGATGATTGATGTGACGGCGGCCCTGAAAGAGGTCACGCCGTCGATCTCGTCCTGGCTCGACAGCGCGAGGAACGTCGTCTTGTTCGGAGACGGCGACGGCACATACGCCGAGCTGAAGACCTACCTGAAGATGGTCAAGCGGTTGTGACCGAGAGCAGCCCCGCTCAGCAGGCGCAGCTGTACATCGACCTCCACCGGCCCGCTGAGGCGTTGCGGATTCTCGCCAGGGTTCTCGCCACCAACCCGGATGACGTCGACGCGCTGAGAGCTATGGCGATCGCCCACCCGGAAAGTGACGCCGGATGGCAAAGCTCCCACCAGGCAATCCTGGCGGCGACCCGCGTGACCCAGCTAGCTCCGCGTGACGCACACGCCTGGCGAATTCTTGCGATCGCGTACTCAAGGATGGGTCGTTCGAAGCAAGCCCGCGAGATAGCGCGAACCGCGCGCGGACTGGCACCGGCGCTCTGGGCCAGCTACACGGTCGTCGCGGCGGTCGACTGCGACGCCAAGCTGATCACCAAGGACACACGCGAATCGATGGCCGAGGCTCTGCGACTCGCCCCAAACGAACCCGCCGTGCTCTTCGCTGCCGGTCGAGTTGCCAGCGTCGAGGGCTACTCCCGCCAGGCGCGCGAGTTCTATGAACGTGTCCTGGCAGTGGATCCGGATCACGTATCGGCGCGGAACAATCTGGCCGTCATCGACAGCGGACGGGGAAATGAGGGCCGGGCGCTCGCGGGATACCTCGGCATCCTTTCGATTGATCCACATTCGACTCTGGCCAGGAAGAATCTTCGCCTGGCGGCACACCGGATGCTCACGATCTCGACGATCCTCACCTGGGGTGCGACGGTCGCGATCGGAGGAGTGTTCATCCATGCTCGGGAGCAGTTCGACAACGGCCAGTCGGCCGCCTCCCCCGATCGCACGATTCCGATCATTACCGCTGTCGTCGCCGTGGCCCTGGTCGGGCTCTATCTAGGGTGGATCGCTCGGCGAAGTGGCGCCGCTTTCGCTCGACTGGTGCGAACTCTTCCCTACACCGAGAAGTTCCTCAGCGTCTGGGCCGGCGTACTTCTGGCTTCGCTCCTCGGCCTTCTCGTCGCGACGCTCACCCCCATTGACATCACCAGCGACATCTATGGGTGGATCCTGCTGGTCCTCGCCGCAATTTATGTTCTGGGCGGGCTCATCGCACTCATCCGACGGGCACTGTGACGCAACCATGACGGAGACGAACGTCGTCGCACAGGCACAGCTTTACCTCGATCTTCAGCGTCCCCATGAGGCACTCAGGATCCTCGGTGCCGCGCTTGCCACGAATCCCGATGACAGCGCGACGCTGCGAACTCTTGCCCTCGCCCACCTGCAGGCCGATCGGGGACGACCAGGGGGCGAGCTAGCCGTCCGCGCCGCGACCCAGGCCGTCACGCTGTCCCCCCACGACGCGTTCGCGTGGCGCATCCTGGCACTCGGCTATTCCCGGCTCGGTCGACACCCGGATGCGAGGAAGGTTGCGAGGACCGCGAGGTCGCTCGCCCCGGACTTTTGGGCGAGTTACACCCTCATTGCCGAGGTCGACTGCAACGCCAAATACATAACCACGGACACCCACGCGGCGGTTGCTGAAGCTCTCAAACTCGCTCCAAACGAACCATCCGTGCTGTTCTCGGCAGCGCGCGTCGCCCAGATCGACGGGAGGCTCAGCGAGGCTCGAACCCTGTACGAACACGTTCTCGCCCTCCGCCCCAGTGATGCGAGCGCCCGTAACAACCTCGCGCTGATTTCACTGAAGCGCGGCGACACCGGCAAGGCCGCGGCGGGTTTTGCCGGCGTGCTCGCCCAGAATCCAAACTCGGAGCTCGCACTCCGCAACCTCAGGGCGACCGGATTCAGCGCGCTTCGCATCGTCTACTTCATCCTGATCATCTGCGTCGTACTCATGAATAACTTTGTCCGGGGGTCAAATGACTACGACTCGAGCAACGGGCACCTTTCGCGCGTAGTCGTCGCTGTACTCGCGGCCGCCTGTGTTGGCGGCTACCTGCTCTGGTTCCGACGAAAAGCCGGCACCTACTTCGGCCGCATCGTGCGCAGCATCCCGGCGACGGACAAGCTTCTGTTCTTCTGGGCAATCGTGCTCGCCGGATGTCTCGGCGCCATTGTCGGGGCCGTGTTCGTGAGCGGGCCCGATGCCGCTCTCATTTACGGTCTGACCGCCGCTGTCCTGGTTGCCACCGTCCTGGTCGTCTCGATCATCAATGCGTCCCGGCGGCGCAGCTAGGGGCAGCACCATCGGGCGAGTCCCCGCAACGGGGGCGACGGGCGAGCCGGTGAAATGCGATAACTTTCCACTATGTCTGAACACCCGAACCGCAGGAGCCATTTAGTCGCGCTGTGTGCGGTCATCGCTTTGGTCACGTCATCTCTTTTGGTCGGCTCAGCCGGCGCCGCGACCGCCAGTGCGGCTCGCCAATCTTCCTCGGTGGGCTGCGGAACGTCGATCCCGACAGGCGTCGGATCATCCTCCTGCCCGGACCACGCGCCAGCGGTGCCGGCCCGCAGACCGTTCCTGGTGTCCAGCGGCCCGACCGTCACCGGCACGGCCCGGATTGGGTACACGCTCACAGCCCACGTCGCGGCGTGGTCCCCCACGCCGACCTCGCTCAGCTACCAGTGGTACGTCAGCGGCAGCATCATCCCGGGTGCGACCACATCCAGCTACCCGCTCACCATCGACGTATTCGATACCGAGATCACGGTTCGAATTGTTGGCCGGTATCCGACCTACGCCACGACGACGTACACCTCTCGACCCGTCGTCGTCGGACCGGGGGTCTTCGGCTCAGCGCCGACCCCGACGATCAGCGGGGTTGCGCACGTGAACACCGAGCTGACGGCGAACACCGGCACTTGGTCACCGACACCGGATGCTCTCGGCTACCAGTGGAAGAGCAACGGCATTGCCATTCCCGGTGAGACGAGTTCCAGCTACGACGTGTCGCCGAACCAGGTCGGTCACCGGATCAGCGTTTCGGTTACCGGAACGCGGTTCGACTACGACCCGACGACGAAAACCTCGGCATCCACCGCGGCGATCGTCGTCCCCATCCCGATTCCGAAGGATGGCACGTATCGCGTCGGGGTGAATCTGGCGCCGGGCACCTACGTCACAACCGGCGCTACAGACGAGTGCTACTGGGAGCGGGACTCCGACTTCAGCGGCAGCTTCGATTCGATCATTGCGAACCACCTCGCACCGGGCGAAGCGATCGTCACCATCGCACCAACGGACGCTAAGTTCCTGTCCGATCGATGCGGTAAGTGGGAGCGCCTTGAGGACGCACCAAGCCCGCTTCGAACCAGCTTCGGAGCCGGCGTCTACGCCGTGGGTCAGCAGATCGAGCCCGGCACCTACCAGGCATCCAGCGGCTCAGAGTGCTACTGGGCCACCCTCGCCGGATTCAGCGATGAAGACCTGCCGGTCGCGTTCGGTGGCGATCTTATCGACAACGATCTCGGGGGCTCAACGGTCGTCGAGATCTCTGGAGCGGTCGGATTCGAGACGGACGACTGCGGCACCTGGACGCGCATCGGCCCGTAGACCTCAGGCGAGCAGTTCTCTCACTCGCGGGACGACAGTCGATCCGTACAGTTCGATCGAGCGCATGAGCGTCTCATGTGGGAGTGGTCCCGCGCTGTACTTGAGGTCGAAGCGCGCAATGCCAAGCGTCTTCGCGGTGTTCGCGATCTTCTGGGCGACGGTCTCCGGCGACCCGACGTAGAGCGATCCCGTTGCGATCTCGCGATCGAACTCGTCGCGTCCCATCGGTCCCCACCCGCGTTCCGCGCCGATCCGATCCCGCATGAGCTTGTAGTCCGGCCAGAGCTCTTCCGCTGCCTGCTCATCGGTTTCCGCGATGTGACCGGGTGAATGCACGCCGACCGGCAGATCCGGCATCCCCATCTGGGACAGCGCGCGGTGATAGAGGTCAACGTACGGCGCAAAGCGCTCGGGGGAACCGCCGATGATCGCGAGCAGGAGCGGGATTCCATGGCGGGCCGCCCGCACCACCGACTCCGGGCTGCCGCCGACACCGATCCATGTCCTGAGCGACCCCGATTCCGTAGTCGGATACACGCTCTGACCAGTCAGGGGCGCGCGCAGGCTTCCGCTCCAGGTGATCGGCTGCTCCTTGATGACCTGCGAGAACAGGTCGAGCTTCTCCTCGAATAGCTGCTCGTAGTCGGACAGCTGAAAGCCGAACAGCGGGAAGGATTCGGTAAACGACCCTCGACCGAGGATGATCTCGGCGCGCCCGCTGGATGCGGCATCCAGCGTAGCGAATCGCTGAAACACCCGGACGGGGTCGTCCGAGCTCAACACCGTTACCGCCGACCCCAGGTGGATGCGCTCGGTCCGCCCCGAAATCGCGGACAGCACCATCTCGGGCGATGACACGGCGAAATCGCTGCGGTGATGTTCCCCGATGCCGAAGAAATCGACACCGAGCGAGTCGGCGAGCACTCCCTCGGCGATGACGTCCCGAATCACCTGGGGATACGGCACCGGATTGCCGTCGGCCCCTCGCGTCACGTCTCCGAAGGTGTCGAGTCCAAGTCCGAGGTGCTGTGCCATGTCGGTTCCGATTTCGTGTTGGTCAGTTGGCGAGGTTCAGTGCCCATTCGAAATAGGCCGCCTTGCCGGGCGCTGTGTCCACTACATCCTCGTCGACAACGCGCGCGAGCAAGTCAGTGACGCCGCGCACGATGCGATCCAGGTCGTCGTGGGGTGCGGTAAGTGCCAGCCCAGCGGAAAAAATTGTGAGCATGTGGGAAACGGTGCCGGCGTCGACGTCTCGTCTCACCATGCCAACGTGTTGCATGGATTCAATGAGATCAGCTCGAATGCCAACGCCGGGAACGTAACGAAAACTCCCGTTGTTGCGCATGATGGAGTTCATCGCCTCGCGATCCTCGGTGTATAGCACCCGCGCAAGTGGGCGCTCGTACACGGCGGTCAGCGTGTAGAAGTAGATTCGCGAGAGCTTGCCGCCATCGGGATCCCGTTCGATATCGTCGACCATCGAACGATAGATTCCGGTGAATTCGCGGTTCAACATCAGCACGAGGGCTTGCTCCAGCGAACCGCACAACTGGGTCGCCATCGCGACCGGAACATCCGCGCGATCGGCGAGTTCGCCCATCGTGAGCGTTGAGAAGCCGCCCCCGGCGACGATGTCGGATGCAACATCAAGCAGGTGCGAGATCACCCCAATATCAGACGTCGACCGATCAACTGGCATTGCTGATGAACCCCCCAGGGAACCAATCGATCGGGCATCGATCACGCCTCGAACGAGATTACGCGGCGACTCCGAGCGAGTCGAGCGAGTCTTCGACGATCGTCAGGCCCGTCATCCCGGGAAGACCGCTGATAGCCGCATCGATCTTGCGCGCCGCCTTACGACCCTCCGGTCCGCTCATCAGGTGGTTCATGACGTGAACCACCTCTTCGCGTTCCATGATGCTCGAGCCCACGGGCGCCCAGAAGTTGTTGAGCGCCAGACGCGCAATGATCTGCGCCTTCTTCGACTTCGCCAGGCGATCACGCGCCTGGGACGTGTAGAACGCCACGTGGCGCGCCTCCTGCTTGGCGATGCGCTTCAGCAACTCAGCGAGAACCGGGTCTTCCTCGAGGTCTGCCATGCGGTTGTACGCCTGGATAGCCGACCACTCGTTGGCGGCACCCCACGCCATGTGTACCGCAACAAAGTCGTTTCCGGCGATCTTGCCGAGAACGGACTGCTTGATCGGGTCGAGCCGATCCTTCCAGCCGAGCTTCATCCGGCCAGCCTTGACCTCGTCGAAGTCGACTGTAATGCCGTGGATACCGAGCACCGTGGCGAGCGCCTCGCCGTGCCAGAACTCCTCACGGTTCCACATCGTCATGAACGCGCTCATGTCGGCCTCTTTGTGGGAGGGCGTGGTCAGCAGATCGCGGGTGTAGCAGACCGTGTGGTATTCGACGTCCGTCATGTAGCGCAGTGTGCGCAGCGAACTGGCCGGCAGCGGATGATCGCGGAAGTGCTCGAAATCAAGGTCGCTCCAGTTGACGCTGACGGAGGTCTCCGTGTACTTGTCAATGTCAAACGCCATGCGTCTTGTCGAGAGCCCTGGCTAAGCGCTCAGGCTCCCACTCCCTTCGGAACTTTTGCGGCTTGTTCACTGCTTGCCACTATCCCATCATGCGTCAAGCCGTTCGCGCCGCGTTTCCAGTTGTAGATTCTCCACCGTCTTCGTTGCGCTTCGCGCGAAAGATTGGTGTCAGGGTTCACAGCGTTGGGATTTCCCAGCAACTCGAGCCAGACCAGATCGGCGTGGCTGTCGCCGTATCCGTATGACTGGGTGAGGTTGTAGCCACCGGCCGCAGCGTACTGGCGCAGCCACGCTGCACGCGCCTCGTCGACCAACGGGGGGCGATCCAGATATCCGGTGAGCACCCCGTCGTGCTGGTGCATTGTGCTCGCGACGACCTCGTCGAACAGGCCGGCAATCGGCGAGGCGAGGATGCCAATGGACCCGGTGACGAGCACTGTGCGGTGCCCGGCCTCGCGGTGTTCCCTGATGCGGGCGACGGCGGCAGGAAGTGTGTGCCGCAGCAGGGTGTCGCCGTAGCCTCCCGAGACGACCTTCTCGAGACGGGCGACGGGCATCCCCTTGTAGCGACGCAGAAACACCCGGATGAACTCGCCGCGATCGCGACGCTCGGCACGCAGGAACTTCGGCACGTTGGCGGCGAGACTCACGAACTCGGCGGGCCATGCGGCTTTCCGAAGCCCGGCGGAACGCACCCAGAGATACTGGGTCGCGAGATTCATGTCAACGACGGTGCCCTCGAGGTCGAAAACGGCAATGACGTCCGTACGCTGCGGCAGCCCCTTTTCGGCCCGTTCGCTTACACTCGGACGCTTGGCGTATGCGCGGGTCATTTCCATGATCGACGGGAAGTGCACGTTCTGGAAGTAGTCATTCCAGTCGATGGCCATGACGTCGAATCCGATGTCGTCGCGGCGGTCGGCGGGCAACGACGCATTGAGCGCCTTTGTGTGCGCATCATCGAAGATGATCTCCGTCTGCACGTAGGCGCGATAGAGCTCGGTGAAGTTGCTCATGAGCTCGAGGTCCGCCTTGCGCTTCTGTACCTTCGCCATCTTCGCGCGATTGCGCACGTTCGACGGGAAACGTTCGAGCCACTCCTGCCGACGGTCGATGCGCCGCTGCGCAGCGCGAAGGCCGCTTTCCACCGCCCGACCGCCCGGGAACTGCCAGGTCGGCGCCATGACGTGGTCGTCGGTTCCCGGCTGGGGCATCGGATGCAGGCTGAAGTACGTGTGGATGTTGCGGAACATCTCGTGCATCGGCAGCGGATTGCTCGCGCCGGAGGCCACCTGGTAGAACTGCGGCTCACCCGCGGGAGCGGGGTTGGCGGCGACCGCGAGGATGACGTTCACAACAAAGTCGACCGGAATGATGTCGAGCGCGCTGTCGGGCAGACCCGGGAATTCGGGCAATTGGCCGCGACCGTAGGCCAGAATGAGCGGGTCAGCGACCTTGAAGCCGTCGATCCAGCCCGGATATGGGTGCCTGAGTGCACTCTCGATGATCGCCGGACGCACGATCGAAAGACGGTGACCGGATGCCGCCCACAGCTGCTCGGCCGCCCGCTCGGCGAACGCCTTCGTCAACGTATAAACGTCTGTCCAGCCGAGGCTTTCCGCGCGAGTACGGCCGTAGTCGACGAGAGCGTTCTGGACGTGCTCGACGCGAGCCGCTTCCGCGTAGCGCGCGACCGCCTGCGGGCCCTCCTTGCCGTGCGAAGCCCGCGATGTCTCGATGAACCCGCGCAGCGTCTCCGGCCGGCGGGACTCGAGCTCGACTCGTGTGCGGGCGGTCTTTGCTGCTTCGTACTCTGCGCGCCAGTCGACATCGTGGGTAAGGCTCGCCTCCGGCGCAACGCCCTTGCGGATGCCGCCGACGTAACAGGTCGAGACGTGCACGACGTGCGGGTCGCTTCCGCTCGCGAGGAGCGCCTCGTAGAGCCCGAGCGCACCGCCAACGTTGGTGTCGAAGGACTGGTCGATGGGGGCATCGAATGAGACGGTCGACGCGCTGTGGATGACGACATCCAGGTCTTTGGGAAGCGGCGGCAGCGGTCCGAGTCCCGACTCGACTACGCGCAGACGCTTCTTGATCGCCGACTCGACCCCGGCATCCCCAACCCTCTCGCGCCAGATCGAGAAAACGGGCTTCTTCAGGAGTGTGCGCAGACGATCTTCCGCCGGCGTGCTCCCTTTCTTACGGATGAGGAGCGTGACGGTCGTACCCGGGTGATCGGACAGCAGGCGCTCAAGAACGGCCTGGCCGAGGAAACCCGTGCCGCCGGTCAGGAAGACGTGCGCCTTGCCGAGATCGATGCTTGCGACGGCACTATCGACAGCTGCTTTCGTGGATCGGGATGTCGTGCGGGGCGCAGCGGGCTTGCGGGCGACGGTTCTGGCCGCGGTGGTGCTGGGGCTCACGGCAGAAGCTTCTGGGCGATGGACTCGCCGATTTTGTCGTCGAGGCCGGGCAGCGCAGCCACCCGGTGCTCGATCTCGGCTGCCGAGGCAACGCCCTCGCTGCCGCCGAAGACGTAGTTCTCGAAGAAGGAACGATCCTCCGCAGCACGATCGATGGCACCGATCGGCCACGATGCGTGGAGCAGGGTCTTGCGGGTAAGCGCGACGGCCTTGGGCGACTCGGACAGGCGGCGACGGGACTCGTCATCGAAGAACTCGGCGTGTCGCTTCTTGATGTCGAGGATCATGGCGATCGTGGAACCGAGGGCCGCGCTCTTACTCTGGGCGGCGAGGCGCACGTACGCGGCACGCGTGATCCACTCGTCGATCAGACCCGATGTCGTGTGCGTTGCAATGATGGGGACACCGAGACGAATCGCTGAGACCGCACGACGGATGGGTCCTCGACGATCCGCCGACTCTCCACGCTTTTTGCGGATCTTGCCCTCGGGCGCATCCTGGAACCGAGGCAGGCCATTGGCCTCGAGAACCGCGTCAAGCGCATCCGCGATCCAGAATTTCTCAAAGGCCCAGGTAACGAGGAATGCGGTGACGCGGGCATCCTTGTGGGTCGCCGTCACGAGGAGATTACGCAGGTGCTCCATCGTCGCGCCCTCGAGCCGCCCCAGGTAGCGCACCATGCGAACGCTGTCCGGACTGAGCGGTGTCTGCGAATACTCGCCAAGCTGCAGGGTTTCGCGGTGGTTTCCCTGGGCCGTGCGAGCGAATTCGCGCACGTCAAAACGCATCCGCTGACCGACTTCGCCAGTAGTTGTCATGAATTGGGGCCTTTGCTGCTCTTCTTAGGAACCATGCGTCGCACACAGTTGCCTGTGAGCACCGTATCGTAAGTGCCATGGGTGTAGCTCTCGTGACCGGGGGAACGTCCGGCATCGGTGCCGCGTTCGCGAGGCAACTCGCGGACCGTGGGTACGACCTCGTTCTGGTTGCACGTTCACGATCCGGCCTCGAGGCTATGGCGGCCGAGGTGAAGGCCACCGGTCGTACCGTAGAAATTCTCGTCGCTGACCTCGGCGATCGCAAGGCAGTTGCGCGCATAGCGGAACGGCTCGAAGACCCCACGCAACCCATCGACGTGCTCGTCAACAATGCGGGTTTCGGTATCCACACCGCGCTGACCGATCCGGATGTCGCCAAACACGACGCGGGCTTCGAGGTCATGGTGCGCAGCGTGCTCGTGCTGTCTGGTGCCGCGGCGCGCGGGATGATGGCCCGCGGCGCGGGCAAGATCGTCAACGTATCCAGTACAGCCGGTTTCATGACCATGGGAAGCTACTCGGCGATGAAGGCATGGGTGACCTCCTATACGGAAGGACTCGCGGTCGAGTTGAAGGGCACCGGCGTGACTGCCACGGCCCTCTGCCCCGGCTGGGTTCGCACCAATTTTCACGATGCGGCCGGGATCAAGAAATCGAGCATTCCCAACGCGATGTGGATCGACGCCGAACCACTCGTGCGTGCCTGTCTACGGGACGTCGACCACGGAAAGGTGATCTCCATACCGACTATTCGCTACCGTGCTTTGTTCTGGTTGGTTCGGCATGCCCCCAAAAGCGCGATTAGATCTATCTCTGGAACTATTTCGTCAGACCGCAGAAAGCCGGTTGTCACTTGACCGTAGAAGTACCGCGTGGTGCGGGCAACGGCGCCTCACCCGATGCGACCCAGCATGACCGCTTCAATTCGAGGTTTCAGGCTGGTGCTCGCTTCGTCGCGCAACGAGGACTGCTCCGGCCGGTCGTCTGGCGTTTCCTGGTGACGGTAACCGTGCGCGGGCAGGAGAACGTCAAGGACGTGAACGGTGCATACGTCGTCGTCGCGAACCACTCGAGCCACCTGGACACGCCGCTCATCATGGGTGGACTCCCCCGCCACATGGTGCGCTTTCTTGCCGCGGGCGCCGCGGCCGATTATTTCTTCGACATCTGGTGGCGGCGAGGGCTAACGGCGCTCTTCTTCAACGCGTTTCCGGTGCAGCGCACCAAGGGCGGCATCCGCTCCGTCAGCGCGAAGTCGCTGCTGCTGCGTGGCATCCCGCTCCTGGTGTTCCCCGAGGGAACGCGATCAAAGGACGGGACGATGGGACCGTTCAAGCCGGGGGCGGCGGCTCTCGCGAGTTCGTGCGCGGTTCCGTGTATCCCGGTGGCCATCATCGGCGCGAACATTGCGCATCCGCGCGGCACCAACTGGCCCAAGCGAGGGCGCCTCCCGGTCGGCGTAATCATCGGAGATCCGATGTTTCCGCAGAAGTCGGAGAATCCGGTCGACTTCACCGAACGAATAAAACAGGAGATCATCCGCCTGCGAGACGCAAACTCTGCGGATATCCTTGGCCAGCGGACTTCATCAAAAGGAGCAAAAAAGTGACCGACGTAAAGCACATGAAGTGGTGGGGCTGGGGCGTCGACGGCGTCGCGTTCGAGCACGAGGACAAGCCCGGCTTCGCGCCGTTCATCCTCGAGCAGCTCGCACTTGATCTGCACACGGCACCCGTTGTCGGGCAGCCGTCCTTCGACGCCGTCACCGTCGCGAAGTCGCTGGCCACCCCCGCGTTCGTGAAATCGCTCTCGGATGTCGTCGGGGTTCTCAACGTGACCACGGACAAGATGGAGCGCGTCGTGCACGCGTACGGCAAGAGCCTGCGCGACCTGGTGCGAATCCGCGCAAACCAGGTCGAGCGCACTCCGGACGTCGTCGTCTACCCGGACAACGAAGAAGAGATTCAGAAGATCGTCGATCTCGCCGTCGCGGCCAACGCGGTCATCATCCCCTTCGGCGGCGGAAGCAACATCGGGGGAAGCCTCGAGCCACTCCGCACCGAGAAGCGCGTCGTGATCTCACTCGACATGGGACGCATGAACCAGGTCGTCGAGATCGACGCGGATGCCGGACTCGCGCGCATTGAAGCGGGAGCCCAGGGCCCCGACCTCGAAGAGCAGCTCGCGGCCAAGGGCTGGACCATCGGGCACTTCCCGGACAGTTTCACCCACTCAACGCTCGGCGGCTGGATCGCAACGCGCTCATCCGGCATGCAGTCGGACAAGTACGGCGACATCGCCGACATCACCCGCGGTCTGCGGCTGGTTCGTCCCGGCGGTATCGTCGTGATCCGTCCGATCCCGTCGGCATCGAATGGACCGAGCGTCCGCGAGATGATCCTCGGCTCGGAAGGCCGCCTGGGAATTGTCACCGAGGCCTGGGTGCAGGTGCACCGCATTCCGGAGAAACGGGATGTTTACGCCTACTTCTTCCCGAACTTCGAAACCGGCCTGAAGGCGATGCAGGAGATCTCCGAGAGCGACGCCGCGCCGTCGATCACCCGCATTTCGGACAACATGGAGACCCGGTTCTCACTGGCGACGTCGAAGGAGAGCCACGGCATTACCAAGTTCGTCTCCGGCACGGTGCTGCCTGCGATCTTCCGCTCCAAGAGCTGGAACCTCGACGACATCTGCTTGTCCTTCATCGGCTACGAGGGCAGCGAGCGCCACGCGAAGCTGCAGAAGAAGCTGGTCGACAAGATCGTCAAGAAGTACAACGGGATGGGCGTTGGCAAGGGTCCTGGCATCCTCTACGACCAGAAGAAGTTCGACACTCCGTACATCCGCGACTTCCTGCTCGACCGGGGTGCCGCCGGGGATGTCTCGGAAAGCGCAGCGCCGTGGTCCAAGCTCCAGCGCCTGCACGATGGCGTGGTGAAGGCCGCGTACGACTCGTTCGACAAGATCGGAGCGAAGGGCGTCATCATCAGCCACCTCTCGCACTCGTATCACTCGGGCGCCTGCCTTTACTTCACCTTCGGATTCAAGTTCGGCAAGGATCCGCTCGGGGACTACGACATCGTCAAGTCGGCCATCCAGCAGGCCTTCATCGATGAGGGCGGCTCGATCTCGCATCACCACGGTGTCGGACTCGAGCACGCTCCGTGGCTCGAAGACGACATTTCGGCAAGCGGCATCGCCGTTCTTGAGGGCCTGTTTGACTCCGCCGACCCGAAGGGCAACTTCAACCCCGGCAAAGTCATCGCGGCCCCGGGACTTGACCAGGGCAACTCGGGGAGCGCGCTGAAGAAGGCGCCCGCGACGGCGAAGGCCGCGGCTCCTCGCCGCGCAACTACCGCCCGTGCCAAGACTCCCGCGAAGACTACGGTCGGCGCGAGCAAGTAGCGCGACCCGTGGAACTGCCCGAGGGTTCCGAATACGTTGCCCTCGGCGGTTCATACGCGGCGGGGCCGGGCATCGGCGACCGCGTGCCCGAAAGCCCGCGACTCGCGAGCCGGTCCACGCACAACTATGCGCACCTTCTGGCCGCGAAGCTGAAACTTCGGCTCACCGACGTGAGCTTCTCGGGGGCGACCGTCGCGCAGATTCTCGGCCGAGAACGCGGCACAGCGGCGCCTCAGCTGGAGTCGGTTACGGCCGATACTCGTCTCGTCACCCTGACCGGAGGCGGCAATGATCTCGGCTACATTGGCTACCTCGTCCTGGCCAGTCTGCCCTGGCTGGTACGCGCTGTCACCGGAAGTTCTGTGCGATTCGCCGCGATGGTCGATGAAGCTGAGTTCGAACGCAAGAGCGCCGCTCTCGGTGACGACCTCATTGCGCTATTCGACGCAATTCGTGCTCGGGCGCCGCGCGCAACGATTGCGGTAACCGACTACCTCAGCCTTCTCCCGCCGGATGCGGCGGTGAACGCGCATCCGCTTCGTCGCGACGCGGCCGACCGCGGCCGCATGTATTGGACCCGCGTGAACCTGATCCTGCGCCAGGCCGCGGCACGAGCCGGAGCCGTCTTCGCCGAGGTCTCAGCAGCGAGCGCGGATCGTCACGCCTGGTCGGCTTCCCCCTGGACCGAGCGTTTCGTGCTCGTCGGCGGCAAGGCGGCCGCGTACCATCCGACGCGCGACGGCATGGCCTTCGTCGCCAACGCGCTCGAGGGCGCGCTGCGGAACGCTTAGCTAGTCGTCTTCGTCGTCGCTGTCGTCTCCCGCCCCTCACCGATCACCGGTTGTGCAGGTATCTCGGCGCAGAGTGCCCGAAGTTCCTAGTCGCGGTGTGATTGAAACGTGCGAATACCTGCACAACCGGTGATCGGAAGGGCGGACGGACGCGGACGGATGAGGGCGGACGGGCTAGGACGGGGGCTATTGGGTGCGGGGCAGGGCGCTGGCGGGGCTGCTGGTACCGACCCAGACGGTCTGGCCGACCGCGAACTCCAGCTCCCCGGGAACACGAGCGAGAATTTCAGCACCATCGGGCAGCGCCACACGAACGAGCGCGTCGTGACCGAAGAAATCGAACTGTGCAACGGTGCCTCGCGTCGAATTCACAGCCTCGGATGGATGCACATCCACGTTCTCCGCGCGGATCAGCACGAATCCCTGCGTCGACACTCCCCCGTGCGAAAGCTGCACTCGTCCCAGCGAGCACTGCGCGATCATGCCGGTAAGGGATGCCCGCAGAATGTTGACCTCACCGAGCGAGCTGGCCACCGCTGCGCTGCGCGGGAACCGGTACAGGTCGCGCGGAGCCTCGGCCGCGAGAATGCGTCCGTCGCTCAGCAGCGCTACCTGGTCGGCCATCGACAACGCCTCGTCCTGATCGTGGGTGACGAGAACGGTCGTTGTGCCCAGCTCGGCAAGAATACGCGTGACATCACGTCGGACCGACACGCGCATGGCGGCATCCAGCGAGGAGAACGGCTCATCCAGCAGCAGCAGCATAGGCCGAATCGCGATCGCGCGTGCCAGGGCCACTCGCTGCTGCTGACCGCCCGACAGCTCGTGCGGCCGACGCTGCCCGAAGCCGTCGAGGCCGACCAGCTCGAGTAGTTCCTGGGCACGCGCACGCCCGCCCCGCGGTAAGCCGAAACCGATGTTTGCCAGAGCCGTCAGGTTCGGGAATAGCGCTCCGTCCTGCGGAACATAGCCGATGCCTCGAGTCTGAGCTGGAAGTGCGGTGACCGAGTCATCCACGATCCTTCCCCCGAGATCGAGCGATCCCCCGTTCAGCCGCTCGAAGCCGGCGATGATCCGGAGCAGCGTGGTCTTGCCGGAACCGGAACGTCCGAGGATGGCCGTGATTGACCCTTCGGGCACGGTGAGACTCACCCCGTCGAGTACCGCAGCGTCGCCGTACCGCTTGACCGCATTGCGCAGGACTATCTGGCTCACTGATTGGATGCTTTCGCTTGGCGGTGTCCGAGCCGGTCGAACCAGATCGCAAGAAGCGTCCCCGGCACCATCGACAGGACGATAATAACCAGGCCGTACGGGGCTGCCGCGCCGTATGCGGTTTCGCTCTGGAAGGCCCAGAACTGCGTGCTCAGCGTCACGGTGTCGGGAGGCTGGAGCACGAGAGTCGCCGTGAGTTCCGTGCTGGCGGTCAGAAACACCAGGCAGAAGCCCGCGACGAGACCCGGGGCGAGAAGCGGCAGCGTTACCCGCAGGAATACGAACACGCCGCTGCGACCGAGCGAACGGCCCATCGCCGTGAGTTCCGCCGGCGCCTGGCGCACCGAGGTCTTGACGCAGCTCAGCGCTAAGGGAAACGTGATGATGGCATAGCCGACAATCACCAGCCAGCTGGTCTCGTAGAGGCCAAACGCGAATCGCAGCGCCAGGAAGATGAGGCTCACCGCGATGACCACTCCCGGCAGCGCGAGCGTCAGGTAGGTGCTGCGTTCGACGACGAGCGCCAGCCCTCGGCGACGACGATCCGACAGGACCGCGACGGGAATCGCGAGCAGCACCGCGAGCAGCGCTCCCCCGGCGCAGTATTCGCACGTGGTCAGGGTCGCCTGGAGCACAGTCGCCTGGGCGGGCAGGGTCGTGTGCTGGCTGGACAGCATCCAGTACAGCAGGGCACCGACCGGAACACCCACGGACAGGACAACGAGTCCCGCGAAGCCCGCCGCGACGGCAATGGCACGCGCGCCGAGTTCGACCAACGATGGACGAGCCATTCCCGGTCGGGCGGATGAACGGGGAACGGGAACGAGGCTCTCGCCTACAACCACGAGTATTCCGATGAGCACGAGGGGTATCGACAGTGCGCCGGCGGCGTTCGGATCGACCTGGAACTCGGTGAAGACCTCGGTCGTGAAGGTCTGAAAGCGCACGATCTCGAACGCGCCGTACTCAGACACCAGCACGAGCACGACAATCAGACAGCCGGCCAGGATCGCTGACCGGATCGACGGCAGCACCACGCGAAAGAACGTTCGCGTGCTACTCAGCCCCAGGCTGTGCGCGGCCTCCTCGAGCGCCGGATCCGACCGGCGCAGCGCTGCGGACGCCGGCAGGTAGATGAGTGGATAACTGGACAGCGTCATGACGAGGACGGCGGCGGCGAACGGGTCGGCGGTCGGGGCGATCGTGTGCCAGGCGTATCCGACGATGAAGTCGGGCATCGCGATGGGCAACACAACGAGAATCGTCCAGATCCGTCGACCGGGTAACGCCGTTCGCTCGGTGAACCACGCCGCAGCGGTTCCCAAAACGGCCGCGAGCGGCGTGACGACAAGAGGCAGAGCGAGGGTGTTGAGCAGGAGTGTTGCCGACCTCGGCCGAAACAGGACGAAGGAGATCTCCGACCACCCCGCCGACTGGGCATCCGCGATCACCGCGATCAACGGCAGGAGCAGCAGCACGCCGATGACCACGACGACGACGGTCAGGGCACGGCTGCGGCCGCCGCGTCGAGCGCCTCGGGGACGAGTGACCGACGCGAGCCCCTCGCCCACGAGTCCGCTCACGTTAGAGCAGCTGAGCTTCCTGCAGGAGTTTCTTTGCCTCGGCTCCCGTGCCAAATTCCGCGGACGTAAAGCCCGATGGCGACAGCTGGTTGAGCGGTGTGTCGGCCGAGTTCGCCGCAACACCGGGAGCGAGCGGATACTCGAAGCTCTCGCTGTTGGCAATGGCAGTCTGACCGTCGTGGCTCACCAGGAATGCGACGAATTTCTGCGCGGCAGCCGAATGAGTGCTCGACTTCAGAACGGCCGCGCCCGAGATCGTCTTGATGTAGCCAGCGTTCCCTGCCGCAAAGTATGCGAGAGCCGAATGAATCGACGAGGCGCTGTTCTCCGCCACCAGCCGGTGCCAGTAGTAGTGATTGATAATCCCGAGCTGCGCGACGCCCTTGTTCACATCCGCAACGATGGTCTCGTTGTCGGGAACCACGTTCGCGCCGGCGTTCGCTTTGAGACCCTTGAGCCAGGCGAGCGCCCTGGCGCGTCCGTAGGTGTCCGCAACAGAACTGACGACGGGCCAGAAGTCGGTTTCCGACGGCGCGATCTCAATCTTTCCCCTCCACTTCGGGTCGGCGAGGTCAAGGACGGATGTCGGAAGCTGCGACGCCGTCAGATCCTTGGTGTTGTAGACCATGGCGCTGACTCTGGCAGACACGCCGACCCATTCGTGGTCCTGCGCGCTGTCGGCCGGTGGCACAGCCGCGAGAGTGGATGCGGCGACCTTCGCGAGCAGGCCGTGACCCGCGAGCTGCTGTAGCCAGTTGGAGTTCTCGGTGAAGATCACGTCGGCCGGTGAGCGCGAGCCCTCCTGCTCGATCTTCGCGGTGAGAACATCCTCATCGTCGTTGTCGACCTTTACGGCAATGCCGGTCTTGGCGGTGAAGGCCTTGATCAGCGCCGTCGTGGTCTGCTCGTGCTGCGCGTTGTAGAGCGTGATCGTGGTCTGGCCCGATTTGGCGGTGCCGCTCGAACAACCGACGAGTGCAGCGGACAGTGCAGCGATGAGAGTGACGGTTGCGAGGGTGCGGATGCGCCGACGGCGCGCGGATACAGCGGGAGAAGCGGTGGTCATCTGGTCCTCATGGAAGCCCGAAACGGGGCGGCCGGGGCGTGGGGTTCAAATAGGAATGTTTGGTAAGCCTAACCTAACAAAGCCGGGAGTTGGCCGAGCGACCGTCCCCACCGGCTAACATTACTGCGACCATGCCAGCCCGTCACCCGCGCACCGAGGCCGAACTCGTGGTCGCCCTGCGGGCCTCCGGATGCGTGTTCGCGGAAGATGAGGCCGCGCTGCTGCTTGCCGAGGCGACGACCGAGTCTGAGCTGGAGCGGATGGTCGACCGCCGAATAACGGGAGAACCTCTCGAAGTGATCCTCGGCTGGGCCGAGTTTCGAGGCATCCGCGTCGGCATTGATCCTCACGTCTTCGTCCCGCGATATCGCACGGGGTTCCTGGTCGAGCTCGCGATCGCGCTGGCTCCGCCGTCCCCGACGGTCATCGACCTCTGCTGTGGATCCGGCGCTCTTGGCATGGCCTTCGCGGCGGCCGTCCCCGAGACGCGACTGTTCGCTGCGGATGTCGAATCGGCCGCGGTCGCCTGCGCGCGCCGCAACCTGGCTGGGATCGGCGAGGTATTTGAGGGCGATCTGTTCGCGCCGCTCCCCCGGTCGCTGCGAGGTGAAGCCGAGTTGCTGCTCGTCAATGCGCCGTATGTACCGACCGGAGAGATCGGTCGGATGCCGCCGGAGGCACGACTGTACGAGCCGCTTGTTGCGCTCGACGGCGGAGGTGACGGCCTTGACATCCATCGCCGCGTGGCCGCGGAGGCGCGCAACTGGCTAAGGCCGGGCGGCACGTTACTTATCGAGACGAGCGATCGGCAGCGGGATATCGCGGTCGAGATCTTCGAGCGCAACCACCTGATGTCACGAGTCCACTACTCCGAGGACTACGACGCCACCGTGGTCTCGGGGACCAGACTGCGCGACTAGGTCTGCGGTTCAGCCCGCGGTTGCGAGAGCCTCAACGAGATAGTGCCGACCGGAGAGCACCTTTGCGAGAAGCACCTCGAGACCAAGCACGTTGATCAGAACGCGACGGACGGCATCGGGCTCGCCTGGCGCGACCACTCCGAGCCTCTCGATACTCGTCGTCATCTTCGCGGCCAACTCGGGTGAGATTCGAAGCGCGCGCTGCAGTCGCTCGCGCGAGAACGTTCCGGCCTGAACGACCAGCTCAATCGTTCGAACCAGCATCGAGAAGTCGGCCTCGTCGAGGCCGTCCAGCGCGCCGTTCCACTGGAAATAGGACTCCCCGCTGCCGTCGCGATACGGCGGTGTAAACGGGGAACCGACGTCATTGGAAATGCGGTATGGATCGGTAAAGTGCGTAAATGTAGTCACAACTGTTGTCCGTTCGGGTCGACCACAGAAATGTTCAGGCTCCGCGAGCGGGGGACTCACGAAGTACCCCCAAATGGGGGATGGGGTAAAGCCATGCTATCTGGCCAGCATGGCGACGGCAATTCTCCGCACAGAATGTCGCAAATCGCGCTCGGTCACCGATCTAGGCTCTATCCATGGGCGTAGAGATTCGGCTCGCGGTCGCGGCCGACGCGCCCGCGATCGGCGAGGTCTTCGCTCGAGCATTTGCAAACGATCCGGTCACATCCTGGGTCACGCCAGATCCCATGCGACGGGTTCGCCTGCTGCGTCGGCTGAACACGCTAATCGCGCACTACGAAGGCATCCCGCACGGTGCGACCTACGTCGCCGGGGATGGAACCGAGGTCGTTGGTGCGGCAATTTGGCAACCGCCCGGTCGTCATCCCGTTACCGCGAGCAGCATTCCGTTCTCGTTGCGCGCCGGAAGGGCCATCGGGCGCGACATCCCGCGGATGATTTCGGCCGGTCGCGCCGCCGCGGCAGCGAGGGCACGTAACGGAGGCTGGTACCTGCAGCTGCTCGGCGTTGATCCGCGCGCCCAGAACACCGGCATCGGAAGCGCGCTCGTCCGCGAACAGCTTCGAATCATCGACGACCAACGCTCCCCGGCGACGCTGGAGACGACGGTCGAGAACCTCCCCTTCTATCGGCACCTTGGCTTCGAACCCGTCGGCGAGATCGTGATCGGACGCGGCGCTCCCCTCGAATACTCGCTGCTGCGACCCGAGTCCTAGGCGACGCCGGACAGCGCAGCACCAACCAGTGCCGCGCCGACCGCAGCAGCCGGGAAGTCGTCCGGAAGTGTGCGAACCCGCGATGCGAGGTCGAGCGAGGTCAGGAAGGGAGAGGCAGCGGACCAGGATGCGAGGACCTCGCGCACATCGTCGAGCAGCGGATCACCGAGCCGGCTGAGTCCCCCACCAATGACTACGGTGTCTACATCCGCCGTGAGGACGAGCACGCGCAACGCTGCCGCGATCCCGCCGGCAAGACGTGACCGAATCGACCTCGCCTCGACATCGCCGGCATCGGCCGCCGCAAACAGCGCCCGTACCGGGTAGGGGTCGTCGCTCTTCCACTGCCGGGCAACGCCCGATCCCGACGCGACGGTCTCCAGGCATCCGCGCTGGCCGCAACCGCAGAGGATGCCTCCGGGGTCGACCGGAATGTGTCCGATCTCGCCCGCGGCACCGCGAGCGCCGCGCCACGGTTCGCCGTTCAGGATGAGACCGGCGGCGAGCCCGGTTCCCACGTTCAGGTATGCCATGGATGAGGTCAAACCGAGCCCGTGGTATGCACCGAGCGCCGCCGCCGTAACGTCGTTCTCGACGTGAACGACCGCACCAACGCGCTCGGTGACAGCAGATCCGAGATCAAGGGCGTCGAACCCGAGGTTGACGGCATGACGAACGTGTCCGCTGCGACTGTCGACCATGCCGGGGATGCCGATACCGATCGACTCGAATTCCCTCGCCTCGAGCCCTGCGAGCCGAGCAATTTCGGTGACCGCGGCGACCGCGGTCTCGACGACAGCATCCGCACCGAATCCGGTGGCTAGTCGGACTCGTTGGGTCGTCGTACCGTCGGGTCCAACGGCGACGGCATCCGTCTTCGTTCCGCCGATGTCGACGCCCAGCCTCACTTCGCTCCCCCGTTCAGCAGGTCGGCCAGGGCGCGGCCGGCCAGTCGCGACCCGCCAAACGTCGCGACGTCTGCGTATGCGCGGTCTGTTCCCGGCCAACCCATGTCGACCACGATCGTGTTCGGATGTCCCTCTCGCAGACGGTCGACGACGGCCCGGCTCTCGGGCGAACGATGGATGTCGCGACCGATCACCACCGGCACGGCGTGAGGGTCGACGGTCAGGCCGGATGGAGCGTTTGTCGAGACGGACGGGCGGGCGGTGAGCTTCGTTCCCGAGTAACGCGCCGGATCGGCCGCGAGCTCGGCCGAGAGACCCCATGGCACGCAACCGATGGCCTTGTTCGCCTGGGTGTCGAGGTTCACGATCTGGAGCGATTCCGCGGAGCGGGCGAGGGTGTCTCGCACGCCTGGTTGGACAGCAAAGCTGTCCAGCGCCCGTCGCGCATCCGACTCCGAGAGCTCGGAATCGGCGGCGGGGATCGGAATGTCTCCACGGGCAACGCTGAGTTCCTCTGCGAGCGCGATGACCCGGGACGCCGCATCCCGCACTCGATCCGCGGCCAGACGACCTGCCGCAACCGCCGCGAGCATCGAGCCCTCGATCTCATCGAGTTGTTCGGCCGTTGTTTCACTGCCGATGCAGAGGAGGTCACATCCTGCATCCAGAGCGCGCACGGCGGCTTCCGGGATGCCGATCACCCCGCTGGCCCCCGCCATGTCGAGCGCGTCGCTGGCGATGAGGCCGGTGAAACCGAGTTCCCCCCGCAACAGGTCGCCCAGGATGCGGCGGCTGAGCGTCGCCGGCCGATCGGCATCGAGCTGTGGGAGCAGGATGTGGGACGACATGATCGCGCGGGTCCCGGCGGCAATTGCGGCCATGAAGGGAACGAGCTCGCGCTCGCGCAACTGTTCGATACTTCGATTGACCACGGGAAGAGCAAGGTGGGAATCGACGTTGGTATCGCCGTGTCCCGGGAAGTGTTTGGCGCAGGCGGCCACTGCGGTCGACTGCAGTCCGTCGGTCCACGCGGATACCTGCGCCGCGACCTCTTCGGGAGACGTCCCGAAACTGCGCACCCCGATCACCGGATTGTCCGGGCTCGAGTTGACGTCGGCATCCGGGGCGAGATTGAGATTGAATCCGGCTCGTCGGACGTCGAATCCGATTCGCCTCGCAATCGACCTCGTATAGTCCAGGTCGTCGATCCGACCGAGGATCGCATTGCCGGGAAGCGGTGAGCCGGTCGCGTAATACAGCCGAGTGACGTCGCCGCCCTCTTCGTCGATCGCGATGATTGCGCCGGGGTTGGCCGCATAGATCGCATCCGTGAGCTCCCGCAGTTGCGAAGCGGACTCGATGTTCGGGCCGAAAACGCACACGCCGCCGAGCCCATCGCGAAGGCGGGCTTCGAGCCAGCCGGGCAGCGCGGTTCCCACAAACCCGGGAAGCAGCGTTGCGGCCACGGCGCGACGCAGCGCTCCTGACTCAGTCATGTTTGTTAGTAAAGCTTACTTATTGCGCAATTTGCAAGCACCCGTCTCAGCGGAGACCAATCGGCTCATGAATCCCGGTATTTCAGGGCCAAATCGAAGGATCAACTGAGAAACCTCGAGCAGCGCGAGATTTCGAGAACGTAAATTCTTTCCCAACATCGCTTGACATTCTTTTGTTAGGGGGCTGTACTAACAAAAACCCTCCGGTCCCTCATTGCAATGAAGCAAGCCCCAAGGAGAGCATCCCCGCATGGATATCACAGCCCCGGTCCGCGAACCAGTCGCGCCATCGCGGCGTGCACTGCGGGTGACGTCCAAGGCAATCCCCGAGCACAACCGGCTGCACAACCGGTCCCTCATCCTGCAAACCCTTTTCCACGACGGAACGATGAGCCGAGCGGATCTCGCTCGCGAATCCGGTCTCACGCGCGTGACCGTGTCTGACCTGGTCAGTGAACTCGTCGCCGAAGGCATCGTCGAAGACCGCGGACCGCGCGACGGCGTTCGGGTGGGGAAGCCGGCCACACTCGTCGGCATCCGCGAGGACGCGTTCCATATCCTCTCGCTCGACCTTTCGGGCGACGAGCGATTCGTTGGCGTCGTCGTCAATCTTCGCGGCGAGGTCCTACACCGTGCCGAGACCCACGTTGAGGGCAAGACCGGCGATGACGCGATCTCCCTCGTGATCGACCTCTGCCGCAGGCTCGCCGAGCTCGCAACGGTCCGCATCCTCGGCATCGGCATCGGCAGCCCCGGAATCGTAAATGATGCCGGCGTGATCGAGGAAGCGCCGAACCTTGGTTGGTACGGGCTCGACCTCGGCAAGCTCGTAGCGCAGGACCAGGGCGTGCCGGTATACGTCGGAAACGACGCAAACGCCGCCGCCCTTGGCGTGCACACCTTCCACGCGGCATCCGGCCACAGCCTGCTCGTTGTCACCATCGAACACGGTGTCGGCGCCGGGCTCATCATCGGCGGCGCGCTCGTCGTCGGTGACCAGTTCGCCGCGGGCGAGATCGGTCACCTCATCGTCGATGAGGGCGGCGAACTGTGCGCCTGCGGGCGCCACGGATGCCTCGAGCTGTCGATCGCCGCCCCGCACCTTCGTCAGCGGCTGCGCGCCGGCGGCGCCAGCGAGCGGGCCGCGATCCTGGGCGACGCTGGGCGCTCACTCGGGATTGCGCTGGCTCCGATCATCAGCGCCCTGAACCTCAACGACGTGGTGCTCTGCGGGCCACCGGAGCTGCTCGACGGGCCGCTGCTCGACTCCGCGCGTGACACCATCCGGGTGCGAACGCTTTCTGCCGTAAGCAACGGGCTCGACATGAGACTGGCTAAAGGGGGCGAGGACCTCAGGCTGTTGGGCGCTGCGGTCCTCGTCCTTTCAGCAGAACTTGGGGTGTCCTGACATGTTCGGCACACCTCGCACAGACTTCCGGGCCGTACACCCGGTCGAAAGCGCAGTAGACGCTGCGCTTTGTTCCATCCGACGCGTTCACGCATTCGCGCGAACACTGCCATCACACAGCGGAACACCCGCTTTCAGCTACTAGGAGATACTACATTGCGCAAATCACGCATTTATGCGGTTGCGGCCGTCGGCCTCGCCGCCGCCCTGGCGCTCAGCGCCTGCTCTTCCGGCAACTCGGGCGGGTCATCCTCGACGTCGATCGGCGTCCCGAAGGGTAAGGGCAAGACGCTCACCGTCTGGTCCATGACCGGTGACCTCACGACCGCAACACTCGACGCCATCAACAAGCAGTTCACCAAGGAAACCGGCGCCAAGGTTAACGTCCAGACACAGCAGTGGACCAACATCGGTACCAAGATCACGACCGCGCTATCGACCAGCACTCCCCCGGACGTTGTCGACCTCGGCAACACGGATGTCGCGAGCTACGCCGCAAGCGGTGGTCTGGCCGACCTGACCGCAAACAAGAAGGAGCTCGAGGCCGGCCAGACCTGGTTGTCGGGCCTTGAGGACCCGGCCGAGTACAACGGCAAGCTATACGCGGTGCCGTCGTTTGCCGGTGACCGCGCGGTCCTCTACAACAAGACGCTGTGGGCCAAGGACGGAATCACTTCCGTGCCGACGACCTACAACGAGCTGACCGCCGACCTCGACATCCTCAAGGCGAAGAACCCGTCGCCGACCTTCTCGGCCATGTACTACCCAGGGCAGTACTGGTACGCAGGGCTCGGCTTCGTTTGGGATGCCGGCGGAGCGATCGCAACGGGCAAGGGTACGAACTGGAAGGGCGCATTCGGCTCCGCCGCGTCGCAGCAGGGTCTTAACGACTTCAAGACGTTCCAGAACACATACTCCGACAAGGCATCGCAGACGCTGAACACGGACACTCCGAGCCAGGACACGATCTTTGCGGACGGCCAGGCCGGCGCTATCGTCGCGAACTCGTGGGAGATCGGCGTGGTTGAGGGCACCAAGAAGCTCGCCGCTTCCGACCTCGGCAGCTTCCCGTTCCCGGGCAAGTCGGGCAAGAACCAGCCCGTCTTCCTTGGTGGCTCCGACTGGGGCGTCGCGACAAAGAGCAAGAACACCGCTCTCGCGAAGCTGTGGGTCAAGATCGCGGCCAGCCCGTCCATCCAGAGCAAGTACGTCTTCGGACACGACGGATGGATCCCGAACAGCGTTCAGGGCTCGGCTACTGCGGCGACCAAGACCAGCGCACTCAACGCGGCGTTCTTCACCGCGGCGAAGATCTCGAACCCAACGCCCGCTTCGGCAGGCTGGCTGACGATCGAGGGAGACAACACCATCACGCAGTTCTTCCAGAACGTCGCAACCGGTGACCCGTCGTCGGCGGCATCGTCGTTCGACTCACACCTGGAAACCGCACTCAACGCCGGCTAGTCCGCTCCATCCATCAAACGCTTCCATCGAGAGACAGTAATGACTTCAGTAACTGAGCTAGCCGCTGGAAGCGAGCGCGCGGCCGTCGAGACAGACTCTCGGCGGCCGCGCGGCACCACAGAACCACCCAATGGCGGCACCGCGCCGCCGACGCCGCGCCGAACTCGCCGATCCTTGACCCCGTTGTGGCTGTTGACCCCGGCCGGGATCGTTGTCATCGCGCTGATCCTCATTCCGATCGGGTTCCTTCTCTTCACGTCGTTCACCAACTTTGATCAGCGTTCGCTGTTCACGGGCGCCTTCGACTGGACCGGAATCACCGAGTACACCTCCATCTTCACGAACGTTGATTTCTGGTGGTCGCTTCTTCGCACGGTTCTGTTCACCGCCGCAATGGTGGCGGGAAGTGTCGTCATCGGAATGGGCGTTGCGCAACTTCTGACCCGACTCGGCACGGCCATGAAGTACATCGTCACCGTCGTCCTGATCCTCGCGTGGGCGATGCCGAACGTCGCGTCCGCACAGGTGTGGAAATGGTTGTTCCAGCCGGGTTACGGCGTCATTAACTGGCTACTGACGCAGACGCACCTCTTCGGGAACGTCCTGAATGTCAACTGGCCCCAGGACACGAGCCTCGCATTCTTCTGCATTTGGCTACTCGTCGTTTGGCAGGCCGTGCCCTTCATCGCCCTGACTCTCTATGCTGCGCAGTCCCAGGTCAGCCAGGAGTACGTCGAAGCAGCTCGTCTCGATGGTGCGAACGAATGGCGCGTCTACTGGAACGTGACCATACCGTTCCTGCGTCCAACGCTGATGCTCATGATCATCCTGTCGGTCATCTGGGACTTCAACGTCTTCAACCAGATCTGGCTGGTTTCACAGGGCGGACCAAACGACGCCACGATGACTCTTGGCATCTACACATACGTCAACGCGTTTGTGAGCTTTGACCTCGGAAACGGTTCGGCGATCGCGATCGTCACAACCGTCATCCTCGGACTCCTCAGCGCCTTTTATGTTCGAAGCCTGCTGCGATCGGGAGAAGACCTGTGAGTGCACCAACGTTAATCTCCGGACCGCTTGCCCCGTCCGGGACGAAGGTCGTGCGAGCGACCCCCGGCCGTCACGGAAAACGTCGCTGGATCGCAACGCTGATCGCCATCGTGTTCAGCCTGATCTGGGTCTTCCCGGTCTACTGGATGATCAACACCGCGTTGAAGCCGCAATCCGAGGTGATGACGCCGACGCCGCTGTTCTTCCCGCTTCATCCGACGCTCAGCAACTTCATCGACGCAGTGAACAACTCGACCTTTCTCGACAACCTGCGGAGCAGCCTGATTGTGGTCGTCGCGTCGGTGCTGGTGTCGGCGGCGATTGCCTTCTTCGCGTGCGCCGCGCTCACGCGATTCCGTTTCCGGGGCCGCCGCGTGATCATGGTGACGATCCTCGTGGTGCAGATGCTTCCGAGCGTTGCCCTGCTCATCCCGACGTTCCTGGTCTTCAACGATTTCAACCTGGTCGGGTCTTACCTGGGGCTGATTCTCGCCTACATCGCGATGGTGCTCCCGTTCTCCATCTGGATTCTTCGCGGATTCTTCATCGCCGTACCCGTCGAGATCGAAGAGGCCGCCAGGGTGGATGGCGCGAGCGACTGGCGCATTCTGAGGAGTGTGCTCTTCCCGCTGGTTGCCCCCGGCATCATCTCGACGAGCATCTTTGCCTTCATCGCGGCCTGGAACGAGTACATCCTCGCGTACACATTCATGAAGGACAACACCATGTACACGCTGCCGATCTGGCTGGCGTCGTTCTCGACCCCGCACTCCGGCACCGACTTCGGCGGCCAGATGGCGGCGTCCGTGCTGTTTTCGCTGCCGGTCGTGATCTTCTTCCTGATCATCCAACGCAAGCTCGTAAGCGGTATCGCTGCCGGGGCAGTGAAGGGATAGCTCCACCCAGGAACCGGGCTCGCCGCTGGCGGTTCGGGTTCTGTAGTAATCTGTCGTAGTTGCCTTTTGGCATCGCCGGGGTCCATGGCGCAGCCCGGTAGCGCACCTGCATGGCATGCAGGGGGTCAGGGGTTCGAATCCCCTTGGATCCACAAATGTCAGAAGCCCTCGCCGAAAGGTGGGGGCTTCTGACATCTACGCATCTATGGTCGCCGAGAACTCTCGTGGGCCCCTACTGCGCTGCCAGGCGAGCACGCCACGCGGACTCGACCGTGTCGCGGAGGGAGTGGCGCATTCCCCAGTCGATGTCTCGCGCGGCGAGGTCGCCGTTCGCGACGATGCGTGCGGGGTCGCCGGGCCGCCGAGGCGCAACGATCGGTGCGAACTCGATGCCCGTGACGTCCCCGATCGCTGTCATGATCTCGGCAACGGAGACCCCGGTGCCACTGCCCAGGTTGTATGCCGGCTCGAGCGGCTCCCCCGCCTCGAGCCGACGGGCGGCCGCGACGTGCGACCGCGCCAGATCGGAGACGTGCACATAGTCGCGCACATTGGTGCCATCCGGCGTCGGATAGTCGTTGCCGAAGATCCGCGGGGTTTCACCGGCAATCAGCGCGTCAAACACCATGGGGAACAGATTGTGTGGGCTCGCATCGAAGACGCCCGGATCGCCCGACCCGACCACGTTGAAGTAACGCAGACAGGTGTGCCGCAAACCCACAGCCACGGCCTGGTCGCGCAGCAACCACTCCCCCACGAGTTTCGATTCGCCATACGGCGACGTGGGCGCGCACGGTGACTGCTCGGTCACTAGGTCAACGTTCGGAGCGCCATACACCGCGGCGCTGGATGAAAACACGATCCGCTCGACGCCACAATCCGCCATCACGCCAAGCAGAACCGCCATTCCCGTGACGTTCTGCGTGTAGGTGTGCATCGGGCGCTGAACCGAGACGCCGGCGTACTTGAAGCCCGCGACATGGATGACCCCGGTGACGCCGTGGTCTTCAATGGCACGGCTGACTGCAGCGCCATCCAGGATGCTGGAGCGCACAAATGGCACACCCGCCGGGACGAAACTCTCCCGGCCTGTGGAGAGGTCATCGAGCACGACCGGCTCGAGTCCGGCGTCTCCGAGCGCACGGACCACGTGAGCGCCGATGTAGCCGGCGCCACCCGTGACTAACCACGACATGAAACTCCTTAGGGTGATCAGCAACGGTAGCGGGCCAAGTCTGCCGCGCGCTTGGGACACACTATGAACGTCCAAGCAATATTGCGCGACCGCGATACGGTTCGAGTGATGTTCCAACCGATATTCGTCGACCGTCGCGCGCACCGACCCAGCTGGCATGGCCCGGAGCTGGTGTGAGCGACGCGGAATTCCTCTGGGACATACGTGACGAGACGGCAGCGACCTTCACGGACGTCTTCGGGTACGAGCCGAGCGGAATGTGGTCGGCGCCCGGCACGGTGAACCTAATCGGCGATGGGGCCGACTACAACCTCGGATACGCACTGTCCTCCGCGATCGACCGTCGCGCGTTCATCGCTCTGGGGTTGCGAGAAGACGGCATCGCGCGAGTTGCGAGCTCGTTCTCAGGTGAGGTGGTGGAGATTTCGCTCCTCGAGCTCGGGCCGGAGCAGTTCGCCGGATGGTCGGCCTTCCCGCTCGTCGTCGCCTGGGCGCTTGGGCAGTCTGTATCCCTCGGCACGAGTGGAGCGGATCTCGCCGCCGTTCCGGGCTTCGACATCTACATCGAGTCGGATGTTCCGTCCGGGGCCGCATTCTCCGCATTCGGTGCGGTCGAATCGGCGGTGGCACTCGCCCTGGCCGACGTCTGGCAGCTCGGACTCGACCGGCACACACTCATCCGCGCGTGCCAACTCGCAGATTCGGTCGCGATCGGTTCGCAGTCGAGCGGGATGACTGCGTCGGCGTCGCTGCTTGGACAGCCGGATGCCGCGGTGTTTGTCGATCGCCGAAATCTCGAGTCGACCATCGTTCGGCTCGGGATACTCGACGCGGGGCTCGGTGTGCTTCTCATCGATACCGACGCCCAACTGCCCGAGGACATCGAAATCGACCGGCGAGCATCCTGCGCCCTCGGTGCCAGCCGGCTGGGCGTCGGCACTCTGCGCGACCTATCCGTCGACGACCTGCCTCGCGCGCGCGATCTCCTCGACGACATCACCTTCCGTCGGGTTCGGCACGTCGTCACGGAAAACCAGCGCGTGCTTGATGCGGTGATCGCTCTCGAAGCACATGATCCGGCATCGATCGGCGAGTTGCTTGACGCGTCGCATCGATCGCTGCGCGACGACTTCGACCTCTCTACGCGTGAGCTGGACCTCGCCGTCGAGACGGCGCAGGTCGGTGGTGCTCTGGGCGCGCGAGCTGCGGGAAGCGGCTCAGCACTCGCGCTCGTTGCGCTCGAGGATGTCAGTCGCATCCAGGTCGCGATCGATGGCGCATTCGCCGAGCACGCACTCGGTGTGCCGGAAACCTATCTCGTGACGCCCTCCCAGGGCGCGCTGCGCGAGCGCTAAGGCGCGCAGCACGCGCCGCAAGATTTTCCGGTCGAGACGGAACCTTTTTGATCGCACCGGACATTTCCTCTCGTGAGCGCTCAATCCGACGACCAGCGGGACTGGGCGGATGCGCTGTCTGGCGACGGCGAGGCGTTTGGTCGGATCTTCGATCGTCACCGCCATCGGATGTTCCGGCATGCCTACGGGGTCCTCGGCGTGGTCGCGGACGCCGACGACGCCGTGTCGATCGCATTTCTCGAGGCGTGGCGCCGGGCCGACGGCGTCCGATTCGTCCACGGGTCGATGCTGCCCTGGCTCTTGGTGACAGCCACGAACGCGTCCAGAAACCTTGCGCGCAGCAGTAGGCGCTATCGAAACATGCTGAGTCGGCTGCCCGCCGACACGCACGAAGGGGATCGGTACGTCGATCTGTCCGACGGCGACGCGCTCTCGGCGCTTCGTAGCCTTTCCCCCGCCGACCAGCGCATCCTCACGCTCTGCGTGCTCGAGCAGCTTTCCGAGAAGGACGCCGCCTCCGTACTTCGGATTCCGGTCGGCACCGTGAAGTCCCGGCTCTCTCGCGCGAAGGCACGATTGGCCGGCCAACTGACTCCCCGAGCCAAGGAGATACCCAATGAACAGTGAATCAACCCCAAGCACCCGCGCGACCCAATTTCGGCAGGCGCTCGTCGCCACCGCCAATCTCGGCCCGTACGTTCGGCGGAGACCCTCCTTCAAGCTGGTGGTCGGGCTGGTTGTCGCGTTCGTCATCGCCGGCACGGTGACCGGCGGCACAGTCGCGTATGCCGCTATCGCGGATCCGGATGTGGTCGCGGCGAACGCCGGCGCATCAGGCACCGGAGACAACTACGTCACGTCCCAGGACGGCATACTCGTTGGACATCCTTTCGCTCGATCAGCAAGCGGCACCCAGACCATCGACGTGGGAGCCAAACCTACCGACGCAACGAGCCTCATCGAGGGCTTCGGGTGCGTAGACCCGGGGCATTTCACACTGCTCGTGGACGGCAGAAAGATCGACTCGTTCGACGACTGCTCGCCGGGCGGAAGCGGGGCAAGTCCTCTGACCGTCTCGGGGAACGGCGATCACAGCGTCACCCTGCAGACACAACGCGGAGTGCGATTCGCGGTGTGGCTGTCGTGGGCTCGAATTCCGAAGTTCCACGATTCTTCGGCGCAAAAGCAGGCCCTGGCTGACAGTTGGACAACGCGGGATGAAGACATTGTCGGTTTCGGGCGGTTTGCCGGATGTATGGCAGCCCTCGGGCATCCGCTCGGTGATATCACGCTGGGGCTCGTACCCGGATATTCGGAGCCCGTGTCGGCGGTGAACGACGGCACGGATCAGCGCTGCTACACGACTGAATATCGAGACATAGATGCTGAGTGGCAGACCGAGATATCCCAGGGTGCGGTGGGAGCCGCGTCACTCGCTGCCTGCACGCCAGCGGAGAAGTCGGCGACCTCGACCGGAGTTCAGCGCCTGGTGCTTGTGAAGGGCGGATTGCTTCCCCGCCTGGATGGCTGCCCCTGGATCGGCTAGCCCGCGTCTACTTTTGCAGTTCAGCGATCTGCGCGCGAGCAGCGACCACGAGCTCGTCGTTCGTATTTGCGTGGCCCTTCAGCCCCCAGCCTCCGGCAACTGCCTCGGTGAGCAGCACCCAGGTGCGGTCGACGATAGTCGGGTCACCGGACGCGTCCGCGATGAGCGTGGTCAGCCGCTCAACAACAGCGAGCTGCTTGTCGCGATCCAGCGCACCCGCGTTTGTGAGCACCTGCACGCGAATGTAGTTGCTGTCGCCATCCACATTGGACAGATCCCCCGCCGGAAGGTCGTGCACGAAGCCCGCAGTGTTCTGGCGGAACATGGGGATGTTCGGAACGGCCTCGATGGTCATGACCGTGGTCGCGAGATCGATCGCGAGCTTGTGCTTGTCGGCAAACGTTCCGGTTGTTGCGTAGACATCGATCATGGGCATGGCGTTCTCCTGGGGATGATGGGCCGCGTTGGGCGACGTGCTGAGTCTGCCTTATGACGATCGTCATAGTCAAGCTATGATGGCAATCATAGGGAACCATTGGAGGATCGATGGCCGGGGACACCCGTCACCGAATGATTGTCGGTGCGGCTCGGCTGCTCGCCGAACGTGGACTACAGGAGACGTCGTTCTCCGGTGTGCTCGAACTCACCGGGGCTCCGCGCGGATCGATTTACCACCATTTCCCCGACGGCAAAGACCAGCTCGTGGCATCCGCGGTCGATCTGGCCGGAGCTCACGCGATCGCGCTGATCGAGCGATCCGCGGGTCTGCCGGCGAAGGATGTCACCACGCACTTCCTGGGGATGTGGCGCGAGGTGCTCGTGCGCTCCGATTTCAGGGCCGGATGCTCGGTCCTCGCCGTCACCATCGCCACGGACTCCCCCGACCTGCTTGAGCACGCGGCAACGGTATTCCGCACCTGGCGGGTGCGACTCGCGGAGCTGCTGCGCGACGGTGGACTCAGCGAATCGGACTCCCGACGCTTCGCCGCCATCCTGATTGCAGGGACCGAGGGCGCGGTCGTTCTCAGTCGGGCAGAGCACTCGATGGAACCGTTCGAACTCGTCGCCGAGCAGCTCAGCGCCCAGGTCGGCCAGCTCGGCCAGGTCGGCCAGGTCGGCCACGTCGGCCACGTCGGCCACGTGGCAGGCTAGCCCCGTCGCCAGTCGATGCCGTCGGGGAAATCGCCGAGCACGAGGTCCATCAGTAACCCGTCCTCGTGGGTGCCGTTGGGTCGAAGCTGATACTCACGCAGCACACCGACCCGCTGGAATCCGAGACGTTCGTAGCTGCGAATGGCTGGCGCGTTGTGCACGTTGGGGTCCAGCGTGAAGCGGTGGTGTCCGAGCGTCGCAAGATGTGTCATCGCGATGGCAAGCGCCTCGGCCCCATAGCGGCGTCCGTACCACTCGGCCCCGAGGAACAGGTGCATCACGACGTGCAGGTATTCCGGGTCAACGTTCGGGTACAGGAAGATGGCGCCCGCCGGGCGACCGTCGATGTCCATCACGAGCGCGTTGCCCGACTCGAGAATCTCCTCGCGAATGCGATCGGCCGTGTAACCAACCCACCACGTCGAAACTTCGGGTTCGGACAGGATGTCAAGCAGCGGAGCAGCATCCGCCTCGACGGGTGGGCGAAGCCACATCCGTTCCCCCTCGAGCGCTGGCCAGCTCATCGCGAGGGCCGACCGGGGGTCACTCGACCGAGCGGGCAACCGGAAGTTCGACCGGGAGTACCGGGCAGTCCTTCCAGAGGCGCTCGAGCGAGTAGTACATCCGGTCCTCCTCGTGAAACACGTGTACCACGAGATCGCCGAAGTCCAGCAGCACCCAGCGGCCCTCCTGGCGACCCTCGCGCCGCAGCGGCTTCGCGCCGAATTCGATGAGCTTGTCTTCCACTTCGGATGCGATGGAGAGCACGTTTCGTTCGCTTCGACCGGTTACCAGCAGGAACACGTCCGTGAGCGGTAGCGGTCCCGAAACGTCGAGGGCGACGAGGTCCTCTCCAGACTTGGAGTCGGCGGCCAGAACGGCAACCTTGAGAAGCTCGAGGGCGTGGGGTGATGCGGTCACTGGTTCCTAGGGAGTGTTGGCTGGTTGGTGAGCGTAGCGGAGGTGATTGCCGTCCGGCGTCACAGCTTGCCCGATGCGAATGCGAAAACGAGGAGGCCGACGAGGCCTACGCAGAGCACGGAGGCGACGACGATGACCGCGGTCAACATCCGGCTGCCGTTCGGCTTTTTGGTCTCGATCACGCCCCGCGTCGACGTGTTGGTGCTGACGGCGCGGATTGCGCGGATGGGTGCCGAGTCTGGTGCGGCGACCTGGCTGTCGAGAGGATCATCCTCGAAATCCGAGTTGTCGATGCGACTCGGGTGAGCGCCCGTTGAGCCGAGGCTGCGCGGCAGGTCGATCGTGCCCGTGACGAGAATCTCTCCGGTCGCCGTCATCGCATTCAGAAGACTCTCCGGCTGCGGAACCGAGGGCAGCACTAGAGCGCTCGTTGTGATCGCCGAGGTGTTGGCGCCGACGGTTCGACTGAGTGTGTTCTCGAACGGCAGCCCGTCGTCTTCGGCTTCAGCCTGTACCCGCCAGTGCCCTGGGGCGCGCGGCGAACGTCCACCGTGCTGATCGAGATCCCCGGCTGGAGCGGATGGAACCGTTCCGAGTTGCGTCGGCGGAAGCGGTGCGCTGGGCGCGTCGGAGAAGACGGGCGCGGCAAGAGCGGGCGCGGATGCAACGGGCTGCTGCTCCTGCTGTGGAAGCACCTGCGGTGCCGGCGGTGACGGAAGAGTTGCCGTGGTTGGATACGCGAGCGCTGAGTCGAGAGGAGCCACGATGGGAGGCTGCGGGACGGACTGCTGGCCAAACGGAAGCTGCTGCGCCGGGAGTTGCTGCACGGGAGGCTGCGGTGCCGACGGCGCGGAGATCGGCGCCTGCGGAGCGCTGTACTGCTGCTGAACCTGCTGCTGCGGAGGCTGCGCCTGCTGCTGCGGAACGATCGGAGTCGCGAGGCTCGCAACCTGGGCATCCCGTGCCCGCGCTTCCGCCTCGCGGCGCGAACGGGTGAGCAGATCGAACTCGGCCATTGCCTCCGCCAGCGCCTGCGACTGCCCGGGCGGCGGCGCAAGGGTCGGTATGGCAATCGGTCCAGAGTTCAGCAGGGTGTCAATCGCCTCTGGTACGGCGGCGGGTGGAAGCTGCAGTGCCGGGGCCTGGGCCTCTTCGGCGGCGCGCATCTCGCGCAGTTCTCGCCGGGAAAGTGTGTGGTTCATAGCGTCATCGAGTGGCGGTGGAGTCGCGACGTGCGAGGCTCCCGGTGCAACTCCCTGTGTCTGATAGTCGAGCTCGACCGGCCTGGCCGGCGGAGCGAATGTAGCGGTTGGTGCTGGGGGCGGCGCCGCGGAGCGCCTCCCCTCTGGACTGAAGTCTCGTATACGGTACGCGGCCTGCTCGGGTGTTTCCTGAGCGGAGTGGGATCCGGGAGGGGGCTGGCTGGCAAGGGGCTGCGAGGTCTGCGCATCCGGAGGCGGCGCTACCCGTCCCTGCGCGCGGCGCCCAGTCTGCGGAGGCGTTGCCGCCTGTGGCTCTGCCTGAGCGGGGCCGGCGGGGGCATCGAATGAGTACGGAGTGGGCTGCGGCGGCTCGGCCTTCGTAGCCTCTGCTGGTGTCGCTTCACGCTCACTCTGCCGAACCGCGCGCCGCGATTGCGGTGGCGGATCTTGGAATGTGGTCATGCGATACTCCGGTAGAGATGGTGTTTCGAGATGTACTGAACAACACCATCAGGGACCAAATACCAGACCGGAAAGCCCCGGCTTACGCGACTCCGGCAGTCGGTCGACGAAATTGCCAACGCGGGAACTTCCAGCGAGCTTACCTCTCCGGCAGGCAAACCGCTAATAACCAGCTCGTGTCCCGGGCGTGAAACCGCGACGAAATGGGCCAGTGACCAGAGCTCCTCGACGTTCTTCCAGTCGAGGATTTGGGCGATGGCGTCGGCGCCCGAGATAAAGAAAAGGTCGTCATCCGGATGCAGCGCGCGGATGTCGCGAAGAGTATCAATCGTGTACGTGGGGCCGTCTCGATCGATGTCGACGCGGCTCACCGTGAACCGGGGATTGGCCGCCGTAGCGATGACCGTCATGAGGTAGCGATGCTCCCCCTCGGTCACGGCCGGCTTCATCCACGGCTGTCCGGTCGGGACGAACAGCACCTCGTCCAGACCGAAGTGCTGCTGCACCTCGCTCGCGGCGACGAGGTGGCCATTGTGGATGGGGTCGAACGTGCCACCCATCACACCGATGCGGCGTCGACGCGTTTCCGGCTGGCTGACGGCCATAGAGTTGGGGCGAGCCCTAGTGGTGCGGTCCCGCGGAGCCGTGCTCGTGATCGTCGTGATACTGCGTTGCCGCCCTGTTGGCGTGACGGTTCGCAACGTCACGGTAGGTCCAGGTGACAACGCCGAGCAACAGGAAGATGCCGAATGCGATGGCTGCGAACGCGATCGGCGGCATGATGACGGGCACCTTTACGTCTTCAAGAAAGACCGTGGCCAGCAAGTGCATCAAGTTCTCCGATTCCTCGTGTTGCTTAGGCGATTCTAACCGTCCGGGCGGAATCTAACCGCGCACCTGGCCCGTGCCGCGCACGACCCACTTGGTGCTTGTCAGTTCCGGAAGTCCCATTGGCCCCCGCGCGTGCAGTTTCTGAGTCGAAATCCCCACCTCGGCTCCGAAGCCGAACTCGCCGCCATCCGTGAAGCGCGTGGACGCGTTGACCATCACGACGGCCGAATCGACCTCGGCCAGGAACCTCTCCGCCCGCGTCAGATCGTTGGTGATGATCGACTCGGTGTGATGGGTCGAGTACCGATGGATGTGCTCCATTGCCTCATCGAGGTCGGCAACAACCCTGACGCTCAGATCAAGCGACATGTGCTCGGTCGACCAGTCCTCCTCGGTAACCGGCACGGCATCCGGGAAGATGGCGAGCGTGCGATCATCCGCATGGATGGTGACTCCGGATGCCCGGAGTCGAGCGAGCACGGGCGGGAGCAGGCGCTCCGCGGCCGCCTCGTGGACGAGCAGCGTTTCGAGGGCATTGCAGACGCTGGGTCGCTGCACCTTCGAATTGTGCACGATTTCGACCGCGCCGGTCTCATCGGCGGTCTCATCGAGGTATACGTGAACGACACCCGCGCCGGTCTCGATAACGGGAACCTTGGATTCGGTAACCACGGTGTTGATGAGCTCGGCGCTGCCGCGCGGAATGAGAACATCCACCAACCCGCGAGCCTGCATGAGCTCGCGGGCGCCGTCCCGACCGAACTCATCGATGGTCTGCACGGCCTCCGGCGGCAGACCTTCTTCGGCGAGAGCCGCCTGCAGAACGTCAACGAGCACGCGGTTGGTGTTCTCTGCGGCCGAGCCACCGCGCAGCACAACGGAATTGCCGCTCTTGAGGGCGAGGGCCGCGATGTCGATCGTGACGTTGGGTCGAGCCTCGTAGATCGCTCCAACAACTCCGAACGGCACCCGAATTTCGGAGATCGACAGGCCGTTCGGCAGCCGGGAGCCGCGCACCGGCTCACCAATCGGGTCGGGTAGGGAGGCGACCTGCAGCACGGCCTCCTCGAGCGCTTCGAGCCGACGGAAGTCGAGGCGAAGGCGGTCCTGCATCCCGTCACTCATTCCGATCTCGCGAGCGTTAGCGAGATCGAGCTCGTTCGCCGGCAGGATCCGGTCGGCATTTCGAACGATCGCAGCAGAGATTGCGTGCAGCGCGCGGTTCTTCTGCTCGGTCGTTACCGTCGCGAGCAGTCGTGCCGCGGCCCGCGATCCCTCGAGCTTGGCGACGAGGCTGATGGCAGCTATCGAAGTCTCAGGCATGCGCCAAGTTTAGGACGGCGCGGCCGCGAACCAGGTACCGATGTCAGCGCCGGCCAGGGCGTCAGCCGCCTGCGCGGTCGCCGTTACGAGAACGGGAGTTCCGGATGCCGCGGCATGACGCGCCGCGGCCACCTTGGTGCTCGCGCCCCCGCTGCCAACCCCGGCCGTACCGATGTCGCCGAACTCGACGTCGAGCAACTCATTGCCGAAGGCAACCTCGGGAATGCGCTCGGCACCGGCCTCGTGCGGCGGTTTGGTGTACAGGCCATCCACGTCCGACAGGAGCACGAGGAGGTCGGCGCTCACCAGTTCGGCAACGAGCGCGGCAAGACGATCGTTGTCGCCGAACCGGATCTCCTGAGTCGCGACCGTGTCGTTCTCGTTGACGATCGGGAGAATGCGCAGCCCGAGCAGTCGCTCCATAGCTCGCTCCGCGTTGCTGCGGTGCGCCGGATTCTCGAGGTCGCCCGCGGTCAGAAGCACCTGGCCGGCGACGATCTCGAAGCGCCGCAGGCTCTCCTGGTAGCGGTAGATGAGGAGGTTCTGGCCGACGGCTGCCGCCGCCTGCTGGGTCGCGAGATCGGTGGGTCGGGCATCCAGTTTCAGGAATGGCATCCCGGTTGCTATGGCGCCGGATGATACGAGAACCACTTCTGTGCCCCGCGCATGAGCGGCGGCCAGCGCATCCACGAGTGGAGCGATCTGGCCAGCGTTCGCGCCGCTGATCGAGGACGATCCGACCTTGACGACGACTCTGGATGCGTTCGGAATGCCGGAACGGGTGAGCGGCTTAGTCACCGGGCACGTCCTCCTCGGATACCTCGCCTACCTTGAAGCCGTCATCATCGTTCCAGAGGCCGGCTTCGCGCTCTGACGCGAGCTCCGCACGCGCAGCGGCCTTGGCGTCCATGCGCTCCTCGTAGGCCTGCCTGCGCGTCTTGGTGGTGCGACGCGGGTCATCCAGCAGGCGCGGATCGGTGCCACGGGGCGCCATCATAAGCTCTGCGGTGGATGTGAGCGTTGGCTCCCAGGCAAACTCGACCCCCTCGCCCGGCCCGATGATGACCGTAGAGCCGGCCACCGCTCCCGACTTGAACAGCTGCTCTTCGATCCCGAGCTTCGCGAGCCGGTCCGCGAGAAAGCCGACCGCCTCCTCGTTGTTGAAGTCGGTCTGTTGCACCCAGCGCTCCGGCTTGGACCCGAGCACCCGGTACACGTCGCCGTAGGAGCCGCCTTCGACTCGAATGGTGAACTCAACCTCGTTCACCGCCCGGGGCCGGAGCACGATTCGCGGCGCGGCGACATCGAGCGCCTTGATTGCGCGATCTTCCTCGACGAGGCCGGCGAGCGCGAAACTGAGCTCCCGCAGGCCCGCACGCGTCACTGCGGAGATCTCAAAGACCCGGTATCCCCGAGCCTCAAGCTCCGGCCGAACGAGCTCGGCCAGGTCGAGAGCCTCGGGCACATCGATCTTGTTGAGCGCGATGAGTTGCGGACGATCGAGCAACGGCAGCTGTCCCTCGGGAACGGGATATGAATCGAGCTCGCCAAGGATGACGTCGAGATCACTGATCGGATCGCGTCCCGGCTCGAGAGTGGCGCAGTCAAGCACGTGAAGGAGCGCGGTGCAGCGTTCGACGTGACGCAGGAATTCGAGACCGAGACCCTTGCCCTCGCTGGCGCCCTCGATGAGACCGGGCACGTCGGCCACCGTGTAACGGATCTCGCCCGCCTGAACGACACCGAGATTCGGATGCAGCGTGGTGAACGGGTAGTCGGCAATCTTCGGCTTGGCTGCGGACATCGCCGCGATCAGGCTCGATTTACCCGCGGATGGATACCCCACGAACGCCACATCGGCGACCGTCTTGAGCTCCAGAAAGATATCGCCCTCGAACCCGTCGGTTCCCAGCAGGGCAAAACCGGGCGCCTTCCGCTTGTTCGTCGCGAGCGCCGCATTTCCGAGTCCGCCCTGACCCCCCGGCGCGGCGATGAAGCGCATCCCCGGCACGTCGAGGTCGACGAGCGTCTCGCCGTCCGCACCGTGGACGACCGTTCCGACGGGAACCGCGAGCTCGAGCGTCTCACCGTGCGCGCCGGCTCGGTGGTCGCCCATTCCCGGTCCGCCGTTGTCGGAACTGCGATGCGGCGCGCGATGGAAACCGAGGAGCGTCGTCACCTGCGGCTCCGCGACGAGGACAATGTCGCCGCCGTTACCGCCGTTGCCGCCATCCGGCCCGGCGAGGGGTTTGAATTTTTCGCGGCGCACCGACACGCAGCCATTGCCGCCGTGTCCCGCACGAAGGTGCAGCGTCACCTGGTCAACGAACGTCGCCATGCGGATGCTCCTTCCTGCCCATGAATGCTGTGGTGAAACAACAAAAGGCGAGCCGAAGCTCGCCCCTGTCGAAAAGCTGGTGTGCTATGAAAACGCAGTGTCGGGGTGATTACTCCGGGACCACGATGTTGACGACCTTGCGGCCGCCCTTCTGACCGAACTCGACAGCGCCAGCCGCGAGAGCGAACAGGGTGTCGTCGCCACCACGGCCGACGTTCGCGCCGGGGTGGAAGTGCGTGCCGCGCTGGCGAAGGATGATCTCGCCGGACTTGACGACCTGGCCTCCGAAGCGCTTGACGCCGAGGTACTGCGCATTGGAGTCGCGACCGTTACGGGTGGAGCTTGCGCCCTTTTTGTGTGCCATGAGTTGCGCTCCTACTACTTGATGCTTGTGATCTTGACGCGGGTGAGCTCCTGGCGGTGGCCCTGGCGCTTCTTGTATCCGGTCTTGTTCTTGAACTTCTGGATCACGATCTTCGGGCCACGCTCTTCACCAAGAACCTCGGCGACAACCTTGATCTTGGCGAGCGCCTTGGCCTCGTGAGTGATGGTGGTTCCGTCAACGTGCAGAACGGGAACCAGCTCGATGTTGCCATCTTTGTCGCCCTTGATGCGATCGAGCACGACAATGGTGCCGACCTCGACCTTTTCCTGTCGACCACCAGCGCGCACGATTGCGTAAACCACTTGGAACCCTTTGTTTGAGAAGGCAGAAGCCTTAGAGAAAGTCATTGGTGTTGATAGCGGGCTCAGCCCAGCACACACCAAGGGCCAATAGTACGCGGTTTCTCGGGGTTCGGTCAAACCAGCGCTTGCATCACCGAACGTGCATAACTCCTGCAGATTTCGCGATCGAATGAGGTCAGTCCGGTGATTCCGGGCGTGATTTACTCTCGGCACGAAATCTGCAGGAGTTATGCGCGCGGAGGGCCGCTGGGTGATGATGTGAGGATGGGCTCGGACAGGCGACCGGAACGCGCCAGATGACCGTGCTCATCGACCAGCCGATCTGGCCGGCTCACGGCATGCTGTGGGCACACATCGTCAGCGACAGTTCCCTGGATGAATTGCACGCATTCGCCGAGCGGGCCGGCATCCCTCGTCGAGCGTTCGATCACGACCACTACGACGTTCCGGAACGCAAGTGGCACGAGCTCGTCAAGCTGGGTGCTGAGCCGGTCGGCGTGCGTGCCCTGGTGGAACGTCTGCAGGCTAGTGGTCTACGGGTGTCTCAGCGCGAGAAGCGGGAACTGTAGGCTCCTCAACCTCGGGGTGCGCCCCGAGCCAGACGCGAAGCAAAACGCAGCCGAGCACGGTGAGCGGCATCCAGGTGACCAGCATCGGAAGCAACCCTTCCGCCGCGTTGATCAGCCCAATCTGCACCCCGTTCAGGTTAAGTCCTGGGTCGACTGAATCGACGAAGGGGTACTGGCTAATGGTGACCGAGCCGATCAGCGTCACGGCAAGGGTGAGCACGGTCTCGACAACGACGCCGCCGATGCTGACAAGAATGGCGCGGGTGATCGTCCGGCGCCACGGGGTCTTCGCGTCGATCGAGCACCGCAGTGTCACATACACACCCAGGCCGAAGGCCGCGCAGCGAAGAATGTTTCCGAGGATGTACCAGAAGGTCAGTCCGCCGAGCGAGTCGCCGACGAGCCCGCCGGAGGCGGCTTCGACGGCGTAGACGCCCAGGTTCCACAGGGTGCCGACCACCCAGAACAACGCGCCCGCCGCAGAGATGAGTGCAGCAGCGCGCAACGCCACGCGATCATGTGTCACGGGATCACGGTACTCCCTGGGTCGACCACTGTGCATCGAAGCCCTGGAGAGTTGCGAGAAGCGTGCCCGTCGCGACATCCACGAGTTCCGTCGTCACGGATGCCGCCCTGCCGTTCACTCGATAGCCGTCCGGCTTCGCCGTCGCGACATCCGGCGTCGTCTCAATCGAAACGTACTGGGCGCCTGGCGACACGGAAAACGAGTCGATTGATCCGAGGGGGTTCGCGGGTGTGAACAGGTCGCGCGCCGTACTACCGTTGTCGAACGCCAGGTGCTCAGTGAATCCGCCCGTCGTTGCGTCGTAGACGGAGTCGATCTGAAGCCACCCGCCCGGAATCAACTGCGCGGCACCGCCGATGACGGCAGCTCCGCCAGGATGGGATGGCGTTAGCCGGCTCGGCTTGCCGCCGGGCAGCGCAATCGAGAGAGCGCCATCGATGTCGGAGACGCTCGCCGTCTTGCCGTCCGGCGAAACCGAGTTGAGCGTGAAATAGGAACCGAACGGTGTCGTCGCACTCGGGTTCGTCGGATTGGCGAGCAGCGCGCTGCCGTCCGAGCCGAGGACCACAACGTCGCTGGAGCCCGGCACAAAGTACCAATTCAGTGCGGCGAGAGGCGTGCCGCCGAGCCCCTTGACTGCGACGGGTGTCAGCGAAGAATCCGGCGTCAGCAGGAACAGGTCCTGGGTATGCCCTCCGGCGACGCCGGAGCTTGTGAATGTGAAACCGATCGCGCCGGCAGCATCGTCGGCGTGAATGACCCCGATTGCGCCCACCCCAGGCAGCGGCACCGGTCGAACCCTCCCGGTCGCGCTGATCAGGGAAAGCGCACTGTCGCCCCGCGAATTCAGCGTGACTACGGCGAGCGATCCTTTCAGAACGGCAAAATCCTGGATGCGGACGGCCGAATAAACGGTCGCTTGCGTGGTCGCCCCGATCCCGATCCTGATAATTCGGTCAGGCACACCCGCGTTTCGCTGCAGGTAGTAGATGGCGGAGTCGGCGGTGCGAAAGGTGTACCGAAGTGTTGACTCGACCCCGTCCGCGGCACTGGTGAGATGGGCGATCTCGACCCGATACGTCGTCGCGTAGTGCAGCGGCTGTGGAAACCGGAGCACGACCTGCTGCATCGATGCCAGCACCGTGAACGGTGCCGCCGGTCGAATGGACACTTCTGACCGCTTCACCGGCGCGATCGGCTGGTTAACCGAGAGCTGAAGCGTCTGCGCCGGACTGAGCGCGACCGAAACGGGATCAATCTGGGCCGAAGACAACTTGGGGCCCTGGGCGCGATCGAGCGTTGCGAATGCGCCGACGAGTACTGCCAGAACGAGCAACACGACGACAAACGTCCGACGGAATCCCCGCTGAATCACCACGGTCCCATCAGTACAGGTACGGCTGACTCGGCTTGGCGACCGCGGTCACCCTGGTCGGGACGAGCGCGACGCGAGCCGTCGATTTCGAGCTCGGATTGGTGGTGAATCCTCCCGTGACCTGCAGCCAGGCGTTGGCCGCGAATTTCGACCTCCAGTCTTTGAGGTACACCGGGACCGCAACGGGTTGAGCGTCCACCGCGCAACAGGTGATGACAAACCGCGTCAGGTAGAACAGGTTCGTGGGGTCGTCGCTGTCCGGCGTGATGAAGCCGAGTACTCTCGCGGGTTTTCCGATGTAGAAGCTGGGATCGCTCGTCTGCCGAAGCAGCGACGACCAATCGACAACCGTGAATCGTGCGTATGTCGCCCTGGAGGCGGATGCGGTCGACGCAAGAGTCTGAGTGTTCGTGCCGACCGTTGTCGAGCTCACATCGCGCTGGATTGCCGTCGCGCTGGACAGCGTCGCCGGGGGGACGATGAGCATTCCGACGGCGAGCAAAAGAGTGAGCACGCCGCCGAGGACCGTCGTGACCTTCCCCGCCCGGCTCGGCGGGTCATCGTCATGGCTGTGTGCAGCGCGCACGACAAAGCTCGCGCCGAGCAAACCAAGCGCGATCAGGGCCATGATCACGGTGAACGCGATGTACCGCGGGTTGATGTACAGGATGAGCTGGCCCGTGAGCCCAAGCCACAACGTCACCACGATGGCTACGCCGATTAGCGAGACCCCGCGCCAGCGGATGATCGCGAGCCAGACCGCGTCACGAGACATAGTTCACCACCAGCCCCACGAGAGCGGCGGCCAGCGCAATCACGATGGTCAGCTGCACGAGAACCCCGGTGCGAAACGTCGTGCGCATGAGGGCGAGCATCTTGATGTCGATGAGGGGTCCGAAGACCAGGAACGACGAGATTGCGCCGGGCAGGAACGTGGATGCAAAGGGCAGGATAAAGAACGCGTCGACATTCGAACACACCGAGATGACGAACGCCAGAACCATGAGCGACAGGATCGACCACACCGGGTTACTGCCGAGTGCCACGAGGATCGACCGCGGAACCACCACCTGCACCAGGCCGGCCGCGACCGCCCCGAGGAACAGCGCGGGCAGGATCGCCCCGGCCTCGTGCACAAACAGGTCGACGCTCTTCTGCCAGCGTGTGCCGGCCTGCTCAGCCGGAGGCGGCATCCGGCATTCGGCGGCGAACCGGTCGGTGAGCAAAGACTGCTGGTCCGGATGGCGCGAAAAGAGCCAGCCAACCAGGTTCGCAATCAGGAATCCACCGACGAGTCGAGCGACAAGAATTCCGTTGCTCCAGCCGAAGGCCTGCTCAGTGGTGATGATGGTAATCGGATTGACGATGGGCGCCGCAAGCAGAAACGTCATCGACTCGGCGACCGTGAGCCCCTTGACAATGAGGCCACGGGCGAGCGGCACGTTGCCGCACTCGCAAACCGGAAGCAGCACGCCGAGGAGCGAGATGACGACCCTCCGCAGCATCCGATTCTTCGGCAGGACGCGCAGGAACACGCCATCCGGGATCCAGACTTGGACCACGATCGAAAGCAGGATGCCCAGCACCACGAAGGGCAGCGACTCGATGATGACGCTGATCGTGAGCGTGAGGAAGTCCTGCGCCTGGTTCGGCAGAACGATCGCGGTCGAATGCGCGGTCACCAGGCGAATCGCGAACAGTGCGACGATGCCGGCAATGCCGACCAGCATCCACCGCGCGCGCGGGCGCCTCGGTGGAGTTACGGGGTCATCGTGCAGGTGCTCGAGAACCGGTGTACTCACGCGCCGATATTACGGCTCGAGTTGCCCACTTTTGCTGGGATAGCAGCGGCCAAAGCGACAAAAATGGGCAACTCGCGAGAAAGTACTACTCGCTAGGACCGGATGTGATAATTCCCGAACCCGTGCTCGTCGCCCGACGAGACACCCGCGACCGGCCCTGGCCGGGCTGCTTCGGCTCGGGCAGCGCATCGAGCACAGCGTCGAGGATCTGCTCGGCGTCCTTGCTGCTCACCCGGCGCGGAGCGCGAGAAACCTGCGGGCTTGCGGCATCCAGTTCGACGAGATCGAGAACCGGGATGTCGAGGATGGCGGCAACTTCGGCCGTCGTATCGGGAGCTGCCACCTTCGCAGCACCGGAACTGCGCGATCCGCGCGAACGACCCGTGCGCTGCCGCGGGGCCGACTCGTTCTCAGCCGACGTTGACACGACCGCCTCAGCGCTCTCCGGCTGGGCGTTCTCGGCGTGCGCGTGCTCGGGATGAACCGTGCTCGCAGCGACCTGCGCGAGTGCCTTGCGCATTTCCTCGGTGATCGCGTGAGTGCCGTTTCCGGCTGGGGCGCCTGCCCCGCTGCGCGGCGCGGTCGTACCCTGGCCCCCGGATGCCGGACCCTTGCCCCCGCGTCCCCGGCGGCTACTACCTTCCAGCGGTGGCTGCGCGGTTTGACGGTGACGCATCACGGGATCGTGGTGAACAATGATTCCACGGCCGGCACAGTGCTCGCACGGCTCGCTGAATGACTCGAGGAGGCCGAGGCCGAGCTTCTTGCGCGTCATCTGCACGAGCCCTAGCGAGGTCACCTCGGCGACCTGGTGCTTGGTGCGATCCCTCGAAAGACATTCGACCAGTCGACGAAGAACGAGGTCCCGGTTGGACTCGAGGACCATGTCGATGAAGTCGACGACGATGATTCCGCCGATGTCGCGGAGCCTCAGCTGGCGAACGATCTCTTCAGCGGCTTCGAGGTTGTTCTTGGTCACCGTCTCTTCGAGGTTCCCCCCGGAGCCGACAAACTTGCCGGTGTTGACGTCGACGACCGTCATGGCTTCGGTGCGGTCAATGACGAGGGATCCGCCGGACGGCAACCACACTTTGCGGTCGAGCGCCTTCTCGATCTGCTCGCTGATGCGATAGGTGTCGAACGCATCGCCAGGCTCGTCGTAGGTCTGCAGCCGCTCAAGCAAGTCGGGCGCGACGGCGGTCAGGTATGTCGAGATGGTCTGCATCGCGTCATCGCCGGAGACAACCAGTTTCTGGAAGTCCTCATTGAAGACATCGCGCACGATCTTGACCAGCAGGTCGGGCTCGGAATGCAGCAGTACTGGGGCCTGTGTCGTCTCGACCAGACGGCTGATCTCGGCCCACTGACTGGTGAGCCGGTTGACATCGAGCGTCAGCTGCTCCTCGGTGGCGCCCTCGGCGGCCGTGCGCACGATGACGCCGACGTTCTCCGGAAGTACCTGCTTGAGGATGGTCTTCAGGCGGGCGCGCTCGGTGTCCGGAAGCTTGCGGCTGATGCCGTTCATCGAGCCGTTCGGCACGTAGACGAGATAGCGGCCGGGAAGGCTGACCTGGCTGGTAAGCCGGGCTCCCTTGTGTCCGACCGGATCCTTCGTGACCTGTACCAGGACGCGGTCCCCCGGCTTGAGAGCGAGTTCGATGCGGCGGGGCTGATTCTTGCCGCCTTCACTCTCTGCGGCAGCGGCCTCCCAGTCGACCTCACCGGAGTACAGCACGGCATTGCGACCGCGGCCGATGTCGACGAATGCCGCCTCCATGCTCGGAAGCACGTTCTGAACGCGACCGAGGTAGACGTTGCCGATCAGGCTGGCCTCGGCAGCTTTCGCGACGTAGTGCTCGACGAGAACGCCATCCTCCAGGACGCCGATCTGGATGCGGCCGCTCGCACTGCGAACGACCATGACCCGGTCGACGCTCTCGCGACGAGCGAGAAACTCCGCCTCGGTGATGACCGGGCGACGACGTCCGGCATCGCGACCGTCACGACGACGCTGCTTCTTGGCCTCGAGACGAGTGGAGCCCTTGACACGCTGCGGCTCTGTGATCGGTTCCGGCGCCTTCCGCGGCTGGCGGACCTTGACGACGACGTTCGGTTCGTTGTCGCCCTCGCGCGGCTCCTCGCCAGGGCGACGACGCGAGCGACGCCTTACGCCAACGGGCTCACCCTGCGCTGCATCGTTCTGCCGCTGCCCGTTCTGCCGCTGTAGCGGTGGCAGCGGTGCAATGTCCGGCGCCTGGAACAGCAAGGACGTCGTCGGGCGTGGCGGGACCCTTGTCTCTCCGGATGCCGCTTCCGATGTCGTCGATGCGGCCTCGGCCGTCTTCTTCGGCTGCGAGCGGCGGGTCCTTGGCACTACCGACTCGCCTTCGGGCACCAGGCCGGAATCCGCCGGGGTGGCATTTACGTGGTCGGCGGCCGACTTGGCAGCGGTGGCACGCTTGCGCGGGGTTTTGGCGGGTGCTGCAATCGCCTCGATCCCTGAGCCCGTCGCCTCGGTCCCTGAGCCCGTCGCCTCGGTCCCTGAGCCGGTCGAAGGGCGCGTCGCGACAACCTCCGTGACGGGTGCAGTGCTCGCCGCATCTGCCTTGGCGGATCGTCCACCGAAGAGCTTGCCGCGCTTCTTGGGGGCCTTCTCGATGCCAGCGGCGGACTGATCTTTAGTTGAATCGTCGTTTTTCACCATCGCTGGTGTACTCCCTGGCCGTATGGGCGGCCGCGCCGCCCACCGGGTACTCTCTCGAGCGCTCTTCGATCTGTACAACTCGCACGATGTGAAACTCGCACAGTACGAATGCGCTGCTAATCCTTCATGTCTGCAACCCGTACCAGCGTCATAAGGAACGTCTGGCGAATGTCGCCCATGTTTGGTCTTGCCCTTGGAACTGACTATCCAACGCTGCTTCGTCAGTATTTTTCTCAGCAATAGCTTTTCAAATACTGACTTCAGCGGCCCGATTCGTACTCGTTGGGAGTACCGCACGGTAAAGCCTTCTTTGGCGTCATCGCGAGCGCGGCTCGGATGGCTACGACAAATTATCGCACGCATTCTCGGTTGGCCGTGATTTGACACATGCAATAATCCGAGTGTGACTCAAACGGCCGCGCCCGCTCGTTCAACTCCTGCCCTCCTCGCCGCGATTCCCGCCGCCGTTGGCGTCGTCGTCGCACTGACTGTCGCGATCGTCCAGTACGCCCTCATCGACGGCGGCCAGACAAAAAAACTCACCGGTCTCGACGCATTCCTCGGCCTGCCCAATGTCGCAATCAGTGTCATCCTCTTCGCGCTGTTTCTCACGTGGTTCATCGGCCTCGCCGCTGGCGCGCTGTACAACCGGGCACTCTGGTTGGGGGCGATCGTCGTCGCCGCGATCGGCGCGATCTACGAGGTGCTTGCGGTCATCCTGAACTTCTCCCCCACTGCGATCGTCCTGGTGCTCGCCGCTATCGCGGTCGTGCTGTTCACTATCCTCGGTCAACGCGGCGCGACCGGTGATGTACCCCCGGTCGCTATGAGTGACCGTCCGAAAGCGTTCGGCATTGTGCTGGTTCTTGCGGGGCTCGCCGGCCTCACCGCCGCGTACAACCTGAGCCTCGACAAGGTCACGGTCATCCTCTCGCCCGGCTCCGGCCTCAACTGCAACGTCAGCATCGTCGTGCAGTGCGGCAAAAATCTCGGCTCATGGCAGGGATCGCTCTTTGGGTTTCCCAACCCGCTTATCGGGCTCGGCGGATACGCCGTCGTCCTGCTGATCGGCGTCGCGACCCTCACGGGAGTTCGCTACCCGCGCTGGTGGTGGGTCACCTTCAACATCGGAGTGATGGGCGCAACGGCATTCATTTGTTTCCTGATCTACTCCAGCGTCTTTACGATCGCGACACTGTGCCTCTGGTGCTCGCTCGTTTGGCTGGTGACCATCCCGACCTTCTGGCTGGTGACCATCCGCAATCTCAAAGTCGGCAACCTTGCGGTTGGGCCACGCGCGACTCGCTTCTGGTCGGGTGCGTACTCGTGGACTCCGATCATCACCCTTGTCTGCTACGCGATCATTTTCCTTCTCTTCGAAGTTGTGCTGAACCTGCTGGCCCGACTGTGAGTTGTGGCACTTATCGTTTAGCATTCGGATGATTCACAGTCTTCCCACAACAAGCGTCGACACAGTAGAGCGACGTATTTCAGAGCGCTTTCCGCGCCCCGACACACGAAAAGGCACCAGTGACTAACGCGAATCGCGAGACCAAGAACGACCGCCGTGCCCACGCCCGCGAAGAGGCTCGTGCCATGCGGGAAAAGCAGAAGAAGGCGGAGAAGCGTCGCCGGTTCCTGATTCAGGGCGGCGTCGGTGTCGCGATCATCGCGGTCATCGTCATCGTCGTACTCGTGGTCGTGCAGAATCAGGCGAACAGCGTTGTGGCGGCGGCCAAGGCGGGCGGTCCAAAGAACATGATCAGCGACGGTATCCTGTTCCACGGTGCGGGAGGCAAGGCCGTGGCGGTCAAGACAGCCGCCATCAAAAAGGGCGGCAAACCCGTCGCCACAGACTCGGCGAAGTACAAGGGCAAAGCGAACATCGTCGAGTACATCGACCTGCAGTGTCCGTTCTGCGACGAGTTCGAGCTCACGAACCTCACCGCAATCGAGAAGTGGGTCGCTGCGGGGAAGGCGACGGTGGAAATCCATCCGATCTCGATCCTGACTGACCCGACGGACGGCGGTTATTCGCAGCGGGCAGCAAGTGCCGTTGCCTGCGTCGCCAACTATGAACCGGACGCATTCCTGAAAGCTCTCGATGCCCTGTACAAAGACCAGCCAAAAGAGGGCAGCGGCGGACTCGCCAACAGCAAGATCGCCTCAATTATCTCGGGTGCGGGAGCCACCGATCCGAAGATCAGGCCGTGCATCAACGGCGCGTCCTTCTCGAAGTGGGTTGTCGCCGCGACATCGCGAGCCGCGAGCGGCTTCTATGCGAAGAACGCCACCCAGTTCAGCAATGAAGTAAGCACACCGGGCATTGCGGTCAACGGCACGATCTACTTGGGCGATCCGGCGAACAGCCAGGACTGGCTCACCAATGCGAGTGAGTTCGCAACCTTCGTTGACAGCATTGTGCCGGGAACGACCAGCTAAACCGGAGCCCGCTTGTGGCCCGAATCGGCGGTCCGCAGGCCTCGGGTCATAGTCGAGTACCGCCCGGCGCAGTAGAACGGTGCCACCGTCTGCTGTCCGCATTGGTGCGCGGTTGGTCCAACTGAGCGAATTCCTAGTACTGGACGCTCACGCTGGACGGTGCATCACAACTCGGGAAGACGTGGATCGCGTCTGCCGGGCTGCTGATCCACTGGCTGTACTTCGTCCAGGCGGGGAACGGCCAGATCGCGTTGCAATGCACCACGAACCGCATTTCGCCGTCACCAGAGCAATTCGCTGTCGCGTAACCGTTTGACGAGTCGTATGTGATGTTTGTGCAGTGCGCTGCGGCAGACGCCGGAGCCACCCCGATCACAAACGGAACGGCGAGCGCAACGCCAGCAACCGCGGCCAGCGCCGCAAACCTTCGAACCCGCATCCGGCATCCCCGCTTCGCTTGAGAAGCCCCGACCCGCCGAGGCCTTTGTTAGATTCAAGCCCTAAGTAGACAGATCGGTCAACCCTGGCCAACGTTTCCGGCTGGTGAACTCTAGGTGAACCAGAGCGCGAGTTCCCGCGCGGCAGACTCGGGCGAGTCGCTGCCGTGCACGAGGTTCTGCTGCACCTTGAGCCCCCAGTCGCGACCGAGGTCGCCACGGATCGTGCCCGGCGCAGCAGTGGTTGGGTCTGTTGTGCCGGCGAGCGAGCGGAATCCCTCGATCACCCGGTTGCCCGCAACGCGGATCGCAACGATCGGCCCGCTCTCCATGAACTCGACCAGAGGTTCGAAGAACGGCTTGCCTTCGTGCTCGGCGTAGTGCCTGGTCAGGAGTTCGCGGCTCGCCTCGACGAAGCGGATGTCCACCAGCTGGTACCCCTTGGCCTCGATCCTGCGCAGGATTTCCCCGGTAAGGTTGCGCGCGACACCATCCGGTTTCACGAGGACGAGTGTTTCTTCTACGGTCATTTCTGGGGGTCACCTTCGGTTGGAGCGGACGTGAGGACGGATGCGGCGCCAGCCGGCTCGAGCTGGCGTGCACGGACGAAGCAGAAGATCCACATCGCAACGAAGAATGCCGCAGCAATGTAAAGGGCCGGTAACAGGATGCCGGTCGCGACGAGGGCGAGCTGAAGCACCCAGCCATACCAGACCCCCCAGGAATATCGGACCAGCCGGCTCCCCAGTGCGAGGAGCAGGACGAGCACCGCTCCCCCGCCAAACGCGTCGAGAGGGGGCAGGGCGTGCAGCCCGAAGACGGTGAGGGCGATGAAAAAAACCAGGATCGCCTCGAGGCCGAGCACGATAGACAGCAGGCTCTCGGTGAGGGATCGCTTGCGCCGCACTCTCGGCGTTGTGACCGGCTGTTCGACGTCGCTCACGGCTTCCATCCCTGGTCACGGGCGTACACGATGGCGTCACCAACAAGCGTGATAGACCCGGTCACGAGCGCGGCACCCTTCTCGGATCCCGATGCCCGGTCGCGGGCAAGTTCCAGCGCAGCCTCGACATTCGGCTCAACCGTGACCCGGTCGGGGCCGAAGACCGACACCGCAACGACAGCCAGCTCGTCCGCATCCACGGCGCGATCCGAATTCGACTGCGTGATTACAACGTCATCCACCACGGCGTCGAGTTCGCGCAGGATGCCGGCGGCATCCTTGTCGCCAAGTACTCCGAGCACGGCTGTGACATGGTCGAACGTGAAGTACTCCGTGAGTGCGACGGCGAGCGCCGCCGCACCGTGCGGGTTATGCGCGGCATCGACCAGTACGGTCGGCTCGTTTCCGATGATCTGAAGACGACCCGGGGACGTCGCGGTCGCGAGTCCCTCTGCGAGAACATCCTGATTCAGCGGCAGTGTGCCCCCGCCGATGAACGACTCGACGGCCGCGATAGCGAGCGCGGCGTTCGCGGCCTGGTGATCGCCGAATAGCGGCAGAAACAGGTCCGGGTACGTGCCGGAGATGCCGCGAACCGTGATGACCTGGCCACCGACCGCAACCGTGTCTGCCTCAAGACCGAAGTCCGTTCCGGCGACGGCGAGCGTTGACTCGGTGAGTTCGGTTGCACGTTCCAACTCGGCGAGTGCTTCAGGTACCTGAAGCGCGGACACGACCGCAGCGGCGGGCTTGATGATTCCGGACTTGGTTCGGGCGATCTCGGCGACGGTCGAGCCAAGGCGCTTCATGTGATCAAGCGCGATCGGAGTGAACACCGCGACCTGGCCGTCGGCAACATTGGTGGAGTCCCATTCGCCACCCATCCCGACCTCCAGTACGACAACATCGACCGGGGCATCGGCGAAAGCAGCGAACGCCAGCAGCGTGAGCGCCTCGAAGAAACTCAGCGGTGGCTTGTCTTCGAAGCCGAGCTCCGCGTCTGTGATGTCGAGAAACGGTCGGATGTCCTGCCAGTTCGACACGAACGCCGCATTGCTGATGGGCTCGCCGTCGATGACGATCCGCTCGTTGACTCGCTCGAGATGCGGGCTGGTGAGCATCCCGGTTCGCAGCCCGTGAGCGCGCAGGATGCTCTCGATGATCCGGCTCGTTGACGTCTTACCGTTCGTTCCGGTGATATGGATGATCGGGTACGCCCGTTGCGGATCGCCGAGCAACTCCGCCGCTCGCCTGGTCGCATCGAGCCGCGGTTGCGGTGCGGCCTCGCCGACCCGCTGGAGCAGTTCCTCATAGACCTCGCGTGCTTCGCGCTCCATAAGCGAGTCGTCGAAGTCGCCCGGCTCGCGGTCATCGCTCGCGTCGTCGGACCGGTTCGAGTCGTTTGCATCGTTCTTAGACATCGATCAGCTCCGACTTCCACACGTCGATTACCAGCACACCCCGGTTGGCGTACTGTCCCGCCTCGACCGTGGCGCGCCGGGATCCGGCGCCCGCGTTCATTGCTGCATCCGTAGCCGGATCGCTCGTGAACTCGATGGTCACGCTCGTGGCGAGAGTCTCGCCAGCTATGGTCTCACTGAAGTCGCCGAGCGCGCGAACGTCATCTTCGGATCCGCCGCGGATCGCCAGAGTGATCCGGTCGCTGACTTCCAGCGCAGCCGATTTGCGGGTGTCCTGGATGGCACGGATGACATCGCGAGCCAAACCCTCCGCCTCGAGTTCCGGCGTGAGTTCGGTGTCCAGGAGCACGAATCCCTCGTGTTCGAGGAACGCGATTGCGGCGGACCGGGATGCGGCGGTCAACTGAAGATCGAATTCGCCGGGAAGCAGTTCCACCTCACCGACGAGCACGTTCTCGCCCTTCCGGCTCCAGTCGCCCGCTTTCGCCGCCCGGATGGCGGACTGAACCTGCTTCCCGATTCGGGGCCCCGCTGCGCGCGCGTTCACCGTCAGGGTTCGCGTGATGCCGTATGCGTCGAGACTGCCGGGATCGAACTGCTCCAGATCGACCCGCTTGACGTTGAGCTCTTCGCCGAGGAGCTCACCAAACGAACCGAGCGCCTCGGGGTCGGCCGTGACGACGGTGATTGCCGCGAGCGGTAGACGAACTCGGAGTCCCCTCGCCTTGCGCAGCGCCAGTCCCGCGGAGGCGACCTCACGCACGAGATCCATTGCGCCGACCAGCGTCGGATCGGACGGGAACTCGGACGCGTCCGGCCAGTCCGTAAGGTGCACGCTCCGACCGCCGGTGAGCCCCTGCCAGATGTCTTCCATGACGAGGGGAGCCAGCGGCGCGGCGAGGCGCGTAACCGTTTCGAGAACGGTGAACAGCGTGTCGAACGCGTCGGTGTCGGTGCCCGCCCAGAAGCGCTCGCGTGACCGCCGCACGTACCAGTTCGTAAGGACCTCGGCGAAGTCGCGAAGCTTGGCTGCGGCGAGCGGGGTATCGAAGGACTCGAGGTCATTCGTGACATCCTCGATGAGCCCGCGCGTCTTGGCGAGCAGGTACCGGTCGAGCACGTTGGTCGAGTCAGTTCGTCGTGTGGCACTGTAACCGCTCGACTTGTTGGCTTCAGGCCCTTCGACAGGCTCAGGGACCGAGGTCGCGCTCGCGCTGAGCCCCGTCGAAGCGCCCGCGCTGAGCCCCGTCGAAGCGTTCGCATACAGTGTGAAAAAGTAATAGGTGCTCCAGATCGGCAGCAGGAACTGGCGCACCGCTTCCCGGATGCCCTCCTCACTGACGACGAGGTTGCCGCCACGGATGACGGATGAGGCCATCAGGAACCAGCGCATCGCATCCGCGCCGTCCCGGTCGAACACCTCGGAAACATCCGGATAGTTGCGCAAAGACTTCGACATCTTCTGCCCGTCGCTGCCAAGCACGATTCCGTGGCTCAGCACATTGCCGAAGGCAGGCCGATCGAAGAGAGCGGTCGACTGCACGTGGAGCAGGTAGAACCAGCCGCGGGTCTGTCCGATGTATTCAACGATGAAGTCGGCCGGGCTGTGAGTGTCGAACCAGTCGGCATTCTCGAACGGATAGTGCACCTGCGCGAAGGGCATCGACCCGGAGTCGAACCAGACATCGAAGACGTCCTCGATGCGTCGCATGGTCGATTTGCCGGACGGATCATCCGGATTGGGCCTCGTCAGCTCGTCGATGAACGGTCGATGCAGGTCGGGCTCGCCGTTGTCGCCGAGCGGAAGCACGCCGAAATCCGCCTTCAGTTCGGCGAGCGAACCGTAGACATCCACTCGCGGAAACTCGGGGTTATCGCTCTTCCAGACCGGGATGGGCGAACCCCAGTACCTGTTGCGTGAGACCGACCAGTCGCGGGCATTCGCGATCCACTTGCCGAACTGCCCGTACTTGACGTTGTCCGGAACCCAGTTGATGTCGTCGTTCAGTTCGCTCATCCGGTCGCGGAACTCCGTGACCCGAACGAACCAGCTCGATACCGCCTTGTAGATGAGCGGATTGCGGCAGCGCCAGCAGTGCGGATAGCTGTGCTCGTAGCTCGCCTCTCGGAGCAGCCGACCGTCCGCGCGCAGCTTCTGGATAAGCGGCTTGTTCGCCTCGAAGACCTGCAGGCCCGCAACATCCTCGATTATCGGGAGAAACCTTGCGCCGTCGTCGACGGAGATGATGACCGGGATGTCCGCTGCCGCGCACGCCACCTGGTCGTCCTCGCCGTATGCCGGCGCCTGGTGCACGATGCCGGTGCCCTCGCCCGTGGCAACGTAGTCGGCGACAAGGATCTGCCAGGCGTTCTGGGTTCCCCACTTCTCAGTGTCGGCGTAGTAGTCCCACAGCCGGTCGTAGCGAACGCCGGCGAGCTTGCTGCCCACGATGCTTGTCCCAACGCCGCTTGGCCCGTGGAACGCGTCTTTGGCTTGCTCAAGCGTCTCGTATCCAAAGTCCTTAAAGTACGAACCGAGCGTGTCCGCCGCGAGCAGGTATTGGTGCACTCCGTCTGCGCTCGGGACAACCCAGTACGGGATGTCCGGTCCAACCGCGAGTGCAAGGTTGGTCGGCAGCGTCCACGGGGTCGTCGTCCAGGCGAGCGCCTCCACCCCGGTGAGACCGAGCGTCTCCGCCTTCTCCCCGACGAGCGGGAACGTGACCGTGACCGACTGGTCCTGCCGCATCTTGTAGACGTCGTCGTCCATTCGCAGCTCGTGGTTCGACAGGGGCGTCTCGTCGTGCCAGCAGTACGGCAGTACCCGGAACCCCTCGTACGCAAGGCCCTTGTCCCACAGCTGCTTGAACGCCCAGAGAACGGACTCCATAAACGTCACATCGAGAGTCTTGTAGTCGTTCTCGAAATCGACCCAGCGCGCCTGCCGCGTCACGTAGTTCTCCCACTCGCGCGTGTAGGCGAGCACGGACTCGCGGGCCTTTGCGTTGAACGCGCCGATCCCCATGTCTTCGATCTCGTGTTTCTCGGTGATGCCCAGCTGGCGCATGGCCTCGAGCTCGGCTGGCAACCCGTGCGTATCCCACCCGAATCGGCGGTGAACCTGCTTGCCTCGCATGGTCTGGAAGCGCGGGAAGAGGTCCTTGGCGTATCCGGTCAGCAGGTGACCGTAGTGCGGAAGACCATTCGCGAACGGCGGCCCGTCATAGAAGACCCACTCGTCGCATCCGTTCCGCTGGTCAATGGATGCCTGAAAGGTGCCGTCGGCCTTCCAGAATGCGAGGATGCCCTCCTCGATCTCCGGAAATTTCGGGGACGCAGGAACACCGTTCGTGCCACTCGAAGATTTCTTGGGGTAGGCCATCGGTCTCTCTCACTCGTGCAATGGATCGTTCTGCACGAGGACGACAGATGCCGCGGTACCACCTCGTTTGCCCACCGAGCCGAAGCCCGGCAAACCTCTCTGGTAGCTGTATCGGGCTTACCCGGTCGGTTCTACTTGCCCTAATCGTTGCCCAGCCGGTCCCTGAGGACCGGTGTGGTCCCTGAGGACCGGTGTGGTCCCTGAGCTTGTCGAAGGGTGTTCTTCCGACGACTCCCCGGTGATGGCCGGATCGCAGTCACTGCATCCATCTTATCGGTCGCTCGACCGACCACGCTCGCGGGTAATACGGATATGTCCCCGGGGCAAAAGCCCCTAAAAATATATTTCGGGTGCGCGCGACAAACACACGTAGGCTGCGCAGTAATTAACGAAGCCTCGCGACTTGCTTACCCCTTGGCCGCGAAGCTGTGCACGCGCTTGCCCTAGTTCTCGTGCACGCTCGGTGGCGCCTGTTCGCGCCTAACCACACCTGAATACACCTAGCAAACCCAAGGAAACTCGATGACTCGTGTTGTCTCCGTTCGCGCGCGCCTGCGCGGAACGACAGTAATTGCGGCCTCGGCGGCGCTCGTTGCCGCCGGACTGCTTGTCCCGGGCGCGGCCAATGCCGTCAGCGCCCCACAAACGAAGTCCAATGTGCTCGGCGGTACCAGCCTGAGCGCTGACGGCTGGACCGGGCCGGCAACCGACCCGGCAAGCGGCTACGACTTCAGCACGAACAACGGCGTGCTTCAGGCATCCAATGTCGGTGCAAACGGCGTCATCACGCCACTGGAAAGCCCAACTACGCAGGAGGCGGGCGAGCCCGGCTACACGAGCGCGTCGTTCGACGCCTACCACATCGCGTTCACGCTCGACGGTCATGCAGCAGGCAGCAACAAGTACGCGGCACAGCCCGGCGTATCGCTTGAAGTGGATGCGGACGAGGGCGGAAACCGCGCAGGCGGTGGCATGTACTTCAGCGTGCCATCCAACAATGTTCTCGAGATCGATAACTTCTCGTCGACCGATCCGTTCGGTGACCTCTGGGCGGGCGCAACAAAGCGCATCACCTTCAAGGCCCCGGTTGCGATTGACTACACCGTGAAATTCGTCGCGGGCGGCACGGATGTCATCACCGTAAAGGCCAACGGCACGACGGTTCTTTCCACGGGCGCCGGCACATACGAGGGCTACAGCTTCGGCGTCGCCGCCAACGACTACACCTCCAATTCGGCAGCAACCACGCCGGACGCCGACGTTGTCGACCAGGTGCTGTTCCGTGGCACATCCAACGTCTTCAACACCGCCTGGACTCCGGCTAACACCGATCCCAGCGTGGCTCCATGGGCGCCCGTGAGCGGCACTGTGCCGACGACACCCGGTGGCGGGTTCACCTTTTCCAAGCTGACATACGGCGCGCTGCACTCCGGTGGCGCGGCATTCGCCGACAGTTCGGTCGTGTCGACGGCAGCCAGCGCGATCGCAAACTACGAGGACGCCTCCACGTACAACAATTGGCACATCGGCAGCAACGATGACCCGACGGACACCAACCACTACTTCGACGTGCTCTCGAACGGCAATGTTCAGCTGAACGACTTCAACGCCTCGGATGCTCATTCCACCCAGTTGCTGCATGGAATTGCAACCAACCAGCCAACTGATCTATACGCGCTCGTCGCGAAGGGTCTCGCCTGGACCCTCCCGACCAGCAATTTCGCGTCCTACCAGATCGCGCTGACCGGCGCCAACGTCGGAACCGGCGGCCAGTTCACCACGCTGCACTCACAGAGTGACACCGAGCACACCGGCCTCAACCTGGTGCGCCTGAGCGACCCGTGGGTCTCGACCAGGGCGATCGGCGACATTCCGGCTCAGACCGTTGAGCCGCTCGGAACGTTGCTTGCCGCCCTCGAGCCGAACGTTGCGAACGACTCGTCCGGCAACGAACCGACCGCTGCGATTACTGCGGCGGACGTCGACGTTGTTGGCTTCGGCGTCGCCAACGAGGCGAACGCCGGACAGAGCGTGACGGATGTTGGACCGGTCTACTTCGGCGGCGTGAAGTACACCTTCGCCGCGGCACGTACGATCACGCTCGGCGTTTCAACGGTCACGGGCACGGCGGCTGTCGGCAGGGTGCTGACCGGCTCTGTTCCCACCGTCACTCCGGTCGACGCGGCGCTCAGCTACCAGTGGCTGCGCAATGGCGTTGCCATCTCCGGGGCACGCGGCACGACCCACACCGTTGCTACTGCCGACTACGGCAGGCGGCTGTCGCTGCGAGTCACGGCCAGGGTCACCGGCGACACTACGAAGACGACCACTTCGGCACAGACCGCCAAGGTCGTCTTTGGCACGTTTGCTTCGACCGGAAGCGTCGTGGTGAACGGCGGCCCGAACGTTGGCGAGAAGCTAACGATCACCAGGCCGACCTACTCGCCCGCGCCGACCAGCTACGCGTACCAGTGGCTGCGCAACGGGATCAAGATCTCGCACGCAACGGCAAGCAGCTACGTTCTGGCTCCCGCGGATCTCGGCACGACGATCAGCGTGAGCGTGGCGGCGAAGCGGTCATACTATTCGTCGCTGTCGCTCACCAGTGACCCGACCGCCACGGTGATCCCGGGTGTGCTCGCGGTAACCGCGGCACCGACCATCAAGGGCACGCTGAAATCCGGCATGACGCTCACCGCGAGCAGCGGCGGATGGACGGGCAACACAGTCGCGACGTCGAGCGTAACCAAGCGCTACTTCTGGTTCGTCTCCGACGGCACGGGCATCCCTGACCTCGGCGACCTCGTTCAGGTCGGGACGTCAAGCACCCTGAAACTCGCATACTGGGCGCAGGGCCTCAAGGTGTCGGTGTACGTGACCGGCGTCGAGGACGGCTACACGAGTGCGACGTCCACGTTCTCGGTGTTCACCGCGATCGTGCAGTAGCCCGTTCGACAGACGAAGGGGACGCCCGGCAATCGCCGGGTGTCCCCTTCGTTCTCTGCGGGAATTTCCGTGCGCTGCACGGAGTCGGACGTCTGACTTATTTGTTTGGCTGGTCAGCATCCAGAGAAAGAGGCCCCCGTGTCCACACCAACACCCCAGAAACCGGGCGGCAACCGCCGCGCCGCCCAGATCGCCCTCATTGTCATTCTCGGTGTGCTCGCGCTGACAGCGATCACACTGACGGTCCTGCAGTTCGTCCAGATTGCTGCTCCCGATCACACCACCGCGTCCACGGTGGTGACGCCGACGCAGACGCCAATCCCCGTCGTCACTCCGACCGATCCACCCGCGACGCCGACTCCGACTCCGGCTGCCACCGTTGCGCCGCCCAAGCCGGTCGACCGCAGCACCCGGTTCACGGGATTCTCTGCGGTGACGCAGGTGAAATGTGACGTCAATTCGGATACCAAGCCGCTCATCCGGGTGTCCTGGTCAAGCGCCTACGCCGTGTCCGCGTGGTACACCGCGAACGGTGGCGACGCGGCGACCGACAGGTACATGCAAATCCCGCTCTCCGGCACTCAGGACAACTTCACGGACAACCACCTGTTCGACTGCTTCCACCGTCCATCGCAGGAGTACACGATCACACTCGTGGCACCAAACGGCCAGCACATCAGTCGGCACTGGACCGTCACGAACGTCGGCGACCAGTAGGTCGACGCGGCTGCGGCGCCGCCTCGACGGCGCTGCAGCTAGACCCCCGTGACCTGTCGCTGCACCAGCCCGTTGATGAGGGCGGCAGCCGTCGTCGCGTCATCCACCGTGATGACGACGATCAGGCCCCTCTTTCGGTGAATCTCCAGTGCCTGGCCCGAGCGAAGGATGATGCCGATGCGACCGGCCAGATTGAAACGCACTCCCCATCCGCCGTATTGCGAAAACGCGCGGATGTCGACGACAACGGCCCGCTCGACGTTGTCGAGGGGAATCGTGATGCTCGGGACGCCGAGTACGCTGCGGATTTTCACGCCGCGCGCATCCACTCGGACGGTCCACGCGAGGTTCGAGAGCAGGATCACGAGGGCGACGACGGGAATGAACGTGAACCACCAGAATGCTCCAGCGGTCGTGACGACGACAAGGACTTCCGCCGCACCGAGCAACACTCCGATCCCGGCGAACACCCAGACGAACTCGCGAGAAGCCGACGCGGTGCGGATCCAGGATGCACGCTCCCCGTCGGCGAGCAGTACTGGTGCGACGCTGGTGAGTTCGGAGTCCGACGGTGATCTGACGGCTCTGGGCATGACAAACCAGGCGCCCACCGAGAGAAGCGATGCGATCACCGCTCCAGCCAGAAGTGAAAGGCCGGGGGCAGTCGCCGAGGCGACGGATGCCGCGGTTGGCTGATCGAGAAGCGCGCCAGTAAGTCCGACCGCGATCAGCACGCTGACCCACAGCGTTGATACACCGAGCACCTTGATCATCACGGTCACCGGCGAGCGGTGCGATACGAGCACGGCCGATCCACCGAGCAGCACGATGAGCGGGACGCAGACCGTCGCGATCACGATTGCATAGGTATACGGCGATCCATAACCGTCGATGTGTCCGGCACTGTCCCAGTGAGTAGCGATTCGAGCGGGAGCGTTTGCGGCCAACGCGAGCGACACGAGCACGCCGGCGATAGTGATCACGAGCGGCGCAAGAATGGCGACGCTGAGCATGCGAAAACCGTGAAGTGCTGAAGTCATGAGCTGTATTCCTGTCGGATCATTGAAGTGAGTGCGGCAACACCAACGTGCGCGTTGCGAGCCTGGGCTACGAGACGAGGAATGGCCTCTCCCAACTCGGTGTAACTCGCAGCGAGAACGGTGACGACTGCGCCACGCCCTGGCCTCAGGTCGAGCAGGCCCTCGTCTCGAAGCAACTGGTACGCGCGAAGAACGGTGTGCACGTTGATGTCGAGCGACTCGGCGATGCCGCGCGCAGCGGGCAACCGCTCGCCAACGCGAACGGTCCCTCGACTGACATCAAAGCGCACCGATGCGGCAATCTGCTCGAAGAGCGGGACGGGTGACGCCGGGTCGACTCGGATGAGCATGCGCATATCCTATTGTGCTATTTGCACTAGAACAAGTTGGCTGCCAGCAGCAGTGGCCCTGCCCTCGACCTAGGCTTAACGCGACGGAAGGAGTGCGATGAGCGACGACACCCCAACGAAGGTTCTCCCGACGGCAACGCCAGGCACACCATCGTTCGGGTCGGGTCCGTCCCGGCCACGAGGTAAGCGACCGTCCCGCGGGCCTTTCATCGCATTCATGGTGTTGGCCGTTGTGCTGATCGCCGCCGTCGTCGTGCTCGCAAACATCCTGATTTCGAGGGCGAGCGGTCCCGTCGCCCTGCCGACAGGCAAGCCGACGAGTAGCACGCCGCCGCCCAGTCATAACTCGACGCCGACGCCTCGGTTCACGATTCAACCCGCCCCGGTCACAAAGCCAGCCGGCAGTTTCACCACGTTCGCTGCCGCATCCACCGGCCAGTGCGAGGATCGCGGAAGACGGCACGGGCAGTCAAACGTGCAGGTCACGTGGGCGACGGTCAACGCAACTGAGGTGTGGATAGGTAGCGGGACGGGCGACCCGGTTGGCGCAGGTGAGCAGGTTCCGCTCGCGGGAGACCAAGACTCATTCCCGACACCGATTGCGCTGCGTTGCAACGGCCAGTCCCAGGAATTCACGATGACGCTCGTCGGAGCGAATGGGGCGCACATCAGCCACACCTGGTCCGTGACCGTTACTCGACAGCGCGGCTGAGCGCTCCGACCAGTGGATTCTGAGTAGAAATTACCCGTTTCGACCGATTGCCACTCCCCCTAGGCTGGGGGTGCCCTGCACCCCGTTAGATAGCACTAGGGATGACCATGAGCAACGACACACCAACACAGCGATTCGATTCACCGGCAACACCGGCAGCGGCAGCAGAGCAGCCGCAAAAGAGATCCAACAGACTTCTGCCTCTGGCAATCATCATCGGCGCGATCCTCGTCGCGGCGATCGTGGTTCTGGTGATTGTCCTTGTGACGCGCGGGAGCGCGACTCCCGTCGTGGCTCTCGGCACCAACACCCCCACCCCGACGACGGGTGCGAACCAGCCGCCTCCGTCCCCTTCTCCCACGCCGACTCCAACGCCGTCCGCGTCTCACACGACCGCTCCGCCGCCTCCGCCGCAGTCGACCGATCCGGCGTTCACTAAGTTTGTGGTCCAGAGCGCGATCAACAGCTGTTCGAGCGGCCCGTACTACACGGGAACCCCGCCCATCGTGAAGGTGACCTGGACCACGGTCCGGACAGCCAGCGCCTGGATTATCCAGGGAACCGACGATGCTGCTGATGCGAAATTCATGCAGATTCCGGTCAACGGAAATGAGTCCAATTTCCCATACTCCATTGACTTCCAGTGCGGTACGGCAAACTCGACTTATACGATCACGCTGGTCGGAACGAATGGCAAGCACGTCAGCAGGCACTGGACCGTCAAGAACACCTCGCCCGGCGGGCCGTAACCTCGGCGGATGCCGTAACCCTCGTCGATATCGTGCGGCCCGGGTCACGGGTAGAATTGCCTGACAACCTCACACTCAGGCACCTCTATCTCTGACTCGGTGCCGCACATATCGAATCGGAGCTTCTCCATGTCTGCGTCGCCGAATCCGTTCTTTCAGGTCGACCCGTCCATACCGGATCGCCCGGTGCTCGAGGGGCTCGAAGACAAATGGGGAAGTGCCTGGAAGACGCAGGAGACCTACCGATTCGATCGTGAGTCCGCGACCCGCGAGAACATCTTCTCGATTGACAGCCCTCCGCCGACCGCATCGGGCAGCCTGCACATCGGCCACGTCTTCAGCTACACGCACATGGACCTGATCGCGCGCTACCAGCGGATGCGGGGGAAGACCCTGTTCTACCCCATGGGCTGGGACGACAACGGCCTGCCCACCGAGCGTCGCGTGCAGAACTACTACGGAGTGCGGTGCGATCCAACGCTGCCGTACGACCAGTCGTTCGTTCCGCCGCTTGAAGGTGGAGAGAATGCGTCGTCGAAGGCTGCGGACCAGCTCCCCGTCTCTCGTCGCAACTTCATCGAGCTGTGCGAACGCCTCACCGTCGAGGACGAGAAGCAATTCGAGGCGCTCTGGCGAAAGCTCGGACTCTCGGTCGACTGGACCCAGACCTACCGCACCATCGGGCCTGAGGCGCAACTCGCTGCCCAGCGCGCGTTCCTTCGCAATCTTGCCCGCGGGGAGGCGTACCAGGCGGATGCGCCGACCCTGTGGGACATCACCTTCCGCACAGCTGTCGCCCAGGCCGAGCTCGAAGACAAGGAGCAATCGGCCGCGTACCACGCCATTGCGTTCCACAAGTCGGACGGCAGCGACCTGATCATCGAGACCACCCGGCCGGAACTGCTCCCGGCCTGCGTCGCCGTCGTCGCGCATCCGGATGACGAGCGCTATCAATCGCTGTTCGGAACTACCGTGACAACGCCGCTGTTCGGCGTCGAGGTGCCGGTCGTTTCCCATCACCTCGCGCAGAAGGACAAGGGATCGGGCATCGCCATGATCTGCACCTTCGGCGACGTGACGGACGTGGTCTGGTGGCGCGAGCTCGACCTGCCGAATCGCACCATCATCGGCGCGGACGGACGCATACTGGCTGATCCGCCCGACGCGATCAGGACGGTTGCCGCAAAGGCCGCATACGCGGAACTCGCGGGCAAGACCGTCTTCAGCGCGAAGGCCCGCATCGCCGAACTGCTCCGCGAGAGTGGTGAACTCATCGGCGACCTCAAACCGATCGTTCATCAGGTCAAGTTCTTCGAGAAGGGTGACCGCCCGCTCGAGATCATCTCCACCCGGCAGTGGTACATCAAGAACGGCGCGCGCGATCCCGAGCTCAGACAGACGCTGGTCATGGCAGGCAACGAGATCAACTTCACGCCGTCACACATGCGAGTGCGCTACGAAAACTGGGTTGGCGGCCTCACCGGCGACTGGCTGATCTCGCGCCAGCGTTTCTTCGGCGTGCCCATCCCGGTCTGGTACGAACTGGATGATGCGGGCAACAGGGGTGCGGTCATCGTGCCCTCCGAGGAGGAGCTCCCGATCGATCCCTCGTCTGAGGCTCCCGCGGGATACACGGAGGCCGACCGCGGCAGCACGTTCGTCGGCGAGCTCGACATCATGGACACGTGGGCGACCTCCTCGCTTACCCCGCAGATCGCGGGCGGCTGGGAGCGCGACGATGAGCTATGGAAGCTGGTCTTTCCCTATTCCATGCGCAGCCAGGCCCAGGACATCATTCGCACCTGGTTGTTCTCGACCGTCCTGCGCTCCGAACTTGAGCACGGTGTCGTACCGTGGGCGAACGCGGGGATCAGCGGTTTCATTGTCGACCCCGACCGCAAGAAGATGTCGAAGTCGAAGGGAAACGTCGTGACCCCGGCGGCGATGCTCGACGAACACGGCTCGGATGCGGTGCGCTACTGGGCGGCGTCGTCGCGTCTGGGAACCGATGCCGCATTCGACCCGCAGAATCCGAAGCAGATGAAGATCGGCCGGCGCCTCGCGATCAAGGTTCTGAATGCCGCCAAGTTCGTGTACTCGTTTGAGGCTCCCGGCATTGATGCGGGCTGGGGCGCGGTTGATCCAGAGGGTGTTGACGCTGCGCTGACCGCCGAACTCGATCGCGTCATTTCGACGGCCACGCAGGCCTTTGACGAATTCGATCACGCTCGCGCACTCGAGACCGCTGAACAGTTCTTCTGGACCTTCTGCGACGACTATCTGGAGCTGGTCAAGGAACGGGCATACGGAGCGAGCACGCCGGAAGGTCAAGTGAGCGCGGTTGCGACGCTGCGCGAAACGATGGAAGTCCTCCTGCTCCTGTTCGCCCCATTCATCCCGTTCGCGACCGAAGAGGTGTGGAGCTGGACGCACCCCGGTTCGGTGCACACCGCCGCGTGGCCAGCGAAAACGGGATCCGGCGGTGATCTCGGTCTGCTGCCGCTGGTGAGCGAGGCGCTCATCGGCATCCGCCGCGCCAAGACCGACGCATCCGTCTCCCAGAAGACGGAGGTACGCTCGGCGACGCTGCACGGCCCGGCCGTGCTCGCTCGGGCGATCGACGACCTGAAGCTCGTTGGCAAGATCACGGAGCTGGCCTTTGTCCCCGCGGACGAGGTTTCTCTTACCGACATCGTTCTCGCAGGAGAGGCGCAGGAATGACCACCATCAGAAATTTGGAACAGAAGGATCGCGCCGTCTGGCAGGATCTCTACGCCGGGTACGGCGAGTTCTACAAGACGCCGCTCGGCGCAGAAAAGGCCGACCGTGTCTGGGCGTGGCTGATGGATCCCGACTATGAAGCGTTCGGTCTGGTCGCGGTCGATGACACGGACAAGCCCATCGCGCTCGCACACTACCGTCAGTTCGCGCGGCTTCTCGCAGACGGCATCGGCATCTACCTCGACGACCTGTTCACGTCACCGGATGCGCGCGGGGGCGGGGCCGGCACGGCCCTCATCGATCGGGTGGAAGAGATCGCGCGCGAGCGTGGGGCCGGGGTCGTTCGCTGGATCACCGCCAACGACAATTTCGTCGGCCAGAAACTCTATGACCGGATGGCGAGCCGCACGATGTGGGTCACCTACGACCTGGTCGTGAAGTAGTGCAACTCGGAACGCGCTGGTCGGTCGGCGCCGAGCCGCCCGAGCGACTCTCTGACGCCATGAAGGCGGCGATCTCGTCGGTCGAGGTCGAGCGTGAAGCCGAGGACACGAGCATGTGGCGCTGGACCCTCACCTGGCTCGAGGGGCACCCGCGCGCCGAGCTCGAGGATGGCACGGTCGTGCGCGAGGACTACGACGGCTCGATCATCATCGACCAGGGCGACCTCGACTAAGCGGCTAGCGCAGCAGCGCGTCGAGCAGATCCAGTCCGAATCGTGCGACCGCGTCCTGGTCCAGCTCGTAGAAGACGTATCGTCCGCGCCTGCTGGATGTGACAACTCCGGCCTCGCGCAGCATCGCCAGGTGTCGCGAGACCTCCGGCGCGGTGAGGTTCCACGCGTCGGCAAGTTCTGCCGTGGTCCGCTGCCCGCGCATCAGGCTCCGTGCGATGCGCAGGCGCGCCGGATGATCGAGCGCGCGCAGCCGCAACTGGATCACGTCGAGCCCGACGACATCCGTCAGTGAGGTCGATGCGGTCGGGTACTGCACAACCGGACTCCAGCCGGGCGCGTGCACGACCATGAGGTGCGGATGCCCGAAAGCGCTCGGCAGGAACGTCACCCCAGCTCCAAGAGCCGAGGTACCCGCGTCCTGCAGCTTGTCGACCACGATACGAGTGCCTGCCTCGTTGAGAGCGATCGCCGGCGAGACTGCCGCCAATGCCCGATCGAGTCCATGGGCACCAAGCAGGTCGCTCTTGAGTCGCGCGTCGGCGCTCAGGTCGACGACGATCCGCTCCCAGGCAGCGGCGAAGAATTCGCGGTCGCAGTCCTCGAGCAGCCGGCGAACGGCTACTCGGGTCTCGGTCGGGTGCTCGAGCACGAAATCAACAAAGGCGCCTTGACGCGGTCCACGCACGCCAGCGCGCTCGCGGGCGAGATCGCGGGCGCGAGCATCGACGAGCGGTGAGCCATAGTCGGGATGGAGCGCGACGGTTCCACAGCTGCTGGTAATGAGGGCCGCGTTCACCCAGGTCTCGTCGGAGAGCCGGTCGACGACATCCAGTTCGGCGGTCAGGTGAACTCCAGGAACGGCAGGCAGAAACATGTCGGACCGCGATGTACGCCAGAGATAGTCCATCTCGACCACTCGATCGAGCAGGCCTGGATCGACCGCTGCGGTTACGGCTGCGACCCATCCGCCTCTGGTCGGGTGATGACCCGGTTCAACCAGAAGGTGCAGCGCCGAGCCAAGTTCCGCGAGTGCGGACGGCGCAAAACGGTAGTCCTGGGCCGTCAGCCCGGTCACGTCAATCGTCACGCTCATGAGCCCATCTTGAACCTCGCCCCAGCGGGATGCACGGTCGATTGACAAATTTCGTCAATCGACGCGAGATCCCGGACGGGTCACATCATGGTGGATCCATGACCACCGCAGAAAAACTCCTCCATCCCACGCTCGCCCGCGCGATCGCTCTGCTCGCGGATCGCACCAGGAATATCCGCCGCCGACTGGTCAGACTGTCCGAGAAAAGCGCCCGTCGAGACGCTTACGCCGAATCCGCCCGCAGCCGCGAAGAGCTGCATCGCCTCTGGCTTCGCTAACTGCAGCACCCCCTGCGAACAGTCACTATCCGATCCACCGGAGGAAAACGGTTGGCGCTAGGACGCCGTGGTCGATTGAAGAGTGACTGTTCGCAGAGGGTGCTGGCTTTGCGTCGCGGGATCAGTGACCGAGAGCGGAGCCCGCCCACAGCTTCACGCGCTCATTGTCGCGGATGAGCGCCATGCGCTCGTGTGTGATGCGTGCCGACTGCTGACGGCGAGTCGTCCAGGCGAGGAGTCGGCGAGCCAGCTTTTCGGCCACGACATCGACGGTCGGACGGTGAATGGTTGTGGTGCAGGACCGCTGGAAAACTGTTGTTGCTGACAAGACTTCCACCTCGTTTCTAGGACTCAAGTTACGGGCAACCACCGACATTTCCGGTGGTGGCGATAAGGGCCAAAATACGGCCCGGTTCAGGTATTTTTGTGTCGTGCCTGATCCACGCCCGACTCGTCGGTGACCTCGGCATCGATGACCGGAAACGCGTGGAAAACGATGTGTACCGGACGCGCACCCGGCACGGTCTGGCTCTTGAACGGCGTGACGTATTTCTCGGTGAGAGCCGCAACTTCGACGACAAATTGCTGAAGTTGAGCAGCGGTTAGCCGGGTATTGAATGTCGAAACGGCGCCGGCGTCCTGCCACTCGGTCGAAAGATCGTTGTGCGCTCTCTCGACATAGTCGTATAGCAGTCTCTCTTCGTTCAAGCGCAGCTGTCGAAAGATCATGTTTGCGGCGGATCGGCCGGCCGGCGTCTCGGTGGCATCCTTCGAGCCGATGTTCACCGAACCGGGAACTCGCTCCCACCACCGTTCGCGGCTGGTTCCTTTTCCATCGACTTCGCGCACGAAGCCGTGCTTCTCGAGCTGGCGCAGGTGGTAGCTGGTCGCACCGCTCGACTCCGCCAGTCGTTCGGCCAGACCGCTTGCGGTGAAACTGCCGTAGGTCGAAAGGGCGTCGAAGATCTGCACGCGCAGCGGATGCGCGAGTGCCTTGAGCGACTCGACATCCAGGTCGCGATCATTTTTGTACAGGCGTCCGTTGGTGCGGGCCTCGTCGGCCTGCGCGACATCCGCGCGGTCCGCGCCGTTGCGCTCGGTCACATCCTCGCCAGCCTTCATGATGCAAAGATAGCATTGCAAAGCATTCTTTGCAACATTTTGTTTGCAAATGATTCTTTGCATGCTCGGCGTCGGCTTATAGGCTCGAGGCATGACCAATCCGTTCTTTTCACCGAGCAAGCTCCCATACGGGCTACCGCCCTTCGCGGAGATCACCGATGCCCACTACCGTCCGGCATTCGACCAGGGCTTCGAGGAACACCTCGCCGAGATCACCGCCGTTGCCGATAATCCGGATGCCCCGACCTTCGATAACACCCTGATCCCGCTCGAGAAGAGCGGACAGTTGCTGACGCGAGTCGTCGAGGTGTTCTTCAACAAATCATCGGCCGACAGCACCGACTTCACTAACGAACTCGAAGAAGAGATGGCTCCCCTGCTCGCGGCCCATCAGGATGCGATTCGTTTGAACCCTCGGCTGTACGAGCGGATCAAGACCCTCTACGAGACGCGGGTGTCCCTCAACCTCGATCCCGAGTCGCTGTATCTGGTTGAGCGCTACTACGCCGAGTTCACGGTCGCGGGCGCGGGCCTCGACGACGCGGACAAGAAGGTGCTTCGCGACCTGAACCAGACCCTGGCGACTCTTGGCACGAAGTTCGAGAAAAACCTGCTTGCGGACACCAACGACCTTGCGGTCGTGGTGGACACCGAGATCGAGCTCGATGGTCTGGGCGCCGGTGAAGTCTCGGCTGCCGCCGAGGCAGCGAAGGAACGCGGCCTCGACGGAAAGTACCTCATCACGCTGGTCCTGCCGACCGGCCATCCCTACCTGTCGTCGCTCACCAACCGGGACCTCCGCGAGCGAATCATGACGGCATCCCGCAGCCGCAGCAGCCGCGACAATGACAACGACAACCGCGACAACGTTCTCGAAATCACTCGTCTTCGCGCCCAGCGGGCAGCTCTGCTCGGATTCCCCAACCATGCAGCCGTCGTGACGTCGGATGAGACGGCGAAAACCCCGGAGGCGGTCGACGCGATGCTGCGGAAGCTCGCATCCCCCGCGGCGCGCAACGCCAAGGCAGAACAAAAGGACCTCCAGGACACCGTGGGCGACTCGTTCGACCTGGCCTCCTGGGACTGGGACCTCTACTCGGAGAAGGTCCGTAAGGCGAAGTACGACGTGGACACCACCGCGATGCGACCGTTTTTCGAGGCGGAAAGGGTACTGCAGGACGGCGTCTTCTTCGCAGCCAACAAGCTCTACGGCATCAACTTCAGCGAACGCAAAGACCTCGTTGGGTACCACCCCGAGGTGCGCATCTTCGAGGTCATGGACGAGGACCGAACACCCGTCGGCTTGTTCCTCTACGACCTGTACACCCGTGACTCGAAGCGCGGCGGCGCGTGGATGAACTCGCTCAGTTCCCAGAACGAACTGCTGGGTTTCCCGACCACGGTCGTGAACAACCACAACGTGCCGAAACCCGCTGCCGGCGAGCCGACCCTGCTCACCTACGACGAAGTCGGCACCCTGTTCCACGAGTTTGGACACGCGCTTCATGGCCTGTTCGCCCACGTGACGTACCCAAAATTTGCGGGCACAAGCGTGTTTCGCGACTTCGTGGAATTCCCCAGCCAGGTCAACGAGATGTGGATGCTGTGGCCCGAGGTTCTCGCGAACTACGCGAAGCACTACCAGACGGGCGAGCCCATGCCGCAGGAATTCGTCGACAAGGTACAAGCGTCATCCGCGTTCAACGAGGGTTTCAAGACAAGCGAGTACCTGGCCGCCGCGATGCTCGATCAGGCATGGCACCTCATCGATTCGAAGGCAACGGTGACGGATGTCGCCGACTTCGAAGCCAAGGCGCTGGCCAGCTTTGGTCTGGACAACCCGGCGGTACCGACGCGCTATTCGAGCACGTACTTCGCGCACACGTTCTCCGGCGGCTACGACGCCGGCTACTACTCGTATATCTGGAGCGAGGTGTTGGATGCAGACACCGTCGAGTGGTTCAAGGAAAACGGCGGGATGACCAGGGCGAATGGCGACCGCTTCCGGAAGCGCCTTCTCGGCGTCGGCGGATCGAAGGATCCGCTCGAGGCATTTCGCGACTTCCGCGGCCGGGACGCCGACATCGAACCACTCCTGAAGCGGCGCGGCCTGAAATAGGCTCGCGTAGGTAGTTTCTACTCATCGCGCACGTCGGGCTTACTGCGCAGACTTAGCTCCGATCCCCTTGGGAAACATAGGAGCGGCATGTCCATCGCAGTACCCGCACGAACCGTTCGAATTCTTGTCGTTTGTGCATTGGCGGTGATCGCGGCTGTCGTCGGGGCGTTGCTCATCCCCTTCTCGGCGCAGGCGACCACGATCGCCCTGTCCGGCACGGTAGATGGCCCGACCGGTGCCGTGCTCAAGTCGATTACGGTGACGGCGCTCGACTACGAGAGCTCCCCGACGCCCACGGCCGTGGCAACGGCAAGCACTGGCACGACCGGCGTCTTCTCGTTCCCGACTCTCGAAGCGGGCCAGTACACCCTCTCGTTTTCGGCGAGCGCGACCACTTACTTTCAGTACCTGGGCAACACGACGGATGTCACCAACGCCCAGGAACTTACCCTCGCGCCCGGCGGCGGCAATCACTCATACATCACGGCAACGCTCTCCGGCGGTGGAGCGATCGGCGGAACGGTCAAGACGACAACCGGTGCCCCACTCCACAACTACACGGTCGAGGCGTTCTCGCTTGGCGACGATGGCACGACAACCCACGTTGCCAGCGTGAAGACATCGACATCTGGCGCGTACTCGATTGGTGGACTGGTTCCCGGTACGTACCAGGTCGAAGCACTCGACCCGACGAGCGCGACGCCAACCTACGCTCCGCAGTTCGGCGGCGGCGCGACTGAAATCGATCTCTCGAATACCTACGAGGTCGTCACTGGCGTCACCCAGACGGTCAACTTCAGACTGGGCAAGTCGGGAACGATCTCTGGCAAGGTCACGGGCATCCATTCCTCTGCCATCGAAAACCTCGCCGACGTTCGAGTCACACCGTACTATTTCGGAACCCAGCCGCCCTCGACCACCTCAGCGCCGAACGCCGCTCGCTCGGTGCTCACCAAGTCCGACGGCACGTTCACCGTGACGGGGCTTGCCCCGGGCTACTACACCCTCGAGTTCGCGCCAAGAACAACCGCGCCAACATCGCCATCCGGCACGGTCTACGGACGGACCTTCCTCGGATCGACGGATGAATCGGTCGACGGCACGGCGATCGACATCGTCAGTGGCACGGCAGCAAAGAACGCCAACGTCCAGCTCGTTGCCGCAGCGACGGTGCACGGTTTGGTCAGAGATTCCCTGGCGCCCACGGGTCCGGGCCTTCCCAATGTTCGGATCACACTCGACTACAAAGGCCAGTTTCCGGACGAGTTCTCGAATGACGGCGCCGCAACGACGCTCACCGCGGCAGACGGTTCCTTCTCGTTCCCGGGGATCGGCCCGGGGCACTACACCTTCACGGTCGGCAGTTCCACTGACAGCACCCCCCTGCCGGGCGAGGACACGACCTGGCAACGGGAACAGCTCGACCTCGGCAACGCCATCACGTCTGGTGAGAATTTCGGGGACTTCCTCACGGTAGTGAAGAAAGATCCGCTCGGGCTCCACCCGACTACAGCCCCGTCCATCGACATCGCGACGTCTCTCGCGGTCGGCGAGACACTGTTCGCGAATAATGGAGTCTGGAGCCCGTCGATTGATTCCGAGCCACTGATTCAGTGGTATCGAAACGGCCAGCCCATCCCCCAAGCAACACAGACCGCCTACCAGGTGCAGCCCGCCGACGCGGGAGCGAAGATTTCATTCCGAATCACGGCTAGTAACTTCGCCTACGGGACGGCATCGGCCATGACTGCGCAGACCGCGGACGTCGCAAACAGCAACGGCCTCCAGTTCCTGAGTTCCAGTTCGATCACCGGTGATCCGCACGTCGGAAAGACCGTCGCGGTCGACCCCGGGGGCTGGCTCGTTGGAGCCGAAAGTGTCTCACCGCTGTTCAGCTACCAGTGGCAGGCCAGTCCCGACGGCGGAACGACCTGGAACGACATCGTCGGCGCGACCGGCGCCACGCATCCGCTGGTTGCGAACGACCTCACCGCCGGACCGCTGTTGCGGGTTCACATCGTTGCCACGCTGGAGGGATACAACCCCGTCCAGACGGACTCCGATCCGGTGACGATACTCTCCGGCGTCATCTCACTAGTGAAGGCACCCGTACTAACCAAGGGCGCATCGTCGTACTCGATGAGCGTCGGCACGTGGTCGCCGACATCGGGAAGCACGAATGTAATCTGGCACGTCTACAACTCCGACGGCACCCTGCTGCAGGGCTACAACCAGGCGACACTCCCCAAGGCCGGTCTCGCCGGCAAGTACGTCAATGTCGAGGTTCTGCGCACCCTCAACGGCTACACCACGTTCCAGACTGCGGAGACGGTCGTTCAGCAGGGCAACGCCCCCGTGCCAAGCGGCGCGCTAACGATCACGGCGACAGCCGACCAGGTCGGGGTCGAGATGGATGCGCCAGCGCCAACCTGGACGCCGTCAATTGACGGACTCACATTCCAGTGGCAGCGAAAGACCGGGAGTACCTGGGCGAGCATCACCCACGCGACCCTGAACTACTACATCCCCGTCGCGGCGGACCTGAACCATTCGATTCGAGCGGTCCTGACCACGAAACTGACGGGATACCCCTCGGATGTCTTCATTACGGCGGGAACGCCCGCCGTAAGTGTCGGCGCGGCGGCGGTGCTAGACCCCGCTCCTTCGACCCCGATGCAGTTCGTCGGCACGGTTGAGTCGAATTCGCTGGTCACTTTCCTGGGCGGGGATTGGAACGGGAACGGTGCAGACAAGATCAGCTACCAATGGGAGACAAGCGCCGATGGCGGCGCGACCAAGCAGCCGATCACCGGGGCAACCTCCCAGACGCTCATAATCCCACCGACGACAGTGGGTAAGCAGCTCTACATCCTGATCACTGCTTCATCCTCCGGGTACACATCCGCCAACACGACGTATGGCGGGCAGACCATTGCGAAGGGGAGCTTCATCATGAAGACTGCTCCAACGGTGAAACGCAGCGGATCCAACTTCGTGGTCACTACCGGAACGTGGAGCCCGACGCCAACCTCGTACTCCTATCACTGGGGAATTTCCCAACCGGATGGGATCACCCCGATCCTCGTGATTACATCGACGCCGACGCTTCCCACTGCGACCGTTGGGGCGCAACACGCCTCCGTCGAGGTCATCCCATCGTCGAGTCAGGCCACCGATGGCAACAGCTTCCCGATCACCGTGCAGACCGGCACGATGACGCCAACCGGCAGTCTGGCCATGGGCGTCAGCACGAGCAGTGTCGGATCGACATTCTTTGCGCCGACGGCGGCAACCTGGACGACGGTTAATTCTCCGACGACTATCGCTCACCAGTGGGAGTATCTCTCCGGTTCTACCTGGAAGCTGATTTCCGGTGCGACCGGTGGCACCTTTGTGCCGACGCCGAGCTATCTGGGCAAGAAACTGCGGGTCCGAATCGTCGCGTCGTCCGCTGGCTACAACACCGCAACCGTATATTCGACGACACAGACGGTCCTCGCGTCCGCGGTGACGCCAACTCCGGGAGCAGCGGCAAACGCTCCGCAGCTCGGCGGGAACGTCGCCATTGGATCGGTTGTCAGCGTGTCCCCGGGAACCTGGTCGGTCGCGGGCCTCACCTTTGGCTACCAGTGGGGCTGGCGGTCCGGCGGAAACTTCGTGGCCATTTCCGGTGCAACCAAGTCGACATACGCGATCGCGCCGCAGTACTTCGCGGACACGCTCTCCGTGCTCATCACTGCCAAGGGAGCCGGCTATCCAACGGCGACCACAAACATCGACGAAAGCACGATCGTCGGCGATGGGACGCTGCTCAATACGGTGGCTCCGAAGGTCACGGCGGCGAGCTCTGGCAAACTAACGGCGACCGCAGGCACCTGGAATGTCGCGGGCACGACGGAGAGCTACCTCTGGGAGGTCATTGACCCGGTCACCGGTAGTTCGATCTTCCAGCAGGACGGACCAGCGAACACCTACATCCCCTCGGCGCTTGCTGGCACCGACTACATCCGCCTGACCGTAACCGCGCACAAGGCGGACTACAACTCGATAGCACGAGCCGTGACTGCGCGAGCGGGTGCGAAGCTGACACCGTCGACGACCCTGACCGTTACCGGACTGGGACGGGCGGGCACACTCGCGTCTGCGGCGACCGTGACCTGGTCTTCGACGAATCCGAGCATCCTGTACCAGTGGTATCGCGGGACGGCGAAGATCAGCGGAGCGCAGGCCGCGAATTACACGCTGACCTCGGCCGACGTTGGCAAGGCGATCTCCGTCACCGAATCCGTGAGCAAAACGGGGTACACCGGCGCGACGTACACCGTGCACTTCGTGACGGCACTCGCGGCCATCGTGCCGACGGCGGTCATCGATCCCTCGATCTCGGGCGGTCCGGTCGTCGACGGGACGCTGACCGCGAATCCGGGCACCTGGAATGTTGCGGGTCTCACCTTCACCTACCAGTGGCAGCGCGAGCATGCCAGCATCCTCGGGGCAACCGGCAAGACCTACCGACTCACCGTGGCGGATGAGGCCGAGGATGTCACGGTGGTCGTCACGACCCATCGTGCGAACTACCTGACCCAGCAGTTCGAGACCACACCGCGCACCATCGACGCGGGTGGCGCTCTCACGCTCTCGAAACTGACCCTGCCGGCGACGGTGGCTCTTGGAACCAAGCTGACACCGACGCTAGGAATATGGAACTTCCCGGTCTCGACCCACTACGACTGGCAGTACGAGGCGCCGTCGGCATCGGCCTGGGTCGACATCGATGGTGCGGAGTCCAATACATACACTCCGACCGTTGCGGATGCGCTCGCGACCGGCGGAATGGTCCGCCTCGTGATCATCGCGTCACGGCCGGGACACCCGACAACATCGGTGACCAGTACCGCGACGACTCTCCACTAATCCCATTGGTAGCCCGTTCTCGCGAAGCCGAGTATGGGCTACCTATGGGGGTACCGGTGCGGTCACGACAGACTGTGCTCGGCTTGTCCAGTCAACTTCAGGAGCACCATGTCGCCAACGTCACGCAAGCGATCCATCCGCACGATCGCGCTCGTCGCGGCCGCGGCCCTGTCCGCGATGGTTGCGGCACTCCTGGTACCGATGGCCGCAAACGCGGCTCCCGCGCCGATCTCTGGCATTGTGCACGGGCCGGACGGCAAACCGCTTGCCGGTGTGGTCGTTAGGGCTGTCAGCGTTTTCTATGATGGCGAAGAATCCATCAACGGGACCACAACCTCCAGCTCGACCGGCGCATTCTCCTTCGCCTCGCTGACGAGTGCGACGTCGACGCTGTGGTTCGGCGCGACCTCCAAAACCTTTGCTCAATTCCTCGGCCAGACATCAAATGAATACGACGCCCAGGTACTCTCCTGGAACGACGGCAAACAGGTATACGTTCAGGCAGCACTTGCCGCGTCGGGCAGCATCAGCGGAAAGGTAACTCGGCTGCCAAGCGGAAACCTCGCCGGATACACCGTTCGCGCGTATTCGCAGGACACAAGCGGAACGTGGGCGGTCGCTGCCACTGTCAAGACCAGCAGCACAGGCGCATACTCATTCACCGGACTCGAGCCTGGTGGCTATCGGCTGGAAGCGATCGATCTCACGTCGGCCCATCCCCTGTACTCGCCCTCATTCTCGGGCGGCTCGACTGACCTCACTGATGCAACAACGGTGGGTGTTCTCGCTGGCAAGGCGGCCGCGTACAACTTTGCACTCGGCAAAGCCGGCACAGTTTCCGGCACCGTGACCGGCCTTCACGCAAGCCTGACCGAGAACCTGTCTGGCGTGCGCGTCGTCGTCTATCGCCTCACGGGCACTCCCGGTCTGTTCACCGCGGGAACGGCATTGGACTCCCCCGGGAGTGTCACCGCAAGCAACGGGACGTACTCTGTGTCCGGTCTGGCTCCGGGCTACTACACGCTTCAGTTCGCTCCATCGATGACCGCACCGCTGTCTCCGTCCGGAACGCAGTATGGGTCAACGTTCCTCGGCAGCAGCGATGATCCGACAACTGCCAGCTACGTCCAGATCGCGAACGGCACCGTCTCAACTGGCCAAAACGTTCAGCTCACGGCGGGTGCGACCATCACCGGAACCGTCGTTGACGCGGCCGACAACGTCACACCCGTTTCGAATATCCGGGTGAGCGCTGACTACATCGGTCGTGATCACGATGACCCTGCTGAGCAGGCACGGGCGGTAGACACGGCGCCGGACGGCTCGTTCACGATCTCGGGTCTCGGCCCCGGGACGTATGACCTCTGGGTTGGCAGCCTCCCGGGCACCGGCCCAGACTCTGGCCACGAAAACCAACTCTACGTGCGGCAGATTATCCCCGTACCCACTCCTCTCGCGTCCGGCGATGTGGCGCACGTTAACCCCGAGATGACCTCCGCCGGCGGCGGGCTGTACAACACCGTGTCGCCCACAATCAACCAGGCGAGCGCGGTAATCGGCGACACGCTGTCGGTAGACCCCGGCACGTGGACCGCGCCGGACGCCACCTTCAGCTATGAGTGGCTGCGCAGCACGTCGCAAACCGTCATCAAGGGTGCGACCCAGTCGACATACACGCTTCAGCCCGCAGACATCGGACAGTACATCCATGCGATCGTCAAGGCGACGAGCTTCGGATACGGGCAGGCGAATACACCGACCGCTGGTGTGGTTCCGAACGACGGGACAATGCCGGACCCGAGCGTTGCGCCGACCATCAGCGGAGTGACTGCCGTAGGACAAACACTAACGGCCAACCCCGGCACCTGGCCGCTGTCGGGGACGACCTTTGGTTTCCAGTGGCAGGTGTTCGCCGGATCGGCCTGGATTGACATGGATAGCGGGACTGGTCGCACAGTCGTCGTGAACGGGGATGACTACAGTGCGTCGGCCCAGATTCGAGTGATCGTCACGGGGATGAAGGAGGGTTACTTCAATAACGCGGCCATTGCGATCGACGGTGACCCGGTAAGCACAACGCCGATCCAGCTGGTCACCGCTCCCACCATCAAGAAGACCTCTGCCGGCTATTCGATCGTTGGCGGCGTCTGGAACCCAGCCGCATTCGACAACCAGACCGTGAGCTGGACGGTCATGGATCGCAGCGGGGCCAGCACTTCGTACTCTCCGCTGGCCGTGCTTCCGCCGGCTGATTACACGGCAGGCGACTACATCACCGCGGCGGTCAGCCACCATCGCGATGGATGGACGGACGCAGGCACAGGCACCCTTGTTGCCCAGGTCGGGACCGCACCGATTCCCACGGGAACCACTGCCGTCTTCGGCGGGACCGTGGCTCAAGTGGGCAACACGCTGACCGCCCCGAGCCCGTCCTGGGTTCCCGCCTCCGGCGCATCCATCTACCAGTGGCAATACCTGACGGGCAGCACCTGGAAGAGCATCACCGGTGCGACCGCGGTCGCATACCTGCCGGTCGCGAGCTATGTCGGTCACGCGCTTCGGGTGATCACGACCAGGAAGGATGTCGGATTCGCGACGGCGACATTCGTCTCAGCGGCGACCGCCAAAGTCGCCCTCGCGACCAAACTCGTCGTCGTGCACACCGGCTTTACCGGGACACTCGGCACAGGTGACACGGTCACTGAAGGTCTCACCTGGTCGCCTGCACCAACAACGCGGACGTACCAGTGGGAGTACTCCGCAACCAGCACCGGCGCGTACACCAAGATCTCGAAGGCTACCGGCGCGAGCTACGTCATTCCGGCGAGTCTCGTTGGCAAGTACCTCGAGGTCGTCGAGGATGCGGCTCTCGCCGGCCACGCGGCCAGCACACCGTTTGCCTTCCCGCTTGGCCAGATTCACGCGGACAAGCTCACGCTCCTGACGACTCCAAAGATCACGCACGTCGGTGCGCAGTTCACCGCGACAGGCGCGACCTTCTCTCCGGCCATCCCCGCGGGTGACGTCGAATACCACTGGAAGTACTACGACGAAAATGACGCGAACCTGGTTGATGACTCTGGGTCCAGCCCCGCAACGCGCAATCTCGCCGCACATCCCCAGTCGCACTGGGTGCTCACGCTGGTGGTTCTGAACACGGGTGGTTACACCTACGCTTCGACGACGCCCATTCTCGTGCAGCTCGGAAGTACGGTTCCCTCCGGGGCCATAACCCTGCCGGCGAGCCAGGTAGGACAGACCATTGTGCCCTCGACGATTTCATGGCTCGTGCAGAGCCCCACCCTCAAGTACCAGTGGCAGTATGAGAGCGGGACGACGTGGAAGTCGATCGCCGCCAGCGCGGGCGGCACCGCAGCGACCTTCACGCCGAGTTCGACCTACAACGCACGGCACGTCCGGGTGATCACCACCGCGAGTCGCACCAATTACACGACCGTCTCGGTCACTTCCGGAACCACGACGCCGACGGCGGGCGCCGCTCCTATCGTCGGAACGGGAGTGGACGCTCCCGGTATCGACGGCTACGGCGTGGGTTCGGTCTGGACCGCGGTCCCGGGCACCTGGAACGTTCCCGGCCTGACCTACCAATACACGTGGGCATCCAGTGCGTCGCCGACCGGGCCGTGGACGACGATCATGGGAGCCACCGCGGTGACATACACTCCGGCGGATAACCTGTACCAGCAGTACCTCCGAGTCACGATCCGCGGATCGAAGACGGGTTACCTTCCGGGAACGGGTTACGCCGTGTCAGCCCAGCTCCAGCCTGGCCAGCTGAGAGTCAAGGTGGCGCCCAAGGTGACGCTTTCTGCGGGCACGTACACGGTGTCGAATCCGGGAACCTGGGTTCCGGCCGCAACGGGTTACAGCTTCGACTGGGAACTCTTCGACCCGGCCACGGACGCGTCGACCCCCGAGGGTACGTTGTCGTCGTACAAGCCACTGGCCGCGGACGCCGGCAAAGAGATCACACTCACGGTCTACCCGTCGCGCCTGAACTACAACGGCGGACTCGGCTCAACCATCACGGTGCGTTCGGGTGCCATGATCGCCCCGACTGCCGCTATTACTCTCACGGGAACGCCGATCGTGGGCGGAACGCTCACGATCGGCGTTCCCGGCTGGAATACGGTCAACCCGTATGTTCAGGTGACGTGGTATCGCAACGGCGTCGCCACCGGCACCAACGTCAACCTGCTCACGTACACATCCGTGGCCGCAGATGTCGGCAAGACGATAACTGCGAAGGTGACCGCGACCAAGGACGGGTACCCAACGTACACCGCGACCTTCGCGAGTTCCGGGCCGACATTCTCGGATGTGGCGCTGAGCACGACTGTCGACCCAGAGATCAGCGGCACGCCTCAGGTTAGCCACGTGGTCACCGCCAGCTCGGGGACCTGGAACGTGGCCGGCCTCACCTACGCCTACCAGTGGTACCGCAGTGGGGTCCTGATTCCCGGAGCCACGGCGAGCAGCTACCTGCTTGCCGGCCCCGACTACGGTAGCGAGCTAACGGTCAGTGTCACGGGGTCGAAGGCGTTCTACACTTCGGCAACTGATCTCAGCCAGGCCGTTACCGTGGATACCGGCGCGTATGCGCAGAACAGCCTGGCGAGCCCGCTGACCGTCACCGGCCCGCACACGCTGAACAGCGTGCTGACGGTGAGCGTGAACGGGACATGGAACACGCCCGTGACCGTCACGCTCCAGTGGTGGATATCGCACGACAACGGCGCGACCTGGATATATCTGAATGGGCAGTCCGGGACAACACTCGCGCTCACCGCTGCCAATGGAGTGGCGGTTGGTGACAAGGTCCAGGCCGACGTCACGGCGTTGGCCCCCGGCTACCTGGAGTACGAAGGCTCGAGCGTAATCGTCACCGTTTCGTGAGTGCTGCCGACCAAAACGAGTAGCGAGTACCTATTTGGATGGTGCTCATGGACGCTCAGACTGACTTCGGCCCAGTTTGACTGTCCTGAGGAGCACCATGTCCAGCACATCCCGTTCGCGATCGTTCCGCAAGTGGGGAATCGCTTCCGCCATCGCCATCGCAGCGATGGTGGGTGCTCTCCTGGTCGCCACATCGGCGCAGGCAGATACAACCGTGCTGTCCGGGGTCGTCCACGGTCCGACCGGGTTGCCACTCTCCGGCGTCACCGTCAGTGGGGTGAATGTCACCAATAACGCGGCGGCAGTTGATGCGACCGCCAAGACCAGCTCGACGGGCGCCTTCACGTTTGCGGCGCTCCCGCTCAGTACTGACACCCTGTCGTTCAGCGCAACGTCAACGACCTTCTTCCAGTACCTGGGCGGTACCTCCAACATCCAGGACTATGAGATCCTCGGCAATACCGTGGACACCTCGCACGACCACGGCTACATCACCGTCGCTCTTTCGGCGTCCGGCACGATCACCGGCAAGGTCACGAAAGCCCCCAGTGGCGCGGTTTCGGGATACACCGTTCGCGCCTACAGCGAGGATCCGAGTGGCGGCTGGTCGATCGCGGGCACTGGCAAGACCAGCAGCTCCGGTGCTTACTCGATCCCCGGTCTCGAGCCGGGCAGCTACCGCCTCGAAGCGCTCGATGCCACCTCCGCACATCCGGCCTACACGCCGGAATACTCAGGCGGCGGCACGGTCTTCTCGAGCGCGGGCACGGTCGGTGTCGTCGCGAGCAAGACATCGAGTTACAACTTCGTCGTTGGCAAGGCCGGATCGGTGTCCGGAACCGTCACGGGAACGCACGGCAGCCCCGCGGCCACTGAGAAGCTCGGGGCGGTGCACGTCACCGTGTACCGTCTCACCGGAACTCCAAGTTCCTTCACATCCGCCGAGGCGCTGGATTCGCCGAGTACCGTTACCTCGTCCACGGGCACTTACACGGTGAGCGGTCTCGCTCCCGGGTACTACACACTCGAGTTCAATCCGCCCGCCGCCGCACCGTACTCGCCGTCTGGGACCAGGTACGGACGTACATTCCTCGGCGGCGGAAGCGAACCGACTCAGGCGACCCCGTTCCTGATCGGCAACGGTACTGCGGTTGCCGGCCAGAATGTGCAGCTGTCGGGAACCGCAACGATCAGCGGAACCGTCTTCGACGTGGACATCCCGACTTTCGCGCTGTCCAATGTACGAGTCGAGCTCGACTATCAGGGTCGGAACGCCGACCTCCCGAGCGAGCATGCCCAGGTGGTTCACACGGCGGCGGATGGCTCCTTCAGCTTCTCAGACATCGGGCCGGGAAACTACGAACTGTACGTCGGCAGCAACGCGAGTGTCGACGCCGATTATCAGAGTGAGGCCTGGGAGTGGGTGCGCCAGGTCGTCACGGTGCCCGGCCCCATCTCATCCGGCGACAACGCGGAAGTCGACGTCTACCTCTCCCACATGAGCGACTTCTTCCTGTACGCACCAACAGCGCCCGCGCTCAGCCAGAGCTCGGGGAACGTCGGTGACACGATCTCGGTCGATAACGGAGTCTGGGATTCGCCGGACGTGACGGACTTCACATACCAGTGGTTCAAGTCTGGACAGCTGATCTCTGGTGCAACCCAGTCGAGCTATACGCTGCAGCCCGATGATCGAAACGAATTCATCACGGCGCGCGTGACCGGCTACAGCTTCGGCTATGGCTACGCGACAGCCGCGTCCAACGGCTTCTACCCGGACTTCGGCACACTCGTGACACCCTCGCCCGCGGCCAGCATCTCCGGTACCAACGCCGTTGGCAGCACGCTGACGGTAGATCCGGGCGGATGGTCGGTGTCCGGAGTGCTCTTCAATTTCGTCTGGCAGGTGAGCCCGAACGGCAGCAGTTGGATCGACGCGCAAAACAGCGGGTCGCCGACCTTCGATCTGACCGGCTCCGACTACCTCGATGGCGATCAGGTTCGAGTCAAGATCGACGGTTCCAAGCTCGGCTACAACCCGTTCGAAACAATCGCGGACGCTGCAGGAACGCTGCAGGAGTCCCAGATCCACAACGTCACGCTACCGACGGTCAAGAAGACGTCTGCGGGCTTCTCGCTCGCCGGCGGCGTCTGGGATCCCATCGCGAAGTCGATTGACGAGGTCGACTGGGTCGTTACCTCCCCCAACGGTACGCCAACGGACTACCTCAACCAGCCCGTTCTCACCCTCGGCCAGGCTGGCACCAATTACGTCACGGTAACCGAGACCCACAAATACGACGGATGGCAGGACGGAAGCACGAGTCCGATTGTCGCCCAGCTGGGTGCGGCGCCGAAACCGACCGGGTCCAACGTGCTGAGCGCCACTCCGCAGGTCGGCGTCACGGTGTCAGCGCCCAGCCCGAGCTGGTTACCGACAACCGGAACCTCGACCTACCAGTGGGAATACGAGTTGAGTACGACCTGGAAGGTAATCGCGGGCGCGACAGACCCGAACTTCACCCCAACGTCCGGCTATCTCGGACGCCTGCTTCGGGTCATCACGACCCGCAAGGACACCGGATACACCACCGCGACCTTGGTCACTACCGCCTCCGCCAAGGTCGCGACCGGCGCAGCGCCCACTATCTTTATCGCCACCACATCGGGAACCGTCGGCACCGGGGACACCCTTACCGCTTCCCCGCTCTGGCTGCCCGCGCCGACCTCGCTGGGATTCCAGTGGGAGTACGCGTCCTCGCCGAGTGGTCCATACAGCAAGATTTCAGGTGCGACGAAGTCCAGCTATTTGATCCCGCAGTCCCTGGTTGGCAAGTACCTGTTCGTCAACGAAACCGCCGCGCTGGCTGGACACACCACGGGTTCCAGCTTCCGTCAGTTGGGGCAGGTCGCCGTTGATCAGTTGACGTTGGTCACCACACCAAAGGTGACGGTGGTCGGGGGTGTTTACACCGTCTCGAACGTCACGTTCTCGCCCGCTGTCCCGGCGAGCGATGTCCAGTACGAGTGGTACTCGTACAACGAGAACGATTCGACTCCGCTCAACACGTTCACCGACCAGCCGACCCAAAACGTTGGCGCGAACGCCAACGCCAACGAGCACTGGGCCGTAGACATTACCGTGCCCAGTTCGGCTTCGACCAATTTCTACAGTTACGCGTTGAATCCCGTGCCGGGCATCCTCATCAAGAAGGGTGCGATCATCCCGTCCGGACCGACGACGCTTCCGGCCAGCCAGGTCGGACAGGCCATCGTTCCGCCCACCATCTCGTGGCTGGTTCAAAACCCGACACTGACTCACCAGTGGCAGTACGAGAGCGGGACGACGTGGAAGTCGATCGCGGCGAGCGCCGGGGGCACCGCCGCAACTTTCACGCCCAGCTCGATCTACCTCAACCACCCCATCCGGGTGATCACCACCGCAAGCCGTGCCAACTACGTGACCGCGACACAGGTTTCGTCCTCCACGACCGTTGCGCTCGGCGCGACGCTGGTGCCAGGCACCTCGTCGAATGCGGCGTCGATCAACGGCTACGGGATCAGCGCCCCGTTCACGGCTCTGCCCGGTGTCTGGAATCAGACCGGACTCTCCTACCACTATCAGTGGGCATCGGGAGCGAGCGCGACCGGACCGTGGACCACCATCACGGGTGCAACGGCCGTCGCGTACACCCCGGGTACCGCCCTGCTTGGCAAGTACCTGCAGGTGACGATCACGGGCTCGAAAGCGGGCTACGGCTCCGCGCAGACGATCGCCGTAAGCAATGCGATTCAGGACGGTCAAATCAAGCTACTGAGTGCACCGAAGGTCACCCTCAGCGCGGGCACGTACAAGGTCGCGAGCAATGGAGTGTGGTCGCCAACGGCGACGAGCTACGAATATGACTGGGAGCTGTTCGATCCAGCGACCGATAGCTCCACTGCGGAGGGCACGATGAGTTCGTACACGCCGCTGGCCGCCGACGCCGGCAAGGAGATCCAGCTGACGATTTACCCCGACCGGATGGGCTACACGAGTGGCGGAACGACGGTCATCGTCCGCTCCGGTGCGGCGATCGCGCCAACCAGCCCGATCACCCTCACCGGCACGGCTGTCGTTGGTGGCACTCTCACCCTCACAGTGCCCGGATGGAACACAGTGAATCCCGAGGTGCACGTCGCGTGGTATCGCAACGGGGTGGCAACGGGAACCAATATCAATGAGGTGACCTATCCCCTCACCGCAGCTGATTTCGGCAAGACGATCAGCGCGAAGCTGACCGTTCTCAAGACCGGATATCCGAGTGCGACATTCTCGTTCGCAAGCACGCCGATCTTCTCGGACTTTGCGATCGTCCCGACCTCCGATCCCGTCATTACCGGTGGAAGTTCGGATGGCTCGGCACCGGTGGGCAAAGTCCTCGGTGTAACGACCGGCACATGGAACGCGACGGGCCTGACGTACACCTACCAGTGGACTCGATCCGGCGCCGCGATTCCCGGGGCAACGGCCTCGAGCTATCAGCTGGCCTACGCCGATTTCGGCAACGAGATCAACGTGACGGTGCGGGCGGGCAAGACGGACTTCACTCCCGCGAGCGACTCCGCGCAGGCCATCACGGTGGAGCAGGGCGGCCCGATCACGAACTCGCTGGCCAGTCCCCTGAAGATCACGGGCACAGCGAAACTCGGCAACGTGCTCACGCTGTCCATCCTGGGAAAATGGAGTGTGCCATCGACCGTGCAGGTTCAGTGGGTGTACTCAACAGACGGCGGCTCAACCTGGAACTACATCACGGGAGCAACCGGCTACACCTATACGCTGTCGGCGGCGGACGGCGTTGCCGTCGGCAATGAAGTGACAGCAACGGTCTTCGCCACAGCGCCGGGTTACCTCAGCTATGGCGAGAACAGTCCGGGCGTGACGGTGATTTCCTAACCGAAAATACCCAGCGGCTCCCGGTTGATCACCGGAGCGACGACGAACCACTACACCGTCACCACCGCGGATCTTGGAAGCGACATTGACGTCAGTGAGACCGGTTCCAAGATCTACCAGACCTCGGACTTCGTGCAGGGCGGTCCCGTCACGACCAGTTTGGTTGCACTGCTCGCACCGGCGACTCCCGTAAGGATCGCGGAAACCGTGGCAATTGGTCACGTGCTCAGCGCGTCGTACGGCGCCTGGAATTCCCCGGTCACGCCGACCAACGAGTGGGAGCATGAGGCACCGGCGAGCATCATCTGGAACGACATCACCGGCGCAACAGCCTCGACATGCACTCCGACGGCCGCCGACGGGATCGCGTCGACCGGCCACATCCGGCTCGTCGTCAGCGCGTCGCGACCGGGTCACACGACGGTGGCGCTAACCAGCGCAGCTGTGACCGTTCCGTAGGTCGGTTCGATCTATCGCAGGTCCCGCAGGGTCCGCAGCTTCGTCTCGAGGTCCGGACCCTGCGGAACGACAATGACTTCGTCGGCCTGCGTGACCGTGGCGAGATCCTCGATCCGGCGCGTCACGTGCTCCAGATCGCCAATCGCCTGCTGGGAGTTGCGCTCGCGGACGAACTCGGTCTCGGTTGGCGTCCAAGCGTGCGCTTCTGCCTCCGCCAGAGTCGGGATGCGACCGGGACGGGCGCCGGAACGTAGGCGACTGAAGTACAGGCCGTTGGGCAGGGCGAGCCGGTCGGCATCCTCCTGGCTATCCCCGACGAGTGTGGCGACGGCTACCATCGAGTGCGGCTCGCTCAGTATCACCGACGGCTCGAAGCTGTCGCGATAGAGCTGAAACGCGAGCGGGGTGTTGTCCCCGCCGGCGAAGTGGTGGGCAAAAGCGAAGGGCAGGCCGAGCATCCCGGCCAGTCGAGCGCTGAAGCCGCTTGAGCCGAGCAGCCACAGCTCGGGTGCATCGCCGAGTCCCGGATGGGCTGCTGGCTGAGCGCCGAGACCGTTCTCAAGCGGCGGGATCGTGCCGAAGAGGGCCAGAAGCTCGATGACCTGGTTCGGGAAGTCGTCGACCGACTCGGCGCCGATGTTGCGGCGGAGGATGGCCGCCGTCAACTGGTCGGTGCCGGGCGCGCGACCAAGGCCCAGGTCGATCCGATCGCGGTGGAGGGCGACAAGCGTCCCGAACTGTTCCGCGATGACCAGGGACGAATGGTTGGGAAGCATCACTCCCCCGGAGCCCACGCGAATCCGGCTGGTCGCATCCGCTATCGCACCGATGAGGACCGCAGGGGCCGAACTGGCGACCGCGGGCATTCCGTGATGCTCAGCCACCCAGAACCGGCGATAGCCCAATTGCTCGGCGAGCTGCGCCGTCTCGATCGTTTGCCGGAGCGCCTCGGCGTGGGTCATGCCCTCGTACACGGACGCGAGGTCGAGCACCGAGAGCGGCAGTTCTTTGAGCGCAGTCATTGCTTGTGCAACATCCGGTACCCGCGCGTCATTCCGGCTCCGCCGTCGTGGCAGGCGACGGTGCTGACGCGAGCCTGCGCTCGCGACGACGCCGGTTCCAGGTCAACCAGAGCATCACGATCCCGCCGACCAGGAGCCCCCAGAACGGCGAACCAATTCCCACGATCACGATGCCGGATGCAACGACGAGGAACGTGGCGATCGCGACAATCCGGTTGTTTGGGTCCTCGAGCGATGCGGCGACCGCGCTCACGAGTGCTCCGAGCATCGCGAGGCCGGCCACGGTGGTAATCAGTAACGGCGGAGTGGCCGAGACAAGGGACGCGGCGAGCCCGGCGGCCAATCCCAACAACACGTATGTGACACCGCCCGTGAGGGATGCGATCCATCGTTTTGACCGGTCCGAGTGCGAATCCGGTCCCGCCATGATCGCGGCGCTCAACGCTGCGAGGTTCACGACGTGGGCGCCGAACAACGAGCCGACAGCACTCACGAGACCAGAACTCACAAGGATGATGCGCGCGGGCGGATCCTCGTATCCGAATGTCTTCAGAACCGCGAATCCGGGAACATTCTGACCCGCCATCGTTACCAGGAACAGCGGGATGCCAAGGCTCACGATGACGAGCGGCGGGAACGAGGGCGGGACGAAGGCCAGCTGCGGGGCGACAAGACTCCCGTGCAACCAGCCGGTTCCCGCAGTTATCCCCACCACGACGATCGTAACGACAAGCGCGGCGGGTACGGCCCAACGCGGAGCGAGCCCGAACAGGATGAGCCAGACCAGCACGATCGGCAGCGCGAGAAGCGGCAGCTTCACGGATGCCTCGATCGGCGCGAGGCAGATCGGGAACAGGATACCGGCGAGCATCGCGCTGGCGATGGGGGTCGGGATGCGGGTTATCGCTCGGGTTAGAGCCGGCCAGAGGCCGGTGATCGCGATCAGAACTCCGCAGACGAGAAACGCGCCAACGGCAGCGCCGAAGTTGTGAGTCGTGGCGTGCGCAGCGATGAGGAGTGCGGCACCCGGGCTCGACCACGCGAAGGACAGCGGAATCCGGAACACCAGGCTCAGGACGATCGCGAGCGCTGCCTGGCAGACGCACAGCGTCAGGAGACCGGATGCGGCTTCGGCGGGCGTTGCTCCGACGGCGCGCAACCCGGCGAGCACGAGCACAAACGTGCTCGCGAATCCGGTGAGCGCGCCGACAAGGCCGGCGACGATGGGCTGAACGATCCGTCCAGCCTAGGGGTGCGCAGCGCGCGCACTCGTGAGGGGCGGCAGAAGGCCCCAAAACTGGCTCGGACAGGGCCTTCTGCCGCCCCTCACGAGATGCGAACGCTAGGTCAGCTACGCGGACTTTTCGGCGGGGCGCACAGCCTTGCGCGGGACGATCGTCGGTGCCGCGTTCTCGAGGACAGACTGTTTCGTGACTACGACGCGGGCAACATCCTCGGTGGACGGCACCTCGAACATGATCGGGCCGAGGACCTCCTCGAGAATCGCGCGGAGCCCACGGGCGCCCGTCTTGCGCAGTACGGCAAGGTCGGCGATGGCTTCGAGAGCATCCTTGTCGAATTCGAGTTCGACACCGTCGATCTCGAACATTCGCTGATACTGGCGCACCAGTGCATTCTTCGGCTGCGTGAGGATGTCCATGAGCGCGACCTGATCGAGCTGTGTGACCGTGGTCACGACGGGCAGGCGACCAATGAACTCGGGGATGAGCCCGAATTTGTGGAGGTCTTCCGGGAGTACTTCGCCGAACAGGTTGACGTCATCATCCTTGCTGTGCAGCGGGGCGCCGAAACCGATGCCCTTCTTACCCGCGCGCGACGAGATGATCTCCTCGAGCCCGGCAAAGGCTCCCGCGACGATGAAGAGCACGTTGGTCGTGTCGACCTGGATGAACTCCTGGTGCGGATGCTTGCGGCCGCCCTGTGGCGGAACGGATGCGACCGTACCCTCGAGGATCTTCAGCAGCGCCTGCTGCACGCCCTCGCCGGACACATCGCGCGTGATGGACGGGTTCTCGGCTTTGCGGGCAATCTTGTCGATCTCATCGATGTAGATGATGCCAGTCTCGGCGCGCTTGACGTCGTAGTCGGCGGCCTGGATGAGCTTCAGGAGGATGTTCTCGACATCCTCGCCGACGTAGCCCGCCTCGGTTAACGCGGTCGCGTCAGCGACCGCAAAAGGCACGTTAAGCCGCTTGGCGAGCGTTTGCGCCAGGTAGGTCTTGCCGCACCCGGTCGGACCAATGAGCAGGATGTTGGACTTCGCGATTTCGACATCGTCGATGAGGTCGGCCGAGCTGAGCGTGTTGCGGGCACGGATGCGCTTGTAGTGGTTGTAAACGGCGACAGACAGTGCGATCTTCGCGGCCTCCTGGCCGATGACGTACTCCTCGAGGAACGCGTAGATCTCTTTGGGCTTCGGCAGGTCGAACTCGGTCGACGACTCCTCGCCGGCCTCGGCGAGACGCTCCTCGATGATCTCGTTGCAGAGCTCAACGCACTCGTCGCAGATGTAAACGCCGGGACCGGCGATCAGCTGCTGCACCTGCTTCTGGCTTTTGCCGCAGAAGGAACACTTAAGCAAATCGGCGCTCTCCCCGATTCGGGCCACGGTTGCTCTCCCCTGCTGCTTTCCAACAAAAATTGCGTGTGTTTGAGCCTAACCCGAGACGGGGACACTGCCAGCGTTCGTACATAATTGTGACTTCGGCGTGCCGTACCGTGATTTCATGAAATCTGCGGCCCGCCGGCGGTCTACTGCGCTGGGAATCGGCGCGGTTCTGATTGCGGCATCCGTTCTGGGGATCGCCGGGCCCGCGTTTGCGCACAACTACCTGGTGTCATCCGACCCGGCGTCGGGGGCGACGCTCAGCACGCTTCCGTCGCGGTTCATCATCACGACGAACGAGGGCCTGCTCGACCTCTCCGGCCACGGTGCGGGCTTCGCGTTCGACGTCGAAGATGCGCACCACCGGTACTACGGGAACGGATGCGTGACGGTAACCGGTCCGAGCATGAGCATCGCTCCGGTCATCGGCGCGGCGGGCAAGTACAAGGTCATCTGGCAGATCGTGTCGGCCGACGGTCACATCGTGTCGAACGAGTACAACTTCACCTGGAAGCCGAGCGGGGCGTTTACGCCCGCGGTCGGGGCGAGCCATCCACAGGACTGCGGCGGCAAGTCTGGCGGCGTTGCGCCCCCCGATCCGCATCTCGGCACGGATGCGTTCGCCAAACCATCCGCGAACCTCGGCCTGGTGCTCGGCATCGGCGGCGGGGTTGTCGGCCTCGGCGTCATCCTGACACTCATCCTGCTGCTCGCCGGCCGCAAGAAGAAGCCGACCGCCTAGCGCTCACCCCCACACCTGTTGTGCAGGTACTTCGACCCGTTCGTATCACTTCTACTGGCGAAGAGGGGTCGCGAGTTGCGAAGTACCTGCACAACAGGTGTGGTGCGGAAGGCGGGCGTCAGTGACGTCTACTTGACGAGCGCCGGTGTGCTCTTGCGCGGTGCGAGCACCTGGTCGATAAGGCCGTACTCGAGGGCCTCGGCCGCGCTCAGGATCTTGTCGCGGTCGATGTCCTTGTTGACCTGCTCCGCTGTGCGGTTCGAGTGGAACGCGAGCGTGTCCTCGAGCCACGTGCGCATGCGAAGAATTTCGCGAGCCTGGATCTCGATGTCAGACGCCTGGCTCGATCCTTCCGACCCGGCAGCTGGCTGGTGGATGAGGATACGAGCGTTTGGCAGTGCGAGACGCTTGCCCGGCGCGCCTGCCGCGAGCAGGACCGCGGCAGCGGATGCCGCCTGGCCGAGCGCGAAGGTCTGCACCTGCGGGCGGATGTACTGCATGGTGTCGTAGATCGCGGTCATTGCCGTGAAGGATCCACCGGGCGAGTTGATGTACATGAGGATGTCGCGGTCGGGGTCCTGGGACTCGAGCACGAGCAGCTGCGCCATGACGTCATCCGCAGACGCGTCGTCGATCTGCACGCCGAGGAAGATGATGCGGTCCTCGAAGAGTTTCGCGTACGGATCCTGACGCTTGTAGCCATAAGCCGTGCGCTCCTCGAACGTCGGCAGGATGTAGCGGGCCTCAGCGGACGGCGTGTGCAGTCCCTGGCCCAAATTGAAGTTGTCCATCTGTTTTCCTGACTTCGGTTCGAGCTCTACTTGGACTTCGAGTCTGATGTGGTTCCGCCGCCGCCGACGACGTCGGAGGCGAACTCGCGAAGGTGGTCGACGAAGCCGTAGTCGAGCGCCTCCTGCGCCGTGAACCAGTGGTCGCGGTCGTTGTCGACGAGAACCTGTTCGACGGTCTTGCCGGTCTGCTCAGCGGTGAGCTCGGCCATCCGCTTCTTCATGTCCAGAATGACGCCGGCCTGGGTCTGGATGTCGGCCGCGGTACCACCGAAGCCGCCGGACGGCTGGTGCAGAAGCACGCGAGCGTTCGGGGTGATGTAGCGCTTGCCCTTGGTTCCCGACGAGAGCAGGAACTGCCCCATGGATGCCGCGAGGCCGATACCGACGGTGACAATGTCGTTCGGAACGAACTTCATGGTGTCGTAGATGGCCATGCCTGCGGTAATCGATCCACCGGGTGAGTTGATGTACAGGAAGATGTCCCGCTTGGAGTCCTCTGCTGCGAGCAGAAGGATCTTGGCGCAGATCTCGTTGGCATTTTCGTCACGCACCTCAGAGCCGAGCCAGATGATGCGGTCGCTCAGAAGTTGGTCGAAAATACTGCTGACCAAAGCCGGTTGGGCCATTGTCGCGCTCCGTTTCAGTTGTTGCTTGTGACACGAATCTATCGGAGCGCGCTCGGGCATATCGGTCTGTTCGCCCTCGGCAGAGCGTGGCGCGCCGCATCGGGTCCCCGTGCCTGTCGAAGGCCCCGTCACGAGTAGCGTTAATCCCTTCGACGAGTTCAGGGAGCGAAGAATATGACCACCGACGATTGGGCCGCGCGAGTCGCTGCCGTTTGGGATCAGTCCGACGAGTTGGGCGACAACGTGGTGATCGAGCGTATCGACGCGTTGGCAGCCGAGCGTCCCGTGGATGACGCCGAGGCGGCCTTCGAGCGGGCCGGCGCACGCGACTCCGGCGGCCTCGAGGCGGATGCCGCGGTCGAATACCAGCGCGCTCTCGAGCTCGGGCTGGCGGAGCCCAGTCGCAGCCGGGCGTTCATCCAGTACGCGAGCACGCTGCGCAATCTCGGCCGTTACGACGAGGCGCTGGCTCTGCTCGATCGACTCGAACCGGACAGCGAACTGGCGGATGTTGCATTCGCAGTTCGCGCGCTCGTTCTCGTCAGCGCTGGGCGACCCGTCGAGGGCGCAGGCGTCGCGCTGGCCGCGCTCGCGCCACACCTTCCGCGCTACCAGCGCTCGATGGCCGGTTACGCCCGCGAACTCATCGAGCCCGGCGAGTGAGCATCGACTACCGCGGCTCGACCGTACTCATCACGGGAGCGAGCTCAGGGCTTGGCGCCGAATTCGCCAGGCAACTCGCCGCCCGCGGAGCCCACCTCGTCCTGGTCGCGCGGCGCAAGGACCGGTTGGAGGCGTTGAAGTCGGAGCTCGAGGCGGCGCACGCGATCGAGGCGACGGTGGTCGCGGCTGACCTGACCGCTCCGGACGCCGCATCCGCTCTCGCCGCCGAGCTGGAGCGGCTGGCCCTGCCCATTCACTCGCTCATCAATAACGCCGGCTTCGGCACTCACAACGCCTTCTCCGACGAGGATGCCGTGCAGATTCACAACGAGGTAACGCTCAACGTGACGGCCCTCGTTGATCTGACCCGGCAGTTCTGGCCGAGGCTGGTGCAGCAGGGCACGGGCGTGCTCGTGAACGTTGCGAGTGCTGCGGCATTCCAGCCGATTCCGAAGATGGCAATTTACGGAGCAACCAAGGCGTTCGTGCTGAGCTTCACCGAGGCGCTCTGGTACGAAGCGATGGGTAGCGGGCTGAAGGTGCTCGCGTTTTGTCCGGCTGCGACGGAGACCGAATTCTTCGACACCTCCGGACCGGGTGCTCGTGTCGGCAAGGCGGCGGCCGCGGACGATGTCGTGCGACTCGCGCTGAAGACCCTCGATCGGCGCAATCCGCCGCCGAGCGTCGTGCACGGTTTCGCAACGCGTGCGCAAATCTTCGGCGAGCGGCTCATCTCACGGCGACTGCTGGTTATCGCGGCGGGCAAGGTCGCAGGCAACTAGGTCGGCGGGCGAATCGAAGCGAGCCACTAGTGCGAGTGGTCGTGACCCTCGTGATCGTGATCGTGGTCGTGCGGCTCATTGGCCGCAGCGATCAGATTCGAGGCATCCGTCGTGTCGAAGTCATCCGCGTCGCGGGCGATACCGGTGAACGGCGTCACGTCGATCTTCTTGCCCTTGGTGTCGACGACGTTCGCCTTCTCGAGGATGAGCGCCAGCGTCTTGCCGCGCGCAACCTCGCCGACCATGGCCGGGATCTGGCCGTTCTCGTCGATCACCTTGATGAACTCGCCGGGCTCCATGCCGTACTGCGCAGCGGACTGGATGAGGTACTGGGTCAGCTCGTCCTGGTTGACCTGCACATCCTCCTGCTCCGCGATCGCGTCGATCAGGATCTGGCTGCGGAAGGTCTTCTCGCTCGACTCCGCCACCTCCTTGCGGTGCACGTCATCGTCGAGACGGTTCTCGTTCTCGAGGTGGCGGTGCACCTCGTCGTCGATGAGCTGCTGCGGAACCGGGATGTCAACCTTCCCCGCGAGCACGTCGACGATCATGTCGCGGGCCTGGGCAACCTGCCCGAATGCCTTCGACTTTTCGACCTGCTCTTTGATGTCGGCCTTGAGTTCCTTGATGGTGTCGAACTGGCTCGCGATCTGGGCGAAGTCGTCGTCCGCCTCGGGAAGTTCGCGCTCCTTGACAGCGAGCAGCGTGACCTCGATGAGCGCCTTCTCGCCGGCACTGTCGCCGCCGACCAGAGTCGACTCGAACGAGGTCGCCTCCCCGGCCGTCAGAGTGTCGAGCGCCTCGTCGATGCCCTCGATGAGCTCACCGGATCCGAGCTCGTAGCTGATGTTGTTGGCTGTGTCGACCTCTTCGCCGTTGATCGTGGCAAGCAGGTCAAGCTGGACGAAGTCACCCATCTTGGCCGGACGGTTCACCGTGACCAGCGTGCCGAAGCGGCTGCGCAGCGCATCCAACTCGTCCTGCACGTCATCCGCCGAGACCTGGACCGGCTCAACCTCGAGCTTGAGCCCGTCGTAGTTGGGAATGACGAAGTCGGGACGAACATCCACCTCGACGGTGACAACGAGGTCGCCGGTGAAGTCCTTGACGTTCGGAAGCTCCTTGACGTCGGCCTCGGGGCGCCCCAGGGCGCGAATCTTCTCGTCCTGCACCGCCTGGCGGTAGAACTTGTCGAGGCCGTCGCTCACCGCGTGGTTGAGCACCTCTTCGCGGCCGACACGCTGGTCGATCAGCTGCGGCGGCACCTTGCCCTTGCGGAAACCGGGAATGTTCACCTGCTCGGCGATGTGGCTGTACGCGTGCTCGATGCTGGGTTTCAGCTCGTCCGGCGTGACAGAGATGGTCAGCTTGGCGCGGGTGGGGCTCAGCTTCTCGACCGTGGTCTTCACGATGTACTTCTCCTGATTGTGTTCGTTAACTCAAAACGTGTTGCGAGTCGGGGCGACAGGATTCGAACCTGCGGCCTCTCGGTCCCAAACCGAGCGCTCTACCAAGCTGAGCTACGCCCCGGGATGTCATCCATGGTTGGCCAGCACAGCGGGGACGCGTTCGCCGCCCGAAAATTGACCTTGGCAAGTCTATAGCCGTTATCGCAACACCCGTTGTGGGGTGTCGCTTTTGGTCTGCCCCCGCCGTACCGTATCTTTACCACCAGTTCGAATGAGGGGATTTGAAATGGCGACGTCGACGGATGCGCACAATTCCGAAACGGTTCGGGATGCACCCGCCGCGGGTTGGTACCGCGACCCGCATGTTCCGTTCCAGTTGCGTTGGTGGAACGGTGACGACTGGAGCACGAACGTGTACATGCCGGAACGCCACGCCCAGCCCAGGCTCGAGGACCTGGTACCCGAACTCGCCTCGCAGCCGAACGGCAGGTGGGAGTTCCCGCAGGAACTCGCGCACGGCTAGCTGCACCTCATCGCGGCGGCACTCTGACGGCGGTCTTGACTGCGACTCTGTCGGAAATTCAGGAGATCATCGACTGGTCGTCGATGCGATCCACCAGATTCCGGGCACACGCACGTTGTGGCGGAACGGATTTCCTGAATTTTCGACATAACAGCGGATGTGCCGGACCGCCGTGGGCGGTGTCTGAGCCATCCATCGACTTTGATAGAGTGATCGTCGCGCTGGAGGCTCGGCTTCCGGATGCGGGGATGTAGCTCAATGGTAGAGCCTCAGTCTTCCAAACTGATTACGCGGGTTCGATTCCCGTCATCCCCTCACTCTGTCTACCTCAGCCCTTCGTCGGGATCGGCCGGTAAGGCATCGGCCTAGCATACGGTCAGCCCACATGATCAGGGCGTCCGGTCTGAGATCGCCGCATCCGATCTGGACACCGGCGCGATCCGCTCCTCGAAGAAGAAATCCGACAGCCGCGCGCGAATCCGCATCCCGGCTCCAATGTGGCCGCGAGCGTCCGGCGTCACCCTGATCGGCGCGTAGTCACTCGCATTGACGAGACGCCACCGCTCGAACGCGTCGAGCTGCCGGTGCACCTCAACGTATTCACCGCCGGGCATTCGCACGACGCGACCGGTCTCGTAGCCGTGGAGCAGCATCTCACGGTCGCGCCGCTGCAGCGCGAAGCAAATCCGGCGCGTCACCACGAATCCCGCTATCGGGCCAGCCAAAGCCAGAACTTGATAGAACGCCAGCACGGATTCGAGCGTTACCTGGAAATGCGTCGCGATGAGGTCAGCACTTCCGGCTCCCCAGAGCGCGCCGTAAAAGGTCATGCCGGCGACTCCGATCGCGGTACGGGTCGGCGTATTGCGGGGTCGGTCGAGCAGGTTGTGGTCACGGTGATCGCCGCTGATCCACTGCTCGATAAACGGATACGCGAGCACGACCAGAAGGAACGCGCCGACGACCGCAAGCGGGATGAGGATGGCCAGCGCCCAGGTGTGGCCCAGCCAGACAAATCCCCAGCCGGACGGAATCAGGCGAAGTGCTCCATCCAAAAATCCGGTGTACCAGTCTGGCTGGCTGTCGGCGGATGCATCCGCGGGTGACGATGGACCGTAGAGCCAGATCGGGCTCACGGTGAAGGTCGCCGAAACGAAAAAGAGCAGGCCCATAACGACGAGCAGCAGACCTCCCGCGCGCGTTGCCGCTGTCGGCAGGATCGCAACCCCGACGACATTGTCTTCGGTGCGTCCCGGCCCTGGCAGCTGCGCCGGCCGTTTCAGATATCCGCTTCGGATGCGGGCGGCGAGAAACAGAACGAGCAGCACGGGCACGATCACGATGTGGATCGGATAGAGGTGCTCGATGATCTGTCCCGGGAATCCGCCGCCGAACAACAGCGCAGACGCCCAGGCGCCAACTACGGGGATGCCGACGACTATCCCCTGGACAATTCGCAATCCCGTGCCCGACAGCATGTCGTCCGGCAGCGCGTACCCGCTCCATCCGCCCACAAGCGCGACGATCAGGATGAAGAAGAGCAGCACCCAGCCGGTCTTGCGGGGTGTGCGAAAGGCTCCCGTGAAGAAGCTCACGAGGAGTTGCAGAATGAGCGACACCGGCAGAAGCAGGGCCGCCCAATGGTGCGCCTGACGAATGACCAGTCCGCCCTGCACCGCAAACGAGATGGCGAGTGTCGATGACAGCGCCTTCGACATCGTGGTTCCGTGCAGCGGAAGGTAACCACCCCGGTACACGACTGGAGTGCCGGATGGGGTGTACAGGAACATCAGAAATACACCCGTCGCGAAGAGAACGACGACGCAGGCCATCGAGACGACGCCGAACATGGTCGTCCAGTGCAGCGGCACGCGACGCTGGCGAAGCTCGCCGGCAAGCGCGGCAATCCTTCGGCCGAGCGATGATCGATTGACGAAGTAATCGGAGATGCGGTCGGTCAGCGACCCTCCTCTTCTTCGGCGATCAACAGGCATCCGGACATCCCCTCGTTTCACTTCGCAGACGGTTTGTTGCGCTCACTGGTTAAGACGAGATGGCGCCCGAATCTGTGACACGGGCACACCGACCTGTAACAGTTGACCCATGTCATTTCGTTTGTCCGTCGCCACCGCGCTCGTGCGTATCAACCGCGCCCGGCCGAAGAGTTCGGAACGCACCCCCGCGCCCGTGTCGAAACGGCTGGTGGAATACTGCGAGGTCACGACGGAACAGATCAACGGATGCGAGGTCATCACCCTCACCCCGCGAACACACTCGACCGGTATCGAGCTGGTCTACCTGCACGGCGGCTCATACATCCACCCGATCAGCAGCTTTCACTGGAACCTGCTCGAGGCCATCATCCGGCGCACTGGCGCGACGATCACGGTGCCCATGTACGAGCTCGGACCGAAGGGCAAGCCTGCCGACGCGTATGCGCTGCTCGATGTCGTCCATGCAAAGGTCGTCGAGCGGGCAGACGGGGGAAATCGGGTGTTCCTCGGCGGCGATTCGGCTGGCGGGGGCCTGGCTCTCGGCCAGGCGATTCGCATCAGGGATGTCGGTGTGCCGCGGCCGGCCGGCGCCATCCTGTTCTCCCCCTGGGTGGAGCTGACCATGACAAATCCAGCCATCCCCGGGCTCGAGAAGCGCGAAGCAATGCTACGGCTCGGCACAACAAAGGCGGCCGCGGCGCTGTGGACCGACGACCCGACCAACCCGACGGCGAGCCCGCTGAACGACAGCCTCGCCGGATTGCCGCCGCTCTCGATCTACCAGGGCGGCAACGAGATCCTGTTGCCGGACGTCGATGCCCTCGTTACCAAGGCCAGAGCCGCGGGGACATCGGTGCACTACTGGCTCGCCCCCAAAGCCTTCCACGTGTGGGTCGCCCTCGGCTGGACGCCCGAGGCGAAGGCGGCACTGGATGATGTCGCCGAGCGGTTGACGCACCCGGATTAGATCCGGCCGTCACGAGCCCGGATGCACCAATGTCACAGCCGAGCGTCCCATCTCGTCTCAGGTAGGGAGAGACAGGATTCGAACAATCGGAAGGCAGCAATCATGAAGGTGTTCGTGGCAGGCGGAACGGGCGTCATCGGGAGACGGCTCGTGCCTCAACTGGTAGCTCGAGGGCACGAGGTCATCGCGACGACCTCGGACCCGAGCAAGCTCGGGGTGATCGAACGGCTCGGCGCGACCGCCGTCATGATGGACGGTCTGGATGCGGCATCCGTTGGCGAAGCAGTCGCCGCCGCGCAGCCGGACGCCATCATCAACGAGATGACGGCAATCTCCCCCGCTCATGCCGGAAAACCGGACCTCAAGCACATCGACAAGTGGTTCGCGATCACCATCCGACTGCGCACCGAAGGAACTGACCACCTGCTCGCTGCTGCCGCAGCGACGGGTGTGACGAACTTCATCGCGCAGAGTTATGCGAGCTGGAACGGCGTGCGCGAGGGCGGATGGGTGAAGACTGAAGAGGACCAACTCGACCCCGAGAACGGAACCATTATGCGTACCGGTGCTGACGCCATCCGCTACCTCGAGGATGCCGTCCTGGGCGCCGGGGGTGCGGTGCTGCGCTATGGTGCGCTCTACGGTCCGGGTGCTACCGATGACCAGGTCGGGCTCGTCCGCAAGCGGCAGTACCCGCTGGTCGGCACCGGGGCAGGCTACAGCTCGTGGGTACATCTGGACGATGTGGCCAGCGCGACTGTTCTCGCGGTCGAGCAGCGGGCCAAGGGCACCTTCAACATCGTCGATGACGAGCCCGCACCCGCGAACGATTGGTTGCCATACCTGGCCGCGAGCGCTGGGGCGAAGCCACCGATGCGAGTGCCGGCCTGGCTCGCGCAGCTACTTGCCGGCCAGGCGGCGGTCACGATGATGACGGCGGGTCGGGGATTCTCCAACGCGAAGGCCAAGCGCGAGTTGGGCTGGACGCTTCAGTACCCGTCGTGGCGACAGGGTTTCAAGGATGGCCTCGCATGAGCCACGAGGAAGAATTTCAAGAGTTGCGACCGATGCTGTTCGCGATCGCCTATCGCATCCTCGGCAGCGTGAGTGAAGCCGAGGATGCGGTCCAGGAGACGTGGCTGCGCCTCGAAACCTCGGAGACCGAGCCGAAGTCGATGAAGGCGTTTCTCGCCGCTGTCGTGACCCGGATCTCGATCGACGTTCTTCGATCGGCACGGATGCGCCGCGAGGAGTATGTGGGCAACTGGCTTCCCGAACCGCTGGTTACGGATTTGTACGACGATCCGGAGCGCTCGGCCGAACTGGCTGACTCGGTCTCGATGGCGGCGCTTCTTCTTCTGGAGCGGCTGAGCCCGCTCGAGCGCGCGGTGTTCGTGCTACGGGACGTCTTCGGATTCGATTTCGCTGAGATCGCATCGGCCGTCGGGAGTTCTGAAGCGGCGTGCCGCCAACTCGCCGTGCGGGCTCGCGCGCACATGGAGGCGGGTCGACCCCGGTTCGACGCCGACCACACCGCACGCGAAGAACTGGCTGGCCGATTCTTCGACGCATTCAAACGAGGGGATATCGATGGACTGCGCGTTCTCCTCGCCGCAGACGTTCGCACGATGGGCGACGGCGGCGGCAAGGCGCCCCAGTGGAAACCGATCAACGGCGCCGACAAGGTATCCAGGCTGCTCGCGGGAATCGTGCTGCCGTTCCTCCAGATCGGCGGCGTGATCGAACCGCGCGAGGTGAATGGAGAGCCGGGGGCAATCCTTCGTGACCGCGACGGAAACGTCATCAATATCCTGTCTCTCGAGATCCTCGGCGGCCAGGTACAGACCATCCGCTCGGTTATCAACCCCGAGAAGCTCCAGCACGTGGGCCCGCTTGCGGATGCATGGGCGGTCTACCGCGAGGCAAACGAGGCTCGCCGACTCCCGCCAGAAGAGGACTGAGCGGAGGTTCGTCGACCGTTGCTAGTTCGTCGTGAACGCAAGCTTGCCGGCGAGCAGAACGTAGGTTGCCGCAAAGGTGCGCCGCATCCACGCGACAACCCGCGGCCGGGAGATAACGTGCTCACGCATTGCGGATGCGAACAGGCCGTATGCCGCGAAAATAACGAAGGTCGCGATCATGAAGACTCCGCTGAGCTCCACCAGCTGAATCGTCGCATCCGACGCATTTGCTGGCACGAATTGCGGCAGGAACGCGAAGAAGAAGATTGTCAGCTTGGGGTTGAGCAGATTGATGAGAATTGCGTTGCGGATAACGGTCCAGGCCGTCTTCGGCGACGACGTCTCTTCGGCGACGAGCGGCGACTTATCGCGAAAAGTCTGCCAGGCAAGAAACAGCAGGTAGACGACGCCGAAGTACTTGAGTGTTTGAAAGGCGACCGCGCGAAAGGCCTGCGGCGATCGTGTAGAGCGCGCCGGTGCCCGGTGTAGCCACGACGACGAGCGTTGTCAGCAGGAACGCGATGCTCATGTCAGTCCTCGATCTGGAATTCCGGGTGAAGTCGACACTAGCGACTAGTCATACACCGCGACGAGTTGCCAGTCTCCCCTCAGTTGGGCGTGCACGTCGAAGACGTGCGTCTCGCCCGAATCGCTGGTGCCCTGGAAGCGCCAGCCGAGCATCGGCTCAAGCGGATGCGTGATCAATTCGTGCAGGATGCTGCCGCGAATCGGCGTCGGCGTATCGGTCACGACAAACCGGATACCGTCCCACTCGAGCCACGTGGGAACGCCATGCTCGAGCCAGACACTCACCACATCCGGCGTATTCAAAATGCTCATCGATGCTCCTGGTACTACTCGAACGTATGTTCGATTAATGAGCTTAGACATACCGACGAAACACGCCAAGTGGAATCCTGAACTCATGGCGTCAACCAAGCCCACGATTTTGCCCGCGCTCGATCGCGTCGTCGTGCCATGGAAGAACGGCAATGGCACGACGCAACAGGTCGCCATCTCCCCGGCAACCGCGACCATCGACAATTTCGACTGGCGCGTGAGCGTAGCCACTATTAGTGGCGATTCGCCGTTCTCACAGTTCGAAGGCGTCAGCCGCTGGATCATGCCACTTGATCCGGAAGGCTTCACGATGCGGGTCGAGGGCGAGACCACTCGACTGGCTGATCGCGAGGCCTTTGCCTTCAACGGCGGCTCGACCGTCCGCGCGATCAAAGTTCGGCCGGGTGCTCTCGATCTCAGCCTGATGGTGCGAAACAGCATTGCCAGAGGATCGCTGCTCGCGCTGGTGGTCCAGGACGAAACGGCCATCGCCGCAGGGCCGAACGAATCTGTCGTCATTGTCGTTTTGGAGGGTTCGCCCTCCGTCGATGAGACGGTGCTGGAGATTCTCGATGCCATCGAGCTCCCCTCCGGCTCCGACGTCGTTCTCGCCGGCGACGCCGTCGTCGCTATCGCCCGAATTACCAGCTCGGGATCGCAATAACCAAAAAAGAGGTACCGCCATGGGAAATCCCGTCGTCCACTTCGAGGTATCGGGGTCGGACCCACGCCGCCTTCGCGACTACTACTCGAACCTGTTTGGCTGGGAGTTCGACACCGACTCTCCCGTCGCGCCGGCAATCTCCGAACCGGGTAATTACGGATTTACCAGCAATGATGGCAGCATCCCGGGCGGTGTTGGCGGCGGCCCGGGCTTCCCCGCGCACTCCGTGTTCTACGTCGGGGTCGAGGATGTCGGCGCCGCTCTCGAAGCGGCCATTCGCCTGGGCGGGACCCGGGTGCTCGCTCCCCAGCGCAACCCCAACGGACGGCTCGTGGTTGCGCACTTCACCGACCCGGAGGGCAACCTGATCGGTCTCGCCGGCCCAAAGTAGCCGTCATCGTTCGCTCAGACGCTAGTTGTCCGAGACCACCCTTCGCCTGCGGCGCAGCCGCGCTGTGGCAATGATCGCGACAATCGCCAGGATCAGTACGGCCGCAGCGATGATCGCGATGGACCCGTTTGCGGTCGACGACAGCGGCGGACCGTTGCGCGTCACCTGCACCCAGCCGATCAATCCACCATTGCTGTCGAGCACGGTGAGCTTGTGTGATCCCGGTGAGAGATTTGCGATGTTGACCGTGAACTTTCCGCCGCGACCGAGGGCGAGCCACCCCAGCTGGACGGGGGTCGAATAGCTGTACACGAAGACGTGGTCGCCAGACGATCCCGCCGAATCGGTGATCGTGACTACTTCGTCGGCCACCTTTCCGGTCAGGCGGCCCTGGTTGGCCGAGGTGAGCCCCGCATCCGTCCGGAACGGCGCGGCTGGGACCGCGGCGCCCGCCGTCCTGGTCTTCGCCGATCCCACTTCTGTCGCAGACCGCGCCGTCACGGTGACCGCAATGTAGAACCCGAGGTCGGCTTTCGATATCCGATACCTCGTGCCCGTATTGGTGAGCGGCGTGCTCTTCGTCCCATCCGACTGGCTCCACAAATACGTGTACGTGAGCGGCCCGGAACCCGAAGTGAACGTGCCGCGGTCGAGCGTCAGGGTGTCACCAACCGCAAACCCACCCTTGAGCTTGGGGCGCACCGTGCTCACGATGTCGCTCTTGGTGATCGGCGGCGTCGAGGCGGTGACGATCTGGTGTGCGTTGTTGTTGTCCTGCACCGTGATGTGCACGGTCAGCACCTGACCGAGGTCCGACTTCACCGGGGTGTAGGTCTGAGTGTCGGCGAGATGGGACAGCGAATTCGGGTTGGTCCAGTAGTAGGTATAGAAGAATGGCGCGGCCCCCTGCCACGCTCCCGGATTGGCTTTGAGCACGCTCCCGAGAACCGGCGGGCCCGAGATGGTCGCCTTCGACGCCTGCACGAGCGATGGCACGCTCGCCTCGGCGGACCCGGCAATCAGAGCCGGCCCCGTGGCGAGAGCAACGAGGGCGATCATCGCCCCCACGAGACGAACGAGGCGCCGCCCCACCGCGGCCTTACGTATCGACAAAGCTGCTCCCCTGGATCGGTCAGCCGAGGCTAACATCCGGGAGTCAGCTTGCGGGAGTCCGGCAGGCGGATGATTGGGGGATGCCGCAAACAACGCATTTCCTCGAGGTCCCCGATCTGACCGGCAAACGAGCCGTCGTGACCGGGGCCAACAGCGGACTCGGCTTCGAGTTGACTCGGCGGCTCGCGATGGCCGGTGCCGAGGTCACGCTCGCGGTGCGCAACCGCGATAAGGGCGAGGCGGCCATCGCATCCATCATCGCGGACCTGCCGGATGCCCGCCTCGAGCTCGGCGACCTGGACCTCGGCTCGCTCGCGAGCGTCGCCGTGTTCGCGAGCAACCAGGCGCGCGCGGATCGGCCCCTCCACATCCTCATTAATAACGCCGGCGTCATGATGCCGCCCAAGCGCCTCACGACGGACGACGAATTCGAGCTGCAGTTCGGCGGCAACTATCTCGGGCACTTCGCGCTCACCGCGCAGCTTCTTCCCCTGTTGCGCGCCGCAAAAACATCGCACGTCGTGAACCTGAGCAGCATCTACGCCAGGTCCGGTCGACTCGACTGGGCCAACCTCCAGGCCGAGCGCTCGTATCGGCCAGGCCGTGCCTACGGGGAATCCAAGCTCGCCATGCTCGTGTTCGCTCGCGAATTGAATCGGCGAAGCGAAGAGGCGGGATGGGGCATCCTCGCCGACGCGGCGCACCCCGGCGCGACGATCACCAACCTTCAGACCACCGGCCCATTGCACGGACACGATCCCAACGGTCTCCGGGCCCGAACCGTTCGGCTTCAGTACAAGGTGCCGGGTCTCTACCAGAATGTCGACCAGGGCGTTTTACCCGCTCTGTTTGCGGCAACGAGTCCGGATGCGCGAGGCGGCGAGTACTACGGACCCGGCGGTTTCCAGGAACTCACGGGCGGCCCGGCACCGGCGAGGGTGCCGCGACGCGCTGTGAGCCAGCCGGACGCCGCGCGACTTTGGACGCTGTCCGAGGGTCTAACCGGCGTTTCGTTTCCCGCGCTGCAAGACTGAGTTGGTGAACGTCACCGGAGTCCGATCCCGTTCGACAGGTCTCGCCCTGGCTGCTGGGGCGGCCGTCGCCGTCCTACTGCTGAGCGGATGCGTCGACCAGACGCCATCGCCGACCCACAGTCCCGGCTCGCCCGGCACCAGCGCCTCGAGCACGCCGACCCCGACGCAGACCGCATCCGGGCCGCCCCCAACGCCCGTGACGATCGCCTGCGCCAAGGTGCTCACGCCGCAGCAGGTGTACGACTACAACCCCAACTATGTCGAAGTTGCGTCATACAAGCCGAGCGCTGGCACTCCCGGCGCGCAGGTTGCGGCGGATCAGGGTCAGGTCTGCGGTTGGCTCAATGAGACCAGTGGCGTCAAGCTCGAAGTCGCGATTGCGCATCCGGCTTCGAGCGAGCTGAGCACCCTTCGATCAGGAGCGACGGGCTCAACGGTTCAGCTCGGTGGGGGCGGCATTGGGTACTTCGAGGTCGCGGGCGGAGTCGGCCGGATACAGATTTTCTCCGGCGCATACTGGATCGTGATCTCCTCTGCCGACATCGCAGCGGAGGGTGATGTCGACCCCGTCGCAAAGGACGTTCTCGGCAATCTGGGCGCCGCCTAAAACGCTGCGGACAGACCAAAACGTTGACCCCCAAATGGGGGTCGGTCATTTTGACCCCGTGTCCCCTACAATGAGGACAACCGTTCTCCATCCCGAACAGCCCCACGGTTGGCAAACTTGTCGCTCCCCGGACACGCCCCGCGACAGGGCACTTGCAGGATTACCCGATGTCTCTTGCCGTAGAAAACGACCTTGCCCCTTTTGGCTGGTACCCAGACCCCGCCAACAGTGGAATGCTCCGCTGGTGGAATGGTCGCCAGTGGACTGACCACCTTGAATACCCGCGCCCCGAGGTGCACCCGGCGATGAGCTACTCCAGCTCACTCACCGTGCCCGCCTCGCGTCGGTTCTGATTTAGTTCAGAATCGTAAGCTGGCGCCTGATCCGTGGGCGCCAGCCCGGTACGCCGTTTTCGCTGCGTACGGGTGCTATGTGCTCTTCTCGCTACGTGCTGCGCTGCAGCCACGCCAGAACCGCGAGGACGCGTCTGTGGTCACTACCGCTGTCGTCGAGACCGAGCTTCTGGAAGATCGCCGTCACGTTTTTCTCGACGGCGCCGGTGCCGATGACGAGTGCGCTCGCTATTGCGGCGTTCGTGCGACCCTCCCCCATGAGCGCCAGTACTTCGCGTTCTCGTGGAGTCAGCCGCTCAAGCGGATCGTGCCTGCGCCCGATGAGTTGGGCAACGACCTCGGGGTCGAGTACGGTGCCGCCCGACGCGATGCGCTCGATCGCATCCTTCAGTTCGTCGAGGGATGCAACGCGATCCTTGAGCAGGTAGCCAACGCGACCCGTTCCCGCTGACAGCAACTCCTGCGCGTAGGCGACCTCAACGTACTGCGAGAGCAGAAGAATCCCGAGGTCGGGCATGAGCTGGCGCGCGCGGATGGCGGCACGCACGCCCTCATCGCGAAACGTCGGCGGCATCCGGACATCGAGAACGATGAGATCGGGCTTCAGTTCGTCAAGCACGGCAAGGAGCTGGTCGGCATCCGGGTAGGACGCCAGTACCGTGACACCCGACTCTTCGAGTACCCGCACGAGACCCTCGCGCAGCAGCACTGAGTCGTCGGCGACGACAACGCGGAGTCCAGCCATGTCTCCAGAGTACGGGGGCATGTCAGGCGAGCGGCAACCGCGCCGAAACGAGGGTTGGGCCGCCGACCGGACTGTGCACATCCAGCGTGCCGCCAGATCCGCGCATCCGCTCGACAAGGCCGGCGAGGCCGTGGCCGGCGGTGGTCGTTGCGCCCCCCATTCCGTTGTCAGACACCGTGACCACGAGCGAGTCGTCGGCGCGACCAACACGAATCTCAATGTCGGTCGCGCCCGAATGCTTGATCGCATTGGTCAGCGCCTCGCTCGCGGCGAAGTACGCGTTTCGTTCGATTTCCTGCGGCAGATTGGTGTCCTTCGGCAGGTTGTCCGTGACGCGGGTTGCAATCGGGCTGCGCGTCGCCGCCGACTCGAGTGCCGCAACCAAGCCACGATCCAGAAGGATGGGCGGGGCGAAGCCTCGGGACAGCGCACGAAGTTCTTCGAGAGCGTCCTTCGAGTGTTGCATCGCTTCGGCGATGAGGGTCCTGGCCCTGTCCGGGTCGTCGTCGAGCTGGCGGTCGGCTGCCGCGAGATCCATTTGCATCCGAACGAGGCGCTGCTGCGGCCCGTCGTGGATGTCGCGCTCGAGTCGACGAAGCGAGTGCCCCTCAGCGGAGCTGGCTGCGCCGCGCGCCTCGTTCAACACCTGCACCTGCTGCCGGAGCGCATCCGACTTCCAGGCGCCGAGCATTCCGTTGGCGATACCCCAGTGCATCCGCACCAGACCGCGCGAGATGAACGGCAGGGTGGCCAGGAATATCGCGCCGAGGAGGAGATAGGAGATCGATTCGACGACGTCGTATCCGGCATTCTCGGGAACGAGGCCCTGACCGGTGAGCAGCCAGTGCGACAGATACAGCTGCCGGTGCGGCTGTGGAAGGAATCGTTCCCAGAACCAGTACGTCACTCCCCCGAGCGCCGTCGCGATCCAGGTGATCGTCACGACCCAGCTGAAGAGCGTGACCGCAAAGTTCACGACCATGGTGTGAAGCAGAGCCAGCCAGTAGTGACCGTTGAAGAGCACCGACCGGATCCACCTCAACAGTCCGGAGCCCGCAGTGCGATCGCCCCAGTTGACGCGCTCGATGCGGCGTTCAGCCGTCCACTCCAGCCGAGTGAGTTCGAGCGTCGCAAACGCGCGAGCGACGTACATCGCGCCGATCAGCACGAAGACGCCGACGAACAACGGGAAGATCGTGCTCACTCCACTGTTGAACAGGGCAATCGAGACCACAAAACCGGCAGTCGCGACCGGAAGTCCAAGCAGAAGGAACGCCAAATCGCGAGGAAAACCTCGCCACACGCGCGCATAGAGATTGCCGGTCGGTGGCGCTGCCGGTGTTGCCGGTACTGTCACGGCGATTCCCTCATTGGTCATGAACTCAGTCTCGCGGTCGACAGATTATGCGACCATGCGGCCGTCGCCCAAACCCCCGGTGGGGGTAACCCCCGCCTACAGTTTCTGCCGGATGCGGTGGAGCGCGCTCTCGGCGTAGCTTCCCCAGGTGTCCCGATGATCATCCGGGATGCGCACCCAGTCCTTGAACGCGACCTCCCGGCCGCCCGGGTGCCACAGTTCGGCACCCGACAGGTTGAGCGCGGCGTTGTGCTCCGTTGTGCCCTCGATGAGCTTGAAGGCCACCGAATCATCGAGGTACACCGCGATGACCTTGCCGTCAGCCATCATCCCGCGACGGCCGAACATCGTGCTCTGTGTGACCCCGAGCATCCTCAGGTTGTCCAGGATCTCGGTGAATCGGGCATCCGGCGTGACCTGGCTGGTCATCGGTCACCTTCGGTGACGTTCTCGTAGAACCGGCGCATCTCCCCGGCCAGGGGCTTGGACGCGTACGGGCCGTCGCCCTCGAGCGCGTCGATGATGTGTTCGACGACCTCGGGCGCCTTGCTCTGGCTGAGCTTCAGACGCGCGTCGAAGTGGGTGACCCGCACCCGAATGCCGACGGTCCCGGTCGCGATGTGTCTTGCCGCATCCTCGTCGATTTCGAGGCTCACCGGGTTGGGCAGCCGCTTCTCGAAGTAGTCGACCAGATTGCCAAGCACGGCGAAATTCTCGTCGTCACTCAGGATCTCGGGCGTGCCGTATAGGTGCGCGGTCACGTGATTCCAGGTCGGGACGAATTCGGAGTTCTCGTACCAACCGGGCGAGATGTAGCCATGTGGACCCTGAATGATCACAAGCACCTCGTGTTCACCCAGCTCGTGCGCCCGCTCATCCGGACGCCCGACGTGGCTGACAATCGAAATGCCATCGGCATCCTCTTCGAGGACGACCGGGTAGTGGGACGCGACGATGCCTTTGGCCGTGGACGAAACGATGGTTGCCCACGGATTTTCGCGGATGAGCCTCTTGACCTCATCCTCGTCCGTCAGCAAATAGTGGGGCGTGTATCGCATAGCTAAGTGTGGCGCAGGTTGCGTGGCGACGCAGGAAAACTAGACCTGATCGACCGGGCAGAAATACAGCTTGCGGCTGGCAGCGATCTCCATCACGATCGGGGTTCCGCAGATCCGGCACGGCTCGCCCGTGCGGTGGTACACCCAGTGTCGATCTTCGCGATTGGCGAGCGCGGCGGCATACTTCGCTTTGCTCAACCCGTCCATGGTCAACATCTGGCCGGTCTGTACGCCGATCTTGAGCAGTTTCGTCCAGTCACGCCAGAGTGCGCGGACGGTCTCCTCCGGCACGTTCCTGCCCGGCGTGTGCGGATCGAGTCGCGCACGAAAGAGCAACTCGGCACGGTACACGTTGCCGATGCCGCTGACGACTGACTGGTCCATGAGAAGCAGGCCGATCGGGGTGCCGGACTTTCGGACCGCCGCGACAAATCGCTCCTCCCCCTTCTTCGGTGAGTCGATAAGCGGGTCGGGACCGAGCTTGTCGATGGCGGCCTGGACCTGATCTGGCGTGAGTACGTCACACGCCGTAGGGCCGCGAAGATCCGCCACGGTGTTGTCGGTCAGCAGCCTCACACGAACCGCTCCGACGGGCGGGGGCGGGAAGACATCGGTATCCGCCTCGATCTTCTCCTGCTCCGACATTCGCAACCGGGCCACCCGCGGTGCACCCATCGACATAGCGCCGGTCCCTGAGCCCGGCTCGGTCCCTGAGCCCGGCTCGGTCCCTGAGCCCGTCGAAGGGCCAAGCACGGTACCGCGCTGATTCGTCTGCCCCATCCGTCCATTCGCGGAGGCGACCGTGGCATCCGCCGTGAAATCGCCCGCGAAGTCCCACGCACCGTACATCCCGAGGTGCACACGAAGCCAGAGCCCGTTGTCGAATTCGAGAAACATCTGCTTGCCGACCGCCTTCGCGTCGATCATCACGCGGCCGTCGATTCGCGCGGCACCATCCGCGAACCTGCCCTGCGGGGATGTCGCGGTGACACGCTTCCCGACGAAGTGCAGCGCGAACTGGCGAGCGATGCGATGGACGGAGTGACCCTCAGGCACCGCTAGCCGATCTCGCGGCCGGCGATCTTGCCGGTCTCTTCGAATTCGGCGAGTTGGGCGATGCGACGTTCGTGGCGTTCCTCGTAGCTGAACGGCGTCGCGATGAACGTGTCGATGAAGAGCATTGCCTCCTCGACAGTGTGCTGTCGCGCGCCGATCGAGATCAGGTTGGCATTGTTGTGCTGGCGAGCGAGTTCGGCAGTAGGGACACTCCACACAAGTGCCGCCCGCGCGCCGTGAACTTTGTTCGCGGCGATCTGCTCGCCGTTACCCGACCCGCCGAAGATGACCCCGAGGGTCTCGACGCCGAGCTCCTGGTCGCCCACCACGCCCAGCGCCGCGTTGATGCAGAAGCTCGGATAGTCATCCAGCGGGGCAAAGGTCTTCGGGCCGTGATCGATGACCTCGTGGCCGGCATCCTTCAGGTGCGTCTGCAATTGTTTGCTGAATTCGAGGCCCGCGTGGTCGGTCGCGATGTGGATGCGCATGCCCTCATTTTAGGTCGGCCCACCGACTCACCCTCTCGGCTGATGCGCACGTGCCATGATCATCCGCGGGGCTGACGCGGGAGCTCGGCCGTGCGGACATTCTGGAAGAATGACTTCGGCCGGGACCTCGACCGCGTCCGGTACGGCCCCGTCCGCGCCGTTTGTGCGGGCCCTTGGGGCGATCCTCCTGGTGCTTGGCGCCGCCGCGGCCACCGGCACGCTCACGCCATTCGGAGAGTCACATCTGCCTGGGCCGATCAATGCTGCCGCGAATTCGTCAGGGCCGTGGGCGATCGTCGCCTTTGCGAGCGTGTACTTCAGCCGGGCGCGTGGAGCGTTTGCAGCGGCTCTCGGGGCCGCGTCCTTCGTCACGATGGATCTACTCTTCTTTGTGGTGTTTGACGCCCGGGGAGGCTACTACCCGCACGCGTACCTCGCGTTTTGGATCGTGATCGCTCTGCTGATTGGACCGCTCGTCGGGGTCTGCGCGTCCTGGCTGCGTGCGCCGAGAATGTGGTTGCGAGCGGTCGCGATCGCGGCACCGAGCTCGGTACTGATCGGCGAGGGCATCTTCATGCTCGTGCGGTTGCCCGGTGTGAGTACCGTCTACGCGCTGGCCTCCGTCGTGGTTGGGCTTGCGCTCTTCACGATGCTTGCGGCACTTCTGCTTCGCGGCGCGCGGTGTCTTGCGCTCAGCACCGTGGCATGCGTGCTCGCGAGCGCAGCATTCCTCACGGTCTACGGGCTACTGCCCCTCATCCTGCACAAGGTCGTGCCGTAGCGCCCGCGAGAGGCTAAGGACGATAGAAGCCCGTCATACCAAGCAGCAGGTCCTGGCGGTCAGCGCCCTCCGGCGGCTCGACCGGCGGCCCGAACACGTGGATCTTACGCAGGTCGTCAATCTGCGGTTCGACGGATTCCCACAGCATGTCGATGAGGTCGTCGCTCATGTGGAATTGGATCCCGGCAACCTTCGCGATGAGGGGCGCCTGGAAGCCGCGGTAGTAGCTCGTGTGCTCAAGGAACGTCGGGACCGGGAAGTCCCCGTAGCTCAGGTGCGCGATCTGGCCGTCAGCGATGGGTTTCTTCACGGCGGCGGTCGCGAGATCGCCCAGCTTGTCGTAGTTGCCGATCGGATCGGTGCCGAGCAGATCGCCCGTCCACGCGTCCCCGACCTGCTCCATGGTCTTGCCCGCGATGACATCCGGCACCCACGCCTCGTCTTTCGCGTGGTTCGCGAGCAGGCCGAGCATCGTGGTCGTCTTGTTCGAGCTCCACTCGGCGGGAACAGCCAGCTTGAGCGTCTCTGGCGTCAACTGGTCGATTACTTCGCGAAGTGCGGCATCCGCGGCAAGGAACAGCTGCTGTTCGGTAGTCAGGTCATCCATACCCGCAAACTATCAGCGGTCGCCCGCGTTCGGTATGTTCGGCCATGGTCTCCGCAACGACGGGCCTCCTCAAGGGGGTCTCGATACGCCGCCGTGCACCACTGACCATCGAGGGCTATTCGGTCGTCTCGTGCGAAACGGAGGAGGTTTGGCGACACACTGTCTCAACGACCCCCATAGCTCCGCCTGTCGCAATTTGTCCGTAGTTAGATGAGTTCGGGCCGCCGCACTCGAGAACAGCGCCAACGCAACCGAACCCCGAGCCCTCGACACCGGACGGGCAACAGGAGCAAAATAGGGAGCACCGTTCTCGTCATGGGGAGGCACGCATGAGTGCAACATCCACTGAGGAATTCCTGCCGATTCTCTCGGCGGGCAGACACCGCAACGCGAAGCGCGGAGCCTGCTTCATGGAGTTCGCGTCGTACCTGGCGGGCGAGCGCTGGAGCGATCACCCGGCCTGCACGCATCCGAGCCTCGCAGCTCTCGCGCGTCTCGTGAACGACCTGAGCTCGGATGGTGCGCGCTCAAGGTTGAGTGTGCACATCTCATCCGTTGTCGGGCTGAACGGAAGTGACCGCCGCGTACCGACGCTCGTGGCGATCCTTGCCGCGACGAGGGCCTTGCCCATCGCGAGCGCCACGAGGCAGAGCGCCCTCGCGACCGGACTCGTCCGATGCGAGGGCATCATCGCCGAGTGGTCCGGACCCGAGGTGGACCTGGCTCGCCAGCGCATCCGCGACGCTTTCCTGCAGGCGCCGGGAACCGAGAGCTGGGCTCGCGGTTTCCTGGAGCAGGTGTCCCAGCACGGCAACCAGACACTCACGGTCAACAACGAGGCTTTACTGCGCACGGCTGTCATCGGCATCGCGGATGCCTGCGTGCAGGATGCGGATGATCGGCTCGCGGCGTTGCTCGCGCAGGCGATCGATGACTGTGCCATCATCTTCAACTTCACGGGTTCCGACAGCGACGAATTTGCGATGTCCAGCACGCGCGAGTTCGCGCTGGCCTAGAGCGCAGACAGCGGCGCTGCCCAGTAGACTCCGTTCTCGGACACAATCCGAAACGAAGGAGTTTGAGAGTGCCAGGAGAGAACCTCACCAGAGTCGAAGCCCAAGGCCGCAAAGCCCTCGTTGACGTCACGAGCTACGAGATCGATCTCGACCTCACGACCGGTGACGAGACGTTTGAGTCGACAACCACGGTCGTCTTTTCGGCGAAACCCGGCTCCTCAACGTTCATCGACGCGATCACGTCTTCCGTTCGCTCGGTGATTCTCAACGGTGACCTGCTCGACCCTTCGGTGGTGAGTGATGGCGCCCGTATTCAGCTGGACAACCTCGCCGCGGAGAACGTGCTCGTCGTCGACGCGCTCATGAGCTATACCAACACCGGCGAGGGGCTTCACCGTTTCATCGACCCGGTCGACAACGAGGTGTATCTCTACTCGCAGTTCGAGGTTCCGGACAGCCGTCGCGTCTTCGCGGTGTTCGAGCAGCCAGACCTCAAGGCCACGTTTGAATTCACCGTCACCGCACCGGCCGCGTGGAAGGTCGTCAGCAACTCGCTGACTCCGAAGCCCGTGCAGAGCGGCGACGCTATGCGGTGGGAGTTCGCGCCGACGCCCGTCATATCCAGCTACATCACCGCACTTATCGCGGGACCGTACGAGTCGGTCGAAAGTGCGCTGACCTCGCGAGACGGCCGCAGCATCCCGCTCGCGATCTACGCTCGCAAGTCCCTCATGGAGTACGTCGACGCCGACTACATCTTCGATGTCACGCGCAAGGGCTTCGAGTACTACGAGGCCGCGTTCGACTACGCGTACCCCTTCGACAAGTACGACCAGCTCTTTGTGCCCGAGTTCAACGCCGGTGCCATGGAAAACGCGGGAGCGGTCACCTTCGTTGAAACCTACGTCTTCAAGTCAAAGGTGACCGACGCAATGAAGGAGCGCCGCGTCGTCACGATCCTGCACGAGCTCGCCCACATGTGGTTCGGCGACCTCGTGACCATGAAGTGGTGGAACGACCTGTGGCTCAATGAGTCGTTCGCGGAGTGGGCGTCGGCAATGTCGTCCGCCGAGGTCACCGAGTGGACCGAAGCCTGGACCACGTTTGCGATGATGGAGAAGAGCTCCGGATACCGCCAGGACCAGCTCCCGTCGACGCATCCGGTCGTCGCCACGATCAATGACCTCGAGGATGTCCAGGTCAACTTCGACCACATCACATACGCCAAGGGCGGATCGGTCCTCAAGCAACTGGTCGCCTGGGTCGGTCTCGATGCCTTCTACACGGGACTTGGTGCGTACTTCAAGAAGCACCAGTACGGCAACACCGAGCTCTCCGACCTGCTCGCCGAGTTGGAGAAGACCTCGGGTCGCAAGCTCACCGAGTGGTCGAAGCTGTGGCTCGAGACCGCGGGTGTCAATACGCTCCGTCCGGAGATCACGACGGACGGCGACGACAAGATCACGTCCTTCACGGTCGTCCAGACCGCGAGCGCTGACTATCCAACCATCCGTCCGCACCGTATCGCGATCGGCCTCTACGACCTGAACGACCAGGGCAAGCTGGAGCGCGTGCACCGCGTCGAGTTGGATGTCGCTGGCGAGCGCACCGAGGTTCCCGACCTCGTTGGGCGCGCGAAGCCCGCCCTGGTGCTGCTCAACGACGACGACCTCACTTACGCGAAGATCCGCCTCGACGATGACTCGCTTAGGGTCGCGATGGAGCACCTGGAGGACATCGATAACCCACTCGCTCGCGCGCTGGTTTGGGGCGCGGCGTGGGATGCGATGCGTGATGGTGAGACCAGGGCATCGGACTACATCCAGCTGGTCCTCGGCAACATCGCTAACGAGAGCGAGTCGACAACGATTCGCGTCACGCTCAACCAGCTACTGACCGCGGCGCGGTTCTACGTCGCACCGGCCAAGCGGGATGCGACCATCGAGCACGTCGGAGATGCCCTGCTCGACCTCGCAATGGGCGCGGTGCCGGAGTCCGATGAGCAGTTCCAGTTTGTGAAGTTCTTCGCGAATATCGCCTCAACGCTGGATCACGTGAAGGCACTGCAGGAGATCCGCGAGGGTACCAGCTCGCTCAAGGGGCTCGAGATCGACTCCGATCTGGACTGGGAACTGCTCGAGGGGCTCGTCCTGAACGGCGCCGCTGGGCAGCAGGAGATCGATGAGGCGCTCGCGAAAGACAACACCGCGAGCGGACAACAGTCCGCGGCGCGTGTTGCCGCAGCGATCCCGACCGCGACCAGCAAGAGGGGGACCTTCGAGAATGTTCTCGGCAACGAGAAGCTCGCGAACCTGATCGTGCGCAACACCGGTGTCGGATACCAGCACACGAACGATCCGTCGTCGTTGAGTGACATGATCCAGCCGTACTTCGACGCCATCGGAACGATCTGGCGCACTCGTACATACAAGATTGCGGAATACATCGTGCTCGGCTTCTACCCGACGCCTCTCGTCAGCCAGGAACTCGTCGACGCGACGAAGGCGTGGCTGGATGCCAACAACGAGGTTCCCGCGCTTCGCCGTCTCGTGGTCGAGAACCTTGCCGGAGTGGAACGCGCACTGGTCGCGCAGGCAAAAGACGCGTAAACGGATTGCTTCCGGCTCGAGCCGGGGGTTTGCCCGATAGCTGGTGTCAAGCTAGCCCGGTTAGGGTCGATACATGCGACTAACCACGAAAAGAACCACGGCATGATCGAAGCGATCGGTCTGACCAAGCGTTACGGGCAGAAGACGGCCGTCGACGGCATCAGCTTTACGGTGAAGCCGGGACTTGTGACCGGATTCCTCGGGCCGAATGGCGCGGGCAAATCCACCACGATGCGACTGATCGTCGGGCTCGACCGACCAACCGCAGGCACGGTCACTGTTGCGGGCCGGCACTACGCTGACCTGAAAGCGCCCCTGCGCGAGGTCGGCGTACTGCTGGATGCCAAGGCTGTCCACACCGGACGATCGGCCCGCAACCACCTGCTCGCGATGGCGGCCACCCACGGCATCCCACGCAAGCGCGTCGATGAGGTCATCGACCTCACGGGGCTGCATTCAGTGGCGAGCAAACGCGTCGGCGGCTTCTCGCTCGGCATGGGACAGCGTCTCGGGATTGCGAGCGCCCTGCTCGGGGACCCGGGCATCCTCATCCTCGATGAACCAGTCAATGGACTCGACCCCGAGGGGGTCATCTGGGTGCGCGAGCTCGCTCGCCACCTCGCCGGTGAGGGACGCACCGTCTTCCTGTCGTCGCACCTGATGAGCGAGATGGCGCAGACCGCCGATCAGATCATCGTGCTCGGCCGCGGCAGGATTATCGCGGATGCGCCCGTCGGCGAGATCCTCGCGCAGGTCGCCGGCAAGGCGGTGCGGGTTCGCACGCCGGATGTAGCAAAGCTCACGAAAGCCATTACCGGGCCGGATGTGACGGTCACGGCATCCACTGAACCCGAGTTGGTCACGGTCAGCGGAATACAGGCGGCACGAATCGGCGAGCTCGCTGCCGGTTCCGGAGTCGTGCTCCACGAGCTCACGCCGATTACGGGATCCCTCGAAGAGGCATACCTTGCCCTCACCGAAGACGAAGTCGAATACCACGCCGGATCGTTCGAGAATGAGGTCGCATCATGACGACAACCGCCCCCGCGCCGGGAGCGAGCCACGGTGCTGCCACCCACACGCCGCGCCTCACCTTCGGTGGCATCCTACGTTCCGAATTCATCAAGCTGTTCACTGTGCGCTCGACGTTCTGGTGCATCGTGATCATTATTGTGCTGTCGGTTGGATTTGGACTACTGGCCGCGACCGTCCAGGCTCCCGCTCGCGCGGGCGCTCCGGTTGCCCCCGCACTGACCGTCGCCCAGCAACAGGCACAGGCCGTGAGCTACGCAACGATTGGCTCGGAGATCGGCGAGTTGGTACTGGCGGTGTTGGGAGCCCTCGTGATCACCGGCGAGTACGGCACCGGCATGATTCGCTCGACCCTCGCAGCGGTGCCGAAGCGCACGCCCGCGCTGATCGGGAAAGCCATTGTGCTTGCTGTCACATCGTTCATCGTCGGTCTGGTGAGCCTGTTCGGGACGGCCGCGGCCATTTTCCCCCTGCTGCCGGGTACCAAGAATATCCACCCGGACTGGACGGACTGGCACGTGGTCGAGTCCCTGCTGGGCGGGGCGGTGTATCTCGCGCTGATCGCGCTGATCGCCTTCTCAGTCGGCGCGATCGTGCACAACAGCGCCGGAGGTATCGCCGCCGCGTTGGGTCTCGTGCTCGTTCTTCCCGGCCTCGTGGCGCTGTTTGGTGCCCTGACGGGCCTCGACTGGATCAAGAACATCGGCGTGGTGCTCCCCTCCGCGGTTGGTGGGAATCTGTCTGACTACGGGGGGCGCACAACGCAGGTCGTGAGCGGACTCCTCACGCTGGATCGTCTCGACAGCGGACTCGTTCTGCTCGGCTGGTTCGTCGTGCTGTTCATCGTCGCGGCCGTGCTGCTGAAGCGGCGGGATGCCTGACCCGTAATGTCGGATGACAAGAGTCCCCTGACGCTCCGCTCGAGCGAGAACGGCCAGGCAGCTGGCGGGTCGTTCTGGCTCGAGGTCGGTGGACGGGCAACTTTCGAGAAGCTCGTGCGCCGTTTCTATGATGGCGTCGCAACGGACGAACTGTTGCGGCCGATGTATCCCGAAGAAGACCTCGAGGGCGCCATCCAGCGTCTGACAGGATTCCTCGAGCAGTACTGGGGCGGGCCTGGAACCTACAGCGAGCAGCGCGGACACCCGCGGCTTCGGATGCGGCACCAGCCATTTCACATCAATCCGGCGGCGAGAGACCGCTGGCTGCTGCACATGCGTGCCGCGGTCGACTCGCTGGAGCTTGCGCCGCTGCAGGACGCGATGCTCTGGGGTTACCTTGAGCGCGCGGCATTCGCGATGGTGAATACCTTCGAAGCCTAAAAGCCCGTGAGAGGTCCCAATCGACCCTTAAACCGACCAGTTTTTGGGTCGATTGGGACCTCTCACGGAGTTTTGGATGCTCGGGCGAGGAGGGTTCGGGCGTGACGGAGAACAGGCTCGTCAACCATCTGGCCCTCGAACGCAAACGCTCCGTGCGACGTTTCGGCCATGGCCAGCAGCGCCCGCGCGTGCTCCAACTGCCCGGGAGTCGGCGCGTACGCGGTGCGAATCGTGCCGACCTGGCTCGGGTGGATGCAGGCTGTCGCCGAGAACCCGCTGGCAACGGCATCCTCCGCCTCAGCGGCGAGCCCGGCGAGATTCGGGATGTCCATGAACACCGAGTCGATCGCCGCGATCCCGCTGGCGGCCGCGGCAAGGAGGACGGTGGCGCGCGCCACCCGTGCGACGTCGCGGTAGCGACCATCCGCGAAACGGCTCGATGAACCGCCAAGGGATGACACCAGATCCTCCGCACCCCAGAACAGCGCGACGACGTGATCGGTTGCCGCGATCTCCTCGGCCGCGAGGATGCCCGGCCCGGTTTCGCAGAGCGCAATGACGTCCCAGCCGCGCAACGCGTGTGTCTCAGACGCGCTCGACGCCTTCGGCAGCATCACGGTGCGGTACGACGTCTGCCGCAGCGCGGCGAGGTCGCCTTCGAAGTACTCGGTCTCGAATCCGTTCACCCGCACGATCACGCGATCGGGATCGAGCGGATGCGAGATGAGCGCGTCGCGTGCTGCCGCCTTGTCGCGCGTTGCCACCGCGTCCTCAAGGTCGAGGATGACCGCATCCGACCGCTCCAGCGCCTTGTCGTAACGATCGGGACGATCCGCCGGGCAGAACAGGATGGCTGGACCGAGGCCAAATCCCGATGGCAAAGCACTCACGGCCGCGCCCCATCACACCACACCAGCGCGCTGCGCCCGGTCGTCGCGACGAGCACGCCATCCTGGTTCAGCGCCCGATGCGTTATCGTCACGATCCCCTGCCCCGGCCTCGACCCGGACAGTCGCTTGTCCTCGATCGTCGTCTCGAAATAGAGGGTGTCGCCGATGAACACCGGCGCCGGAAACGCGACATCGCTGAACCCGAGATTCGCAACCAGTGTGCCCTGCGTCAGCTGCGCAACGGATGCGCCGACCATGGTGGACAGCGTGAACATCGAATTCACCAGCCGTTGCCCGAACGGCTGCGTTGCCGACCATGCAGCATCGAGATGCAAGGCCTGAGTGTTCATGGTCAGCGTCGTGAACAGCACATTGTCGGCCTCGGTCACGGTTCGGCCGGGACGATGCAGATACTTCACCCCAAGTTCGAATTCCTCGAAGTACAGCCCGCGCTGCTCGATCTCCTTGCCAGCTGTCCCCACTTCGTCGCTCACAGCGTGCTCCCTGGTCGAATTAACTCCGGCGGAATCCGGATCGGAACGCCGACCGCCTCAACCACCTGGTGGATGCTGGCTCCCGGCAGCAGCTCGCGAAGGACGAGCGCACGCTCTCCCTCACTGTTCACCTCGTATTCGACGACCGCAAGGTGCGCCACCAATCGTTCGGGCTCAAGCAGGCGGTGTCGAGTGTCGACGGGCACCTAGAAGCCGAGTTCGCGGCTGATAACCATCAGCTGCACCTCGGTCGTGCCTTCGCCCACCGAGAGGATGCGCGAGTCGCGGAAGTGACGGGCAACGGGATTCTCATTGAGAAAACCATATCCTCCGAAGATCTGGCAGGCGTCCTTTGCGTTGTCGATCGCTGCCTCGCTGCAGATCAGCTTGGCGAGGCTCGCCTCCATCTTGAACGGGACGCCGGCATCGATGCGGCGGGCGGCGTCATAGCAGGCGAGCCGCGCCGCGTGGACGCGGGCCTGCATCCGGGCGATCATGAAGGAGATGTGCTGGTTGTCGCCGATCGGGTGACCGAAGACGTTGCGCGTCTTGGCGTAGCGGATGGCCTCCTCAAGGCATCCCTGCGCGGCGCCCGTGCAGAGCGCCGCGAACGCGACCCGGCCCTCATCCAGTGCCTGCAGGAAGTCCGCGAATCCACGGCCGCGCTCGCCCAGCAGGTTCGCCTCGGGCACGCGGACGTTCTTGAACTCGAGCGGGTGGGTGTCCGAGGTGTGCCAGCCGACCTTGTCGTAGCTGGGCAGCGCAGTAAAGCCGGGGGTTCCGCTCGGCACGATGATGGCGCTCAGTTCCTTGCGGATCGAGCCGTCGGCGCGCGTCTGTTCACCCGTGACAGCCGTGACCGTGACGACACTCGTGATCTTCGAACCCGAGTTCGTGATGAACTGCTTGGTGCCATTGATGACCCACTCGCCGTTCTCGAGAACGGCGCCCGTCTTCGTGCCTCCGGCATCGGATCCGGCATCCGCCTCGGTCAGACCGAAACCGGCGAGGGCGCGGCCCTGGATGAGATCGGGCAGCCAGCGCAGCTTCTGCTCCTCGGTCCCGTGACGGTAGATCGGGATGATGCCGAGCCCAACGCCCGCCTCGAGCGTCACACCGATCGACTGGTCGACGCGACTCAGCTGCTCGATGGCGAGGCAGAACTGGAAGTAGTTCTTGCCCGCTCCGCCGTACTCCTTGGGGAACGGGAGTCCGAAGAGGCCCATCTGGCCCATCTGCGCGATGATTCCGTACGGCAACTCGCGCTTGGTGTCGTATTCGTATGCTGCCGGTGCAACGACGGTGTCGGCAAAGTCGCGAACGCGATCGATGAGGCGCTGTTCCTCGTCGCTGAGGCCGTAACCGCTAACGGCCGCTGTGGGTGCTGTGATGGTCATGCTGCTGCTCCTTTGTGAGGGCTTATTGTTGCGACGACCTGGTCGGTTGCGACCTGATCGCCCTGAACAACGTCGATGGTGACGACGCCGGCTACTGAAGCGAGCAGTTTGTGCTCCATCTTCATGGCTTCGATGGTGACGAGAACCTGGCCCGCCTCGACCTCGTCACCGGACTTGCGCTCGATCGCGATGACCGTGCCGGGCATGGGCGTGCGAATGTTCGGGTCGGCCTCGCCCGGCGCGCGGGTGAGCGTCAGGCGGTGCGCGGCGAACTGCTGTTCGCGAGTGAGAAAGTCGAGCTCGAAAATTGCGGTCGGGGTTGCGACCCAGGTAATGGTTCCGCGGTCGAGCGTGATCGCGTCGGAGGACACTACCTCGTCGCCGACCTGGACATCGGCCTCGTGCCCGTGGCCATCGATGACGCGGAAACGGGTGGCGCGGTGGGCGCCGATGCGCCACCCGCGAGCGTCGTGCCAGGCCGAACCGTCGGCCGCGGGAGCGCGTGTGGCGGCGACAGCCTCAAGGAGCTCGTTCGACGGTTGTTCGAATTCGATCGTGCCAAGGAATCTCTCGATGAGTCCGGTATCGAGCTTGCCCGCGCGAACATCCGGGTCAGCGACGAGCTTCTGGAGAAATTCGCGGTTGGTGCGAACCCCCAGCACCACGGTTTCTGCAATGGCGTCATCCAGCCGACGGAGCGCCTGTTCGCGGTCGGCGGCACTCGCGATGATTTTCGCGAGCATCGGGTCGTAGTCGGTCCCAACGACAAGACCATCGATAAGTGCACTGTCAACCCGGATGCCCGCTCCGGTAGCCTCCCGCAGGTAACCGACCGTGCCAGCGGCCGGCAGGAACCCGCGCTCGGGATCTTCCGAGTACAGTCGCACCTCGACGGCATGGCCGGTGAGCGCGATGTTCTGCTGCGCGAGGTCGAGTGCTTCCCCCGCGGCGATCCGTAGCTGCTGTTCGACGAGGTCGATGCCCGTGACCGCTTCGGTAACCGGATGCTCAACCTGCAGCCGCGTGTTCATCTCCATGAAGAAGAACTCGTCCGGTTTCGCATCCGAAACGAGGAACTCGATGGTACCGGCGCCGACATAATCAACACTCCTGGCGACCTCGCACGCCGCTTCTCCCATGCGGTCGCGCTGCGTGGAGTCAAGCAGCGGTGACGGCGCCTCCTCGACGACCTTCTGGTGACGACGCTGCAACGAGCACTCGCGCTCCCCCAGGTGCACGACGTTTCCGTGCCTGTCGGCGAGTACCTGCACCTCGATGTGTCGCGGCCGATCGACATATCGCTCGAGCAGGAGGGCGTCGTTGCCGAATGCGGACTGTGCGACCCGCCGCGCGGTGACCAGCGCGCCCGCGAGGTCGGATGCCTTCTCGACGACGGTCATGCCCTTGCCGCCGCCGCCCGCGCTCGGCTTGATGAGCAGTGGGTAGCCGACACCCTTCGCGGCAGCCGCGAGCTCGGCATCCGACATCCCGGCTTCACCCGCACCGGGAATTATTGGCACGCCCCGCGCGGCCACGTGCGCCTTCGCCCGGATCTTGTCGCCCATGACATCGATCGCGGCGACACCCGGACCGACGAACACGACTCCGGCCTCGGCACACGCGCGGGCGAAGTCGGCATTCTCGGACAGGAATCCGTAGCCAGGATGGATGGCCGTGGCGCCCGTCTGCCGTGCGGCCACGATGATTGCCTCGGCGCTGAGGTAGCTCTGCGCGGCGGGCGCTGGCCCGATACGGACGGCGACGTCTGCCAACCGCACGTGCCTCGCGCCGGCATCCGAGTCGCTGTAGACCGCAATCGAGCGGATGCCGAGGTCGCGCAGGGTGCGGATGATCCGGCACGCGATTTCGCCACGGTTGGCCACGAGGACTGATTCGAACATCCGCGTCACATCCTGAAGAGCCCGAAGGCGGGCTCGGGTAGTGGCGTTGCGGCGCATAGCTCGAGCGCTAGTCCGAGAATGGTGCGGGTGTCTGCCGGGTCGATGATCCCGTCATCCCACAGTCTCGCGGTCGAGTAGTACGGGCTGCCCTGTGTTTCGAACTGCTCCTCGATCGGCGCCCGGAATGCCGTCTCCTCCTCCGGGCTCCACTTGTCACCGCGCGCTTCGGCCTGCTCACGCTGGATGGTCGAGAGCACAGAGGATGCCTGCGGGCCGCCCATGACGGAGATGCGTGCCGCCGGCCACATCCACAGGAAGCGAGGGCCGTACGCCCGTCCGCACATCGAGTAGTTCCCCGCCCCGAACGACCCGCCGATCACCACGGTCAGCTTGGGGACACGTGTCGTCGCGACGGCCGTGACCATTTTCGCGCCGTGCTTGGCGATACCACCGGCCTCGGCATCCCTCCCGACCATGAAGCCGGAGATGTTCTGCAGGAACAGCAGCGGAATACCACGCTGGTCGCACAGCTCGATGAAGTGGGCGCCCTTCTGTGCGGACTCGCTGAACAGCACGCCGTTGTTGGCGATGATGCCGATCGGATGCCCGTGGATGTGCGCGAAGCCGGTCACGAGCGTCGTGCCGTACTCCGGCTTGAATTCGGCAAACTCGCTCGCATCGACGAGACGCGCGATGACCTCCCGGACGTCGTACGGGCTCTGCACATCCGTTGGGACGACTCCGTAGAGGTCAGCGGGATCGGCAACGGGCTCACGGCTGGCGACGACGTCCCAGGCCGGCTTGGCCGGTCGAGGGAGGGTCGAGACGATATCGCGCACGATCTGGAGTGCGTGCCGGTCATCCTCGGCGAGGTGATCGACAACGCCGGAAGTGCGCGCGTGCAACTCACCGCCGCCGAGCTCCTCGGCGGTGACGACCTCCCCGATCGCGGCTTTGACGAGCGGTGGTCCGCCCAGGAAGATCGTGCCCTGGCCGCGGACGATCACCGTTTCATCGCTCATGGCGGGGACGTATGCCCCACCAGCGGTACACGATCCCATTACGGAGGCGATCTGCGGGATGCGCGCAGCGGACATCCTCGCCTGGTTGTAGAAAATGCGCCCAAAGTGGTCGACGTCGGGAAATACCTCGTCCTGCATCGGCAGGTATGCACCACCCGAGTCAACGAGGTAAATGCACGGCAGGTGGTTCTCGAGTGCAATTTGCTGTGCTCTGAGGTGCTTCTTGACCGTCATCGGGAAGTAGGTGCCGCCCTTGACCGTCGCGTCATTCGAGATGACCAGGACCGGGCGATCGTGGACGAGGCCGACGCCCGCAACGACACCGGCACCGGGCGCTTCGTCGCCGTAGAGACCGTTGGCCGCCAGCGGTGCGATCTCGAGGAATGGACTCCCGCCATCCAGGAGTTCGTCGATTCGATCGCGCGGAAGCAGCTTGCCTCGACCGATGTGACGGTCGCGCGACTTCTGCGGGCCGCCGAGGGCCGCGGTCGCGATGCGTTGTTTCAGGTCGCGGGCGAGGGCGCGCTGCGCCTCATCGTTGGCCCGGAATGCCGGATCGTTCCGATCCGCACGAGTTCCTAGCGTCTCCATCGACCTAATTCGCCGTCCTTTTGGGGCAGTTCAGTTAGTCGTTCCTAACTGAGATTAGGTTAGTGTACGTTAACTGGGATGTCCACATCTGCGCCAAGCGCTCCGCTGGGAACTTCCCGTGAGCGCGCGAAGGCGCAGCGCCGGTCAGCACTGCTCCACGCCGCCGCAGACCTATTCGCCGAGCGCGGCTTCGAACGCGTTTCACTCGAGGACCTCGGTGCCGCGGTCGGGATCAGCGGGCCAGCCGTGTACCGGCACTTCGCGAGTAAGCAGGCTGTACTCGCGGCGCTCCTGATCGATGTCTCGCGCGAGCTGGTTGCCGGCGCAGATGCTGTTGTTGCATCGTCGGCAGCCGACGGCGAGAAGCTGCGCGAGCTCATCGCCTTCCACGTCGAGTTCGCCCTGTCGAATGCGGATGTCATCCTGGTCCAGGATCGCGATCTCGACAGTCTTGCACCCGATGATCTCGCAACCGTTCGGTCACTGCAGCGCGGTTACATCGACGCGTGGGTCGCAGTGCTGGCGAGCATCCATCCCGATGTGGCGGTCGGCGAACTGCGCATCCGCGCCCGCGCCACCTTCGGCCTCATCAACTCGACCCCGCACAGCGCGCGCACCTCGCCGCGGGCATCCGTGCGCGCGCTCCTCGAGTCGATGGCCCTGGCTGCCCTCACGGTCTAAAACTCCGTGAGAGGTCCCAATCGACCGTTAAACGGGTGGTTTTAAGGGTCGATTGGGACCTCTCACGGAGTTTTAGACGAGGGTGAGCGCGATCCCGGGGTTGGCGAGGATGGCTCCGACGTCGACGAGGAACTTCGCGCCCTGCTCACCATCGACGAGACGGTGGTCGAACGTGAGACTCAGCGTGAGAACATCCCGCAGCGCGATCTCTCCGCGGTACTCCCACGGGCGTCGACGAGCAACACCGAGGGCCAGAATGGCCGCCTCGCCCGGGTTCAGGATGGGGGTCCCGGCGTCGACACCAAAGACACCGACATTGGTGATCGAGAATGTTCCGCCACTGAGAGCCTTCGGCGTTGTCGCACCCGACCGGGCCGTCTCGGCGAGGTTCGCAATCGCAACCGTCAGTTCGGACAAGTTCAGCAGGTCAGCATCCGGGATGTTCGGAACCATGAGACCGCGCGGGGTCGCAACAGCGATCCCGAGGTTCACGTAGCCGAACTCAATGATCTCCTGGTTCGCCTCATCCCACTTGGAGTTGATTGTTGGATAGTCGGCGAGAGCGAGGCAGACCGCCTTGGCCGTCATAGCGAGAACGTTGATCTTCTGGCCGGTGCGTTGGCGAAGCTGCGAAACCAGGTCGACCGTGGCGGTCACGTCGATCGTGACGAACACCGTGGCCTGCGGCGAGTCAGTGATGCTGCGCACCATCGCCTCTGCGGTCGCCTTGCGCACCCCCTTGATCGGGATGCGGAGCTCGCGCGGACGCGTCCCCCGGGCTGCCTTCGACTCGTTGGCGGTGCGGGCGATCGCGGGCGCACTCTCGGATGCGGCAACGGAGGGGGTCACTGCGGATGCGGCAGCCTGTACGTCGGAGCGAGTGATGAGGCCGTCGTCGCCGGACGGAGTCACGAAGGCGAGGTCGACACCGAGGTCGGCGGCGAACTTGCGGACCGGTGGTGTGGTTCGGGGGCGGGATGCCTGGGAAGCCGGAGCTTCTGGCTCGGAGGCCTCGATACGCGCTGGCTCCGCCTGCGCTACTCGACCACCGGTAGCGGGCTCCGCTGGCGCCGACGGGGTCCGACTGGCGGCACCGCGCCGGCGCTTGGGGCGGTTGCCCGTCTCGACCTCGGGGCCGTAGCCGACGAGAACCGAGTTGCGTTCGACGGGAGCGTCTGCCTCATCCGTGAGATCGAAGGCGACGAGTCGTGCACCGACGGCGACAACCTCTCCGGGCTCGGCGTATAGCTGCGAGATCGTGCCGGCAAACGGCGATGGCAGCTGCACGATCGCCTTCGCGGTCTCGATCTCCGCGATCGGCTGGTTCAGCTCGACCGGGTCACCAACGGCGACGTGCCAGGCGACGAGTTCCGATTCGGTGAGACCCTCACCGAGATCCGGCATTGCAAACTCGGTGCTCATCGCGCCACGAATCCGGTGAGCGAGTTCTCGCGTCCGACGGTGCGGTCAACGGCATCGAGGATGCGGTCGAGGTCCGGCACGAAGTGCTCCTCGAGCTTGGCCGGCGGATACGGCGTGTTGAATCCGGCGACCCGCTGCGGCGGCGCCTCGAGACTGTAGAAACAACGATCCGTGATGGTCGCGGCAATCTCGGCGCCGAGACCGGCAAACTGCGCCGCCTCGTGCGTGATCACCACGCGCCCGGTCTTGTTAACCGAGTCCTCGAGCGTGTCGAAGTCGATGGGCGACAGCGACCGCAGGTCGATGACCTCGATCGAGACGCCTTCTTCCGCGGCTGCCTCTGCCGCATCCAGTGCGGTTGCAACCAGCGGGCCGTACGCGACGAGCGTGACATCCGTGCCCTCGTGGGCGACGCGCGCCTTGTCGAGCGCGAGCGGCTCGTGCTCCAGGTCGACCTCGCCCTTGGTCCAGTAGCGACGCTTCGGCTCGAAGTAGATGACCGGGTCGTCCGACGCGATCGCCCGGCGAATCATGTCGTAGGCATCCTGCGGATTCGACGGGCTGACCACGCGGAGACCCGCGGTGTGCGCGAAGTACGCCTCTGGCGACTCGGAGTGGTGCTCGACCGAGCCGATTGCGCCCCCGAATGGCACGCGAATGGTCAGGGGAACCGTCACGGTGCCGGCGGTGCGAGCGTGCAGCTTGGCGACCTGGGCGACGATCTGGTCGAACGCCGGGTAGATGAAACCGTCGAACTGGATCTCGCAGACCGCGCGATAGCCGCGAAACGCGAGTCCGATCGCCGTCCCGACGATGCCGGCTTCCGCGAGGGGACTGTCGACGACGCGGTCGGCGCCGAACTCGTGCTTCAGGCCGTCGGTCACCCGGAAGACTCCGCCGAGGTCGCCAATGTCCTCACCCATGAGCAGCACGTGGTCGTCATCGAGGAGCGCGCGACGAAGGCCGGCGCCGATGGCTTTCGAGAGAGTGAGCTCCGTCATCGCGTCCCACCCTCGATATACGACAGATAGGCCGCGAACTCCCGCTTCTGGCGCTCGAGACCGGAGTTCGGCTCGGCATAGACGTGGTCGAATACGGTCAGCGGTTCGGGGTCCTGCAGCGCAATGCACGCCGCGCGGAAACGCTTGGCCGCATCATCCTCGGCCGCTTTGACGGATGCGCGGACCTTGTCGGTCAGCAGACCGAGACCCTCAAGATAGGCCTCGAACCGCTTGATCGGGTCCTTCGCCGCCCACTCCTCGTGCTCGCCCAGGTCCTCGTAGCGCGAGGGATCGTCGGATGTGGTGTGCGGTCCCATCCGGTAGGTGACGGCCTCGATGAAGGTCGCGCCCTCACCGCTCCGCGCACGCTCAAGCGCAACGCGCATCGCGGCCATCACAGCGAGAACGTCGTTGCCATCAACCCGGATGCTCGGGATGTTGAACCCGGGCGCGCGATCGGCGATCGGCCGAACGGTCTGGACGCCGACGGGCTCCGAGATCGCCCACTGGTTGTTCTGGCAGAAAAAAATGACAGGAACCTTGAAACTCGCGGCAAAAACCATGGCCTCGTTGACGTCACCCTGGCTGGTCGCGCCGTCACCGAAGTAGGCGACCGCAACCGAGTCTGTCCCGTCGCGCTTGATGCCCATCGCATAGCCCGTCGCGTGTAGCGTCTGGGCGCCGATGATCACCGCGGGGGTCGCCATTCCAACCGTGAACGGGTCCCAACCCGAGTTCGCGGTCCCACGCCACACCTTGGTCATGTCTTCGAGACGCACTCCACGCTCGTATGCAACACCGTGCTCGCGATAGCTGGTGAAGACGAAGTCGTCCTTGCGCAGCGTGCGTGCCGAGCCGATCTGCGCGGCCTCCTGGCCGAGCGACGGTGGCCAGAGCCCGAGCTGGCCCTGGCGCTGCAGGGCGGTCGCCTCGTTGTCGAATCGGCGGACGACGACCATGTCCTCATACATGCCAAGAAGGTCATCTTTGCTGAGATCTTCGACCCATGAGTCGTACTCAGGCGATTCGATCCGCACGCCAGCAGGCGTCAGAAGCTGGACCGGCCCATCGCCGTGGTGTGAGTCGTTGGCTGGGATTTCTGCGCCCGTCTTGGCCGGTGTTTTTTCGGAAAGTGTTTTTTCGGAAAGTCGAGTAGGCACGATAGCTCCCTGTAATAACGCTCCCGGGGCCGGATCATGACCGGAAGCGAGAACGATCTGTTCGACCTCAAGCCGGGTTAGCCCTAAGTCGCCCCGAGCGCCTTTGTCCGGGGTATGAGTGACGTTACCGGGGCGATATCGCCGGTGCAAGCTGAGCACGCCGCGAGACAGCATGCGCCGACAAGATTTGTCGGATTTCTCCTACGCGCGGCAGCGAAATCCCTGTTAGTTGGCGGTTATGCAGTCCCGGCGCTGTAGGTTTTCTCCACCAGCGGCACGCCAGGACGGTACGCGAGGTGTACGTAACTCGGTGCGTTGAGGAGCACGAGATCGGCCCGTTTGCCGACGGCGATTTCTCCGACGTCCGATCGACCGAGGGCGGCCGCTCCCCCCGCGGTTGCGGCGTGCAACGCCTCGGCGGGCGTCATCGCCATTTCGCGAACGGCAATCGCGATGCAGAAGCTCATCGACGTCGTGTAACTGGACCCGGGATTGCAGTCGCAGGCGAGTGCGACGGTGATCCCGGCATTCAGCAGCCGGCGGGCGTTGGGATACGGCTGGCGCGTCGAAAACTCGGCACCCGGGAGCAGTGTTGCGACGGTCGATCCCGATGCGAGTGCGTCGATGTCAGCGCCCGAAAGAAACGTGCAGTGGTCGACGGATGCGGCGCCTAGCTCGACCGCGAGCTGCACTCCCCCGGATTCGCCGAGTTGACCGGCGTGCATCCGCATCCCGAGCCCCCGGTCTCCGCCGGCGACCAGGATGGCGCGGGCCTGGTCGACATCGAATGCCCCGGTCTCGCAGAACACGTCGATCCACCTGGCGTACGGAGCCGACGCGTCGAGCATCGGCCCGGTGACCAGGTCGACGTAGGCTGCGACATCGTCGGCGTAGTCCGCTGGCACGACGTGCGCACCGAGATAGGTGGTCTCCGACGTGAGGGTTTTCGCCAGCCGGAGTGCGCGCGCTTCGTCGACGGTAGTGAGTCCGTACCCGCTCTTGATCTCGAACGTGGTCGTGCCGCCGCGCCGCATCTCGGCCGTGAGGCGCCGGGCGTTCGCGAGCAGTTGCTCGTCGGTCGCGGCGCGTGTCGCGGCAACAGTGCTGCGGATACCGCCCGCGGCGTACTTCTGCCCAGACATCCGAGCCTCGAATTCGGCAGTGCGATCGCCGGCGAACATGAGGTGGCTGTGGCTGTCGACGAAGCCCGGAATCACGCATCCGCCCGCGGCAGCTGTGCGTACGTCCGCTGCGGGGGCGCTCGAACTCGGTCCGATCCAGGCGATGATCCCGTCGTCGATAACCACGCCCGCGTCGGTCAGTTCCCCGTCCGAAGTGACGAGTAGTCCAATGTTGTCGATGAGTTCGCTCATCGCTCGGCCAGCCCCGCCGCAGCCTCGAGCACACACAGTGCGACGAGTCGAACCGTGCGACCGTCTCGCGAGTCCAGCGATGCATCGACCTCGACCAGGTCGATCGACTCAACCGCCGGATGTGCCCCCGCAGCGCGAGCCGCGGCGCGCAGTTCGTGCGCCGCAATACCGCCGGGAACTGACGCAGGACACGCAGGCGCGACCGAACGATCACAGACATCGACGTCGAGGTCGACGTGCACCGGTCCGCCCGCGGATGCCGCGATCTCGAGCGCCTCTGCGACAACATCCGAGATTGGCCGCGACAGCAGGGTGCCTCGACGGACGACGGTGATGCCGAAGTCGGCGGCACGGGCCGCGTATGCGACGGAGTTCGCGAAATCGGCGATGCCGACCTGGACCACGCGGGTGCCCGCCAGGCCAGCCTCGATGAGGCGACGAACCGGCGACCCGTTCGAGCGGCCATCGCGGAGGTCGTGGTGAGCGTCGAGCGTGACCATCCCCGCCGTGGCAATGCGGTCGCCCCACGCGCCGAGCGCGACAGGGACGGTCGCGGAGTTATCACCGCCGAGCGCCACGACGAGTCGCGAAGCAGCCGCGGCACCCGCAGAGAATTGGATGGCGCCTTCTTCGTCGGCATCCGGGCCGGATGCATCGCCGAGGTCAGCGAATCGAAGGTCGAGCGGCCGATCAGTGAACTCGCTGTAGTAGCGCAACGCGGCGCGCACGGCGGCTGGCGTCAGGTGAGCGCTGGTTGCCGAGAGCGAGGTTTCGTGAGTAGGGATGCCGATGAGGGCGAGATCGATCGGGCTCCCTTCGATGAGCTCAGGGACCGCGCGTGCATCAGGGACCGCGGTTTGCTGAGGTCCCTGAGCTTGTCGAAGGGCCGGCCAACTGCCAGCGCGCGGCCACAGGGGGTCTATCGACAGAGCCACTAGCCCTCGCTCATCGGTACTCGTACGTTCAGCCGGTCGGCGACCTCAATGGCCTCGTCGTAACCGGCATCCACGTGCCGGATCACACCCATCGCCGGGTCGTTCGTGAGCACCCGCGCGAGTTTCTCCGCGCTGAGCGCCGTGCCGTCCGCGACCGTGACCTGCCCAGCGTGGATCGAGCGGCCGATTCCCACGCCACCGCCGTGGTGGATCGAGACCCACGTCGCGCCCGACGAGGTGTTCACGAGCGCATTGAGCAGCGGCCAGTCGGCAATGGCATCCGAGCCATCCCTCATCGCTTCGGTCTCGCGATACGGGGACGCGACCGAACCCGAGTCGAGGTGATCGCGTCCGATGACGATCGGCGCCGTTAGCTCACCCGACGCGACCATGTCATTGAACCTAAGCCCGGCCCTGTCCCGCTCGCCGTAGCCGAGCCAGCAGATGCGCGCTGGCAGGCCCTGGAAGTGCACCCGCTCGCCCGCCATCCGGATCCACTTCGCGAGCGACTGGTTCTCCGGGAACAGCTCGAGTACCGCGCGGTCGGTCTTGTAGATGTCTTCGGGGTCGCCGCTGAGGGCCGCCCAGCGAAACGGTCCCTTGCCTTCCGAGAACAGCGGCCGGATGTAGGCGGGCACGAACCCGGGGAAGGCAAACGCGTCCGCGTAACCCGCGGCCTTGGCCTCGGTGCGGATGTTGTTGCCGTAGTCGAACACCTCGGCGCCGGCCTTCTGGAAGCCGACCATCGCCTCGACCTGCTTCGCCATGGAGTGGCGGGCGGCATCCGCGAAACCGACCGGATCGGCATCGCGCGCCGCCTGCCACTCCGCGAACGACCACTCGAGCGGCAGGTAGGCGAGCGGGTCGTGCGCGCTGGTCTGGTCTGTCACGATGTCGATCTCGGCCCCGTCCGCGAGCAGCTCCGGAAACACGGATGCTGCGTTGCCGAGCAGCCCGATCGACATCGGCCTCTTCGCATCCCGAGCCGCGTATGCCAGCTCGAGCGCGTGCCCGATCGACTTCGCTTGGGCATCGAGATAGCCGTGTTCGATACGGCGAGCAATGCGCGAGGGATCGACATCAACACAGATCGCAACGCCGTCGTTCATGGTGACGGCGAGCGGCTGCGCACCGCCCATACCACCGAGGCCGCCGGTCAGCGTGATCGTGCCCGCGAGCGTTCCGTTGAAGCGTTTGGCGGCGACAGCGCTGAATGTCTCGTAGGTGCCCTGCAGAATTCCCTGGGTGCCGATGTAGATCCACGATCCCGCCGTCATCTGCCCGTACATCGTGAGGCCGAGTTGCTCCAGGCGGCGGAACTCGTTCCAATTCGCCCAGTCGCCGACCAGATTGGAGTTCGCGAGAAGTACGCGGGGCGCCCACTCGTGCGTCTGCAGCACGCCGACCGGCTTGCCAGACTGGACGAGCATGGTCTCGTCGTTCTTGAGGGTGGTGAGCGTGCGCACGATCGCATCGAAACTGTTCCAGTCGCGGGCGGCTTTGCCGCTGCCGCCATAAACGACCAGCTTGTCCGGGTGCTCGGCGACTTCGGGGTCGAGGTTGTTCTGCAGCATCCGGAGAGCCGCCTCCTGCGGCCAGCCGAGCGTGTGCAGCTCGGTTCCGCGGAAGGCGCGCACCGGGCGAGCTACGGACTGTGCTCGAGGTTCGGTAATGGTCATACGAGAACTCCTCCTGCTTGAGAGACTACGGATGCCGCGGCCGCCAGGAGGGACCCGTCCTGGACCCCGGCAACAGCCGCTGCGATTTCTGGTGCGAGGTAGCGATCGGTGGCGGGCGGTGGGACCGACTCGCGAAGTCTTGCGACGACCGCCCTGGATGCTGCTGCCGGCTCGATCGGTGCCCGCATGTCCATTGCGCGGGCCGAGGTGAGCAGCTCGATCGCTACGACGCGCTGTGCGCCGTCGATGGAGCGCCGCAGCTTTCGGGCGGCACTCCATCCCATCGAGACATGGTCTTCCTGCATTGCCGACGAGGGGATCGAATCAACGGATGCCGGCACGGCAAGCCGTTTCAGTTCGCTGACAATTCCCGCCTGCGTGTACTGGGCGATCATGTGACCCGAGTCGACGCCTGGGTCGTCAGCGAGGAACGCGTTCAGCCCGTGGTTGCGGCTCACGTCCAGAAAACGGTCGGTTCGGCGCTCGCTCATGCTGGCGAGATCCGCGCCAACGATGGCGAGGAAGTCCAGCACGTAGCCAACCGGCGCACCGTGGAAGTTCCCGTTCGACTCGACGCGCCCGTCGAGCGTGATCACGGGGTTGTCGACGGCGGATGCGAGTTCACGCCCCGCGACCATCGCGGCGTGCTCGATGGTGTCACGCACACCGCCGTGAACCTGGGGTGCGCAGCGCAGCGAGTATGCATCCTGCACGCGTGTGAACCCGTCGGGATGCGACAGCATCCGCGACCCCTCGAGGACGGCACGCATGTTGGCCGCGGAGATGGCCTGGCCGGCCTGGGGTCGAAGTGCCTGGAGATCGGCGGCGAAGACCGCATCCGTTCCGCGCAGTCCCTCAACGCTCATTGCCGCGGCGAGATCGGCCGTTGTGACGAGCGCGCGAAGGTCGGTGATGGCCAGGATGAGCATCCCGAGCATCCCGTCGGTGCCGTTGATGAGCGCGAGGCCCTCCTTCTCCTGCAGCACGATGGGCTCGATCCCGGCCGCCGCGAGAGCGTCGGATGCGGGGACAAGCGATCCGGCCGCGTCGCGAACGTCGCCCTCGCCGAGCAGCGCAAGCGCGCAGTGCGCCAGCGGCGCAAGGTCGCCGGAGCAGCCGAGGCTCCCGTACTCGTAGACGATGGGCGTGATACCGGCGTTGAGCACGGCGGCGTAGGTTTCGGCAACAACGGGACGGACGCCGGTGCGACCCGTCGCGAGAGTCGACAGGCGAAGCAGCATGAGCGCGCGGACAACCTCGCCCTCAACCTCGGGGCCGGATCCCGCCGCGTGGCTGCGCACGAGCGATCGCTGCAGCTGGGCGCGGCGCTCGACCGGGATCTGCTTGCTCGCGAGAGCACCGAATCCGGTCGAGATGCCGTAGTGCGGCGCGGTGTCGGCCGCGAGTGATTCGACGATCGCACGGCTCGCCGCCATGGCGCCAAGCGACTCGGGAGCGACCGCGACCCGTGCGTCATGCCGAGCGACGGCGACGACATCCTCGAAGGTCATCGCGCCAATTCCAACGGATACGGTCGCTCGGTTCTCGCTCACAGACGCCATTGAACTCGCCGCGGGGACATGCGACAGCGGTGATTCGCAATAAACTGTCTGAAATATCAGACACCATCGTGAGGCGCGTTACGAAAGAGGAAGAGTGCCGGAGATCCCCGCTGCACGCAGCACGCTCCGGGTACTGCGGTACCTCTCGAGCCGCAGCGGCCCGGTGCGAGCGTCCACCCTGGCCCGCGACCTCGGTTTACCGCGATCTTCCGCATACCAGCTGCTCGCCGTGATGCTGGACGAGGGATTTCTCGTGCACTACCCCGAAGTGCAGGCCTATGGACTTTCCAGCCTGTTGTCCGAAATCGGTGCGTCGTCGGTGCGCACCGAACGCCTCGGCCGATTGGCAACACCCTTGCTCGATCGACTCGTGGCGAGTGTAGGGGTTCCCGCGGTCGCGCACCTCGCAGTACTGAGCGGATCCGACGTCATGTATGTTGCCCGCATCCAGGGCTACCGCGCTCCGACGACGGTCTCCAGGATCGGCGTGCGGCTTCCGGCACACCTCACGGCGACCGGCCGGTCGCTTCTCGCCGCACTCTCGGCGAGCCAGGTCACCGCCCTCTATCCACACGATCGCGACCTCATCGTTCGGGCCGGCACCGGACCGCGCACACGGGCGCAGCTCGACCGCATCCTCGAGCGCTGCCGCGTCGATGGCTGGGCAGACGAGGATGGCGAGATCTCGCCCGATTACGCCTCGGTCGGGGCGGCCGCCCTCGACTCCAACGGGTACCCAATCGCGGCCATCGGCGTCACCTTCCGCTCTGATGCCGCCGACGCGGACGCGCGCGCGACCCTCGGTCGATCCGTGAACGCCACGGCATCCACCCTCACGGCGCGCCTAATCGGACGTACTTAGACAGGGCCCGCAATCAGACGCCGAGGTAGGCCTCTTTAACAGCGGGGTCATCGAGCAGCTCCTTGCCCGTGCCGCGGTGCGTGATCGTTCCGGTCTCGAGCACGAGACCGCGATCGGCACGCGAAAGAGCCTGGTTCGCGTTCTGCTCAACCAGCAGGATGGTCGTTCCCTGCTCGTTGATCTCACTGATGATGCGGAAGATCTGCTGGATCAGCTGCGGCGCGAGGCCCATGGATGGCTCATCCAGCAGGAGCACGCGGGGGTGAGCCATGAGCGCCCGCCCGATCGCGAGCATCTGCTGCTCGCCACCGGACATCGTGCCGCCGAGCTGGGTGCGACGCTCGGCCAGCCTCGGGAACAGCGAGAACACCCGGTCGAAGTCTGCCTTCATCTGGCTGCGATCCTTGCGTGTGTACGCGCCCATGTCGAGGTTCTCGGTGACCGTCATGCCGGGAAAAATTCCACGACCCTCGGGCGCCTGCGAAATGCCGCGCACCACACGAACGTGCGCCTTCATCTTCGTGATGTCTTCGCCCTCGAACAGGATCTGACCGGCGGACGGGTTCAGGATGCCCGAAATCGTCTTCATGGTCGTCGACTTGCCCGCGCCGTTCGCCCCGATGAGACTGACGATCTCGCCCTCGTCCACCGAGAACGACATGTCGCGGATAGCCTGGATTCGGCCGTAGTGCACGTCGACGTTCTTAAGCTCAAGCAGCGCCATCGTCGGGCTCCCCCAGGTAGGCGGCGATAACGCGATCGTCCGTGCGGATGTCGGCGGGCAGGCCGTCGGCGATCTTCCTGCCGAATTCGAGGACGACGATCCGGTCGGTGACGCCCATGACGAGCTTCATGTCGTGTTCGATGAGCAGGACGGTGTAGCCGTCATCCCGGATGGCCCGGATAAGCGACATGAGCTCGAGCTTTTCCGCCGGGTTGAATCCGGCGGCAGGCTCATCGAGGCAGAGTACCTTCGGATCAGTCGCGAGCGCCCGCGCGATCTCGAGCCGACGCTGGTTACCGTACGACAGGTTGCGGGACAGCGTGGCCGCATCATCCGCAATTCCGACGAACTCGAGGAGGGCCATACCGCGCGTGATCGCGGTGCGTTCTTCGCGATTGTGACGGGGTGAGCGGAACAGCGCGCCGAGCACGCTCGTCCGATGACGGGCATCGAGGCCAACGACGACGTTTTCCAGGGCGGTCATCTCGCCGAACAGGCGGATGTTCTGGAAGGTCCGGGCGATCCCGAGTTGGGTGATGCGGTGGCGGACTCTTCCGCCGATCGATCTCCCCTCCAGCAGCACGCGACCGCCCGACGGCTTGTACACGCCCGTCATCGCGTTGAAGCACGTGGTCTTGCCGGCGCCGTTCGGCCCGATGAGCCCGAGGATCTCGCCGCGTTTGATCGTGAAGCTCACATCGTCGAGCGCGACCAGCCCGCCAAACTTCACGCTGAGGTTCTCGATGACCATAATGTCGTCGCCGAGGGCAACGTCGATCTCGCGCTCCGGAGCGGCTCCCTCGGCAACCGCCTCCTCGATGTCCAGGTCGGACGCTGCCTGCGCCGCGCTTGGTGCCTGCTTGTTCGGGGCTGCCACTACTTCGTTCCCTCGGTAGCGGGCGGTGGCGGACCAGGCGGAACAACGGTCGGCGGATCGACGGCTTTAGCATCCGGCGGTCCGGCGACCTTCCGATACGCGATGCGGCCATAGGCGAGCAGTTTCTGCCTGGCACCGAGGATGCCGCCGGCACGGAAGATCATCATCACGATGAGGGCGACGCCGAAGATCAGGTATTTGTAGTCCGCGATCGCGATGAAGCGGTCCGGGATGTACGCGACGATCGCGCCGCCGATGATTGCGCCAACCTTGTTGCCGGCGCCACCGAGCACGACAGCCGCGAGAAACAGGATCGAGTTCTGGACCCCGAACCCCTGGTTGTTGATGAAGCCAACCTGGCCCGCCGACAAGGCTCCCGAGAGCCCACCGATACCGGCACCGATCGCGAACGCCCAGACCTTGTACTTGAAGACCGGAACACCCATGATCTCCGCGGCATCCTCGTCCTCGCGGATGGCGACCCAGGCTCGACCAACGCGGGATCGCTCGAGGTTGCCCATGAGTAATAGCACGATGATGATGATCGTTAAGATCAGCCAGTACCAGGGCGTCCCATTCGAATTCGTGAAGATTGCCGAACCGTCGGCATTCGTACCCGGAGGCTGCGACAGCTGTGAGAAGCCGATGTTGCCGCGCAGTGCAGGGATGATCGTGGCAAGGATTCGCACGATCTCACCGAAGCCGAGCGTGACGATCGCGAGGTAGTCGCCGCGGAGCCGGAGTGTCGGAACGCCGAGGAACACCCCGAAGAACATCGTGACCGCCATCGCGATCGGGATGGTCCAGAGGAATGGGATCTTGACGAACGGCGAGTCGGGACTCGTGAGCATAGCCGCCGCGTACCCGCCAACGGCGAAGAACGCCACGTAACCGAGGTCGAGCAGACCGGCGTATCCGACGACCACGTTCAGGCCGACCGCGATCAGGGCGAACAGCGCCATATGGAAACAGGCGATCGGCCAGTCGGTGCCCGGCTCGGTCGAGATGATGGGCGGGTTCAGGATCGGCAGCAGGTAGGCAAGCACGACCACGATGACCATGAATCCCCACTGCTGCGGTCGGCGAAGACCGTTCCACCAGTTTCGGATCGGCGTCGGCCGATTGCGGCGATTGCGCGCGGTCTCGCGATCGATGGCATCCTTTGCGGATTCCGCATCGGGCATCAGTGTTGGGCCGTCGGTTGTGCTCATGCGCGGCTCCTTCCGAGCGAGGAGCCGAGTATTCCACTCGGGCGGATGATCAGGACGAGAACCAGAACGACGAACGCGACAACCTGCGTCCACTGCGAGTCACCGAGCAGGTCGGCGCCGTAGTTGCCGATGACACCGAGCACCAGGCCACCGAGCAGTGCCCCGCGAACGTTGCCAATGCCACCGAGCACCGCGGCCGCGAAGGCCTGGATGCCGAGAACGAAACCGCCGTTGTAGATGACGCCAGATGGGATCTTCATAACGTAGAAGAGAGCGGCAGCACCGGCGAGCAACCCTCCGATGATGAACGTCGTCACGATGATCCGCTCCCGGCTAACGCCCATGAGAGTCGCGGTGTCCGGATCCTGCGCAACCGCGCGAATGCCACGGCCGGTACGGGACTTCCGGATGAATGTGTCCACTGCGATCATCAGGATGAGAGCGGCCGCGACGATCGTGATCTGCTGGCTGTCGATGATGGAGCCGAACACCTGGAACACGGGCTGCGGCACGAACATCGTAACGGCCGGTTCCGGGTTGGCACCCCGCCAGAGGAAGATGCCGTACTGGATGGCGAAGGATGCGCCGATCGCGGTAATCAGAAACGCGAGGCGGGGCGCGTTGCGCCTGCGCAGCGGCCGGTATGCCACCCGTTCCAGCACGAAGGCGGTTGCCGCGGAGGCGAGCATGCCGACGATGAGCGCGATCAGGATGTCGCCAACGACAGACCAGATCGAGATCACCGGGGGGCTCGCGTTGAAGCCGAGCGCGGTCAGAGTGAAGGCGACGCCGTAACATCCGGCGATGAACACCTCTGAGTGCGCGAAGTTGATGAGGTTGAGCACGCCGTAAACAAGCGTGTAACCGAGTGCGACGAGTCCGTAGATCGCGCCGTAGGTCAGACCGTCAAACGTGGATGGCCAGAAGTTCTGCAGGAACGACTGCACATTGAACGTGATCCACGAATTGTCTGTGTTGTCGAGATGCGGGTACACCGCGGCGATGTGGGTAAGAAGAGTAAGAATCAACGACGTCCCTCTGCTGCGTTGGAATGACGCGGGGCCGGCTGTCGCCAGCCGACCCCACGCTCACTCATGAGGTAAAGCTACTTGCCGATGACGCCGATCGGAACGATCTGGCCGGCCTTGACCTCATAGCCGTAGACGGTTGCCTTCGTCAGCTCACCAGTGGAGGTCCACTGGTAGTGCTTGCTCAGGCCGTCCGCGTTGTAGTTCTTCACCCAGTTCAGCAGTGTCGGGCGCGTTGCATTGCCCTTGTCGATTCCCGCGAGCAGGACCGTCGCGGAGTCGTAACCCTCGATCGAATACGTGCCTGGGTCAGCACCGAAGGTCGACTTGTACGCGCTTTCGAAGCTCGGGATGAGCTCGCCCGGGATGCAGGGGCAGGTGAAGTAGGCGTTCGACGATGCGCTGCCTGCTTCCTTGATGAACTGCGGGTCCTTCACACCATCTGGGCCGATGAAGACGCCCTTGAAGCCCTTGGCAACCAGTTGCTGGTCGAACGGAGCACCTTCGGCGTAGTAACCGGAGTAGTACACCGCGTTTGCCTTCGAACTGATGACCTTCTCAACCGTCGATGAGAAGTCCTTCTGGCCGGTGATGACCTTGTCCGAGCCGACCTCGTCCTTACCGAGAGCCTTGCCGACGGCGGTCGCGAGACCAATGCCGTAGTCGGAGTCATCCTGAACCAGGAAGACCTTCTTGAGCTTCAGCGTGTCGGTGACGAACTGTGCGGCAGCAGGGCCCTGCTGGTTGTCGTTGCCGAGAGCACGGAAGAACGTCGTCCAGCCGTTCTTCGTCAGGCCCGGGTTCGTTGCACTCGGGGTGATGTGCACGAGTCCCTTCTGCTCGAAGATGTTGCCGGTCGCCTGCGACTCACCGGAGAACGGTAGGCCGATGACACCAACGATGCCGGGGGTGTTGACGGCCTGCGTTACCGGACCGGTCGCCTTCGTCGGGTCGCCCTCGGTGTCGAACTTGAGGAACTTGACCTGGCAAGCGGGGTTGGCCGCGTTGTGCTGTGTGATGGCGAGCTGCACTCCGTTGTAAATGTTGATGCCGAGCGCTGCGTTCGCGCCCGTCTCAGCGCCGACGTAGGCAAGAGTCGTTCCCGCTGCGCACTTGGCGGTGCCATCACCCTTCGGCAGCACTGCATCAGCTGGAGTCGAAATAGACGTCAGCACCTTGAGGTTGATCTTCGGCGCAGCCGTCGACCCGCCGGTTGCTGAGCCTGTGTTGGCACATCCTGCGAGTGCCAGGCCGATCGCCGCGAGTGCCGCGGCGCCGACGATGATTCGTTTTTTGATCATGTGATGCGATCCTGCCTTCCATGCTGTTTCGCACCCCGACGGCGAATTCGCGTCGGGGGTATACGAATGGTTCCCCCGACAATACGCTGCAAACGCAAGCCAAATAAGTAGTTCCGTCGCGGCGGTTCCGAAGCAAAATCAGGGCGAACCCCCAGCCGCGCGGGTTACAAGCGGGCAAATCGCCGGGGGCACGCGGAATTCCGGTGCGGCAACGGATTTGTTAACTTTTTGAAAACATTTCTTTTTTGTCTCCGCGCATTTCGCCGCGCCAGCCGGTTCTATAGTCGCAAGAGATACCGCGTGCCGAAGGAGACACATCGTGCAAGAGGGGAACGCCGACGCGATTGTGGTCGGCGCGGGATTAGCCGGTCTGGTTGCCGCAGCCGAGCTCGTCGACGCCGGCAAGCGCATCCTCGTTCTCGACCAGGAGCCCGAGGCGAGCCTCGGTGGGCAGGCCTGGTGGTCGTTCGGAGGTATCTTCCTGATCGACTCCCCCGAGCAGCGCCGCTTCGGTGTCAACGACAGTCTCGAACTCGCCCGTCAGGACTGGCTCGGCACGGCGGGATTCGACCGCGAGGAGGATGCCTGGCCGCGAAAGTGGGCCGAGGCGTACCTGCAGTTCGCGGCGACCGAGAAGCGCGCATGGCTACGCGAGCGCGGAGTCAAATTCTTTCCCGTCGTGGGGTGGGCCGAGCGCGGTGGCTACGGAGCCGCGGGACCCGGCAACTCCGTGCCGCGCTTCCACATCACCTGGGGTACCGGCCCGGGCGTCGTCGCACCGTTCGAGGCAACGCTTCGGGGGGGTGTGTCAAAGGGCCTCGTCGACCTGCGGTTTCGCCACCGGATGGACGAGCTGATCGTCGAGAAGGGCGCCGTTGTCGGCGTGCGCGGCGCGATCCTGGCGCCGGATACCGCCGAGCGAGGGGCGCCGAGCAACAGGTCTGTGGTCGACAGCTTCGAGGTGCGCGCGAGCGCAGTGATCGTGACGACGGGCGGCATCGGCGGCAATCACGACCTGGTCCGGAAGCAATGGCCCAAGCGGATGGGCGAGCCGCCTACCGACATGCTGAGCGGTGTGCCGGCATCCGTCGACGGCCGCGGACTCGAGATCGCGGAAAAGGCGGGCGCGCGCCTCATCAACAGCGACCGGATGTGGCACTACGTCGAAGGCATCACGAACTACGCGCCGGTGTGGCCGAAACACGGTATCCGAATTCTCCCCGGGCCGTCATCCATTTGGCTGGACGCGACCGGCAAGCGTCTTCCCGGGCCGCTGTACCCGGGATTCGACACCCTCGGAACCCTCGAGCACATCGCCGCGACCGGGTATGGCTACAGCTGGTTCGTGCTGACCCAGAAGATCATCGAGAAAGAATTTGCGCTGTCGGGGAGCGAGCAGAACCCGGACTTCACGGGCAAGAGCATTCGCCTCCTACTGAAACGGGTTGGCAAGGGCGCGCCGGGCCCGGTCGAGGCATTCAAGGACAAGGGCGAGGACTTCATCGTTGCGAACACACTCGATGAATTGCTCGAACGGATGCAGAAGCACTCCCCAGAGGTCGCGCTCGACATCGACAACGTCCGCTATGAGATCGAAGCAAGGGACCGCGAAATCGCCAACGACTTCACTAAGGACGGGCAGGTGACGGCACTGCGCGGCGCACGCAACTACCTCGGTGACAAGCTCATTCGGGTCGCGAAGCCGCACCGCATCCTCGATCCGGCGGCCGGCCCACTCATCGCGGTCAAGCTGCACATCCTGACCCGCAAGAGTCTTGGTGGTATCGAGACCGACCTGGAGTCGCGCGCGCTCGGCGTCTCGGGCGAGCCGATTCCCGGCCTGTACGCGGCGGGCGAAGCGAGCGGATTCGGCGGCGGCGGGGTGCACGGTTATCGCGCGCTCGAAGGCACGTTCCTCGGCGGATGTCTCTTCAGCGGCCGGGCGGCCGGGCGCGCCGTCGCCGGCCTCTAGAACGAGCCTCCTCCCAACAGGGTTCCCAAGCGTCAATAGGGTTGATCGTGTGAGTGACTGGAACGAGCGAATCATCGCCGAGTTCCGGGCGAACGACGGTGTCGTCGGTGGGGCGTTCGCCGGCTCACGACTGCTGCTGCTGACGACGATCGGGGCCAGGACCGGCGAGCGTCGGGTGAGCCCGGTCGCGTTCACGGATGATGGCGAGACGCGCATCCTGGTCGCGTCGAAGGCCGGCTCGACGGCGCATCCGGGCTGGTATCACAACCTGCTCTCGAATCCGCTGGCGCATGTCGAGGCGTCGGTCGCAACCGGCGTCGACGAGTACGACGCGGTTGCATCGCTGTATCCCGAAACGGAGCGCGAGCGGAAGTATCGCGAGTTGCTCGAAACGCATCCCGTGTTCGCGAGCTACTGGACCGGCGACAAGGTCATCCCGCTCGTGATTCTCACTCGCGCGTCGTAGGTGACGCATCACCTAGGCTGAGATCATGACCGACTGGAACACGCAGATCATCAACGAGTTTCGTGAGAACAACGGCGCAGTCGGGGGTAACTTCGCGGGCATGAAGCTGTTACTCCTCACGACAACGGGAGCCAAGTCGGGTGAGAAGCGCACGACACCGGTTGCCTTCTTCGGCACCGACGGGGAGCGCACGATCGCCGCATCCAAGGCCGGTGCGCCCAGTCATCCCGCCTGGTACCACAACCTCAAGAAAGACCCGAACGTGCACGTCGAGGTTGCAACCGACGACGGCATCGACGAGTACGACGCGATCGCGAACATCATGCCGGAGCCTGCTCGCACCGAGCGCTACGAGAAGATCGGCGCCGTTGCTCCCGGCTTCCTCGAGTACCAGAAGAAGACCGACCGGATTATTCCACTCGTGGTGCTCAATCGGGCCTAGCTCGGCGCTGCCCAGCGAGTACCGCCCGGTCGCTATCGCCTCGGGGACCGGTATGTATTGCCTCGGGGACGGACGTCGACCTCAGCGGGCGAGGCGCCACGCCTTGCGCTTGATGAGGACGTGACCTCGCGGTGTCGTCAGTCGCGTCCACGGTCCGGACTCGAACAGCCGAACCTCGTCCGACTCGCTGTCACCAAGGAATCCGAGTGACAGCGCCGCAAAAGCGCCCCCCGCCGGCACATCTTCGAGCCCGGGAATCTCGCGTCCCCACACCTCGGCGCGAACGCGCTGCACGATCTGCGCTCCCGTACCCGTCGGTACCGCAGCAGCTACCTCATCGATGCCCGCGCGCGCGATGCCCTCAAGCAGCGCGCCAGGTATCTCCCTGAGGGCGTGCCATCCGCCCTTCGGCGGGGAGATAGCAGCCCAGGTGACGGTGTTCACGCCCATTGGAATCGTGATCGTCACCGGCTGGCCGAGATCCGTGACGGTTTCTTCGAGGCGGTTGACCCGCTCGAGCAGCGATCGGATGGGGACGACGGCGTCGATCGTATCCGTGTTGGTGAGCGCGAAAGTGCGCAGGCCGAGAACGGTCGGGACCTCGTCGAGCAGCCCAGCGGGGTAGATCACAGCGACGTAAACCGCGAGGATGCCCCCGCCGCCGATCAGGCGAACGGACCCCTCCTCGATCCGACCGGCGCGCGAAAGATAGACCTTGAGGTCGCGAAGCGCGAGGGCATCAACGAGGGTAAGTGATGGACTCATCGGAGTTCTAAACTACAGGTCATGAGCGACCCATTGGCGGGACTTCTGGCGACACTCGACTTGACGGATACGGGGGCTCGCACAACCGAAGACATTTTCACCGGCCCGAGCGAGTGGCAAGCGCACGGCAGAGTATTCGGCGGGCAGGTTCTCGCGCAGTCCGTCGTCGCGGCGGCCCGCACGGTGCCAGTGGATCGGCCCATCCACTCGATGCACGGCTACTTTCTTCGTCCCGGCAATATCACCCTGCCGATCACCTTCTCGGTTGACCGCATCCACGACGGCCGCTCGTTCACAACGCGTCGAACGCAGGCCTACCAAGAGGGCGTGCCGATCCTGTCGATGATCGCGTCGTTCCAGACCGAGGATGAGGGCCTGGACCACCAGGAGCCGATGCCCGCCGACATCCCCGATCCCGAGTCTCTGCCGTCGCCGGCCGAATCGCTCAAAGGCATCGATCATCCGATCGCGAAGGCGTGGGCGAACGATCGACCATTCGACATCCGGCACGTGCCCTCGCCGATCTGGCTGTCCGTCGAGGGACCACACGTCGCGCACCAGGCGGTCTGGATCAAGGCCATCGGCGAGCTGCCGGATGAGCCGAACCTGCACCGGGCGGCGATGGCGTACCTGAGCGACTACACCCTGCTCGAACCGATCCTTCGACGCCACGGCAAGGCGTGGGCAACACCGGGTCTCAAAGTTGCCAGCCTCGATCATGCGATGTGGTGGCACCGCTTCGGTCGTGTCGACGAGTGGATGTTGTACGTGCAGGACTCCCCGAACGCGATCGGTGGTCGTGGTCTCTCGCTCGGACGCATCTACTCCCGCGACGGGGCGCTGCTGGCGAGCGTTGCCCAGGAGGGCACCATCCGCGTCCCGGCCTAACCATCCCGCGTTTGCCCCCGTGCGGTGGGGTTTGGC
>DATAZU010000006.1:0-117019 GCA_036271875.1 Galbitalea sp.
AAGCTGTACATCGAGATCGAGAGTCTGGTTCGCCAGCGCACGCCCCAGCGCGAAGAATTCGTACAGCAGGTCATCGACGCGGTGAACGACGACCTCAAGGCGTCCAAGATCAAGGGTTCGGTGGTCGGCCGGCCAAAGCAGTACTACTCCATTTACCAGAAGATGATCGTGCGGGGCCGAGACTTCGACGAGATCTACGACCTGGTCGGCATCCGGGTGCTCGTGAACACTGTTCGTGACTGCTACGCCGTGCTCGGTTCGATTCACGCGCGGTGGACGCCCATCCCCGGGCGGTTCAAGGACTACATCGCCACACCCAAATTCAACCTGTACCAGTCGCTGCACACGACCGTGATCGGCCCCCAGGGGCGTGCCGTCGAGATCCAGATCCGCACCCCCGAGATGCACCAGCGCGCCGAGTTCGGCGTTGCTGCGCACTGGAAGTACAAAGAGCGCGTCAACGGTGGCAAGAATTCCGACTCGAGCACGCAGGCGGACACCGACATGGCATGGCTCGCGCACATCACCGACTGGGAGTCGGAGACCAGCGACCCGGGGGAGTTCCTCGACAATCTTCGCTTCGAGATCGGCGCGAAAGAGGTCTACGTGTTTACGCCGCAGGGCAAGGTCATCGGCCTGCCGACGGGGGCGACGCCGGTCGACTTCGCCTACGCCGTCCACACCGAAATCGGCCACCGCACCATGGGCGCGAAGGTCAACGGCCGACTCGTGCCACTGGAAAGCGAGCTGGTCTCGGGCGATTCGGTCGAAGTTTTTACTTCCAAGAATCCCGATGCGGCACCCAGCCAGGACTGGCTCAACTTCGTCAAGAGCCCCCGAGCACGCAACAAGATCCGCCAGTGGTTCAAGATTGAGCGCCGCGAAGAGGCCATCGAGCAGGGCAAGGAGGCGATTGCGCGCGCCATGCGCAAGCAGAATCTGCCACTGCAGAAGCTGATGAACCAGGGCTCGTTTTCTGAGGTCGCTGCGCAGATGCGCTACGAGGATGTTTCCGCACTGTACGCCGCAGTCGGCGAAGGACACGTCTCGACTCAGTCGGTCATCGAGAAAGTCGTTGCATCGCTGCAGACCGAGGCGGAGGCAGAGGACTCCGAGATCGTCTTCACTCCGCGTTCCCGCAGCAGTCGCGAGCTACGCCACAGCGACTCCGGTGTTCTGGTTCGGGGTGCCCCCGACATCCTGGTGAAGCTCGCGAAGTGCTGCACGCCGGTTCCCGGGGACCAGATTGTTGGATTTGTGACGCGGGGTGCCGGTGTCTCGGTTCATCGGGCCGATTGCCACAACGTGCAGTCGCTGCTCAGCGAGCCCGAGCGCATGATAGACGTCGAATGGGCCCCGTCGTCGAAGAGCATTTTCCTGGTGCAGATCCAGGTAGAGGCCCTGGACCGCTCTGGCCTGTTGTCGGATGTGACGCGGGTACTCAGCGAGAACCACGTCAACATTCTTTCTGCCACGGTCTCGACGTCGAGTGATCGACTCGCTCTCAGCCGATTCGTCTTCGAGATGGGGGACACTACCCACCTCGATCGTGTCCTCAACTCGGTGCGTCGTATCGACGCCGTCTATGACGTTTATCGGGTGAACTCCGGCTAGGTGTGGTGCAGCGACGCCAGGCATCCGGCGAGCCGCTCGAGGGCAATCTTCTTATTGGGCAGATTTCGTTTTCGATTCATCACCCGCGCGCAGTCGAGCACAGAGCATCCAGCGAGCTGTACTAGTTCGCCGACGATCCGTGATTCTTCTGCACTCCACTCGACAACAAATCGGGCGAGATCGATGGCCGTGCGCATCGGCGTCGTGATCGACATCCCACCGAGGACAACGATGTCCTCGTGCATGATGACCACCTCGCGTACCGAGAGCCTGGTGTCGAGGGCGGGACGTGTTCTGGCGGAGATATCCGCGCACACCTCGTGGCGGGCCGGCGGCGTTGGGAGAACCCCCCACACCCAGGCAGCGGAGTGCTGTTCCGCAATGAGTCGTGGCGGGAGTTCGAGAGCAAGCGCGGCCGCTCGGGTCGCGGGGCCGGTCACCTGGTCGATGGCCGCGACACAGTCGCCCAGTCGATACGCCTCACCATCGAGTACGAGAGCGCCGAGCTCTGCTCGTGGCAGGTCGTGACCGGACAGGACCGAACTCAGGCGCGGGGACATCCAGCAACTATGGGGCAGCGGAACCCGTGACGGCCGGATCAATCTCCCCGCTGTGGACTATTTGCCCCTGTGGAATTCTGTGCATCGCGCGAGTTGCCCACTTATGCTCATTCGCGGTGGCGTAATGCAGCAGAAGTGGGCAACTCGCGCGACTACTTCAGCGCGTCGAGCCAGACCTTGCGCGCGTCAAGAGCCTCCTGGGCCTTGGCGACCTTGGCTTTGTCGCCGCTTGCCTGTGCCTCGCTGAGTTCCCTCTCGAGTTTGGCGATCGCGTCGTGCAACTGGCTGGCGAGTCCTTCGCTCCTGGCCTGCTTCTCCGGGTCGGAGCGCTGCCAGTGATCTTCGTCCAGCTTTCGGACCGCGGTTTCTACCCGGCGAAGGCGGTCTTCAACCGTCTTGACCTTGTCGCGCGGAACCTTTCCGATCTTGTCCCAGCGCCGCTGGATGGAGAGCAGCGTCTCCCGGGCCTGCGCCCGATCGGTGACGTTGAGCAGCTTCTCCGCTTCGGTCAACAGTTCGAGCTTCTGCTCCAGGTTGGCCTCGAACTCGACGTTGTCACGAGCATCGATCTCGGATTTCGCGGAGTACAGCGCATCGCCTGCGGCCTTGAACTGTGCCCACAGCGCGTCGTCGAATTTCTTACCCGCGCGACCCGCGAGCTTCCACTCATCGAGAAGCGTGCGGTAGACGGGAATGCCATCGGCGCCCTTGGGCAGCAGGGCCTCCGCCTTGGTGACCAGCTCCTGTTTGCGGCTGCGCGCATCCTTGTGGGTGCTGTCGAGCTCGGCGAAGAAGGCCTTGCGATGGCCGTCGATTGTTGCTCGAGCGGCCCGGAAGCGCTTCCAGAGGTCGTTGCTCTCGTTCTTGGGAAGTCTTGGCCCGTCCTGCTGGTGTTTCTGCCAGCGTGCGAAGAGCTCATCAAGACTCGCACCGACCTGCTTCCACTGCGCCTTCGCCGGATCCTGCGCCGCAAGCTTCTCGGCCTCGACCACAATTTCGGTTCGTTCCGCGAGCGCTGCGGTAACGAGTGCCTTGGACTCCTCGGTCTGCTTTTCGGTGAGCTCGACGACCTGACCGCCGAGAGCTTCGAGTCGAGTGCGCAGCGACGCGAGATCGCCAACGGCATTCGCGGTCGAGATGGTCGCGGTGAGTGAAGTGACGGCTTTGGCAACATCCGCAGCGGGAGCACCGCGCTTGGCGCGCTGCTCGAGCAGCGTCACCTGCCCGGCGAGTTCGACGTACTTCCGCTCGAAGTAGGCGAGTGCCTCTTCCTGCGTGCCGTCCGGGTATTGCCCAACGGCACGTTCGCCCTCGGGCTCGCGGACAAAGACGGTTCCCGTCTCGTCGACACGACCCCAGGGAGTCTGTTCGTCAGTTACCACGTTGTTCACCTTGACTGCTTCTTGGTGGCTGGTTCTTGGCGGCTCGGTTTGCAGGCCGCCGTCCAGCCTATTGCACGACAAAACGGCGGGAGGCGAACCTTACTTGATCGTTACCGACGTGATCTTCGTCGTCACGACCGGCGGGCCGTCGTTGGCTGTCGTCGTCGCGCCGCTTGCCGGGGGTTTGATCCCCTTGGAGGTGATTTGCGAGGTCAACTCGGAGAGACCGCTCGTGATGTGACCGAAGATCGAGTAACCGCCGGCCGAGTCGGACGGGATGGTCGTCTTCTTGTATGTGATGAAGAATTGGTGTCCCTGGCCGTAAGCGTTGTCGCTCGTCCGAGCCTCGACAATCGAGCCGGCGGGATAGACGTTGTCGCTCGGCGTGTTCTCGAGCGGGCCGAAGCTATAGCTGCTGGAGTCGGCGCCCGATGCCGACGAGGTTCCGCACTGAAGGACATCGAAACCGGGTGAATTGGTCAGTCGCCAGCAGAGCAGTCCGTTGAAGTACTTGTTCTTGATGTCGGTGACGAAGGATGCCACAGACTGCGGCGCCGCTTTGCCGTTGAGCGAGATCCCGAGCTTGACGCTGTTGAGCGTCATGGTGCCGGTCCAGGTGCGGTCCTGCGCGACGCTGGTCGGGGGAACGTCGCCGACGTTGGAACCCGCCGCTGCCGTTGGCGTGGGAGTTGCCGATGCTGAAGCAACGGGCTTCGGCGTTGGCTTACCCGGTCCCGCGCTGAAGTAGTAGATCTGGGTGAGCGTTGCGAGCGCAGCAATCACAACGAGGCCGACCAGTCCGAGAACGTTGTCGCGAACCCGACGCTTGGCCTGGCGGGTGTGCACCGACTGGCGAGCGTTATACCGGCGCAAACGGTCGCGCGCTTCGCGTGCCTCTCGCTCAGTGTTCTTGCTCGGTGCCACGGATCCTCCATCGGTCTGGGCGAATGCCCCCTCAGAACTTTAGGGGCGAGGGCAAGACCCCGCCAAATGCCGGGATGGTCCTTGCCGGTTCCGGGTCGGTGCTCGCGGTTACGATTGCTTGCGATGGACACCCGGGTCGGACTGCGCGCAGGAGTGACACCGCTCGCGGTGCGCATGCGTCCGACCAGTCTCGATGAGGTGGCAGGGCAGCGGCACCTGCTCGGCCCCGGCTCGCCGCTGGTGAGTCTCGCTGCCGACAAGTCGGGGGAGCAGGGCGCGGTTTCGGTCATCCTGTGGGGGCCGCCGGGAACGGGCAAGACCACCCTCGCGCAGGCAGTGGCGCACAGTTCTGGTCGAAACTTCGTCGAGTTGTCCGCGGTTAACGCGGGCGTGGCCGACGTCCGGAAGGTGCTCGAACAGGCGCTGTCGCAACGCGACCTCTACGGCATTACAACTGTGCTGTTCCTCGACGAGATTCATCGCTTCTCGAAGGCACAGCAGGATGCCCTGCTTCCCGGCGTCGAGAACGGCTGGATCATCCTGATCGCCGCAACAACGGAAAATCCGTCCTTCTCAGTCATCTCACCCCTGCTGTCGCGTTCACTGCTGCTAACGCTCGAGCAGCTGACCGACGACGATCTCGGTATGCTCATCGACCGCGCCGTCGCCGATGCGCGCGGACTCGCGGACGCGGTGAGCCTGGAGCCGGCGGCCCGCGAGGCGATCATCCGGTTGTCGTCGGGGGATGCCCGTCGTGCGCTGACCGCGCTGGAGGCGGCGGCGTTTTCGGCAACCGCGGCTCGCAGCGCCGAAGCGCCAGACGACGACGCCCTCGATGCGAACACCGCGAAGCCGGTCATTACCGACGCGATCGTGTCGGCGGCCGTCGACCGCGCACTTCTGCGCTACGACCGCCAGGGTGATGAGCACTACGACGTTATCAGCGCGTTCATCAAGTCCATTCGGGGGTCCGACGCGGATGCCGCCCTCCACTATCTTGCCCGCATGATCGAGGCGGGTGAGGACCCCCGGTTCATCGCTCGGCGCGTGATGATCAGCGCCGCCGAGGATGTCGGCATGGCCGATCCGCAGGCCCTCGTGATCGCCGTTGCGGCGGCGGATGCGGTGCAATACGTCGGGATGCCGGAGGGCCGCATCCCGCTCGCCGAAGCCGTCGTCTATCTGGCCACCGCACCGAAGTCGAATGCCGCGTACATGGCGCTCGATGCGGCGATAGCGGATGTCAGGGCGGGCAAGCTCGGTCGAGTACCACCCCCACTGCGCGACGCTCACTATTCGGGTGCGAAGAAACTCGGGCACGGGGTCGCGTACAAGTACTCGCACGACTCGGAACTGGGCGTTGTTGAGCAGCAGTACCTACCGGACGAACTGCTCGGGGTGAACTACTACCAGCCCACCGAGCACGGCAACGAGCGCGACGTGAAGGCGCGTTGGGAGAAGCTGAAGCGCATCATCCGCGGCAACTAAGGTCCCGTGGCGGTGAGGTCCCTCGGTCGGGTGACGCCTCGGCGTGGTGAGAATCTGGATTGTGATAGTGCGGGGCGGTGAGAAGTGTGCCGGCTCGGGGTACTGGGCGCCGGGAGTGAAAAGTCGGCATGGATGTGGGACCGGGGCTGGTTTCGGGCGGAATGGGTCGAATTCGATGAGGTTGCGGCCGGATGAATGCAAACGAAGGACATTTTGGCCGATTGTGTCGTTCTTTAGGACTCTTTTGCCTCGGGGATCCACTTCTTCCTTGGGTTGCCAAGCGTGATGGGACAATCCGTGCTGCGCTTTGCTCGAACGAGCCACTTTCCGGCCCGTGACTGCGACGTGTTACGCTTGGTGCTGCCTAAAACCGGTTCTGTGCGCACGGCTGCTGCTGTGAACCGGCAAAGGAATTTCAGGTCTTTAGCCGATCTGGTTCCGCGGCAACATCCTCTACTTTCGCCGGATTAACTGTTGCGCGTCCATGCGTGTTCGCGAGCATCCGGTAGCCGATCTGCAACTACCAACGAAAGAGAACCTGTGTCAACCAAGTCACGTACCCGCAGCAAGACTCGCCTGTCGCGCGCGCTGGGAATCGCCCTGACCCCGAAGGCCGCGAAGTACCTCGAGAAGCGTCCGTATGCTCCGGGTGAGCACGGCCGCACCAAGCGCAAGGCCGACAGCGACTACGCCGTGCGTCTGCGCGAGAAGCAGCGCCTTCGCGCGCAGTACGGCATTCGCGAGGCGCAGCTCAAGATCGCCTTCCAGGAAGCGCGTCGCTCTGCTGGCCTGACCGGTGAGAACCTGGTCGAGTTGCTGGAAATGCGTCTCGACGCACTCGTGCTGCGTGCCGGCTTTGCCCGCACGACAGCCCAGGCTCGGCAGATGGTTGTGCACCGCCACATCCTTGTTGACGGACAGCTCGTCGACCGTCCGTCGTTCCGCGTCAAGCCGGGTCAGCTCATCCACGTCAAGCCGAAGAGCGAAGGCACCGAGCCGTTCCAGGTTGCCGCCGCCGGTGGTCACGTCGACGTTCTGCCGAAGGTTCCGGGATACCTCGAGGTCGAGCTCGACAAACTTCACGCGCGACTCGTTCGTCGCCCGAAGCGCGCCGAGGTGCCGATCACGTGTGAAGTTCAGCTCGTCGTTGAGTACTACGCAGCGCGTTAGCGAGTTGCGTTACTGACGCAGTGCGGTTCGCTTCAGATCGCACCGCGAAGGCAGGTCGCCGGAAGGTGGCCTGCCTTTGTCGTCTCAATTCTCAGGTCGCCTTGCGCCGATAGGCTTGAGACGACCAACCCTCGACACAATTCAGGAGTTCACCATGGGAAAGATTCTGTTACTCGTAGTCGGCGTTGCTGCTGGATTCGTGATTGCCCACCAGGTCAGCAAGACCCAGGCGGGCAGGCAGTTCTTCGATGACGTCGACTCTCGTGCAAAAGACTTCAGTTCCGCGCTCGTCGACGGCTTCAACGCTCGCGCGAATGACGTTCGCCGCTCGGTTGCGGACGCACAGGACGCGGTCGATGGGCTCGGCGACCTCTAAGTCGTCACAGTCAATCGGGATCACCTAAACAATCGGGATCACCTAAAAACGGGAACCAATGCAAACCGCTGACATCCAGAATCGCTGGCTTAACTTCTTCGGCGAGCGCGGGCACACGATCGTGCCGTCCGCCTCGTTGGTCAGCGATGACCCGACACTGCTCTTCACCGTTGCCGGCATGGTTCCGTTTGTCCCGTACCTCACCGGGCTCGTTCCCGCGCCGTTCCCGCGCGCCACGAGTGTGCAGAAGTGCATCCGCACCCTCGATATCGAGGAGGTCGGTAAGACGCCGCGGCACGGAACATTCTTCCAAATGAACGGCAACTTCTCGTTCGGCGACTACTTCAAGGAGCAGGCGATCGCCTTCGCGTGGGAGCTGCTCACCTCTTCCGAGTCCGAGGGTGGACTCGGCTTCCAGCCGAACGATCTGTGGGTCACCGTCTACAAGGACGATGACGAAGCAATCGCCCTGTGGAAGAAGATCGCTGGTCTCCCGGATGAGCGCATCCAGCGCCTGGATATGGACACGAACTACTGGTCAACGGGTCAGCCCGGCCCGGCCGGCCCGTGCTCCGAGATCTTCTTCGATCGTGGTCCCGCCTACGGCCAGGACGGCGGCCCGGCAACCGATGACGATCGCTACGTCGAAATCTGGAACCTCGTCTTCATGCAGTACCTGCGCGGCGAGGGCAACGGCAAGAGCTTCGAAATCCTGGGGGAACTGCCCAAGAAGAACATTGATACCGGCATGGGCATGGAGCGGGTCGCCTTCCTGAAGCAGGGCGTTGAGAACTTCTATGAGATCGACCAGGTTCGTCCGGTCCTGGACATGGCGGCCGAGCTGTCGGGTCGGCGCTATGGTGCCGTCCACGATGACGATGTTCGAATGCGAGTGGTCGCAGATCACGTGCGTTCATCGCTCATGCTCATGTCGGATGGCGTCACGCCGAGCAACGAGGGCCGTGGCTACATCCTTCGCCGTCTGATGCGTCGCAGCGTCCGCGCTATGCGCCTGTTGGGGGTCGAGCAGCCGACCTTCGCCGAGCTGTTTCCCGCGTCGCGCGACGCGATGAAGGCCTCCTATCCGGAGGTCTCGACCGAGTATGACCGCATCTCTCGTTTGGCGCTTGGCGAAGAAGAGACGTTCCTGCGCACTCTTGCTGCCGGGACGACCATCCTCGATGTCGCGGTGAACAAGACGTCGAAGTCGGGTGGCACAGAACTTCCCGGCGACACCGCGTTCCTGTTGCACGATACGTTTGGCTTCCCGATTGACCTCACTCTCGAGGTTGCAGAAGAGGCGGGTCTCAGCGTCGATCGGGACGCATTCGACAGGCTCATGCAGGAGCAGCGGTCCAAGGCGAAGGCCGACGCAAAGGCGAAGAAGACCGCCCTCGCGGATCTGTCCGTTTACAGCGAGTTCCGCGCCGCCGGCGAGACGGTCTTCACCGGATACGACCTCCTCACCACCGACAGCACCATCCTCGGCATCATCGTTGGCGGCGAGTCGGTCCGCCGTGCCGTCGTTGGCGATATCGCGGAAGTCATCCTCGCCGAAACCGCGCTTTACGCTGAGTCGGGTGGCCAGGAAGCGGATGCCGGAGCAATCGTCGGCAAGGGCTTCGACCTGGAAGTACTCGACGTGCAGAAGCCCGTCAAGGGCCTCGTGAGTCACCGCGTGCAGGTTCGCAGCGGCGAGGTCGGTGTGGGGGATGCCGCGACGTCGGTCGTCGATCCGGTCTGGCGGCATGCGGCGGCTCAGGCTCACTCGGCGACACATCTGATTCACGCCGCGCTCAGAGAGACGCTCGGCGATGAGGCGCATCAGGCCGGGTCGTACAACAAGGCCGGCTACATGCGTCTCGACTTCAATTGGAACAAGCCGCTCAGCCTCGAAACGCGAAGCGAGATCGAGAACATCGCGAACAACGCGGTCCGGGACAACCTTGAGGTGACAACCCGCGTGCTGCCCCTCGAAGAGGCGAAGGCGCTCGGCGCGATGGCACTGTTCGGCGAGAAATACGGCAACGAGGTGCGGGTCGTTCAGATCGGCAGTCCGTGGTCCCTTGAGTTGTGCGCCGGAACGCACGTTGCTCGGTCGTCCGAGGTTGGACTCATCAGCGTCGTGAGTGAGTCGTCCGTCGGCTCGACCAATCGGCGAATCGAGTCGCTGGTTGGGATCGACGCGTTCAAGGATCTCGCTGCTGAGCGCGCTCTCGTGTCGACGCTCACGTCATCACTGAAAACTCCGCGCGAGCAGTTGCCCGAACGCATCAACGACCTCGTTGCGAGCCTGAAGGCGGCCGAAAAGCGCATCGCGTCCTACGAGGCGCGCGAGCGCAGTGGTCGCGTCCCCGCGATCGCGCAGTCCGCCACTCGGGTCGGGGATGTGCTGTTGGTTGCCGAGAACGTTGGCTCGCTTGGTTCGACCGATGACCTTCGGTCCCTGGCAACGAGCGTGCGTGAGCGGCTCGGCGTCGAGGCATCCGTGGTTGCGCTGGCGGCGACGGTCGACGACAAGCCGTCGGTCATCGTGGCAACAAACGAAGCGTCCCGCAAACTCGGATCGAAGGCGGGAAGCCTCGCCAAGATCGCCGCGGGCATCCTCGGTGGCGGTGGTGGTGGCAAGGACGACATCGCCCAGGGCGGCGGGGCACAGGTCGGCCACATCGCCGCAGCTCTGGATGCCATCCGCGAAGCGCTCGTCTAGGACCTCCTCTCGTGCGCCAGGGAGTTCGGGTCGGCGTCGACGTTGGCAAGGTTCGAATTGGAATCGCCCGAAGTGACCTTCACGGGATGTTGGCTACTCCCGTCGAAACGGTCGCGAGGGGGAGCGGCGACGTCGAGCGAATCCTCGCAATCGTGAGCGAACTGGATGCGTTCGAGTTGATCGTCGGCCTTCCGTTGTCTCTCGCGGGCACCGTGACGCCATCGACGGATGATGCGACCGCGTTCGCCCGTCGGCTCGCGGCAGCGACGGAACTGCCTGTCCGATTGGTGGACGAGCGGCTCTCGACGGTCTCAGCCCATGCTGCTCTTCGAGCATCCGGACGTTCGTCACGCACCTCGCGCTCCGTGGTTGATCAGGTTGCCGCCGTTATAATTGTCCAGCACGCTCTCGATTCCGAGCGCGCCGCGGGAACTCCGCCGGGCGAGATCGCCCACCCGGACGAAGGGCAGCACAATGGCCGATGAGCCAACCTGGGACGACCTGTTCGGCGAGCCGCTTCCCCCCAAGCCCAGCGCACCGCCGCCCGCTGAACAACAGGTCGCTGTGCCGCCGGTGGCGCAGCAGCCGCCAGTACAGCAGCCGCCAGTGCAGCAGCAGCCAGTACAGTCCGCTCCGGTTTACCCGCCCGCCGTGGCGGCCCCGCTGCAGCAGCCGACCTATCAGGCACCGCCGTCGCAGGCGACGTATCAGGTTCCCCACCAGCAGCAGTACCAGGTGCCGCCCCAGCGAGCGTCCTCGCCGCCCGCGTCGGTGCCCCCGATGAGGAGCGACTCGCGCGGCACCGGCTCGCGGCGTGGCGGTTACCAGCCGCAGAAGCCCAAGCGCAAGTTGACTTGGTTGTGGATCCTGATCGTGCTCGTCGTGCTTGGTGCCGGGGGCTCTGGCGTTGTCTACGCGGCGTTCGGCCCGCAGATTCGCCACGTTCTCGGCTGGGAGCCGTCGATCGACTACACCGGATCCGGTGACGGCGAGACGACCGAGATCACGATTCAGCCCGGGCAGTTCGGCTCCGATGTTGCCGCTTCACTCGCGAAGGCGGGAGTGACAAAAACCTCGCAGGCGTTCTATGACCTGCTTCTCAAGCAGAAGCCCGCGCCGGTCTTCGAGCCGGGAACTTACAAGCTGCAGCAGCAGATGAGCGCAAAGTCCGCACTTGCCGCGCTGTCGAACTCCGCGAATCGCGTCGTCTCCAAGGTCGTCATCCCGGAGGGGTACAACCTCAGCCAGGTTGAGGCCCGCCTGAGCGCGAAGACAGGAGTTAAGCTCTCCGATCTGCAGACGGCGGCTGCCAACTACAAGCAGTTCAAGCTTCCGGCGGGTGCTCCGAGCCTCGAGGGTTTCCTGTTCCCGGCGACGTACCAGTTCAGCCCCGGTACAACCGCTGTGCAGGAGCTGCAGGCCATGGTCACCCGGATGAACCAGGCCTTGACCCAGCACAAGGTGCCTGCGGCCAGCGAACTGAAGGTCCTGACGCTCGCGTCGATCATCCAGAAGGAGGCGGCGTCGCAGCCGGATTTCTACAAGGTCTCGCGCGTCTTCACCAACCGTCTGGCAGACAACATGGCGCTGCAGTCCGATGCAACCGTGAGCTACGGGGCGCACAGCAAGTCGATCTTCACGACGGGCGCGCAACGTGCCGACGCGAGTAACAAGTACAACACCTACGCGCACACCGGCCTGCCGATCGGCCCTATTGCCGCGCCCGGGGACACCGCGATCGATGCGGCCCTGCATCCGGCCGCCGGTCCGTGGCTGTACTTCGTGTTGGTCAACGGCGACACGGGCCAGACCGTGTTCTCGACGACGATCGCGGGCCAGGATGCCGCGGTCAAGCAGTGGCAGACCTGGCTGAAGGCTCACCCCGGCTACGGCAACTAGTGAGTGTGCGGCTGGCCGTGCTCGGCCTCCCGATCGCGCATTCGCTCTCGCCAACTCTGCACCACGCTGCCTACGGAGTCCTCGGGCTTGACTGGCAATACGAGGCTGTCGAGCTGGCGGGCGCGGACCTGCCCGGGTTCGTCGAGTCCCGCGACGAGAGCTGGCGAGGCCTCTCGCTGACGATGCCGCTCAAGCGCGACATCCTTCCGCTTCTCGATTCGACGTCGGAGGTGGCGCTCGAAACGCATTCCGCAAACACCGTGCTGTTCGATCATGGTGCCGTGCGCGGCTTCAACACGGATGTCTACGGGATCACCGAGGGACTCGCCCGCCATGGCCGTCGATCGCTCGGTACCGTGCTGGTGCTGGGCGCGGGCGCGACCGCCGCCTCCGCTCTCGTCGCGACCAGGCGCCTCGGAGCCAGAAAGATCTTCGTCGGCGTGAGGACGCCATCGCGCGCGGTCGAACTGGTCGAACTGGGGCGCGCGCAGGGCGTTTCGGTTCTCGTCCGCAGCCTCGACGAGCTGGTGCAAATCGACGAGCCGCTGGATGCGGTGGTCAGCACACTGCCGAACGGAGCTGCGGTTGACGTTCGCCTCGACCCGGACGTGCTTGCCCATGCCGCACTCTTCGACGTTGCGTACTCGCCGTGGCCCACTCCGCTTGCCGCGAGTTGGTCCGGCGAGGTCATCGGCGGTCTCGAGATGCTCGTTCTTCAGGCCATCGCTCAGGTACGGATCTTCGTCGGCGGCGATCCGGATGAGGAACTGGATGGTGAAGACGAAGTCCTCGCCGCCATGCTCACGTCGGTCGGGCTGTGACCCGAACGGTCCTGGTCGCTGTGGGAGGATTCTTTACATGCTTCGTTGGTTGACCGCAGGTGAGTCGCACGGTCCGGAACTGGTCGCCATCCTTGAGGGGCTTCCCGCGGGCGTCCCGGTGAGTCCCGAGTCGATTCAGGCTGACCTCCAGCGCCGCAAGCTCGGCTATGGCCGCGGTGCGCGGATGAAGTTCGAGCAGGATGAACTCAGCATTTCCGGTGGGGTGAGGTTCGGCCTCAGCATGGGAAGCCCCGTCGCTCTCCGGATCGGTAACACCGAGTGGCCGCGCTGGGTCGAAGTGATGAATCCCTGGCCGGTAGATGTCGAGAGTCTGCCGAAGGGCCGTGGAGCGCCACTGACGCGACCCCGTCCCGGCCATGCCGACCTCGTCGGAATGCAGAAGTACGGCTTCGATGAATCGAGGAATGTGCTGGAGCGCGCGAGCGCCCGAGAGACGGCCGCCCGCGTCGCCCTCGGAGCGGTTGCCCGCTCGTTTCTCTCCGAACTCGGCGTGACCCTCGTCGCTCACACCCTGTCGATCGGCCCGGTGCGGGCGCCCGACGATGCGACGCTCCCGGTGCCAGCCGATGTCGAGACGCTGGATGCCGATCCGCTGCGCTGCTTCGACCCCGCGACATCCGCGCTGATGGTTGCCGAGATCGATCGGGCACACGAGGACGGCGACACGCTCGGTGGCGTTGTCGAGGTGCTCGCATACGGCGTTCCGCCAGGACTCGGTTCATACGTTCACTGGGATCGAAAGATCGACGCGCAGCTCGCCGCGGCGCTGATGAGCATCCAGGCGATCAAAGGCGTCGAAGTCGGCGATGGATTCGTCACCACGACTCGCCGTGGTTCGGCCGCGCACGACGAACTGGTGACCGAGGATGGCGTGATTTCGAGGCTCAGCGATCGTGCCGGTGGCACCGAGGGCGGTATGACGACGGGCACCCTGCTGCGTGTGCGAGCAGGAATGAAGCCCATCGCGACGGTGCCGCACGCGCTGCGAACGGTGGATGTTTCCACCGGAGCGGCGGCCGAGGCCCACCATCAACGGTCCGACGTGTGTGCGGTACCGGCCGCGGGCGTCGTGGCAGAGGCGATGGTCGCGCTTGTCCTCGCGAACGCGATGGTCGAGAAGTTCGGCGGGGACTCGCTCGAGGAGACTCATCGCAACCTGCGCGCCTACCTGGACGCGATTCCGGACAACCTGCGCACCGCAGGCGGCGCAGCACGACCCGACGGCGTCGCGTAGTCGTGTCGCTGGTACTCATCGGCCCCATGGGGTCGGGCAAGACCAAGCTGGGGAAGCGTGTTTCGGGCATCCTCGGCATGCCGTTTGTCGACACCGACCGGGTGATTGTCGCGGGACACGGTTCGATCGCCGACATCTTCACCGAGTTCGGTGAAGCACACTTTCGTGCCCTCGAGCGCGTCGCCGTTGAGGACGCACTCGCTCAGGACGCCGTCGTCGCGCTGGGTGGGGGTGCCATTCTGAACGAGGACACGCAGGCGGATCTCGCTGAGCGCCAGGTGGCGTTGATCACCGTGAGCGCTGAAGCAGTCGAATCTCGTATCGTCGGGGGCAAACGCCCTCTGGTTACCGACGGAGTTGCATCCTGGACCGCGATTCTGGATGCGCGCCGCGACATCTATGAACGCCTCGCGAAGCGCACCTGGGACACGTCGTCGCGACCGCTCACGGCGATCGCCGCCGAGATCGCGGCCTGGACTCAGAACGGAAGTGACCTGTGAGTGAGACGACCGTAGTCAGCGTGACCGGCGATAGCACCTACGAGATCCTGATCGGGCGGGGGCTGCTCGTCGGTCTCGCCGAGCAGATCGGCTCGGCGGCAACCAAGGTCCTGATCGTGCACGCGCCAACGCTCGGTGCCCGCGCGGCGGCGTTGCGTGAGAGCCTCGTCGACAGGTACGAGGTGCTGCTGGCCGAGGTTCCCGATGCGGAAGCCGCCAAGCGTGTCGAGGTTGCTGCGTTCTGTTGGCAGATCATGGGGCAGACGGATTTCACCCGAACGGACGTCGTGATCGGGCTCGGCGGGGGAGCGACGACCGACCTTGCCGGGTTCGTCGCTGCCACCTGGCTCCGCGGAGTTCGAGTGATCCAGATTCCGACCACCGTGCTCGCCATGGTGGATGCGGCGGTCGGCGGCAAGACCGGCATCAACACCGCGGAGGGTAAGAATCTGGTCGGCGCTTTCTGGGCCCCAGCGGCGGTGCTGGTCGACCTCGACCTGCTGGATACCCTGAGTCGGAACGAGATTCTCGCCGGTTCGGCGGAGATCGTGAAAGCCGGTTTCATCGCGGAGCCGGAGATTTTGGACATCTACGAGGCGTCCGTGGACAGGGCGATCGATCCATCGACTCACGAGTTCCGTCGGCTGCTTGAGCTCGCGATTGGGATGAAGGCTCGCGTGGTATCCGCCGACTTCCGTGAGGCCGGTCAGCGGGAGTTCCTGAATTATGGACACACTCTTGGCCACGCGATCGAGCACACCGAGCGATACGGCTGGCGCCACGGTGCCGCGATTTCGGTTGGAATGGTTTTCGCCGCGGAGCTTTCTCGGCTGACCGGTTCACTTAGCGACGAAGCGGTTGACCGGCATCGCAGCATCCTCAGTTCCCTTTCGCTCCCGATCGGCTATCCGCTCGGCCGCTGGAAGACGCTGCTGGCAACCATGCAGCGCGACAAGAAGAGTCGAGCGGGCCACCTCAGGTTCATCGTCCTCGACGACATCGCCAAGCCCTCCGTGCTGACGGCGCCCGATGAGAGCCTGTTGTTCGCGGCATACTCCGAGATCGGCGACTGACTTCATCCCAAGATCGGAATTTCGGGGAACACGCCGGACGGGCGGTTCCGCCGGGAGTCTCGCGGGATTCCGACCTAGCGAACTGGATAGGCTTGGCGCATGACCAGCGTGCTCGTGCTGAACGGACCCAACCTTGGTCGACTCGGCAGTCGAGAACCGGACGTCTACGGCAGCCAGGACCTGGAAGCCCTCACGGGGCTGCTCGAGGCAGAGAAGATCGCGGACATCGACGTGCGACAGACCGATGACGAGGGCACTCTGATCGGCTGGCTGCACGAAGCGGCGGACAGGAAGCTCCCGGTCATCCTGAATCCCGCCGCGTTCACGCACTATTCCTACGCGCTGCGGGATGCGGTTGCTCTGGTTACCAAGGACGGTGGCACCGTCATCGAGGTACACATCTCGAATCCGCACGCGCGCGAAGAATTCCGCCACAACAGCGTCATCTCGGGGGTCGCCACGGGTGTGATTGCCGGGTTCGGTTTCGACTCATACGTGCTCGCACTCTCTGCCATTGGGCGTACCTCGAAGTAACCCCGTAGCATTGAGGGTCGCGCAAACACGCAGCGTGCAGATATCAGATACCACCCCAGTAGTGAAAGCGGTACAGGCATGGCCTCCACCAGCGATATTCGGAACGGCGTCGTTCTCAACATGGACGGTCAGCTCTGGACCGTCATCGACTTCCAGCACGTCAAGCCCGGCAAGGGTGGCGCATTCGTGCGCACCAAGGTGAAGAACGTGATGACCGGAAAGGTCGTCGACCGCACCTTCAACGCGGGAGCGAAGATCGAGACGGAAACCGTCGACCGCAGCGAGTTCCAGTACCTGTACAAGGATGGCGACGGCTTCGTGTTCATGAACACGAACGATTACGACCAGATCACCCTGAGCACGGCGCAGGTCGGCGATGCACCGAACTTCATGCTCGAGAATCAGAACGTCACCATCGCGCTGCACAACGGCGACCCGCTCTACGTCGAACTTCCCGCATCCGTCGTTCTCGAGCTCACCTACACCGAGCCGGGCCTGCAAGGCGACCGCTCATCTGCCGGAACGAAGCCCGGAACGCTCGAGACCGGCTACGAGATCCAGGTTCCGCTGTTCCTGGAGCAGGGCACCAAGGTCAAGGTCGATACGCGCGACGGCAGCTACCTTGGCCGCGTCAACGACTAGGGCTCCCGCAGCACTGTGACGGCCAGGGGAAAGTCGCGCAAGCGCGCCATTGACGTGCTCTACGGCGCGGATGTTCGGGGCGAGTCAATCAACTCGTCGCTGCTCGCCGAGGAGAACCGCCAGCTTGCGGACCCGACACGGCGCGCGAATTCGTGGGGCTACGCCAAGGAGATTGTCCAGGGCGTGACGGAGCACGGTGACGAGATCGACGAGCTCATTGAGACCTATGCCCAGGGCTGGTCGATTGAGAGAATGCCTGCCGTCGACCGAGCTATTGTCCGCATCGGAATCTGGGAGCTGCTGTTCAACCCGGATGTCCCGGACGCGGTGGCGATTTCGGAAGCGGTCGATGAGGCGAAGTCGCTGTCGACCGAGGATTCTGCGGGTTTCGTCAATGGCCTGCTCGGGCGGATCGCCGCGCTGAACGGATAGCGACGGGGAGTCAGCGACGGGGCTGAAGCCCCCAGGGATTCCCGTCGTTCTGCACCGGCTTCCCGGTCGTGAGCAGTTGCTGGAGAAGTTCGGCGGCTCGGTCGACACCACCGAGAGCGGCGAGCTCTGCCGCGAGGCGACGGGCCCGACTGCGGAACCCGGGGTCGGCGACGACGCGGTCATACGCAGCGCGGATTGCAGCGATCGACGGCTTGCCGGTACGCAGGTCCAACCCCGCTCCCGACCAGGCAACGCGAGCGGCGATTTCGGGTTTGTCGAGGTCGGCGCCCGCGATCACGAGTGGCAGTCCCTCCGCCAGAAATTCCAGTACACCGCCCCATCCGCCGTTGCTGACGACCGCGTCGAGCCGGGGCAGAAGCTCCGAGTACGGCAGGAAATCGGCGATTCGTGCGTTGGTAGGCACCGCGCCGGGTTTCAGGGCCGCGCCGGCGGTGGTTGCCGTGACAAGCACATCCCGGTCGGCCAGCGCAGCGAGAGACGGCTCGATCAGGTTCGACGGGTCGATGTTGAACGTGCCCTGCGTTACCAGAACGGCCGGAGACGTCGTGGTTTCCAACTCACCCCACCAATCCGGGTAGCTCGAGACGGCGGTGGGTGTCGCGAGGCGGCCGACGAAGTGGAACTGGCGGCCGAGGTCCGAACGGGGAAACTCGATGCCGGGTGATCCGGTCGCCATCACAAGCCATGGCGAGTACCAGGCCTCGCCGACCGGCTTTCTCGTTGCTGGCAGCCCCAGCGTTCGGCGAACATCTCGATGAGCGTGCTCGAGGCGCGTTGATCCGATCCGCACAACTGCGCGTAGCGCGGCATTTCGGGCACGAGACAGGCCGCCGCTCCCCGGTGGCAGAGCGAACCCCGTCGGCGGCAGATCGATACTCGGCAGCGATAGTGGGACGACCGAGATGGTGGCCCATGGGATCGAGAGAAGCTCGGCGGCCATGCCTGTTCCGAGCGCCATCACGTCGCCCGCAATCAGGTCGTATGGATGTTCCGCGTGAGCTGTCACGAGGTCAAGTGCCTGACCAACGGCGGTACGAATGAAGAGGTGCTCGACATTGGCGAGCAGGCCCGCCGGGCCGGACCGTCCAAGCTCAGGAAAAGTCGCGGGCAGATTGTGCTCATCGAAATCTGGAGCGCAGTTCCACGAAATTGTCGTTGCCCCGATGCGCTCAAAACGCGCCGTGTAGCGAGAACCGGTATAGGCGACAACGTCGTGTCCAAGCTCAACGAGCCGCCCGGCGACCGCGGCAACGGGCCCAACGTGGCCGGCAAAGGGCATCGCAACCACTGCAATTCTCGCCATGCATCGACCGTAGCGCGACTCGCCGAAGCCGCACGTCGTTCTCCCGGAGTATCGCTCCGGTCTTCGTCCGGGGGAATGCTTCTAGAGTCGTATGTGTGAACAGCGCGAAACTGCAGCCGGTGACCCTTCCCGCGAACGGGGAGGGATGGCCCTCCTTCGTGGCCGCATGGGCAGACGACAACCTCGAACACTCGACGACGGCCATCGCGACTCTCACCGACGGCGGTGTGCGGTCGGCGCAAGAGGTGCTCGACCTCTGGAACGAGTCGGAACTGGGGCTGCGCAATGCCATGGGCTTCCTCGGCCTCCTGTCGGAGGTGCATCCGGATGAGGCGGTGCGCGAGCTTGCCGAGGAGCGGACACAACGCGTCGTGAAAGCGGCGACGGAACGCGGACTGAATCGAGAGCTCTACTCTGTGCTTTTTGCCGCCGATGGTTCGGGGTTGGACGAGCAGGGCATGCGCCTGCTGGAGAAAGTGTTGCTGGAATTTCGACGCAGTGGCAGCGGTCTCGAGGATGCCGCTCGAGACCGGCTGCGTGAAATCTCGGAGCGGACCACCATCATCGATCAGGACTTCTCACGCGCCATCCGCGACGACGTGCGGTCGATCCGCGTGCCTGTCGCGTCCCTTGAAGGGCTTCCCGCGGACTACATCGATGAGCATCCGGCCGACGGGGATGGCCTCGTCACGATCACCACTGACTACCCCGATGCGGTGCCGTTTCGGATGTTTTCTCGCGACGCGGATGCCCGTCGAGCACTTCTGCTTGAGTCAAATAATCGTGCGTGGCCCGGCAACGATGTGCTTCTCGGTGAGTTACTCGAGCTGCGGCACGAGGAGGCTGAACTCCTCGGCTATGCCTCGTGGCCCGACTTCGATGCCGAGATCAAGATGGTGGGCAGCGGCGCCGCAATCGACGATTTCATCCAGAAGCTCTCGACGTCCGCCGATGCCGCCGGAGTGCGTGATCGCGCACGGCTCATCGATCGTCGCGCTCAGGATGTGCCCGGTGCTTCTACCATCGATGCAGCGGACGCCTCGTACTATTCCGAGCTCGTGCGACGGGAGTCCTACGACGTCGACTCACAAGAGTTGCGCGAGTACTTCGATTTCCAGAAGGTCAAGCAAGGCCTTCTCGACGTCACGGGCCGACTGCTCGGACTCGAGTACTCGCCGGCGTCGAATGCCCAGACCTGGCACGAGGACGTCAGCGTGTACGACGTCGTGATGGACGGTGAGCGGATCGGTCGCATCCATCTCGACCTGCACCCGCGCGAAGGCAAGTACAAGCACGCGGCGATGTTCGACATCACCCAGGGCATCCTGGGCGAGCAACTCGCCGAGGGCGCGCTCGTGTGCAACTTTTCGACCGGACTGATGGAGCACTCAGACGTCACGACGCTGTTCCACGAGTTTGGGCACCTCGTGCACCACATCGTGTCCAACGGGCAGAAGTATGCGAATTTCGCCGGAATCTCGACAGAATGGGACTTCGTTGAGGCGCCTTCCCAGATGCTCGAGGAGTGGGCGTGGGACATCGACGTCCTGCAGACCTTTGCCGTGAACTCGGCAGGAGAGCCCATCCCGGCCGAGTTGGTCAAACGGATGCGTGCGGCCGACGAATTTGGCAACGGGCTGTTCGTGCGAACCCAGACTTTCTACTCGGCGGTCTCGTACTATCTCCACCGTGATCGCCCGGTCGATCGCACAGCGGCAATCGAGAGCTACCAGGAGACCTACGACCTGTACAAATATGTGGCCGGCACGCATTTCCAGGCCTCATTCGGTCACCTCACGGGCTACTCCTCGGCGTACTACACCTACATGTGGAGTCTCGTGATCGCCAAGGACCTGTTCTCCGCCTTCGATCCGTCGAACCTGTTCGACTCCGCTGTGGCTACCCGCTACCGGGACCTTGTGCTTGCGCCGGGCGGCTCGAAGGATGCCGCGGAGCTCGTTCGCGATTTCCTAGGCCGCGAGTATTCGTTCGATGCATTCGAGCGCTGGGTGAACGAGACGCCGTAGCACGCCCCGCGAGTCATCGACCATAGGACTCACGTTGACCGTTGCTCAGCCTGCTAAAGTGAAGGCAACAGACATCCTTTAAGTTCCGTCCAGAGAGACGGGGAAGGAGGTCAGAGTGACTGCGAGAACCATCCTGCAGCCCGCTGACATCACGCGATCGTTGACTCGGATCTCTCATGAGATCCTTGAGTCCGATCGAGGCGACAGCGATCTCGTGCTTCTCGGCATCCCGACTCGCGGCGTCGTTCTCGCCAGGCGCCTCGGCGCAATTCTCGATGAACTCGAGCCCGGCGGCGCGGTGGTCGGCTCCCTGGACGTGACGATGTACCGCGACGACCTCGCGGGCCAGCCAACGCGCGCACCATCGCCGACCCACATTCCGGTGGGAGGGATCGACGGCAGGACCGTCGTGCTGGTTGACGACGTTCTCTACTCGGGGCGGACCATTCGGGCGGCGCTAGACGCGCTTGCCGATCATGGGAGACCACGTGCGGTGCGTCTCGCCGTGCTCGTCGACCGCGGGCATCGCGAACTCCCCATCCGCGCCGACTTCGTCGGAAAGAACCTTCCCACCGCGCAGCACGAAAAGATCCGGGTTCGCCTCGAAGAATCCGATGGGTTCGAGGGAGTGGAGATCGAGTGAGGCACCTGCTGAGTACGAGGGACCTGGACCGAGCGACCGCGGTCGGCATTCTGGATGTCGCGGAGGACATGGCCGATGTTTCGACGCGCGAGATCAAGAAGCTTCCGACGCTGCGCGGCAAGACCGTCATCAACCTGTTTTTCGAAGACTCGACGCGCACCCGGACCAGCTTCGAGCTCGCGGCAAAGCGACTGAGCGCAGACCTCATCAACTTCAGTGCGAAGGGCTCGAGCGTGTCCAAGGGGGAAGGTCTTAAGGACACGGCTCAGACTCTTGCCGCGATGGGGGCGGATGCCGTGGTCATTCGGCACTCGGCATCGGGCGCAGCGCAGGTTCTCGCGTTGAGCGGATGGATCGACGCTGCCGTCCTCAACGCGGGCGATGGCACTCACGAGCATCCGACTCAGGCGCTGCTGGATGCGTTCACCATGCGCAAGCGACGACACGGGACTGCGTCTCGCGGCAGGGACCTCGACGGACTGAACGTCACCATCGTCGGCGACATCCTGCATTCGCGCGTCGCGCGGTCGAACGTGTGGCTGCTCGCGACGCTGGGTGCGACGGTGCGGCTTGTCGCACCGGCCACCCTCCTTCCGTCGCACGTCCGCGACTGGCCCGTGCAGATCGGCTACGACCTCGACGAGGCAATCGACGCCGATCCCGACGTCGTCATGATGCTGCGCATCCAGGCGGAGCGGATGAATGCGGCGTTCTTCCCGAACAGCAGGGAGTATTCGCGGCAGTGGGGTCTCGACGACGATCGGGTGGCCAGGCTTCGCCCCGATACGATGGTCATGCACCCCGGACCCATGGTTCGCGGTCTCGAAATCTCGGCGGGTGCCGCCGACTCGAGTCGGTCGACCGTGCTGGAACAAGTGGCAAACGGGGTCTCGATAAGGATGGCCGTGCTTTACCTCTTGCTTGCGGGTGACCAGTTGCTCGCGGGTGGGGAGGGTGCGTCATGAGCCTGGTGATAACGGGTACGACCCGGTCCGATGGCACAACGGGCGATCTGTTCATTGCCGGCGGCCGGTTTGTTGATGCGGCGCCGAAAGGCGCGACGACGATCAATGCGTCCGGTCTCACCGCCCTGCCCGGTCTGGTTGATCTGCACACGCATCTGCGCGAGCCGGGATATGAGCAGAGCGAAACCGTCCTTACCGGCTCGCGCGCCGCGGCAGCGGGCGGCTTCACCGCGGTGCACGCCATGGCAAACACGTCGCCGGTTGCCGACACCGCCGGGGTGGTCGAGCAGGTCGCGTCGCTCGGTGCGCAACACGGCTACGTCACGGTGCGGCCCATCGGTGCCGTAACCATGGGCCTCGACGGTGTGCGACTCAGCGAAATCGGCGCTATGGCCGGTTCCCGCGCCAAGGTTCGGGTGTTCTCGGATGACGGTAAGTGCGTCTCGGATGCGCTGCTCATGCGGCGCGCCCTCGAATACGTCATGACATTCGGGGGAGTGGTTGCCCAGCACGCGCAGGAGCCACGGCTGACCGAAGGCGCGCAGATGAACGAGGGTGAGTTGTCCGGCGAGCTCGGACTCGCGGGCTGGCCCGCCGTCGCCGAGGAGGCGATTATCGCGCGCGATGTTCTGCTCGCGCAGCACGTCGGCGCAAGACTGCACGTCTGCCACGTCTCGACCGCGGGATCGGTCGAGGTGGTTCGGTGGGCGAAGGCTCGCGGGATCGATGTGACCGCGGAAGTCACCCCGCACCACCTCTTGCTCACCGAGGAACTGACGCGCTCATACGACTCGCGATTCAAGGTCAACCCGCCGCTCCGGAGAGACGAGGATGTCGTCGCACTTCGCGCCGCTCTCGCCGATGGCACGATCGACATCGTTGCGACCGATCACGCTCCGCATCCGATCGAATCCAAGGAGTGCGCGTGGGATGAGGCATCCTTCGGCATGGTTGGGCTCGAATCGGCCCTGAGCGTCGTTCAGGGGGCGATGGTCGACACCGGGCTGTTTGGCTGGTCGGATGTCGCCCGCGTCCTCTCGCGGAAACCAGCCGAAATCGGCCGCCTGATCGACTACGCCACGCCCTTCGCGGTCGGCAGCGCAGCGAATCTGACGCTGTACGACGCCGCGGCGAGCGGTGTTTTCGGGCTGGACGATCTTCGCGGGAAGAGTCGTAACTCGCCGTACGTTGGACGGGAACTTCCGGGTCGGGTGGTCGCGACCATTCACGATGGATATCCAACAGTTCTCGATGGTGTCCTCGTGGACGCAACCGAGGTCGCGGCATCCGCGACCGCAACCCAGACAAGGAACCACAGTGCTTGACGCCCTGATCACGGCCGCGCCCTCCGCGCTCCGGACGCTCGACATCGACGACAACGGGACGCGCATCCAACTGCTCGTCTACGTGTTCATCGGGTTCGCGGTCATCATCGGTCTCGCGATCTGGGGTTGGATGGCTCGTCGCCGCCGCCAGCGCAATATCCCGGCAACCTCGCCGATGCCGGAGGATGTCGGCGCGATGCGGGCGGAGTTCGACGGTTTCTATGTCGCGACGACGCTCGACGGCCAACCGCTCAACCGCGTTGCCGTGCGTGGACTTGGATTTCGGGCGCGGGCGACGATTGCGGTCACGGACTCCGGTGTCGTGCTGGCCCTGCCTGGCAACAACGTGTTCATCCCGCGAGACACGATCCGAGAAGTAACGCGATCCAACTACACGATTGATCGCGTCGTGGAGCCGGGAGGTCTCGTCTTGCTCGCGTGGACACTCGGAGGCGGTACCCCCTCGGAAACCAGGCTGGACAGCTACCTGCGGGTGACAGAGACCGAGCAGCTCGTGAAGGCGATCGCCTCCTTGCTGCCGACTTCCGCCGGGTCGGCGGCGCGGTGAGCGGGGTCGGTACTCGAGATGCCGCGGTGCTCCTGCTTGAGGATGGCACGAGGTACCGCGGCCAGGCATACGGGGCGCGCGGCCGCACGTTTGGTGAGGCGGTATTTGCCACAGGGATGACCGGGTACCAGGAGACGCTCACTGACCCGAGCTATGCGGGCCAGATCGTGGTCATGACCGCACCGCACATCGGAAACACGGGTGTGAACGACGAGGACCCGGAGTCGACTCGAATCTGGGTCTCCGGATACGTGGTGCGCGAACCCTCAAGGGTTGTCTCGAACCACCGAGCGAAAGGCTCGCTCGGCGAGCAGCTCGCCGCAGACGGCGTGGTGGGGATCAGCGGTATCGACACTCGAGCCATCACACGGCGACTTCGTGACGCCGGCGTGATGCGAGCGGGAATCTTCTCGGGGCCGGATGCTGACCTCTCGCCGGGGCAGCAGCTCGAGCTGGTGCTCGGGTCGGCAGAGATGCTCGGTCGCAACCTCTCCGCCGAGGTGTCGACGATCGACGGGTACCAACTTCCGGCCCAGGGAGAACGGATTGGGTCGGTCGCCGTGCTCGATCTGGGCGTCAAGACCGCGACGCTGCGCTATCTGGCGGCACGCGGCTTCGACGTCAACGTGGTGCCGCAGAACATCACGTTGGACGAATTACTCGCGACGAAACCGGATGCGGTCTTCTTCTCGAATGGACCGGGAGACCCCGGCGCATCCGATCGTCACGTCGAACTGCTCCAGGGTATTTTGAGGGAGGGCGTGCCGTTCTTCGGTATCTGCTTTGGCAACCAGCTGCTCGGTCGGGCGCTCGGATTCGGCACCTACAAGCTCCCTTTCGGTCACCGGGGCATCAACCAGCCCGTCATCGATGTTGCGACCGGGCGCACCGAGATTACGAGCCACAACCACGGGTTCGCGGTAGACGCTCCGATCGGCGAGATTACCGACTCGCCAGCGGGGTTCGGTCGAGTGCAGGTGAGTCACGTCAATCTCAACGACAACGTGGTCGAGGGCCTTACCGCGCTGGACATCCCCGCGTTCTCCGTGCAGTACCATCCCGAGGCGGCCGCCGGCCCGCACGACGCGAACTATCTCTTTGATCGCTTCCGCGACCTGGTTCTAAGCCGGTCGGTCGCAGAGCCCGTCGAAGCGGCCGAGGAGAGCGACTAATGCCCAAGCGCGACGACATCAACTCGGTTCTCGTGATCGGCTCCGGTCCGATCGTGATCGGCCAGGCCGCGGAGTTCGACTATTCCGGGACACAGGCCTGCCGCGTCCTGCGCGAGGAGGGTGTGCGAGTCATCCTCGTGAATTCAAATCCCGCCACCATCATGACCGATCCCGACTTCGCGGACGCTACGTACATCGAGCCGATCACCTGGCAGGTCATTGAAACGATCATCGCCAGAGAGAAGCCGGATGCGATTCTCCCGACGCTGGGCGGCCAGACGGCGCTCAATGCGGCCATCGAGCTTCACAACCACGGCATCCTCGAGAAGTACGGCGTCGAGCTGATCGGGGCAAACTTCGAGGCCATCAACCGCGGCGAGGACCGGCAGATCTTCAAGCAGCTGGTCATTGACGCCGGAGCCGAGGTGGCACGCAGCCACATCGCTCACACGGTCAGTGAAGCGGTCGACTTCGCCCGGGATCTCGGCTACCCGCTCGTCATCCGACCGTCATTCACAATGGGCGGGCTCGGATCTGGCTTCGCCTATGACGAGAGCGAACTCATCCGAATGGTCACAGACGGCCTGCACCAGTCGCCGACGACCGAGGTGCTGCTCGAGGAGTCGATTCTCGGCTGGAAGGAATACGAGCTCGAGCTGATGCGAGACACGGCGGATAACACCGTGGTCGTCTGTTCGATCGAAAACGTTGACCCGGTGGGCGTGCACACCGGCGACTCGATCACGGTCGCGCCGGCTCTCACTCTGACCGATCGCGAGTACCAGCACCTCCGTGACATTGGGATCGATATCATCCGCGCGGTTGGCGTTGACACTGGCGGCTGCAACATTCAGTTCGCGGTCGATCCTGCGAACGGCCGCGTCATCGTCATCGAGATGAATCCTCGCGTGTCGCGCTCGTCGGCGCTTGCATCCAAGGCGACCGGATTCCCGATCGCGAAGATCGCCGCGAAGCTGGCCATCGGCTATCGGCTGGATGAGATTCCCAACGACATCACTCGGGTTACGCCAGCATCCTTCGAGCCGACCCTCGACTACGTCGTCGTGAAGGTTCCCAGGTTCGCCTTCGAGAAGTTCCCCGCCGCGGACACGACCCTGACGACGACCATGAAGTCGGTCGGCGAGGCCATGGCGATCGGGCGCAACTACTCGAGCGCGTTGCAGAAGGCGCTTCGGTCCCTGGAGAAACGGGGGAGCAGTTTTTCCTGGGACGGTTCGCCGGGTAACAAGCAGGCGCTACTTGAGATCGCATCCGTGCCAACGGACGGTCGAATTGTGACGGTCCAGCAGGCGCTTCGAGCGGGGGCGACCATCGATGAGGTCTTTCAGGCAACGGGGATTGACCCGTGGTTCATCGACCAGATCGTGCTGATTAACGAGATCGCGGCCGAGATTGCGACCCTACGACCCCTGGATGCCGTTCTATTCCGGCTCGCCAAGGATCACGGCTTCAGCGACGCGCAGATCGGGCAGCTGCGCGGCCTGGATGAACACCAGGTCCGCGCCGCCCGATGGAACGTCGGAGTACGTCCGGTCTACAAGACGGTCGACACCTGCGCCGGCGAGTTCCCCGCGCTCACTCCGTACCACTATTCGAGCTACGACCTTGAGACCGAGGTACTTCCGAGCGATCGACGCAAGATCATCATCCTGGGGTCGGGACCGAACCGCATCGGCCAGGGCATCGAGTTCGACTACAGCTGCGTGCACGCGTCCTTCGCCCTGCACGACGCCGGGTTCGAAACGATCATGATCAACTGCAATCCCGAGACGGTCTCCACCGACTACGACACCAGCGATCGGCTGTATTTCGAGCCGCTCACGCTCGAGGACGTGCTCGAGATCGTCCATGCCGAGTCTCAGAGCGGCGAACTCGTCGGGGTCGTCGTCCAACTCGGCGGCCAGACCGCCCTCGGCCTCGCACAGGGGCTTAAGGATGCCGGCGTGCCGATCCTGGGAACGTCGCCCGAGGCGATCAATCTCGCCGAGGAGAGAGGGTTGTTCTCCAAAATTCTGGACGACGCGAAACTGCTCGCCCCCAAGAATGGGACGGCAACAAACGGACGAGACGCGATCGCCGTCGCGGAGAGCATCGGATACCCGGTTCTGGTGCGTCCGTCCCACGTGCTCGGCGGACGAGGGATGGAGATCGTCTACGACACCGAGTCGATGACCGACTACTTCGATCGAGTCGGGGACATCGGAATCATCGGGCCGGGTTCGCCGCTGCTCGTCGATCGGTTCCTCGATGATGCGGTCGAGATCGATGTCGACGCGCTGTACGACGGGCATGAGCTCTACATCGGCGGGATCATGGAGCACATCGAGGAGGCCGGCATCCACTCCGGCGATTCCGCCTGCACGCTCCCGCCCGTCACTTTGGGCCGGGATGTGTTGAACCGGGTGCGCGAGGCCACGCTCGGCATCGCGAAGGGCATCGGGGTTCGCGGCCTTCTCAACGTTCAGTTCGCGATCGGACAGGGCGTGCTCTACGTGCTCGAAGCAAATCCGCGGGCATCCAGGACCGTGCCGTTCGTGTCGAAGGCGCTTGGGATTCCGCTCGCCAAGGCGGCATCGCTGGTGATGGTCGGGCGAACGATCCGCGAACTGGTGGCGTCGGGGATGCTTCCCGTTCAGGACGGGTCAATCGTGCCAATGGATGCTCCCATCGCCGTCAAGGAGGCGGTGCTTCCGTTCAAGCGCTTTCGAACGACCGAGGGTCACATCGTTGACTCCGTGCTCGGACCGGAGATGCGGTCGACGGGAGAGGTCATGGGCATCGACTCGAACTTCCCGCGCGCGTTCGCGAAGAGCCAGGAGGCCGCGTACGGCGGCCTGCCCTCGACAGGGTCGGTGTTCGTGTCGGTTGCGGACCGCGACAAACGGGCGATCATCCTGCCGGTGCTGCGGCTGAGCCAGCTGGGCTTCACCATTCTCGCAACCGAGGGAACGGCGGAGATCCTGGCTCGCAACGGTATCGAGGCGCGCGTCGTGCGCAAGTACTCGCTCGGTCAGGCGTCGATCGAGGGCGAGCCGTCCATCGTCGATCTGATCAACGCGGGTGAGGTCGATGTCGTCATCAACACACCGAGTGGTCGCAGCGCTCGGGCGGATGGCTACGAGATCCGCACGGCGACCGTGGCGGCTGATAAGCCGCTGTTCACGACGATTGCCCAGTTGGCTGCGGCCGTCGCGTCCTTCGAGGTGATCCGAGAGGGCTTTGACGTGCGCAGCCTGCAGGATTACGCGCTGGATCGAGCGGCACGCCTGGAGGTCGCTGCTGCCCGCAGTCGAGCGGGCGTTGCCACCCCGGGTGCTCGAGCAGGCGAGACCGTATTGAGACCAGCGTGACCGTGACGTCCTTCGGCGCGCGGCTCACCGAAGTCTTTGCCGACCGAGGCCACCTCTGCGTCGGCATCGACCCGCATCCCTACCTTCTTGAGCGCTGGGGCCTGCCGGACTCGGGCAAGGGGCTGAGGGAGTTCGGTTCACGGGTTGTCGAGGCGGTGAGTGGTCGAGTCGGCATCGTCAAGCCACAGGTTGCCTTCTTCGAGCGTCACGGCTCGGCTGGTTACGATGCGCTGGAGCGAACGATCGCCTCGGCTCGGGACGCCGGCCTGCTCATCATCGCGGATGCCAAGCGCGGCGATGTCGGGACCAGCGTTGAGGCATACGCGCAATCATGGCTTCGCCCCGGGTCGCCTCTGGAATCGGATGCCATGACGATTAGTGCATACCAGGGTGTTGGCTCACTTGAGGCGCCGATGATCCTTGCTCGCGAACACGGGAAGGGCCTGTTTATCCTTGCCGCGACATCCAACCCCGAGTCATTTGCGATTCAATCCGCTGTCCTCAGACACGGCGCACTAGCCCATCGCAGCGTCGCCGCGAGTATCGTGGATGAGGTGAACAAGGGCAACGTTCTGCCGCTCGGTTCATACGGCGTCGTGCTCGGGGCGACCATCACGCTCGCGGATTTCGGCCTGGTGCCAGCTGATCTTGGCGCGACGCCCGTCCTGTCGCCGGGGTTCGGATTCCAGGGAGCGCCCTTTGCTGCTGTGCCCGCGGTGTTCGGAACCGCATCCGGGAACGTGATCGTGAGTTCCTCGCGAGAGATTCTGGAGGCCGGTCCGAGCGGAATTGCGTCGGCGATCGCCGCTAAGTCGGCAGAGCTTGCCGAGGTTCTTTCGGTATGAGTCCTCGGCCGGAGCCGCCAGAGGTGGATCGCGTTGCCGCCTCGCGTGCTGCCGTTGCTGCTCGGCGCGCCCGCGCGGCGGTGAAGCACGACGTTGCAACTCACGTGCGGACTGCCCGCGATGTGCTTGACACGGCGTGGGCGGATCCGCACTCACCCGAGGCGGGCCTGCGGGTTCGCGAGCTTCTGACGAGCGTCCCAACCCTTGGGCCGGTGCGCGCCGCGAAGGTCATGACGAGGCTCGGAATTGCCGAATCGAAGCGGGCCGCGGGACTCGGTGTTCACCAGCGCTCGGAGCTGTGGAACTACCTGCTGAAGCGCGAGGGTGGTGTTGTCCCGGGTCGGCTGGTCGTTCTCGCGGGCCCGACTGCTGTCGGCAAAGGCACGGTGTCAGCATTTATTCGGGAGAATTATCCGAATGTCTTGCTGAGTGTCTCAGCAACGACCCGTCCGCCCCGCCCCGGTGAGATCGATGGCATGCACTACTACTTCGTCAGCGACGCCGAGTTTGACCGCATGATTGCGGGCCATGATCTATTGGAATGGGCCGTCGTGCACAATTGCTACCGCTATGGCACGCCGAAACCGCCGATCGATGCTGCCCTCGAGTCGGGTAGACAGGTCCTGCTCGAGATCGACCTGCAGGGTGCGCGTAACGTCAAGAAGGCGATGCCGAGCGCTGTACTGGTGTTCTTGCTGCCGCCTTCGTGGGAAGAATTGGTACGTCGACTGACCGGCAGGGGAACGGAAGATCCCTCGGAGCAGGCCCGACGACTCGAAACCGCGCGCACCGAATTGGCGGCTCAGGATGAGTTCGACGCGCAGGTCGTGAACACCGACGCAAGCGTCGCGGCCCGCGAGGTCGTAGAATTGATGGCGACGCGCGGGGGCCGAGTTCACTAGGGCAGCCTTTTCGCGCGTTCGTTCGACTTCGCGCCCGTCCGGCGCGATACACAACCGCCGCGATTGGTTGTCGCGGTGAGCGTGCAGATGTTTTCGAAACACAGCATTTCTAAGGAGCAACCATGGCTGAGAAGCAGACCGGAATCATTGACCCGCCGATCGACGAGTTGCTCTCGAAGGTGGACTCCAAGTACGCGCTGGTGATCTTCGCTTCCAAGCGTGCCCGCCAGATCAACGACTACTACGCCGACCTGCACGAGGGAAGTCTGTTCGACAACGTTGGGCCGCTCGTCGACTCCACGATCGATGACAAGCCGCTGTCGGTCGCGCTGCGCGAGATCAACGACGACCGTCTCGTTCTTACGTCGCTCATCGAAGAGTAGTTCGAGCACTTTTCGCGAAGTGAACATCGTCGTCGGCATCACCGGGGGCATCGCGGCATACAAAGCCGTGAGCGTTGTGCGGGCGTTTGTGCTCGCCGGGCACTCTGTTCAGGTGGTCGCGACGGATGCTGCACTCCGGTTCGTCGGAAAGCCCACCCTGGAGGCGATCAGTCGTAACCCCGTCTACACCGGGCTGTATGAGGGCGTTGCCGAGGTGCGTCACGTCGCAATCGGACAGGGCGCCGACCTGATCGTTGTCGCTCCGGCGACCGCAAATTTCCTTGCCCAGCTTGCCGGGGGATTCGCTGCGGACCTGCTCGGAAACACCATCCTCGCGAGCGATGCGCCGATCGTGGTCGCTCCCGCCATGCACACCGAAATGTGGAACAACGCGGCAACCGTCGCGAATGTTGCGACCATCCGCGCGCGCGGTGTGAGAGTGGTCGGTCCCGCGACTGGGCAGCTCACCGGCACGGACTCGGGAGCGGGGCGGATGTCGGAGCCCGAGGACATTGTCTCGGCCGCGCTCGCCCTGCTCGAACCCGCGGGGGATCTTGTCGGCAGGCGAATTGTCGTGACGGCGGGAGGCACCCGGGAACCGCTCGATCCGGTGCGCTACCTCGGCAATCGGTCAAGCGGCAAGCAGGGCCTGGCCCTGGCGCTGGCCGCCGCGTCGCGTGGCGCCGTGGTGACCTTGATCGGAGCGAACCTCGAGGTGGATACCCCGTCCTCCGTTTCGGTGCAGCACGTCAGGACAACCCTGGAACTCCGGGATGCGGCAACTGCCGCTGCAGTCGATGCGGACGTTGTGATCATGGCGGCGGCGGTTGCGGACTATCGCCCGGAATCAGTCGCCGAATCCAAGATCAAGAAGGAGCAGCAGGGCGACGAGCTCGTTCTCCGCCTGGTGAAAAACCCGGACATCCTCCAGGAGTTGTCGTCGAAGCGGAAGAAGGGCCAGATCATTGTCGGCTTCGCCGCGGAGACCGAGACCGATCCTGCTGTACTGCTCGAACTGGCGCGCGGAAAGGTCGCTCGCAAGGGATGCGATTTTCTTGTCGTCAACAGTGTCGGCTGGACGACGGGGTTTGCCACGGACAGCAACGCGGTCACGATCGTGTCGGCGTCCGGCGATATAGTTGGCGAGGCCGCGGGCAGTAAGAACGTCGTCGCGAATCGCATATTGGATGTGCTGAAGTAGCCTCCCGGCGGCCGCCCTCGAAATGATGAAAGGCCGCATGAGCACGGGACTCCGTCTGTTCACCTCAGAATCCGTCACCGAGGGGCACCCGGACAAGATCTGTGACCAGATCAGTGACAGCATTCTGGATGCGCTCCTCGAGGTCGATCCGCACGCCCGTGTGGCCGTCGAAACGCTGGTCACCACCGGCCTGGTACACGTTGCCGGTGAGGTTACAACGAGCGGTTACGTCGACATCCCCGGCATTGTGCGCAAGCGCATTACCGACATTGGGTACACCTCCTCCGACGTGTGGTTCGACGGGCGGTCCTGCGGCGTCGAGGTGTCGATCGGCGGCCAGTCACCAGACATCGCCGTCGGCGTGAATACGGCCCAGGAGACTCGCGAGGGCAATAGCACGGATGCAAATGACGCTCAGGGTGCAGGCGATCAGGGAATCATGTTCGGTTACGCGACGACAGAGACGCCGGAGCTCATGCCCATCCCGATCTGGGTTGCTCACCGGATGGCAGAACGACTCGCCGAAGTTCGCAAACAGGGCATCGTCGACTACCTCAGGCCAGACGGCAAGACCCAGGTGACGATCGGATACGAGGGCGTCGTGCCTCGCACCGTCGACACTGTCGTGGTGTCCACTCAGCACTCCCCGGCGATCCCCATCGAGGATCTCCGGGTTGAGGTCGAACGACTCGTCATCCGTCCCGTGCTCGATCGGATCGACCTTGACTCGCGATCGCCCAAGATCTTCATCAATCCAACCGGCGTCTTTCACATCGGCGGCCCGCAGGGCGACGCAGGACTCACCGGCCGCAAGATCATTGTGGATACCTACGGCGGCGCCGCGCGTCACGGTGGCGGTGCATTTAGCGGAAAAGACCCGTCGAAGGTCGATCGATCCGCCGCGTACGCGATGCGCTGGGTCGCAAAGAATGCGGTTGCCGCTGGCCTCGCAGACCGACTCGAGGTTCAGGTGGCGTACGCGATCGGCAAGGCGTCGCCTGTCGGGCTGTACGTGGAGAGCTTCGGCACCGGGCATGTCGACGATGACACCATCATCGGCGCGATCCGCGAAGTGTTCGATTTGCGACCGGCCAGCATCATCCGTGAGCTCGACCTGCTGCGGCCCATTTACGCGCAGACCTCCACCTACGGACACTTCGGGCGCGAACTGCCCGACTTCGGCTGGGAGAAGCTCGATCGGGTCGACGCACTGCGCAGCGCCGCCAAGCTCTGACAATGGCGAGTGAGGCGTCGAGCGGGCGACCGTCGATTGCCCGGGTGTGGATTGACTCACCGCTGCCACAGCTCGATCGACTGTTTGACTACCGCATCCCGCCGGAGCTCCTCGATGACGTGAGCATCGGCGTTCGACTGCGGGTGCCCTGGCGTTCGGCCGGGCGCTTCGTGGACGCGTACGTTGTCGAACTCGCGGACACGATTGAATTCACGGGCACTCTGAGCCCGGTCGAAGCGGTCGTCTCACCGGTACCCGTGCTTGCCCCCGAGGTGGCCGCGCTCGCTCGACGAGTGTCCGAGCGGGCGGCCGGATCGGCCATCGATGTCGTCCGCGTCGCCGTCCCGACTCGCCAGGCCCGCGTGGAGAAGGCGTGGCTCGCCGCGTCGCCGGATGCTCCGCTCCCTCCGGTCACGGCCCTGCCGATTGATGGGTACGCGGGCGACGCGATCGCCACGGCAATCGCATCCGGCGGGCGTATCGCGATCGATGCGGTCCCGACGGGCGGCGCCCTGCCGAACGGCGGCTGGGTCGGTCGCTGGGCGATAACTCTTGCCCAGGCGGCCAGCGAATCGCTGTCAATGGGCAAATCCGCAATCCTCGCCGTACCGGACTTCCGCGACCAGCAGCAGTTGACTCTGGCCCTCGCGGCGCTGCTTCCACCCGGGCAGGTCGTCAGGCTCGATGCCCGGCAGTCCAATCCGGAGCGCTATCGGGCCTTCCTGAGGTGTCTCGGAACCGATCCGGTCGTCATCATCGGCAATCGATCCGTTGTTTACGCCCCCGCGCAGCGGCTGGGCCTGATTGCCATCTGGGACGACGGCGATCCGCTATATGCGGAGCCTCTCGCTCCCTATGTCAACACTCGAGATGCCGCGCTCGTGCGGCAGGAGTTGCAGGAGTGTGCCCTCCTGTTTCTGGGGCACTCACGAAGTACCGAGGTCGAGAGACTGGTGGAGCTCGGCTGGCTTTTCGCCGCAGCACCCACGCCGCGCGTACTTCCCAAAGTCATCCCGACAGTTCAGCAGAGTTCGAGCGAACGCCTTGCGGCCCAGGCGCGAATCCCATCGACAGCGTGGACGGCGGCTCGAACCGCGCTCGAATCCGGACCGGTGCTCGTGCAGGTGGCACGGCCGGGTTACGCTCCACGACTCGCGTGCGTTAGCTGCGGGCAATCGGCACGTTGTCTGCGCTGCGAAGGTCCGCTTGCGCAGAGAAGCGCCCGGTCAATCCCCGCCTGTGCATGGTGCGGAGCCATCGCAGCGAATTGGCATTGCGAGAACTGCGAGGGAACGACGATGCGCCTCGTCGGCGCGGGCGGAGCGTCGCGCACCGCCGAGGAGCTTGGACGCGCCTTTCCGGGCATCCGGATCATCGTGGCCGATGGTGATCACACTGTTCTCAGCGTCGGGTCGGAGCCAGCACTCGTCATCGCGACGCGGGGAGCTGAGCCGGTAGCACCGGGCGGCTATCGTGCGGTGCTTCTGCTCGACGGCGAACAGATGGCCGCACGAGAAAGCCTGCGCGTCGGCGAAGACTGTCTCCGCTGGTGGTCGAATGCGATCGCTCTCGCGGCCCGTGGTGCCCCGTCGTATCTCGTCGGAGTCGGGGGAGCGCTTGCCTCCGCGCTGGCGACCTGGCGACAGCCGGACTACGCGAGGGCGGAACTCGCCGATCGTCGGCGGCTCAGGTTCCCGCCCGCGGTCCGGGTTGCCACGATCACGGGCACGCTCGATGCTGTAGCGAAGGCGATTGCCAACGTGCCGGTACCGGGTGAGGACGTTCTCGGTCCGGTCGAAACGGGTCCCGGCACCGTCCGCACGATCCTAAGATTCGACTACGCAGCGGGAACCGAGATCGCCACCGACCTGCGGTCGGAGCTGATCCGCAGCGCGACGTCCCGGCGCCGCGCGCTCGGCGGCAAGTCGAACGGTGGACCGGCACCGGCGGGGCTGCGCGTGCGGTTCGATGACGTCGAGCCCTTTGAATCGGGCTGAGAGAATGGACTCGTGCCGTCGTTGAAACTCGTATTTGCCGGAAGCCCAGCGGCGGCAGTCCCAAGCCTGCGGGTACTCGTGGCGAGCGATCACCACATCGTGACGGTCATCACCCGCGAAGACTCGCCCGTGGGCCGCAGGGGCACGTTCGCCGAGACACCCGTCGCTGCGGCGGCGCGGGAACTGGCCCTGCCGGTCGTCAAGGCCGACCGGCTGGCAGGCGCGGCTACGGAGGCGGTGCAGAAGCTGCGTCCCGACCTCGGCGTGATCGTTGCCTATGGCGGGCTGGTACGCGAGCCGCTGTTATCTACGCCGCGCCTCGGTTGGATCAACCTGCACTTTTCGATCCTCCCCCGCTGGCGCGGGGCGGCGCCCGTTCAGCGCGCGATCATTGCGGGCGACGATCTCACCGGTGCCAGTGTCTTCCAGCTTGTGCCCGAACTGGATGCGGGAGACGTCTTCGGGCAGCTCACCCAGCCGATCGGAGCCATTGAGACGTCCGGCCACCTTCTTGAATCGCTCTCGCACTCCGGTGCCGAGCTGCTGCTACGAGTGATCGACAACCTCGCCAATGGCTCGGCGAGCTCTGTGCCCCAGCGCGGAGACGTGACATTCGCGCCCAAGCTGACCCAGGAGGACGGCCGTATCGACTGGTCTGCCGACGCGGTCGCGGCATCCGCCCTGATCCGCGGTGTGACCCCCGAGCCGGGCGCGTTCACAACGATCGACGACGCGCGACTGAAGGTCCTCGACGTGGCAATCGCGCGCGATGCCCCGCGTCGTGAGCCCGGGACGCTCGCGCTGGAGGGCCGTCGGCTGCTCGTCGGCACGGCAACCGATCCACTCGAGCTCGTCGTCGTGCAGCCGGCGGGGCGTAAGCCCATGTCTGCGGCGGACTGGTGGCGGGGGCGTCCCGCCACTGCGGGACGGATCGCGCAGTGACGGGTCGTTTCGGTAGCGACCGCGGGTCAGCAAGGACCGGTTCCGTGCAGCCTGCGCGGCGGATAGCACTCGACGTTTTGATTGCCGTGCGCGAGTCCGACGCCTATGCGAACCTGCTGCTCCCCGTCCGACTGGAGCGCGCCCGACTGTCCGAGGCGGATGCCGGGCTTGCCACCGAATTAACGTATGGCACGCTTCGGATGAGCGGATACTACGACCGCGTGATCGAGCTCGCCGCGCATCGGCCGCCGAGTGAGATCGATCCGTCGATCCTCGATGTCTTGCGGCTCGCCTCCCATCAGCTTCTGTCTATGCGCGTGGCGCAACACGCCGCGGTCGACGAGGCAGTATCGCTTGCGCGCACGGTCGGGTCGAACTCGGCGATTGGATTCGTCAACGGCGTCCTGCGGACGATTACTCGCTCATCGCCTGACGAGTGGCAGGAGCGCGTGCTCGCGGCGGCGAGCACGGAGGACGAGAAGCTTGCCGCACGCTACTCGCACCCAGAGTGGGTAATTCGAGCGTTTCGACAGTCGCTTGCTGCCGAAAACAGCGAGGACGAGCTCGAGGCCCTGCTCGCATCCGACAACGAACCACCTCGTGTGACCGCGACAGCATTGCCCGGTGAGTCCACTGTCGCCGACCTTGGCGATCGGTCGAGCAAGTATTCGCCGATTGGCGGAGTACTTGCGAGTGGCGATCCCTCCCGCATACCAGCGATTCGCGCGGGGAAAGCCCGCGTCCAGGACGAGGGTTCCCAATTGGCGGCGCTCGCTCTCAGCCGGGCGCGTCCGATCGAGGCGGGGGAACAGTGGCTCGATCTCTGCGCCGGGCCGGGTGGAAAGGCCGCGCTGCTTGCCGCCGAGGCGGCGCAGGGTGGCGCGATCCTCGTCGCGAACGAGCTGGTGCCGGCGCGGGCCGGGCTGGTTCGCAATGCGCTTGCCGTCTTTTCGCCGTCACCCGAGGTGTGGGAAGAGGACGGCACAGGGATCGGCGAACAGCGCCCCGGTCGATTCGATCGCATTCTGCTTGATGCACCGTGCACGGGCCTCGGGGCGCTACGACGCAGACCGGAAGCACGCTGGCGCAAGCAACCCAGGGACGTCGCGGACCTGGCCGCGCTTCAGTTCGCTCTCTTGCGATCCGCCGTCGACGCACTGAAACCGGGCGGGATACTTGCTTACGTGACCTGCTCGCCCCACCTCGGCGAAACCCGTGTCGCGGTTCAGTCGGCCCTGCGGAAACTCGGCGATCAAGTCTCAACCATCAACACACAGCGTGTCCTGGCCGGGGTGACCCGTGTCCCACTGGAACTTCCCGCTGCCGAGCACGTGCAGCTCTGGCCGCACCGACACGGCACAGACGCCATGTTCATCCAGCTGCTCGAAAAGAAGCTCTAGCTATCCTTGGGTCATGGCCGTTCGCATCAACCCCTCGATCCTTTCGGCCGATTTCGCGAACTTTGATTCCGAGCTGCAACGGATCGGTTCAGCCGACCTCGTGCACGTCGATGTCATGGACAACCACTTCGTTCCGAACCTGACCTTCGGTCTTCCCATGGTTCAACGGCTCCAGCAGGTGACGCCGAAGCCGCTCGACGTACACCTGATGATGGATGATCCGGACCGCTGGGCACCCGGCTATGCCGAGGCCGGCGCATTCTCGGTGACCTTCCACGCGGAGGCGACCGACAACCCCGTCCAGCTGGCGCGAAAACTCCGTGATATCGGATCGCGGGCCGGCATAGCGCTCAAGCCTGGAACCGACGTCGCCCAGTATCTCGACATCGCGCCGGAGTTCGACCAGATCCTGATCATGACCGTCGAACCCGGCTTCGGAGGCCAGTCGTTCATCGAATCGGTCATGCCGAAACTGGTCGCCCTGCGACAAGTGGTGACGAAAACGGGGCTCGATATTTGGCTCCAGGTAGACGGCGGCATCACCGAGCAAACAATCACAATTGCCGCAGAAGCGGGGGCAGACACCTTCGTTGCCGGCTCCAGCGTCTTCGGTGCCGCGAACCCCACTCTCGCCATCCAAACTCTTCGGACCGCAGCGGAAACCCACTCGCGCCTTTAAACCGGCCTGCGCCTGCGCGGGTTCAGATTAGAGGCACGACGGAGGCAGCCGGGTCCCGAGGACATGATTGGATTAATGACATGACTGAGAACCGAACTAAGCCGGAAGTTGATTTCTACGAGGGTCCGGAGCCGACCGAGCTTGTTGTCAGGGACATTGAGGTTGGGACGGGAGCCGAAGCGGCGGCCGGTTCAACGGTTGATGTCCACTACCTCGGGGTTGACTTCGAGACCGGTGAAGAGTTTGACTCATCCTGGGGTCGTGGTGAGTCGATCGAATTTCCGCTACGCGGTCTGATCAAGGGCTGGCAGGAGGGCATTCCGGGCATGAAGGTTGGCGGCCGTCGCGAACTCATTTGTCCTCCGAATCTTGCATACGGTCCCGCGGGCGGTGGTCATCGGCTGTCCGGTCGTACCTTGACCTTCATCATCGACCTGCTCGGAGTTAAGTAACCGGTGCAGCGGATACCCTTGGAGGGTGAAATCCTTCGAGGGCCTGTTCGCCGAGTTGAGCGAGAAGGCGACGACGCGCGCGGTTGGTTCGGGAACGGTCGCCGAGCTGGATGCTGGTGTGCACGCCATCGGCAAGAAGATCGTCGAGGAGGCCGCTGAGGTGTGGATGGCGGCGGAATATCAGTCCGACGCAGAGACGGCGGAAGAGATTTCGCAGCTGATCTATCACCTGCAGGTCCTGATGCTTGCGAAGGGGCTCACGCCGGTCGACGTGTACCGGCATCTCTAGGTAGGTCGAAAGTCCCGTTCCCTTCAACCGAGAGCCGAGAGCCGAGAACAATGCTGAGAGTCGCGGTACCGAACAAGGGTTCCCTGAGCGAAACGGCGGCAGAGATGCTGACCGAGGCCGGATATGCCGGTCGCCGGGATCCGCGCGCGTTGACCGTCGCCGATCCGAGAAACGACGTCGAGTTCTTCTACCTGCGTCCTCGGGACATCGCGACATACGTCGGATCGGGAGCGCTGGATGTCGGCATTACCGGTCGAGATCTACTGCTGGACTCCGGGTCGTCGGCCGTCGAGATCGCGAGCCTGGATTTCGGTGAGTCGACGTTCCGTTTCGCGGCAGCTGCCGGTCGGTTCAGCGAGCTCTCCGACCTTGCGGGCGTTCGGGTTGCTACGAGCTATCCGGGGCTCGTCGGCTCGTTTCTCGCTGGTCACGGCGTGTCGGCTGAGCTCGTTGCCCTGGATGGCGCCGTCGAATCGGCGGTTCGACTCGGTGTCGCGGATGCTGTCGCCGATGTCGTGTCCACCGGCTCCACCCTGCGCGCGCAAGGCCTCGAGATCTTCGGCCCGGTCATCCTCGAGTCATCCGCTGTACTCATCAGCGCGAGGGCCGAGTTGCCCGGAATTGCGATACTGCAGCGTCGGCTGCATGGAGTTCTCGTTGCTCGACAGTACGTTCTGGTCGACTACGACGTCCCCGTCGCACTACTCGAGAGGGCGACTGCGGTTACACCGGGGATCGAGTCGCCAACCGTGTCCCCGCTGCATGATCCCGACTGGGTGGCCGTGCGAGCCATGGTTCCGCGTACCGAAACCAATCACGTCATGGATGAGCTCTACGAGATCGGCGCGCGCGCCATTCTGGTGAGTGCGATCCACGCCGCCCGGATCTAGCGCCATGGCACTCGCTGTGCGCGTCATACCCTGCCTGGATGTCTCTGCGGGCAGGGTCGTCAAGGGCGTTAACTTTCTAAACCTGCGCGACGCTGGTGATCCGGTCGAGCTCGCGCGCAGCTATTACGAACAGGGCGCGGATGAGCTGACGTTTCTTGACGTCACGGCCACGGTCGACGCCCGGGAAACGATGTACGACGTGGTGACGGCAACGGCGGAGCAGGTGTTTATTCCGCTGACTGTTGGCGGCGGCGTGCGCTCACGGGACGATGTTTCGCGCCTGCTGTACAGTGGCGCGGACAAGGTCGGCGTGAACAGTGCGGCGATTGCCCGACCGGCGCTCCTCGATGAGATCGCCGACCGTTTTGGAGCGCAGGTCCTCGTCTTGAGTCTCGATGTAAAACGCCCTTCGACAGGCTCAGGGACCGGGACGGGCTCGGGTTTCGTCGTGACGACACACGGCGGGCGGGTCGAGACAGAGCTGGATGCGCTGGAATGGGCGCGCGAAGCGATTGACCGTGGGGTCGGCGAACTGTTGGTGAACTCGATCGATGCGGACGGAACGCGCGAGGGATTCGATCTCGAACTGATCTCCGCGATGCGCGAGATCAGCAGCGTGCCCGTGATCGCGAGCGGGGGAGCGGGATCGGTAAGCGATTTCGCTCCGGCCATCGGCGCGGGGGCGGACGCTGTGCTTGCGGCATCCGTGTTTCACGACGGCGAGCTGACAATCGGCGACGTCAAAAGCGCCCTCAACGATGCGGGAGTGTTGACCCGATGAACAACGAAACGGAACTGCGGGCGATCATTGACCGAGTGACCTTTGATGGCAGTGGGCTGATCCCCGCGATCATTCAGGAGGAGAACACGAAAGACGTTCTCATGCTCGGATACATGGATGCCGAGGCGCTGCGGCGAACCCTCACCGAGGGCAGGGTGACTTTTTGGTCGAGGAGCCGGAGCGAATACTGGCGTAAGGGAGACACAAGCGGCAACAGGCAGTACGTGCGGGGTGCCGCACTCGATTGCGACGACGACGCGATCCTTATTACGGTGCACCAGGTCGGACCGGCGTGCCACACCGGTGCACACGCCTGCTTCGAGGTTGATCCTCTGGAACCCGTGCTTGGATCAGAACATGACGACAGCTAGCGCAGCAGAAACCGAGGGTTCGCCCGAACGGGGCTCGTTACACCTCGGGCGCGCTCGTCGCCTCCGCCTGTACACGATCCTCGGTGTCGCCCTGGTCGCCGGACTCTCTCTCTTGACCACAACGCAAACCTGGTGGACCGTCCGGTTGTCAACACAGTCGCTGACGATCGCCGGTACGGTTGCGGCGCCTGCGCTGGTTGCACTCTCGCTGTGTGGGCTGGTCCTGGCCGCCGCGCTCGCGCTCGCCGGACCGCTGTTCCGCGTGATCCTGGCAGTGCTTGAGCTACTGATCGCCTTCACCATCCTGCTAACCACGATCATGTCCCTGGCGTCCCCGGACCAGCCGTCATCGAATGCCGTGAGCACCGCGACCGGGATCACGGGTACCACGTCGGTTGCCGCGCTGATCAAGAGCGTGACGCTGACCCCCTGGGGATACTTTGCCGTAGTGTTCGGCGTCCTGGCCCTTCTCGCGGGATTGTGGTTACTGGTGAGCTCGCGCTTCTGGCCCCCGGCCACGCGCAAGTATCAGGCGGTTCGATTTGCGGCGCCGGATGGGCCGCGGGATGCCGTTGTCGACTGGGATTCGCTGACCGAGGGAACCGACCCGACCGATCAGGACCCACCGGCAAACTAGACATTCCAACGGCGTGCCCAATCGCCGGTAGAGTGAATTTACCAACTCACCCCAAGGAGAATCGTGTCAGCAGGCTCTGATCCCGGCCACGGCAACTCGCCCGCCGCTTGGACCGCCGTGATCATCATGATCATCGCCTTCGTCATTGGCACATTCGGCTTCTGGTTCGCGAACGTGACCGTGGTGCTCGCTTCTGCCGGCCTTCTGATCGTTGGCGCTATCGTCGGGCTAATCCTGAAGCTCGTGGGTTTCGGCGTCGGCGGCGATCGACTACAACCCAAACAGCATTCGTAGAGCCGACCCATTTCACAGGACATGCTTACTGAGCTCGTTGCCGGTGCGCTCGAAGACGCTTCGGATCGACGTTCCGCCGTCCCTCTGGCCTATGTTGAAGCGGCCGCGACATCGCGTCCTGCTGCGCTTGACGTTCTGAGCGTCCTTGCGCCGGAGTCCCGCGTCAAAATCATCGCCGAAGTGAAGCGGGCGAGCCCGTCACGGGGTGTGCTCGCCGAGATCCCCGATCCGGCCATCCTTGCGTCGTCGTACGAAACTGGCGGCGCAAGCGCCATCAGCGTCCTCACCGAACGGCGGCGTTTCGGGGGATCGCTTGACGATCTCGAGCAGGTGAGGGCCGCCGTCTCCATCCCGGTGCTCCGAAAAGATTTCATCGCGGATCCGTATCAGGTCTTCGAGGCGCGGGCCGCTGGCGCCGACCTCGTCCTGCTCATCGTTGCAGCCCTCGAACAGGGCAAGCTCCAGGACTTGTACGACCTGATCGGCGAACTGGGAATGACGGCTCTCGTCGAAACACACTCGGCCGATGAGGTCAGCCGCGCGCTGGATGTCGGAGCGAGTGTTGTCGGCGTCAACGCCAGGAACCTGAGTACCTTCGGCCTCGATCGCGACCTGTTCGGCAGTCTCGCCGACTCAATCCCATCGGGTGTGATCCGGGTTGCGGAATCGGCGGTCAAGACGCCTGCGGACGTCGCGCACTACCGCGCCGCTGGCGCGGATGTCGTGCTGGTTGGCGAGGCGCTGGTCACGGCGGGCGACCCGGTGTCGGCCATCCAGGAATTCCGGGCGGCATAGCGTGCTGCGCGATGAGGTTGGACCATACTTCGGCGAGTACGGCGGGCGGTTCGTTCCCGAGTCACTGATTGCCGCACTCGACGAGCTGGATGCCGCATACCAGGCCGCGAAGCTCGACCCGGTGTTCCAGGAGGAGCTCGCCCAGCTGCAGCGGACGTACACCGGACGACCGTCGATCATCACCGAGGTGCCGCGTTTCGCGGAGCACGCCGGCGGAGCGCGAGTGATCCTGAAGCGCGAGGATCTCAATCACACCGGCTCGCACAAGATCAACAACGTGCTCGGACAGGCCCTGGTTGCGCGGCGCCTTGGCAAGAAGCGTCTCATTGCAGAGACCGGTGCGGGTCAGCACGGCGTTGCAACAGCGACCGCGGCCGCGCTGTTCGGCATGGAGTGCGTCGTCTACATGGGCGAGGTCGATACCGAGCGCCAGGCCCTCAACGTTGCTCGCATGCGGCTGCTCGGTGCGGAAGTCATTCCGGTTAAGACGGGTTCCCGCACTCTCAAAGACGCGATCAACGACGCCCTGCGCGACTGGGTTGCCAACGTCGACACCACGCACTACCTGCTGGGCACCGTCGCCGGGCCACATCCTTTTCCGGTCATGGTGCGCGACTTCCACAAGATCATCGGCGAGGAGGCCCGCGCGCAGGTACTCGAGCTGACGGGCGCGCTTCCGGATGCTGTTACCGCGTGCGTTGGCGGGGGCAGCAATGCGATGGGTATCTTTCACGCGTTCCTCGACGACCCGGGCGTTGGGCTGTACGGCTATGAAGCGGCGGGGGAGGGCCACCTTACGGAACGGCACGCCGCGACCATTACGCGCGGTCGCCCCGGCGTTCTGCACGGTGCTCGCAGCTACCTGCTTCAGGACGAGGATGGCCAGACCATCGAGTCTCATTCGATCTCGGCCGGTCTCGACTATCCGGGCGTCGGGCCGGAACACGCATGGTTGGCCGATATCGGTCGCGCAAGCTACCTTCCGATCACCGATGACGAGGCAATGCAGGCGTTACGCCTGCTGAGTCTGACCGAGGGAATCATTCCCGCAATCGAGTCGGCGCACGCTCTTGCGGGAACGATGAAGCTCGGCAAAGAGCTTGGCTCGGATGCGACGATTCTCGTGAGTCTCAGCGGCCGCGGTGATAAGGACATGGAGACCGCGGGGAAGTATTTCGACATCCTCGACAGCGAGGCCCTGGCCGCAGCGGATCGCACCGCTGTGTCGTCTGATCAGCTCGGCACGGGGGCGAGCGAGTGAGCAGCGCCGCGGAGGTCATCGTTGAGCGGAAGTCAGCTGGAAGCGGCGCGCTGATCGGGTACCTGCCGGTCGGTTACCCCGACCTCGCGACGAGTATTGAAGCCGCGGTCGCCCTGGCAAACAACGGCGTCGACATCATCGAGCTCGGGCTGCCGTACTCCGATCCGGTCATGGACGGCGTTGTGATCCAGCGGGCGACCCAGGCCGCTCTCGCCGGGGGCTTCCGTCTCCGCCACGGCTTCGAGGCGGTCTCGGCGATCACGTCACAGGTCGACGTTCCGGTCTTGCTCATGACCTACTGGAACCCGGTGGTGCAGTTCGGAGTCGATCGATTCGCCGGCGAACTCGTTGCCGCGGGCGGCGCCGGTCTCATCACCCCGGACCTGATTCCGGATGAAGCGGCCGAGTGGCTCGCGACGTCCGACCGCGCCGGGCTGGAGAGGGTGTTTCTCGCAGCGCCGTCGTCTACAGAATCCAGACTTCGCCAGGCGGTCGAAGCGAGCCGGGGCTTCGTCTACGCGGTGTCGACCATGGGTATCACGGGCGCACGGGCCGATGTCGACAGCGCGGCGCGGGACCTTGTCGCCCGTTTGCGCAAGGTAGGGGCGACGAGCGCCTGCGTCGGGCTCGGAATCTCGACACCCGAGCAAGTCGCGGAAGTCCTCGAGTACGCCGACGGAGCGATCGTCGGGTCACTGTTGGTGAAGGCGCTTGCCGACGGGGGAGTGGATGCTGTCGGCAAAACCGCTGCTCACCTCGCGTCGGGAAAAATCATAAAGATCGACCATTAGGCTTGCCTTGTTTGTCTGACGCAAGCCAGTCGCCGAAATGAAAGGCCCCGAGCAGTTGTTCGCTTCCCTGCCGCAGAGCGTGCCCATGAGTATTCCGAGCCCTCCGAAGGCGTGGGCAGACATCGATATTCCGATCGGTTGGCTGCACCCGGTCCAGGAGTGGCTGCACTCCTTCATTTCGTGGTGGCCGATCACGAACGTGCTCGACATCAAGACCTATGCCCTGTGTCTACTTGCCGGGATCATCGTCGCGGTCATCTGGACCGGACGCCGCCTCACGAAGCGTGGCGCAGAGCCCGGCATCGTCCTGGACATCGCCTTCTGGGCCGTTGTTCTCGGCATCATCGGAGCGCGCGCCTACCACGTGCTCACGCACTGGAACGACTACTTTGGCCCGGGCCAGAACCCCCTTACGGCGTTCTACATTTGGCAGGGCGGAATCGCGATCTTCGGCTCGCTGCTCGGCGGAGCGCTTGGCGTCTTCATCGGCTGCCGAATCACGGGCGTCCGTTTCTGGAGCTTTGCGGATGCGCTTGCCCCGGGGCTGCTCCTTGCCCAGGCGCTTGGACGCTTCGGTAACTACTTCAACCACGAGTTGTACGGCCAGCCGACAACGCTGCCGTGGGGACTCGTCATCGAGAAGTCGAATGCGGCCTTCCCGATTGGCCTTCCCGCTGGCACACTGTTTTCGCCAACTTTCCTGTACGAGATGCTCTGGAATCTCCTGGGAGTGACCGTGTTATTGCTCCTCGAGCGCCAGTACCACTATCGCTGGGGCCAGCTCATCGGGCTCTACTTCATCTTCTATGGCATTGGCCGCGTCTGGTTCGAGTCGATTCGCATCGATCCGAGCGTTGTCTTCCTCGGACTTCGGACCAACGTGTGGGGTGCGCTCGTCGCGATCGTGCTCGGCATCGTGATCTTCACGGTTCAGCGTCGTCGCCACACCGGTTTGGAGTTGAGCGTGTACCGGCCCGGCAAGGAATGGACGCCGGAGGCTCCTACGGTAGACTCTGACGACACCTACTCGGACGCGGACGACGATGAAGACGCCAAGCAGTCCGAGGTGTCTGTGAAGAGCGGCGCCGCCACAAGCGGAGCAAGCGTCTAGCGCACGTCACCAAGCCGGGTCAGAACACCGTTAGCCCGCATTTCGCGTGACACGCGTTCATCCCGAAGCGGCAACATTCCCGGCGCTTGTATCTCTCCTGTTTGGGCCGCCGACGTCCCGATACGAATCGTTTAGCCTCGTGAGGACGGTGCGACATGGCGCTTCAGCCACCCCTTCGCCCCCTATCGCCGCACGCCCAGGCGGACCCCCGCTTCCGTGCCGGAGTGCCGGGAGCCACGTTTAGCTCGGTTCCTGCCGCCGCGGGTCTCTACGATCCCGCCCGTGAAAAGGATGCCTGCGGCCTTGCAATGGTGGCGACGCTGCGCGGAACTGCCGGCCACGACATCATCCAGCTTGCCCTCGAGGCGCTGCGGCACCTTGAGCACCGCGGTGCGATCGGATCGGATGCCGGAACGGGCGACGGCGCGGGGATCATCACGCAGATTCCAGACGAATTCCTGCGCGCGGTGACGGACTTCGAGCTTCCGGCCGTCGGTAGTTATGCCGTTGGCATGGCTTTTCTGCCGACAGACGATGACGAGCGCGCGGAATTGCGGAAGGGCATCGCGAAGATCGCCGAGTCCGAAAACCTCGCCGTGCTGGGCTGGCGCACAGTTCCCGTGGATGCATCCCAGATCGGCAATCTCGCTCGCGACGCGATGCCGCAATTCGAGCAGCTCTTCGTCGCTTCGGCTGGCTCAACGGAGCTCAGCGGGATCGCGCTCGATCGGGTCGCGTTCCGGTTTCGTAAGCGCGCTGAGCGAGAAATCGGGGCATACTTCCCCTCGCTGTCCGCCCGGACAATCGTCTACAAGGGGATGGTAACGACCCTCCAGCTCGAGCCGTTCTATCCGGACCTGTCCGACGAGAGATTCGCGTCGAAGCTCGCGCTCGTGCACTCCCGATACTCGACCAACACCTTTCCGTCCTGGCCACTCGCCCAGCCGTTCCGGATGATCGCGCACAACGGTGAAATCAACACGGTCGAGGGCAACCGCAACTGGATGCGCGCCCGTCAGTCCCAGCTCGAGTCCGAGCTGATCGGCGACATCGCCCCGATCCTGCCGATCGTGACACCGGGCGCGAGTGATTCGGCGTCCTTCGACGAGGTGGTCGAACTGCTCAGCCTGACGGGACGTTCGCTGCCGCACTCGATCATGATGATGGTGCCGGAAGCCTGGGAGAACCAGACCGACATTGACCCGCTGCGGCGGAGTTTTTTCGAATACCACTCCATGCTCATGGAGCCGTGGGACGGCCCCGCCGCCCTCGTATTCACAGACGGAGCGCTCGTCGGAGCCACGCTGGATCGAAACGGTCTCCGCCCCGGTCGGTATGTCGTGACAGACGACGACCTGGTCGTACTTGCGAGTGAGATCGGCGTGCTCGATATCGCGCCGGAGAAGATCGTGCGCAAGGGTCGGTTGCGTCCCGGCCGGATGTTTCTGGTCGACACGGAAGCGGGCCGACTCATCGAGGACGATGAAATCAAGGCCGAACTCGCGGCATCCGAACCGTGGGGGGAGTGGCTGGACCAGGGCCGCATCAACCTCAAGCAGTTGCCGGACCGTGAGCACATCGTGCACACCTCGGCATCGGTTACCCGGCGCCAGCGCACCTTCGGCTACACCGAGGAAGAGGTTCGCATCCTCGTCACGCCGATGGCACAGTCCGGTGCGGAACCTCTGGGAGCGATGGGGTCAGACACGCCTATCGCGGTGTTGTCGGAGCGCCCTCGGCTGCTGTTCGATTACTTCTCCGAGGCGTTTGCGCAGGTTACGAACCCTCCGCTCGACTCGATCCGTGAGGACACCGTCACGTCGATGAGCCTGGGGCTCGGCCCGGAGCGCAACCTCCTGGCCGCGGGACCGGAGCACGCGAAGCAAGTCATCCTCGACTTCCCGGTCATCGACAACGACGAGCTGGCGAAGATCCAGCACATCGACCCGACACCGGGTTCCGCGCTGACCACGACCATCCGCGGTCTCTACCGTGTCGACAAGGGCCCGCGGGCGATGGAGAAGCGGCTCGCGAAGATGTGCAGCGAAGTCGACGCCGCAATCGAGGCCGGGGCGCAGTTCATCGTCCTGTCGGATCGCGACTCGAACAAGGACTATGCGCCGATCCCCTCGCTTCTGATGTTGGCGACGGTACATCACCACCTGATCCGCGCCGAGAACCGGATGAAGGTCGGCCTCGTCGTCGAGGCCGGTGACGTGCGCGAGGTGTTCCACGTTGCGCTGCTCATCGGGTACGGCGCATCGGCCGTAAACCCGTATCTCGCCATGGAGACCGCGGAAGAACTCGTGCGCAGTGGAATGATCGAGGGAATCAGCGGCGAGAAGGCCGTGAAGAACCTGATCAAGGCGCTCGGCAAGGGCGTGCTCAAGATCATGTCGAAGATGGGCATTTCCGTGGTCGGCTCGTACGCGGGCGCCCAGGCCTTCGAAGCGCTCGGACTCTCCCAGGAGTTCGTCGACCAGTACTTCACTGGCACTACGAGCCTGCTCGGTGGTGTCGGCATCGAGGTCATCGCGGCCGAGAATGCCGCTCGTCACCGGGACGCGTACCCGGAGGGCGGCTCGGTGGTCGGACACGAGCGGCTCGCAACGGGCGGAGAGTACCAGTGGCGCCGCGAGGGACCGCCTCATCTGTTCAACCCGGAAACGGTCTTCAAGCTGCAGCACTCGACGCGTTCGCGTCGGTACGACATCTTTCGCGACTACACCAGGCTCGTCGACGAGCAGGCAGCGAACCTGATGACTCTTCGCGGGCTGTTCACCTTTCGTACCGGAGTGCGCAAGCCAGTGCCCATCGAGGAGGTCGAACCGGTTTCGGCGATCGTGAAGCGATTCTCCACCGGTGCAATGAGCTACGGCTCCATCTCGCAGGAGGCGCACGAGACCCTCGCGATCGCGATGAACTCGCTTGGCGCGAAGTCCAACACGGGCGAGGGCGGCGAAGATGTCGATCGGCTGCTCGACCCGTCGCGGCGCAGCGCCATCAAGCAGGTCGCTTCCGGCCGGTTTGGCGTCACCAGCCTCTACCTGACCAACGCGACGGACATCCAGATCAAGATGGCCCAGGGCGCCAAGCCGGGCGAGGGCGGACAGCTGCCCTCGGCGAAGATCTACCCGTGGATCGCGCGCACGAGGCACAGCACTGCGGGGGTCGGGCTGATCTCGCCGCCACCGCATCACGACATCTATTCGATCGAAGATCTCAAGCAGCTCGTCTTCGACCTCAAGCGTGCAAATCCGGATGCCCGCATTCACGTCAAGCTCGTCAGCCAGTCGGGCATCGGGGCGGTCGCGGCGGGCGTGACCAAGGCACTCGCAGACGTTGTCCTGGTTTCCGGCCACGACGGTGGAACGGGTTCGAGCCCGCTCAACTCGCTCAAGCACGCTGGCACGCCGTGGGAGATCGGCCTCGCCGAGACCCAGCAGACCCTGATGCTCAACGGGATGCGCGACCGCGTGGTCGTTCAGGTCGATGGACAAATGAAGACCGGGCGCGATGTCGTCATCGGGGCGTTGCTCGGGGCAGAGGAGTTCGGATTCGCGACCGCCCCGCTCGTCGTGTCCGGATGCATCCTCATGCGGGTCTGCCATCTGGATACCTGTCCGGTCGGGGTTGCAACCCAGAACCCCGTGCTTCGCGAACGCTTCACCGGCAAGCCGGAGTTCGTCGTCAACTTCATGGAGTTCCTTGCGCAGGAGGTGCGCGAATATCTCTCGGAACTTGGCTTCCGCAGCATCGACGAGGCCGTCGGACATTCCGAACTGCTCGACGTTGATCGTGCGGTTGAACACTGGAAGGCGTCCGGTCTCGATCTCGCACCCATCCTCGTCGGACCGGAATTTCCGGAGAACGAACCGCGGAACCATCGCAGGAACCAGAACCACGACCTCGCGCTCCACTTCGACAACGAGCTCATTCGCCTCAGCCAGGATGCCCTGGACGGCGTCGGAACGGCGTCCATCGACTTGCCCGTTCGCAACACGGAACGCGCTGTCGGAACAATGCTCGGCCACGAGATCACGGTGCGTCACGGTGAGCACGGACTGCCGACCGGAACGATCGATGTGACGCTCCGAGGGTCAGCGGGCCAGTCCTTCGGCGCGTTCATGCCGAGCGGCATCACCCTGCGGCTCATTGGGGACAGCAACGACTACGTGGGCAAGGGCCTTTGCGGTGGCGAGATCATCGTGCGTCCAGACAGTCGTGCGACCTTCGTCGCCGAGGAGAACGTCATCGCGGGCAACGTCATCGGCTATGGCGCCACGCAGGGCAGCATGTTCATCCGCGGCACGGTCGGCCAGCGATTCCTGGTCCGGAACTCCGGAGCAACTGCCGTTGTGGAGGGCGTGGGAGATCACGCTCTCGAATACATGACGGGCGGTCTCGCGGTCATCCTCGGTGAGACCGGGCACAATTTGGGCGCCGGCATGTCCGGTGGAACCGCGTACGTTCTCGGCCTGCAGCCGGAGCACGTCAATCGCGACTCGCTCGGCAGCGGAGAGTTGCGCCTCGAGGCACTCGGCAGCGGGGATATCGAGATCCTCACCGATCTCCTGCAGCGCCATCTCGTGGAGACGGATTCCGCTGTCGCGGCAAGAATCCTTGGCGACCTGCCGAGAGCTATCGGCGATTTCACCAAGGTGGTTCCGCGTGACTACGCTGCCGTCCTTGAGACACGACAGATCGCGCTGGACGAGGGTCTCGACCCGGATGGGGATGTCGTCTGGAGCCGCATCTTGGAGGTGACCGGTGGCTGATCCGAAGGGGTTCCTGAAGGTTCCCGAGCGCGAGACACCCGCGCGCCGTCCTATCGCGCTGCGGCTCATGGACTGGCGCGAGGTGTACGAGCAGGGCGATGCGGCGACGCTGAAGCGCCAGGCGGGACGTTGCATGGACTGCGGCATCCCGTTCTGCCATCACGGTTGTCCGCTTGGCAACCTCATCCCGGAGTGGAACGACCTCACCTGGCGCGACGAGGGCCGCGCGGCGATCGAGCGACTGCATGCCACGAACAACTTCCCCGAGTTCACCGGCCGGCTGTGTCCCGCGCCGTGCGAATCATCCTGCGTGCTGGGCATTAGCCAGGATCCTGTGACCATCAAGCAGGTGGAAGTCTCCATCATCGACCAGGCCTTTGCAAACGGATGGGTGACGCCGCAGCCGCCAGAGCGACTCACCGGCAAGACGGTCGCCGTCGTCGGATCCGGGCCCGCGGGCCTGGCCGCAGCACAGCAGCTGACCCGCGCCGGCCACACGGTGGCCGTATACGAGCGTGATGACCGCATCGGCGGGCTGCTGCGGTACGGCATCCCGGACTTCAAAATGGAGAAGAAGCACCTCGAGACTCGTCTCGCGCAGATGCAGGCAGAGGGCACCCGTTTTCGTGCTGGGGTCGAGATCGGCGTGGACATTTCGTGGAGCGACCTCAAGTCGCGCTACGACGCCGTCGTCGTCGCGACGGGTGCAATGGTGCCCCGCGACCTGCCGGTCCCAGGGCGTGACCTGCTCGGCGTGCACTTCGCCATGGAATATCTCGTGCAGCAGAACCGCACCGGGGCCGGCGACACGGTCGTCGAACAGCTCACGGCCGCTGGCAAGCACGTCGTCGTCCTTGGCGGTGGAGACACGGGTGCGGACTGCATCGGTACAGCCCACCGCCAGGGTGCCCTCTCGGTCACCAATCTCGCGATCGGTGTGCAGCCGCCCAGCGAGCGACCCGACCACCAGCCATGGCCGATGACACCGACCCTGTTCGAGGTCTCGAGCGCCCACGAGGAGGGCGGCGAACGCGTCTACCTCGCGTCGACGGTCGAATTCCTCTCCAACGAGGTCGGTGAGGTGCGCGGCATCCGCGTGGCCGAAACCGAATACCTGGATGGCCGCCGAGTCCCGAAGTCGGGCACGGAGCGGGACATCCCGGCTGATCTGGTGCTGCTCGCCCTCGGTTTTACCGGTCCGGAGCGCGATGCCATCGACGAGCAGTTGAGTTTGCCGTTCGATGAGAGGGGTAACCTTTCTCGCGATGAGCAGTACGAGACGAGTGAGTCGGGAGTCTTCGTCGCGGGCGACGCCGGACGCGGCCAATCCCTCATCGTCTGGGCCATCGCCGAGGGTCGCGCCGCGGCATCCGCGGTCGATCGCTTCCTCGAGGGCGCTACCGACCTGCCCTTCCCCGTGAAGCCGACCGACGTCGCTTTGTCGCTCTAACTACCACCACAACCACCACCACAGAAGGACCCAATGAGACGAGCAAAAATCGTCGCGACACTTGGCCCAGCCACGTCGAGCTACGAAAACATCCGCGCGATCATCGATGCAGGAGTCGACGTCGCGCGAATGAACCTGAGCCACGGTTCGTATGACGTGCACGAAGAGGTCTACAAGAACGTGCGCAAGGCCGCCGATGACTCCGGCCGCGCTGTTGCCGTTCTCGTCGACCTGCAGGGTCCCAAGATCCGTCTGGGAAAGTTCGAGGCGGGCCCGTACGACCTCGCAGTTGGTGACATCTTCAAGATCACTACCGAGGACGTCATCGGCACCAAGGAACTTTCTGGCACGACGTTCAAGGGCCTGCCGCAGGATGTGTCGCCCGGCGACTTTCTGCTGATCGACGACGGCAAGGTCAAGGTCAAGGTTCTCGAGACAGACGGCACGGTCGTGACGACCCAGGTCATCGTCGCCGGCCCCGTTTCCAACAACAAGGGCATCAATCTTCCGGGCGTCGCGGTCAATGTTCCCGCACTGTCCGAAAAGGACGAAGCGGACCTTCGCTGGGGCTTGCGCCTCGGTTGCGACCTGATTGCCCTTTCGTTCGTGCGCGACGCGAGCGACATCACGCGCGTGCACGAAATCATGGAGGAGGAGGGACGCAAGGTCCCCGTCATTGCCAAGATCGAGAAGCCGCAGGCGGTCGACAATCTCGAGGCCATCATCGACGCATTCGACTCGATTATGGTTGCCCGCGGCGACCTGGGCGTAGAGCTACCGCTCGAGGCCGTTCCAATCGTCCAGAAGCGCGCCGTTGAGCTGGCTCGCCGGATGGCTAAGCCGGTCATTGTTGCAACCCAAATGCTCGAGTCGATGATTTCGTCGCCGGTGCCGACGCGCGCTGAGACATCGGATGTTGCGAACGCCGTGCTGGATGGCGCGGACGCGGTCATGCTGAGCGGTGAAACCAGCGTGGGCGCGTATCCCGTCATCACGGTCCAGACGATGGCTCGAATCGTCGAGTCCACCGAGGATCATGGACTCGAGCGCATCCCACCGCTCGGCACCAAGCCGCGCACGCAGGGCGGCGCGATCACGCTCGCCGCCGCCGAGGTCGCTGACTTCGTCGAAGCGAAGTACGTATGCATCTTCACGGAAAGTGGAGACGCGGCCCGCCGGATGTCGCGTCTGCGCTACCGCGTCCCGATGAAGGCCTTCACACCGGACCCGGCCATCCGTCGCCGGATGGCACTTTACTGGGGTATTGAATCATTCGTCGTCGATCGCGTCGCGCACACGGATGCGATGTTCGATCAGGTCGACCACGAGCTGCTTGGCAGAAATTTCGCAGAAGAGGGCGACAAGGTCGTGGTGATCTCCGGATCGCCTCCCGGGGTCTCCGGGTCGACGAACGACATGCGCGTGCATGTGGTTGGGCAGGCCGAAAACGGTGCTGCCCCGGCACATCACGACTAGGTCGAGGAAATAGTTTTCCGGGGGATGTCATGAACAATGGGGTTCACGACATCTCCCGGTAATGAATCCACTAGCCATGCGCGGAATCGGTCAAACGTGCTGACCGACGCCGAACTCATCGCGCGTGTCCACAACGACGACTCACGAGCGTTCGGCGAGTTGTTCGACCGGCACTCCGTCGCGGTGTTTCGCTACGCCTGGGGATTCGTGTCCCAGGATGCGGATGCCCAGGAACTATTGCAGGACACGTTCCTGACCGCATGGGATCGCCGGAGGGCGATTCGGCTGGTTGGCGACTCTGTTCTGCCCTGGCTGCTGGTGACCTGTCACAATCACGCGAGCAATCTGCGTCGCCGCGACTCCTACCGGGCAGCACTGCCGCTTCGGGATACGGATGCGGCATCCACCGACGATCCGGCGGAGCTGCACTGGGTGCGGGAAACGATCGATTCGCTCGACGAACAGGACCGGATGGTTTGCGAGTTGTGCCTGGTCGACGGCGCCAGCTATCGCGAGGCGGCGCGGATTCTCGGCAGCACGGAGGGAGCGGTTGCCAAGCGGCTTCAGCGAGCCCGAGCGAAACTTCGAAAGGCGGTATCAGAGAATGACTGACGAACAGAACACAGAGCCGGGCCCGCCAGACGGCGACGAGCTGACTTCACTTCTGACGGAGAGCCGCGCGTTCGTGATGGCTCGGACCGGTGATCGCCAACATGGCCGAACGGGACCGCTCACCTGGACGGTCGGAGTCGCGGCTGCGCTCATCCTGTTCGCCGGTGGCCTCGGGGTTGGGGGAGCGTTCGCGGCGAAGCCGCTGCCCACTCCGGCCCCGGCTGCAACTCCTGCTCCTCAGGCGCACGTCGTCGACTGCTACGAGAGCGCCACGGACGGGACACCGTTTACCCAGATCATCTGGGTAACGCAGGGAGGGCTGCCGATTGCGGCTCCAGCGCTGACGTCAGTCGGGGAGGCAATCCCCGCATCGCCTACCGACGCATGCTCCTCCGCGTGGGAGCAGTTCGCTCTGCTGGCCTCGCTGAGAGGTGGGGCGGCCGGGGTGCAGGCACAGTACCTGTGTCAGCTCCGCGCGACGATGACGGGCGAGCCTTTGCCCTGTCCGATGACGGTACCTAATCCCGCAAGGCCTGCGCCGTCGAGCTGGGTGCAGTGCTCGGCAAACATCCCGCGCACGTTCATCGTCGTGGGTCTCGAAACGAGCACGGCTGCCCAGGCGTGCACGGCTCTTGGCCTGACGAACAAGTAACAGTTGTGCCGGTGGTGGGGGTCGAACCCACACGCCCTTTCGAGCAAAGCATTTTGAGTGCTCCGCGTCTGCCATTCCGCCACACCGGCGCACAACAACGAGACCAAACAATACCGTAGGGTTGGAACGTGAGCGATCAGGCATCTCCCTCTCCGGCACCGGCGTCCGCATCATCCGGCACCCCCGCGCCGCGTCGAGTCGTTGTTGCCGAGGACGAGTCGCTCATCCGTCTCGACATTGTTGAGACGCTGCGCGACAACGGATTCGAGGTCGTTGGTGAGGCCGCCGACGGCGAGACCGCGGTCGCACTGGCTACCGAACTTCGCCCCGATCTCGTGATCATGGATGTCAAAATGCCCCAGCTCGATGGCATTTCAGCGGCCGAGCGGCTCACCAAGAACCACATTGCTCCGGTTGTTCTGCTGACGGCGTTCAGCCAGAAGGAACTCGTCGAGCGAGCGAGCGAAGCTGGGGCACTCGCTTACGTCGTGAAGCCGTTCACGCCCAACGACCTCATCCCCGCGATCGAGATCGCCTTGGCGCGTTACCAGCAGATCATCACGCTCGAAGCCGAGGTCAGCGACCTGGTCGAGCGGTTCGAGACCCGCAAGCTCGTCGATCGCGCGAAGGGCCTACTCAACGAGAAGATGGGGCTCACCGAACCGGAAGCGTTTCGCTGGATCCAGAAGGCATCCATGGATCGCCGCCTGACGATGCACGATGTGTCGCAGGCGATTATCGAGCAGCTCTCTGCCAAGAAGTAGTCGGCGCGGAACGGCCGCAACGGTCGACCCCTGTTGTGCAGGAGTTTTGCCGTTTTGGGCCTCTGCATCCCAGTAACCGTGTGACGTCGGGGTTGAAACTCCTGCACAACGGTGGTGGCGAGCGACTTATACGTCGAGCAGCTTTGTTCGGATGCGGTCAACTTGCAACTCCGTCAGTCCCGCGTGGAGCAGATACTGCGCAATATCAAGTCCATCAAGGAATGCGGTCAGTTCCGGGAGCGCGATCGCCAGGTGGGCGTCCACTTCCGCGTCGGCCTGCGGCTTCTCGCGGACGGGGTTCGCATGCTTCCAGACGTTGAACGCTCGCACCGCGGCCGCATAATCGTCGAGGATCGACGAACGGTCGACTCCGACCAGTTCCTCGATCATTGCGGAAATCATCCCGGTGCGATCTCGACCAGCGGCGCAATGGAACAGCACCGGCCCGGGTGCATCCGCGATTGAAGCGATCGCCGACGCGACGAGAGCCGGCCAGCGGCGGAGGATTTCCGGGTAATACGCGGGTGTGCCAAGTCGGCTGCCCCACACGGACATGAACTCGGCGTCGTTCTGATCTTCGATAGGACGTCGAATCACCGTAAGCGCAGTTGGACGCCCCGGCGCTGCTCGCACTTCGTCGTCGTTCCGGAGATCGACAATGGTCGAAATGCCTGCCCGCGCGATCGCAGCCCAGCCCTCGGCATCCACGCCGTCGGGATTCATCGATCGAAATATCTGCCCGTGGTGCGTGAGGCCGCGGCGCGTTGGCAGCCCGCCGAGATCCCAGGCGTTCTGGAGGGCACCCCAGGTGGGTGCGCGCGCCACTACTGGTCGCGCAGCATGTTCGTCATGCGCACGGTGGAGAGTCTGCGACCCTCTTCGTCGCGGACGATGATTTCGTGGGTTGCGAGCGTTCGACCGAGCACGAGAGCCTCGCAGGTTCCGGTGACCCAGCCGCTCGTCACCGAACGGCTGTGCGTCGCGTTGATCTCAATGCCAACGGCATAGCGTCCCGGTCCCGCGTGAATCGCGGATGAGATCGAACCGAGCGACTCGCCAAGGACGACGTGCGCTCCACCGTGCAGGAGACCCAGAACCTGGGTGTTGCCTTCGACCGGCATCCGCGCGACGGAGTGTTCCGCAGACAATTCGAGAAACTCGACACCCATGCGCGTCGTAAGAGCGCCTCCGCCAGACTCGACAAGTCGCTTAACCAGTTCGGGGTCGAGGTTCTCGGGAAGGATCGTCATGCGCTTCTTTCGTGGCCGATTCATCGTCGGTGGGCAGCGCTAGGCTGACTCAGGTGACGACTGAAGAAAAGCCTACCCTCATGGTTGTCGACGGTCATTCGCTGGCATTCCGCGCCTTTTACGCCCTGCCGGTCGACAGTTTCGTCACCCGCGATGGCCAGCACACGAACGCGATCCACGGGTTTATTTCGATGCTGATCAACCTCCTCGCGAACGAAAAACCGACGCACGTCGCCGTCGCCTTCGACATCTCGCGCTATTCGTTCCGCACGCGCGAATACCCCGAATACAAGGGTACGCGGGATGCGACGCCTGCCGAGTTTGTCGGGCAGGTGCCCCTGCTGGAAGAGGCGCTGCACGCCATGAGCATCCCGACCCTGTCGAAGGAGGACTTCGAGGCGGACGATATTCTGGCCACTCTTGCCCACCGCGGTTCCGAAGAGGGTTTCAAGGTGTTCGTGGTCTCCGGTGACCGGGACGCCATCCAGATGATCAACGACAACGTCACGCTTCTGTATCCCAACGCGCGCGGTGTTTCCGAGCTCAAGCGGTACGACCGCGACACCGTGTTCGAGCGGTACGGCATCGAGCCGCACCAGTATCCGGACATCGCCGCACTCGTCGGGGAGACCAGCGACAATCTGATCGGCGTCGACAAGGTCGGCGAGAAGACCGCCGTGAAGTGGATCAACCAGTACGGCAGCCTCACCGGCGTGCTCGAGCACGCGGACGAGATCGGGGGAGTAGTCGGTCAGAACCTCCGGGACCAGAAGGATCGCGCCGTCCGCAATCGCAAGCTCAATCATCTGCTGACCGACGTCGACCTCCCGTTTGGCCCCTCCGACCTCGAACGCAAGCCGATGAACATTCCGGCGATTCGGGATGTCTTCGACCGACTGCAGTTCCGCACGCTGCAGGAGCGGGTACTTAAAATTGCGGCACAGGACGGCGCGAACGACGACATCACGCAGGAGCTTCTCGATGACGCCGGCACGGGTGCCCCACCCGTGCGCACCATGGTCGACGAGGAACTCGCGAAGTGGCTGGACACGCATTCGAAACAGGGGACCGCGCCGCTCGCCCTCCGCGTTGAGTCAATTTCGGGCCAGGTCACGGGCCTTGGCATCGCGAGTGAGACCGAATCGGCCTTCGTGCCATGGGCGGCCGGGCGGCCGGACTATGTTGCGCTCGAGGACTGGATGCGAGGGCCCGCGCCGAAGTACCTGTTCGATTCCAAGCGCGAGCTGAAGTGGCTGCAGCAGTCCGGGCTCGAGCTGAACGGCATCCAGTTCGATACGACGCTCGCTGCGTGGCTACTTAAGCCGGGTGGCAAGAGCCAGGATCTCGTCGATCAGGTGTACTACTTCCTTTCCGAGACAATTCAGCGCGCGGACCCCAACCAGCTTGTTCCCGATGTCGAGGCCATCAATCCCGCGACCGAGGCCTGGTATGTCTTCCGACTTTCGCTGTATCTGGCTGAGCGACTCGACACCGGGTCGCTGACCGTGCTCGAAACCATTGAGCTTCCGCTGGTGCCCGTGCTGGCTCAGATGGAGGTCACCGGTGTGACTGTCAGCGCCTCGGTGCTTGGCCGTCTCAACACCGAGCTGAGAGACACTGCCAACGATCTCGCCCAGCGCGCGTACGCGGAAATTGGCCACGAGGTCAATCTCGGTTCACCCAAGCAGCTCCAGCAGGTCCTGTTCGAGGAACTGAACATGCCGAAGACCAGGTCAAACAAGACCGGGTTCTCCACGGATGCCGCATCGTTGGCCGACCTGCAGGATCAGGCGCCGCATCCATTCCTCGACCTGCTTCTGCAGCACCGCGATGCCACAAAGCTCAATCAGATCATCGAGACTCTGCAACGCGGACTCGGATCCGATGGCCGCATCCACACCACTTACGACCAGACCGGCAGCAGCACGGGACGCATCTCGTCGAACGATCCAAACCTGCAGAACATCCCCGTCAAGACCGCCGTTGGTCGCGAAATTCGATCGGCATTCTGTGTTCAAAAGAACGGTGTTCAAAAGAACGGTGTTCAAAAGAACGGTGTCCAAACGAACGGTGTTCAAAAGAACGGCCGCGGGTCCGAGTTCGAGACCCTCCTCACCGCCGACTATTCGCAGATCGAGATGCGCATCATGGCCCACCTGTCGGGAGACGAGGGACTCATTCTTGCTTTCAACGAGGGCGAAGATCTCCACCGCTTCGTCGGATCGCGCATCTTTGGCGTTGAGCCTGCGGATGTCACGCCGACCATGCGAACCAAGGTGAAGGCGATGTCGTACGGGCTGGCATACGGGCTCAGTGCGTTCGGCTTGAGCAAGCAGCTGCGCATCGAAACGGCCGAGGCCAAACAACTGATGGCCGACTACTTCGCGCGCTTCGGCGCAGTGCGCGAGTATCTGCGGAATGTTGTTGAGCAGGCCCGCGTCGATGGCTACACCGAGACGATCTTCGGACGCCGCCGTCCGTTCGGCGACCTCACTTCAAACAATCGCGTCCTGCGCGAAGCCGCCGAACGAGCCGCACTCAACGCTCCGATCCAGGGCTCCGCGGCCGACATCCTGAAGATCGCGATGCTCGGCATCGCCGACGACCTGCGCGCACAGGAGCTTCGGTCCAACATGCTCCTGCAGGTGCACGACGAGCTGGTGTTCGAGGTCGCGGCGGGTGAAGTGGATGCAGTCACGGCTATCGTGCGTGATCGGATGGGCCACGCGGCCGAGTTGCGTGTCCCCCTGGATGTGCAGATCGGGACCGGCGAAAACTGGGACCAGGCGGCCCACTAAGGATGGCTCTTGGTATTCCCCAACTCGAGTCCCTGCTGCCCGACGCATCCATCGTGGTCGGCGCTAGTGTCGCGAACCGGGACGAGGCGATCCGCGCCGCCGGTTCGCTTCTCGTGGACGCGGGCGCCGCAAAGCCGGACTATGTCGAGCAGATGCTCGACCGTGAGCGAGTCGTCTCAACGTTCGTCGGGGACGGGGTGGCAATGCCGCACGGAACTCTCACAGCGAAGAATGACGTGCTGGCCGAGGGGTTGAGCGTACTCGTGCTGGTTGAGCCGGTCGACTGGGCGGGGCAGCCGGTGACCCTGGTCATTGGAATCGCCGCTCACGGTCGGCGCTACATCACGCTGTTGAGCCAGCTTGCCGCGACTCTGCTCGACGACGATCGCGTCGCAGCGCTTCACGCGGCGGCGACACCCGGCGAGGTACGGAAACTCCTGGCTAGTTGACCGGCACGCTTTGCCGGTCGTCCCGACGCTGTCCTAGGCTTCAAATATGACCGAAGAAGCTCAGGCCCACGAGGCCCGCACCGCAACGCCCATTGACGCGATCGCCGAGGAGTGGGTAACCACCCTGGCCGATCTGTCCCCGACTCTCGCGACCTACATCGGGATGGATCGTGGCAAGCTCGGCGAATGGGGTGATTATTCACCGGCCGGCCTGGACGCCCGGGCGGATGCGGCTCGCGCCGTCATCTCGAAGCTTCAGTCCGCACCACCGATCGATGACGTCGACAAGGTGACCAAAGACGACCTTCTTGGAACGCTTGAGCTCGATCTCGAAATGCACGACCGCAACTTTGCACTGCGCGACGTGAACGTCCTGGCATCCCCGGTCCAGGAGTTCCGTGAGATCTACGACATCATGCCGAAGGACTCGGAACAGGACTGGGTCAACGTGGCGACGCGACTGAACTCCACGGCGACGCCGGTCGCCCAGTACATCGAGACCCTTCGGCGGGGGATCGAGAAGGGCGTCGTGCCGGCCAAGCGCCAGGTTCTCGAGGTCATCATCCAGAGCCGGACCACGGCCGATCCGGACGGCCTGTTCGCCGAGTTGGTGAGTGGCGCCGACGGCATTTCGGATGGGCTCAGAAGCGAACTGCAGAAGGGCGTCGTTACGGCCGCCGGAGCCTACGGCGAACTGGCCGAGTTCTTCGAGAAGGAGCTGCTTCCGGTATCGGGCGAGAAGGATGCCGTTGGTCGTGACATCTACGAGGTCGCGTCCCGTGCGTTCCTTGGCGCGACCGTCGATCTCGATGAGACCTACGAGTGGGGCGTCGAGGAACTTCAACGCATGGTCGACGAACAGACGGCCATCGCAAACGAGATCAAGCCGGGCGCAACCGTCGACGAGGCGATCGAGTTCCTCAATGACGATGTTTCCCGCAAGCTGCACGGCACCGACGCGCTCCAGCGCTGGATGCAGGAGACCAGCGACCGGGCCATCCAGGAACTGGGTAAGTCACACTTTGATATTCCGGAGGAGATCCGCACGCTCGAGTGCATGATCGCACCGAATCACACCGGAGTCATCTACTACACGGGACCCACGGACGACTTCTCGCGTCCGGGTCGGATGTGGTGGTCGGTTCCCGAGGGAGTAACCGAATTCGACACCTGGCGCGAACTGACCACCGTGTATCACGAGGGTGTCCCCGGTCACCACCTCCAGATTGCCGAGGCCGTTTACAACCGGGCGACCCTCAACAGCTACCGTCGGCTACTGGCAGGCACCTCCGGTCACGCGGAGGGCTGGGCTCTCTACGCGGAGCGTCTCATGGAAGAGCTTGGCTATCTGTCGGATCCGGCCGACCGACTCGGCATGCTCGACGGCCAGCGGATGCGCGCCGCGCGCGTGGTTCTCGACATCGGGGTTCACCTCGAGAAGCAGCGCCCGGACGGCAGGGGAGCGTGGACGGGTGATTACGCGTTCGATTTCATGGGCGACAACGTTCACATGTCACCCGAGTTCGTGCGCTTCGAGGTCAACCGCTACCTGGGCTGGCCCGGGCAGGCGCCGTCGTACAAGGTCGGCCAGCGCATCTGGGAACAGATTCGGGATGAATGCAAGGCTCGCGAGGGCGCGGCGTTCAGTCCCAAGGCGTTCCACAAGAAGGCGCTTGACCTGGGCGGTATCGGGCTCGACACCCTGAAGGATGCGCTGCTCAATTGATCGAAGATCTGACCGTCAGCTCCGAGACTATCGGCGAAGCGTGGCTGGAGATTGCTCGCCGCATCCTGAGCCAGGGTGCGGCGAGCCGCTACGACAACCTGCGCGTTCTGGAGGTACCCCGCGTCACGATCACCGTAGCTGAGCCGCGCACATCCGATCCGATCGTTCGCGAGTTCGGGGACTCGGAGCGCCTCGCGTGGATGCACGCTAACTTCACCGACCACTCGCTCGTTCGAGAGCTCGGCGACGCGCGCAGTTACGCGAGTCGGCTTTTCGACTACGCAGGAACGGGACGCGACCAGATCGACTGGGTAATTTCTCGGCTGCGCACCGACCCGACCTCGCGTTCGGCCACCATAACAACGTTCGAGCCGCTCATCGATACGACGTACATCCCGTGTGTCAGCATGCTCGACTTCTGGCTGCGCGATGGCTCGCTCGAGCAGGTCGTCTACGCGCACAGCATCGATTTCGGTTCGAAGGGGTATGGCAACCTGGTCGAACTGGCCTGGCTGCAGGAGCACATCGCGAGCGAGCTGGGCGTACCCGTTGGTCGGCTTGACTTCGTGATCAAGTCGGCCCATGTCTACGACTCCGAGCTTTCGTACATGAGAAGCGTGTTGGCGCGGGTAGACCAGCTCGGCTAAGCTGGAATGTCGCAATTATGTCCGGTGTTATCGGATGTATTGCATTTCTATCCGTCCGCCGGCGGGCAACCAACAAAAAAACCTTGCCCTCGGCCCGAATTGCGCTTCTCAAGAGCGTGTCCCCACTGGAGCACCAACTACATGACACTCGTAACGACCGACAAGGCACCCAAGCAGGTTGCCATCAATGACATCGGATCTGCTGAAGATTTCCTTGCCGCGGTCGAAAAGACACTCAAGTTTTTCAATGACGGAGACCTCATCGAAGGTACCGTCGTCAAGATCGATCGTGACGAGGTTCTCCTCGACGTCGGTTACAAGACCGAGGGAGTGATTCCCTCCCGCGAACTGTCCATTAAGCACGACGTCGACCCAACCGAGGTCGTTCAGGTCGGTGACCTGGTCGAGGCTCTCGTTCTCCAGAAGGAGGACAAGGAGGGTCGGCTGATCCTGTCCAAGAAGCGGGCACAGTACGAGCGTGCGTGGGGCGATGTTGAGAAGATCAAGGATGCCGACGGCGTCGTCACCGGTTCGGTCATCGAGGTCGTCAAGGGCGGCCTGATCGTCGACATCGGCCTTCGAGGCTTCCTGCCGGCATCACTCATTGAGCTTCGCCGCGTTCGTGACCTTACGCCGTACCTCGGCCAGGACATCGAGGCGAAGATCCTCGAGCTGGACAAGAACCGCAACAACGTCGTTCTCTCCCGCCGCGCGCTGCTCGAGCAGACGCAGAGCGAGAGCCGCACCACGTTCCTCGGCAACCTTGCCAAGGGCCAGGTTCGTAAGGGCATCGTTTCATCGATCGTCAACTTCGGCGCATTCGTCGACCTTGGCGGCGTTGACGGGCTCGTACACGTTTCCGAGCTGTCCTGGAAGCACATCGAGCACGCCTCGGAGGTCGTCGAAGTTGGCCAGGAGGTCACCGTCGAAATCCTCGAGGTCGACCTCGATCGCGAGCGTGTTTCGTTGTCGCTCAAGGCCACCCAGGAAGACCCGTGGCAGGTATTCGCCCGCACGCACGCGATCGGCCAGGTTGCGCCAGGAAAGGTCACCAAGCTGGTTCCGTTCGGCGCGTTCGTTCGCGTCGCCGAGGGCATCGAGGGCCTGGTCCACATCTCCGAGCTGTCGGGTAAGCATGTTGAACTCGCGGAGCAGGTTGTTTCGGTTGGCGACGAGGTCTTCGTCAAGGTCATCGACATCGACCTCGAGCGCCGTCGCATCTCGCTGAGCCTCAAGCAGGCGAACGAGGGCGTCGACCCCGACGGCACCGAGTTCGACCCGGCGCTCTACGGCATGCTCACCGAGTACGACGAGCAGGGCAACTACAAGTACCCGGACGGCTTCGACCCGGAGACCAACGAGTGGCGTGACGGCTTCGAGACCCAGCGCGAGAAGTGGGAGCAGGACTACGCTGCGGCCCAGGCTCGCTGGGAGTCGCACAAGAAGCAGGTTGCCGCGGCCGCTGCGGACGAAGAAGATCTTCCTTCGGCCCCTCCGGCTGGCGCATCCTCATTCTCGGGCGAGGACGCGAGCACCAGCTCGGGCACTCTCGCGGATGACGAGTCACTCGCGGCACTCCGCGAAAAGCTCAGCAGCTCCAACTAGTGCAGCACGCCATGCCGGTATTACCGGCTTGGTGATCTACGAATCCGGCAACGGCCGGTTGTCTTCGGACAACCGGCCGTTTGCTCGTTGTTTCGAGGTTCCTCAGCTACTGTTCTCGCGTCTAAGGCATACATCCAGCCATTCGTGGGCACCTATCGCATACGCTGGCAGCCGTGCAGACTCGAACGCGTTGGCTTGGCGGCATTGGCCTCGCCGTGGCCGCAGTCCTCGCACTCGGTATCTTTGGCATTTCGTCGCTGACAGGACCAACGGTCAGCACGTCTGCGACGAGCGCGCAGGGCGCCCATCCGGCGGAGGCGGCGCCGTATCTCGTGCACGAACGATTCCGCCTGCACGGTGGCGACGGAGTCGTCTACACCCCTAACGCCATGAACTACGCGGCGCGGACGAATGCGAGCGGACCGCTTTTGCTGTTCCTGCCGGCGACTCGGGAGCGTCCATCCAACTACACCGACTTCCTGACGGCAGCTCGTTCGCGCGGTTTTCACGTTCTCGCTCTGGACTACTGGAACGACGGAAAGTCCGTGCAGAAGACCTGCGGTACGAACCCGACGTGCTACACCTCCGTGCAGCGAAACCGCCTCAATGGAACTCGTCCGACGCCGTTCAGTTCGGTTGATCACGAAAATTCGATTGTCGACAGACTCACCGGCGCGATCGATCACCTTAGGTCTCGAGATCCAGACGGTGGCTGGGGGCGCTTTGCCCGCGCCAACGGAATCGACTGGCGAGACATCGTTGTGGCCGGGCATTCCCAGGGGGGTGGCGAGTCGGCGTACATCGCCCATGTCCACCGCGTGCTCGGGGTCCTGATGTTCTCTTCGCCGGTCGACAGCGACAACGGCGTCGACGCGTCGTGGATGGCACACCCTGGTGCGACCCCGATTTCGCGGATGTACGGCTTCGACGACACGGGAGACGTGTTCTCGGCGCGCATCCAGGCTTCCTGGGAGGCGATGGGTCTCGGCGTGTACGGCGCACCGGCGAACGTTGCGAACGGCATCCCGGCCGGCGCACACGTGCTCATCTCGTCTGCTCCGCTCGGCACACCCATCCAGTCGCATTCCCTTGATATCACCGACGAGACGCCCCGCCTGGCGAACGGGCAGCCGATCTTCGAGTCGGTATGGAAGTGGATGCTGACGAGGGTGTGGTCGTCAACACCCATAGAGATCTCCTAGCTACTTCTCTTCGGCGAGACATCCGGGAGGTCTTACAGTTGAAGATGTGGTTAACGCGGAGAAAACGGCATCTCTCGCCGACCTCATCCACCGGCGCGCTGACGACGATACGGCCGTTTTCCTTGAGGATGCCCGATCTGACCGAGCGTTGACCTACGCTCGATTCGCAGCTCGAGTGGACGAGTGGGTTGACGAGTTCGACGCCCTGCAGCTACCGAATGGTGCCGCGGTGGTTCTCGCGATTCGCGATCCACTGGCGTTTGCCATCGTTCACCTGGCGGCGATCGCGAGCGGCAGGCGCTCTGTGCCCATTAATCCCGACCTGCACGATGGCGAGCCGGCGCGATCGGCTGGCCTCATCGGAGCGCCGGGACTCGTGGTCTTTGGGCTCGATGTTGATCGCTCTCCGGTGTCTGGATGGTCGACCGCCTCGGTCACCGAGGACGGGGCGCCCAAGGGAATCAAGCCCGGGTCTGAGCCTGCGGGCAGCGCCGGAAAACTCAGCGGCGGGGGAGCGGCCGTGCTTTTCACCTCGGGCTCCACGGGCACTCCCAAGGGAGTAGAACTCCTTGAGAAACAACTGCTGTTCGTCGCCGGACAGGTTGCGCGAAACAACGAGTTGACCTCGACCGACCGTGGTTTCAATTCGCTTCCGCTGTTTCACGTTAACGCCGAGGTGGTCGCGCTGCTCGCGACTCTTGTCGCGGGCGCCACGATCGTTCTCGACGCCTCATTCCACCGGACCGGCTTCTGGGAGCTGCTGGTGTCCCGCCGAATTAGCTGGCTCAACGCGGTGCCGGCAATTTTGGCCGTGCTGACCCGGGACGGCGAGCCCATTCCGCCGACCGACCTGAGATTCATCCGGTCGGCGTCTGCCCCACTACCGGATGCCGTTCGCGAAGCGCTTTCCGGCATCCCGCTCGTTCTCAGCTGGGGGATGACGGAGGGCGCGAGCCAGATCACCGCGACTCCGATCGGGGCGGGGCATCCCGGTTCCGTGGGCCGGCCACTCGGCGGCGACGTCGAAGTGCGCGACGCCGGTGGCGAACGACTGTCGACAAACGAGGTGGGCGGTCTCTGGATTCGCGGTCCCGGGATCGTCCGCCGCTACCTGTTTGACGCTGCGGCCGACCGATTCGACGCTGCGGGATGGCTCGACACAGGAGACGTCGGTAGCGTGGATGCCAATGGGTACGTTTATCTGGCCGGTCGCTCCGACGACGTCATCAACCGGGGCGGCGAAAAGGTGTACCCAGCCGAGGTCGAAGAGGTTCTCCTTGGCGATCCGAGAGTGCTCGAGGCCGTCGTGGTCGCCAGGGCAGACGACGTGCTCGGCTCGGTTCCGGTCGCGTACGTCATCCCCGTGGACCGCGGGTCGGACACGGAGGCGCTTCTCGATGAGTTGCGCTCGCGCTGCAGGTATGGGTTGCCCAAGTTCAAACGGCCGATCGAAATCCTGGTTGTGCCGGACCTGCCACGAGCTCCAACGGGCAAGGTGCAGCGCAGCAAGGTTCGTGAACTGGCGGCCAGGTGAGTGAAGTGTCCTCCGCGGATGCGGCGGTAGCGTCCGACGGTGCGCCCGGAGTTAGAAGACCCCGCAAGCACCTGTGGGAAGTAGACGTCGTTCGGATCCTCACCTTTCTCTGCGTCATTGCGGTGCACACCACGAGCCACACGATCGCGTCCAGCGACCTGCCGTTGTACCTGTTGCTCGGGCTGTTGCACTTCACTCGCAACGTCTTCTTCGCCCTCACCGCGTTCGTGCTCGTGTACAGCTATCTCCACAAGCCGGTGCCCATGCGCAAGTTCTGGCCCCGTAGATTCCTGCTCGTCGGAGTTCCCTATGTGGTGTGGTCGGTCATCTACTTCACTGCGAGCAATATCTACAACCAGTCGCACAGCTCGATTGGAGCTCTTGCCCTGCGGCTCCTGAACCACATCCTCACGGGGACGGCCTGGTACCACCTGTACTTCCTGCTCGTCACCATGCAGGTCTATCTCCTGGTGCCGATCATCCTCTGGTTGATTCGTAAGACTCGTGGTCACCACACCGCGCTGCTCGTCGTGACCGGGGCCGTCCAGCTGGTCATCGTTGCCCTGTATTTCTATTGGCCGAGCACCGTGTCGTTCCTGAGTGGCTATACGAAGGAATACTTCTTCAGCTACATCTTCTTCATCATCGCCGGTGCTGTCGCCGCGGATCACTACCGGGAGTTTTTGCCGTGGGTTCGACGTCACCGCGGTGCGATTACGATCGGCGTCGCGGTTGTCGCCGTCGTGACGCTCGGCGTGTTCCTGATTCAGATGGCGTTTGGGGATTCCGCGTACCACGCGGGCACGCCGCTCCAGCCCATCGTGATGGTGTGGGGCGTTGCCGTCGCGCTCGGTTTCCTGGCATTCGGCACGTGGTGGGCGGATCGCCGTAAACCACAGGGCTTTGGCACAAAGTTCGTCGCGATTGCCTCGGATCGTTCCTTCGGCATCTTCCTTTCCCACCCGATGTTCGTCTGGGTCCTGCTATGGATTGGCAACGACTGGTTCGAGCGAACCGTGCCGAAACCCTGGCTCACGCTCGTCATCTATCTGCTCGTCATCGCCGGCGCGATTGGGGTGACCGAGATCTTCCGGCGCACTCCGCTGAGTCTGCCTCTCACCGGCCGGGAGTTCCGAGCCAAGCCGAAGCATCACGAGGAGCCAACTCCGGCGGCCTCGGCCGACTAGCATTTTGACGTGTACCTCATCGGCCTTACCGGCGGAATCGCATCCGGCAAAACCGCCGTGGCCAAGCGACTGGCCGAGCACGGCGCAATTCACATTGATGCTGACCAGCTCGCTCGCGAAGTTGTGGCCCCGGGTACCCGGGGCCTGGCGGCGATTGTCGAGCGCTTCGGCGAGGGCGTGCTCCTTGCCGATGGCTCCCTCAATCGCGCGGCTCTCGGGGCGATCATCTTTGCGGATGACGGGGCGCGTCTCGATCTCAACGCGATAACCCACCCCGCGGTCGGTCGACTGGGCAAGCAGCTCATTGCGGACGTCGCGACTCGAGACCAGCACGCCGTTGTCGTCTACGACGTGCCGTTGCTCATCGAGGCATCGAAACAGCCCGACTACTACCAGTTCGATCTTGTCGTGGTCGTCGAGGCCGGTGCAGACGAGCGTGTTAGGCGAATGGTGAAGCTGCGCGGCATGACCGAAGAGGAAGCTCGACGGCGCGTCGCATCCCAGTCAACGGACGAGGAGCGTCGCGAGATCGCCGACGTGATCATCGATGGCAACGGGTCGCTCGATGACACCATGCGAGAGGCCGACGAGCTTTGGGCGAGCGTGGTATCCCGAGCCTGACGGCACCTCGGGTCAAGCGGTGACCACTTCTTCCGGCGCAGCGATCGGGTCCACCCGCTTCGGTTTCATGATCGCCGCGACCACCGTCGCGATGACGAGAACGAAGATTGACACCCCGAAGATCCAACCGAATCCGGTCGTCCACTGGATGATGAGCCCGCCCACCAGTGCGGAGACCACGCCGGAGATGGCGAAGCCGGTGTTCATCATCCCGCTCGCGACGCCCGACCATGTCGGTGCAACATCCATCGGAATGGACCAGAGCTGCGCATTGGTTAGCTCGAGGAAGAAGAACGCCAGGCCGAGACAAATGACGGTCGCGACGACGCCCGGCGAGAACAGCACCGGGATCATCAGCACCGCTGCACCGAGGAAACCAATCAGCAGCAGGGTGCGCCGCGCCCGCATGGCATTGCCGGTGCGGCGGGCAATCCGATCACTGAGCATCCCGCCAAGCGTGTCGCCAACGACACCGGGAAGCAGCGTTATGGACGCCAGGATGCCGGTGGCGAGAATTGGCGAGTGGTAGGTGTTCGACAGCAGAGTCGGCACCCAGGTGAAGAACACCCAGGCGACCCAGCCGTAGCCGAAATCGACAACCGTAACCGGGAGGATCGACTTCGCCAACCGAGCCCACGGCACGGGCGGCCGATCTGCCGCGGCCGGAACTCCGGACAGTTCGCCGAGTTCGACGGCGGAGATATTCTTGACGTCCTTGGGCTGATCGCGAAACAGTACGAACCAGACGATCGCCCACACGACGCTGATGATCCCGACGAGAATGAAGGAAAAGCGCCAGTTCACGGCGGCAATCAGCGCGGCAACAATGATCGGAGCGGCCGCCGTGCCCAGCCTCGACGCCGAGTGCACGACACCCTGGACGAAGCCGTTTCGGTCCCTCGGCACCCACCGGCTCATGGCCTGCGTCGCCGTGGGGAAGGTCGCGGATTCGCTGAGGCCAAGAACACCCCGGGCAATGAGCAGCGAGATCAGTCCACCGGCGAGCCCGGACGTAATCGTGGCGAGTCCCCACAGGATGCCGAGAATCAGCAGACCCCGTCGCGGGCCGAGCTTTTCACCGATGCGACCGCCGAAGATCTGGAAGACCGCGTAACCGATTGCGAATACGGAGGTCGCGAGACCGAATTCGACCGGTGAAAGACCGAGGCCACCCTTGCTGAACGGCAACTGGATCTCCACGCCGGCCGTCGCGATGTTCGTGCGATCGAAGTACGAAATGAAGTACATGACGCACAGCAGAACAACGACGAGCCCGCGTTTACGATGCAGAAGCACGGGAGTTCCCTTGACCGCGGCTGTCTCGGTCGACGGGGTTACTGTTGCACTCACCTGGAGGTCCTCACATCCTGCGGCAATCGTCGGCCGCGCCTTCACGCTATTTACAGGCTCTATGGATTTCCTGATCGAGGGTAGGAGGTTTACTCCGTCCCGAATCTGCGGTAGTACCACCCCAGCGGATGTCGGGGGAGCTACCTAAGCTGGAGGCATGCAGACGACTCGTTCCGTGCGCCCGTTCGAGGTGATCAGCGAGTACGTTCCAAGCGGCGATCAGCCGCAGGCGATCGCTGAACTGGTCGGTCGTATCAACGCGGGTGAGACGGATGTTGTGCTGCTCGGGGCCACCGGAACGGGCAAGTCGGCGACAACCGCGTGGCTCGTTGAGCAGGTGCAGCGACCGACTCTCGTGCTTGCTCACAACAAGACCCTCGCGGCGCAGCTTGCGAACGAGTTCCGTGAGCTGATGCCGAACAACGCGGTCGAGTACTTCGTCAGCTACTACGACTACTACCAGCCGGAGGCCTACGTTCCGCAGACCGACACCTTCATCGAAAAGGATTCGTCGATCAACGCCGAGGTCGAGAGGCTGCGGCACTCCACGACCAACTCACTGCTTTCTCGTCGCGATGTGATCGTGGTCTCGACCGTGTCGTGCATCTACGGTCTCGGTGCGGCCGAGGAGTACCTGGGGGCCATGGTTGCGCTGCAGGTGGGCGATCGCGTCGGTCGCGACCGTCTCATCCGGGACTTCGTCAACATGCAGTACCAGCGCAACGACATCGACTTTTCGCGTGGCAAGTTTCGCGTCCGGGGAGACACGATCGAGATCATCCCGGTCTATGAAGAACACGCGATTCGCGTCGAGCTGTTTGGTGATGAGATCGAGGCGATCTACGCACTTCACCCACTGACGGGCGAGGTGCTCAAGAAGATGGACTCGGTATCGGTCTTCCCGGCGACGCACTATGCGGCAAGCCCGGACACGATGAAGAAGGCCATCGTGACAATCAAGGAAGAACTGAAGGAGCGGCTCGCCGAACTCGAGCGCCAGGGCAAACTGCTCGAGGCACAGCGCCTTCGCATGCGCACCACCTTCGACATCGAGATGATGGAGCAGATCGGTTTCTGCAGCGGCATCGAGAACTATTCGCGCCACATCGATGGGCGAGCGCCGGGCGAAGCTCCGAACTGCCTGCTCGACTATTTCCCCGAGGACTTCCTCGTGGTCATCGACGAGTCACACGTGACAGTGCCGCAGATTGGCGCGATGTACGAGGGCGACGCGTCACGCAAGCGCACCCTGGTTGAGCACGGTTTTCGACTGCCGAGCGCGCTGGACAACCGACCACTCAAGTGGGAAGAGTTCCTCGACCGAGTTGGTCAGAAGGTCTACCTCTCGGCCACGCCGGGGCGCTACGAGCGCGGCATCGTCGACTCGATGGTCGAGCAGATCATCCGCCCGACCGGGCTCATCGACCCCAAGATCGTCGTGAAGCCGTCGAAGGGACAGATCGATGACCTGCTCGAGCAGATCCGACTTCGCGTCGAGCGCAATGAGCGAGTTCTCGTCACTACCCTGACCAAGAAGATGGCTGAAGAGCTAACGGGATTCCTCAGTGAGGCCGGCGTTCGCGTTCGGTACCTGCACTCGGATGTCGACACGCTCCGCCGCGTCGAGTTGCTGACCGAACTGCGACAGGGTGTTTATGACGTCCTGGTCGGTATCAACCTTCTGCGCGAAGGCCTTGACCTGCCCGAGGTTTCGCTTGTCGCCATCCTGGATGCCGACAAGGAGGGCTTCCTGCGGTCATCCACCTCCCTGATCCAGACCATCGGGCGCGCGGCCAGGAACGTCTCGGGCGAGGTGCACATGTACGCGGACGTGCTCACCGATTCGATGGCGCAGGCAATCGAGGAGACCACCCGTCGCCGCGAGAAGCAGGTCGCATACAACGTCGAGCGCGGGGTCGACCCCCAGCCGCTGCGTAAGCGCATCGCGGACATCACAGACCAGCTTCTTCGCGAGGGCGCAGACACCGCAGAACTACTGAGCGCCTCGGGCCGCGGCAAAGACGGTAGGAAGAAGTCCCCAACGCCCAACCTGCGTCGCGAGGGCTCCGGTTTCGAAGGACTTGCAGCGGCCGGAGGCAACGACCTCGAGGCGATCATCGCCGACCTCAACGAACAGATGCTCCAGGCGGCGGGCGAGCTCAAGTTCGAGCTGGCCGCACGGCTGCGGGATGAAGTCTCTGAGCTGAAGAAGGAACTGCGGCAGATGGTCGCTGCTGGTCACCTGCGGTAGCTGGGCTGGTCACCTGCGGTAGCTGGGCTGGTCACCCGCGGCAGTGCTGGTTCGCATTACCTAAACGTTACGGGCATCCCTGCACACTGACAGTGTTGCGCATACGGGTTCCCAACATGGCCGGGGATGCCGGGTGCAGCAGACAAGCGCAGGTCGGGTGGAGCAATCCACGCAGGGCGAGTTCCACCCGGCCGAGCTTCTTCTTCGAAGGGAGCCTTCGTGTCTCGCAGACCAGCCGTTCGATCAGCTGTCCTGGTTCTCGCCGTCGGGGCGATGGCGCTCGGTGCGCTGGCCGCGTGCGCACCGGCGACAACGTCCGGGGGCTCGACAACCACCTCATCGGGAACATCGCAGGGCGCATCCGGGTCGTCCACGACGGCGGCTTGTGACGAGTTCACCGCCAGCTCGTTCGCGGGAGTGATCAACGTTCCCATCGGAAAGCCATTCGTCGCCGGCCAGGATGGCTCGGGCGGCGTGATCTGCTGGTACGGCATCGGCGAGAACGCCGCGGTGACGGGTTCGAAGGTCGAAACTCTGACCGATGACAACATTCTCATCACGACCATTGGCGGCGACGGAGCATCCCAGTACAAGCACTTCACGGGCAAAGACGTCAACGTCAGCGCGGTTATCCCACTGAGCGGAATCGGTGACAAGGCGTCGTACACCGTGAGTGCTTTGACCGGCAATGTCCCGGAGTTGTACGCCGTGCATGGCAGCCTCTACTGCGGTATTCAATTGAACGCCCAGACCAGTGAACTGGTGAGCTCGGACATGGCAGCAACGGCCAAGAACGAGGGCGCGCTCTGCAACGACGCGTTCGCAAAGCACTGACGCGACCGTGTTCATCGATCCGGGGCTGCTCGACCCCGCGCCGAGAGCGAACGGGTCAGCCGATGTCGGTGGGGTTTCGTAGACTGTAAAGAGTGTCGATTTCATCCGTCCCCTCGCTCTCGAAGCTCAGTGTGCGCGGCGCGCGCGTACACAATCTGAAGGATGTCGACCTCGAAATTCCGCGCGATTCGCTCGTCGTTTTCACGGGGCTGTCCGGCTCCGGCAAGTCGTCTCTCGCGTTCGACACCATCTTCGCCGAGGGTCAACGCCGCTACGTCGAGTCGCTGTCCGCTTACGCGCGGCAGTTCCTTGGACAGGTAGATCGACCTGACGTCGATTTCATCGAGGGTCTGAGCCCGGCCGTCTCGATCGACCAGAAGTCGACGAACCGCAACCCGCGGTCAACCGTTGGCACCATCACCGAGATCTACGATTACATGCGACTGCTCTGGGCGCGCATCGGGATTCCGCATTGCCCCGTTTGTGGCGAGCGCATCGAGCGCCAAACGGTGCAACAGATCGCCGACCAGTTGATGACGCTGCCCACCGGCACTCGATATCAGGTCGTGAGCCCCGTTATCTCGCAGAAGAAGGGCGAGTTCGTCGACCTGTTCCAGTCGCTCGCCGCAAGCGGTTACTCGCGCGCGATCGTCGACGGCGAGCAGATCCAACTGAGCGAGCCGCCGATCCTCAAGAAGCAGCTGAAGCACGACATCCTCGTCGTTGTCGACCGGCTCGTCGCGGCGGACGACATCCTGACCCGTCTCACCGATTCGCTCGAAACGGCACTGCGCCTGACCGACGGGCTCGTTGCGATCAACTACGTGGATGAAACTGGTGATGCCGCCTGGCGCAACTTCTCCGAGAAGCTGTCCTGCCCCAACGGGCACCCGCTGCAGCTCACCGAGATCGAGCCGCGGACGTTCTCGTTCAATGCACCGTTCGGTGCCTGCCCGGAGTGTTCGGGCCTCGGCACGCGCATGACCGTCGACGCCGACCTTTTGATCGCGGACGCGTCGGTGAGCCTGCGCGAGGGCGTCATCCTGCCATGGGCGCAAGCGGGCAAGGGGGTTGCCCAGTACTTCGAGCGCCTGCTCCAGGGGCTCGCCGATGACCTCGACTTCTCCCTGGATACGCCATGGGGTGACCTGTCAGAGGAAGTACAGAACGCGATCCTGTACGGCAACAACTTCCAGGTAACTGTCCGCTGGCGCAACCGCTTCGGCCGCGAGATGAAGTACACGACCGGGTTCGAGGGTGTCATTCCCTACATCCAGCGCAAGAACCTTGAGGCCGACACGGAGTGGACCAAGCAGCGGTTCGCCAGCTACCTGCGCGAAACTCCGTGCCCGGTATGTGAAGGCAAGCGGCTTAAGCCGGAGGTCCTCGCGGTGACGGTCAACGGAACATCTATCTCGGATGCCAGCGAGCTAAGTCTCGTAGACAGCTACGAGTTCATGGCCGAGCTCACACTGACCGACCGCGAGGCGCACATCGCGGCCGCTGTTCTTCGGGAGATCCGGCTCAGGCTGGAATTCCTCATCGAGGTTGGCCTCAGCTACCTGAACCTCGCCCGGGCGGCCGCAACGCTGAGCGGTGGGGAGGCCCAGCGCATCCGTCTGGCAACGCAGATCGGCTCGGGGCTCACGGGCGTGCTCTACGTGCTCGACGAGCCGAGCATCGGACTTCACCAGCGGGACAACCGCCGACTCATCGAGACCCTTGTCAAGCTCAAGAATCTGGGCAACACCCTGATCGTCGTTGAGCACGATGAAGACACCATCCGAACGGCGGATTGGATTGTCGATATCGGGCCGGGTGCAGGCGAGCTGGGTGGCGAAGTAGTTCACTCGGGTTCATACGAGTCGCTGCTTGCCAACACCCGATCACTTACCAGCGACTACCTCGCTGGTCGCCTTGCGATTGAGACGCCAGCCAAGCGCAGGCCAACCGACCCGAAACGTCAGGTGACCGTTGAGGGCGCTCGCGCCAACAACCTGCGGAACGTTGACGTGAGCTTCCCGCTCGGGGTGTTTACCGCGGTCACCGGAGTTAGCGGGTCCGGCAAGTCGTCGCTCGTCAACGACATCCTGTACAAGGTCCTTGCCAATGAGCTGAACGGCGCGCGACAGATCCCCGGTCGGCACACTCGCGTCACCGGACTGGAACTACTCGACAAGGTCGTGCACGTTGACCAGGCTCCGATCGGGCGTACGCCGCGGTCCAATCCTGCGACATACACGGGAGTCTTCGACCGCATCCGCACCCTGTTCTCGGAAACGGCTGAGGCGAAGGCTCGCGGGTACCTGCCCGGGCGCTTCAGCTTCAATGTCAAAGGCGGCCGCTGCGAGAACTGTGCCGGTGACGGCACGATCACGATCGAGATGAACTTCCTGCCCGATGTCTATGTGGTTTGTGAGGTCTGCGGGGGAGCGCGCTACAACCGCGAGACCCTTGGCGTGCATTACAAGGGCAAGAACATCGCCGAAGTACTCGACATGCCGATCGCCGAAGCGGCCGAGTTCTTCGAGGCGATCACATCGATTCACCGCTATCTCAAGACGCTGGTCGAGGTCGGTCTGGGTTACGTGCGTCTCGGCCAAAGCGCGACGACCCTCTCTGGTGGTGAAGCGCAGCGGGTCAAACTCGCGACCGAACTGCAGAGACGCGCGACCGGCAAGAGCGTTTACGTGCTCGACGAGCCCACCACTGGCCTCCACTTCGAAGATGTTCGCAAGCTCCTCCTGGTGCTGAACGGTCTGGTCGACAAGGGCAACACGGTCATTGTGATCGAGCACAACCTCGATGTCATCAAGTCGACGGACTGGGTCATTGACCTTGGTCCGGAGGGCGGGGCCGGTGGCGGAGAAGTGATCGTGACCGGAACGCCCGAGCAGGTCGCGCTCGATCCCGACAGCCACACAGCGATCTTCCTGCGCGAAATGCTGGCGCAGAAGCCGCACTCTGCACGCCCAACCGTCGCCCGCGTCTCGAAGATTTCAGCCGGTCGAAGCGGGGGAACGACAGCGGGTAAGAAGACCGCGGCTGGCGCAAAGTAGCGAGAGACTGGTTCGATGGCGAACGCAGCTGGTGGCACGGATGCCGGGAGGCCGGCGAGGCGCCCGGATACCGTGAGCTACCGCCCCAAGGCGGGCGAGATTCCGACCTCGCCCGGCGTCTATCGATTCCGGGACTCGAACGGTCGAGTGCTTTACGTCGGTAAGGCCAAAAATCTGCGCTCTCGGCTGAGTAACTACTTTGCGCCGCTGCAGAATCTTCACCAGCGCACGCGCCGGATGGTGACGTCCGCCGCGTCCGTCGAGTGGACCGTCGTCGGCAACGAGTTTGAGGCGCTCCAGCTCGAGTTCACCTGGATCAACGAGTTCGATCCGCCGTTCAACGTGCAGTTTCGGGACGACAAGTCATATCCGTATCTCGCGATCACACTCCAGGAGGATGTCCCGCGGGTGTTGGTCACACGCAATCGCAAGATTGCCGGCGCGCGATACTTCGGGCCGTACTCGCGGGTCTGGGCGATCCGCGAGACCGTGGACACGCTGCTCAAGGCCTTTCCCATGCGGAGCTGCACCGATACGACCTACCGCCGAGCGCAGCAGACGGGACGCCCCTGCCTGCTTGGCGACATCGGAAAATGCGCCGCTCCGTGCGTCGGCCGCATCTCGAATGAGGATCACAAGTCGATCGCGGTCGACTTCGCGTCGTTCATGTCCGGCAATGACTCGAAGTTTGTGATCGAGCTCGAGCGCAAGATGAAAGCGGCCTCGGCCGAGCAGGACTACGAGTCGGCGGCTCGCTATCGCGATCAGCTCGGAGCCGTGAACAACGCGATGTCCCGCAACGCCGTTGTGCTCGATGAGGACATCGACACCGACTTCTTCGGGATTGCCCACGATGAGCTCGCGGCGGCCGTGCAGCAGTTCATCGTTCGGGGTGGCCGCATCCGCGGGACCAAGAGCTGGGTGGTCGACAAGGAACTCGATGTCGACCTGCCGGAACTCATCGATACGGTGCTGCAGAACGCCTACAACGCCACCGATCTGCCGCCCCGCGAGGTCGTCGTACCCCTCCTGCCGGACGACACGGCCGAACTCGAGCACTGGCTCTCAGATCTGCGGGTTGCTGCCGGTCTCCCCGCAACCAAGGTCGCACTCAAAATCGCGCGCCGCGGCGAGAAGGCCGCCCTGGCGCAGACCGTCGAGACGAACGCGAAGAGTGCTCTCGTGCTGTACAAGACCCGGCGCAGCAGCGATTTTACGGCCCGCTCGCAGGCCCTCGCCGACATCCAGGAAGCGCTGGACATGCCCGACGCGCCGCTGCGGATGGAGTGCTACGACGTGTCGCATCTCAGCGGCACCAACATCGTCGCGTCGATGGTCGTGTTCGAGGACGGGCTGCCGCGTAAAGACCAGTACCGGCGCTTCAGTATTCCGGACTCGACGGATGACACCGAGTCGATCTACCAGACGCTCTCCCGGCGCCTCGCACACCTCGATCAGGACGGCACGCGCGCCGAAGAGCAGGCTCGCACCGAAGTCCAGGATGCCGAAGATCCGGAGAGTGCAGATCTCGAGGGCCGTCCCCGGAAGCGGTTCGCCTATCGCCCCAACCTGCTCATCGTTGACGGCGGCCAGCCGCAGGTCGCGGCGGCCCAGCGTGCACTTGACGACGCCGGAGTCACCGGGATCGCCCTCTGCGGCATCGCCAAGCGACTCGAAGAGGTCTGGTTGCCCGACTCGGACTACCCGGTCATCCTGCCACGCAACAGCGATGCGCTATTCATGATCCAGCGCATCCGTGACGAGGCGCACCGTTTTGCGATCACCTACCAGCGCCAGCGTCGCTCCAAGGATGTCTCGTCGTCGCTTTCCGAAATTCCTGGGCTCGGGCCAGCACGAGTGAAGGAAATCCTGAAGCACTTCGGCTCGGTCACGCGACTGCGCAGTGCCGAACCGGGGACGATTGCCGAGGTAAAGGGCGTCGGTGCTGCGCTGGCCCGACAGATCTACGAACAGTTACGTCGCTAAACTGAAGCCTCACAACATGCACGATCAAAGGTCTGGGGCATCATGACCGCGGAGAGCGAACGGCAGGAACTGCTGATCGTTACCGGGATGTCCGGTGCCGGCCGGTCCACGGTGGGGAACGCCCTTGAGGACCTCGGCTGGTACGTCGTGGACAACCTTCCGCCGCAGATGCTGCGGCCGCTCGTCGATCTGGCGGAGCGCGCGAGTGACTCTCTGCCGAAGATCGCCGCCATTGTGGACATCCGCGGGGGCAAGTTGTTCTCCGATGTCATGCAGGCCATCGGAGAACTTCGGGTGAACGCTCGGGTGCGTGTGCTGTACCTTGACGCGACCGATTCAGTGCTGGTGCGGCGCTTCGAGCAGGTGCGCAGACCGCACCCGCTCCAGGGAGACGGAACTCTGCTCGACGGCATCGCGAATGAGCGACGCAGGATGGAAGAGTTGCGCGAGACCAGCGACATCGTCATCGACACCTCCGAACTCAACATCCATCAGTTGGCAACGACGATCGCGGAGAAGTTCTCCGAGGTGGATGCCCCCGGCGTCCAGGTGACCATCATGACCTTCGGCTTCAAGTACGGCCTCCCGGCCGACGCCGATCTCGTCGCCGACATGCGATTCCTGCCTAACCCGTTCTGGATCCCGGAGCTGAAAGCTCTCACCGGCCTCGATGAAGAGGTCAGGCAGTTCGTCCTTGGCGCGGAGGGCGCAACCGAATTCGTGGAAAGCTATGCAAAGGCGCTCTCGCCAGTGCTGGCCGGATACCAACGCGAGAATAAGAGACACGCTACGATCGCCATTGGGTGCACGGGTGGGAAGCATCGCTCGGTCGCCGTCGGTGAGAAGCTGGCTAGTCTGCTTCGCCAAGAACCCGGCGTTGCGGTCAACGTCAAGCACCGCGATCTCGGTCGCGAGTAGCACCCGACCACCGCGCGGCGATGATCGCGCACCGCGATATCTGAACAAAAGTACCGAGTAGAAGGAACTGAGGAGCCGGTTGTGACGCTGACCGCCGATGTCAAAGACGAACTCGCGAGAATCGGCGTCAGCAAGACAACCGTCCGAGCTGCCGAACTCGCGACCATCCTGCGCTTTGCCGGTGGCCTGCACGTCATCTCGAACCGCATCGCTGTGGAGGCCGAACTCGACAGCCCGGTGCTTGGCCGCCGCGTTCGCAAGGATCTCGCCGAGCTATACGGCGTGCACAGCGAGGTTGCCGTTGTCTCGGCATCCGGCACGCGTCAAGCGAGCCACTATCTCGTTCGCGTCGTAGACGGGGGAGAGACTCTCGCTCGCCAGACCGGACTACTGGACGCTCGTCGTCGGCCCATCCGCGGGCTGCCGAACCGCCTCACCACGGGCTCGCGGGAAGAGCTCGCCGCGGTCTGGCGCGGTGCTTTTCTCGCGCGTGGCACGCTCACCGACCCGGGACGCTCGGCGGCGCTCGAGGTCATCTGCCCGGGAAACGAGGCGGCAATGGCGCTCGTTGGGGCTGCGGGCCGTCTGCACATCTCGTCGAAGGCGCGAGAGGTTCGCGGCGTGCACCGGGTGGTGATCCGTGACGGTGAGGCCATCAGCCAGATGCTCGTACTCATGGGGGCTGAGTCGAGCGTCGCCGCATGGGAAGAGATGCGGCAGCGCCGCGAGGTGCGCGCGACCGCAAACCGCCTGGTTAACTTCGACGATGCCAACCTGCGCCGGTCGGCCCAGGCAGCAGTTGCGGCCTGCTCGCGTGTCGAACGGGCCCTGGAGATCTTGAGCGACGACGTGCCGGAGCACCTCCGCTATGCCGGCGACCTGCGCCTGCGCTTCCGCGATGCGAGTCTCGATGAGCTCGGGCACCACGCAGAACCGCCCATGACGAAGGATGCCGTTGCCGGCCGCATCCGTCGACTGCTTGCGATGGCGGACAAACGCGCATCCGACCTGGGAATCCCGGGAACCGACGCCAACCTTCCGCCGGATCTCGACGAATAGCACGGTCGATTTCGGGAAGCAACCACGGGTGTGCCGGGTTGTCGTCAGTAGACTGAAATAGTCCCCCGAACTCAATTCCTTTGTGCGGTCCGGGGCCAATTTGCTAGGAGAATTCGATGGCTGAGTACACACTTCCAGATCTTCCCTACGACTATGCGGCGCTCGAGCCACACATCAGTGCGCGCATTATGGAGTTGCATCACGACAAGCACCACGCGGTGTATGTCGCTGGTGCAAACACCGCTCTCGCCAAGCTCGCGGACGCACGGGAGTCGGGGGACTACACCAATGTTCCCAAGCTCGAAAAGGACCTCGCGTTCCACCTCGGCGGGCACATCAATCACTCGATCTTCTGGAAGAACCTCTCACCGGACGGCGGCGACAAGCCGACCGGCGAGCTCGGTGCGGCCATCGATGAGTTCTTCGGCTCATATGACAAGTTCGTAGGCCACTTCTCAGCGGCGGCGACGAGCCTTCAGGGCTCGGGCTGGGCTGTGCTGTCCTGGGATCCGGTCGGCAAGCAACTGCTGATCCAGCAGATGTACGACCAGCAGGGGAACACCGCGCTCGGCACGATTCCGGTGCTGCAGCTGGACATGTGGGAGCACGCCTTCTACCTCGACTACGTCAACGTGAAGGCCGATTACGTGAAGGCGTTCTGGAACATCGCAAACTGGGCCGACGCGCAGGCACGCTTCGAGGCAGCGCGTTCGGGGGCCAGTTCGCTACTGCTACTCTCGTAATGGCATCGTGGCCGGGGTTTTCGAGCATTTTCGCCGAGAACCCCGGCCACGTCAGTTTTACAACTCTCTACCACCACTAAACGAGCGACTGACTGAACGGTCGCCCCAAACCCATGGAGATACATTGAGCGTCAAGATTGGTATCAATGGCTTCGGCCGCATCGGCCGCAACTACTTCCGCGCAGCACTCGCCAAGGGGAGTGACCTCGAAATCGTCGCGGTCAACGACCTGACCGATCCGAAGACGCTCGCTCATCTGCTCAAGTACGACTCCATCGCCGGAAAGCTGAACGCCGAGGTGTCGGTCGATGGTGACAGCATTGTCGTCAACGGCAAGCGCATCAAGGTTTTGGCGCAGCGTGACCCCGCTGAGTTGCCCTGGGGCGAGCTGGGCGTCGAGATCGTTATCGAATCCACCGGATTCTTCACCAACGCCGACAAGGCAAAGGCGCACATCGACGCTGGCGCCAAGAAGGTGATCATCTCGGCTCCCGCGAGCAACGAGGACGCGACCTTCGTCATCGGCGTCAATGACAACACCTACGACCCGGCTAAGCACAACATCATCTCGAATGCTTCGTGCACCACGAACAGCCTCGCGCCGCTCGCCAAGGTGTTCAACGACAAGTTCGGCATCGAGCGTGGTCTCATGACGACCATCCACTCATACACGGCAGACCAGAACCTTCAGGATGGCCCGCACAGCGACCTGCGTCGTGCCCGTGCCGCGGCCCTCAGTATCATCCCGACGTCGAGTGGCGCGGCAAAGGCGATCGGTCTCGTTCTGCCTGAGCTGGCCGGGCGTTTGGATGGCTACGCGCTCCGCGTGCCCACGCCGACGGGATCCATCACGGACCTGACGCTCACCACCAAGTCGACCGTGACCGTCGACGAGATCAAGGCCGCGTACAAGGAGGCGGCCGAAGGTCCGCTGAAGGGCATCCTCGAGTACACCGAGGACGAGATCGTCTCGCACGACATCGTCGGCAACCCGCACTCCTCGATCTTCGACGCTGGGCTGAGCCGCGTGCTCGGCGACCAGGTGAAGATCTCCGCGTGGTACGACAACGAGTGGGGCTTCTCCAACCGCCTGGTCGAGCTCGCCGAACTCGTCGCTTCGCACCTGTAGAGAAGCAACTGTGACGCTTCGCACCCTCGAGAGCCTCGGCGACCTCGCCGGAAAGCGCGTTATCGTCCGGTGTGACCTGAACGTTCCGCTGAAGAACGCGCAGATCACCGACGATGGCCGCATCCGCGCTTCGCTTGGTACCCTCCGGACGCTGATCAAGGCCGGCGCACGACTGGTTGTGATCTCCCACCTCGGGCGCCCGGAGGGCTCGCCCGACCACAAATACAGCCTTGCACCAGTGGCCCGGCGGCTCTCCGAACTCCTTGGCCAGCCCGTCGAGTTTGCGAAAGATACCGTGGGCGACTCCGCGGAGAAGGCCGTGGCCGGACTGAAGGATGGCGACGTCGTTCTCCTCGAGAACCTGCGCTTCAATGCCGACGAAACCAGCAAACACGAGCATGAACGCAAGGACTTCGCGAAGAAGCTCGCAAAGTTTGGTGACGCGTTCGTATCGGATGGTTTCGGTGTCGTTCATCGCAAGCAGGCGAGTGTCTACGAGCTGGCCGAAGCTCTGCCCAGCGCGGCCGGTTTGCTCATCGAGGAGGAACTTAAGGTTCTCCAGCAGCTGACCGTGAGCCCCGAGAAGCCGTACACGGTGGTTCTCGGCGGCTCAAAGGTGTCGGACAAGCTCGCGGTCATCGAAGCACTGCTTCCCCGCGTCGATCGCCTGTTAGTCGGTGGCGGGATGTTGTTCACGTTCCTGTACGCGCAGGGCCTCAAGGTCGGCGGAAGCCTCCTGGAGAAGGATCAGGTCGACACGGTCAAGGGCTATCTCGCGAAGGCGAAGGAGCTCGGAGTGCAGATCGTGCTGCCGTCGGATGTCGTTGTCGCGGAGCGCTTCGGTGGCGATGCCAGGCACGTGGTCGCGCCCGCGTCTGCGATCGAGGATACCGAGTTCGGCGCATCCGGTCTTGGACTGGACATCGGACCGGACACGTCGGCCAACTTCGCGTCGATCATCGAGAGTTCCGCAACCGTGTTCTGGAACGGCCCAATGGGCGTGTTTGAGTTGCCGCCGTTTGCTGCGGGAACGCGCGCGATCGCCGATGCCCTCACCAAGGTTCACGGTCTCGCGGTTGTCGGTGGCGGCGACTCCGCTGCTGCGGTTCGCGAGCTCGGCTTCTCGGACAACCAGTTTGGTCACATTTCGACGGGTGGCGGTGCGAGCCTCGAGTTCCTCGAGGGCAAGCGGCTGCCGGGGCTGGAGGTTCTCGGATGGCAAGCACAGTGACCGCAGAGCGAGTCCCGTTCATCGCGGGCAACTGGAAGATGAACCTCGACCATCTACAGTCGATCGCGTTCGTCCAGAAACTGGCATGGTCGCTGCGGGACGCCCGTCACGACTTTGCGGCGACCGAGGTTGCCGTCTTCCCACCATTCACGGACCTTCGGTCGGTGCAGACGCTAATCTCGGCCGACAAGCTTGAGCTTGGTTTCGGCGCACAGGATGTCTCTTCCCATGTCAGCGGAGCATTCACCGGCGAAGTCTCGGCGGAATTCCTGAAGGCTCTCGACGTGCAGTACGTGATCATCGGTCACTCGGAGCGGCGCCAGTACCACCACGAGTCCGACGAATTGATTGCGGAAAAGGTCGCGATTACCCTCGCGAACGGAATGGTCCCGGTGATCTGCGTCGGCGAGACCGCGGAAGACCTCGAGCTCTACGGTCCGAGCGCTGTTCCCGTCTCGCAACTTCACGCGGCTCTTGCCCTCGCCGGCGGAGCGACCAACATTGTCGTCGCCTATGAGCCGGTGTGGGCCATCGGCTCCGGGCAGGCCGCGACACCCGATCAGGCCGAACAGGTCGCCGAGCAGCTTCGCTATGTCGTTGCCGAGGTTCTCGGCGGCGACGTCGCCGACGCCACGCGCATCCTGTATGGCGGTTCCGTGAAGGCGACGAACATCGCGGGATTCCTTCGCCAGCCGAACGTTGACGGGGCTCTCGTCGGGGGAGCGAGCCTAGATATCAACGAGTTCGCGAGTATCTCGCAGTTCCGCAAGCACGTCGGAACCTAGGGCCAACCCTTAGTTATACTGTTCGAGGCCTCGTTGGCCGCTGTGAAAGGTTTGTCGTGGCAATTCTCCAGGTAGTTCTCGAGGTCATTCTTGGGCTTGTGAGCCTACTGCTGACCCTGCTGATCCTGCTCCACCGTGGGCGGGGAGGCGGTCTGTCCGACATGTTTGGTGGCGGTGTGACGTCCAACCTCGGAGCATCGGGTGTCGCCGAGCGCAATCTGAATCGCATCACGGTGATCCTCATTTTGGTGTGGATTACCTGCATCATCGTGCTCGGGTTGATCCTGAAGTTCTCGAATTCCTGATAAACCCGATTTTAGAGATTCTTAACGAAGAGAGTTCGAAGTGGCATCTGGCGGTAGTGCTATTCGCGGTTCGCGCGTCGGAGCTGGCCCGATGGGCGAGCAGGATCGCGGCTTTCACGCCGATCGCATCCAGATTTCGTACTGGGATGAGCTTGGCAACGAGACCGTCCGTAATTTCGCCGCCAACCTGCCCGAAGAAGAGATCCCCGACATCATCGACTCTCCGTCGACGGGACTGCCTGCCGGACGCGATCGCAACAACCCACCATCGGTTGCCAAGCTCGAGCCGTACAAGACGCACCTGGCCTACGTCAAGGAGCGTCGCACCGAAAAGGAAGCGGCCGAACTCCTCGAAGAGGCGCTCGAGCAGCTCCGCGCGCGTCGCGGCAAGGTCACGAGCTAGCTTTCTCGTCCGGTCCCTCGATCCGATCCGCCCGCCTTCACCTGTTGTGCAGGTATCCCGCCTTCACCTGTTGTGCAGGTATCGCGGCGCGTGAGGTCTATCTGACCAGTACAACTGGCACGCAGGCGGACGATTTACCTGCACAACAGGTGTGGGGACTACTCGTCGTCCGAGGTCCAGAACTGCTCCGGCGTCGTCAGGTTCGCGGGCACTTCGGCTGCGGCATCCTGGTCGACCAGAAACAGCGTGCTTTTGCGAGCCTTGACGCCGGCCGCCGGAACCTCGAACACGCTCGCGTCCGCAAGCGTGAGACCAAGTGCCGAAGCCTTGTCGGCGCCGGCCAGCACCAGCCAGATGCGTTCAGAAGAGTTGATCACGGGCAGTGTCAGGCTTAACCGCTCCGGTGGCGGCTTGGGCGAGTTGCGAACGGGGATAACCGTGCGGTCTTCGACCTGGATGCCGCTGCGCTCGGGAAATAGCGATGCGATGTGTCCGTCGGGCCCGACACCGAGAAATGTGATGTCGAACTCCGGATAGTCGGCGCCGGCCGGGGCGTGCGCCTTCAACTCGGCGGCATACGCGGCGGCCGCGTCATCCAGTTCAACACCCGCATCGGACGCGCCGAATGCGTGGACCCTACCCTCGTCGAGGGGGATGTGTGCGAGCAGCGCCTCGCGAGCCTGGGTCTCGTTGCGCTCCGAGTCGCCGTCTGGAAGCCAGCGTTCGTCGCCCCACCAGAAGTTGACTTTCGACCAGTCGACCGAGTCTCGGGATGTGGACGCGTTGACCGCGGCGAGTGTGGCGTACCCCATCGTGCCGCCCGTGAGTACGACGGTCGCCTCGCTCTTGTGCTCGATGAACTTGCGAATCTTCTTGAGAAAGCGCTCGGCAAGAACACTCGCGAGGGTTTGCTTATCCGGATAGACGATGACCCTGCGCTCGACGGTCACTTCTTCGCCTGCGGCTTTGCCTCGTCGCGAGCCCCGGCACCGATGTGAGCGGTCTTCTCCAACTGTGCAACGCCGTCGCGGATCACCTCGCCGAAGAGCCAGTCGGGATCGAGTCGACGAAGCTCTTCCGCAAGGCAGTCGCGGAGACTGCGGCGGGGGAGCGAGATGTCGTGAGTCGGCTGGCCGGGCTGCTTGAGTGTTGCGATGTTCGGTATTGCTCGCTCGAGTTCGATCGTGCCGGACGCGCGATGAAGACGAACTCCGTGAATCCCGCTCGATCCGGTTGATCGGTTCGACATCGTCAGTTGCACCTCGACCTTGAGCTGCTCCTGCAGCCATGCGGCAAGGAGCACCGTTGACGGCGAATCAACGGCGCCGTCGACCTCGACCCCGGTGATCGTCTCGTACGGTGGCTGATCGAGAACAGCGGCAAGCTGGGCGCGCCACAACGTGAGACGGGTCCACGCGAAGTCGGTGTCGCCCGGCGCGTAGCTCTTCGCAAGATGCTCAAGAGCGGCGAGGGGATTCTTTGCTGCGGCAGCGTCAGTGATCCGACGTTGGGCAATTCGCCCCAACGCCGACTGCGAGGCGTTGTGCGGACCGTCTCCCGGCCACCACACGACCACGGGTGCATCCGGGAGGAGTAGGCCCGTAACGAGGCCCTCCTTGTCACTCGCCGTGTCTCCATAGGCGCGGACGACAATTACCTCACTCGCACCGGCGTCGCCGCCCACGCGGATCTGCGCGTCCAGCCGGGCGTCACTGTGATCGTTCTTGTCGCCGCTGGTTGAAACCACGATGACACGCATCGGATGCTCGCGGGAGGCATCGTTCGCCGCTTCGATGGCCTCTTCTTCTTCGCCGAGCCGTGTGGAGATGATCAGGGTGAGCACGCGACCGAGAGCAACGGCGCCACCCTCCTCACGGATCTTGACCAGTGTCTTCGAGACCTGGCTCGTTGTGGTGTCGGGAAGGTCGACAATCATGGACGTCTCCAGACTCTGCCGTCGCGGGCAAGCAGTTCATCGGCCGAATCCGGCCCCCAGGTTCCAGGGCGGTACTGTTCGGGCTGACCTTCGTTCGCCCAGTAGTCCTCGATGGGATCGAGGATCTTCCAACTCAACTCGACCTCTTCGTGGCGCGGGAACAGAGGCGGATCGCCCAGCAGCACGTCCAGAATCAGACGCTCATACGCTTCCGGGCTTGCCTCGGTAAATGCGTGGCCGTATCCGAAGTCCATCGTCACGTCGCGAACCTGCATGCCCGCCCCCGGGACCTTGGAGCCGAATCGTAGCGTGACACCCTCATCCGGTTGTACTCGAATGACGAGTGCGTTCTGTCCCAGGATGCCGGTCTGGCTTTCGGCGAAAAGGTACTGCGGAGCGCGCTTGAACACCACGGCGATCTCCGTCACACGCCGACCGAGTCGCTTGCCCGCGCGCAGGTAGAACGGAACGCCCGCCCAGCGCCGCGTTCCGACTTCGAGCTTGATCGCGGCGAAGGTCTCGGTGAGTGACGTGGGGTTCATGCCCTCCTCGTCGAGGAATCCGATCACCTTTTCACCGCCCTGCCAACCGCCCGAATACTGTCCGCGGGCTGTTGCGGTGCCGAGGTCGGCGGGAAGCCGCACGGCGGAGAGCACCTTTTCCTTCTCGGCACGAAGGTCACTCGCGGCGAACGACACGGGCTCTTCCATTGCGGTGAGCGCGAGAAGCTGCAGAAGGTGGTTCTGGATGACGTCCCGCGCCGCGCCGATGCCGTCGTAGTAGCCGGCACGTCCGCCTACCCCGATGTCTTCCGCCATCGTGATCTGAACGTGGTCGACGTAGTTCGCATTCCAGATCGGCTCGTACATCTCGTTCGCGAAGCGCAGTGCGAGGATGTTCTGCACCGTCTCTTTACCGAGGTAGTGGTCGATGCGAAAGACGCTGTCCGGGGGAAATACCGACTCGACAACCGCGTTGAGTTCACGAGCGGTCTTCAGATCGCTGCCGAACGGCTTCTCGATGACCACCCTTCGCCACTCGTCACCGACCTGGTCAGCAAGTCCCGAACGACGGAGCTGCTCGGTCACCTGCGGGAACGACTTCGGTGGGATCGATAGGTAGAACGCGTGGTTGCCCATCGTCCCACGCGTCTTGTCCAGCTCCGCGAGCGTCTTCTTGAGTTCCAGGAAGGCGGCATCGTCATCGAACTCGCCCTGCACGAAGCGGATGCCTTCGGCCAGCTGTTTCCAGACGTCCTCATCAAACGGGGTGCGAGCATACTGCTCGATCGCGTCGTGCACGACCTTGGCAAAGTCCTGGTCTTCCCAGTCCCGGCGCGCAAAACCGACGAGGGCAAAGCCCGGTGGCAGCAGGCCACGGTTCGCGAGGTCATACACAGCCGGCATCAGCTTCTTGCGGGCGAGGTCACCCGTCACACCGAAGATGATCAGCGCGCTCGGACCCGCGATCCGGTTGAGCCGCCGATCGGACGCGATGCGCAACGGATTAAATGTTGGGGTGATCTCCACCGGGGACATGCTTCTCCTTACGAGGATCCTCAGCCAGCTCAGACGCTCGCGGTGCCCTGAAGCGCTCCGGCGATGACAGCTGGCCCGGATGTTGGATCCGTCATGGTCAGGGTGAGGACGGGCCGACCGTGGTCTGCGAGCACGCTCGCGTCGCCGGCCGCCTGATAGGTGATCAGCTGACCGAAGGTGAATGGGCGATCGGGAATTGCCAGGTCTTCCACGGGGTGCTCCGTGATCTGCAGGAAGACCCCGACCGCGGGACCGCCCTTGTGGAACTGGCCCGTCGAGTGCAGGAACCTTGGGCCCCAGCCGAAGGTCACCGGACGCTTGGTACGCGCCGCAAGAACGTCGCGCAACTCTGCCAGCTGCGGATGCGCTATGCGGTCAACGTAGGCCTGGATCGCGATGTAGCCGTCATCGGTCAGGTGCCCGAGCAACTGTTCGATAACTGTCGCGAGATCGTTTGCGCCGTCGAGGACATCGGCGGTGCCGCGAACTTCGACCGCGTCCTCGACGAAGGCCGGCTTGACCGGGGCGGGCGTCTTGTCCAACAGCGCACGAGTGGCAATCTTGGCGGACTCGACATCCGGCTGGTCAAAGGGGTTGATGCCGAGCAGCCTGCCCGCAACGGCCACCGCATACTCCCAGGTCAGCATCTGCGCGCCGAGGGAACCAGTGATTTCGATCTCTCCCGGCGCGACGTGCCGCTCCTGGGCCGCACTGCCGACGAGTCGCACGATCTGCAGGTCGTGGAGGTTCTCGGTCAGCTCGGGCGATTTCAGGTCGAGGACGACCGGAAGGATGCCCTTGCCGAGTTTGCCGGTTGACTCGGCGATGAGTTGCTCTGCCCAGTCGGCGAAACCCACAATGTGCGTGCCATCCGCAACGATGCCCAGCTTGTCCCGCAGCGGTGTTGTTGCCGCGATTGCCGCACCGAGCAGTAACCCAGGATTGCTCTCGTTGTCGAGACTGAGTTCATACATCGCGCCCTCTGCCTCGTCGAGGAGCGCCGATATGTCGACGCCGGCAAGGCCGGACGGCACGAGTCCGAACGCGGTGAGCGCCGAATACCGGCCGCCGACATTCGGATCCGCATTGAAAACGTGGTATCCGTCGGCGCGCGCCGACACGTCAAGTGGCGAACCGGGATCGGTGACCACGATGATCCGCTCCTTGGGATCGACGCCGACCTTGGTGAACTCCTCGATGTAGAGGCGCTTTTGGCTGTCCGTCTCGACGGTGGTCCCGGACTTGGACGACACAACGAGAGCCGACGTGGCGAGACGATCACCGATGGCCTTGCGCACCTGGTCAGGATCGGTCGAATCGAGGATCGTCAACTCGACGCCGTATGTGCGGGTTATCACCTCGGGTGCGAGCGATGACCCCCCCATACCCGCGAGCACGATGTGGTTGACCCCGCCCGCGTGCAGGAAGTCGCGCACCCCGATAACCTCGTCGACCAGGTCGCGGGAGATGGCAACGGCATCCGTCCAGCCGAGACGGACGGATGCCTCCGACTCCGCATCCTTACCCCACAGAGTCTCGTCACCCTCGGTGATCTTGCTGGCAACAAGGTCGGTAACCAGCTGGGGAACCGTCGCGTCGATCGCGGCCTGCGGAGCACCGTTCGCCTTGATGTGGATGGTCACTTGGCCGCCTCCAGCGCCGCCGACACCGTGTCGAGCAGTTCGTTCCAGGAGACGATGAACTTATCGACGCCTTCCTTTTCGAGCAGTGCGGTCACTTCGTCATAGGAGATGCCCTGCTCGGCCAGCTCGTCGAGCGTGGCGTTAGCGGCGGCATAGCTGCCCGTGACCGCGTCCCCATCGATCACGCCGTGCTCGAACGTGGCCTCGAGGGTCTTCTCCGGCATCGTGTTCACGACGTTTGCGACCGCCAACTCGGTGACGTACAGGGTGTCGGGAAGGCTCGGGTCTTTTACTCCGGTGGATGCCCACAGCGGACGTTGCGCGTTGGCGCCGGCGGCGAGCAGCCCCTTAGCGCGCTCCGAAGCGAAGGCCTGCTCGAAGACCTCGTAGGCGAGCTGTGCGTTCGCAATGCCCGCCTTGCTCTTGAGCGCCTTCGCGGCATCCGTTCCGATCGCATCAAGACGGTTGTTCACCTCGGTGTCAACGCGCGACACGAAGAAGGAGGCGACAGAGTAGATGGTCGAGAGATCGAGACCGGCCGCCTTCGCCTTCTCGAGTCCGCTCAGGTACGCGTTGATGACCTGGCGATGGCGCTCAAGGCTGAAGATCAGGGTCACATTAATACTGATGCCCGCCGCGATCGACTCGGCGATCGCCTCGAGTCCCTCAACGGTCGCCGGAATCTTGATCATGGCGTTCGACTTGTCGACCTTCGCCCAGAGTCGCTTTGCTTCGGCGATGGTGCCCTTGGCGTCGTGGGCAAGGCCGGGCTCGACCTCGATGGAAACGCGTCCATCCTTCCCACCCGAGGTCTTGTAAGTCGGCGCGAAGATATCGCAGGCATCCGCAACATCCGTTGTCGTAATCTCGAACACCGCGTCAGAGGCGCTAGTGCCCGCCTTGGCGAGTTCGGCGACCTGCGCGTCGTACGCGTCACCCTTGGCGAGCGCCGCGGCGAAGATGGTCGGATTCGTGGTTACTCCAACAACGTTGCGGTCGTCGATGAGCTTCTGGAGTCCGCCGGATGCGATTCGTTCGCGAGACAGGTCGTCTAGCCAAATACTCACTCCGAGTTTCGAGAGCTGCGCGGTGGGGGAGGTGGAGTCGGTCATTGGTGTATTCGCTTCTTTTCCTTGTTTCGTAAGTGAGGGCTAGCGCTTCGCCGCGGCGAGCGATTCGTGGGAGGCCGCGACAGCAGCCTCCGTTGTCAGATTGAACTTGCTGTACAGCGTCTTGTAGTCGGCGGAGGCACCAAAGTGCTCGAGCGAGACGCTGCGACCAGCGTCGCCGACGTAGGTGCGCCAGCCAAGAGCAATGCCTGCCTCGATGGAGACCCGAGCCTTTACGGCGGCGGGAAGCACAGACTCGCGATACTCCTTGCTCTGCTCCTCGAACCACTCCAGGCACGGCGCGGACACAACGCGGGCGTTGATACCGTCCTTCCGAAGAACCTCTCGTGTTTCCACGGCGATCTGCACCTCGGATCCGGTTGCGATCAGAATGATGTCTGGCGTGCCGCCGGGAGCCTCCGCGAGGATATACGCGCCCTTCGCCGTGTACTTTGCCGAGGCAAAGGCGTCGCCCGTCGCGTCGCCGTCGCCCCGCTCGAACACGGGCAGGTTCTGCCGACTGAGCGCAAGTCCGGCTGGACCCTCACGACGCTGAAGGACGTTGAGCCACGCGTATGCGGTCTCGTTGGCATCCGCTGGCCGAACGATGTCGAGATGGGGGATCGCGCGCAGTGCCCAGAGCTGTTCAACGGGCTGATGCGTTGGTCCGTCTTCGCCGAGTGCGACCGAGTCGTGCGTCCACACGTAAACGGTGGGGATTTTCATGAGCGCGGCCAGGCGCACCATCGGGCGCATGTAGTCGCTGAAGATGAGGAACGTTCCACCGAATGGGCGGGTGTTGCCGTGAAGCACGATGCCATTCAGGATGGCGCCCATCGCGTTCTCGCGGATGCCGAAGTGCAACACGCGTCCGTATGGCCCCCCGGTCCACTCGTGGGTCGACCACTTCTCCGGCACGAACGACTGTGCGCCCTCGATGGTCGTAAGGTTCGACTCCGCGAGGTCGGCCGAGCCGCCCCACAGTTCGGGCATGATCGGGGCGATCGCATTGATGACCTTGCCAGACGCCGCGCGGGTGGACAGGTCCTTGCCCGCCTCGAAGCTCGGAAGAGCATCCTTCAGCCCCGCGGGAACGTCGCCCTTTAGGACGCGATCAAGAAGCGTCTTGCGGTCGGGGTTGGCTTGTGCCCACGCGTCGAACTGTTCGTTCCACTCGGCGTGCGCCGCCTTGCCACGATCGACCGCTTGACGGGTGTGCGCCAACACCTCGGGATCGACATCAAAGTTCTTATCCGGGTCAAACCCGAGAACACGCTTGGTCGCGGCAACCTCTTCGGCGCCGAGCGCGGAGCCGTGAGCCTTGCCGCTGTTCTGCTTGTGCGGCGCCGGCCAGCCGATGATCGTCTTCAGGATGATGAGCGACGGCTTGTCGGTGAGCCCCTTTGCCGCCTCGATAGCGTCGTACAGCTCCTGGACGTCCTCGACGTATTCGCCGGTCTTCTTCCAGTCGACCACCTGGACATCCCAGCCGAGCGCGAGATAGCGCGCGTGAACATCCTCGGTGAATGCGATATTGGTGTCGTCCTCGATCGAAATCTGATTCGAGTCGTAGATCGCAATCAGGTTGCCGAGCTCCTGGTGGCCAGCGAGCGACGCCGCCTCATTTGTCACGCCCTCCTGCATGTCGCCATCGCCCATGATGACGTAGACGAAATGATCGAACGGGCTCGTGCCGGGCGCGGCATCGCGGTCAAATAGTCCGCGCTCGAAGCGGGATGCGTAGGCAAAACCGACCGACGCAGCAAATCCGGAGCCGAGCGGACCCGTCGTGATCTCGACGCCGTCGGTGTGGCCGTATTCGGGGTGGCCGGGCGTCTTCGAACCCCAGGTGCGGAGTTCTTCGAGGTCACCAAGTTCGAGACCGTAGCCGCCCAAATAGAACTGGATGTACTGGGTGAGCGACGAATGGCCCGCGGAAAGGATGAAGCGGTCGCGACCGATCCACTTGTTATCGCTCGGGTCTCGTCGCATCACACGCTGGAACAGCAGGTATGCGGCCGGCGCGAGGCTCATAGCGGTGCCGGGATGCCCGTTGCCCACCTTCTCGACTGCGTCTGCGGCGAGGATGCGAACCGTGTCAACGGCCTTCTGGTCGATCGGATCCCACTGGATAGCTGACATGAACGCTGATGACCCTTCTTACTACGACAGTGGATCGGCCTGCTTCTTGAGACAGCTAAAGCCGAGCCCACGAGTGGTGGTTGCGCCTGCCTGACATCATCGGCATTTATCCCCGAAGCCGGGGAGTTCTCGTGGCACCACAGCGCCCGCCAATGGGGCGGGAATACGTGATGGCCACGATTGGCAAGCACATACAAGTATAGAGAACCGGCGGCTGCGACGCCGGTTCGGAAGAGGGGGTTGCGGGCGGGCGCACATGTGGCATCGCTTAGGATCAATGCGGAAACAGTGCGTCGATTGATAGAGGAACCATGAACGTTGCGGTAGACACCGAGCAGACTCGGTCCCGCATCGGCATCATTCGCAAAGCGAGGGCCTATGTCGCGCTAACCAAGCCGCGCGTCATCGAATTGCTTCTTGTGACGACGGCTCCCGTGATGATCCTGGCGCAGCACTCGCTCACCCCGGCAAACGCCATCCCCAACCTGTGGCTGGTCCTCGGCACCCTCGTTGGCGGGACTCTGAGCGCTGGTTCGGCCAACGCGTTCAACTGCTACATCGACCGCGACATCGACCGAGTAATGGATCGAACCAAAAAGCGACCGCTGGTCACGGGCGAGCTATCCGATCGCGAGGCGCTCGCATTTGCCTGGATAACCGGGGTCGCCTCCGTACTGTGGCTCGGGCTCCTCGTCAACTGGGTCGCCTCTGCGCTCTCGGTTGTCGCGGTTCTCTACTACGTGCTGGTCTACACGCTGCTCCTCAAGCGCCGTACCGCCCAGAACATCGTCTGGGGCGGAGCCGCGGGATGCATGCCCGTGTTGATCGGCTGGGCCGGAGTAACCCACTCGCTGAGCTGGGCGCCGCTCATCCTCTTCGGGATTATCTTCCTTTGGACCCCGCCGCACTACTGGCCGCTCTCGATGCGGTACCGCGACGAATACCAGGCCGTGCAGGTTCCCATGCTCGCTGTCGTCCGCGGCCGAACCCTGGTCGGGCTGCAGGTTGTCCTGTACGCGTGGGCGACCGTGGTCTGCTCGCTGCTCCTGATCCCGATTGCCAATATGGGCCTCATCTACACTGCGGTCGCGGTCGTGAGCGGTGGATGGTTCATCTACGAGGCGCACCGGCTGTATGGCCGCGCCATCCGTCACAGTGACGTGAAGCCGATGCGCGTCTTCCACAGTTCGATCACGTACCTCACGCTGCTGTTCGTCGCCGTCGGTGTCGACCCCCTGGTTCCCGCGCTCCACCTCTGGCAGTTCTAGCCGAGACCGAGGAACGCCTTCGGCGGAGCCCGAACGAAGGTCCCGCCGAAGGTGTTCACACGCCACCGGGTCAGCTAGTGAGCTGCTCCTCGCGGTGCGGAAGCTTCCAGCCCGGCCGCACGTAGTGGCACGTGTACCCGTGCGGGTCCTTCTCGAGGTAATCCTGGTGCTCTTCTTCGGCCTCCCAGAACGCGCCTGCCGGCTCGACCTCGGTCACTACCTTCCCGGGCCAGAGGCCCGAGGCGTCGACGTCCTTGATGGTGTCGATGGCAACCTGCTTCTGCTCTTCCGAGGTATAGAAGATCGCCGAGCGGTAGCTGCGCCCGACGTCGTTGCCCTGCCGGTTTTCGGTCGACGGATCGTGGATCTGGAAGAAGAACTCAAGCAGGTCACGATACGAGATCAGCGAAGGATCGAAGACGATCTCGACCGCCTCCGCATGGTCGCCGTGGTTGTAGTACGTCGCATTCGGAGTATCGCCCCCCGAGTAGCCGACCCGAGTCGAAATCACTCCGGGGCGGCGGCGTAGCAACTGCTGCGCACCCCAGAAGCAACCGCCGGCCAATATTGCGGTCTCAGTTGTCGCCATGATTCTTAGGACTCCTTCTTCTCGAACAGGCTCCGGTAATCTCCGTATCCCTGCGCCTCCAGCTGGTCCGCCGGGATGAACCTCAGGGCGGCGGAGTTGATGCAGTAACGCATGCCGCCATCGTCAACGGGCCCATCGTCGAACAGGTGGCCGAGGTGACTGTCCCCATTCATGGAGCGCACCTCGGTGCGACGCATTCCGTAGCTGTTGTCATCGTGCTTGATCACGTTCGCTGGATCGATTGGCTTAGTGAAACTGGGCCATCCGGAACCACTGTCGAACTTGTCGGTGGATGAAAACAGCGGCTCGCCGGAAACGATGTCGACGTAGATGCCGTCGTCGTGGTTGTCGACGTACTTGCCGGTGAACGCCGGCTCTGTAGCACTGTGCTGCGTGACCGCAAACTCCTCGGCGGTAAGTCCCGCGATCGCGTCCGCACTCTTGGTGTACTGGGTAGTCATTTGCTGAAGCTCCTTGTGTTGTGCCGCTGGCTGCGGCAGTCATCTACTACAACGTGCGATCTGCGGGGAAAGTTCCCGGGTTCCGCAACGACATGAGCAGGGCGCTCACGGCAGCCACGAGGATTCCCGCGAGCACGAGGTGGACGTTCACCAGCGCGACCGGGAGGCCCTCGTTCGCCTGGATCAATCCAACAGCGATCTGCAGCAGCTCCACAATGAGTACTGCCACCGTGACCCGACGGGTGTTCTTCCAGCGAGCTCTGTCGCGCGCGGCGAAGGCAACGACCAGGAGCAAGATTGCCAGTGCAAAGGTGATGTATGCCGGAATCGAGTGAATCGTCTGGATCACCTGCGAATTGAGCCCGTTTCGCGGAGCAAGGCCTTTCGCCGTGAGTGCATCGCCCGCGTGCGGCCCCGATCCGGTCGTCAGGATGCCGAGGACGATCGTGAGGGCGACAAAGACCGCATCGATCCAGCCGAAAATGACATACCAGCGCGGAGCCCAGAGCCCTCCGCGCACGCCCGTGAAAGCGCGCCAGACGAGCATCGTTGCCACGACCACGAGGATGCACGACAGCGCAAAGTGCACCCCAACGACCTGGGGGCTGAGCTTGCTGAGCACGGAGATCCCGCCGATCACGGCCTGAACGGCGACCAGCCCGCCCTGCACGATCGCCAGCGCGAAAAGGTCACGACGCGTGGTTCGCAAGCGCAGTACCGCGAAGAACATCAGCAGAACCACGACGACGAGAACGCCCGTCAGCATCCGGTTGGTGAATTCGATCACCCCGTAGATACCCAGTTGCGGGGTGGGCACGAACGATGAATCCGTGCAATTGGGCCAGGTCGGACAGCCGAGGCCGGACGCGGTCAGGCGCACCGCGCCTCCCGTACCGATGAGCAGAACCTGCATGACGAGCGAAATCCAAACAAGGATCTTCACAGCGCGATTCACCCGCGCGGGTAGCCAGTTCCAGATTCGTTTGCCGAGTCCGACCGGGGACTTTACGGGTTGCGTCACGTCGGCAGGCGCCTTTCACTACTTTTTGGAGGCTTCCCCTGTAGAATTGACGGGTTCTAAAGAACACAAAGCCCACGCCGGGGAGTCGACGATGACAAACATCCTTGGCACCGTCGGGAACATTCCCAGTTTAGGTCGGGCGGGCGGTCCAGCTGGCGGCCGCACAGATACTCCCCATGCGCTACCTGTCGGTGCTGCGCGGGAATGACGCAAACATCCACCCGGTTGTAGGCGTTACGGAAGAAGGAAACAAATGTCTGACGTGCTGATCGACCGCCCAGAGCTGTCGAACCTCGGCCAATACGAATTCGGTTGGTCTGACTCCGATGCTGCTGGTGCCGCCGCCAAACGGGGGCTCAGCGAAGAGGTGGTCAAGGACATTTCCGCTCTCAAGAGCGAGCCGGAGTGGATGCTCAAACGTCGCCTCCAGGGCCTCGCACTGTTTGGCAAGAAGCCAATGCCAACCTGGGGGGCCGATCTTTCCGGCATCGACTTCGACAACATCAAGTATTTCGTGCGCTCGACGGAGAAGCAGGCGCAGAGTTGGGAAGACCTGCCGGATGACATCCGCCAGACCTACGAGAAGCTAGGGATTCCGGAGGCAGAGCGCCAGCGACTTGTCGCCGGAGTCGCCGCACAGTACGAGTCCGAGGTCGTCTTCCACTCGATCAACGCCGAGCTCGAGGCCAAGGGCGTCATCTTCATGGACACCGATACGGCCCTGCGCGAGCATCCGGAGTTCTTCACCGAGTACTACGGCACGGTGATTCCCGCGGGCGACAACAAGTTCGCGGCGCTTAACACGGCCGTCTGGTCGGGCGGGTCGTTCGTCTACGTGCCGCCCGGTGTGCACGTCGAAATCCCGCTGCAGGCCTACTTCCGCATCAACACCGAGAACATGGGCCAGTTCGAGCGCACGCTTATCATCGCCGACGAGGGCTCATACGTTCACTACATCGAGGGCTGCACGGCTCCGATCTATTCGAGCGACTCGCTGCACTCGGCCGTGGTCGAAATCATCGTGAAGAAGAACGCGCGCGTTCGCTACACGACCATCCAGAACTGGTCGAACAACGTGTACAACCTGGTCACGAAGCGTGCGATCGCGCACGAGGGCGCGACAATGGAGTGGATCGATGGAAACATCGGCTCGAAGGTCACGATGAAGTACCCGTCGATCTACCTCGTCGGCGACCACGCCAAGGGCGAGACGCTGTCCGTTGCTTTTGCGGGCCCGGGCCAGCATCAGGATGCCGGCGCCAAGATGATCCACATGGCGCCGTACACGACGTCATCCATCGTTTCCAAGTCAATCGCTCGTGGCGGTGGGCGCGCGGGCTATCGGGGCGAGGTTCGGGTTGGCAGCGATGCTCACCACTCGGCCAACACGGTTCGCTGTGACGCGCTGCTCGTCGATACAATTTCGCGGTCGGATACCTATCCGGCAATCGATATCCGCGTCGATGACGTACAACTGGGACACGAGGCAACCGTTTCGCGCGTGAGCGAGGAGCAGCTGTTTTATCTGATGTCTCGCGGCATGCCGGAAGACGAGGCGATGGCGATGATCGTGCGCGGCTTTATCGAGCCCATCGCGCGCGAGCTTCCGATGGAGTACGCCCTCGAACTCAACAAGCTGATCGAGATGAGTATGGAAGGCAGTGTGGGTTAGTGTCGTCTGCTGCTCCCGCAGAAGCCGTAGAGCACGGAAACAAAGCTCACAGCGACGGGGGATGGGGTTCCGGCACGCGTGCCATCCCGGTCCAGACCCGCTCCGAGAGATTCAGCTCCACCGATCCATCGGCGTTCCCGGATGTGACCGGCCTAGAGGCCGAGTGGAAACTCACGCCAGTCAAGGTGATCGCTCCGCTGTTGAATGACACGCTCGATGGCTCGACCTATGAGTACGACGCGACCGCGGTTACCGGTCTGACGGCCGAATGGATTGAGCGCACGGATGCACGAATCGGATCAGCGGGTTCCCCGGAGGAGAAGGCATCCGCGAACGCCTGGGGAGCATTCGAGAAGGCGCTGTTGATCACCGTGTCGGGTGACGCTCACGTCGACGCAACAGTTTCGCGTGCCGAGCTGGGATCGGGCGCCCGTGCTGCACACACGATCGTCGAGGCCAAGCCGAACTCGGCATCCACCGTCGTACTCCAAAACAACGGCGCGGCACTACTGAGCGAGAATGTCGAAATCATCGTCGGCGACGGCGCATCCCTCACCCTCGTATCTGTGCAGGAATGGGATGACAACGCCATCCATCTCGCCAGTCATTTCGCAACAGTCGGACGGGATGCGAAGTTCCGCCACATCGTCGTTTCGCTCGGCGGCAAGGTCATTCGGCTCAACCCGTCGACCCATCTGATCGCTCAGGGCGCCGACGCGGAACTGTTCGGCCTGTACTTCGCGGACGCCGGGCAACACATCGAGCAGCGCGTCTACGTCGAACACGTCGCTGAGCACACCAAGAGCCGAGTCAACTACAAGGGCGCGCTAAACGGCGAGGGCGCTCACACGGTCTGGGTCGGCGATGTTCTCATCGGACCGAAGGCTGCAGGAACCGACACCTATGAGCAAAACCGCAACCTGGTGCTGAGCGAGGGCACGCGAGCGGATTCAGTACCGAATCTCGAGATCGAGACCGGCGACATCCTCGGGGCCGGTCATGCCAGCGCCACCGGCCGATTCGACGACGAGCAGCTGTTTTACCTGCAGGCTCGTGGCATCACCGAGCGGGAAGCGCGTCGCCTGGTCGTACTGGGATTCCTGAGTGAAATCGTGCAGAGAATCGATGCCGGACCACTTCAGGATCGGCTCAAGCTGGCCATCGAAGAGGAACTTGCAGGGGTGGCCGCGTGACCGCAATCAAGATCTGTGCCGAGTCGGAACTCGGACAGGACGAGGCCCTGCGCGTGGATGTCGACGACATCTCGATCGCCATCGTGAAGGACTCGAGCGGCACTGTGCATGCCATCGGCGACACCTGCACGCACGGCGACATCTCGCTATCGGAGGGTTTCGTCGAGGGGGAGACCCTGGAGTGCTGGGCGCACGGCTCAAAATTCTCGCTCGTCACCGGTAAGCCGACCTCACTCCCGGCGTATGAACCGGTTCCCGTCTATCGCGTGACGATCGTCGATGGCGACGTCTACGTCGATCCATCCGACATCGTTCCAGTTTGAGGAAGTAATCAATGTCAACACTCGTCATCAAAGACCTCCAGGTCAGCGTCGACATCGAGCAGGGTACGAAAGAGATCCTGAAGGGCGTCGACCTGACGATCGAACAGGGCTCGATCCACGCCATCATGGGGCCGAACGGCTCCGGCAAGTCAACCCTCGCGTATACGATCGCCGGGCATCCCAAGTACCACGTCACGGGCGGTTCAATCACCCTCGACGGCGAAGACGTGCTGAAGATGACCGTGGATGCCCGCGCCCGCGCCGGCCTGTTCCTGGCCATGCAGTACCCGGTCGAGATTCCCGGCGTTACCGTCTCGAACTTCCTGCGAACGGCCAAGACCGCGATCGACGGCGAAACGCCGGCTCTGCGTCCGTGGCTCAAAGAGGTCAAGGACTCGATGGGAGCGCTTCGCATCGACAAGGCGTTCTCCGAGCGCAACGTCAATGAAGGCTTTTCGGGCGGCGAAAAGAAGCGCCACGAGATCCTGCAGTTGGAGCTACTCAAGCCGAAGTTCGCCATTCTTGATGAGACCGACTCCGGTCTCGACGTCGACGCGCTGAAGATTGTCTCGGAGGGCGTGAACCGCGCCCATGAGAACACCGGCCTCGGCGTTCTGCTGATCACGCACTACACGCGCATCCTTCGCTACATCCACCCAGATTTCGTGCACGTCTTCGTCGACGGCCGCGTTGCCGAGGAGGGTGGCCCCGAGCTCGCCGAGCGACTCGAGGAAGAGGGCTACGACCGCTACACGGGCCAGGGTGGCTGGAGCGAAGAGGACAGTGTCGATCCGGCGGAGCCGCACACCGCGAGCGTAGGCTAGCGACATGGTTTCGGCACTTGCACCGTCCCTCTTCGACGCGGTCGAGGAGGGCCTCAAGGAGGTCGTCGACCCCGAGCTCGGTGTCAACGTTGTCGACCTCGGGCTCATCTACGACCTGTCCTGGGACGACGAGAGCGATGCGCTGCTGATCAGCATGACGCTGACTTCCGCGGGATGCCCGCTCACCGACGTGCTCGAGGAGCAGACCGCCCAGGCGCTCGACGGCATCGTCGACCAGTTTCGCATCAACTGGGTCTGGATGCCGCCGTGGGGCCCCGAGAAGATCACCGACGACGGTCGCGACATGATGCGGGCTCTCGGCTTCTCGATCTAGCCTTCCGCTTACGACGTTCGCGCGAATCAGGCTTGCCGAGGGTCTGGACACGCTACGGTGTTGGCATGAACAGGTCCGTCTACAAGGTGCTCGCGGGGTCCTGCGCGGCACTCGCCATTGTGGTGACACTCGGAGCGTGCGCTGCACGCGCGGCCGTCACTCCCGCTTCGTCTCATTCGGCAAAGGCGGTCACCCCGAGTGTCACCCCGTCTCCAACACCGATCTGGCCTCCCGCGCTGCCGCCAAACGCGCTGTTCCAGATAACCGCGCTCGCCACAGCGAACAACGGGGGAAATGCTCGGCTCACCGAGACGGTGTTCGAGCCGGTTGCCCAGAGCACGAGCGATTCCGCCCTTCTGGATGCGCAGTGTGGTAGCGCAACGCTGGGTCAGGACGACTGGCGGGTACGCGACGCTAACTCTCTCTTTCTCGATATCTCGATCACCGCGACCCTCCTGCCAGGCTCTCCGGCATTCCTACCCGGGGATGAGTCGGTGTATGCCGGCCTGCCCGGAGGAGACCAGGCATACACTCCGCCCTACCGCGGCGCACAGGCGCCGTGTGCATCGGGGTTCATGATGATGCCCGGCGTTTCACGCGGAGTCGGCTTCGTCCCATCCGCCGATCCCGCGCTGGGGACCCAACAATACGGCTTGATTGTCGGCTGGGCTGTCAGTCCGGCTCCATACGCTTTGGCCGGTGGCGGCAACTTCGCATCCATCGATGGAGACCACCTCGAAGGATCAACGGTGGTGTCCGATTGCTACATTCAACTCAGCCCGGCGGCGCAGGCGGTTGTGAAGACGCAGAAGTCGTGGATCGGCCTACAGGCTACCGGTCGGTTCAGCTGCCCAAGCTACTAACTGTGCTGAGCGTGGCGGTCCAACGGGGCCGCGAGAACATCGCGTCGCCATTCAGCGGAGCTCGGTTCATTCAGGGCAGACGCTACTCCGCGACCGGTGTCTTCTTGGTCGGCCCGGCGAAGTGCCAGACGACCGGCAGCAGGACCGCCGCGAAGATCGCCTTGAGCGCGTCGCCGATCAGGAACGGGTAGAGACCGCCCGTGAGGGCGGCCTGCAGCGGGTTCGCGACGTGCAGGTTGCTCAGCGAGACATACAGCCACGGAACGCCGATCGCGTAGATCAGGATGCTCCCGGCAAGGAAGGCCAGCAGCGTGCGCAGCCACTTGCGATCCCACTCACGCTGGGCCAGCCATCCGACAAAGGCGGCGGCGAGGATAAAGCCAACAATGTACCCGCCGGTTGCGCCAAGCAGTACCTGAACACCCGGGAGATGACTTCCGTTAGCCTGCGGCGAATAGATCGGCAGAAAGAGGCCGAGGACCAGGTACAACCCCATCGACAGCACAGCCCGAGTTACGCCGAGCGTCGCACCGACGAAGAGCACCGCGAAGGTCTGGCCGGTGATCGGAACGGGCTCGAACGGGATCGCGATCTGAGCGAGGATCGACGTCAGCGCCGTTCCCGCCGCGATGAGGATGATGTCCGTGACGAGGCTCCGCGAGAAGATGCGGTCCGCGAGGGTCGGGCGTCCATACGCGATGGAAATAGTCGACATTGAGGCTCCTTGTTGCTGACAGCGGCCAAAGGGGGATGAAAGTAGACTATCTGGCTGTACCCCTCCTTCTGCGTTGTAGGTTCGCGCCCAAAGAACTGGACTATGCCTGTGCTGTCTGTGCAAGACCTCGAGCTACGCGTCGGGGCAAGGCTGCTGATGGACGAAGTGACGTTCCGGGTGGATCGTGGCGACAAGATCGGTCTTGTCGGCCGTAACGGCGCGGGAAAAACGACGCTGACCAAGACGCTCGCGGGAGAGCTGAATCCCGCCGCGGGCAAGATCGACCGCACGGGCGAGATTGGCTACCTTCCACAGGATCCGCGCTCGGGCAATCCCGATGACCTCGCACGCACCCGCATCCTGGACGCCCGCGGCCTCGGCCAGCTCATCCTCGGGATGAACAACGCGACGCTCGACATGGCGAGCACGCATGCCAAGGTCAGCGAAGCCGCGATGAAGAAGTACGGCAACCTGGAAGAACGGTTTACCGCACTGGGCGGATATGCCGCCGAGGCGGAGGCCGCATCCATCGCCAGCAACCTGAGCCTGCCCGACCGCATCCTGAGCCAGCCCCTGTCCACTCTCTCGGGCGGCCAGCGCCGACGCATCGAGCTCGCGCGCATCCTGTTCAGCGGTGCGGACACCATGCTGCTCGACGAGCCGACCAACCATCTCGACGCCGACTCGGTCGTGTGGCTGCGCGACTTCCTGAAGAGCTTCCAGGGCGGCCTGATCGTGATCAGCCACGACATCGAACTTGTGCAGGACACGGTCAACAAGGTCTTCTATCTCGACGCCAACCGCCAGACCATCGACATCTACAACATGGGCTGGAAGAACTATCAGGCGCAGCGCGTCGCGGACGAGGAGCGCCGCAAGAAGGAACGCGTCAACGCCGAAAAGAAGGCAGCCGTGCTGACCGCGCAGGCGGCGAAGTTCGGAGCCAAGGCCACGAAGGCCGCGGCAGCCCACCAGATGGTTGCCCGCGCCGAAAAACTCCTTGCCGGGCTGGACGAGGTTCGCACGAGCGATCGTGTTGCCAAGCTGCGCTTCCCGGACCCCGTCGCATGTGGCCGGACGCCGCTGATGGCATCCAATCTGTCGAAGAGCTACGGATCGCTCGAAATCTTTGCCGCCGTCGACCTCGCGATCGATCGCGGCTCCAAGGTCGTCGTACTCGGGCTGAACGGTGCAGGCAAGACGACACTGCTGCGCATCCTCGCTGGCGTTGACAAGCCGGATACCGGCGACGTCGAACCCGGCCACGGATTGCGAATCGGGTACTACGCCCAGGAGCACGAGACAATTGACGTCAAGCGAACCGTGCTCGAAAACATGGTGTCATCGTCGCCTGATCTCACCGAGACCGAGGCACGACGAGTGCTCGGATCGTTTCTGTTCACGGGCGACGATGCCGTCAAACCCGCCGGCGTACTCTCCGGTGGCGAGAAGACCAGGCTCGCCCTGGCGATGATCGTGGTGTCCGGCGCCAACGTTCTGCTCCTCGATGAGCCGACCAACAACCTTGACCCGGCGAGCCGCCTCGAGATCCTCGGGGCACTGGCCGGATACACGGGGGCCGTGGTTCTGGTCAGCCACGACGAGGGCGCAGTGGAGGCGCTCAATCCCGAGCGGGTGCTCATCCTGCCGGACGGCGTCGAGGACCACTGGAACCGCGACTACGCCGACCTGATCGCCCTCGCTTAGTTCTTCCCTACCTTTTTCAGGAACATCTGTGACGGAAGTGACGGATGACGCCTCGATCGTTGACTTAGTCACCACCCGTCACAGATGTTCCTGAAAAAGGTGGATGGGACTAGCCGGCGTCGATCATCTCTCGGCGGTAGCGCTCTGCGGCGGCGCGATTGACGGCGGCCGCGGCATCCGCGATCTCGGCATCCTCGATGTCGGCGTCCGTTGGCGCTCGTCTGCTCGCCTTCTGCGCCCGCTCCGCCGCATGCTGGCGCTCCACCGGATCCTGCGAATTACGGATGCGGTACTCCTGACGAAGCGCCCAGGCCAACCCGCCGAAGCCCATGATCGCGAACAGTATCCACTGGAACGCGTATGACAGGAACGGCCCCGGATCGAGCACGGGTTTGGCGGCTGCGATCGGGCGTGCCACCGGCTTAGGGGTTTCCGACGTCAGCAAGCCGTATGCGCCGGTGTATGTGCCCGTCAGATGCACCATTTGTGTCACCGTCGGCAGGTTGATCTCCGAAATTTGACCCTTGGGCGATGTCCGTCCGGGCAGCACCGTCTCACTGCCCTGCAGGCGCGCAGTCACGACCTCGTGCCCGGTCGGAGCCGGTGGAATGTAGTCGGGATACGAGTGCTTCGTACCGACAGAAACCCATCCTCGATCAACGATGAAGACGTCGCCGTTCGTCTCCCGGAATGGAGTGAGCACTTCGAAACCGGGATCGTCGCCAAGCGAGCGATCACGCACGAGCAGTTGCTTCGACGGCAGGTACTCGCCGGTGAGCGTGACCTTGCGCCAGGCGTTCTGGCTCGAATACGAAGATTTCGAGGGCAGCAGAACCGACGGCGTCACAGCGGCAGCCTTGTAGTTCGCCGTGACCAGGGTGTTCTCGGTCACCGTCTGCTCGTTCCTGCCGAACTGCCACCGGGACAGGAACACGCAGGCGACCGCAAAAACGATCGCCATCCCGAGGTAGGTGAACCAGCGACGCTGGGCGGCGAACCTCCATCTGGCTAGAAAGTCCTTCATAGCTGAGTCGACACCACGTCCGGGAGCGCGGTGACCTCGGTGCCGAGTGGAGCGACCACGACGGGAAAGTCGCGCGCGTCCAGGTAATCCCGCAGGTATCCGACGTGTTCGTCGCAGGCGTGCCAGACCTTGACCCGGTCAGCCGAGTGGATCTTCGGATTGCGCCAGTTCACGGTTGAGGTCGCGGCCGAGTCGCATCCCGCTCGCGAGCAGATGGGCTCGGATCCGGCATCGAATCCGATCATGCGTCTGGACCGGCCTGATCGCGACCCACGTGAACGAGGCTTCCCGGCCGCTCGACCGGGACCACACGCGGCTGGACAACCGTGTTGGCAAGCACAACCGCGACGTACGGCAGAATGATCGCCCCGGCAAGGGGAATGAGCGCCCACCAGTTGTGCCACCAGTTGTAGACGAAGATCGCCGCGATGAAACAGATGAGCCGAATCAGCATCGTGATCAGGTATCTGATCATGCGGCCGCGTCGCTCCGCATCTGGCGACTGCGGCAGCGAGGTGGCTGACTGCACTGGCTGTTTCTTCATTCGCTCCCAGCCTACGTCGCTCCGGCTCGTCGGTAGGCTTGGGAGCCATGACGACGACACGTACCGTTTTGGTCACAGGGGGCAATCGCGGCATTGGTTTCGCGATCGCCGAGGAGTTTCTTGCTGCGGGACACCGCGTGGCGGTAACGGCGAGATCGGGTAGTGGCCCCGATGGTGCGCTCACGGTACGGGCGGATGTCACGGACGGAGCCAGTCTCGATGCGGCCTTCGCCGAGGTCGAAGAGAAGCTCGGTCCGATCGAGGTGGTCGTTGCCAACGCGGGAATCACCCGCGACATGCTGCTGCTGCGGATGAGCGACGACGACTTCGAGAGCGTGATCAACACGAATCTTGCCGGCGCATTTCGAGTGGTGAAGCGAGCATCCAAGGGGATGCTCAAGGCCCGGTTCGGGCGCATCGTTCTGGTGTCAAGTGTCGTTGGCCTGCTCGGGTCAGCCGGACAGGTCAACTACGCGGCATCCAAGAGCGGCCTGGTGGGTCTTGCCCGATCGGTCACTCGGGAGCTGGGTTCTCGCGGGATCACCGCGAACGTGGTTGCGCCCGGCTTCATCGAGACCGATATGACCGCGGAGTTGTCCGAGCAGCAGCAGGCCGAGTACAAGAAGTCGATCCCGGCGGGACGGTACGCCACTCCCGGCGAGGTCGCCAAGGTGATCACGTGGCTCGCCGGGGACGACGCCGGCTACATCTCCGGAGCCGTCATCCCGGTCGATGGTGGGCTCGGTATGGGGCACTAGCCAAGTACTCAGCCACGAAGGCCAAGCAGAGGCAGCAGTTGCGACAGGTCGCGGACATCCATGACGACGTTCGCCTCGTCTCGCACGGGCGCCTTGGCATCGAAGCCGACCGCGAGGCCCGTGATTGCCATCATGGGGAGATCGTTCGCGCCGTCGCCCACGGCAATTGTCTGTGTCAGCGCAACACCGAAGTCTTCGGCCCACTCGCGAAGAGTGGATGCCTTTGCCGCAGCGTCGATGACCGGTCCGACGAGTCCGCCGGTCAGTGTCCCGTCGGCCACCTCGAGCCGGTTCGCCCGCCAATAGTTGAGCCCGAGCGCCTGCGCGATCGGATCGATGACCTCGTGGAACCCCCCAGACACAACGCCGACCGCACCTTCGGCCGCCTGCACCGCAGCCACCATCTCTGGTACGCCGCTGGTAACCGTGACCCGGGCGTGGATCGTCTCGAACACGGAAGCCGGAAGTCCCCGAAGGGTCCCAACTCGGGAGCGAAGGCTCTCTTCGAAGTCCAGCTCGCCGTTCATCGCCTTGAAGGTGATTGCAGCCACCTGCTCCAGAGATCCGGCCTGCTCCGCGAGAAGCTCAATGACCTCGTTCTCGATGAGTGTCGAGTCGACGTCGAGCACTACGAGGAATCGGGCCATGGCACCCAAGTCTAGGAAACGACGACGCCCTTCCCGACCACCGTGATGCCGGAGTCGGTGACGGTGAAACCGCGGGCGCGATCGTCATCGTGGTTGACCCCGACACGGGCACCCACTGCAATCTCGACGTCCTTGTCCAGGATGGCCCGTCGAACAATCGCATTCGGTCCGATGTGCACGCGATCGAAGACGACCGAGTCGACGACCGATGATCCCGATTCGATGACGCACCACGATCCCAGCACGCTGCGCTCGAGGTGGCCACCCGATACGAGCGTGCCGAGCGACACGATGGAATCGATGGTTGTCCCTAGATTGCCTTTCGCGTCACGAACGAACTTCGCCGGGGGCGAGTTGAGTTGCTGGCTGAAGATCGGCCACTCACGGTTGTACAGGTTGAAGATCGGCAGCGCCGAAATCAGGTCCTGGTGCGCGTCGAAGAACGAGTCGATGGTCCCAACATCCCGCCAGTAGAACTTGTCGCGCTCGGTTGACCCGGGAACATCGTTCTGGTTGAGGTCGTACACGGCCGCTTCGCCCCGGGCGACGAAATCCGGAACGATGTCACCGCCCATGTCGTGATTCGACTCGGTGCTTTCGCCGTCACGCGTGACGGCATCCATCAGGATGTTGGCATCGAAGACGTAGTTGCCCATGGACGCTAGAACCTCGCCGGGGGAATCCGCGAGACCGACGGCGTTCTGCGGCTTCTCGTGAAATGCACCGATCCGGCGTGGATCCTTCTCGTCAAGTTCGATAACCCCGAACTGGTCGGCGAGCGAGATGGGCTGACGGATGGCGGCAACGGTCACCCCTGCGCCGGAGTCGATGTGCGCATCGATCATCTGCGCGAAGTCCATCCGATAGACGTGGTCGGCACCGACGACAACCACAATGTCCGGCCGCTCGTCTCGCAACAGGTTGAGGCTCTGCAGAATGGCATCGGCAGAGCCTGCGAACCAGCGCTTGCCGAGGCGCTGCTGCGCCGGTACGGAGGCGACGTACGAGCTCGTGATCCCGTCGAGGCGCCAGGTCTGGGAAACGTGACGATCAAGGCTGTGCGACTTGTACTGGGTCAGCACAACGATCTGGCGCAGACCCGAGTTGATCAGGTTGCTGAGGGCGAAGTCAATGAGGCGATAGCCGCCGCCAAAGGGCACGGCCGGTTTCGCCCGGTCGGCTGTGAGCGGCATGAGCCGTTTGCCCTCGCCGCCGGCAAGTACTATCCCAAAGATCTTCTTCGACGCCACATGCTCAGAGTAGGACGTGCTGGAGCGGCTGTACTAGCGTTCAGGGATGCGAGTCGATCTTCTGAGCAGGGAATATCCGCCAGAGGTCTACGGCGGGGCTGGCGTACACGTTGCCGAGCTCGTCCGGGCGCTCCGTCGGCACGATACGGATGTTCGCGTCCGAGCATTCGGTAAGCCCCGCGACGAGGCTGAGGTGTCCTCATATCTTGTGCCAGCCGATCTGGCAGATGCGAATCCTGCACTTGCGACACTCGGCGTTGACCTGCAAATGGCTCACGACGTTGCCGGCGCCGATCTGGTTCACTCCCACACCTGGTACGCCAACGCTGCTGGACAGGTCGCATCGCTGCTCTACGGCATCCCGCACGTCGTCACGGCCCACTCGCTCGAGCCACTACGACCGTGGAAGGCCGAGCAACTCGGCGGCGGGTACCGGCTCTCGAGCTGGATCGAAGCATCCGCCTTCGCTAGTGCAGCCAAAATTATCGCCGTGAGCGACGGCATGCGGCGCGACATCCTGCGCTGCTATCCGACCCTCGACCCCGCGAAGGTTGAAGTGGTGTACAACGGCATCGATCTGACCGCCTGGAAACCGAACCACGACGACAAGCTGGTAGCGGCGCTCGGCGTTGACCCTGCACGACCGTCCGTCGTCTTCGTCGGCCGAATCACCCGCCAGAAGGGACTCCCGTACCTGCTGCGTGCGGCAGCCCTGCTGCCCCAGGAGGTCCAGGTGGTGCTCTGCGCCGGTGCTCCCGACACACCGGAGATCCTGGAGGAGGTGCGGTCCGGTGTCGCCGCGCTGCAGAAGCTTCGCACCGGGGTGGTCTGGATCGACCGTCTCCTCAGCCGGTCCGAACTCAGCGCAGTACTGACCAGTGCCACGACGTTCGTCTGCCCCTCGATCTACGAGCCCCTTGGCATCGTCAACCTGGAGGCCATGGCCTGCGGCATTGCGGTCGTCGGTACCGCGACGGGCGGAATTCCCGAGGTCGTCGACGACGGAGTGACCGGCAGGCTGGTGCCCATCGATCAGGCGACCGACGGCACGGGTACGCCGGTGGACCCCGACCGTTTCGTTGCAGACCTTGCCGCCGCACTGACCCTGGTCGTCAGCAACCCCAAGCTCGCAAGGAAGATGGGCGCGGCCGGACGGGCGCGGGCAGAATCGCTGTTCAGTTGGGACCGGATAGCTCTTCGCACGAAAGAGATCTATTCCTCGCTGATCTAGGCTTGAGGCATCATGGCAAGCGTCCTCCGGCTGACCGATATCTCCGTTGTTCGAGACAAGAAACCCATCGTTGATCACGTGACGTGGTCGGTGAAGGCCGATGACCGCTGGGTAATTCTCGGTCCGAACGGCGCGGGCAAGACAACTCTTCTTCAGATCGCGGCCGCGCTGCTGCATCCGTCCTCCGGTACCGCGGAGCTTCTCGATACGACACTCGGGAAGGTGGATGTCTTCGACCTGCGGCCGCGCATCGGGCTCGTCTCCTCGGCGATGAGCCGCCGAATCCCCGGAGACGAAACCGTGCTGAATGTCGTCATGACGGCCGCATACTCGGTGACCGGTCGCTGGAATGAAGAGTACGAAGACGTGGATGTTGCGCGGGCGCACCGAGTGCTGGGGGAGTGGAAGCTCGACCAGCTCGCCGAGCGCCGTTTTGGTGGACTGAGCGATGGGGAGCAGAAGCGGGTACTGATCGCGCGAGCCGTCATGACGGATCCCGAACTACTGCTGTTGGACGAGCCCGCAGCAAGTCTCGATCTGGGTTCGCGCGAGGAGCTGCTGCAGTTGCTCAGTGGATTTGCCAAGTCAAAACATTCGCCCGCAATCATCATGGTCACCCATCACGTCGAGGAGATTCCATCGGGCTTCACTCACGCGCTGCTGCTCGCCGACGGCAAGGTTGTTGGAGAGGGCACACTGGACGAGGTCATTACGGCAAAGAAACTCTCCACGACGTTCGGACTCGACCTCGAGCTTTCGACGTCACACGGCCGATTCAGCGCTCGCGCACGGTGAGTCGCCCCGCCAGCATCCGTCTGGTATTCTGATTAGTCGGCTCTGAGGCCCTGGGTCTCGCCGCGACTTTTCTCCAAGCACCACACCAACGCCAATTCTCAAGGAATCACCATGAAGTCAGACATCCACCCCGAGTACGCTCCGATCGTTTTCCGCGACCTCGCGTCGGGTGAGACGTTCCTGACGCGCTCCACCGCGACCAGCGAGAAGACCATCGACCTCGATGGAGTCACGTATCCGGTCATCGACGTGGAGATCTCCTCGGCGTCGCACCCGTTCTACACGGGTAAGCAGCGCATCCTCGACTCCGCTGGCCGCGTTGAGAAGTTCAACTCGCGCTACAAGGGCTTCAGCAAGTAGCCCAGCAGGTTCGGAAGAACGGGCGTCCGACGAGAGTCGGGCGCCCGTTCTCTCTGTCCGAAGGCAGCTTCGAACCCGTCAGGATGCGATCAGCGGCGACATCGCCGACAGCGTCAGCGTCGCATAGTTGTTCTCGGTGCCCGTCACGGCAACCGTGATGTAGTGGCCGACGTCCTGTGCAGTGAGCGAGTACGTCGTGGCGGTCGTCCCCGAAGCAACCTGGGCGCCGTCGCGGTACCAGGTGTATGTAAAGCTCACGGGCGCCGGCCTCCACGTCCCCGGCGTCACAGTGAGCGTGTGCCCGCTCGTGAACGTGCCGGAGAGCCGTGGAGTAGCTGGCGTCAGTTGCCCGAGGATCGCCACCGGGGGACTGGTCTTCGGTGTGGTGCCGTACCCGAGCTTCATCCCGGTGATCGTGACCGTGATGTTGGCGTCGGTATCCTTGCTCGTCGTCGTGTATGTCGACGATGTCGCATCGGGAATGATCACGTTGTTGCGGTCCCACTGGTATGAGTACGACACTCCCGGCCCCCAGTTGCTTGCGGTCGCCACGAGTGTGCTCCCCGCGACCGGCGGCACCGGCGCGGCGATCGCAGCCGACGCCGCACTGAACTCCGCGCAGGAATAGTCGTTGTCGAGGTGAGTCACGAACTGGATCATCGCGACCCGTCCGCCGGGCGTTAGCGGGGGCTTCTGGCAGTCCTTTGGCGCGCCGACATACGTACCGCCCGCGAGCCAACTGAGAAGACCAGCGAGGTGGCTGGTGGACGGCGTGACACCCGCGATCTTCTTCCACTGCAATGACGTCGAGTAGATGCCAACCGTCAGGCCTTTGCTCTGGAAGTAGTCGACCATTCCGCTCAGCGATGCCGAGTTCGCGGGCAGGTCGGCCTGCCAGGTGTTCGTAGTCTCAACATCGAGCCACCACAGGTTCGGAACGCGGGTCAGTCGGTCGACGGCTCGTTGGTAGTCGGCGCGCGCCATGGAGTACCCATAGACGTATGCGCACGCCGATCCTGCCCTGTGCTCGCACGTCCCATCGGGGTTCGCGACGGGAGCCCCGTCCTGCGCTGTGTCGCCTGTCGGCCACCAGGCGCCGGCCAGCGCGGGATTTCCGGTGTTGACGTACACCGAGGCGTGTGGCTGGCCGGTGGTGCCTGCGAGCAGAAGCGCCGAGTTGTACTCACTCTGAAGGCACGGGTTGTCATTATTCGCGGAACCGCCATTGATACCGACGATCGCGAACGGAATGCCAGCAGGAAGATCGACGTGCGACGTCGCGGCGCACTGCGGGAAGGAGATGTCTATTCCAGCACCGGTAGGTGGCAGAGCGTTGGTCGCGTCGACCGGCGCGGATGCCTGGGCCGGCAGCGCCACATTCAGCAATGCCAATCCGAGAACGCCCACGAGACCGATCAGGACCCGTGCGCTCGTCCCCGACTTCGCGCTCGACTTCACCTCGTCAAGTATGCGTGACTGGGCGAGGAATTCGCGAGCAGTTCCCGACACCAAGCCGTCTGTCAGCGAACGGGCCACAACCCCGACGTGGTGAAGTCCGGGTTGTGAGTGCGCCGCATATAGTCCTGGAAATCCGCGGACTGCTCGGCACACCAGTCGATCTGACGCATGTGCAGCAGCCGCGCCTCCACAGCCAGCTCGTCCGGGTACAGCTTTGCCATCGCCTGGGCGACTCGCCCGGCCGCGATCGCATCCGCGCTGGCGTCGTGCGCATCGACGAGGCTGACGCCATACACCTCCGCGGCGAACTCGAGCGTGCGCTTACCCTTGCGATATTTGTCGATCGCCTTATCGAGAACCAGCGGATCGATGATGGGCGCGGGTTCGCCGAGAGGACTCAAATCGTTGCGAAGGGCCTCGTGGTACAGGAGGCTCAAGTCGTACGGCGCGTTGTAAATGGTGACGGCGAGACCGCGGTCGAAGAGGGACGCGAGAACGCCGATGATCTCTTTCACGACCTCCGCGGCGGGTCGACCCTCCGCGCGGGCTCGCTCCGTCGTAATCCCGTGCACAGCGCTTGCCCCGACCGGGATCTCGACGCCAGGGTTCGCGAGCCAGTTCCACTGTTCGACCAGGTTGCCGTGTGCATCAAGCACCCCGATGTATGCGGAGACAATGCGGCTGGTTTCGACATCGATTCCCGTGGTCTCCAAGTCGAATACGCCAAGGGTGTCGAACCAGTTATCGCTCATGCAGGAAACCCTACGACCACCGGACGACAGGATTTACCACCACGGAAAGCGTGCCGCCCGCAGAAGCTGTCTGAGATCACCGAGGCCGCCGACCACCACAATCACAAACACAATCACGATGACAAAGAACAGGACCTGACCCAGGATTCGCACGATCCCAGCCTGAGCGAGTGATGCGGCAACCGCATCCGTCCCGGGAGTGACAACTGCTAGTCCACCCGCAGCCAGAAGAAGTCCTGGGTCCCGAGCGTCAGTGTGAGCCCTCCGTCGTCGCCGACGGAGGGAAACTGACCGCCGCCGAACAGGTCCGTCAGCACTGCCCCCGCAATCGACGTCGCGTCGATATCGACCGAGATTGGGTTATGGGAGAAACTGAAGACGCACAGGATGCGCTCGGGAGCGTCGCCGAACTGCGTTCCAGACCCCTCGTAGTCCCGAACGAAGGCGAGCACCGACTCGTGGTTCGTCGAGACCATCGTGAGTGAGCCGAGGCCGAAAGCCGGATGCGCCTTGCGCACGTGCACGACGTTCCGGATCCAGTGCAGCAGCGACCTCGACTGCGCGAGTTGCGACTCGACGTTGACCAGCGAGTAGTTGTAGACCAGCGACTGGACCACGGGGGAGTAGAGCTTGCCGGGATCAGCACTCGAGAATCCGGCATTGCGATCGGGATTCCACTGCATGGGGGTTCGCGAGCTGTCTCGATCGGGCAACCAGATGTTGTCGCCCATGCCGATCTCGTCTCCGTAGTACAGGAACGGGCTGCCCTTGAGCGCGAAGAGCAGCGCGTGAGCCAACTCGAGTTCCGCCCGGGCGTTGTCCAGCAGGGGGGCCAGGCGACGACGGATACCGATGTTCGATCGCATCCGCGGATCGTATGCGTACCAGCCATACATGGCCTGCCGGTACTCCTCTGACACCATCTCGAGCGTCAGTTCGTCGTGGTTGCGCAGGAAAACGCCCCAGCCTGCGCCCGGCGGCACATCCGTCGTCTCGGACATGATGCGGATGAGCTCGCCCGCCTGCTGGGCGCGGAGCGAGTAAAAGATCCTCGGCATGACCGGGAAATCGAAGGCCATGTGGCACTCCGGCTCATCCTCGGTGCCGAAGAACGACACGACTTCCTGCGGCCACTGGTTCGCCTCGGCAATCAGGATCCGACCGGGGTAATCGCGGTCGAGCATGGCACGGATCTCACGCAGGAACGCGTGAGTCGCGGGCTCGCCCTCGCCGTTCCCCTCATCCGACTCGAACAGGTACGGAATGGCGTCAAGCCGAATGCCGTCAACACCCATGTCGAGCCAGAACCGGATGATGTCGAAGACTTCCTGGCGGACCGCAGGACTCTCGAAGTTCAGGTCGGGTTGGTGCGAGAAGAACCGGTGAAAGAAGAACTGCCGGCGAACCGGGTCGAAGGTCCAGTTCGATTCCTCGGTGTCGACGAAGATGATGCGGATGTTCGGGTACTTCTCGTCGGTGTCGCTCCACACGTAGTAGTCGCCGTACGGACCATCCGGATCCGATCGGGACTGCTGGAACCAGTCGTGCGCGTCCGACGTGTGATTGAGCGGGTAGTCGATGACGATTCGCATGTTGCGCTCGTGCGCGCGACGCACCAGTTCGCGAAATTCTTCGACCGTTCCAAACTCCGGAAGAATCGTGCGGAAGTCGGACACGTCGTATCCGCCATCGCGCAGTGGCGACTGGTAGATCGGGGGTAGCCAGAGCGCATCAATTCCGAGCCACTGCAGGTAGTCGAGGCGTGAGATGAGCCCGCTGAGGTCGCCGGAGCCGTCGCCGTTGCTGTCCACGAAGCTGCGCACCATGACCTCGTAGAAAACGGCGCGGCGATACCACTCCGTGTCGAGGGCGAGTCCGGGAAGCTGGATGGGCGCAGTGAACGTCACGAAATCAGTCTAGGGGCGTTAGGCAAGCGCTTACAGTGATGCCACGCTGCGTACAATCGAGCGGTGAACATCGAGAGCCCATACGCCAAGGCTCTTGCCACGATTCCTGTGCGGACCGGCAGGCTCTCAATTTTGGGGAGCGACAGCCACTACTGGGACTACGGACCGGCCGACGCAGCGACGACGATCGTCGCGATTCATGGGTTTCGCGGGGAGCACCACGGACTCGAACCCGTGATCGCGCAGCTGCGCGGCATCCGCGTGATCAATCCCGACCTGCCGGGTTTCGGCGAATCGACGCCTATGACGGCGGCGGCTGAGGATGTCGACGGCTACGGACGCTGGCTGGGACAGTTCATCGAGTTGCTTGGCCTCTCGAGGCGGCCCGTCATCCTCGGGCACTCGTTCGGTTCGATTGTGACCGCTGCCGCCGTGGCCGGCGGGCTTGCCACCCCGGCCCTCATTCTGGTTAATCCGATCGCGGCTCCGGCGCTCGAGGGTCCGAAGGCCTTTATTTCGCGGCTGACCGCGCTCTATTACCGGATCGGGGCGGCCCTGCCCAAGGGCCTCGGATACGCCTGGCTCGGCAGCGCACTCATTACGCGCTTCGTCACGCAACAGATGGCGGTCACGAAAGATCCCGTGCTCCGCCGGTGGATCCACTCCCAGCACACCACCTATTTCAGTCGCTTCGCGGATCGAGACACACTGAGCGATGCGTTCGCCGCGTCGACCGTGCACTACGTGCAGGAATACGCGACCTCGATCGCCGTGCCAACGCTTCTCATCGCGGCCGAGAAGGATCAGATCACGAAGGTCGTCGATGAGCAAAAACTGGCCGACACGATGCCAGATGCCGAACTGCACGTCATCCCCGATGTCGGGCACCTGATTCACTATGAGCGACCGACGGAAGCGGCCGCGCTCATCGAGACCTTCGTTGCGGAGCGCGTTGCGGGTAAACAGAAGTCCCCTCGGCAGAGGTCCCCTCGAAAGCCCGCTCGGTGAAAATCCTCTTTGATTGCCGCTACACGCGGTATCCGCGACACGATGGGATCAGCCGATTCACCGCCGGACTGGTAACAGCGCTCGGCAAGCTGGTACCCGTCACGATGGTCATCTCAGACCAACAACAGCTGACCATGCTTCCCAACCTGCCATGGGTAATGGCGACCGCACCGACCGCCGCGGTTGAGCCACTGGTTTCGCGACGACTGAATCGCTTCGAGCCGGATGTGGTGTTCACTCCGATGCAGACCATGGGGCCGTTCGGTCGGCACTTCGGGCTCGTGACCACGGTCCACGACCTCATCTACTACGAGAACCGGACTCCGCCGCGTGATCTTGCGTGGCCGGTTCGATTGCTGTGGCGGCTGTACCACCTGTCCTGGGGACCGCAACGGGCATTGCTCAAGCGGGCGGATGCGCATGCAACCGTTTCCGAGACGACCCGCGAGCTCATGATCCGTCACCATCTGACGACACATCCGATCACCGTCGTGTCGAACGCGGTTGAGCCGTCTCTGGTTGGCCGTGATGCCGAGCCGAAACGTGAACTCGTCTACATGGGCTCCTTCATGCCGTACAAGAACGTCGAGCTGTTGGCACGTGGCATGCGGCTGCTACCCGACTACACGCTGCATCTGATGAGTCGGGCGGATGACGCAACGATTGGCCGACTCAGTGCGCTCGCCCCCGAGGGCTCGCTCGTTTTTCACCAGGGCGCGACCGACGAGCAGTACTCCGAGGTTCTCTCCAGTGCGACGGCCCTCGTGACTGCCTCGCTGAACGAGGGGTTCGGGCTTCCGCTTGTCGAGGCGATGTCCGGTGGAACGCCGGTTGCCGTCAGCGACATCCCAATCTTTCGCGAGATCGGGGGAGACGCCGCCGTGTTTTTCGATCCAAGGGATCCGGAGTCATTCGCCTCGGGCGTCCACTCGCTTGAGGATTCCCGTGAGTGGTCTCGGCGATCAAAACTCGCGATCGAGCGCGCGAGCCACTACAGCTGGGACGCCTCGGCCGAGGCGCTCCTTGGCGCCCTCACGGCCGTCTACGACGCCCGCCAGACCGCCTCTCGTGCCGGCTGAGGTGCTGGTCGACTAGCCCTCGGGCATATCCGGA
>DATAZU010000007.1:0-53844 GCA_036271875.1 Galbitalea sp.
ACCATCCGCTTTCACCCCCGTGGGTGAGGGCTCAAAGCTTCTCGATGGGCGCGATCTTGACGAGCAGCCGCTTGCGGCCGGCGATGTCGAACTGCACCTCGACCACGGCCTTCGGCGCCACCCCGGTGACCGCCGTGACCCGACCCTCACCGAAGTCCGCATGACGGATGCGATCGCCGGCTGCCAGGGTGAGATCGCCGTTGTCCCGCACCCTGTTGGTGACCGCGCTCGTCCACTCGGTCTTGGGCTTGGGCGCCGGCGGCAGCTGCCCGACGGACTCGCGGAAGCTGAAGCCGCCCTCGCGGCGGGCATTGAGCGCCCGCGGCTGGGTTCCCCCGCGACTCGTCGCGTCTCCGGGCGACTGCTTCCAGTCGATGAGCTCCGCCGGGATCTCCTGCAGATACCGGCTCGGCATCGCCACGCCTACCTCGCCGAACTGCGCACGCGTCATCGCGAGCGAGACGTACAGGCGACGGCGAGCGCGCGTGATGCCGACGTAGAACAGCCGGCGCTCCTCCGCCGGCCCGCCGACCTCGCCCGCAGACATCTGGTGCGGCAGCAGTCCTTCCTCGACCCCGGTCAGGAACACGGCCTCGTATTCGAGGCCCTTGGCGGTGTGCAGCGTCATGAGCGAGACGGTTCCCGACGAGTCGTCCAGCTCGTCGGCCGCCGCCACCAGCGACACCTCGGTGAGGAAGTCGAGCAGCGTGCCCTCGGGATTGTTCTTCTGGAACTCCTTGGTGACCGAGATGAGTTCCTCAACGTTCTCCGCTCGAGCCTCGTCCTGCGGGTCGCCGGTTTTGCGCAGGGCCTCAACAAATCGCGTGCGCTGCAGCAGCGTGATGAGTACGTCGGCGGGGCCTGCCGGCCGGACCTGCGAGAGGTCGGCGGTCGCACCGACCTCATCGAGAATCTCGGCGAGCTCGAGGATCGCGCCGGTGACCTTCGGCCCGAGCCCCAACTCACCGGCACTCGCCATCGCCTCACGAAGCGACATGTCGTTGGTGTCAGCGAACGACTGCAGCGCCGCTTCGGTCGCCGGTCCGATGCCGCGCTTCGGCACGTTCATGACGCGTCGAAGAGCGAGCGCGTCGCGCGGATTCGCCACCGTGATCAGATAGCCAAGCGCGTCCTTGATCTCCGCGCGCTCGTAGAACTTTGTGCCTCCGAGCACTCGATAGGGCAGCGCCGAGCGGATGAAGATCTCCTCGAGCGCTCGCGTCTGTGCGTTGGTGCGATAGAACACCGCGATGTCTTTGTACGCGACGCCGCCGTCGTGCAGCTTGCCGATCTCGTCCGCGACGAACTGCGCCTCGTCGTGGCCGGAGTAGCCGGTGAATCCGACGATCTTGTCGCCCGCGCCGATCGTCGTGAAGAGCTTCTTGTCCTTGCGATCGAAGTTGTTCGAGATGACGGAGTTTGCGGCGTCGAGGATATTCTGGGTCGAGCGATAGTTCTGCTCAAGCAGGATCACCTTTGAGTGTGGGAAGTCGTGCTCGAACTCGACGATGTTCCGGATGTCCGCCCCACGGAAGGCGTAGATCGACTGGTCCGAGTCGCCGACGACGGTCAGCGAGGCGCCCGGGATCTCACCGCGCGGACCTCGACGCGACTTCGTGAACCCGTTCTCCGCCTCGAGATCGTTCGCGGTAGCAGCATCCACCCCTCGGGTCAGTTCGCGAATGAGCGAGTACTGCGCGTGATTGGTGTCCTGGTACTCGTCGACCAGGATGTGTCGAAATCGACGACGATAGAGCGCCGCGACCGCGGGAAATGCGCGAAAGAGATATACCGTCTGTGCGATCAGGTCGTCGAAGTCGAACGCGTTGGCGTCGCTCAGCGCCTTGGTGTACCGACGGAAGATCTCGACGAATCCCGCCTCGTTCGGATCGTTGAAGTTGGCCGAACGGGCATACGACTCAACGTCGGACAGCTCGTTCTTGGCCTTCGAGATCTTGCCGAGAACGTTGCCGACGGTGAACCCGAGTGTGTCGGCATCCAGCTCCTTGATGATGCGCTTGACCAGCGCACGCGAGTCTGCCGAGTCGTAGATCGTGAAGCTCCTTGTGAACCCGAAATTCTCGGCTTCACGACGGAGGATGCGCACACAGGCCGAGTGGAAGGTCGAAATCCACATTCCTTCCGCGCCCTCACGACCGATCAGCGCGCCGACACGATCGCGCATCTCTGCCGCGGCCTTGTTGGTGAACGTGATCGCGAGGATCTGGCTCGGCCACGCCTCTCGGGTCTGCAACAGCCCGGCAATGCGGCGGGTGAGCACACTGGTCTTGCCCGATCCGGCGCCGGCGACGATCAGGAGCGACTGCCCCCGGTAGAGCACGGCCTCACGCTGCCGAGGGTTCAGACCCTCGAGAAGCGCTTCGTCGGGAACGGGAGGCGTGTCGCCGTTTGTCGCGCCCTTTGGCGTCGGACCACCCGGCGACGAACCACCCTGCGCGGGGTCGAAACCATCGAGGACAAACGTCATAACCGCCCCAGTCTAGGCCGCCCAACCGACCCTCGATCGGGTGGGGCGCATGGGCTGTTAGAGCAGCGCCCGGGCCGCGATTGCGAGGTCGGGTTGGTCGGCGAAAACTCCGTCGACCCCCGTGCTCATGATCAGCTCGAACTCCCTGCGCCAATCGCCGAGGTCACGCTTTCTCACGCCGTGTCGGAAGTTTCGCTCCAAGAAACGATTCTCCGCACGCAGGGTCCAGACGAAGGTTTCCAGGCCGTGTGAGCGGGCGCGCGCGGGCAGGTCTGTTGCTCCCGTCACGGCCCCGCTCGCATCCGTCTGGAGCAGGAGCGCCTTGTCCACGCTGACCCCGTCGACCTCGTTGGCAAGACGTGCCAGCCCCGCATCGGTCAGGTAGTCGGCGAAGGTGCGGGCCTGTGAACCGAACTGCGCCACCTGGTCAGCGGGCGATCCGGATGCCTCGGCCAGAAACGTTACCCTGCCGGGTACGTTGAGCTCCTGGACTTTCGTCAGGGCGCCCTGCTCGAACGATTCGACGATGAGGTTGCTCGGGCGCGCCCACTGCGCGATCTCCGAGGCAAACATCTCTTCGAGTGCCAGACCCGCGCTGTCGAAGTACGTCGTGTGTTTGAGTTCCGCAACCATGACCACAGGGCGCGCCGCGTTGTTCAGGATGTCGACCAGGTCCGTGAGCCGAAGGATCCCCTGTTGACCGTCGAATTTCGCGTTCGCCGGTCGAACTGTCGCCAATCGTTCCCGCGCCCGCAGCGTGGCCAGTTCGGCCCAGGCGAAGTCTTCCGTGAACCACCCGGTGTGGTTCACGCCATCAACCGTTTTCGTTGTCTTCCGGTCCGCGAACTCGGGGCGCGACGCAACATCCGTCGTCCCGGAAATTTCGTTCTCGTGGCGAATGACGAGCACACCGTCCTTGGTTGCGACGAGATCGGGCTCGACCGCATCCGCTCCCTGGGCAATCGCCAACTGGTACGCGGCCGCCGTGTGTTCTGGGCGGTAGCCGCTGGCACCGCGGTGTGCGATGACGAGTGGTCGTGTGCTCATTCGCGAAACGCTACCCCAATACAATCGAAGGATATGGAGACGTGTGCTGGCTGCGGATCTCCCCTCGCGCCGAACTGGAAATTCTGCGTGCACTGCGGGATCGCGGTGGAACGACCGGACATTCCCGGCGCGATCCGACCGGTTGCCTCTGGCGTAGTCGATTCACGCAAACGCAATAGGGGTCTCCTGCTCGGCGGCATTGGGGTCTTCCTCGTCGGCATCGCGCTGCTCGTCGTCGCCATCGTGATTTTCACCCGGTCGGCGTAGATCGTGGCCGCGTTCACGGAACCGACGCGGCGGCACACGCTACGTTGGGGGACGTATCTCGGGCGCTATCTCGCCGGGCTCGCCTACATCGCGGCGGGGACGGTCATCCTTCTGAGTTCGAACACCTATGCCCTGGGGTTTCTGCTCCTCGGCACGATTGCGCATGTCGCGGGCTGGTTCCTGCTTCCGGCCACCGGCGCGAGACGGTTGATTGCGTTCGGCCCCAGCCTCATTGCGATTTTCCTCATGTTGACCGGGCCACAGATCCTGTTCGTGATGGCCGCGGTCTTGTTTGGCTGGCTTCTGGTCCGTGAGCGGCCACTGCGCAGCTACGTCGTGCTCATATTTCCGATCTTCAGCGGCGTGATCATGGCGTATTCGTTTCACTCGAACCAGGACGAGCCGGTGGCGTTCGGCATCGAGTGCGTTGTGGTCGGCGCATCCGCGTGGCTGGCCCGCTTTCTCGACGCGACCCGCAAAACTCCGTGAGAGGTCCCAATCGACCCATAAAAGAACGACTTTAAGGGTCGATTGGGACCTCTCACGGAGTTTTCGATGGTTGATATATATCGGACATCGTACTATGTTGGCCGCATGACGACTCAAGAGATGCGCGAGCCAACGTTCTTCGTTCTGGCGTCGCTGGCGAATGGCCGTAAGCACGGCTACGGAATCATCAAAGATGCAGAGGAGCTGTCCGATGGTCGCGTCAGGCTCAGGGTCGGGACGCTATACGCAGCGCTCGACCGGCTTCAGACCGAGGGCCTCGTTTCGACCGCGGGGGACGAAGTGGTCGCGGGTCGCCTTCGCCGCTACTTCGAGTTGACCGACAGGGGCGCAGAGTCGCTGATGGCCGAGGCTGAGCGCCAGGCCGCAAACGCCGAGCGCGCGCGCGAACGGCTCACGAAGCGAGCAGTCCGGGTCGCGACACAGGTGGCGACCGCGTGAGCGCGCTCGAACAGGCGTACCGCAGCGCGCTGGGCTGGTACCCAAAGAAGTGGCGCAGCCGAAACGGTGCCGCTGTACTCGGAACACTCCTCGACCAGGCGGAGGCCGAACAGCGAACCGCGCCCGCCCGCGGCGAACTCTCGAACCTGCGCCACAGCGCCATCCTGGCGCGCTTCGCATTCCCGGGCCGGATGATTCCTGCCGCCGTTCGCCGGCGCGCCGGTGTTGCGACCCTGGGACTCGGATTCGCCATCTCGACGGTCGGGCTGTTATACGGGGGCTTTACCTGGGCGCAGGCGATTGTCGACGGCTCCTATCAGCGGGTCTGGCTGATCAGTGCCCTCGGACAAGTACTCATCGCCGGTCAGGGCGTTTACCTCTTGTGGTTCGCGGCGGGCATCGCCGCGATGATCGGCCTGCGCCGAGTCGCGATCGCGCTACTGGCCGCATTTCTTCCGGCCTCAATCGTTTGGCCGACCATCGCATGGCATCTTGGCCTTCTTGGCCATCCAGGCGCCGTAACCCTCGGATTCCTGGACCTGCTCGCGATCATCACGATCGCCGGCCTGGCCGTTCGACCGCCTCGTCTTCGCTCGGGCGCAACCGTCACATCCGTAGCCGCCATCGCGATCATCGTTGGGACCAACTGGTTGCAAACCGCCAGTCACGGATACTGGGGGAACGGAGCGAACAATGTCGACTTCTTCTGGGCACCCCTCGCGATCTGGCTGGTCTTCCTCGGAATCCCGCTCGCGTTGCTCCTCACCGTCGTCTTCTCTCGGCTCGGAAATCGAGCGTTGGCCGGAAGCGTTGTCCTTGCCGCCGCGCCGATCGTTCCCCTGGGACTCCTGGCCTTCACGTGGCGGGATGACGTACCCGCCCTCGCGAGCATCCTCGCCGTCGCCATCGTCGGAGCCGCTCTGCTCGTCGGCTTCTTGCGCCTGCTCGGACTGAGGGTGACGATCACCCGCAGGTAGGTCTCGACACCGGCGATGTCGTCAGGCGCCACCCGACTACCGGCTTAGGTTGCGGATGCCGGCCGCCGAGACGGCGGCCGGAGTGACGCCCGCGAAGGCCAGAAATGGCCCCACTCTTTGCGCGTCTGCCGGCCGCCGAGACGGCGGCCGGAGTGACGCCCGCGAAGGCCAGAAATGGCCTTCGCCTTTGGGCGTCACTCCCACTCAATGGTGCCGGGTGGTTTCGAGGTCACGTCCAGAACAACTCGGTTGACGCCCGGCACCTCGTTGGTGATCCGGTTGGAGATTCGAGCGAGCACCTCGTAGGGCAGCCGAGTCCAGTCTGCGGTCATCGCATCTTCCGACGAGACAGGTCGGAGAACGATCGGATGGCCGTAGGTGCGCCCATCGCCCTGAACACCAACCGAGCGAACGTCGGCGAGCAGCACGACCGGGCACTGCCAGATCTCTGCGTCGAGTCCCGCGGCGGTGAGCTCCGCGCGCACGATCGCATCCGCAGCGCGCAGCAGATCGAGGCGCTCGCGGGTGACTTCTCCGACGATCCGGATGCCGAGGCCAGGGCCGGGGAACGGCTGACGGGAAACGATGACCTCGGGCAGGCCGAGCTCCCGACCGATCGCGCGCACCTCGTCCTTGAAGAGAGTTCGCAGCGGTTCGACGAGTTGGAACTGGAGATCCTCGGGTAGTCCGCCGACGTTGTGGTGGCTCTTGATGTTGGCCGTTCCCGTGCCTCCCCCCGACTCGACGACGTCGGGGTAAAGCGTTCCCTGCACCAGGAAGTCGATCGATGATCCGTCTCCCTGCGCCTCAAGCACCAGGGCCTCCGCGGCGCTCTCAAACGACCGGATGAATTCCCGTCCGATAATCTTGCGCTTTGCTTCCGGATCGGTCACACCGGCGAGTCCGTCCAGGAACTGATCAACGGCATCCACCGTGACCAGCCGCACCCCGGTGGATGCGACGAAATCCTCCTCGACCTGTTTACGCTCGTCCTGTCTGAGCAGGCCGTGGTCGACGAAGATGCAGGTGAGCTGATCACCGACGGCACGCTGAACCAGTGCCGCAGCGACGGCAGAGTCCACACCGCCCGACAGTCCGCAGATCACGCGCGCGCCGCCGACCTGGGCGCGAATCCGTTCGACCTGCTCGGCGATGACGTTGCCGCTGTTCCAGTCAGCCGGGATGCCGGCAGCACGGTACAGGAAGTTCTCGAGTACCGCCTGGCCGTAGGCAGTGTGCCGAACCTCGGGGTGCCACTGAACCCCATAGAGCTTGCGTTCGTCTGAGGCAAAGGCGGCCACCGGAGTGGATGCCGACGACGCGAGCACCTCGAAGCCGTCCGGCGCCTTTGAGACCGAATCGCCGTGACTCATCCAGGTCGTCTGGTCTGCGGGCTGATCACCCAGCAGCGTGCTGGTTGATGATGCGAGGTGTACCTCGGTCGAGCCATACTCACTCAACCCGGTGTGTGCAACCTCGCCGCCCAGCTGCTGGGCCATGACCTGGAACCCGTAGCAGATCCCGAGAACGGGGACGCCCAGCCCGAGAATCGCCGGGTCAAGCGACGGGGATCCGGGTTCGTACACGCTCGACGGGCCGCCGGACAGGACGATGCCGATGGGGTTTTTCGCGCTGACTTCACCGGCTGTGACAGTGTGCGGGACGATCTCGCTATAGACGCCGGCCTCGCGCACCCGACGCGCGATCAGCTGCGCGTATTGCGCCCCGAAGTCGACAACGAGGACGGGTCGAGCCGCCGTTTGACTCGAGCTTGAAGTCTTATTCTCTGCGCTAATTCGCTGCCTCCACACCGCCGACGTTTCTGCCATCCATTCTGGCAGCAGTCGCGGGTGTGGATGCGTTCGAACCGTTCTCGAGATCGGCAAGTTCGCGACGAGCGCGTTTTGCGACGAAGTGTTCCGCGATGAACGACAGGAAGGGAACGACTCCGCCGAGGGCGATGAGGATGAACATCGGGAACGGCCAGCGCATGCGGGACCACAGCGTGAAGTCCGAGATCAGGTAGACGACGTAGAACCAGCCGTGCACGATGAGGATGCCGATGCTGAGGTTGACCCCCGTCAGATCGGGCGACTTCCCGAGGCTGGGGTAGTAGTTGACCAGCCCGATGAATCCGCTTGAGCCGCCGAGCTGAACCTGGTAATCGAAGATGTATTTCAGAACCATCTCAACGACAAGGAGGAGCAGGAAGGTTCCGGTCACGTACGAGCAGACCTTGTAGATCTTGAGTGCGCTGCGGATGAGCGGAATCGTCTCGGACTTCGGCTTGTAGGTCGTCGCGATGAGGGAAGACAGGGATGGCATGGCGTCAGTGTACGACCGGACGCGCCTAGTTAGCTGGGGGTGGGCTGGCGGAGTGCACGCTGCCAGGACTAGTAGTGTGCGCGACCCGGATTAATCACACCGGCGGCGTCGTTGGCGACTTCTTCCTCGCGCTCCCACGCGTCCTTCACCAGCCGATACCAGAGGTAGATCGCGAATCCGGCGAACAACGCCCACTCGATCGCGTAGAAGACGTTGAGCCAATCGAGCGTCACATCGTTGACCGGACGCACCGACTGGATGGCGGTAAGGCCAGCCGGTGCCGTGCGATCCACGATGTACCCGCCGTAGGTCGTGGGAGTGACGACCTTCCACTCATTGATCAGCCACGGGATGGAGACGACGCTGCGCTTGTCGTGCTCGAAGTCGTTCTGGTCGGGTGGCTCTGTCGGCTGATAGCGGCCGACGATCGGCGCGGTCGGCGCGCCGGATCTCAGGATGCCAGCTTCGGCATCCGCCTTCGCCTTGCTCCTGGTCCAGCCGAGCGCGACGGCGACGCTGGACCCATTCTTCGCGACAACGTGACCGAGAACCCAGTATCCGGTCACGCCGAAGTTCACCCGATCACTGATGACGTAGGTATCCCCCACAACGCGGCGACCGACGACGCTGACCATCTGTCCGGCCGCGCGGTCGGTGACTTCCTTCTGCGGAGTCGCGACCGAGGACAGCGGCATGACCTTCTCGGTCGGCAGCTTGACGACGGTCGCGGTCTGCACGGCGCGACCGACCTGCCACTGGCCGAGGGCCGCAAATCCGGCCGCAATCCCGAGCGCCAGCACCAGCGCGGCAATCCAACGGGGACGCCGGGCTACGCTCCACACGGGCTGGGTCTCCTAATCGACAATCCGACACTGCGCCGAGGCGGCTGGCGCGAACTCAGTACTCGGGGTCCCGCCTGCGATGACTCTGCTGGTCAGATTGTTCCATGGCTTGCTGAATGGTCTCGTCGAGAACCAGATTGTTGTCGTCGTCGTCCGGCAGATCTTCCGGATCGGATGCCGTCGAGACCCGTTCCTCAGCGCCGATCAGAGGGGTGTCATCGTCATCTTCGACATCGTCTGCGTCCGACGAACTCTGCCCGGCGATTGCTCCCTCCATGAGAGCGATCGCCTCTTCCGCAGCTGTGTCGGCGGGCGCGTTGGCAGCGAGTAGAGCGGCCCTACGGTCGCTTCGGCGGTAGATCAGGCTCGTAATCCGCTCGGAGTTCACGGTGAGGACGGGTCCAACGATGGACATGACGAGCACGTACAGCCCCGCGAACGGCGTGAGGCGGGCATCCAGGTGCGCCCCGGTCGCCAGGGTCGCCAGGATCAGCGCGAACTCCCCGCGGTTCTGCAAAATTAACCCGATGCCGAGCCCATAGCGTGGCGACAGCCGGTTGATGAGCGCGATCAGCCATCCGCCCCCCGCATTGACGAGCAGCGTCATCACGACAGCGACGGCAACCGGGACGAGCACGCTGCCAAACGCGTACGGGTTGAGCGTGAGTCCGAAGTTCACGAAGAAGAACGCACCGAACACGTCACGCAGTGGCAGGGCGAAGCCCTCGACTCGCGAGCGGAACCGGGTCGCCCCGACCACCAGTCCGATCAGGAACGCGCCGATCGCCTCCGACACCCCGAGCAGATCACCGATGCCGCCGAATGCGACAGCGAGTCCGAAGAACAGGATCGTGAACAGCTCGTCGTCGCGCGCGCCGAGCAGTCGGCTGACGTGCTTGCCACCCCATCGCGCGAGCGCGAACATCGCCACGAGGAACGCGAATGAGACACCGAGCTGAAGCACGATGAGCCAGATGTTGTGCTGGCCGCCGATCACGACGCCGACGATCGCGAGGTAGAAGGCGATGAAGAGGTCTTCCACGACCGCGACACCGAGGATGACCGGCGTCTCCGGATTCGCCAGCCGCCGCAGCTCGATCAGCAGCTTGGTCACGATCGCGCTCGACGATGTCGCCGTCATGCCGGCAATGATCAGGGCTTCACGGGCACCCCATCCGACCCAGAATCCGAACGCGATCCCGAGACCGAAGTTGATGATCAGGCGACTGCCACCCGACAGCAGCAGTCCGCGGGCGTTGCCGAAGAACTCGTCCTGGTCGAAGTCGAGCCCCAGGTTGAACAGCAGGAAGATTAGCCCGAGGATGGCGACGAGCTCGACATTGGCCGCTTTGAATCCGCCCGGGATCAGGTGCATGTGCGGGCTGGCAACTAGCCCGACGAGCATGTAAATCGGGATAGATGGCAGCCCTACGAATTTGCCGAGCAGCCCGAGACCGTACGCAACGACAAAGAGAATGCCGAGGACGAGGAGCTCGTGACCAAGCGACGCGCTGTCCAAGTTCTACGCCTCGGCTGCAGCGTCGACGGTGCCTTTCGCTTTGATATCCCCCGTGCGGTAGTAGGCGAATGCCTTCGCAACCTTTTCGGGCGAACCAGCCGCAACGAGCGTGTCACCGGGAAACACCTTGAAGTGTTCATCCGGAGCAGGATTGGCCGACTCCCCACGAACCACGGCGACGATTGTCACGCCGACGACGCCCTGAGCGCCCAGATCGCCGAGCTCCTGGCCGGCGATGTGGTCGTCGTAGTCGACGTGGAACCAGTCGATCGTCAACCCCGGAATCGAGTCGAGATTCGTCAGCGACTCCGTAATCCTTGTGCCACCGAGCAGTTCGGCAAGCGTGTGCGCCTCGTCGTCATCGAGCCGAAGCGCGACCTTCATTGCCTTGGAGTGGTCATCGGCGTCCGAGAACGTGATCAGGTCGCTGTGACCGGATCGATGCGTAATCACGCCGACTTTTCCGCCGCCGTCGGTGACGAAGGTGTGCAGCACACCGACACCGGGTAGCTTCACCCGCTTTACGTCAACCATTCCTAAACTCCTTTTGCCGACGCCGTCACGATATCAGGCGCCTCCAGTCGCACCCGATCCGCGGATGCGTCGTCTGGCTCTTCCTGGCTCGCGCGCTCCGCCGCAACGCGCTTCAGGTACGTGTTTGTTTCCAGTTCGACCCGCTCGTCGTCCCAACCGAGAGTGTCACCCATGAGCCTCGCAGCAACCGGCGCGGCCGAGACACCGCGATCCCAGGCTTCAATGCTGATGCGGGTTCGACGGGCAAGCACATCGTCGAGGTGGAGGGCTCCCTCGTGAGTCGCCGCATAGACAACCTCGGCGGCAATATAGTCATCGGCACCCGGGAGCGGCTCGAGCAGCTCGGGACGGGAGCGGATGAGGTCGAGCAATTCATCCGTCATCACGCCGTAGCGATTGAGCAGGTGCTCGATGCGGACGCGGTGAACACCGAACTTGTGGGCGATCTTGTTCCGACGGTTCCACGCGGCATGGTAGCCCTCGGCACCGAGCAGCGACAGGTCGTCGGTGATCGATGAGGAGATGTTGCTGTCCAGGCCGCGCACCGCCTCGTCAACGGCATCCTTTGCCATGATCCGGTATGTAGTGAACTTCCCACCGGCCACAACGACGAGACCGGGAACGCTGTGGGCGACGATGTGCTCGCGACTCAGCTTCGAGGTCTCCTCCGATTCCCCAGCGAGCAGTGGACGAAGACCCGCGTAGACCCCCTCGACGTCGTCGCGGGTGAGTGGGACGGCGAGCACCTCGTTGACCTTCGCAAGCAGGTAGTCGATGTCCACTGCGGTCGCTGCTGGATGGGCCTTGTCCAGATGCCAGTCGGTGTCCGTTGTGCCGATCAGCCAGTGGCGGCCCCACGGAATTACAAACAGGACGCTCTTCTCGGTACGAAGCAGCAGTCCGATCTTGGACTGGAAACGATCGCGTGGCACTACCAGATGGATGCCCTTGGATGCGCGCACCTTGAACTGGCCGCGCTCGCCCACCATTGCCTGCGTGTCATCCGTCCAGACGCCGGTCGCGTTGACGACCTGGCGCGCGCGGATCTCGAAGTGCTCGTCCGTCTCCAGGTCGTGCGCCTTCACACCGACGACACGTTCTCCGACCTTGAGGAATCCCTCGACTCGCACACGGCTTGCCACGTGCGCTCCGTAGAAGGAGGCGGTGCGCGCGAGGCTGCTAACGAAACGCGCATCATCGACCTGCGCGTCCCAGTAGGTGAGCCCGCCGACGAACGCGTTGCGCTTCAGGCTCGGCATTGCACGCAGCACCTGATTGCGCGTGAGGTGGCGATGATGCGGGACTCCGGGTGGACGGCCACCCGACCAACTGAAGGCGTCGTAGAGCGTCATGCCCACGCCGATATACGCGCGCTCAACGAGCGGAGTCGTGAGCGGATACAGGAAGCGGACCGGCTTCACGAGGTGGGGAGCGATGCGCTGCAGCAGGAGCCCGCGCTCCATCAGTGCCTCGCGAACGAGGCGGAAGTCGAGCTGCTCCAGGTAACGGATCCCGCCGTGGATGAGCTTCGAGGAGCGGCTCGAAGTGCCACTCGCCCAATCCCGCGCCTCAACGAGACCGACGCTCAGGCCGCGAGTGACGGCATCCAGCGCCGAGCCGGTGCCAACGACTCCCCCGCCGATGACGAGGATGTCGAGCTCGCGGGTCTTGAGTGCGCTCAGCGCAAGCAGGCGCTCAGCTGGCCCAAGCTTTGATGATCGTGTGACTGTTTTCGGCATCCCGGTTCCCAACTTGTACAACGCCTGGGCGGTGGTGTTTATGCCTGGTGGTACGGGGCCACGACGACCTCGACTCGCTGGAATTCCTTGAGGTCGGAATAGCCGGTTGTCGCCATCGACCGACGCAGGGCGCCCATCATGTTCACGCGGCCGTCCGCGACCGTCGACGGTCCGAACAGGATCTGCTCGAGCGAAGCAATCTGGCCGACCTCCACCCGGTTGCCGCGCGGCAGCTCGGGATGATGCGATTCCGCGCCCCAGTGCCATCCGCCGCCCGGCGCATCCGTTGCCCGTGCCAGTGTGCTGCCCAACATCACCGCGTCTGCTCCGACCGAGATCGCCTTGACGATGTCACCGCTCGTTCCGAGGCCGCCATCTGCGATCACGTGGACGTACCGTCCGCCGGACTCGTCGAGATAATCGCGACGTGCGCCAGCGACATCCGCGACCGCCGTCGCCATGGGAGCGTGGATACCGAGGCTGCCGCGGGTCGTGGATGCCGCGCCGCCGCCGAACCCGACCAGGACGCCCGCAGCACCCGTTCGCATGAGGTGCAGTGCCGCGGTGTAGGTCGCGGCGCCGCCGACGATGACCGGTACGTCGAGTTCGTAGATGAACTTTTTCAGGTTGAGGGGTTCGACCGTCTTGCTCACGTGCTCGGCGCTCACCGTAGTGCCGCGGATGACGAACAGGTCGGCGCCGGCGTCGACGACCGTCTGGTAGAGCTCCTGCGTGCGCTGCGGACTGAGCGCGCCAGCGACGGGAACACCAGCGGCCCGAATCTCGGCGAGGCGGGCGGTCACCAGTTCTGGCTTGATGGGCTCGGCGTAGATCTGCTGCATCCTGCCGGTCGCCTCACCTGCGGTCAGTTCGCGGATCTCCTGCAGCAGTGGCTCAGGGTCTTCGTAGCGCGTCCAGACCCCCTCGAGGTCGAGCACGCCGAGACCGCCGAGCTTGCCGATCGCGATAGCGGTCGCGGGGCTGACCACTGAATCCATTGGGGCGGTGAGCACCGGGATCTCGAAGGTAAATGCATCGATCGTCCAGGCGACCGAAACATCCTGAGGGTCGCGCGTGCGACGGCTCGGGACGATCGCGATGTCGTCGAACGCGTAGGCGCGGCGGGCTCGCTTGGCGCGTCCGATCTCGATGTCACTCACCCCTAAAGCCTACCGGCGCGGCTTCTCCCTGGTGGCAGCCGACTTGGTATTCAAGTGCTGTAGGGAACGCCTAGTGGCTGCGTTCCAGCCATCTCTCAAACGGCTCTGCTTCCCCGTCCCAGTCGCGCAGCGCTGGCTCTCCGGCGCCGTGCCAAACTGCTCGTTGCTCCAAAGACAACGAGAAGAAAATCCGGCGGTCCGGATCCACGGTTGGTGGCTTTAGTGACGGACCGGGTGCAGCTAACCTTGCCGCCTGTGCAGCGGCAGGTGTTGCTGGACGCGGAACTCCGCTGAGACCAGAGGTCACAGTCAGACGCGGGTTGGCAGACAAACGGAGTTCTTCAATCGCGGCGGCACATGCTCCGATCATCCCGCCGACCAGAACGATGATGGCGGCGACAAGAAGAAACCAATAGAGACCTGGACCAGCTAAAACCGCAGCGCCGGCGCATGCGAAGAGTATGCCCCCAATGATTGCGGAGACAGATTCGATCAACAGAAATCGGGCCAACGCCCTGACCGCGTGTGTTGTGCGGTCCTGCGCCTGAACCATTGCGGCGAAGCCGTCAGTTTGCTCGCTCATAAGTTCCTCCATCGAGGCAACGAGTTGCGGGATACAGCCCGAATCGCCAGCCGCGCAGGAAACTGAGCGGATTTCGCACGAGCCTACCAGCGCGGCGACAGCAGGAGCATCACGAGTCGAAGCTAGCGACGGTAGTTGGGCGCCTCGACGACCATCTGGATGTCGTGCGGGTGCGATTCCTTGAGCCCGGCAGCGGTGATCCGCACGAACTTGCCCTTCTGCTGCAGCTGCTCGACGGTGCGTGCCCCGGTGTAGAACATCGACTGGCGAAGGCCACCGAGCAGTTGGTAGACGACGGATGAGACGGCACCCTTGTACGGGACCTGTCCCTCGATGCCCTCGGCAATCAACTGCTCGTCCGACGGGACATCAGCCTGGAAGTAACGGTCACGAGAGTAAGAGGTCTTCTTGCCGCGTGTCTGCAGCGCTCCGAGCGAACCCATGCCCCGGTAGTTTTTGAACTGCTTGCCGTTCACGAAGACCAGCTCGCCGGGGCTCTCGTCGGTTCCGGCCAGAAGCGATCCGAGCATTACGGTCTCGGCGCCAGCGACGAGTGCCTTGGCAATGTCGCCCGAGTACTGCAGGCCGCCATCCGCGATCACCGGGATGCCGAACTCGCGAGCCGCGAGCGAGGCCTCGTATACGGCGGTGACCTGCGGCACGCCAACGCCGGCGACAACGCGAGTCGTACAGATGGACCCGGGGCCGACGCCGACCTTGATCGCATCCGCGCCGACCTCGGCCAGCGACCGTGCGCCGGACCGGGTGGCGACATTTCCGCCGATGATGTCGATGTGGTTGAAGGCCTTATCGGCCTTCAACCGACGGATGATGTCGAGCACCCCCGCGGAGTCACCGTTCGCCGTGTCGACGACGATGACATCAACACCGGCCTCGTTGAGCGACACAGCGCGCTCCCATGCGTCCCCGAAGAATCCGATGGCCGCACCGACGCGCAGCCGGCCCTCACCGTCCTTCGTGGCGTTCGGATACTTCTCGGTTTTCTCGAAGTCCTTGACCGTGATGAGTCCGCGCAGGCGCCCGGCCGCATCAACCAGCGGCAGCTTCTCGATCTTGTGCTGGGCGAAGATCGCGACCGCGCTGTCGGGGTCGATACCCTCTGCTGCGGTAATCAGCGGCGACTTCGTCATCACGTCACGCACCAGCGTTGTCGACTTCTCAAACGGCGAAACAAATCGCATGTCGCGGTTGGTGATGATGCCGACGAGCTTTCCGTCATCCTCGATGACCGGGAGTCCCGATACCCGGAACTGGCCGCAGATCGCATCCACTTCGGCGACGGTCGCATCGGGCGTCGTCGTGACGGGATTCGTGATCATCCCGGACTCGGACCGCTTCACCTTGTCGACGTAGGCCGCCTGGTCCTCGATCGACAGGTTACGGTGCAGGATACCGAGGCCGCCGTTGCGGGCCATGGCGATCGCCATGCGGGACTCGGTCACCGAATCCATCGCGGCGGAGAGCAGCGGAGCGGTAACTGAGATGTTGCGCGTCAAGCGTGAGGTGGTGTCCGCCTCGCTCGGAATAACGTCGGTGTGCCCCGGGAGAAGCATGACGTCGTCGTAGGTGAGTCCGATAAAACCAAAGGGGTCAGGCTGTTCCATTGTTCCCATTCACTGGATGTGATTTCACGAGGCCCGCGCTCAAGGCCCTGTGAATGCCTTAACAATAATTGCCCCGGGGAATTCCCCGTCACGCCTCACGCCGATTGCTCTACATTCCGCGAGCGCGCTCGTGCGGCGCGGAAGGCATCCACCGACAGGATCACCAGGGCGATCCACACCAGCACGAACCCGACGAGGCGTGCGGGCGGCATCGCTTCGCCGAGGAGGAATACCCCGATCAGGAACTGCAGGACCGGAGTCACGTACTGCGTCAGTCCGATGATCGTCAGCGGCAGCCGACGGGCCGCGCCGGCGAACAGGAGCAGCGGAGTCGCGGTGACTACTCCGGCCAGGCACATCGCGACGGTCTGGCCGACGCTCACATTCCCGATCGTGATGCCGGTGGTCAGCCCGACGAATACCAGTTGGGCGACCGCGATCGGGGCGAGCCATAGCGTCTCCGCCGTCAGTCCGCTGAGCGCATCCACCCGACCGCCGACCCGCTTCTTGACCAGCCCATACAGGCCAAACGAGAAGGCGAGCGCCAGCGCGATCCATGGAAAGGCACCGTAGTTGAGCGCGATGACGAGCACGGCAGCCGCGCTAATTCCGATCGAGACCCACTGCAGGGGACGCAGTCGCTCGCGCAGCACGAAGATGCCCAGAAGCACGGTCACGATCGGGTTCGTGAAATAGCCGAGCGCTGCCTCGACGACATCGTGGTTGATGGTCGCAAAGACGTAGACCAGCCAGTTGATCAGGATCAGGATGCCTGCGAGCAGGAGGGTGAGCGAGATGCGTCGATCTCGAAGCACCGCAAAGAAGCGTGCCCACGCCCGGCTGATGGTGAGGAGGATGGCGCAGAATACGAGCGAAAACAGGATGCGCCACGCCACGATTTCGAGGGCGTTCGCTGGCACGAGCAGCAGAAAAAACAGCGGCAGGAATCCCCACAGCCCGTAGGCGAGTAGCGCGAGAAGGATGCCGCGCCCAACCCCGCCCCGGATCTCCTGGCTGGGGCTGGTCATCGCCTCAGCCTAACCACGACCGTTGCACCCCATCCCCATCCCCATCCCCCATCCCCATTCCCATTCCCCATCCCTTGTTGTGCAGGTAGTACGCGCCGTCCGGAACGCATCCAATGCGAAGTAGGCACAATTCCGCGCGAAGTACCTGCACAACAGGTGTGGTGTGGGAGGGCGGGAGAGGAGGGGGGAGGGGGTAAACGACGAGGAGCCCGGCCGAATGGCCGGGCTCCTCGTCAAAAGGTGAGTTAGCGAACGACGACCGCGAGCACGTCGCGGGCCGACAGCACGAGCAGGTCGTCCCCGCCGTACTTGACCTCGGTTCCGCCGTACTTCGAGTAGATGACCTTGTCGCCTACCGCGATGTCGAGCGGAACCCGGTTGCCGTTGTCGTCGATGCGGCCTGGGCCCACCGCAACAACCTCGCCCTCCTGGGGCTTTTCCTTCGCGGTGTCAGGAATGACGAGACCAGACGCGGTAGTCGTCTCTGCCTCGACCTGCTTGATGACGATGCGATCCTCGAGCGGCTTGATGGAAACCGACACGGTTTACCTTCACTTTCTTTTCTAGCGGTGCTGATGGGAACAGCGCTTCCGTGGAACAAATCCTTGGTTGGCACACTCCATGGGAGAGTGCCAACTCAACTATAGAGGCCTTCTGGCACTCGTTCAATCCGAGTGCCAGTTTCGCGAGCCCGCAGTGCTACCAGATCGAGCCGGCGCCAACGAAGGCAGAGAGCAGGCTCACGCCGCCCAATACGATGCCAACGACGGCGAGCGGCTTCCCGGCTCCCCGACGAGCCGCATCGTTGTTCAGCCCGACTATGCCGAGCGTCACGGCGATGATGTCCGGAATTCCACCGAGGAACCAGCCAATGAAGAACGGTACGGCCATCAAAACGAATCCAACGATGCCGAGAACGAGGGATGCGGTGGCTGCGCCATTGCCCTGCGACGGCGCAGCGACAAGGTATACCGGTGTTGGAGGTGGCGGCGGGCTTGGCGGTTCTGGAGTGCTCATGGCCACGACCATAGCGGAAGTGACAATCGCAGGTGAGGCAAGATGAACGGGTGGACTCCCTCGAGCTGGTCGAACTGCTGTCGCCCGAGGGACTCCGCCTGCTCGACTCCCTGCCCGCGTACGAGTCGACCGACAATGTCGTAAAGTCGGTCGCCCAGTTGCGCAAGGCGGGTCACGGCCCCGGGCTCGTCGCCGCCGTGCTCAGCCAGTCGAAGCTGCGCGCAAAGGCGCGCACGAAGTTCGGCCCGTTCGCCGACCGGATGCTGTTCACCGAGGCCGGTCTCGAACAAGCGACACGTCTATCCGTCGCGGCGCAGCACGCGGGGCGCTTCCAGCGGGCAGGCGTTTCCTGGGTGGCGGATCTCGGCTGCGGCATCGGCGCAGACGCGCTGGCCATCGCCGCCCTAGAAATCGAGGTGACCGGCGTCGAGCGCGACGAAGTCACGGCAGCCGTCGCATCCTTCAATCTCGCGCCGTGGTCCAATGCGCGCATCGAGCACGAGGACGTGACCGAATTCGACCTCAGCGGCGTCGATGGCATCTACCTCGACCCCGCTCGCCGGAACGCATCCCGTCGGCTCAGCAATCCCGTCGACTGGTCACCGTCCCTCGACTTCGCATTTGGCCTGGCCCAGCGATTTCCCACCGGCGTGAAGCTCGCGCCCGGAATTGACCGAAATCTGTTGCCGGATACTGCCGAGGCGCAGTGGGTCTCCGTTGGCCGGGAGGTCGTCGAGGTGGGGCTGTGGTTTGGTTCACTCGCGCGTCCGGGCATCGGGCGGTCTGCGCTGGTCATCGGCGATGGCGTAACGGATGAACTCACGGCCGAGGCGGACAGCGCGGATGCTGAACTCGGCGAGCTGGGCGAGTACATCTACGAGCCAGATGGCGCAGTCATCCGCGCCCGGCTCATCGGCGACCTCGTGCGTCGATTGGGCGGCCGGATGCTCGATCCGACGATCGCCTATTTCACAGCAGACGCGGCTACTCCCACGCCCTTCGCGACCGTATTCCGGGTACTCGAGTCCTTTCCCTTTGACGAGCGACTGCTCAAGAAGGAACTCGCCGCGCGATTCATCGGAACGCTCGAGATCAAAAAACGCGGGATGGACGTCGACCCGGCGCAGTTGCGCACCCGGCTGGCGCTGAAGGGGCGGGAGTCGGCGACGCTCATCCTCACGCGCATCGCGGGAAAACGGATGGCACTGCTGGCAGAGCGACTCTAGCCGAAGCTGCTTTCGTTGAAGTCGCCCGTCGAGCTGGCCGTGCCGATAATCACGACGATGAAGATGATGTAGGCCACGGCGATGAGAATCCACAGCGCGAGCAGCGAGTATCCGACGATGACCCCGGCAAGGGCGAGTCCACGGCCGCCTTCTCCGGTGCGCTTGATCTGAGACAGTGCGATGTGCCCCATGACCACGCCGGCGATATAGCCGAGCGGGAACACGAGCCCGACGCATGACGCCACGAGGGAGATGATCGCAAGGACGTTGGTGCGCGGTGCTGCGGCACCGTATGCGTATGGCGGATATTGCGGTGCGGCCGTGTACTGCGGCGCAACGGGCGGCGGCGGGACGACGCCCGGCGCTGCGACGGATGCAGGCGGCCCGTATGCGTCAGCGGGAGAGGGCGGATCTTCAGAGACGTTAGCCACTTTCACAACCTAGTGGAAAGCGATGCGCACGCGTGGATCATCCGAAGTCGCCGCCGAAGGTGGCGGCAGAGTTCGCGAAGGAGAGCGTGAAAAAGAGAAACGCGAACCACGCGACCACTGCGAGTGCGATCAGCACGAACAGGATGTAGCCGACGATGAGCGCAGCAACGGCCAGCCCGTGGCCGGCCTGGCCCGTTTTCTTGATCTGGTGCAGGGCGATGTGACCCATGACAATTCCGGGAACCGTGAAGCCGACACATGATGCGATGAGGGCAGCGATCGCGAGAACCGTCCAGTTGTCGAACGGCTTCTCCGGGGCGGCCGTCGGCACCGAAGAGTAATACTGCGGCGCATTAGTCCCAGCGGACGCAGACGGCGGAACAATCGGATCGCCGATCGGTGCCGCCGTCGCAGGCGAGCCGTATGCATCCACCGGAGAGGGCGGATCTTCGGAGTCCTTAGCCATTCTCACAACCTGTTCGATGGGCGTTAACGACCGCGTGGGCCCCGAACTTCGAGGCCCACGCGGGTGATTCGATAGTGGAATCAGTACGTTGTCAGCGAGCCGGCGGCCGCGAGGGACGCAAAGGCAATCGCGTAGATGACCCAGATGATAATCGTGAGGACGGTCAGGATGATGCCGATGATCAGGCCCGCCTTGGCGAGCCCCGCTCCGGCCTCTCCCGTGCGCTTGATCTGGCTCAGCGCGATCGGACCACAGATGATTCCGCCGATTGGAACCACGATTCCGAGGATCAGCGCGACGATCGCGAGGACGTTGGTCCGCTGGCCGACGGCCGCGACCGGGGCTGCGGGTGGTACTGGGGCGACTGGATCAGTCATAGGGGTGATTCTCCTTAGAATTTGCTGCAAACGCAGGGCGAGGCCCATAGTGGCATCCCCCGAGTCATCGTGTCAACGGACCACGGCGGAGTACTTAGTACTCAGTCACGCGCCTGAATGACCTCGACCGGCAGGGTCGAGTCGGCTCCAAAGCGCAGCCCGGATGGCTCGTGCCCGGCCAGAACAAGCTGTGCTCCCAGCGCCGCGATCATCGCTCCGTTGTCTGTGCAGAGGGCGAGCGGCGGCACTCGCAACTCGACGCCGGCAGCTGAAGCGCGCTCCGCGGCGAGCGCGCGAACGCGGGCGTTCGCGACCACTCCGCCGCCCAGAAGCAACCGGGGAACGCCGAGATCACGGCATGCGGCGATGGCTTTAGTGAGCAGCACATCCGCGACCGCCTCGCGGAAACTCGCGGCAACATCCGCGATCGGAACGCTTTCTCCGGCATCCGTCGCGCGCTCGACCCAGCGCGCCACCGCCGTCTTGAGCCCCGAGAACGAGAAGTCGTAGCGGTGCCGCTCAAGGTCCTTGGGCAGGGTGAGGCCGCGCGGAAAGCGGATGGCGTTCGGATTGCCGTCCGCGGCCACCCGATCGATCTCTGGACCGCCCGGATATGGCAACCCGAGCAGCCGCGCCACCTTGTCGAATGCCTCGCCCGCCGCGTCATCAATCGTCTCGCCGAGGAGCTCGACCTCGGAAACGAGGTCGCGAACCAGAAGCAGCGACGTGTGGCCGCCGGACACGAGCAGCGCGATCGTCGGCAACTCGAGCGCGGTGCCATCGTCACGAAGAACATCCGCCCCGACGTGACCAACGAGGTGATTGACCGCATACAGGGGTTTGGCCGTCGCGACGCTCAGGGCCTTCGCAGCACCGACGCCAACCATGAGCGCACCGGAGAGCCCGGGGCCGGACGTCACCGCTATCGCGTCGAGCTCGTCCAGCGTGACATCCGCCTCCGCGAGCGCGGCGCGCAGGGACGGAGTCAGCGCTTCGAGGTGGGCACGCGCGGCAACCTCGGGCACAACTCCGCCGTACCGCGCGTGCTCATCCATCGAGGACGAGATCACGTTGGCGAGAAGCTGCGTGCCGCGGACGATACCGATTCCCGTCTCGTCACAGCTGGTCTCGATCCCGAGAACGAGTGGGCCGGTCATCCGTCGTCCGATCCTTCGCCGTCCTCGGGCCCCTCGAGGGCCTCGGGGACGCCCCAATCGACGACGAGTCGCATGACCTGCGCATCCACATTGTCCGGCTGGTAATAGTGCTTGCGAACGGCGATCTGGTCGAAGCCGAGTGAGTCGTAGAGCGCACGCGCGTTCGGATTGTCGGCGCGCACCTCAAGGAAGATCTCGGTCGCTCGTCGCGAGACGGCCTCGGCGATCATGCGCACCATGAACTCGCGACCCAGCCCCTGCCTGCGAGCGGAGGGCACGACGGCGATCGTCTGCACATCCGCCTCCTCACCGCTGTCGGGGGCAAGCAGGCCAGCGTAGCCAAGAAGAGTTTTCGGATGCGCTGGGTCGAACGCGACAAGGTAAAAGGTGTTGCCGCTCTCGAGTTCACTCAACATCGAGTCTGGCGACCACGCGTCGTTCTCGAAGGTCGCTGTCTCGATGGCCATGATCGCGTCGACGTCCGCCGGGGTCGCGCGTCGAAGGTCGAATTCCATCAGCTCACCCGCTTCGGTCCGGCCGACAGCGTGACGTCGGGCGACCGCAGGTAGAGGGCGGTGTCCGTCGCGAGAGGGCGGCCGCGCAGGAGAATCAGCTCCGCGACCATTCCGAGAGCGCCGGCTGAGATCTGTTCTGCATCAAGACGGGCGTAGCCCTCGAAGTCATCGACCGCATCGCGCAGACCGCCCGGCGGTGTCAAACCGGGGCCCGCGCTCCGACGGGGCAGCCCCGCGTCATCAATCCCCCGATACGCGGACCAGTAGACCTCGCGACGACGCGCATCCGTCACGACCAGGGTCGGAGACGCCAGGCCGAACGCGACCGCGTCGTGACTGACGACGGAAAAAGTCGGTCGGTCGATTCCCAGCGCGAAAGCACGGGCAGCCGCGATTCCGACTCGAAGTCCGGTGAACGGTCCCGGCCCCATCCCCACGGCGACACCGGACAGGGCGGTTACCGGCACGGCGGCCTGCGCGAGCGCCGACTCGATCAGGATGCCAATGACCTCAGCGTGCCTGCGGGTGTCGCTCTCGTTCTGCTCGGCAAGGATGCCGCGTTCCCCATCGACCACGGCGACGCTGGTGCCCGCCGAGGTATCAATCGCGAGAAGCACCGACCCACCCTAAGTCCTTCCAGCGCACCCCGTGGCCCGTGATGGTCACGGTACGGGGCTCGATGAGTTCGTCCGTGGACGCCTCCGAACCGGTTGGCCGCACGATGTCGACCTCAAGCCAATCCTCGGTCAGACCGTCGAGCAGTCCAGCCCCCCACTCGACGACGACGATCGATCCCGCGTAATCGATGTCGAGATCATCCAGCTCGACCGCACTGCCCAGGCGGTAGGCGTCGACGTGCACGAGCGGTGCGTCCCGTGGTCCATGAGGGGGTTCCCGGGGTTCTTGAAGGGCTTGAGGGGCTCGCGGATGCGTTCGCGCCAACACGAACGTGGGACTCGTGACCGCACCGCGCACACCGAGCTCGGCCCCGATTCCTCGAGTGAGGGTCGTCTTGCCAGCGCCGAGTTCTCCATTGAGCAACACAACATCGCCCGCCCGCAGCTGTCGGGCGATCAGGGCACCGAGCTGCTCCATCGCATCCGGCGTCGGAACGCCGAGTTCGGTCGCCGTCGTCTCGGTCATGGCACGAAGACGCGCGTCACCCTGGGGCCGAGTCGCGTCACGATCTCGTAGTTGATGGTCCCGGCCGCGGCGGCCCAGTCGTCGGCCGTCGGCAGCCCGTCCGCGGCATCCCCGAATAAGATCGCCCGGTCACCGACCGCCACCTCGTCATCGCCGACATCCACGACGAACTGATCCATCGCGACCCTGCCACTGATCCGATATTTCCTGCCATTGATCGACACGGGCGCCGCAGATGATGCGGATCGCGGAATACCATCGGCGTAGCCAAGCGGAACGAGAGCGAGGTTTGTGTTGCCACCGGTGCGGTAGGTGTAGCTGTATGAGACGCCGCTTCCGGCTGGCACGCGTTTGACCGAGACGATTTCCGCGCTGAGTTGCATAACCGGGCGAAGTCCCCACTCGGCGCCCGTGCGATCGTCGAACGGCGACAGTCCGTACACACCGATCCCCAGTCGAACGAGGTCGAACCGTGATTCCGGAAGCGACAGTGCGCCTGCGGTCGCCGCGAGGTGCCGGAGTTCCGGCGTCAGGCCGGTGTCTGCGGCCAGGGCGAGGGCCGTCCCAAAGCGCTGCAACTGGTCGAGGTCGTCTTCCTCGCTGGCGTTGGCGAGGTGGCTCCAGATTCCGCGGACTCGGATGTGGCCGTTCTTTTCCAGCTCGGCCGCGCGCTCGAACAGCTGGCCGGCGAGTCGCCCTTCAATACCGTTGCGGCTGAGCCCGGTGTCGACCTTGATCTGCACCGACGCGACTTCGGTGGTCGCGGCAGCCCGTTCCAGCTGATCGAGCGTGGAAATCCCGAGATCGATGTCGGCTCGAACGGCGGCGTCGAAATCGGCGTCCTCGCCGTGCAGCCAGGCGAGCACAGGCACCGAAATTCCGGCCTGCCGGAGCGCGAGGGCCTCGACGATGTCGACGACACCGAGCCAGTCGGTTCCCGCATCCTCGGCGGCGCGCGCGATCTCGACGGCGCCGTGGCCGTAAGCGTCCGCCTTGACGATCACCATGGTCCGAGCGGGAGCGACCGCCTCCCGCAGCATCCGGATGTTGGACTTCAGCGCGCCAAGGTCAATCCGGGCCTCGCGCATGGGACGCATCATCCGGCCGAACCGGCCGACTCGACAATGACGTAGGCGATTGCGACACCGGCGTCGTGCGACATGGAGAGGTGGATGCTGTCGACACCTCGTTCAGCGACGATCCTCGACACCGCATTGTGAAGCACGAAGGAGGGATTCCCGAGGTCGTTGGACACGACCTCCATGTCGTGCCAGCGCACTCCGGCAGAGTCGCCGATCGCCTTGATGAGCGCCTCCTTCGCCGCAAACCGTCCGGCGAGCGAATGCAGGGGTAGTTTCCGTTCGGCGGCGGTAAACAACCGGGTCAGTAGCGCGGGCGTGCGGGCGGCGGCGCGCTCGAATCGAGCGAGGTCGACGACATCAACGCCAATCCCCACGATCATGCGCGAGTTGCCCACTTCGGTTGCATTAGAGGCGCGCAATACGACCGAAGTAGGCAACTCGCGAGAAGAATCATTCGACCGTGACCGATTTGGCCAGGTTGCGCGGTTGGTCGACGTCGAGCCCCTTGGCGGTTGCCAGCTCCATCGCAAAGATGTGCAGCGGGATGACGGCGAGCAGCGGCTCGAAGAATGATCCGGCGTGGGGAATCGGGATGACCTCGTCCGCAAACGGCAGCACCGCGGCATCGCCCTTTTCCGCGACTGCGATGACGCGAGCGCCGCGGGCACGGATCTCCTGGATGTTGGAAATGATCTTCGGATGAAGCGAGAACGGATCGAGCGGACTCGGCACGATGATGAACACAATCTGCCCCGGCTCGATGAGCGCGATCGGCCCGTGCTTGAGCTCGCCAGCCGCAAAGCCCTCGGCGTGGATGTATGCAAGCTCCTTGAGCTTGAGCGCGCCCTCGAGAGCGATCGGAAATCCGACGTGACGGCCAAGGAAGAGCACCGAACGGGTGTCCGCCATCCAGCCGGCCAGCTCGCCGATGCCCTGCGAGGCAACGAGCACTTCGGAGATCTTGCCCGGGATGGCCTGCAGCTCGGCGACGTTGGCCGCGAGTTGCGCTTTGGTCAGCGTCCCGCGAACCGCGGCAAGGTGAAGGCCGAACAGGTAGAGGGCGGTGATCTGGGCGACGAAGGCCTTGGTCGACGCAACGGCGACCTCCGGACCCGCGTGGGTATAGATGACGGCATCCGATTCACGCGGGATGGATGAGCCCTGTGTGTTGCAGATAGAGAGGCCTCGAGCTCCCTCGGTCTTGGCATGCTTGACCGCCAGAAGCGTGTCGATCGTCTCCCCGGACTGACTGACCGAGATAACGAGGGTGCGCTCATCAAGAATGGGGTTGCTGTAACGGAACTCGTGCGACAGCGTGACCTCCACGGGAATGCGCGCCCACGCTTCGATCGCGTACTTGCCGAGCATGCCGGCGTACGCGGCTGTCCCACACGCGATAATCACGATGCGATCGATCGACTTCAGGACCTCGTCTGTCAGGCCGCCGAGATCGGGAAACGTGACGACGCCGTCAGCGACGCGACCGAGCAGAGTGTTGTAGACCGCATCCGGCTCCTCGCTGATCTCCTTGCGCATGAAGCTCGACCAGCCGCCCTTTTCGGATGCCGATGCATCCCAGGCGATCTCATACTCCCTCGTCTCGACCGGATTGCCGGCGAAGTCGGTGACCACGACCGAGTCCGGCGTGATCGTGACGATCTGGTCGTCGCCGATCTCGACCGCGCGGCGGGTGTGCTCGACGAAGGCGGCAACGTCCGAGCCGAGGAAGTTTTCGCCATCGCCGAGGCCGATGACAAGCGGCGAGATGCGGCGGGCGCCGACCACCTCACCCGGTCGATCCTGGTGCACGATGAGGAGGGTAAAGGCCCCCTCGAGACGCGCGACGACCCGGCGCATGGCCAGGGTCAGATCGCCGGTTTCGGCGAAAGCGCGACCGACGAGCAGCGCCGCGACTTCCGAATCGGTGTCGCTCGCGAAGGTCTCGCCCGCAGCGAGCAATTCTGCCTTCAGCGGGGCGAAGTTCTCGATGATGCCGTTGTGGATGAGCGCGAGCTTGCCGCCGTCGCCGAGGTGCGGATGCGCGTTCGAATCGGTTGGACCGCCGTGCGTCGCCCAGCGGGTGTGGCCAATGCCGGTCTGGCCATCGACCAGGGGGGTGGCGTCGACGTCGTCGATGAGAACCTTGAGTTTGCCGGCATGCTTGCGCGTCTCGAGGGCGCCGTCCGACCCGATCACGGCGATGCCCGCCGAGTCGTATCCGCGATACTGCAGGCGGCGCAAACCGCCGAGCAAGACCGCCGTACTACTACCGGGACCTACGTACCCCACGATTCCGCACATCCCGTAATTCTAGGTTGCGTTTTCTTGGCACTAGCGTTGTGAGCACAATGCATGATCAAGCACCGGCGCAACCGTCGCCGTTCGTGGAGATCGACCGGGCCAGCTGGGCCGAACTCGCGCCATCGACCCAGTTGCCGCTCACCGAGGCGGAACTGGTGCAGTTGCGGGGTCTGGGCGATCGTCTGGACAGCACCGAGGTCAGTGACGTATATCTGCCGCTGTCACGGCTCATCAACCTCTACGCCGGCGGCGCGCGCGCCTTGCATCGGTCGACGAGCGAGTTCCTCGGGGAACGAAGCCCGAGCACCCCGTTTGTCATTGGAGTCGCGGGCTCGGTCGCGGTTGGCAAGTCGACGACCGCCCGCCTGCTCCGCGAGCTCCTGGCACGCTGGGATGACACCCCGAGGGTCGAACTCGTTACCACTGACGGATTCCTCTATCCCAATGCGGTCCTCGAGGAGCGCGGGCTGATGGAACGCAAGGGATTTCCGGAGAGCTACGACCGTCGCGCCCTGCTGCGGTTCGTCACGAGCGTGAAGAGTGGCGCACCGGAAGCGCGCGCGCCCTTCTATTCGCACCTCAGCTACGACATCGTCCCCGACGCCGAAATCGTGGTGCGACGACCCGACATCCTTATCGTCGAGGGCCTGAACGTCCTGCAGCCACCGAGCCAGAGCGGGCGCCTGGCGGTCAGTGACCTGTTCGATTTCACGGTGTACGTGGATGCGCGCACGAATGACATCGCCAATTGGTACGTCGAGCGCTTCCTCTCGCTGCAACGCGGGGCATTCGCGAACCCCCAGTCCTACTTTCACCGCTACGCCAGCCTCACGGAGGAAGCCGCGATCGAACGCGCGAGATCGATCTGGAAGGCGATCAACGAACCCAACCTGATCGAGAACGTGCTTCCAACCAGGGCTCGCGCCTCCCTCGTGTTGCGAAAGGGATCCAACCACGCCGTCTCGTCCGTTCTGCTCCGCAAGATCTAGAACGGTGCCAGAGGGCCGATCGACCGATAAACTGCGGGTGCCTCTACACAAGATCCCGACAATCGACAGGAAGGGCGAGAGTGGCAACCGTAGTTTCGGTCCAGTCACAGTGGCCCCTGACGGGTCGCGACGAGCAACTCGGCCAGATCACGGCCACGTTGCGGAGCCGGTTCGTTTCGATCGTCGTTCTGACCGGCGAATCGGGAGTCGGAAAATCACGACTCGCTGCCGAATCGGCCGCGGTTCTCGCTGAGGACGGTTGGGCGATCATCCGGGTCGCCGCGACGGAAATGCTCAGCTCCACGCCGCTCGGCGCTCTCATCCCCGCCATCTCCCCTGGGCGCGATGCCATCGATGTCGTCGTGCGCGACTCGCTTGCGATCTTCGACCTGGTGCGGGAGTCGATCGACCGGCTGGCGAAGGGCAATCGTGTCGTCATGATCGTTGACGACTTCAGCCTGCTCGACCAGCTGTCGATGACGGTGATCATCCAGCTCGTCGCGGCCAAGGTCGTGCGACTGATCGCGACTGTGCCGTCGGGCGAATCGCTGCCAGAACCCTTCGTCTCGATGTGGACCGATGACTCGGCCCTTGTCATCGAGGTGCTTCCGCTCAGCATCGAGGCGACCGAACGCCTGCTCGAGTCGGTTCTCGGCTCGCGGGTTGCGCATCGCAGCGCGGTCGCCTTCCACGAACGATCCGGAGGCAACGTGCTGTTCCTTCGGGAACTCGTCATCGGAGCCGTTCAGGATGAACAGCTCCAGGAGCAGGACGGCGTCTGGCAGTTGCTGGGCAAGCCGCTCGGAACACCGGCATTGCACGACCTGATTCGCGCCCGTCTCGCGCACCTCAACGCCAGCCAGCGAGCCCTCGTCGAACGCCTCGCCGTCTGCCACCCGCTGACCGTCGACGACCTGCCGACCGACGCCAAGAACAGCCTGGTGTCGCTGGAGCGAGCCGGTCTGGTTATCGTCGAGGAACGTCGCGGCCGCCAGTGGCTCGCGCTGTCTCACCCGCAGTACGACGAGGCCGTTCGCGGGTCGATGTCGCGCCTCGCCACGGTCGACCTGCTCGTCGACCAGGCGGCGCTCGTGGCGACGCACGACATGTCGCCCGAGGACGAGCTTCGCGTCGCGCTGTGGCGGCTGGATGCCGGAGTCGAGTCTGATCCGACCATCCTGTTCCGCGCCACCCACCTCGCCGCACTGGGTGGCGATCACCCTCGTGCCGAGCATCTCGCCGCTGCCGCGATTGACGCGGGCGCACCCCCGGCCGAGATGCTGCTGCTGCAGGGCCAGGCCGTGTGGATTCTCGGTCGAATTGCCGAGGCCATCGCGATCCTCGAGCGGGCCGCCATCGAGGATGAGGAACATCCGACGACCGTGAAGCTCACCGGGCAGATCGCGGCTGCTCGAGCCAGCGCCCTTGCTGGCGACACCGATGGAAACACCATGGGTCTCGAGGTGCTCGATCGAGCGATTGAGCGGCATCCGGAACTTTCGGTGACTCTCGCTTTTCCGAAGTCGGTTCTGCTTCTCAATCTCGAAAACGCTGCACTGTCCGAGCTCGCCCTTGAGGTAGCCAAACCGGGCCCGGGGGCGGACGACAAGGAGCGGGCCGACTTCGACCTCGCGCAGGCGCTACCGCTATCCGCGCTGGGTCGATCGACCGAGGCGCTGGATGCGGCAACCGCCGCCGTCGCACACAGCATCGAGAGCCTGCAACCGTCGTTCCCGCTACGGCGATCTCAGATGGTGCTCGAAACCGTGCTCATCCAGTCCGGGTCGCTGGAGGCGGCTCGCGAGACCGCCGCTCGATCCATCGAGCAGTGCATCGAGCGGGATGACGAGCTTGGCACGCGATACAACGAGCTGATGCTCGGCCAGTGCTACCTCGGCATGGGCCAGCTCGACACCGCGGGTCGCTGGTTCAGCGACGTCATCAGCGGGTCCCAGGTGCGTGGGTCGGTCTTTTATCTCGATCAGGCCCGCTCGTTCCTCGCGCTGTCGCTGCTGTGGAGCGGGCGCGCCGGTGAGGCGGCCGCGATCCTCGCAGATCTCGACCAGAAGCTCGTTGCCGCCAGCTCGGTTGCTGCCCTCGCGACACTCTGGCTCGACGCGGTGCGTGGCGGCCGGGACCGGGCGACCGCTGGGATGCTTCGGCGCGCGCGATCCGCGGCCGACCGGGGCCACGTGATCCACTCTGCCCGCCTCCTGCACGGCGCGGCCCGGCTGGGTGCGGCTGCCCAGGCTGCTCCCGCGCTCGCATCCCTCGCCGTCGGGAGTGCCTCGGCGCTCCTGCACGCCCAAGCCGCGCATGCTGCTGCCGAGGCGTCGGGCGATCGTGACGCGCTGGTCGCCGTCGGCGAGCAGTGGGAAGCACTCGGCTACTGCCTGTTCGCGAGCGAGTCATTTGTCTCCGCGAGTGGCGCGGCCCGTCGCACGCACGACGCACGCGTCGCGGTGAGCCTGCAAAACCGCGCGGATGAACTCATTGCGAGGTGCGAGAGCGCCGCGACGCCGCTACTTCAGTTCGCCGAGCGGGGCGAACGTCTCACCGGTCGCGAGCGCGAGATTGCGGCTCTGGCCGCCCAGGGACTCAGCAGCCTGGAGATCGCACGCCGGCTGCAGGTTTCTCCGCGAACGGTAAACAACCACCTGCATGCGGCATACGCCAAGCTCGGAGTTCGCGGTCGTAACGAGCTCTAGCTCGTCACACCATCCGTGAGGGGCGGCAGAAGGCCCTTCCCGCGCAGGTTTTGGGGCCTTCTGCCGCCCTTCACGGGAAAAGTTGTTGATTGGGGCTAGAGGGCGAGCTCAGCTTTGACGATGTCGGCAAGCCGGTGGGCGATGCGGTCCGCCGTCGCCTGGTCTTCGGCCTCGACCATGACCCGAACCATGGGCTCGGTACCGGATGGGCGGAGCAGCACTCGGCCCGTTTCGCCCAACTCCACCTCGGCCGCCGCGACCTCTGCCGCAACGGCCTTGCTGTCCGCGAGACCGTGATGATCGACGCCGCGCACATTGACGAGCACCTGTGGGTAGATTGTCATAACCGTCGCGAGCTCGGCGAGAGACTTGCCGGTGCGTGCGACCTCGGCAACGAGATGAAGTCCGGTGAGGATACCGTCGCCGGTCGTCGCGAAGTCGGTCATGATCACGTGGCCGGACTGCTCGCCACCGAGCGAAAGTCCGTGCTCATTGAGGGCCTCAAGCACGTAACGGTCGCCGACCGCTGTCTCCAGCATCCGAATACCGTGGTCAGCCATCGCGCGCTTCAGACCGAGATTGCTCATGACGGTCGCCACCAGGGTCGAATCCTTGAGTACACCGCGCTCGTTCATGGCAACCGCGAGGATGGCCATGATCTGGTCGCCGTCAACGACGTTGCCCTGTGCATCAACGGCGAGGCAGCGATCGGCGTCCCCGTCGTGGGCGATGCCCAGGTCCGCGCCCGCCTCGACGACGGCCCGCGCCAGGTTGTCGAGGTGAGTCGAACCGACGCCGTCGTTGATGTTGAGGCCGTCCGGCTCGGCCCCGATGACGGTGACCGTTGCGCCGGCATCCGCGAAGACCTCGGGCGAGAGGCCCGCGGCGGCTCCGTGAGCACAGTCGAGAACCAGATGCACACCATCCAGGCGGTTCGGCAGTGTCGAGAGCAGGTGCACAACATAGCGATCCTCGGCATCGGCAAACCGACGGATGCGACCAACATCTGCCCCCGTCGGCGCCAGCTTGGTCTCGCCGAGCGCGACCTCGATGCGATCTTCGACCTCATCCGGAAGCTTGGTGCCGCCGCGGGCAAAGAACTTGATTCCGTTGTCGGGCGCCGGATTGTGCGAGGCCGAGATCATGACGCCGAGGTCGGCCTTGAAATCGCCGACCAGGAACGCAAGCGCAGGCGTCGGCACAACTCCGGCGTCGTAGACATCAACGCCCGAACTCGCAAGCCCCGCGTTGACCGCGCCGGCGAGGAACTCGCCCGAGATCCGCGGGTCGCGAGCGACAACAGCAATCGGCCGCCGACCGGATGCGCGCCGACCGTCGGCAACGCGTCCCTTACCGAGGACCACCGCAGCGGACTGCGCAAGGGCAAGGGCGAGCTCGACCGTAAGGCCGGAGTTCGCCCTACCGCGAACCCCATCCGTGCCAAACAACCGTGGCATCGTGAAAAGCCTCTAAACGAAGCGGGTTAGCGCTTCGAGAACTGCGACGCCTTGCGGGCCTTCTTCAGACCGGCCTTCTTGCGCTCGATGACGCGAGCATCCCGAGTCAGGAAGCCAGCCTTCTTGAGGGCGGCTCGGTTGTTCTCACGGTCGATCTCGTTCAGCGAGCGAGCGATTGCGAGACGCAGCGCGCCCGCCTGACCGGAGGGGCCGCCGCCCGTGATCTTCGCGATCACACTGTACGAGCCGAGCAGGTCGAGAACCTTGAACGGGTCATTGATCAACTGCTGGTGCAGCTTGTTTGGGAAATACTCCTCGAGCTGGCGCCCGTTGACCGTGAAGGTGTCGCCACCCGGGGTGATGCGCACTCGGGCGATCGCCTCCTTGCGGCGGCCAACGGCCGCGCCGGGAACGTTGAGGATGGCACGAGGAGCCTTCGGAGCCTCGCTCGGAGTGCTCTCGGTGCTGTAGGACTGCCCGCTCTCGGTCGAGTAGCTGCTGAGGTCGGCGCTCTCGGGAGCGTCTTCGATGATGTCGTCTTCGATCTTCGCCATTGTTCTGTATTCCTAAAAGTGTGAGCGGGCTCTACTGAGCGACCTGGCTGAGGGTGTACGGCTTGGGCTGCTGGGCAGCGTGCGGGTGCTCGGGGCCTGCGTACACCTTGAGCTTGGTGAGCTGGGCGCGACCGATCGAGTTCTTCGGGAGCATGCCGCGCACGGCCTTCTCGACCGCGCGGGTCGGGTGCTTCTCCAGCATCTCGGCGTAGTTCATGGCCGACAGTCCACCCGGGTAGCCCGAGTGACGGTAGGCCTGCTTCTGGGCGAGCTTGGCGCCGGTGAGGGCGACCTTCTCGGCGTTGATGATGATCACGAAGTCGCCCATGTCCATGTGGGGAGCGAAAGTCGGTTTGTGCTTGCCGCGCAGGAGCGTCGCGGCGTGGCTTGCCAGACGACCGAGCACGATGTCGGTTGCGTCGATGACAACCCAGTCGCGCTGAACGTCAGCGGGCTTGGGCGAAAACGTACGAGTCACAGTTCTACTGCTTTCTGGTCGAAATGAGTTGTTCGAGAATCCCGCTCCGGTGAACGTTCGTGAGTCGATGTCTCGCGAACCTTCGAATGGAGGGCTCAAGTTCGGATGCTGCACGCATTTTCATGTTGCAGTCTCAGAGAAATCCCCGTACTACCGCAGGCACCAAGGGTCCACATTAGTCGCCGACACACCCACGGTCAATTTGAGCGCAGGCTCCCGCGCGACGTCACTCGTCCTCGTCGCGTCGCGCTCGCGTCTGTTCGGCTCTCGCAGCCAGCCCACCATCCGCGGGGTAACCGACTTCGATCAGCGTCAGGCCCTTCGCGGGCACCGGGGCGAACTCGTTGCCACGCCGCATGGCATCCAGCAGTTCACGCACTCGAGCCGCGTCCAGGCTGCCGTCGCCCACCGCGACCGATGCGCCGACGAGCGCTCGCACCATACTGTGGCAGAAGGCATCCGCCTCCAACTTCGCGACGGCAACGCCGGTCTCGTCCCGGTGCCAATCGAACGCCTGGAGCGTGCGAATGGTCGTCGCTCGCTCGCGCGGTTTGCAGTACGCGGCGAAGTCATGAAGGCCGAGCAGAGTGCGGGCGGCGGCCTGCATCGCCGCTACGTCCAGCTCGGAGAAGAGCCAGAGCGTGCTCGCGCGCAACAGCGGGTTCTTCTGCGCCTTCGCGTCGGCGATACGGTACTCGTAACGCCGCCACACGGCGGAAAAGCGCGCGTCGAAGCCGGGCGGGGCGACGGTAGCCGATTTTACGTAGAGGTCGCCGGCGGTGCCGGCGATTCCGTTGAGGCGGCGAGTAAGTCGCGCGGCTCGGGCTTCCGAGGTTCGTTCGGGCTTCGTTCCGCCCTTGCCGCGATGCGAATCGTCGAGTCCGGCGAGCTGATCGTCGGTGAGATCGAGGTGGGCGACCTGGCCAAGCGCGTGGACGCCGGCATCCGTGCGACCGGCGACCGTCAGTGTTGGTGGGGCGCCGAAGCGCCCGAGGACCGTGGCGAGCGCGACCTCAAGCTCGCCCTGCACCGTGCGAAGCGTCGGCTGCCGGCTCCATCCGCTGAAGGCTGTGCCGTCGTAGGCGATGTCGAGTCGCAGCCTGGTCAGGCTCTCGTGCAGGCCCCGAACATCGGGGACACGGGCGTCGTCCACGCGCCCGAGCCTACTTCCCGACATCCTTTCTTTCGTAACTCATGCGGAATTTGTCACGCGGTGCTCGCGACCGCGGTATTCCGGGCCCGAACATCGGAGTGCGCAAATTCCGCATGAGTTACGGAAGTGAGGAGCACGGTGCGGGATGATCGAGGGATGGACGACCTCATCGAACCCATGCTTGCGAAACTCACGGCCACCGTGCCCCTGCCCGAGAAGATCGAGGGCGGGCTCAGCTATGAGCCGAAATGGGACGGATTCCGCGGCATCGTCTACTTCGACGGCGAGGATGTCGAGATCGGCAGTCGCGGATCGAAGTTGCTGACCCGGTACTTTCCCGAGCTGGTCGCGATGTTTCGCGCACAGCTTCCGTCGCCGTGCATCCTCGATGGGGAGATCGTGGTTCGGCAGGGCAAGCAGGGTACCGAACGGCTCGACTGGGAGACTCTGTCGCAGCGCATCCATCCCGCTGCCTCGCGCGTCGAGAGACTGTCCGTTGAGACGCCAGCATCGTTCGTGGCTTTCGACCTGCTGTCGCTCGACGGCGAGTCGCTGCTCGACACCCCGTTCGGCGAGCGCCGCGCGGGGCTTGAGAAGCTGCTCGCCAAAGCGAAACCGCCGCTGCATCTCACCCAGACGAGCACCGACCCCGCCGTTGCCAACCGCTGGCTCGAGGAGTTCGAGGGCGCGGGGCTCGACGGTGTGGTCGCGAAGCCGCTCGCCGCGGTCTACGGTCCCGGCAAGCGCACCATGTTCAAGACCAAGCACGATCGCACGGCGGACGTTGTGCTACTCGGATACCGCATCCACAAGTCGGGCACGGGCGTCGGATCGCTTCTGCTCGGTCTTTACACGGCCGATGGTCAGCTGGTCAACGTCGGCGGCGCATCCGCGTTCTCGGACGCGCGCCGCGTCGAGCTCGTCGACGAGCTGGCGGCGCTGGTGAAACACGACGCGACCGGCGACGTGGTCAAGGGTGCGACGGATCGAAGCCGATTCTCGGCGTCCAAGGCTGTCTCGTTCGTCGCGCTTGAGCCCTCGCGCGTTGTCGAGGTCAAGTACGACCAGATGGAGGGTGCGCGCTTCCGCCACACCGTTCAGTTCGTGCGCTGGAGACCGGAGCGGGATGCCGCAAGCTGCACTTTCGACCAGCTGGAACGCCCAATCGCCTACGATCTCGGCGACGTCTTCGCGTAGTTTTCTCGCGATGTCAGATGGGCTTCTTCGCCTTCGAGGGTTGAACGCGCGGCGGTTCGCCGGGCATCTTGGGAAAATCGGGCGGGAACGGCAGTTCGCCGAGCCCGTTTGAGAGATCCCGTTCCCACCAGTCGAGCAGCGTCGTGATCGATCCCGGCTCGGCCGAGAACGAGCCCCACGGATCACCGACATCCTTCAGGCGGCCGGGAATCGTGCGAACGGTGAACGCTTTCGGATCGACGGTGGGCAGCTCGTCCCAGGTGACCGGCGTCGATACGGAGGCGTGTGGCAGGGCACGCGGGCTGTATGCACCAGCCATGGTGCGATCGCGGTTGGCCTGGTTGAAGTCGACAAACATCTTCTCGCCGCGCTCCTCCTTCCACCATGCTGTCGTCACCGTGTCCGGCATCCGACGTTCCAGTTCGCGCGCAGCGGCGATCACAGCGTGGCGCACATCCAGAAACTCGTGCCTGGCATCGATGGGAGCGAAGACATGGATGCCGCGATTGCCGGAGGTCTTGACGAAGGCGGTCAGCCCGGCTTCTGCAAGTACCGTCCGCAGTTCGAATGCAACCGGGACGGCATCCGAGAAGACGGTGCCCGGCTGCGGGTCGAGGTCGATGCGTAACTGGTCGGGGTTGTCGGAATCGGATGCGAGCGAGGCCCACGGATGGAAAACGACCGTGTTCATCTGCGCCGCCCACACGGCCGCCGCCGGTTCGTCGATCACCAGCTGCGGATGGGACCGGCCACTCGGGTAGGTGACCTCGACTGAGCGGATGTAATCGGGAGCACCCTTTGGCGGGTTCTTCGAGAAGAACCATTCCCCGTCGATGCCGTCCCCAAAACGCTGAAGCGAGATCGGACGATTTCCGTTGGCCGCGACGAAGGCATCGCCGACGGCAACGAGGTAGCTCGCGAGCTCGAACTTCGTGATGCCCACCTCCGGATAGAGCACCCGGTCGGGGCTCGAGATCCTCACCTCGCGGACGCCGGAAGGACCGGGCACCTCAAGAATTCGCGCTTCGCTCGCCATAGCTTCACCGTAGACCCCCGCGGATAGTTGACGCCCGCGCTCCTGTCCACAAAGCTCGACTGAAGCAGAATGACTTCGCAATCGAATACCCCAGCTCCCCTGATCGCCCCGACCGCACCCCGGCCGGGGTCTCTGGCGCACCTCGGCGGGCTCGACGGACTCCGGGCGATCGCCGTCATTGCCGTCGTCGTCTTCCACGTCGTTCCCGGCGCCGCGCCCGGTGGCGGCATCGGCGTCGACATCTTCTTCGTTATCAGTGGCTTTCTGATTACCGGCCTGTTGCTCGAGGAGCGAGCTGACACCGGTCGGATTCGGCTTCGATCGTTCTGGGCCAGGCGGGCGCGGCGGCTCCTTCCCGCTCTCGCGCTGCTGGTTCTGGTGTGCACCAGCGCCGCCGCGGCAATCGGCGGTGACATCCTCGTTGGCATGGGAAGACAGGTGCTCGGCGCCGCGACCTTCAGTAGCAACTGGCTCGCGATCGCCAACGGCTCAAGCTACTTCAGCGGTACGACTCAGGAGATCTTTCGTAACCTCTGGTCGCTAAGCGTCGAGGAACAGTTCTACCTGGTGTGGCCGTTCGTGGTGCTGCTGGTCTGGCTCGTGCGATGGCGGTGGGTGCGGTTCGGCATCTTTGCCGCCGTCGCCGCAGCATCCGCCGTCGAGATGATGCTTCTCTACTCGCCCAAAGTCGACCCCACCCGCATCTACTACGGAACAGACACCCACAGTTTCGGTCTCGCACTCGGCGCGGCGCTCGCCGTCGCCACCACCGGGCTCTCGCGTGCTCCACTCGAGTGGCCGAAGTGGCCCCGCCGAATTCTGCCTCTCATTGGCGCGGCCGCGGTGCTGGGTCTGATCGGGTTCGCCGTCGTCGTGCCATCCGAGTCGGCGTTCAACTTCCAGGGCGGTCTCGCCGTCGTCGCGCTACTCAGCGCTCTCGCAATCCTCGGCGCGATCATTCCCGCCTCGTGGCTGGGAACCGCGCTGGACACGCTTCCCCTGCGCTGGGTGGGCGCCCGGTCGTACGGGATATACCTGTGGCACTGGCCGGTATTGGCGCTCGTGAGCGCGTCAGCTCCCAAGTGGCAGGACGCCCCGACGACGGAATGGCTCGTCGGCCTGGTCACGATCGTCATCACGATTGCTGCGTCAACGCTGTCATTCCAGTTCATCGAGCGCCCGATAAGGCGGATTGGTTTGCGGGCCTGGCTACGCCGCGTTTGGGTCGGCAACCACCGAGCCATGCGCATTGCCGCCGGGGCGGTCGCCGTAATACTGGTGCTTGCGGGAATCGGTGGCACCGCGGCCGCGATTGTTCGCGCGCCCCTAACGGACAGCGCGCAGAGCGACGTCGATGCGGGAAAACTGGTGCTGGCCAAGGCCAAATATCTCCCGCCTCCCACTCCGAGAGCCCTGGGAAGCAACATGTACGCCATCGGCGACTCGGTCATGCTCGCATCAGCACCCGAACTCTTACACGATTACCCGGGCATGGCGATCAACGCCGTCGTCTCTCGACAGATGAATGTTCTGCCATCCATCGTCCACCAGTTGCTCGCAAAGAATGACTTACGGTCGATTCTGATCGTCGGGCTGGGGACCAATGGCCCGATCGCGCGCTCGACGCTCGAGGAGGTACTCCAGATGCTGGGACCCAACCGCGAAATGGTGCTGGTCAACGTCGAGGAGCCTCGATCCTGGGAGGGTGAGGTCAACAGCACCCTGGCCCACTTCGCGAACGACTACGAGAGTGTCGAGCTGTCCGACTGGTACGACGCCATCAAGCCGCACATTGACGTGCTCGCGCGCGACCAGATTCATCCCGGCGGTGCAGGCGGCCGCATCTACACGGCGGCTTTGAAAGCGGCCCTGGGCCGTCTTGCGGCATTGCCGCCGTACCCAAGCGTCTCCGACTTCTTTTCAACCACTCCGATCAAACCGAAGCGTCCATGAGCGACGAATGTCCCCCGGCCGTTTTCGGCCAGGGGACATTCGATCGAGCTCAGGGAGTGTTACTCCGCGGTGATCGACTCCGCGTCGTCGTCGTCAGCAGCGTCGGCCTCGGCGGCTTCGGCCTCCGGGGTCTCGGCTTCGGCAGCGTCGGGCGTTTCAACCTCGGCCGGCGCCTCGGTGTCTTCCGCCTCGGTGGCCTCGACCTCCGCCGGAGTCTCTTCGACGGTCTCGTCGGCAACGGGAGCCTCAGCGACCTGCTCGTCGTCGACCGGCTTTGCTGCCTTCGGCGTGGTCGTCGAAGTCGTGCTCTTCACGCTCTTCGACTTCGGGCTGACGGGCTCGAGCACGAGTTCGATCTGCGCCATGGGCGCGTTGTCACCCTTGCGGTAGCCGAGCTTCGTGATGCGGGTGTATCCACCTGCGCGTAGTTCAACCAGCGGAGCGATCTCCGTGAAGAGCTCGTGCACAACAGTCTTGTCGTGGATGACCGCGAGTACGCGACGACGAGCGTGCAGGTCACCACGCTTCGCGAACGTGATGAGCCGCTCGGCGACGGGACGCAGGCGCTTGGCCTTCGTCTCCGTCGTCTTGATGCTCTTGTGCGTGAACAGGGCAGCCGCGAGGTTCGCAAGCATGAGGCGCTCGTGCGCCGGTCCACCGCCGAGGCGTGGTCCCTTAGTTGGTGCAGCCATTGTCAGGATTCTTTCGTTGTTGTGAAGTCGTGTATCGGACGAAGAGGATTAGACCTCGTCGTCGTCCCCACCGTAGAAGTGAGCACCGTCGAACCCGGGAACCGAGTCCTTCAGGCTGAGGCCCATCTCGACCAGCTTGTCCTTGACCTCGTCAACCGACTTCTGACCGAAGTTGCGGATGTTCATGAGCTGCATCTCGGAGAGAGCAACCAGCTCGCTCACGGTGTTGATGCCCTCACGCTTGAGGCAGTTGTAGCTGCGCACGGACAGGTCGAGGTCCTCGATCGGCATGCTCAGCTCGCTGGAGAGAACCGCGTCGACCGGCGCCGGGCCGATCTCGATGCCCTCTGCTGCGGTGTTCAGCTCGCGCGCAAGACCGAACAGCTCGGTCAGGGTGCGGCCAGCCGAAGCGATCGCGTCACGCGGGGTGATCGCGTTCTTGGTCTCGACATCCACGACCAGGCGGTCGAAGTCGGTGCGCTCACCGGCGCGGGTTGCCTCGACGCGGTAGGTGACCTTGAGCACGGGCGAGTAGATCGAGTCGACCGGGATCTGACCGGCCTCGGAAAACTCGCTGCGGTTCTGGGTCGCGGAGACGTAACCACGCCCGCGCTCGATGGTCAGTTCGAGCTCGAACTTGGCCTTGTCGTTGAGGGTCGCGATGACCAGCTCGGGGTTGTGGATCTCGACACCGGCGGGAGCGGAGATATCGGCGGCGGTGACCTGGCCCGCGCCCTGCTTACGCAGGTACGCGGTGATCGGCTCGTCGTGCTCGCTCGAGACCACGAGGCCCTTGATGTTCAGGATGATCTCGGTGACATCTTCCTTCACACCGGGAACGGTGCTGAACTCGTGCAACACACCATCGATGCGGATGCTGGTGACGGCGGCACCGGGGATGGACGAGAGAAGCGTGCGGCGAAGTGAGTTGCCAAGCGTGTAACCGAAGCCGGGCTCGAGGGGTTCGATGACGAAACGTGAACGGAACTCTGAGAGGTTTTCTTCTGCGAGTGTTGGGCGCTGTGCAATGAGCACGGGTTGTTCCTTTCGGCGAAGTGTCCGCTATATGACACTTATTCAGGTGGCGGGTGGCTGGCCCGCCTGAAAGCTATTGAGTTATGAACGGTGACGTGCGAAATCGATCCATGAGCCTGTCGAAGGGCAGTTGACGCTTCGACAGGCTCAGCGACCGGTGAAGTAACTAAACCCTGCGGCGCTTCGGGGGGCGGCAACCGTTGTGCGCCTGCGGCGTCACATCGGAGATAACGCCAACCTCGAGGCCAGCGGCCTGAAGCGATCGGATTGCCGTCTCGCGACCCGAACCCGGGCCCTTGACGAAGACATCCACCTTCTTGACGCCGTGCTCCTGCGCCTGGCGCGCAGCAGACTCGGCGGAAAGCTGAGCCGCGAACGGCGTTGACTTACGCGAGCCCTTGAAGCCGACCGTGCCGGACGAAGCCCAGCTCAGAACGGCTCCGCTCGGGTCGGTGATGGTGACGATGGTGTTGTTGAAGGTCGACTTGATGTGAGCCTGGCCCACGGCAACGTTCTTCTTCTCTTTACGACGCGGCTTACGTACTGCCGACTTTGGTGCTGCCATGGTTATCGAGCCTTCTTCTTGCCTGCAACGGTGCGCTTCGGACCCTTGCGAGTGCGAGCGTTGGTCTTGGTGCGCTGACCATGAACGGGCAGGCCGCGGCGGTGGCGGATTCCCTGGTAGCTGCCGATCTCGACCTTGCGGCGGATGTCGGCGGCAACCTCACGGCGGAGGTCACCCTCTACCTTGAAATTGCCCTCGATGTAATCGCGAAGTGCGATCAACTGGTCATCGGTCAGATCCTTGACGCGGATCTCACCACTGATCTCGGTGTCTGCGAGGGTCTTGAGCGCCCTCGTGCGACCGACACCGTAGATGTAAGTCAGTGCGACCTCAACGCGCTTGTCGCGCGGAATGTCGACGCCGGCTAGACGTGCCATTGTTTTCTCCTAAGTGGAGTCATGTGGAGGTGTTGGACAATACCGGTGCCGAGGCCTCCAACCCCGGGTGTCCCCTGACGAATCAGGTTCTGGTACTGCTCTTATGTTTCGGTCCATGAGACAAGTCGAAGGGGCACTTCGACCCGTCTCAGCGACCGGAAGTTTCTTAGCCCTGTCTTTGCTTGTGACGGGGATTCGACTTGCAAATCACCATGACAACACCGTGACGACGAATCACACGGCACTTCTCACAGATCGGCTTGACGCTGGGATTGACTTTCATTTGTTTCTCTTTCGCTGTCTTCGATACGGCTCCGACTAGTCGGTGCCTCTCGTTACTTTCCAGCAGATACCTGTAGCGGCGATTACTTGTACCGGTAAACGATGCGGCCACGGGTCAGGTCGTACGGGCTCAACTCAACAATCACGCGGTCCTCAGGAAGGATTCGGATGTAGTGCTGACGCATCTTCCCCGAGATGTGGGCGAGTACTCTGTGTCCGTTGGTCAACTCAACGCGAAACATCGCGTTGGGCAGAGCCTCGACCACTGCGCCTTCGATCTCGATGACACCGTCTTTTTTGGCCATTGCCTCTTCGTCGCTATAGGTATTGATTACTGGTCATGCGTTATGGATTGTGTGTCGGACGACCTGATGGCCGACCAACACGAGAACGGCGGTGCACAGGCAAAAGCTGGCGCAACACACCAAGGATCAAGCTTAGGTGATTCGAGCTGTTTTCGCCAAGCCGGGCTTATGATGGTGCGCCGCTCTCAGCGAACTACGTCAGGCGACGGGCGCGATGCCGCGCTTGCTCAGCGCGTCTTCGATGCGTCGAGCGACATCATCAACCGCGCCCAGCGCATCCACTTCGAGCACCATCCCGCGATCCTTGTAGATCGCGATCAGCGGAGCGGTCTCGCGCAGGTACAGTTCCTGCCGGTGCCGAATGGTCTCTTCGGTGTCATCCGAACGACCCTCCTCGTGTGCGCGCTTGAGCAAACGGCTCACGATCTCATTCTGATCGGCGACGAGCTGGATAACCGCGTTGAGCGCGGTGCCATCTGCCGCAAGCAACTCGTCGAGGAATCGCAGCTGGTCAACGGTGCGGGGATACCCATCGAGCAGGAATCCGCCCGCGCAGTCCGCCTCCTTCAGCCGACTCGCGACCAGATCATTCGTGAGCGAGTCGGGGACGTAGTCACCCGCATTGATGATCGCGGAGACCTGCTTCCCGAGTTCGGTCTGGTTCTTGATGTTCGCGCGGAAGATATCGCCGGTGGCAATTGCCGGGATGTCGAACGCCTCGGTGAGCTTGACGGACTGCGTTCCCTTACCGGCGCCGGGGGGACCGACGATAAGCAAACGGGTCATCGGGCGAAGCCCTCCATCGCCGGCTCGTCCTGAGCGTGTCGAAGGGTCAACGCAGCAGGCCCTCGTAGTGCCGCTGCTGCAGCTGAGAATCGATCTGCTTCACGGTCTCGAGTCCGACACCAACGATGATCAGGATGCTGGTGCCGCCAAACGGGAAGTTCTGTGCGGCATTGACCAGGCCAAGCGCGATCAGCGGGATGAGGGCGATGATTCCGAGGTAAAGCGACCCGGGAAGCGTGATGCGCGTGAGCACGTAGTCGAGGTACTCAGCCGTCGGGCGTCCGGCTCGAATACCGGGGATGAAGCCGCCGTACTTCTTCATGTTGTCGGCGACCTCCTCTGGGTTGAAGGTGATCGCGACATAGAAGTACGTGAAGCCGACGATGAGCAGGAAGTACAAGACCATGTAGTACGGGCCGTCGCCCTTGGTGAGGTTGTTGGTGATCCACTCGACCCATGGCGCGGGGATGGCCGCCTTGCCCGTGGCGCCCGCCTTCGGCTGGTTGAACTGCGCGATCAGCGCAGGGATGTAGAGCAGCGACGAGGCGAAGATGACGGGCACGACCCCGGCCATATTCACCTTGATGGGGATATACGTGTTGTTGCCGCCGTACGTTCGTCGGCCGACCATCCGTTTGGCATATTGCACGGGGATGCGTCGCTGCGATTGCTCGACGAATACGACGAGCCCCATGATCACGATTCCGACGCCGATGGTCAGCAGGAAGATCGGGAAGCCCTTCGACAGCCAGATGGACTGCAGGGCGGACGGGAATCGCGCGGCGATCGACGTGAAGATCAGGAGGGACATGCCGTTGCCGATGCCGCGCTCGGTGACGAGCTCGCCCATCCACATGATGATTCCCGTACCGGCGGTCATGGTGATGACCATCAGCAGGATGCCGTACCAGGTCTGTCCCTGGTCGGTGATCAGCTCACTACAGGTCGGGGTGCTCGAGCTGGTGCCAAACAGCGCGCCGCTGCGGGCAACCGTGATGAGCGTGGTCGACTGGAGAACACCGAGGCCAATGGTCAGGTAACGGGTGTACTGCGTGAGCCGAGACTGGCCAGCCTGACCCTCTTTGTAGAGAGTCTCGAAGTGTGGGATGACCACGCGAAGAAGCTGCACGATGATCGACGCCGTGATGTACGGCATGATCCCGAGCGCAAAGATCGACAACTGAAGCAGGGCGCCACCGCTGAACAGGTTGACGAGTTCGTAGAGACCAGACGTGTTCGAGTTGGCGGAAAGGCAGGTCTGCACATTCTGGAAGTCGACGAAGGGCGCCGGGATGAATGACCCGAGGCGGAAGATCGCAACGATCAGGAGTGTGAACCCGATTTTCCTGCGAAGGTCAGGCGTGCGGAAGATCCGCGCGACAGCTCTAAACACAAGGCCTCCTGCTTTTGTTGCCTGGTTCTTGCATCATCCTCGATGATGCGCAAGTGCGGGGCCCACTCTCGTGAACCCCGCCTTACAAATATGTGGGAACTACTTGATCGAGCCGCCTGCTGCAACGATCTTCTGCTCGGCTGAGCCGGAGACCTTATCTACAGCAACGTTCAGCTTAACCGTAATATCCCCGTTACCCAGAACCTTGACTTTCTCGTTGTTCCGAACTGCGCCCTTGGCGACGAGGTCAGTGATCGTGACATCCCCGCCCTTCGGGTACAGTTCGGCGAGCTTGTCGAGGTTCACGACCTGGTATTCGACCCGGAACGGGTTCTTGAATCCACGAAGCTTCGGGGCACGCATGATCTGGTTCAGGTTGCCACCCTCGATGAACGCCTTCACCTGGTAGCGCGCCTTGGTTCCCTTGGTACCGCGACCCGAGGTCTTACCCTTTGAGCCTTCACCACGACCAACGCGGGTCTTGGCCTTCTTGGCACCGGCGGCCGGACGGAGGTGGTGCACCTTGAGAACCTGAGGACGAGCGACGTGCTCTTCCTGGGTTTTCTTGGCGATCGGCGCGCGCTTGGCAGCGGTCGCGGAGTTGGCGGATGCGGCCTTCGGGGCCGCTGCCTTGGCGGCCGGAGCCTTCTCGGCAGTAGCAGCCTTGGGAGCGTCGGCCTTCGGGGCGTCCGCCTTAGCAGCCGCGGCCCTGGGGGCAGCAGTCTTCGTTGCCGCCTTCGGTGCAGCATCTTTGGCAGCCTTCGGCGCTGCACCTGTTTTCGGCGCAGCGGCTTTCGCCGCTGCTGGCGTCTTCGCCGGGGTGGTCTCTTCAGCCATTAGTCAATCTCCTCGACCTTGACGAGGTGAGCAACAGTGCGGACGTAGCCACGGTTCTGCTTGTTGTCCTCGCGAACCGTGACGTCACCGATGCGGTGGAGCCCAAGGCTCCGCAGGGTGTCACGCATGTTCTGCTTCTCACTGATTTTGGATTTGGTCTGCGTAATTTTCAGGCGCGTAGCCATCAGACACCTGCCTTTGCTGCCACCAGTGCGGCCGAAGCCTCTGCATCGGCACGCACGAGGCGGGCCGGGGCGACATCCTCGAAGTCACGGCCGCGGCGAGCCGCCACAGCGCGAGGCTCTTCGAGTTGCTTGAGAGCAGCGACGGTTGCGTGCACGATGTTGATCGTGTTCGACGATCCGAGCGACTTGCTCAGCACGTCGTGGATGCCGGCACACTCGAGGACGGCGCGCACTGGGCCGCCCGCGATAACACCGGTTCCCGCAGCGGCGGGACGCAGCAGGACAACTCCGGCTGCAGCCTCACCCTGGACGGGATGCGGGATGGTCGCTCCAACGCGCGGGACGCGGAAGAAGTTCTTCTTCGCCTCCTCGACGCCCTTGGAGATCGCCGTAGGAACTTCGCGCGCCTTGCCGTAGCCGACACCGACCAGACCGTTGCCGTCTCCGACGATCACGAGGGCGGTGAAGCTGAAGCGACGACCACCCTTGACGACCTTGGAGACACGGTTGATGGTGACAACGCGCTCCAGGAACTGGCTCTTCTCGGAGTCACGGCTTCCGCGCTGCTGGTTCGGGTTGCGCTCGCGGCCACCGCGGCGTGCCTCGCGGGGCTCGCTCGTGACATCCGTTGCTGGCGCGTCCACGACGACCTCGGGGGTCGTGACGGCAGCCACAGGGGCTGCGGTTGGCTCGGCCACAGTGGGCTCCTCGTTCGTAGTGTCGCTCACAGGTCCAGTCCACCCTCTCGTGCTCCATCGGCAATGGCCGCGACGCGTCCGGCGTACCGGCTTCCACCGCGGTCGAACACCACCGCAGCGATACCGGCCTTCTTTGCGCGCTCGGCGACGAGTTCGCCGACCTTGTGCGCCTTTGCTGTCTTGTCGCCCTTGAATGTGCGCAGATCGGCTTCCATGGTCGATGCGGAAGCGACCGTGTGCCCCTTGGCGTCATCGACGACCTGCACGAATACGTGGCGAGCCGAGCGCGTGACAACCAGGCGCGGACGGATATCCGTTCCGACGACCTTCTTGCGAAGGCGTGCGTGCCTGCGGCCCTTTGCGGCCGACTTGCTCTTGCCTCTTGTTCCGAGACCCATGATTACTTACCTGACTTTCCGGCCTTGCGGCGGACAATCTCGCCGGTGTAGCGAACACCCTTGCCCTTGTAGGGCTCGGGCTTGCGCAGCTTGCGGAGGTTGGCGGCGACCTCGCCGACAGCCTGCTTGTCGATGCCACTGACGATCACGCGGTTATTGCCCTCGACCGTGAATGTGATGCCGGCGGGCGGCTGCACGGTGATCGGGTGCGAGTAGCCGAGAGCAAACGTGATGCCCTGGCCTTCCGCCGCGACGCGGTAACCGGTGCCAACGATGTCGAGGCCCTTGGTGTATCCGTCGGTCACGCCGATGATCTGGTTGGCGATGAGGGTTCGCGTGAGCCCGTGCAGCGAGCGCGAGTTGCGCTCGTCATCCGGGCGGGTGACCAGCAGCTGGCCATCCTCGAGCTTGACCTCGATGGGGCTCGCGACGGTGAGCGCCAGCTCACCCTTCGGGCCCTTGACGGTGATGGCTGAGCCATCGACCGTGACATTGACATTCGCGGGAATGTCGATCGGAAGACGTCCAATACGTGACATGAGGAATTACCACACGTAGGCGAGGACTTCCCCACCCACGCCCTTCTTAGTCGCCTGGCGGTCCGTGAGGAGGCCGGATGAGGTCGAGAGGATGGCAACGCCGAGTCCGCCGAAAACCTTGGGGATTTCGGTCGACTTCGCGTAGACACGAAGTCCCGGCTTCGAGACGCGCTTGATGCCCACGATGGAGCGCTCGCGGTTCGGGCCATACTTCAGGTCGATCGTGAGCGTCTGTCCGACGCGGGCGTCTTCGACCTTCCAGCCGGAGATGAACCCCTCGGTCTGAAGGATTTCAGCGATGTGGGTCTTGAGCTTGCTATTCGGCAGCGACACGGACTCGTGGTACGCCGAATTCGCGTTGCGCAGTCGGGTCAGCAGGTCTGCGACCGGATCTGTCATTGTCATGCGATTTATTCCTAATCTCGTCTGGTTTCGACATTCTTTACAAGAATGCCGACCTTGCCGGGTAACGGCTCAGGGTCCCTGAGCCTGTCGAAGGGGCTAGTTCGTCGGTGAGTTCTCGGCGGTACGGAACGGGAACCCCAGCGCCTTCAGCAGCGCGCGACCCTCGTCATCGTTCTTGGCCGTGGTAACGACGGTGATGTCGAAACCGCGAACGCGGTCGATCTTGTCCTGGTCGATCTCGTGGAACATCGACTGCTCGTTGAGACCGAACGTGTAGTTGCCGTTGCCGTCGAACTGCTTGTCCGAGAGGCCACGGAAGTCACGGATGCGCGGAAGCGCGAGCGACAGCAGGCGATCGAGGAACTCCCAGGCGCGGTCGCCACGAAGCGTGACGTGGGCGCCGATGGGCTGGCCCTCACGCAGCTTGAACTGCGCGATCGACTTGCGAGCTGCGGTCACCTGCGGCTTCTGGCCCGTAATCGCGGTGAGGTCCTTGACCGCACCGTCGATGATCTTGCCGTCGCGAGCAGCCTCGCCGACGCCGGTGTTCACAACGATCTTGACCAGTCCTGGGATCTGGTGAACGTTGGTGAAACCGAAGTCCTTTTTGAGCTGCGGGGCGATCTCGGCCTGGTACTTCTGCTTCAGGCGCGGCTGTGTGCGTGCGGGTGCCGTAGAAGCACGTGACGCTGAGGCAGCCTTCGCAGCAGTTGTGGTGTCAGTCATTACAGGTCCTTACCTGACTTCTTCGCGTAGCGAACGCGAACGGTCTTGCCGTCCTTCTGCTCGACGCGGAAACCGACGCGGGTCGGCTTCTTTGAATCTGGGTCGATCAGGGCAACGTTCGAGACGTGGATGGGCGCCTCGTGGGTCTCGATGCCGCCGGTCTTGGTTCCGCGGTCGGTCTGGCCGACACGCATGTGCTTGGTGACAAAGTTGATGCCCTCAACGGTGACACGGTTCTTTTCCGCGTCAACACCGATGACTCGACCCTGCTTGCCACGGTCGCCGCCGCGAGCCTGGCTCGGGCCACTGATGACCTGGACCAGGTCACCCTTCTTGATGTTCGCCATGACTAAATGACCTCCGGTGCGAGCGAGATGATCTTCATGAACTTCTTGTCGCGAAGCTCGCGACCAACCGGTCCGAAGATGCGGGTTCCACGCGGGTCGCCATCCGCTTTGAGCAGAACGGCGGCGTTCTCGTCGAATTTGATGTACGAGCCATCCGCGCGGCGAGTCTCCTTCTTGACGCGAACGATGACGGCCTTGACGACGTCGCCCTTCTTCACGGCGCCGCCGGGAATTGCATCTTTGACGGTAGCGACGATCGTGTCACCGAGACCCGCGTAACGACGGCCGGAGCCACCGAGTACGCGAATGGTCAGAATCTCCTTGGCGCCGGTGTTGTCGGCGACCTTGAGTCGGGATTCCTGCTGAATCATTTTTTACTCCTGGTATCAAGTAAGCGGTTCGCGCTTACTTGGCCTTTTCGAGGACTTCGACGAGGCGCCAGCGCTTCGTGGAACTGAGCGGACGGGTCTCGTTGATGAGAACCAGGTCGCCGATGCCGGCGCTGTTGTTCTCGTCGTGCGCCTTGACCTTGGACGTGCGGCGGATGACCTTGCCGTACAGCGGGTGCTTCACGCGGTCCTCGACCTCGACGACGATGGTCTTCTCCATCTTGTCGCTGGTCACGTAGCCACGGCGCACCTTGCGGTATCCGCGCGCGCTCGCATCCTTGACGTCGTGAGCGCTGTGTTCGTGCCCGGTTTCTGCGGCAGGCGCCTTCGGGGCGGCCTTTGCCTTTGCCTCAGCCATTACTTGGCCTCCTTAGCCTTTGCCTCGGGGGCCTTGGCGGCCGCCTCGGTATCGGCCGCTTCCGTGGTCTCCTCGGCTGCGTCATCCGCAGCGGGAGCCTCGTCGACAGCCTCAGTCTTCTTCGTTGCACGCTTGGCCTTCGCGGCGGGCTCAAGCGGTGCGGGGGTTGCCCTAATGCCGAGCTCGCGCTCACGGATGACCGTGTAGATGCGGGCAATGTCACGCTTGACGGCGCGCAGGCGGCCGTGGCTCTCGAGCTGGCCGGTTGCCGACTGGAAGCGCAGGTTGAACAGCTCTTCCTTGGCCTTCTTCAGCTCGTCGAGCAGACGCTCGTCTTCATAGGTGTCGAGCTCGACGGGGGTGAGCTCCTTGGAACCGATCGCCATTATGCGTCGCCCTCCTCGCGCTTGATGATGCGTGCCTTGAGGGGCAGCTTGTGAATTGCACGGGTGAGTGCCTCGCGAGCGACGGTCTCGTTGACCCCGCTCAGCTCGAACAGCACGCGGCCCGGCTTGATGTTCGCGATCCACCACTCGGGCGAACCTTTACCGGAACCCATGCGGGTTTCCGCCGGCTTCTTGGTGATTGGACGGTCGGGGAACACGTTGATCCAGACTTTTCCACCACGCTTGATGTGGCGGGTCATGGCGATACGTGCTGCCTCGATCTGGCGGTTGGTGACATACGCGGGCGTGATCGCCTGGATGCCGAACTCGCCGAACGACACCGTCGTGCCACCCGTTGCGTGACCGGTGCGGCCCGGGTGATGCTGCTTGCGGTGCTTGACCTTACGTGGGATAAGCATGATTTAGCCTTCTGCTCCTACTGGCGCCGCGGCGGGCGCAGCATCGGCACGGGGACCGCGGGCGGGGCGACGGTCGTCACGACCGCCATCGCGACGCTCCGGGCGTGTGGACTTCTGGGTGGCCTGCTCGCGAGCGAGTTCCTTGTTGGTGATGTCGCCCTTGTAGATCCACACCTTCACGCCGATACGGCCGAATGTCGTGCGGGCCTCGTAGAAGCCGTAGTCGATGTTGGCGCGCAGGGTGTGGAGCGGGACGCGACCCTCGCGGTAGAACTCCGAGCGGCTCATTTCCGCGCCACCGAGGCGACCCGAGACCTGGATGCGAACACCCTTGACGCTCGCGGTGCGCTGAGCGCCCTGCATGCCCTTGCGCATCGCGCGGCGGAAAGCCACGCGAGCGCTGAGCTGCTCGGCGATACCCTGCGCAACAAGCTGCGCCTCGGCCTCCGGGTTCTTCACCTCGAGGATGTTGAGCTGGATCTGCTTGCCGGTGAGCTTCTCGAGGTCGGTGCGGATGCGCTCGGCCTCTGCTCCACGACGACCGATCACAATGCCGGGGCGCGCGGTGTGGATGTCAACGCGAACGCGGTCACGCGTGCGCTCGATCTCGATGCGGGCAACGCCGGCGCGGTCGAGGGACGTTTTGAGGAGGTTGCGAATCTTCACGTCCTCCGCGACGTAGTCGCTGTAGCGCTGTCCGACCTTGGTCGAGTCCGAGAACCAGCGCGACACGTGGTCGGTGGTGATTCCCAGGCGGAACCCGTACGGGTTTACTTTCTGGCCCATTACTTCTTCCCTGCCTTCTCGGTCTGCGAGTTGACGACGGGTTGAACCTCGTCCGGCGTTGCGACCTTGATGGTGATGTGACTGGTGCGCTTCAGGATCTGGAACGCGCGACCCTGGGCACGCGGCTGGAACCGCTTCAGGGTCGTTCCCTCGTCGACGAATGCCTCGGAGATGAACAGGTCCTGCTCATCCAGGTAGCTGTTTGCGGCATCCGCCTTGACCCGTGCATTCGCCATCGCGGATGCGACGAGCTTGTACACCGGCTCGCTCGCGCCCTGGGGTGCGAACTTCAGGATCGCCAGTGCTTCGGTTGCCTGCTTGCCGCGGATCAGATTGACGACACGACGAGCCTTGGTGGCAGTGACGCGGATGTGCTTGACACTCGCTTGCGCCTGAACCATTTCTCTAGTCTCCTTCTCGCCACCGCGTTAGCGGCGACGACCTTTCTTGTCGTCCTTCTCGTGCCCACGGAAGGTACGCGTCGGCGAGAACTCGCCGAGCTTGTGACCGACCATGGTCTCGGTGATGAACACCGGAATGTGCTTGCGACCGTCGTGCACCGCGATGGTGTGCCCCAGCATGGCGGGGATGATCATCGAGCGGCGCGACCAGGTCTTGATCACGTTTTTGCTTGACGCCTCGTTGGCGACAACCACCTTGCGCAGCAGGTGCTCGTCGACGAAGGGGCCCTTCTTAAGACTTCTTGGCATCGTCTAACTCCTACTTACGCTTCTTGCCGGCGTTACGCCGACGGACAATGAGCTGGTCGCTTTCCAGATTGCGGTGCCGCGTGCGGCCCTCTTTCTGGCCCCACGGGGTAACCGGGTGGCGTCCACCGGACGTCTTACCCTCACCACCACCGTGCGGGTGGTCGACGGGGTTCATGGCGACACCACGAACGGTCGGGCGAACGCCCTTCCAGCGCATGCGGCCCGCCTTGCCCCAGTTGATGTTCGACTGCTCTGCGTTGCCGACCTCGCCGATGGTGGCGCGGCAGCGAACATCCACGTTGCGGATTTCGCCGGACGGCAGGCGGAGCTGCGCGTATGGGCCGTCCTTGGCAACGAGGCGAACGGATGCTCCGGCCGAACGCGCCATCTTGGCGCCCCCGCCCGGCTTCAGCTCGATCGCGTGCACGACGGTACCGACCGGGATGTTACGTAGTGGCAGGTTGTTGCCCGGCTTGATGTCAGCGGACGGACCCGACTCGATGATGTCGCCCTGGTTGAGCTTGTTCGGGGCGATGATGTATCGCTTTGACCCATCCACGAAGTGCAGCAGTGCGATGCGCGCAGTGCGGTTCGGGTCGTACTCGATCTCGGCGACCTTGGCGTTGACGCCATCCTTGTCGTTGCGCTTGAAGTCGATCACGCGGTACTGGCGCTTGTGGCCACCACCGATGTGACGCGTCGTGATGCGGCCGGCGTTGTTACGGCCACCGGTCTTCGGCAGCGGACGCAGCAGCGACTTCTCCGGGGTCGAGCGCGTGATCTCAGCAAAGTCTGAGACCGACGAACCGCGGCGACCGGGAGTCGTGGGCTTGTACTTACGAATAGCCATGATGTTTTCCCTTGCCCCTAGCCGACAGCCGTGAAGATGTCGATCGAGCCGGACTTGAGCGTGACAATTGCACGCTTGGTGTTCTTGCGGTGACCGATGCCGAACTTGGTGCGCATGGCCTTACCGGTGCGGTTCAATGTGTTGACCGAGTCAACCTTGACGCCGAAGATCTTCTCGATCGCCAGCTTGATCTCGGTCTTGTTCGCACGCGGGTCGACGACGAACGTGTACTTTCCGTCGTCGATCAGGCTGTAGCTCTTCTCGGAAACGACCGGCGCGATGATGATGTCACGCGGGTCCTTGTTGGTCTCGCTCATGCGCTGACCTCTTCCTTCTTGGTCGCTGAGCTCGTCGCGGTCGCTGAGCTCGTCGAAGCGCTGGCCGTGTTCTTCGAAGCGACGAAGGCGTCGAAGGCGGGCTTGGTGAAGACGATGTCGTCAGAGACGAGAACGTCATACGCGTTCAGCTGGTCAAAGCGCAGCACGTGTACCGACTTGATATTGCGGACACTCTTCTCCGAGATGGCGTCATCGCGGTCAAGGACGACAAGAACGTGCTTGCTGATCGCCACGCTGTCGAGGTACTCGACCGTCGCTTTGGTCGAGGGGGTCTCGCCGAGCGCGAGGGACTCAACAACGTGCAGGCGGTCGCCGCGCGCGCGGTCGGAGAGTGCACCGAGCAGAGCGGCTGCGATCATCTTTTTGGGCGTGCGCTGCGAGTAGTCGCGGGGGTGTGGTCCGTGAACAATGCCACCGCCGGTCATCTGGGGTGCGCGGATCGAGCCCTGGCGAGCGCGACCGGTTCCCTTCTGCTTGAAGGGCTTACGACCGGCACCGGACACCTCGCCGCGGCGAAGCGTGTTGTGCGTACCCTGACGCGCGGCAGCAAGCTGTGCGACGACGACCTGGTGGATGAGCGGAACGTTGGTCTGGACGTCGAACAGGTTCTCGGGGAGCTCTACGCTGCCCGACTTCTTGCCCTTGACGTCTACTACGTCGATTGAGGCTGTGCTCTTCGAATCTGGCATGGCGACTAGATCCCCTTCACTGCGTTGCGAACGAACACGATGCGGCCGCGAGCACCGGGAACCGCGCCCTTGACGAGCAGCAGGCCCTTCTCGAGGTCGACCGAGTGAACCTTGAGGTTCAGCACGGTCACGCGGTCGCCACCCATACGGCCCGCCATGCGCATGCCCTTGAAGACGCGACTCGGGGTCGAGGATGCGCCGATCGAGCCCGGCTTGCGGTGGTTGCGGTGCGAACCGTGCGAAGACGAGACGCCCTTGAAGTTGTGGCGCTTCATTACACCGGCAAAACCCTTGCCCTTGCTGGTGCCGACAACATCGACGAGCTGGCCAGCGGCGAAGCGATCAACGGCGAGCTCCTGACCGAGCGAGTACTCGGAGGTGTCGTCAGTGCGCAGTTCCGTCAAGTGGCGGCGCGGTGTGACGCCGGCCTTGTCGAAGTGACCGGTGAGCGGCTTCGTGACCTTGCGCGGGTCGATCTGCCCGAAGGCGATCTGAACGGCCGAGTAGCCGTCGGCCTCCTGGGTGCGCAGCTGGGTGACGACGTTGGGAGTGATCTCGACGACCGTCACGGGAACGAGTTTGTTGTTCTCGTCCCAGACCTGGGTCATGCCGAGCTTCTTGCCCAGCAGGCCCTTCGTGGATTTGATGGAAGACATGGTGGGTCCTACAGCTTGATCTCGATGTTGACGTCGGCAGGCAGGTCGAGTCGCATGAGCGAGTCGACAGCCTTCGGCGTCGGGTCAATGATGTCGATCAGACGTTTGTGGGTGCGCTTCTCAAAGTGCTCGCGGCTGTCCTTGTACTTGTGAGGAGAGCGGATCACGACGATCACGTTCTTCTCGGTAGGCAGCGGCACCGGGCCGACGACAGTCGCACCCGCACGGGTCACGGTGTCGACAATCTTGCGCGCCGAGCTGTCGATGACCTCGTGGTCATACGACTTAAGTCGAATGCGGATCTTTTGTCCCGCCATGTCTGACTCGCTTTCTAGCTAGTTGTTACGTGCTTCTAAGAACGCTGCCCAGCA
>DATAZU010000008.1:0-29735 GCA_036271875.1 Galbitalea sp.
CGATCACCCACAGCCAAACCATGCCCGGTGACAACACACATTGGATCAGAAACGACAAGGCAAATTAGTCATGCCAGGCACGGCAGGCCACCACCCCCAGAATCCCATCCGAAGGGGGCAACAACAAAGTAACGGGCAAAATGTGGGCAGAACGGGATGAATCCGCTAGTATCGAGAGACAATTTTGCTTCTGATCAGCATATTTAAGTACGAGGAACTCGTGCCCCTGGAGGGACTCGAACCCCCAACCGTTTCCTTAGGACGGAACTGCTCTTCCATTGAGCTACAGAGGCTGGCGCAACGAGTTTAGCGTGACGCCCGTTAGCGGCAGGCCTCAGACGAGACGGGTGCGCAACCTCCGATAGAGAATGACGCCGAGTCCCAGCGCGAGCAGGAAGAGTCCGAGAGCGATTCCGGTACCCGCATCCACACCGGTCTCGCCGAGCACTGGCGTTCCCGTGAAGGTGAAGGATCCCGCTGTCGACGTGCCGCCAACGCCCGTCACGACAACGTCAGCATCGCCCGTTGTACCTGGCGGGGTGGTTGCCGTGATCGTCGAGTCACTCACTACGGTGAACGTCGCCGCTGCCACTCCACCGAACGTGACCGCGGTCGCGCCCGTGAAATTGCTGCCGGTGATGGTCACAACTGTGCCGCCGGCGACCGTTCCAGTGGGTGGGTCGACTTTGGTGATCGTGGGCGCCGCCGTGTACGTGAACTGGTCGGCCGTGCTGGTTGGCGAGGTGCCGCCCGCGGTCGTGGCCGTGACGTCCACGGTCCCGACACCTGCTGGCGCTGTCGCGGTGATGGTGGTCGCACTGGTCACGGTGAATACTCTGGCGCTGACCGACCGGAACCCCATCGGGGTGCTGGTCGAGACGACCGACGTCGCATCCGTCGGCCCGAATTTGACCACGGTCGCATTCGTGAAGCCGGATCCGGTGATCGTGACCACGGTGCCGCCCGCCAAGGCTCCGGCCGACGGGCTGATTCCGGTGACGGTGGGAACGGGAGCGTAGGCGAACTGGTCCGCGGACGACGTTGGCGAAGTACCGCCGGCGGTCGTGACCGTGACATCCACAGTCCCGCTCCCGACAGGCGAGGTCGCGCTGATCGACGTCGCGCTGTTGACGGTGAAGGATGTCGCCGACGTCCCGCCAAATTCGACGGCTGTCGCGCCGCCAAAGCCCGTACCGGTGATGGTCACGACCGTGCCACCCGCGAGCGGACCGGCGACCGGGTCGATGGCAGTAACCGTCGGGCCGACTAGGTACGTGAACTCGTCAACCGGCGATGCTGGCGACGTGCCGCCGACACTCGTGACGGTGACATCCACGGTTCCCGCGCCCGCGGGAGCCACTGCGGTGACCTGCGTCGCACTGTCGATCGTGAAACTCGTTGCAGGACTTCCGCCGAAGTCGACAGCGGTGACCGGCGCGGCGCTGTTGACAGTGATGACAACCGCTGTTCCGCCCGAAGTCTGGCCCTCCGTTGGGGAGATCGAAACTACAGCAGGCGCGCCGACGTAGGTGAACGCATTCGTCACGGTGGTGGTCGTGAAGAGGTCCGCAGCGACGACCGTGACGTCGACGGTTCCCGTTCCCGGCGGCGTGGTCGCGGTTATCGAAGATGCGCTGTTCACAGTGATGCTGGCGGCGTCAGCGGCTCCGAATTTCACTTCGGACGCGCCCGTGAAGCCGCCGCCAGTGATCGTCACCGAGGTGCCGCCGGCTTCCGGGCCCCGGTTCGGGCTCACACTGTTGATGCCCGGGAGCGCGATGTAGGTGAACTGGTCATTCTCGACGATGTCGGACGTTCCGCCCGCGGTCGTTATCCGTATGTCGACAGTCCCGGTTCCCGCTGGACTCACAACACTGACGATGGCCGGAGTGTCAGCCACGATCGTCGCGGGCACGCCCCCGAAAGTCACGGAGGTCGCGCCAGACAGGTCCGCGCCCGCAATCGTCACGGCTGTGCCGCCGACGGATGGTCCCGAGTTGGGACTGATAACCCCCAGTAGGGGAGCCGGGACGTAGGTGAACTGATCCCCACCGACCGTCGGCGAAGTGCCGCCAGCGGAGGTGACCCGAACATCAACCGTCCCAGAGGAGCCCGCAGGCGCGGTCGCCGTGACCTGGGACGCGCTATCAACCGAGATGATGGTGGCGACGCTGGCGCCAAAGTTCACGGCGGTCGCGCCCGAGAGGTTGGATCCCGTAATCGTCACAGTCGTGCCGCCGGATGTCGGACCCCTCGAGGGAGAGATGCTCGTCACCCGCGGTGCTGCTATGTATGTGAATTGGTCCGCGGCGGTGGTCTGCGAGACTCCGCCCTGTGCACCGATCACAACGTCCGCGGTTCCGGTACCGGCGGGGGTCGTTCCCATTACCTCCGTTGGGCTGACAATGGTCACGTTGGTGGCAGGAACACTACCGACGTAAAGCGAGTACAGCCCATCAAAGCCGCTTCCGAACACGGTAAACCGCGTGCCGCCGGATGCCGGGCCCGAGTCGGGGAGGACGCTGGTGATCACAGGCGGTCCGAGATAGGTGAATTGATCCGCGGAACCCGTCGGCGAGCTGCCACCGAGCGTCGTCACCACGACATCGACCGTTCCGGTGCCGGGTGGCACAATCGCGGTGAGCGATGTCGCACTGTTGAACACGACGGATGTCGCAAGCGTGGCCCCGAACGTTACCGCGTAGGCCGAGGTGAAATTGGTTCCGAGAATGGTTACAGAATTGCCGCCAGCTTCAAGGCCCATGCTCGGGCTGACACTGATGACAGTTGGCGACGCGACAAACTGGTACACGTCCATGGCCGAGGTCGCCGATGTGCCGCCGGGAGTGGTGACGGTGATGTCGACGGTTCCCGTATTCGCAGGCGCGGTCACCGTAAGGGTCGTCGAGTTGTTGACTATCACATCGGTCCCGAGCGCTGTGTCGAAGTGCACTGTGGTGCCGTCAGTGAAACCGGCGCCGAAGACGGTCACGCTTGTCCCACCCGTGGTCGGACCGTTTGACGGAGAGACGTCGGTAACCGTTGGGACAGAGAGATAGGTGTATCGGTCTGCCGCGGACGTCGCCGATGTGCCGGCCGTGGTCACGATGCGAACATCCACGCTCCCGGTGCCAGCGGGCGACAGCAGCTCGATCTCCTCCGAGTTGATCAGCGAGAACTGCGACGAGGAGAGCGAGACGGACCCGAAAAGCACGGTTTGCGCGTTTTGGAAATTGGAACCCTGAATAAGAATTGTCGCGCCACCCGCCGCCGGTCCCGTGGGGTTCGCGACAGCGGTTACCACTGGCAGAGGCTTGTAGGTGAAGTGGTCGGCGGAGGAAATTGCGGACGTACCGGCCGGATTGGTCACGGTGATATCGACGGTGCCGGTTCCTGCGGGTGACCACACCAACATCGCGGTGCTGTCGCTCACGTCGATGTTGGTCGCCGAGGCGGAGCCGAACTTCACGCTCGTCTCGTCGGAGAACCCCGTGCCGATGATCGTGACTGCGGTGCCGCCACCGCCGGATCCCGAGTTCGGGCTGACGCTCGTGACCGTTGGCGCGTCCTCGTAGGTAAATTGGTCGGCGGCGACCGTGTCGGAGATGCCCCGGACATTTGTGACGGTGATATCCACGATGCCAGTGCCATTCGGGGATGTTGCGGTCAACTGGGTCGCGGTCTGATCGACGATGTTCGTCGCGGATTTGTTGCCGAAGTCGACCATGTCAGAGTCGAGGAAGCCGGTGCCGGTAATCGTTACCGTCGTCCCACCCGAGGGTGATCCAAAGGCCGGGCTGACAGCCGTAATTTCCGGACCGGGGATATCGGCCTGGGCACCCACCGCGCCGGCACCGAAGCTGAGGGCGAGTGCAGCGACCAGCACTGCGCTGACGCGGGACAGGAAAGCGGCACCGGGCCGCGCACGTCGGGGTGAAGCAGCCAAGTTCTTGCGCCTGTCTGATCTGTGCCTGAGCTATGAGTGCTGTGGCGACTAACGGTTTGAGCTTAGCCGGTCGACCGATTGCGGCGTGCTCAGGCGAGGCGCGCGCGCAACCTGCGATAAAGGACCACGGCGGCACCCGACACCAGCAAAACCAGTCCGAGAGCTAGCCCGGTGCCAACATCGACTCCGGTTTCCCCGAGCATCGGCGCGACTGTGAATGTAAAAGATGCGACAGTCGACGTTCCGCCCGGACCCGTCACAACAAAGTCAACGGCACCCGTCGTGGCCGGCGGAGTGGTTGCCGTGATGGTCGGCGTGCCAACGGACATCGTCACGCGCAGGTCCGCGGTGCCAATTCCGTCGGGACTGATTACCACAGTGAACAACGGCGCGTCCTGGGTAATCGACGCCGGCACTCCGCCGAAAGAGCTTCGCTCGAACGACATCGTGAGCCCGCGTTAGGCTGCTCGCGATGGGTGAGGAACTTGGGCGAGCGTTCGTTGGGACTTCCGGCTGGAACAAAAAACAGTGGCGGCCGGGCTTCTATCCGCCCGATCTGCCGCAGCGAGACGAGCTCGCCTTCGCATCCGAACGGTTGACATCGATAGAGATCAACTCCACCTTCTACGCGCTGCCGAAACCCAGCAACTTTGAGCTGTGGCACGATCGAACGCCAGCGGACTTTGTCTTCGCGATCAAAGGATGGCGAGTGGTCTCGCGCACCGCGTTTTTCCCAACTGCGCAAACCCACCTGGCGGAGTTCTTCGAATCGGGGGTGCTGGCCCTGGGCAACAAGCTCGGACCGATCCTGTGGCAGCTGCCCGACAACTCGAAGTTCGATGCCGCGAAGGTCGGGCGGTTCCTGTCGCTGCTCGCGAATTACCCGCATCGGCACGCGATTGAAGTTCGTGATGCCAGCTACCTGGATTCCGAGTTTATCGGGCTACTTAAAGCGCACAACGTCGCGGCCGTCTTCACGAACGAACCCGGCTCCGCCGTTTTCGACGAACCGACCAGCGACTTCGCATACATCCGACTGAGCAGCGGCGAGAACCATTTCGCGGACGGCTACGACGACGCGAGCATCCAAGAGTGGGCCGACCGCACCAACGGATGGCGAGCCGACGGCCGGGATGCGTTCGTCTACTTCAAGAATCCCCAGGGCGAACTGCCGCACACGCCGCACAACGCGATACGACTCATTCGCGCGCTCGGCGGTCACACGTCTTAGAGCTCGTCGTCCGGCGAAGGCGCCTCGGTACCGCTCGGCGCGTCCGATGGGAAGGCTAGAGCAGTCCGTCGCGCACAGCCTGGTAGATCGTCGCGACCTTCGGCTGGAATCCGAGGCTGCGCGCGAGAGCCGTATCCATTACGCCCTTCCACGGATCGGCGAGCGGGTCGGTCGATGTCCGGAACTCCACGCCCACGAGTTGCGCCAGTTCGTAGAGGGTCGGGGACGCGTCATCCCCGATGTTGACGATGCGTCCGTCCATCGCGCCAGTAAGAGCGAGTTCGAATGCCGTCGCAACATCGACGTGGTGCGCCACCGTGAGCCTTTCGGCCGGGTGCCGATCGGAGGCAAGAACGGGCAACGATTCGAGGTGCCCGTCGCCGTCGCCGTAGATGAACGGCAGTCGGAGAATGCTCCAGTTCAGTCCACTCTCGCGCAGCAGCTTTTCTGCCTCGATTTTGCTGGCAGGATACGCGAGCGTCGGATGTACGTCGTCGTCCTCGCGCCCGGGGCGACCGCCTCCGTTTGCATAGACGTTTCCCGTACTCGACATCAGGAATCGAGCATCCGGTGCCGCTTCCACGGTCGCGGCGAGGAGATTGCGGGTTCCTTCCAGGTTGACTCGCCAGATCTCGTCCTCATCCCTGGTGCGAAACACGGCGGCGAGATGGATGATCGCATCGACTCCATCCAACGCGGCGGCCAGGGTATCGGGACTCAGGATGTCGCCCTCGATCCGCTCGACGCCATCCGGAACATCCTTGCCCGCACGCACGAGTGCACGACACTCGAAGCCGGCAGCAGCGAGACGTGTGAGGAGGCGTGGACCGACGAGTCCGGTTCCGCCGGTGACGAGGATTGTCATGACTTGGTGCTCTCTTTTCTGTAACTGACGAGGCGTCCGGTGGCCTCGGTGAGGACGCGTTTCGTGGTCGCGAGGTCGTCGGGGTCAACGTCGGCAAACGCGATCTCGCGGAGTATGGTGACCGGGTCGGGAAGTGTGTTCCAGAGCGAACGACCGGCATCCGTGATGGCGAGCGACTTCTGGCGTTGGTCAACCCGGTCGGTTTGCTGCACGATTAGCCGCTTGCGCACGAGGCTGCTGATAACCGCGCTGAGAGTTGCCCGCTCCACCTCCAGTTCGAGGACGAGGTCGCGCTGGCTGATCGAATCCTGGTGCACCAGTCGGTAGAGCACGTACCACTGGGTATTGCCCAGCCCGAATGGACGAAGCGCTGACTCCATCAGTGCGCGGCTCGCGAAGAAGAACTTCTTCGCCCAGGAACCGGCGCTGTCAAAATCCGGAATCATGGGTTCGTTAGGCACCTAACAATACTGTCAGGCCCCTAACGATAAATCAACACGCTCCACGCACAGATGCGCAAGCCCGTGCATAGCGAGCCGCACCTTATTAATATGGCCTCGTGCAAGGGCAGGACATCCGGGTACGGCGACGGATAAGAATCACGATCGCCGCGTGGATCACCATCCTGATCCTGACCGGCGCCTTCCAGCTGTATCGCGGGGACGCGATAACAGACGGAGTCGTGTTTCTCGCGATGGCCGCCGCACTCATCGTTGGCGAAACGGGTGTCCTGAGCAGGCTCGACGGCAAACTGCTGAAACCGCGACGGCTGGTGGTCGCAATTGCGCTCGCAGTCGACGCGGGCACGCTCGTCTTCACCCCGCGGCACGGCATGTTTGACGGCATTGTCATTGCAGTCACCGGAGTCCTCGTGTTCCTGGTCGCATGGCCCAACGGGCCGGTCAGCAACGAGGGGCCGGAGCCGTGGACGCCGCGGATGAGCCGAGCCGCGATCGCGTGGGCCATCCTCGGTCTCGCGTTCGTCCTGTGGGAGCTCGCGATGTACTTCCTCGGGTACGGACAGGATGGCCGCACCGCTTTTCCCGCGCTGTCCGACATCCTTGACCCCGTACTGAACAACCCGATCGGACGGTTCCTCGGCACTGTGGCATGGCTCGCCGGTGGCGCGGCACTGATGCGGCGAGGACGGAGGTCAACGTGATCGGCACAATCGGCTTCGCCATCGAGGGGCTATGGATCGTTGCCCTCGTGATCTGGGGTTACCGCGACCACTACCGGTTCGCGACGTTCGGCGAGCTACTGGATCGGGTCATGGCGACGCGTGCCGCGCGCATCTGCCTGCTGACGTTCTGGTGGTGGCTCGGCTGGCACTTCTTCTTTGCGCAGACGGTGGATGCGGCGGTCGCCGGGCACTAGTCGCGCGTCCATGCAGCTGGCGAGTCTGGCCTAGCGTTGGGGTGTGTACGCAGTCCAGTTCCAGGAGTTCGGTGCGCCGGATGTCCTCACCGTCGATTCTTTCCCCGATCCGCATGCCGGACCCGGGACCATCCGCATCCGGGTGAAGGCAGCGGGGCTGTCACCCGTCGACCTGGGCGTTCGGTCGGGACGCACGGCCGCGGCCATAACTTTTCCACACATCCCGGGAGTGGATGCCGCCGGCATCGTCGATGAGATCGGCGACGGAGTGAGCGGCGTGGCGATCGGCGACGACGTCTTCGGAACTGTCGAGATCTCGAAGCTCGGCGGCGCCGCGGCCGAGTTCGCCGTGTTGAACTTTTGGGCTCACCGCCCGGACGCACTGCCGACCGTCGAGGCTGCCGCAGCGGGGACGAGCGTCGAGACCTCCACTCGTGCGCTTGACCTTCTGGACGTGCACGACGGCCAGACGCTTCTTGTCGACGGCGCATCCGGCGGGGTTGGCAGCACTGCGATCCAGCTCGCGATCGCTCGTGGCGCGCGCGTCATCGCGACGGGCCGAGAAGAGAGTTTCGAGTTTCTGAGCGAGCTGGGGGCGACTCCCGTTCTCTACGGCGAAGGGCTCGCTGAGCGCGTCGCGGAGTTGGGCATCGCAGTTGATCTCGCGCTGGATGTCGCCGGCAAAGGTTCCCTGCCCGAACTCATCGCGATTGCCGGGGACGCGGGATCAGTCCTTACGCTGGCTGACTTCGCGGGCCCGAAGCTTGGGGTACGAATCTCGATGGGCGAGTTCGCCGGCGAACCCGACGGGAAACACGGGCTCGAGGTTGCGGCGACGCTCGCGGAACAGGGCCGATTTCGGATACCCGTCGAAGCGGTGTTCCCGTTCGGTCGGGCCAACGAGGCGCATGAACTGGCCGAGGCCGGCGGACGGCGCGGGAAGATCGTGCTGGTTACCGAGTCGGGTAACTAGACCAGGGCGTAGAGGTTTCGAAGAGCAATCTCGACGGTCGGGAAGGTCCCCAGGAAGCGCGCGTTGTCGTCACGCAACACGAGACCCTGATCGGTGCGCATGATCGTTCCGGCGAGTTCATCCGTCACGGCATGCCGCACGGTCCACCGGCCTTGGCCGGCATCCACGAGGTAAAATAGTTCCGCGTAATTCACGGGAACTACGTTCCGCCTCGCGGAGCAACGATCACAAGACGCCGTGGGTGAACGATGCGCAAACGCTCGGCGTGCCCGTCGATTTCCGTTGCCCTCGGAAGGCAAGAGTACGTAGCCTCGAATCATGGCTGATTCCGCGCAGCAGATCTCGGCGATCATCGAGAAGCACCTCGGAGACTTCCAGAAACCCGGCGTGCTGAGCGTACGCCCGGGCTTCGAAATGAAGAACGGCTGGCTCACCGGCAGTCCCGCCATCGTGGTGACGGTCGCCCTGAAGCGGACGGATGTCGCGGCATCCGACATCCTGCCCGACGAGTTGGACGGCGTGGCCGTCGACGTTCGGCAAGCCTCCCCCACCAAGCAGACACGACTCGCTGACCCGCTCGGCTACTCGGGCAGGACGCTGACGGCTCCGGACACCGGAGCTATCCCCGAATTCACTGATGAGATCGATCTGGTCGGAGATACTCCTCGCACTCTCGAGGTGCTCGCGACCAAGTCGACGCCGAAGCCCGAACTGCCTTACAGCGCGCCCGCGGGAGCAACACTCGCGCCGGTCACCGGGTCGACGACCATCCATCTCAGCGCGAGCCCCGACTCCGGCTGGCCGACTCTCAAGAACTTCCTCGGGGCGACGAGCGGCACGCTGTCGGTGAGCATGTACGACTTCACGTCGGCGCACATCCTCGCCGAAGTGGAGTCGATCACCACCGACAAGGACTTCAAGCTCACGCTCGACCATCCAGCGAAGAACCCAACGGCAGATCAGACCGACGAAGAGACCGTCGCCGCCCTGAAGAAGTCCGACGGCACGCGACTCACCCAGGCCTGGGCGCTCGAGCGGATGGACCCGCTCGCGGCCGACTGGATCTTCCCGACCGCCTACCACATCAAAGTCGCGGTGCGGGATTCGTCGAGCCTCTGGCTATCGAGCGGCAACTGGAACAACTCGAACCAGCCGGACATCGATCCCGTTAACAATGCCGGCGACGCGACCGCTGCCCGCGATGGCGACCGCGACTGGCACGTGGTCGTCGATCATCCGGAGCTGGCATCCACCTTCGAGGCCTATGTGCTCAACGACCTCGAAATCGCCGGAGCGCACGACGCCGTCCCGAAATCGGAGGCACTCTTGCCCGCAGCGACGCTCCCGCAGGCGACCACCCCGCCGTTCGCACAGTTCTTTCCGGCCCAGACGATCACAGACGAGATGACGATCACACCCCTGCTCACACCAGACGCAGGCGTCTATGCGCCCGCGGTTAAGAACCTCATCGCGAGCGCGACGACGTCACTGCACCTGCAGTTTCAGTACATCGAGTTGCCGACAACGGCATCCGCGACGTCCCAGCCATTCATTGATTTGGTCGACGCCGTGATCGAACGCCAGAAGGCAGGCGTGGATGTTCGCATCATCATGAGCGAGTACGAGACGAGCGGATATCTTGAGCAACTCCAGAGCGCGGGATTGGACGTTGTGACATCCGTCAAGATCCAGAACAACGTGCATAACAAGGGGATCGTCGTCGACGGTAAATCCGTGCTCGTCAGCAGCCAGAACTGGTCGACGGATGGCACGCTCTACAACCGGGACGCCGGCGTAATCATCGAGAACACGCAGGTCGCGGCGTACTTCGAGCAGATCTTTGAACACGACTGGGCACACCTCGCCGAACAGAAGACGGCGGACGACTGATGCGACTCATGCTGCTGCGGCACGGACAGACCCAGTCAAACGTGATCGGGGCGCTCGACACTGCGATACCGGGGGCACCTCTCAACCCGCTCGGACTACGGCAGGCGGCGGCCGTTCCGATCGCACTGACGGGCCGGGAAATCGATGCGATTTCGGCATCAACCATCGAGCGAGCCCAGCAGACGGCCGCGCCTCTGGCCGAGGACCGTGACCTGACCGTCGACATCCGCGATGGCCTCCGCGAGATTGCGGCGGGCGACCTCGAAATGCTCTCCGACCACACGTCGCAGGGCATCTACACCGCGACTGCGTTCGCCTGGGCGAAGGGCGACCGCGAACTACGGATGCCCGGAGCCGAGACCGGTCTCCAATTCTTCGACCGTTTCGATGCGGCGATCGGCGACATTCTCGCGACCAAAGCGAAGGTCGTCGTTGCTGTCAGTCATGGTGCGGCCATCCGCACGTGGGTCGCGGCGCGGTGCGAGAACACCGACGGCGCGTTCGCCGGAACGCACCAGCTGGACAACACCGGGGTCGCCATCCTCGAGGGCGATCGAGTACGCGACTGGCACCTCATCGAATGGCAGTCGGTACCGCTGGGCGGGACCGCTCTGACCGATGCCCGCGCCATCGACCCCGCGGGCGAGACACTCGGCTAACTGCTACTTCCGTAACTCATGCAGAATTCGCCCGACACACCGATTCTGCGGCGTGTCGGCGCCAAATCCACAAAACAGCATGAGTTGCGGAAGTAAGAAGCAGGCTACGCGGCAGGAATCAGGAACTCATCCCACTGCGGCTCGGCACGCTCGACCCCGCGCACCAGCCAGGTTGCGCCGTGCGGAGCACGCGGGCGCACCCTAAGCGTCCAACGCATCTCGCTAGGGGTTCGGTCACCCTTGAGGTTGTTGCAACTGAGGCAGCAGGCAACCAGGTTCTCCCAGGAATCCTTACCGCCGCGCGAGCGCGGGAGTACGTGATCAATCGTTCCGGCGGAACCACCGCAGTACCCGCAGCGATGCGCATCGCGGCGAAGAACCCCGCGGCGAGACACCGGAACATTGCGACCACTCGGGATGCGCACGTACCGACGAAGGATAATAACGGACGGACGATCCCAGCTGTGACCAGATCCATAAACAGGATGCTCGTCATCGCTCGCGACGATCGTCGCCTTCTCGTTCAAAACGAGCACGATCGCACGTTTGAATGACACGACCGCCAGCGGCTCGTACCCGGCATTGAGAACCAGTGTGCGCATTGACTTCCCTTTCGAACGCGCCCGCACGGCTTGCGGGCATTCGATGCACCCTTGGAGCTTCAGATTTGAAAGGGATTAGCGGTCAAACAAAAAGGCACCGTCGTGAACGACGATGCCTCATGCAAACAGTGCGTGAGCGTGCACGCACGGCTGGCAGCTGTGGCGTATGAAGAAAAGTGCGCGCGCATCCACGGTTTGGATGGTTCGCAATTCCAACATTCGCTTCACTTTCGTAGTCGTTAGCTCCAAGGGTTACAGGGTAACGCACAAGATGCCCGCGTTCCCGGTAACGCAACGCGAACGATATCTGAACTTGCGTTTGCCCCCGTGCGGTGCGTTTGCGCCCGTCTGGACGGGGGCGAACGCACCGCACGGGGGCAAACGAGGGTTTGTTAGTAGTGGACGATCCAGTAGGCGTTCGTGTAGATCTTGTCGACGCTGACGACCCGGCCAGGATACGGGGCGTCGATCATGTGGCCACCACCGATGTAGATCCCGACGTGGGAACCGCCGTTGAACACGACGACATCGCCCGGACGAGCGTTCGCGAGCGAAACGCGAGTGCCCATGTGCCCCTGTGCCATAGACGAGTGCGGAAGCCGAATACCCACCTGCGCATAGACGTACGCCACGAGTCCCGAGCAGTCGAATCCACTGGGGCTCTCGCCGCCGAAAACGTAGGGAACGCCGAGGTAGCGCGCCGCGATCGCTGCGACACCCGTGATGCTGATCGAACCGTACGACTGCACCAGCCCGGTGAACTGTGTGTGGTGCACGACGGGCTTCGGCTTGATGTACTTCACCGTGTCGCGCGTGATTACCGGCATGTCAGCGGCTGCCGCAGTCACCACAATGTGCTGCGCGTTCGTGTCGATCGTCTGGGTCAGCGCCGCGCTCGAGCGTTCGGCGGCAGTTGGCTTGGATGACGAAGCGCCGTATGCGGGCAAAGCAACCGTGGCGAAGAGTCCGGGAACGAGAACCGCGAGAACCGCGATGCTGCTAATGGTCGATTTGCGCCGCAGATTGGCCGGCTTTGCCGAGTCGGGTAGCGCCACGTCTTCGTGGTCGCGAGCGGACTCAAGTAGTTCGATCGGGTACTGCTTGCTCAAGAGGATTCTCTCCAGCGCCTCGGCGCCCACCGACGGCGCATCATGATGCGCTCGGGGCTGCCCCATCCGTTTCGTATGTGGATTCACGTCCCACGGCAAGAGAAGGGTTTGGTGAGACGTCTTGCCATGGCGTCCGCGCACCGGGTGGGCGGCAGGACTGGTCGAGACTACGTGACGATCCGCTCGTTGTCACATCAACGAGCCGAATCGCTGTGGATTATCACAGCGAAAAACCGGCAGCACGTGGAAAACCTACGACGCAGCGTAGATATGAGCGGCGACTTCAACGGGCAGTTCAAGTGCATCCGGATAGCCGTCAACCTGCAGAACCACGTACGAACCCAGCGTGGACGCGACAGCGGATGCACCGGGCACGACGCCGGCGCCCTGCAGCTGTTGCAGCAACTCGGGCTCAAACTGCACGGGCTCTGCCAGTCGTCGAATCGTCACCGAAATCTCGCCGCTCGCCGGAACCAGGTTGACGATGCTCGTTACGCCATCCATAAACTGCGCGGCCGGCGCATCACCCAGCTCCGCGAGGCCCGGGATCGGGTTCCCGTACGGCGACTCGGTCGGATGATCGAGCATCTCGAGCACGCGTCGCTCGACCTGCTCGCTCATCACGTGCTCCCAACGACAGGCTTCGTCGTGCACGTATGCCCAATCGAGTCCGATGACGTCAGCGAGCAGGCGCTCGGCGAGACGGTGCTTGCGCAGAACGTGGATCGCCTTGCTGCGCCCCTCATCAGTCAGCTGAAGGTGGCGGTCGCCCTCGACGATCACCAGCCCGTCGCGTTCCATGCGCGCAATGGTCTGCGACACAGTTGGGCCGGAGTGGCCGAGACGCTCGGAGATGCGCGCGCGAAGAGGCACGATGTGCTCTTCTTCGAGGTCAAGGATCGTGCGCAGGTACATCTCTGTCGTGTCGACGAGATCCGTCATCGATGCCTCCATCCCTGCGCGTCAAGGCGCCTTAAGCCTACCGGCGGAAGCGGGGTCGGGTCGGCCGTCGACCGCTCAATAGAATTGTGCGCATGCCCCAGATCACAATTCCTTCTACGCTGCTGCCCGCTGATGGAAGATTCGGATGCGGACCATCCAAGATCCGTCCGGCCCAGCTCGAGTATCTGGCAACGGAGGGCGCAAAACTGCTGGGTACGTCACACCGCCAGGCTCCGGTGAAGGACCTCGTCGGTCGCGTTCGCGCGGGCCTCGGCGAACTGTTTCGGGTGCCAGAGGGGTACGAGGTTGTGATCGGCAACGGCGGGTCGACCGCGTTCTGGGATGCGGCATCCTTCGGACTCATTGAGAAGCGCGCCGAGAACCTGTCGTTCGGGGAATTCGGCGCGAAGTTCGCGCAGGCCGCGGGAGCGCCCTGGCTCAAGGCGCCGAAGGTCCTCACTGCAGACGGAGGGTCGCGGAGCGAGGTCGAGATCCTCGCCGGCATCGACACATACGCGTGGCCGCAAAACGAGACATCCACCGGAGTCATGGCGCCCGTAACGCGTGTCGCCGCGGATGCGCTCACCGTAATCGACGCGACGAGCGCAGCCGGCGGCATCGACTTCGACCTCGGCCAGGCGGATGTTTACTATTTCGCCCCGCAGAAGAACTTCGCTTCGGACGGCGGCCTCTGGTTCGCGCTGCTATCACCCGCGGCCATCTCGCGCGTCGAGTCGTTGCACGCCGACCCCGACCGCTACATCCCCGAGTTCCTCAGCATCAAGAATGCGCTCGACAACTCACGACTGAACCAGACGCTGAACACTCCGGCGATCGGCACGCTGCTGCTCATGGAAAACCAGATCGATTGGATCAACGGCAGCGGCGGACTGGGCTGGGCGGATGCGCGCACGAAGGAGTCGTCGGGCGTGCTGTACGACTGGGCCGAGAAGACCTCGTACGCGACGCCGTTCGTGTCAAACCCGGATCACCGCTCGCAGGTGGTCGTGACCATCGATTTCGACGACACGGTGGATGCTGCTGCCGTGGCCGCCGCGCTGCGGGAAAACGGTGTGGTCGACACCGAACCGTACCGGAAGCTCGGCCGCAACCAGTTGCGTGTCGCAACGTTCGTCGCGATCGAGCCGGATGACGTGCGTGCGCTCGTCGCGTCGATCGAGTACGTGGTCGAGCACCTCTAAGCAACGCTCTCGTGGGGGTCTCGATACGGCCTGCGGCCCACTCGACCACCGAGACCGCCCTTCGACGAGCTCACGAACCAGACCCGGAGTCAGGCGTCCTAAACTTGACGGGTGCGACTCTGGCTTAAAGACAGCGAGCGCCGGCCCGATCCGACGCCGGTCAAAACGGATGACCGCAAAGCCATCGTCATCGGAATGACGGTTTGGCTAGTCGCCCTGCTCGTCCTGCTGTTTTTTACCGGACCTCTTGCGGCGGGCGGGCACGCGTGGTGGGTTTTCACTCCCGCCGTCGCCCTCGGGCTCGGGCTCATTGGCCTGGTCTACCTGCAGGTCAAGCGACCCTAGGTTGGAGTCGGGCCCTTCGACAGGCTCAGGGACCTCGGCGAGATCCGCGAACTCGTCGATGTCGACGCCGTCTAGGTCACCGCCGTGGAGATTGTCGCTACCGAAGATGTCCTCGTCGTCGTCATCATCCGCGTCATCGTCATCATCATCTTGGTCGTCATCGTCCGGGTCATCGTCATCGAGACCACCGACGTCCGATGCCTGCTCGCCCAAGGCGAGTTGCGCGGCCCGGTATTCGTCCATACGTTCCGACCACGGAATCCAATCGGGGGCGAGCAGCGCACCCTCGATGGGCAGCAACTCGCTTTCGACGACGGTCGGATGTTCATCCGGCAGGTCCGCAATGGTTACCGTCCAATTCCAACCGGGGTAACCAGGCAGCGTGGTTTCAAACCGGTACGAGGTGACGTAGTCACCCTCATCCGTCTCACCGACGAAGTCCCCGACCGTATCGGCCGGCTGAACCTCTAGCAGAGCGGTGAGCGCAAACTTCTGTGCCTCGGTCAAATCGCTAAGCATGCGCCGTGTCACGCATCGAGATCGTCGGCGACCTTACGCAGCACCGCCGCAATCTTGGTTCCGTGCGAGCGCGCCGGGTAGCGGCCATGGCGCAGGTCGGCCCCGATACCGTCAAGAAGCTTCACGAGGTCCTCGACAATGATCGCCATGTCGTCAGCCGATTTGCGATTGAGTTTGGCCATCGACGGTGGCGCCTCAAGGACGCGCACCGATAGCGCCTGAGCACCCTTCTTGCCGTCCGCGATTCCGAACTCCAGCTTTGATCCCGGCTTTACGGTGACACCCGCAGGCAGCGCGGACGCATGCAGAAAAACCTCCTGGCCATCATCAGAACTGATGAACCCGAAGCCCTTTTCGTCGTCGTAGAACTTAACCTTGCCGGTAGGCATCCTGAGAACCTCTCTGTTGTGCCGACGTATTCGGCGCCCCTCAAGGATACGGTGTGCGGGCGGTGCTGTTGCAGACCCCGTATTCTTAGGTTCGTGGCCAACAACAACAAGCGACCCGCGAAGCCGGCGAAGCCGGCGCCCGAACCAGCGTCGCGCTGGCAGCGTGTGCTGTGGGCGATGGTTGGCTCTATCCTCGGGGTCGGAATTATCGCGATCGCCGCCCTGCTCATTGGTGAAGCCGTGACGCCCGTCGCGATCAGTGATGCGACAGGGATCTGGCAGATCGTCGCGTTCGTCCCGAACGTTGCGCTTCCGCTGGGATTTATTCTCATGATCGTGCTTCTGATCCTGACCTTCGTGAAGCGGAGCCGATCCGCCGAAGGTGCCGGCAAGTAGCACGTCCACTCTCTCGCTGGCTGGTCGGCTGCGAGATCTGGGCGACGACGACCTCATAGCTTTACTGACCGCTCGCGAGGTCCGGGATGTGCGCGTTCGCGACTTCTTCGACCTGGCAGACGCCCTGCTGGAATCCACGAGCATCCAGCGTGCGCTGGCCGGGCTCGACCGAATGACGCTGGCGGCTCTCGCATCCGTCCCCGTCTCCGGCGCGACGACCGAGACCATCGCGGCACGGGTCGCGCCCCTTCTCTCGACGACCGTGGCCGTGGCGGCGGCCCTCAACCACACGCGCGCGCTCGCGCTACTCGACCGCGATAGTGCCGACTGGCTCGGCTACGCCCCGGTACTCGAGCAGTTCGCGCTGTGGAAGGTACTCGGACTTCCGGATGCCGATGCCCTGATCGCAGAGCAGGCACCCGCCTTCCTCGTTCCGGTCGGTACGACGGATGCCCGCTTCACCGATCACGCGGCCAGCGAACACGCATTCAACGCCACCAACGCGGTTGCGGCCCTTCTCGCTGAGCTCCAGCGCGAGCCAGCCCGTGAGCTTGCCCGAGGCGGGATCGCGCTCCCCGAGACCAAACGACTCGCGACCGCGATGTCGGTCGAACTGGACGACGTCCCGGCGATCGTCGCCATTGCGGCGCGCGCTCAGCTCGCGTCGCTGGAGTCCGGGTCGTGGATGGTGACGGAGTTTGCCGGCGACTGGCTCCTGAAGTCGAACGGCGAGCGCTGGGCGAGACTCGCCACAGCCTGGTTTGCGCGACTGCCCGACGACATCCGCGACCTGCTGGCATCCCGGGCCCGCGGCATCTGGGGCGACCGATTGGCCGACTACATCCGCTGGTTCTATCCGGCCGGTGGAGACTGGATGCGGGACCGCGTACTCGCGTACTCCCGCGAGGCAGAACTGCTCGGCATCACCGCGAACTCGACCCCGAGCACGGCTGGGTCGCAGCTGCTGGCCGGCGGCGAGACGGATGCCGCGAACACCATGGCCAGCCTGTTCCCACCAGAAATCGACAACGTCTACCTTCAGCACGATCTCACGATCGTTGCTCCCGGGCCACTGCTCCCGACACTGGACGCTCGCCTGCGAAGCATCGCAAACGTGGAGACCCGTGCACTCGCGACCACCTACCGGGTCAGCGAGTCAACCATCAATCGCGCGCTCACGGTCGGTGAAACGGCTGACAGCATCCGGGAATTTCTGGACGGCATCTCGCTGACCGGGATTCCGCAGCCACTCGAGTACCTCATCGTCGGCGCAGCGGCGCGGTTCGGGTCGCTGCGAGTCGGCGCAATCACCGACCCCGGGCCGGCGGACCAGCAGGGTGCGCAGAGCTACGTTCGTGCCGACGACACGTCGGTGTTGTCGGCCATCCTGGTTGACCACGGGCTCATCCCCCTCGGACTCACCCGGGGAGGTCCGTATCGGGCGACGAGCCGCTTCGACTTCGAGGTGGTCTTCTGGTCGCTGACGGAGGCGCGCTACCCGGTGGTTGCGGAGGACGCGAACGGCACCATTCTCCAGCTGGATCGGATTCGACCGCCGCGAGCCAGCGCCGCAGAGTCCGAGAGTCCCGCCGAGACGATAGTGCATCGGCTGCGACTGGTGGCAGAGCCGACTTCCGAGGACAACGACAAGGCCTGGCTCGAGAGGCAGCTCGACACAGCGATCAAAGCCAAGATGGGGCTGACGGTAACGGTGGCGATGCCGGACGGGAGTTCGGTCGAGCTGCAGCTTGAGCCGGCAAGCGTCGCGGGCGGCCGGCTGCGCGCTCGTGATCGACGTTCCGATCTTGAGCGCACCTTGCCGCTCTCGAGCATCACTGCCGTTGGGCCGGCTGAACTCTAGGTTCTCGGCGTCGCCCCTTCGTTCATGTCCGACGCCCGGACGGCTCGGCACGAGAGCAGCGGCTCCCAGCGCGTATCAGCGCCGCAGGGGCGACGGCACTTAAACTACACAGATGCCTGTTCCCGACGGTCCGCTCATTGTCCAGAGCGATAGAACCGTCCTTCTCGAGGTCGCGCACCCCGACGCCGAGGATGCTCGCCACGACCTCGCGGTTTTTGCCGAACTTGAACGCGCTCCCGAGCACATCCACACCTACCGCATTACCCGACTCGGCCTGTGGAATGCGCGAGCGGCCGGGCACTCGGCCGAAGACATGCTGGCGACGCTCGAAAAGTACAGCCGGTTCCCGATTCCGCAGAGCGTGTCTGTCGATCTCACCGAGACGGTTGGACGTTACGGACGTCTCGTCATCGAACGTGCCGAGGACGGCGTCCTCACGCTGACGGCAACGGATGCTGCTGTCCTCAGCGAGATCACCCGGGCGCGTAAGGTCGCGGCGCTACTGTTCGAGAAACGCGGACCGCAGACATACGTAATCCAGGCCTGGGCGCGGGGGCAGCTCAAACAGGAACTTCTGAAACTCGGCTGGCCAGCGGACGACCTCGCGGGCTACACGCCCGGCACTCCGCATCCGATGGCCCTGAACCACGACGGTTGGGAGCTGCGCGAGTACCAGAACAAGGCGGTCAGCAACTTCTTCGATCACGGGTCCGGCGTGGTCGTGCTGCCCTGCGGCGCGGGCAAGACGCTCGTTGGCGCCGGAGCCATGGCAACCGCCCAGACGACGACGCTGATCCTCGTTACCAACACGGTCTCGGCCAGACAGTGGCGCGCAGAGTTGCTCAAGCGCACGACCCTCACCGAGGACGAAATCGGCGAGTACTCGGGACTCGTGAAGCAGGTTCGGCCCGTGACGATTGCGACGTACCAGATCCTGACGGCGCGGAGGCAGGGCGAGTACACGCACCTCGCACTGCTCGATGCCCTCGACTGGGGTCTCGTCATCTACGACGAAGTGCACCTGCTGCCCGCGCCAGTTTTCAAGCTGACGGCGGAGCTGCAGGCGCGCCGCCGCCTCGGACTGACTGCGACGCTGGTCCGCGAGGATGGGCGCGAGGGCGACGTGTTCAGCCTCATCGGCCCGAAGCGTTTTGACGCTCCGTGGAAGGAGATCGAGGCGCAGGGATTCATCTCGCCGGCATCGTGCTACGAGGTGCGCATCGACCTCCCGGAGCAGGAGCGACTCCAGTACGCGGCATCCGCCGACGACGAACGTTACCGACTCGCCGCGACGGCGCCGGCGAAGCTCGGAGTCGTGCGATCGCTCGTCGCGAAGCACGAGGGCGAGCGCATCCTGGTCATCGGGCAGTATCTCGACCAGATCGACGAACTCGCGGAAGCGCTGAACGCGCCGAAGCTGACGGGGGCGACTCCGGTGGATGAACGCGAGCGGCTGTACCAGGAGTTTCGGGATGGCGTCACGAAGGTACTCGTCGTTTCAAAGGTCGCGAACTTCAGCGTCGATCTCCCCGAGGCGACCGTCGCCATCCAGGTCTCCGGGTCGTTCGGTTCGCGACAGGAGGAGGCCCAGCGCCTCGGCCGGCTCCTTCGCCCGAAGGAAAGTGGGCTTCCCGCAAACTTTTACACCCTCGTCGCCCGCGACACGGTCGACCAGGACTTCGCACAAAACCGCCAGCGCTTCCTGGCCGAGCAGGGCTACAGCTACACGATTCTCGACACCGACGACCTTGCCGCCTAGGTTCCCCTCACGCTAGGCGAGGAGGGACTTGAGGTCGGCGGACGGGTCGGCCAGGCGAGCTAGGTCGACCACCCGGCCGGAACGGATAATGGCCTGCACGTCATCGTTCACATCCCAGATATTGACGTTCATCCCGGCAACGACCTTGCCATCGGCAATCCAGAACGAAATGAACTCGCGCGCCGCCTTGTCACCACGAATCACGACAGACGCGCCGCGAGCAAGCGGCGGATACCCCGAGTACTCCATGCCGAGGTCGAACTGGTCGGTATAGAAGTAGGGAATCTCGTCGAAGACGACATCCTGGCCAAGCAGCGACTTCGCCGCGACCTTGCCCGTGCCAAGCGCATTCGCCCAGTGCTCGTTCCGCATCCGCTGCTTGATTACCGGGTGAATGGCGTTGGCAAGATCGCCGGCGCCGAACACATCAGGATCGCTGGATGCCAGGTGTTCGTCGACCAGCATGCCGTTGTCCACCAGAAGCCCCGCGCGCGCCGCGAGGTCGACGTTCGGGGTCGCGCCCATGCCGACAACCACGACGTCTGCCTGCACCGCCTCACCGTGATCGGTCACGACGCCGGTGAGCCTTCCGCCGTCGGCGTCGGCGGATGTGACGCTGCGCCCGAGCAGGAACGTGACACCGTTCGCTTCGTGCAGCGATTGGAACACCGCGCCGAGTTCATCACCCAGCGGACCCTGTAGCGGAATCGCGTCCCGCCCAACAAGCGTGACTTCGTTGCCGTATCCGCGTGCGGCGGATGCGACCTCGAGTCCGATCCATCCGGCGCCGACCACAACGACCCTCTTGTCGCCCGGTTGGAGCGCCTTGCGAAGCGACTCGCTGTCGTCAACGGTCCGCAGGTAGTGGATACCCGAAGCATCTGAGCCGGGCGCATCCGAGCGTCGCGGCGACGATCCCGTTGCCAGCACAAGCCGGTCGTATGGCAGAACCTGGTCATCGGCCAACGTGAGGATGTGAGCGGAGAGGTCGAGTGACGTTGCCCCGGCTTCGAGCAGCAGGTCGATGTCCCGCTCGGCATACCATTCGGCCGGGTGTACGAAGATGCTGTCGCGCTCGGCCTTGCCGGTGAAGTACTCCTTCGACAGCGGCGGACGCAGGTAGGGCAGGTGCTGCTCGGCTCCGACAACCTGGACGGTTCCATCGAACCCCTCGTCGCGCAGGGTCTCCGCCGCCGTCGCCCCGGCCAAACCGCCGCCGACTATCACCACGTTGTCCACTGTTCTCCCTCTCTTAACGGTGAGGGGCGGCATATCGCCCTAAAAACATCAGTTTTAGGGCGATATGCCGCCCCTCACGAAAGGTCTACGTGCGGATGTAGCGCAACAGCAGCGTATCTTCCGACCGCAAGGCGCCCGCTAGAGTCATCCGACGCGGATCGGGCAGGTCAGCGTGATCAATGCGGCCCGCAGATCCACCCGCCAGAAGAGGACTGAGCGTCAGGCACAATTCGTCAACCAGGCCAGCCTGGAGCAGCGTCCCGAACAGTGACGGGCCGCCCTCGCAGTGGACACGGCCCAGGTTTCGTTCGACGAGCGCCGCGATCATCGCGGCCGGGTCGAGTTCTTCTGCACCGCATGGAATGACGTCCGCGACCGTGGATAGGGGCGCATGCGCGGGAGCGGACTCGACCGTGAAAACCAGAGGACGCACCGGTGCCTTCATGAAGACCGCGGAATCCGGATCGAGATCGAGCGAGCCGGAGACGATCGCAAAAGTCGGCTGGGGCTCCAGGCCGCGGCGCAGGCGAGCCGCCACCGAAGCGTCATCCAGGATCATGGCGCCGTACCCCTCGGCCTTCACGGTCCCCGCCGCCACCAGCACTACGTCGCACAGGCGGCGCAGGATGTCGAAGACTCGGTGATCCGCGGCGTTCCCCAGCCCGCCCGACTTCCCATCGACCGTGACCGCACCGTCGAGACTCGACACGAAGTTGACCCGCAGCCACGGCAATTCGACGCCGCGATCGTAGTGATCCGCGATCGCGCCATCGTCGAGGGGCGCCGATACGACGGGAACCAGTGAAGCGATGTCGACCACGATCAGCCCCTATTGTGGCGGGCGTACGCTGGCTCGCGGAATCCGAGGAGCGCCTCGGTCATCCGGATGGCGGCGACTGACGCTCGAACGTCGTGCATGCGCACAATCCTCGCTCCTTTGAGGATGCAAAAAACAGCGGTTGCAATCGTGCCCTCGAGCCTGTCCTGCTTTTCGCGATCGAGCGTCTCGCCAATAAAGTCTTTGTTCGAAACGGCGACCAGCGTGGGAAGGCCAAGCGCGACGACCTCATCGAGGCGACGGGTCAGTTCAAGTGTGTGGAAGGTGTTCTTGTTGAGGTCGTGCCCCGGGTCGACGATGAGTCGATTGTGCGGGACACCGGCCGCGGCGGCGAGGTCGATCCGCTCACGCAGGAACTCAACCACCGCAGCCACCACGTCGTCGTACTCGGGACGCGGCGGCTCGCTGCGTGGCGGCCAAAGGCTGTGGGTGAGAATGAGCGTTGCCTCTGTCGCGGCGACCGTTCCCGCGAGATCGGGGTCGTAGAGCCCGCTCGTGTCATTGACGATGGATGCGCCTGCCGCGATCGACTCACGTGCGACCACCGCGTTGATCGTGTCGACCGAGATGATGACATCCGATCTGGCCGCAATGGCAGCGACGACGGGGACCACGCGATCGAGCTCTTCGTCGAGCGAAACGGCGGGGCCGCGCCCAAAGGGCACCCCGCCGACGTCGATCATGTCGGCGCCGTCGGCGACGGCCGCGAGCGCGGCGTCGACCGCTCGGTCGAAGGCGAACGTCGAGCCCTGGTCGAAGAACGAGTCGGGAGTGCGATTGATGATGGCCATCACGGCAACGCTGGAATCGAAATCGAACTCGCGGTCGCCGATCCGCCTAGTCATGAAACGCCCGCCTGCCCACGATCTGACAGTAGTGACCATCGCTGTGCACCCGCGCCGTGGCTCACGATTGTTCTTGCGGCATCCGTTCACAGAATCCCGTCCGTTTGTTCAGAATTCTCACAGACAACACGCAGATACTGGCATCATGACCGATGGCCCCAAGATCCTTATCGTCGACGACGAGCCCAATATTCGCGACCTGTTGACCACGAGCCTGCGCTTCGCCGGCTTCGCGGTTCGTGCGGTGGGTAACGGTGCCGCAGCAATTTCTGCGGTACTCGACGAGGAGCCCGATCTGATCATCCTCGACGTCATGCTGCCCGACATGAACGGATTCGGCGTCACCAAGCGATTGCGCGCATCCGGATACACCGCGCCCATCCTGTTTCTGACAGCGAAGGATGACACCGAAGACAAGATCACCGGATTGACGGTCGGCGGAGACGATTACGTCACGAAGCCCTTCAGCCTCGACGAGATCGTTGCGCGACTCAAGGCGATCCTGCGTCGCACCATGCACGACGACGAGGAGGCGGTAATCCGCGCGGGCGAGCTGAGCATGGACCAGGACACACACGAGGTCACCATCGGCACCGAGCAGGTCGAGCTCTCGCCCACAGAGTTCAAGCTCCTGCGCTACCTCATGCTCAATCCGAACCGCGTGTTGTCGAAGGCACAGATCCTGGACCACGTCTGGGAGTACGACTTCAACGGAGACGCGGGCATCGTGGAGAGCTACATTTCGTACCTGCGCCGCAAGCTCGACCAGTACTCCGAAGAGCCGGTCATCCAGACCAAGCGCGGCTTCGGCTACATGCTCCGCGCCGCAAAGGTTTAGCCTTACCCCCTAATGCACGAACAGCTCACCGAGTGGTGGAACGGGATTTCGCTACGCGGCAAGATCACCGGTGTCACCGTCCTCCTGCTGACGCTTGGACTTGTCGTGTCCGGCGTCGGGACCATGAGCTTCCTGCGCAGCTACCTGCTCAATCAGGTCTACTCGACAGATCTCAACATTTACGCGTCGGCATCCGGTGTTGCCGCGAGCGACGCTTGCGACACCAACACGAAGATCACACCGCGCTACTACTTCGCCGTCATTGACCAGTCCGGCAACGTTACCTGCGCAAACGGTCCCGACGGCGCGACCGTGCCGGTGATCAATGCCAAGACTCTTCCCAAGGTCATTCACCAGGGCGTCGCGTTCACGCTGAACGACAAGCGCGGTGTGAACCACTGGGAGGCGGTCGGTTTCCCGCTCGCCGAGACGGATGGCAGCGCGACGGCAGACAAGGCCGTGATTGTCGCGTACAACCTCGGCGAGAACGAGTCGATCATCGGCCAGTTCGAGCTCATATTCCTGTTCTTCGCGCTCACCGTCGTTGTGCTGGGCGGCGCGCTGACTCGGCTGCTGGTGACATCCACCTTTGCTCCGCTGCGCGAGGTCGAGCAGACGGCCGCCCGGTTTGCCTCTGGCGACTTTTCCCAACGACTCGAGCGGGCTCCGCGCAACACGGAGGTTGGACGCCTCAACGAATCGCTCAACACCATGCTGTCGAGAATTGACGCCGCGTTCGCCGACCGGGAGCGAACGGTTGAACAGATGCGTCGCTTCGTGGGCGACGCGAGCCATGAGCTTCGGACCCCCCTGGTATCGGTACGCGGTTATGCCGAGCTGTACCGGATGGGCGCGCTCACATCACCGGACGAAGTCGCCCAGGCAATGGAGCGAATCGAGAAGGAAGCAACACGCATGGGCGAACTCGTGCAGGACCTGCTCGAACTCGCCCGTATCGACGAGGCAAAACCACTCAACCTCACTGCCGTAGACCTGGTGCCGCTCGCGAACGACGCGGCGCTGGATGCCATGGCCCAGGCACCGGACCGCGAGGTCACGGTTGCCGTCAGCGAACCCATCCTGAAAGCGAAGGACGTCGAGGTGGTCGTTTCGGTGGCCAGCCCGGTGACCGCGCGCACGGGGTCTGTCGCGACTCGCAGCATGGCGCTCGCCGGCGCCACCATCGCCCGGCTCGCGATTCGGCGGCCGCGTCCTGCGAAGGTCTCTGATGCGGTTCCAGTGGAAGCGGATGTTGCCGATCCGCCTAGCGCTACGGTGCGCGCCGAAGAGAACAAGATCCGCCAGGTCATCACCAATCTGATGGGGAACGCCATCCGGTTCACTCCGGCGGGTAGCCCGATCGAGATCGGAATCCAGGTCGATGAGCCCGGTGACTCCGCATATCTCTCGGTTATCGACCATGGCGAGGGCATCCCACCTCAGGCGCGAGAGAAGATCTTCCAGCGGTTCTGGCGAGCCGACACCTCGCGCACCCGAGATACCGGCGGAAGCGGGCTGGGGCTCGCGATCGTCGCGTCTATCGTTGCTTCGCATGGCGGATCCGTTGATGTCGTCGAGACTCCGGGCGGCGGAGCAACGTTCCGCGCGCGGCTTCCGCTCCTCCACACCGAGGCGGGGCATCCGGCTCTCCCCGGTTAAGCGCGAGTGACGGTGGGTGATGCTCACCGTCGCTTACCTTCTGTTGCATGACAACATTTCAGGTAGACAGCGACGCCGTTCTCGGCGCAACGGGATCCATCCACGCATCCATGGAGCGCCTTTCGGGCGAATCCAGCGCATTGCTCGGACAACTCGTCGGACTGCAGGGTTCGTGGACGGGAACAGCATCCGCGGCATTTCAGACCGTCGTGGCCGACTGGCGGGCGACCCAGGCGCGAGTCGAGGAGAGCCTTGGCTCGATCGGGCGGGCACTCGGCTCGGCCGCGCAGCAGTACGCCGAGGCGGAGACCAGCAACACCGGGCTGTTCCGGCAATAAAACCCACCTTTCGATCATTCGATTCCTGGGTGCGCGCAACTGGTAGAGTTTCGCCAAGCTTCGGGCGGATCCCCGCCGGCACTGCCCACGAATCGAACGAGGATCACCGGTGACTGCAACCCGACACTTCTCCCGCCTGCGTCGGGGGCTCGCCGTGCTGACTGTTGTCGCGATGGCGCTACTGAGCCTGCTGGTTGGTGCGGCACCAGCCTCGGCATCACCGAGCTTCACGGTGACCGGGCAGGTGATCAGCGCGTCAACTTCGACGGGAATCTCAGGGGTCGCCGTCTTCCTCAACGACTCAACCGACTCCGGCGACGCTCCCCTTTTCACGACGACAGACTCGAACGGCGACTACACCTTCGCCAACGTTCCGGCCAGCTCCTACTTCGTCAGCACGTCGAGCGCGGGAGGGTACATCCCTAACTCGTCGACGAGCTTCCTGCTCGACGCCGACTTCACGGTACCGACACTCACGCTCACGCAATATGGGGTGCTCTCCGGTAGTGTCACCGACTACGACGGCACCAGCTCCATCGAGGTGTACGCCAATTACTTCACCGGCGGTAGTTGGTCGACGGTCGGCTCGATTGGCTTCGTCCAACCCGACGGCAGCTATTCGCTGAACGCGGTCAGCGCCGCGGGCGAGTACAGCATCACGTTCCAGGTCGCTTCCTTCTCGGTGCCGTATTTCACGACGTACTACGGCGACCTCACTTCGCCTCCGGACCCGTCGAGTTCGTCCGCAGGTGTCATTGAGGCAACAGCGAATGAAAACCTCAATGGCCTCGACGTCGGCCTAACCGAGGCCGGATTCATCACCGGAACGGTGTCGAGCGGCGGCAGCCCGGTGGATGGCATCGATGTCGATGCATACGACAACTCTGCCGGCCAGGAATATGACGCCGTCGCTCCAACCTCAGCCGTGGGCGCGTACGAGATCAAGGTCCCGGCGAATACCGCGCTTCAGGTCGAGACGGATGGGGCGCCCCCGTACGAGTACCAGACCTGGGATGGTCACAACGGGTGCGGCTGCACTTTCGATCCAGTAACCGTTGGGCCGGGGCTGACTAAAACCGATATCAATTTCGCCCTGCTCGGCAGTCCCGTCGAAATCCTCACCCTGCTGGTGGGCGACGATGGATCGGGAACCCCAGAGCCGCTCCCCGGCGGAACGGTGAACCTGTACCGGCAGGTATCCGGCGGGTACAAGCTGATCGACTCGCAAATTAGCGATTCAACGGGGACGGTTGAGTTTACGGAACCGTCCGGCGGCAATCTGCGGATGCGGGTCTCATACACCGATTTGACGACCCACGAGACGACCTGGTATCCGATGGAGGAGTACGGCGTCTTTGACCCGACAGACACTTCGGGGGATCCAGTGCTCACCACCCCGCCGAGCCCGGTTTGCTATGTCTCAATTCCCGGCGTTCCAGCGGGTGGCGACCGGATCGTGTTCCTGGAAATCACTCCTGACAGCTCACTCTGCGGCCCAGAGCCCGCCGTCAAGCACCCCGCCACACCCGGGTCCTCGGGCGGATCCAGTGCGGGGACCGTGACCACCCCGGCTGTCTCGACTCCCACCCCGACGCCGACACCGACGCCGATGCCCACCTCATCCCCTTCGCCGACACCGAACAGCTCGCCATCATCGACTGCATCGCCCGTCCCGGCACCGTCTGCACCAGGCGGCGGCCTGCCGTGGTGGATCTGGCTGCTCATCGTTGTCGGCATCCTCATCCTGATTGCCGTCGGGATCATTATCTTCCGGGTGCGTCGGTAGCGTTCGAACGACATCCGAGCGGGTACGCAAAAGGGCGGCTCCCGAAGGAGCCGCCCTTTCACTCTGACGTTGTGGGTGGGCTAGAAGTCCATACCACCCGACGGGTCACCCTGAGGTGCCGGCGTGCGCTCGGGCTTGTCGGCAACGACAGCCTCGGTCGTGAGGAACAAACCGGCAATGGACGACGCGTTCAGCAGCGCTGAGCGTGTCACCTTGACCGGGTCGTTGATGCCCGCTGCGAGCATGTCGACGTATTCGCCGGTCGCCGCGTTGAGCCCCTGGCCGGTGGGCAGGTTGCGCACCTTGTCGGCCACGACACCCGGCTCGAGGCCGGCGTTGAGGGCGATCTGCTTAAGCGGAGCATCGATAGCAACGCGCACGATGTTCGCACCGGTTGCCTCGTCACCCGTCAGGGCCTTGAGCGCCTTGCCATCGAATGCGATCTTGCCCGCCTGGATGAGCGCGACGCCACCACCGGCGACGATGCCCTCCTCGACGGCCGCCTTCGCGTTGCGAACGGCATCCTCGATGCGGTGCTTGCGCTCCTTGAGCTCGACCTCGGTAGCGGCACCGGCCTTGATGACCGCAACACCGCCGGCCAGCTTGGCCAGGCGCTCCTGCAGCTTCTCACGGTCGTAGTCGCTGTCGGTGTTCTCGATCTCTGAGCGGATCTGACGCACGCGACCGGCGATTGCCTCAGCGTCGCCGGCACCCTCGATGATCGTCGTCTCGTCCTTCGTAACGACAACCTTGCGGGCGCGGCCCAGCAGGTCGAGCGTCGCGTTCTCGAGCTTGAGACCGACCTCTTCGGAGATGACCTGACCACCGGTGAGGATGGCAATGTCCTGCAGTTGCGCCTTGCGACGGTCGCCGAAGCCGGGAGCCTTGACGGCGACCGACTTGAAGATGCCGCGGATCTTGTTGACGATGAGGGTCGCGAGAGCCTCGCCATCAACATCCTCGGCAATGATCAGGAGCTGCTTGCCATCCTGGATGACCTTGTCGACGATCGGCAGCAGGTCCTTGATGTTCGAGATCTTGCTGTTGACGATCAGGATGTACGGGTCTTCGAAGACCGCCTCCTGGCGCTCCTGGTCGGTGACGAAGTATGCCGACAGGAAGCCCTTGTCGAAGCGCATGCCCTCGGTGAGCTCGAGCTCGGTACCGAAGGTGTTCGACTCCTCGACGGTGACAACGCCCTCCTTGCCGACCTTGTCGATGGCTTCTGCGATGAGAGCGCCGATCTCGGGGTCACCGGCGGAGATGGATGCGGTTGCCGCGATCTCTTCCGTTGTCTCGATTTCCTTTGCCGACGAGATCAATGCCTCGATGACTGCGGCGGTCGCCTTCTCGATGCCGCGCTTCAGGCTGATCGGATCGGCACCGGCTGCGACGTTGCGCAGTCCTTCGCGAACCAGGGCCTGGGCGAGAACGACCGAAGTGGTCGTTCCGTCGCCTGCGACGTCATCCGTCTTCTTGGCGACCTCTTTGACCAGCTCGGCGCCGATCTTTTCGTATGGGTCGTCCAGTTCGATTTCCTTCGCGATCGACACACCGTCGTTCGTGATGGTCGGCGCGCCCCACTTCTTCTCGAGCACGACGTTGCGGCCGCGCGGGCCAAGCGTCACCTTGACGGCGTCGGCGAGAATGTTGAGGCCACGCTCGAGACCGCGACGGGCCTCTTCGTTGAAAGCAATGATCTTTGCCATGTGTGTTTCTTGTCCCTCTCGGACTAATCCTCTGTATTAGCACTCAGTAGCGTCGAGTGCCAAAGATATTCTGGCACTCCCCCAAGGCGAGTGCAAGCTGCGGTACATCCCCGTGAGGCACGAAAAAACTGGCACAGCTCCCGAAGGAGACGGTGCCAGCCCGTAGTAGTTGTGCGGGTGCGACTATGCCAACCGCACCGACTCCGCCTGTGGGCCTTTTGCTCCGGTGCCCACTTCGAATGTGACCTGCTGGCCCTCCTCGAGCACCTTGTATCCACCCATGTCGATGGCGGAATAGTGCACGAAGACGTCCTGTCCGCCGCCCTCGACGGTGATGAATCCGTATCCCTTTTCAGCGTTGAACCACTTGACGGTTCCATTCGCCATTTCGTACTCCCTGTTTCGTAACTCGAGACGG
>DATAZU010000009.1:0-23096 GCA_036271875.1 Galbitalea sp.
CGTGGAGGACCGGGGCTATCGCTCCCCGACTTGGACTCGAACCAAGAACCGCCGCATTAACAGTGCGATGCTCTGCCAATTGAGCTATCGAGGATTGGCTGAAACAGCTTAGCTACTTTACCAAAAGAACGATGCTCGCCAAACCGTCGTCAATCGAGCAGCAGGTACGTCGGTGACGGGACATACAGCGAACTCTCCTTGGTCGGCATCCCGTCTGCCCCGATTGCGAAGGTCACAACGGAATTCGTCAGCTGGTTCGCGACGCGGATGCGGTCACCGTCGACGACGAGGTGGCGCGGCCAGCCGCCGCCCGATCCGACGGAGCCGACGGGCGTGAGTGTGCGGCCGTCCGTGCTGATCTCGAACACCGATACCAGGTCGGTACCGCGCAGCGCGGAGTACCCGAACCGGCCGTCGGCGCTGATACCGATTGCCGCAGCGTGATCACCCTCCTCGGAACCGGAGAGTGCGATCGAACTCACGATCGAGAACTCGAGGCCATCGCGGCTGAGGACGTAGACCTTATTACTGAGTTCCGTGAGCACCAGCACAACGCCGGAGGGATGCAGCAGGACATCCCGCGGCCCCGATCCGGCGGGAAGCTTGACCGATCCGACCCGGCTGAGCACGTCGCCCGCGAGCGTGTTGATATAGACATCGTCGGTCCCGAGGTCCGTCGTCAGGACGGTTGTCGCATCCAGCTGCACGACGGCGTGCGCGTGCGGTCCATCCTGGTTGATCCTCGTGCCCTTTCCAGTACCTCGCAGCGACTGGCTCGTCTTGCCCAGCGCACCATTGGGAGCAATTGGGTGGATGTCCACGGAACCATCGCCGTAGCAGGCGACGGCAAGCGCGACGCAATCCCCGAGCACGGTCACGGCACACGGCACTGGTCCCGCTGTCGCTTGGAGGCCCTGGAAGTGGAGTTCGTTGTCGGCAATCCGGTAAGCGGCGACGGCGGATGCGGCCTCGCTCACCGCGAACACGAGATCGCCAGACCGGGTCAGGAACGACGGCGACTCCGCGGCAACCGCGATGCCATGATCTTCAAGCGAGCCATCCGAAGCGACCAAAAGGACGCCGATTCCTTCGGCGGAACCGTTCATGTCGTCGGTGTACCCACCGACCCAGATGCGCTGCGCGGACTCAGTTGGCATTGAGCGCCTCGGCCGCTTTGAGGTCATTCAGAGCGCGGGCAAGACCGGATACGTACTCGTGCTGGGGCGAATCGAGCACCTCGTCGACACCGCCGATTCCCACGATCACTCCTCGATGCATGACGGCGACTCGATCGCCGAACCGTCGCACCTCGCTGACGGTGTGGCTCACGATGAGGGCTGAGAAGGATCGGTCTTTGTGTAGCTCGCTGATGATGTCGAGAATCGTCCCGCGAACGGTCACGTCGATTCCGGCCGTTGGATCGTCTGCGACGAGCAGCGACGGCTCGAGGATGAGCGCCTTGGCGATGGCGACTCGCTGGCGCTGACCGCGGCTCAGCTCGTGCGGATAGCTGTTCATCGTCGTCAGCGGCAGCCGAACGGCGTCGATGACGGTCGCGACCGCAATCCCGGCCTGCAACTGGTCGAAATTCGGATCGCGGGAGTAGATGGGCTCCGCCACGTTCTCGCCGACGGTCAGCCGCCCGTCCAGGGCAGCGCCGGCATCCTGCGGCACGTATCCGATTCCCAGTTGCAGCCGATCCCGCTTGCGCTGCGAGATGTCTCGCACCGGCCTGCCGAGGACGGTAAGCGATCCCCCGCTGATCACCGGATTCGCGCCACCGGTTCCGGCCCGACCGGCAACGGCACGAGCGAGAGAACTCTTGCCGGAGCCTGACTCACCGATGATGGCGAGAATCTCGCCCGTCGGGATGTCGAAGGTCACACCGTCAACGGCCTGGTGCCTCGTGCTCGAGCGATTGCCGGGGTAGCGGATCGACAGGTCGTTGGCATGGACGGCCAGGGGCCGCACTGCTGGCATGAGCTGTTGCGCCGGTATCGCGTCGGGCACGTTAGTCCTTGGATATGAGGGATCGAAGCGTTTCGCGTCGATGCGCCTGCTCGATCGGATCGGGCACGGGCAGGGAGGCCAGCAGCCGCTGGGTGTACGGGTGCTTCGGCGCGACAAGCACCTCGGCTCCGGTCCCTTCTTCCACGAGCTTTCCCTGGTAGAGCACAGCTATCCGATCCGCGAGCAGGTCGACAACCGCGAGATCGTGGCTGATGAACAGGGCCGCAAAACCGAATTCTTTCTGCAGTTCAGAGAATAGCTCAAGCACGCGCGCCTGAACGGACACGTCGAGCGCGCTCGTTGGTTCATCAGCGATGAGGAGCGTCGGCTCGAGCGCCAGCGACCGCGCGAGACTCGCGCGCTGTCGCTGGCCGCCGGAGAGCTCGTGCGGGAAGCGATCCCCGTACGAGCGCGGCAGCTGCACGGCCTCGAGCAGCTCGTTGACGCGCGGACGCGCGGCAGCGGCATCCCGCGCACGCCCGTGGACGACCAGGGGCTCCGCGACGCACTCGGCGATCGACAGCAGCGGATTGAAGCTCGAAGCCGGGTCCTGGAACACGAATCCGATGTCTTCCCGAAGCTTGCGAAAACGGCGCTCGCGAACTCCGTTCATCTCCTGGCCGAGAACCGTGAGTGAACCACCGCTGACCCGCGTCAGCCCCGCGATCGCCCGGCCGATCGTGGTCTTGCCGGATCCGCTCTCCCCCACCAGTCCGAGCACCTCGCCCGCCTGGATGGCAAAACTGACGTCGTCGACGGCACGGAATCCCTTACGACCGAGACGACCCGCGTACTCGATAACCAGGTTCTTGGCTTCGACGACCGGCGCTGCTTCGATCTTTGGCCGACTCGCTGCGCGGGCCTGTGTCGTCGCCAGAGCGGTACCGAGCTTGGGAACGGCCGCGAGAAGTTTCTTGGTGTAGTCCTCTTTCGGGTGCGCGAACAGGTCCTTGACGCTCGCCTGCTCGACGACCTCGCCGTTGAACATGACGGCAACGCGGTCGGCCAGGTCGGCGACGACACCCATGTTGTGCGTGATGAGGATGATCGCGGCGCCGAAATCGTCTCGACAGCGACGCAGCAGGTCCAGGATTTCGGCCTGCACGGTCACATCCAGGGCCGTCGTCGGCTCATCGGCAACGATGACCTCGGGCTCGAGTACGAGCGCCATAGCAATGACGGCGCGCTGCTTCTGCCCTCCGGAGAACTGGTGCGGGTAATAGTCGATTCGTGTTTCAGGATCGGGGATGCCCACCTTGCCCAGGATCTCGATCGCTTTGGCGCGCGCTTCCTTGCGGGTGTACTTGCCGTGGGCGCGAAGGCCCTCGGCGATCTGCCAGCCGACCGTGTACACGGGGTTGAGCGCCGTCGACGGCTCCTGGAAGACCATCGCGACATCCACGCCGCGAATCTGCCGCAACTTGCTCTTGGAGAGCTGCACGATGTCGTTGGCTCCGACCAGGACCACGCCACTCTCGGTTGCGGTTTCGGGAAGCAATCCGAGGATGGCCCTGGCCGTGACTGACTTGCCGCTCCCGGACTCTCCAACGATCGCCAGCACCTCGCCCGGCTTCAGGCTGAGGCTCAGGTCGCGCACCGCGACGACGGGATCACCATCCGTCGCGAACGAGATGTCGAGGTGGGAGATCTCGACAACGGGCTGTTCGGAAGTCTTGTCCATGTCAGGCCTCCAACTCGTCGATGTCGATGACATCGTCATCGACGGCGCCACCGCCCTGAACGGACACCTCAGCAAGCGAGGTCACTCCGACCGCGCGACGCCGGGTGCGAAGACGGGGGTCGGCGAGGTCGTTGAGACTCTCCCCGACGAGAGTGATCCCGAGGATGGCCAGCACGATCGCACTACCGGGAAAGATGGATGTCCACCAGATCCCGCTCGTGACATCCGAAATCGACTTATTGAGGTCGTAGCCCCACTCGGCCGCGGATGTCGGTTCAATACCGAAGCCAAGGAATCCGAGAGCCGCGAGCGTAAAGATGGCCTCAGACGCGTTGAGGGTGAAGATGAGCGGAAGTGACCTGGTCGCATTGCGCAGCACGTGCCGGAACATGATCCGCAGGGTGCCCGTTCCGATGACCTTCGCCGATTCGACGAACGCCTCGGACTTGATTCGCACCGCCTCGGCCCGGATGACCCGGAAGTATTGCGGGATGTACACCGCCGTGATCGAGAGCCCGGCCGCGAACACGCCACCGACCAGATTCGATGACCCGCCGCTGATGACGATCGCGGCGACGATCGCGAGCAGGAGCGTCGGAAACGCGTAGACCGCATCGGCAATAACCACGAGCACGCGGTCAAGCCATCCGCCGAGGTAGCCGGAAATGACACCAATCGCGATGCCGATGAAGAACGACAGGACCACAGCGACCACGATCGCGAACAGCGCGGTCTGGGCTCCCCAGATCACCCGCGACAGCACGTCGTAGCCCCCGACCGTCGTGCCGAGCAGATGCGTGGCGCTCGGCGGATCCTGGGCACCGAAGTTGCCGTGCGCCCCCCTGAGCTGCGCATATCCGTATGGCGCGAGGAGCGGCGCGAAGATGGCGGTGAGGATGAAGATGCCCGTGATCACCAGGCCGGTAATGAGCATCCCGCGCTGCAGGCCCACGCTCTGGCGCACGCTTCGAATGACCGGAAGCTTGTAGACGAAGCTGCGCGTGCGCGACGTTCGGATCGTGGTCATCAGTACCTCACCCGCGGGTCAATGAGCGCCGCAATGATGTCGACGATGAAGTTGGTTACGGCGACGATCACTGCGAGCAGGGCGACGATGCCCTGCACGGCCACAAAATCTCGAGAGCCCAGGTACTGGGTTAACTCGTAGCCGAGCCCACGCCACTCGAACGTCGTCTCAGTGAGAACCGCGCCGCCGAGAAGCAGCGCGATCTGCAGGCCCATGACCGTGATGACCGGGATGAGCGCGGGTTTGAGCGCGTGCTTGCGGACGAGCCGGAGCTCCCCGACCCCGCGCGACCTCGCCGCATCAACGTATTCGGTCTGCAGGGTGCCGATGACGTTCGTGCGCACGAGTCGCAGAAAAATGCCCGCGGTCAGGAAGCCGAGCGCGAGACCCGGGAGCACCGCATGCAGGAGCACATCGCCGACCGCATCCGGATCGCCGGTATTAATCGCGTCGATCAGGTAAATCCCCGTCTGATGAGGAAGCGACTGCAGCTCGAGCTCGGTTCGCGTTGAAGCTCGACCGGCAACGGGAAGGATGTCCAGCCAGACCGAGAAGACGAGTTTAAGCAGCAGGCCGACAAAGAAGACGGGCGTCGCATACCAGAGGATCGCGAAGATGCGCAGGATCGCATCGGGCCAACGGTCGCGGAAGTATGCGGCGAGCATCCCGAGCGGAATACCGACGATGACCGCGACGATGAGCGCGTAGAACGCAAGCTCGAGAGTGGCACCGCCGTACTCGAACAGGATCGAAGTGATCGGGCGGCCGTCCGTGATGCTGTTGCCGAAGTTGCCCCGGACGATCTGTCCGAGATAGTCGAAGTATTGAATGAGCACGGGCCGGTCGTAGCCGGCGGCGTGGATCCGGGCCGCGAGTTGGTCGGGCGGAAGCTTGCCGCCAAGCGATGCGGTGATCGGGTCGCCCGTGATGCGCATCAGGAAGAAGACCATCGTCACGAGGATGAACACCGTCGGGATGATCAAAAGAAAACGGACGAGGATGTATCGCCCGAGCCCACCGCCCTGTTTCTTAGCACGAGAAACAGTCGTACTCGCCGGCGGTGAGACCTCGGGTGTAGTGATCGCAGTCATATCAACCTTGTTATGAACGTGAGCCAGTCGGGGCGACGCACCTGCGCGCGCCGCCCCGAGAAGAGTTTTACAACTCTAGCTGTGTCCCTTTAGCAGGTCACCGACCTCAGTTCTTCACCAGCGAACCGAAGCGGAACTTGAACGACGGGTCGAGGACGGCGCCGGAGATATCCGTGCCGGTCACGACGACCTGTGCGCCCTGCAGAAGCGGGAGGGTCGACAGGTCGCCGGCCTCCTTCGTCTGGATATCCTGGATCTCCTGGGTACGCGCCGCCTTGTCGGTTTCGCTGACCTGCTTAGTGATCAGATCCTGAACCGCTGGGTCAGAGTAGTGGTTCGACAGGAAGTTGTTCGTGGAGAAGAACGGCGTCAGGTAGTTGTCCGCGTCCGAGTAGTCCGGGAACCAACCCAGCTGGTAGGCCGGGTAGACGTCTGCGACGCGATCCTTCGAGTACTGGACGTAGTCCGTCGACTGCAGGTTGATCGAGAACACGCCACCCTGTTCGAGCTGGCTCTTGATCAGCGCGTACTCGTCAGCCGACGAAGGACCGTAGTGACCGTCAGCCACGTACTGCAGGCTGAGCTTCACCGGCATCGGAACGCCAGCGGCGGCGAGCACGGCCTTCGCCTTGTCGAGCGACGGACCTCCATTGCCATCCCCGTACATCGACTTGAGCGGGGAAATCGCCCCGGTCAGGCCCTGCGGCACGAAGGAGTACAGCGGCGTGTACGTGTTCTTGTACACCTGCTTGGCGATCGCGGCGCGGTCGACGAGATCGGCAGCAGCCTGGCGAACGGCGAGTGACTTCGCCGTGCTCGGGGTGCTGGTCTTGGCGCCGTAAGGCATGGTGTTGAAGTTGAAGACGATGTAACGCTCTTCACCACCGGGGCCCGTAACAACCTTGACTTTCTTGTCCGTCTTCAGGCTGGCCACATCCGTCGCGGAAAACGCTCGCGCGGCAACATCGATGTTTCCCTGCTGCACGTCGAGCTTCATGTTCGACGACGAGGTGTAGTACTTCAGGTCGACATTCTTGGTTTTTGCCGCGCCAAGCAGACCCTTGTAGTTCGGGTTCGCCGTGAACTGCACCAGCTGGTTGAAGTCGTACTTTGTGATCTTGTACTGGCCCGCGAACGCCTCGCCCTTGACGATGGTCTTGTCCGGGGTGACTTTGTCCGGCGAGAAGACCTGCTCATCGACGATCGGACCGGCGGGGCTCGAAAGCACCTGCTCGAAGGTCTGGTCGTCGCCGTTGATCAGGTGGAAAACAACCGTCGTCGGGTTCGGGTCGCTAGTCGACTTCAGGTTGCCGAGCAGCGATGCTGGTCCGTTGGGGTCGTTGATCTTCTGCATGCGGTCGAAAGTGAACTTCACGTCCGACGAGGTGAGCGCGTGGCCGTTAGCGAACTTGAGCCCCTTCTTCAGCTTCACCGTGAACGTCTTCGGCGTGGTGAAGGTGCCCGAGACGGCGATGTCTGGCGACACGTCACCCGTGCCATCCTTCGAGTTGAAGAGGAATGGGTACACCTGGTTCATGACGGCGAAGGAGCCGTTGTCATACGAGCCGGCTGGATCAAGAAATGTCACGACGTCGGTTGTGCCGACGATGATGGCCTTGTTGGATCCCCCGCCTGATCCGCCGCCGCCTGCGCAGCCGACCAGCGCGAGCGAAACCGCCGCAGCTGCCGCGACCGTGACAAGTGCACGTTTCGCGAATTTCGATGTTGACGACATCCGTCACCTCTGTTTTCTGAGTAGATACAAATGTGAAGACACAAATTCGAAGCGTCTTCACTACTGATGAACAGGTCTAACACAGAGATGGGGTCGCGCTCCCGACGGCCAAGGCGGTGAGGCGTTTCGTAACGGGAATGAAATGTTTCGCGTCAGTCTTCGCGAAGACGCCTGCGCTCGGTCTCGAGACTCACCAATTGCTGCTGGATTTCGCGATATTTCGCGGGTTCCTGCACCGAATCGGTGCGTTGCAGGGCCCCGAGCAGATCCGCCTTCGTGCGTAGCAGGTCGCGGTCAACCAGATCGCTGGCCACTTGGGCGCAATATGCTGCCATTTTTTCCGGCTTAGACGGGATGGGGCCGACCGCGAGTTGCTGGACGAGACTCGCATACGGTGCGGGTACTTCGGCCGTTATGGCGCCGACCCAGTCGGACGACTCGAGCTTGTCGGCACTCGCGCCGATGGCATCCCGGACCACCGTGAGTGTTGGATTGACGAACCGCACGGTTGTCACGCGCTCGATGAGAGCACGACCGACGTGGTCCGGATATTGCAGGATCGCCATCAGGGCATCTCGCTCCTGCCGGGTGGGCGGGTCGATCGGCAGGTCGGTGATCGAATACTCGGCGGACTTCTGCTCCTGCTGCGGCTGACGGGATTGCGGTTCGCGCGCTGCAGGCGGTGGGTTTTTCGCCCCATTGCGCGCCGCGTTGACCGCCCGGGAGACGTCGGCCGGCTCCAGCCCCAGCCAGCCGGCCACGTTCCGGATGTAGCCGGTACTCATCGCCTGGTCCCGGATGCTCGCGACGACGGGCGCGGCCTCCCGCAGCGCTGCAACCCGGCCCTCGACCGTCTCGAGATCGTGCGCGTCGAGGTGCCGACGAATCATGAACTCGAACATTGGCCGGCGTCGCCTGATCAACGCGCGAATCGCGTCGTCGCCTTTGCTCAGACGGAGGTCGCACGGGTCCAGCCCGTCGGGCGCAACCGCGACGAAGGTTTGAGCAGCAAATCGCTGCTCTTCGGCAAATGCCCGGCTCGCGGCTTTCTGACCCGCCTCATCCGGATCGAAGGTGAAGATCACTTCGCCGGTGCCGGTGGTATCCGCGTTGTCGACGTCACCGATTACTCGGCGCACGATCTTGATGTGATCGACCCCGAAGGCGGTTCCACAGGTGGCTACCGCCGTCGTAACACCGGCGAGGTGACAGGCCATGACATCCGTGTAGCCCTCGACGACGACGACCTGCCTGCTTCGCGAGATGTCTTTGCGTGCGAGATCGAGGCCGTAGAGCACCTGGCTCTTGTGATACACCGCAGTCTCGGGAGTGTTCAGGTACTTCGGGCCGTTGTCGTCATCCAGGAGTTTGCGCGCGCCGAAGCCGAGGGTCGCGCCGGTGATGTCGCGGATGGGCCAGATCAGTCGTCCGCGGAAGCGGTCGTAGACGTCCCCGCGATCGCCGCGGCCGAGGAGTCCGGCGGCGACCAGCTCATCCTCGGTGTAGCCGAGTGTCCCCAGGTGCTTGGCGAGCAGACCTCCGCGCGGCGCGAAGCCGACACCGAACCGCTGTGCGGCGGAAGCGTCGAAGCCGCGCGCTCCGAGGAATGCGCGACCGGGTTCGGCATCCTTGCTGCCCAGTTGCTCAATGAAGAAGTCTTCTGCGGCCTTGTTCGCCGCGAGGATGCGAGCCCGCGCGCCATGATCGCTTGCCTGGCCGCCGTCCTCGTAGTGCAGCTCGAAACCGATCCGGGCGGCCATCCGTTCGACGGCCTCGGAGAAGGTGACCGAATCCATCTTCTGCAGGAAGGTGAAGACGTCGCCGCCCTCACCGCAGCCGAAGCAGTGGTAGAAGCCGACCTGGGGGCGAACGTGGAAACTCGGGCTTCGCTCTTCGTGGAACGGACACAGCCCCTTCATCGAGCCAACGCCGGCATTCTTGAGCGTGACGTACTCGCCGACGATGTCGGCGATGTTCGTGCGCGACCGGACCTCGTCGATGTCGCTTCGTCGAATCAGCCCAGGCACGCTCAAGATTCTACGGACGCCCCCTCCGCACCGCTGGCTCCGTCCCCCGCCTCGGTCTCCCCCGCAGGGTTCTGTCGAAAATTCAGGCATTTCGTCGACGAGACCGGGCGCGGGCGCATAGCTATGCGGAAGTCGATCCCGGGTTCCACGAGACTCCTGAGTTTTCGACAGAACCCCGAAGAGGGGACGGTCGACCTGGGTGGTTAGTGGACGAGTCGCTCGTGCCAGGCCGTCGCGGACTGGTCTGTGAGGGACGCGACCTGATCGACAATGGCGCGCTTGCGGGCGGCATCCGTCCCGGCCTCGTTCCAGTCCGCAGCGAAGCCGGGATCGAGATTGCCCGGGGCGGTCGCGAGAAGCGTGTCCGCGAGTTCGGTGAGGATTGCGCGCTGGCGGGTGTAAAGCGGACGACGAGCGTTGGTCGACATGACGTTCGCAGCGACGATGCCCTTGAGAACCGCAATCTCCGCCTGGATATCGCGAGGCACGACCACATCCGCAGAGAAGCGGATGAGCGACTCCCCGGGATGCGCGCCGCGCGTTGCTGCCACCGCCGAGCCGAGGAACCGACCGATCAGCTGGCTGGTCAGATTCTTCAATCGTCCCTGGGAAGCCCGACTCCCGTCCCAGCTGTCGAGCCAGACCTCCAGGTTGTCGAGTCGATCAAACGCGGCGACGAGCTCGTCGTGCGAGAGTTCGCCGCCGATCCAGGCAAACATCGAGTCGACCAGCGCGTCGTGATTGACGCGAGCGCCAAGCGACCCGACGTCGATGTAACCGCCGACCACCGCATCCTCGAAGTCGTGCACCGAATATGCGATGTCGTCACTGAGATCCATGACCTGCGCCTCAACGCAGAGGCGTCTCGCAGGCGCATCCCGTCGTAGCCAGTCGAATGCCGCGACATCATCCTCATAGAAGCCGAACTTGCTGCGACCACTCGGGTCGGGCACCCCATCGCTCTCCGGCCACGGATACTTACAGCTCGCGTCGAGGCTCGCCCGCGTGAGGTTCAGGCCGTAACTGCGGCCGTCCGGACCGAACACCTTCGGCTCGATCCGCGTCAGCACTCGGAGTGTCTGCGCGTTCCCCTCGAACCCGCCGATGTCGAGCGACCACTCGTTGAGCGCACGTTCGCCGTTGTGCCCGAAGGGCGGATGCCCGAGGTCGTGCGCGAGGCACGCGGTGTCAACGACATCTGGGTCGAGCCCAAGACTCGACGCCAGTTCGCGACCCACCTGGGCGACCTCCAGCGAATGCGTAAGCCGGTTGCGAGCAAAATCGAGTCCCGCTGTCGGGCTGAGCACCTGAGTCTTCGCTGCGAGTCGACGAAGCGCGCTCGAATGCAGCAACCGGGCTCGATCACGCGCGAAGTCGCTGCGACGGCTCGAGTGCTCTTCGGGTAGCCAGCGCTCCGAGTCCGCGGCGCAGTAGGTCACAGCCAAGTTCTAGCCGCCGGAGTGGTGCAGCTCGGCCGCCGACACCTCGGCGCGGTCCGTCTCCCGGAGCTCACGGCTATCCAACCAGCCGTATGGCAGCGACGGGCTCTTTGGACTGCCCGCCCGACCGCGCTGACCCTCGGCGTCGGCTCCCGGGTATGGCTGGGCCCAGTCGAGTTCGCCGAGCAGGTCGTCCATCATTGCGAGTGACTGCACGGTCGCGAGGCTCGCCCGCAGGTCGCCGCCCACCGCGTACCCCTTGAAATACCAGGCGACATGCTTGCGGATGTCCCGGCAGGCGCGATCCTCGTCACCGTCAAAGAACTCGGTGAGCAGCTCGGCGTGGCGGCGGAACGCTGTCGCAACGAACCCGAGAGCCGGTTCGATCTTGCCACTCACGGTGGAGCCGGTGAACGCCGCGTGCAGGTCACCGAAGAGCCACGGTCGGCCGAGGCATCCACGCCCAACGACGACACCGTCGGCGCCGGTCTCGCGCATCATCCGAACTGCGTCATCCGCGCTCCAGATGTCACCGTTACCGAGTACGGGAACAGTCGTGATCGCGTTCTTGAGCGTTTCGATCGCTGGCCAGTCGGCAGTTCCCGAATAAAACTCCGCGGCCGTCCGAGCGTGAAGCGCGATACTGGCAACGCCCGCGCCCTCAGCAATGCGACCTGCTTCCAGGAACGTGAGGTGATCAGCGTCGATCCCTTTGCGCATCTTGATCGTGAGCGGCAGGTCGCCGGCCGCGTCGACCGCGCCTTCCACGATCTCGCGGAACAGGTCTATCTTCCAGGGCAGAGCGGCCCCCCCGCCCTTGCGGGTAACCTTCGGGACGGGGCATCCGAAGTTCAGGTCGATGTGATCGGCGCGGTTTTCCGCGACCAGCATCGTGACCGCCTCGGAAACGGTCTTGGGATCGACCCCGTACAGCTGGATGCTGCGGGTCGTCTCCGAGTCGTGATGGCGGATCAGCCGCATGCTTTCTGGGGTGCGCTCGACCAGCGCGCGACTCGTGATCATCTCGCTGACATAGAGACCCGCGCCGTATTCCCGGCAGAGGCGGCGAAAAGCGGTGTTCGTGATTCCGGCCATCGGAGCGAGCACCACAGGAACGTCCAAGTCGAGCCGGCCAATGCGCAACGCGGGTGCTGCCGTTGCCGCGGGCGCGCCAGGTAACGCCGATGTTAAATCGGCGTTCGTTGGGTGCGTCGCAGACGCCGGTACCCCGCGTGGCGCAACGAGAATAGACATGAGACAACGATTCTTCCAGAAAGTGGGAAACGATGGCCGACTCTGGCCGGCTCGACGTGCTCCGTTTCGTTGATCTTCCCGTCGAACGGAAGTCTGCGTGGGGTCCGGGCGAGCATGCAAGTAGGCAACTCGAGGTCAACGGGCAACTGCTGAGCGACCACCTTGCTGCGGTCACGGGCAAGGTGGTCGAGCAATCGACGCCGATCGTCGAGGGCCGCTCCGGCACGGTCACCCCCGCCGCCTATCTCCGCGCGCTGCTCGGCGGCCCCAAGGACGATGTTCTCGCGGAGGGACGCATCGCGATCGGGTACTGCGACGCCTGCCTGGATGGGAGCTGCGGAACGCTCCTTGCCGCGAACCTGGCCGCGAACGATGAGTTTGTCACCTGGTCGGCGATCGGATTCGAACGGTTCAACGAAGGCGAGGCGCCGAAACTGTCCCCGTTCTGGAAGAGGGCGCCGGCCGAGCCGGCATCGGTCGCCGGGCCGACGTGGATCCCAGAACCGTTCGAGCCCGACGTAACATTTCGCTTCGCACGAGCGGACTACCTGCAGGCGCTCCAGGACGAGCGCAGACGCCTCGGTGCACACCAGTGAGTGCGAACCCCACCGGCCGCGAACGCGTGCTGGCGGATGCCGACCGTCTAGGCATCCGCGTCGAAATTATCGAGCGGCCAGCGGCTGGCTCGCTCGACGAGGCCGCAGTATTACTCGGTGTGCCACCCGCGCGGATCGTGAAGACACTCGTCGTGATGAGGCACGACGGCACCTTCCTCTTCACTCTCGTGCCCGGGGACCGACAGATCTCCTGGCCGAAGCTGCGAACGCTCGTCGGGGTCAACAAGCTGCAGTTGCCCGACGCGTCCGTCGCACTTGAGGCGACGGGGTACGAACGCGGGACGATTGTTCCGCTCGGCAGCACCACCGCTTGGCCCGTCTTCGCCGACTCGCGGATCGAGGGCCGGGTCGCTCTGGGGGCAGGCGAACACGGACTCAGCGCGATGGTCGACGCCGAGGAACTGGTCGCCGGTCTGAGCGCGACGGTCGGCGATCTCAGCGACTAAACGGCGTCTTCATCCAGTCGGCGGTTGATGATCGCCTGCTCGTGGTGATCGGGGATCTCGCAGAACTCACCCTCGCAAACGGCCGCGGAAGGGTCGCCAACCAGGGTCAGTGGGCTGGTGATCGGATCCGTCATTTGCTGGCTCTCTCGTTTGTGGCCGACTTTTCGCTGGCGACCTGTTCCAGCACGTTAGCGAACGTAGCTGGGTCTTGTGCTCCGGACACCCCGTACTTGCCTTCGAAAACGAAGAACGGCACTCCGTTGATTCCGTATGCGGCGGCCTGGGCGACATCCGCCTTGACGTCGGGAAGGTAGGTTTCGTCGGTCAGGACGCGCACAACCTCATCGTGGTTCAGGCCGATCTCAGCGGCCAGGTCGGCGAGATCCTCGATGCGACCGACGTGACGGCCATCGATGAAGTAAGCCTTCAGCAGCCGCTCCTTCATGTCGACCTGTCGACCCTGGCTTTTGGCGTAGTGCAGCAACTCGTGTGCCTTGATCGTGTTGGTTTGGTGTACGTGGTCGTAGTCGTAGTCGAGTCCGACGCTTGCGGCGATGCCGGTAACACGCTCAAGCATCTGATCAGCCTGAGCGGGCGAAACGCCCTTGCGCTGAGACAGGTAGTCCTTGGGTGTCCCGTCGAAGTCGACCGGCGTATCGGGTGCCAGCTCGAAGGAATGGTATGTGACGTCCACGTTCCCATCGAACCCCGCAACTGCTGTCTCGAATTTGCGCTTGCCGATGTAGCACCACGGGCACTGCACATCTGACCAGATGTCTACCTTGATTGCATCACTCACGCTCAATCCAACCGCGCCCCGCCGTTCCACTATTCCCGCCCGTGAGGCTGTCGAAAATTCAGGCAATCTGCGAGGGGGTCTCCGTCGCCAGCCAGCCAAACTGCGACGACTGAACGGATGCCGCCACCGGACTCCTGAATTTTCGACAGCGGGATGCGGACGGATGCGTGCGGCAATCGCCGCATCAACCGCAAGTTCGAAGTGATCCCAGTCCCTGAACACCGCTCGAGCACTGGGGCGCAGAGCGTGCAGGCCCATGATGGTGATGTCTATGTCCTTTGCGCGGTCCGCTTCGAATCGATCGCGATGGTGCTCCTCGCCGTCAACCTCGATCGCCGCGACATCGTCGACGACGAGATCGATCCGTCGGCCAGCTGACATCGGCTTCTGGCTGACGACCGCGCGGCCGCTGAGACGTAGCCGCGTTCGAGCCAGGCTCTCCGGTAAGGACTCGCAGTCCGGATCAACCCACTCGCGTATCCCGCGTCGCTCCGCGGGCAGCCGAAGGACGAGCCGCTCGAAATCCACCTCGTCCAGCTGGTTCGTGTGCAGCGCCCAGTCCAACGCGGCGACCGCGGTTTCGAAGTCCTCGTCCAGCACCACTACCTCAAGAGCATCCACGAGGCCGACCATCACCGCCGTGCCTACGCGGGCTTGATCTCGCGGGACCCAATGAAGAACCACACCGCCGGGCGCACCGGTCTTGAACTTTACGTGGCGGTTCAACTGGTTCCTGAGTCGCGCCGCGTTCTCGTTGACGGCGACGTGCAACGGATGCTCGCCAAGCACCCAGCCACCACGAGCCGCGATCGCTGAGATTCCGGTGAGTCGGCCACCGACCCTAACGGCGCGCAGCTCTGGACTCTGGTCACTCATCGTCGAGTACCACCCGTTTCTGACTCGCACGACGTCGCCAGTGCGTACCGCATACGTCAGGTCGCGGTCGCGCGCACCACGACGGACAAGCTGCCGCTTTTGGGCCATCCCGCCAAGGCTCCACACAATTTCGGAAAGAAGCGCCATCCCGGCATCGTGGCTGCCAACGTCCGCGACAGTCTCTGCGCAGCCCAACCTGTGCACCGGCGGGCCGGATCCCCCGGGGCGAAGGACAAGACGAAGGCTCCCCGCCCCGAGTCCATGTCGAAAAGTCAGGAGTCTCGCGCGAGGAGCTCGCTAACGCACGGCAGTGAGGGCAATAGGGCGACGAATATCCTGAATTTTCGACTTGCGGGGGGACGGACGAGGACGGACTAGGCGCCCGCGAGCTGGTCGGTCAGGTAGGACTGCAGGCGGTCGAGGGCGACGCGCTCCTGGCTCATCGTGTCGCGCTCGCGGATGGTCACCGCCTTGTCGTCCAGCGAGTCGAAGTCGACCGTCACGCAGAAGGGCGTACCGATCTCATCCTGGCGACGATAGCGGCGACCGATCGCGCCAGCGTCGTCGAACTCGATGTTCCAGTGCTTGCGCAGGTCATCGGCAACAGACTTCGCGAGCGGCGAAAGCTGCTCATTTCGCGACAGTGGGAACACCGCAACCTTCACCGGGGCGAGTCGCCGATGGAGCCGCAGTACCGTCCGAGTATCCACGCCGCCCTTGGTATTCGGCGCCTCATCCTCCGCATACGCTTCGATCAGGAATGCCATCAGCGCCCGCGTCAACCCGAACGAGGGCTCGATAACGTACGGCACGTAACGCTCCCCAGTCGCCTGGTCGAAGTATCGCAGGTCGTTCCCTGACTCTCGGATGTGGTTCAACAGGTCAAAATCGGTGCGGTTCGCGACCCCCATGAGCTCGCCCCACTCGCCACTGGCAAAACCGAAACGGTACTCGATGTCGGCCGTGGCGGCAGAGTAGTGGGCACGGTCGCCGTCCGGCACATCGAATCGGCGCAGGTTCGAGGGGTTCAGGCCAAGGTCGGTGAACCAGTCGACGGATGCCGCAATCCAGTGCTCGTACCACTCCGGTGCTTCGGCGGGCGGGGTGAAGTACTCGATCTCCATCTGCTCGAACTCGCGCGTGCGGAAGATGAAATTACCCGGCGTGATCTCATTGCGGAACGCCTTGCCCACCTGACCGATGCCGAACGGCGGCTTCTGCCGCGACGTCGTAACGACGGTGGCGAAGTCGACAAAGATGCCCTGGGCGGTCTCGGGGCGTAGATAGTGCAACCCTTCCTCGTCATCCACCGGGCCGAGGAATGTCTTCATCAGACCCGAAAAGTTCTGCGGCTCGGTCCACTGGCCGCGCGTGCCGCAGTTCGGGCACACGATGTCCGCCAGGCCGTTTTCGGGCGCGCGTCCCTTCTTCGTCTCGTACGCCTCAACCAGGTGGTCGGCACGGAATCGGCGATGACAGTGCAAACACTCAATAAGCGGGTCGCTGAACGTGGCAACGTGGCCGGATGCCTGCCACACCCTGGTCGGCAGGATCACCGAGCTGTCGAGGCCGACCATATCCGCGCGTCCGCGCACGAACGTCTGCCACCATTGGCGCTTGATGTTCTCTTTGAGCTCGACACCGAGGGGACCGTAGTCCCACGCCGACCGGGTACCACCGTAAATCTCACCGGCCTGGAAGACGAATCCCCTGCGCTTGGCGAGGGCGATGACGGCGTCGAGAGGATTGGGCGTTGCCACGGGACACTCCTGATTTTCAGCCGAGTTGGATGCCCGGTCGATTGATCGTCCCAGCCTATCGGGGAACTATAATCAACGGATGCTTGGACCCGGCGACGAGGTGAGCTGGTCGCCGCGCCGGGTGCTCATCGCCGGCGTTACTGGATCCGGTAAGTCGACTCTCGCCCGCGTGCTCGCGCAGCGCCTGCAGCTTCCCTATGTCGAGATCGATTCGCTCTATCACGGACCAAAATGGACTCCGCGCGAGCAATTCGTGTCCGATGTTGACCGTTTCACGCGGGGCAAGCGTTGGCTGATCGAGTGGCAATACCCGAGCGCACGCGAACTGCTCATCGACCGTGCCGACACGCTGATCTGGCTCGATCATCCCGCGCCCGTCTCGCTGGCCCGTGTCCTCCGTCGCACGATCGCTCGGTCCCGACACCGCACCGAACTGTGGAACGGCAATGTCGAGGGCCCCCTCCGAACCGTGTTCAGCGACCCGGACAACATCCTTCGCTGGGCGTGGTCGACTCGGCACGTGTATCGCACAACAATCCCCGCGCTGGAGCCACAACATCCCGGGGTGTGGTTCATCCGTCTGCGCGGCCAGCGTCAGGTGGACTCCTGGCTGTCGGGACTCGGGTCCGTGCCATCCTGAAGCTCCCACGGGATGTCTCCGACGAGCGTCACTTCCTCGGCCGGAGGGTCGGCAAAGGCGATCGCGCCGGGGCTGGATGCCGGACCGTACAACGCCTCGAGAAAGCTGTGGCGTGCGGGCGGCTCCTCGGTGCCTGCTGGTAGCTCATCTCCGCGACCGAAAATGAGGCCGTGCTCACGGGGGTCCTGCTCATCACCCTGCTCGCCCTGCTCGCCATGCTCGCCATGCCCACCCCGCTCGCCCATCATCTCGCTCCCTATCCCGGTGGCTGGATCGTCCACCGGTAGTGCGCCCAAATTACCTCGATGGGTGGGAGCGCGCCCTTGGTCGGATCGCCCTTGTAAAAGGTGAGTCGCTGTTCGCGACCGTCCGAAGTGACCAAGAAGGCGGAGACGGCGTCAGCAGCGACATAGGCCTTCTGCGACGTGATGAACGCCGTGGCCTGGTCATCGGTCGCGCCGTTGCCCATGATCTGAGCGATGGTCTTCGTGTCCGGCTGCAGCAGCGCGGCACGGATGGTCGCGATGTAGGCGTCGAGCGACGCACTGCTCGCTTTCGGATCTGATCCGAGCACGCCATCGGGAAGGGCGGACGATCCAACTGCGACGCGCGTGCCCCCGAAAGACGAGTGGAAGGTCAGGCCGAGCGGTCCGCTGTATGTAACGGTAATTGTGGTCATCTCCGCCACGGATTGGCTCTGCGGTGTCAGTACGAATCCGAGATAGCGCAGAGCGCCGCCGTCGAGCTGATATGGGACCTTCTTCGCACTAAGCACCCATGTCGGAGGCTTCGTGGACGACTGCTCGGTTGGAGTGGTCTGCTCGTCTTTCAGGTAGATTCCCGGCGCCGACCTCGCGTTCACCGCGTTCGTCGTGATGCTCTTGATGGTGATGGGCCACGGGGATGTGTTCCGAAGCCAGCCGACCTGGCCGTACAGGGGGTCGGAACCCGACTGGGACATCACTCGGGTTCCGCTACCGCCGAAGGTCAGGCCGGTCGATGTGCCGAGGTAGAGCACAGCAAATCCGCAGCCGAGCACGATGAGCACGAAAATAATCAGAGCGACGTTCCGCACCGTGTTCCGCATGTCTCTTCCGCACTGTCCTAAACGCTGGGCGCATCGATTGCGGCACCAAAGCGACGATTCCTCGAAGCGTACAGGCTGACCGCCTGCCAGAGGTCGAGCCTCGTGAAGTCGGGCCACAGTGTGTCGAGAAACACCATCTCCGCATAGGCACTCTGCCACAGCATGAAGTTGCTCGTGCGCTGCTCCCCCGAACTGCGAACAAACAGGTCAACATCGGGCAGTTCTGGCGCATAGAGCGCTCGCTGGATGGTCTTTTCTGTAATTCCCGATGGCGCGAGCCTGCCTGCCGCCACTTCACGGGCCAGTTCGCGGACCGCATCCGTGATCTCATTGCGCCCGCCGTAGTTGACACACATTGTGAGGGTGAGAACGCTGTTGTGTTCGGTCAGCTTCTCGGCGAACTGCAGCTCCTTAATGACGGATGCCCACAGCCGCGGCCTGCGGCCGGCCCAGCGAACGCGTACCCCCCAGTCATTGAGCTGGTCTCGTCGACGATGAAGTACGTCGCGATTGAACCCCATCAGGAAGCGCACTTCCTCGGGCGAGCGCTTCCAGTTCTCCGTTGAGAATGCGTAAACGCTCAGGTGTTTGACGCCGATCTGGATGGCACCCGCCACGACGTCAAGCAGTGACGCTTCGCCCGCGCGGTGGCCCTCGATCCTGGTCAGTCCCTTGCCGTTTGCCCATCGACCGTTGCCGTCCATCACAATCGCGACGTGGTCGGGAACGGCGCCCGCGGGAAGCGCGGGCGGATAAAGCCCGGTCCAGTCGATGGGATTGAAGTCGACCGCGTCCCTGTGGGTCTTGGCCACCGGGCTCACGTGGACACCACGCGCGCGCTGCGATCGACATGCTGGAGCGAACGAAGGCCGCGCTCGAGGTGGAACTGCGCGTACGCCGCGACGACCCCGCTTGCCTGGCTTCGTTCACGATCGGCGGCGGACTCCACCGTTTCCCAGTCGCCCGCGAGCAGTGCCGCAAGCAGGTCAAGGGTTCCGGGGTCGAGTCGTGGCGATCCGGGTGGCGCAACCGCATCCGCAACAACCCCGCCGAGTTGAACCACGAACGCCGAGTGCGGGCCGGGCGCGCCCGTTACCGCACAATCCACGAAGCTCGGCGCCCATCCCGCGATGGAGAGTGATCGCAGAAGAAACGAGTCGAGAATCAGACCTGGCGCATGCTCCCGCCGAGACAGCGATCGCAGACCGCCGACCAGCAGGAGGTACTGCTGCAGGCTGCCGCTGTCATCCGTAATCTTGTCCGCGGTCTCGACCATGGCAGTCGCGGCGGTGTAGCTGCCGTAGTCTCCCGCGATGTCGGCTCCGTAAGAACCAAGCGACTCCGCCTGGGTCACGATGTCGAGCGAACGGCCTTCGTACAGCTGCACATCGACCACCATGAATGGCTCAAGGCGAGATCCGAATTTGGATGCGGTACGCCGAACCCCCTTGGCCACCGCCCGGATCTTGCCGTGCTGCCTGCTGAGCATCGTGACAATGCGGTCGGCTTCACCCAGCTTGTGGGTGCGCAGCACGACGGCTTCATCACGGTACAGGGGCACCCGTCAAGTATCCCCTGCGCGCCTACGAACTTCCTTGGCGGCAAGCGGAACAGGCCAGAATGTAATGCGTGCCGCCAAGTGTGTTTTCCATACCGCTCTGGGCGGACCTGCTCGCCGTTGGTATCGGTGCCCTGCAGGGCGCGACATTCGCCGCGCAGTTCCGGGATCGCAGGCTCGATCTGCTCGGCGTCGCGATCATTGGCATCGCGACGGGAGTCGGCGGCGGGCTGCTTCGCGACGTGCTTCTGTCGCAGCTGCCCGCCGCGCTCAGCAATGACTGGTACCTCATTGTCGCGACCGGTGCAGCACTGCTCGGGATGCTGCTCGAGCGACTCTTCGCGCGACTGCGGGTCTTCATCACCGTCCTGGATGCGCTCACCATCGGCCTTTATTGCGCCATCGGCACGACCAAGGCGCTCACCTTCGGGGTGCCGCCGGTGCCCGCTGTCTTCGTTGGTGTTCTTTCCGCGGTTGGCGGCTCGATCCTCCGTGACCTGCTGCTCGGCGTCCCGATTGCCGTGATGTCGGTCGGATCGCTCTACGCGGTCGCGGCCGTGGTCGGGGCAACGGTACTCGTCGTACTGTCACTCGTCGGATTGCCCGCCTACATCGCCGCAATCATCTGCGTCGCGGTGACCTTCGGGGTGCGCATCCTTGCGGTGCTGTTCCACTGGAGCCTGCCGGAGCAGCGCAGACTCGAACGCATCCCGAGGCTACGCAAGCAGTAGCTCACTACACCGAGGCGAGCTCGCGATCATCCGCTTCGGTGCGAACCGCTCGGTTCACGGCCGACACGATGGCCTTGAGGGATGCCGTGGAGATGTCTGCGTCGATTCCAACGCCCCACAGCGTCTTGCCATTCACCCGGAGCTCGACGTATGCCGCCGCGTAGGCGTCGCCGCCCTTGCTGAGCGTGTGCTCGACGTAGTCGAAGAGTTCGACATCGATGCCCATGCCACTCACAACTGAGAGGAATGCCGCGATCGGGCCGTTGCCTGTTGCGACGGTCTCCTCGACGTCATCCCCGCGGCGAAGCTTGATCGTGAGGCTGGTTGATCCGGTCATATCGCTCGACGTGCGCGTCGACAGGATCTCGTAGCGACCCCACTTCGCCTCGGGCCGCTCGGCCGGCGCGGGAAGGTACTCATCCTTGAAGATCTCCCAGATCTCGTCGCTGGTAACCTCGCCGCCCTCGGCATCCGTCTTGGCCTGAACGACTCCGCTGAACTCGATCTGGAGCTTCCTCGGCAGATCGAGAGCGTGATCGGTTTTCAATAGGTACGCGACCCCGCCCTTGCCGGACTGTGAGTTGACCCGGATGACTGCCTCGTAACTGCGTCCGAGATCCTTGGGATCGATCGGCAGGTACGGAACCGCCCAAACCAGGTCGTCGACTCCCACACCCTTGGCCCTGGCATCGGCCTCCATGGCCTCGAAGCCCTTCTTAATCGCGTCCTGGTGCGACCCGCTGAACGCCGTGTAGACCAGGTCGCCCGCCCACGGGCTACGCTCGTGCACCTTGAGCTGGTTGCAGTATTCGGCGGTGCGACGGATGGCATCTAGGTCGCTGAAATCGATCTGCGGGTCAATTCCCTGGGTAAACAGGTTGAGTCCCAGGGCGACAAGGTCGACGTTTCCCGTGCGCTCGCCATTGCCGAACAGGCAGCCCTCGATGCGGTCTGCTCCGGCCTGATACCCCAGCTCCGCCGCAGCGACGGCGGTACCGCGGTCGTTGTGCGGGTGCAGGCTGAGGATGACGTTCTCGCGGTGGTTGAGGCGGCGCGACATCCACTCGATTGAATCCGCGTAGATGTTGGGTGTTGCCATTTCGACCGTAGAAGGCAGGTTGATGATGACCTTGTGCGACTGCGTCGGCTCGAACACCTCGAGCACCTGGTTGCAGATGTCCAGCGCGAATTCGAGCTCGGTGCCCGTGTAGCTCTCGGGCGAGTACTCGTAGAAGATGTCCGTGCCCGGTGCGAGTGACTCCGCCGCTTTGCACAGGCGCGCGCCCTCGAGAGCGATGTCGACGATGCCCTGCCTGTCGGTGCGGAATACGACGTCGCGCTGCAGGATGCTCGTGGAGTTGTAGAGGTGCACGATCGCCTGCTTGGCACCCCTGATTGACTCATACGTGCGGTTGATGAGCGCTTCGCGGGCTTGCGTCAGCACCTGAATTGTGACGTCATCCGGGATGAGGTCCTCTTCGATGAGTGTGCGGACGAAGTCGAAGTCCGTCTGACTCGCGCTCGGGAAGCCGACCTCGATCTGCTTGTAGCCCATCCGCACCAGCAGATCGAACATGATGCGTTTGCGCTCCGGGCTCATCGGGTCGATGAGTGCCTGGTTACCATCGCGGAGGTCGACGGCGCACCAGAGCGGTGCCTTCGTGATGTACTTCGACGGCCAGGTGCGATCCGGCAGGTCGATCGAGAACTGCTCGCGGTACGGACGGTACTTGTGCGTCGGCATTGCCGACGGCTTCTGGGTGTTTTTCATCAGGTCCTACTTTTCTTACTTCTCGTCTGGGTTGTGGTGTCAGCCAATGACAAACTCCGCGACGAGGGAGGCCAGATTAGGACTCGTCGCGGCAGCTAAGAAGGAGCAGGCCGTAAGACACGGTTTCAGGCTACCACCGTCGAGAGACGAAGAGTTCTTGGCCTTGAGCTCACAACCGCTCACAGCCGCTGACAGCGCGTGACAGCGCCGCGACAGCGGTGCACCGCGACGATGGAGGCATGACAGCAGCGATAGAGGCGCACGGCCTCGTCAAACACTTTGGAAAGACCAAAGCGCTCGATGGCATCGACCTCACGGTCGACGAAGGACGCGTTCTTGGCGTGCTCGGGCCAAACGGCGCTGGCAAGACGACGGCGGTGCGCATCCTTGCGACACTGCTCAAACCGGATGCGGGCACCGCAACGGTGACCGGACTCGATGTCGTTCATCAGGCTCGCGCGGTGCGCCGCAAGATCGGCCTGACCGGACAGTTCGCCAGTGTCGATGAGGATCTCACCGGCATGCAGAACCTGGTCATGATCGGTCA
>DATAZU010000010.1:0-181982 GCA_036271875.1 Galbitalea sp.
CGCGTACGCACCGTTCGCGGCCAGCAGCTGCACGTGAGTTCCCTGCTCGACGATCGAGCCGTGCTCCATGACGAGGATGAGGTCGGCATCCCGAATCGTGGACAGCCGGTGCGCGATCACGAAGCTGGTGCGATCCTGTCGGAGCGCCTTCATCGCCTGCTGGACGAGCACCTCGGTTCGGGTATCGACCGAGCTCGTCGCCTCGTCGAGGATGAGCACGCTCGGCCTCGCGAGGAACGCCCGCGCGATCGTGATGAGCTGCTTCTCCCCCGCACTCACGTTCGACGCCTCGTCATCGAGCACCGTGTCGTAGCCGTCGGGCAGCGCGTGCACGAATCGGTCGACGTATGCAGCGGTCGCGGCTTCGACGATCTCCTCTTCGGTCGCGCCTGTTCTGCCGTATGCGATGTTGTCGCGGATCGTCCCGCCAAACAGCCAGGTGTCCTGCAGCACCATCCCGAGTCGCGAGCGCAGATCGTCTCGCGTCATCTTCGCGATGTCGACGCCATCCAGCATGATGTGGCCGCCGTCGAGTTCGTAGAAGCGTTCCATCAGGTTGACGAGCGTTGTCTTGCCTGCGCCGGTCGGACCAACGATCGCAATCATCTGTCCCGGTTCGGCGACCAGTGAAACGCCATCGATCAGAGGAACCGCAGGGTCGTAGCTGAACTTCACGTTGGTGAACTCGAGACGGCCATCCGAAGATTTCGGCGACTCGGCTGGTTCGAAGTCGGGTGACTCCTCGTCAGCATCCAGCAGTTCGAAGACGCGCTCTGCGGATGCAACACCCGACTGCAGTAGGTTGGCCATGGAGCCCAGCTGGCCGAGCGGCTGCGAGAACTGCCGCGTGTACTGGATGGATGCCTGAACATCGCCGAGGCTCAGCGTGCCGGTCGCCACCTTGAGACCACCCACGACAGCGACAATGACATAGACGAGGTTTCCGACAAAGGTTATGCCAGGCAGGATGATGCCGCTGACGAACTGAGCGCCGAAGCTCGCCTCGTACAGTTCCTCGTTCTTGGCATCGAACTTGGCCTGCACTTCCTTCTGACGTCCGAATACCTTGACCAGCGCGTGCCCGGTGAAGGCTTCCTCGATCTGTCCGTTCAGCTCACCCGTGTGCTTCCACTGTGCAACGAACCGCTTCTGCGAGCGCCTCGCTACCAGGGTGGTGACGAGCAGCGTCAGCGGGATCGTAACCAGCGAGATCAGCGCCAGTTCCCAGTCGATCGTGAACATCAGCACGATCGTTCCGAGGACGAGCAGCACCGATGACACGAGTTGCGACAGCGTCTGCTGGAGGCTCGTTGAGATGTTGTCGATGTCGTTCGTCACACGGCTCAGAAGTTCACCGCGGGAATGCTTGTCAACGTAGCTGAGTGGCAGTCGATTGATCTTCGCCTCAACATCGCGGCGCAAACGATACATCGTGCGCTGCGTGACACCGGCGAGGATGTACGCCTGCGTCCAGTTGAATGCGGCAGCGAAGACGTAGAGCGCGAGCACCAGAATGAGCAGGTACCCCAGAGAAGCGAAGTCGATGCCCTGCCCAGGGTGGAAGGGGATGTTCTTCAGGAAGTCGGCCTCCTGCTTCTGCCCGTGCTCGCGGAGATAGGCGAGCACTTCGGACTTCGAGTCGAACTTTGCGAACGCCTTTCCGACGGACCCTGCAACGATCGTATTCGTCGCGTTCCCGAGCAGTTTCGGTCCGATGACGCTAAGCCCGGTTCCGATGACACTCAGCAGGATTACGAAAACGACGCTGACACGATCGGGCTTGAGACGGCCCACGAGCCGGAGCGCGGATGGGCCGAAGTTCTGGGACTTCTCGGCCGGCATCCCCATTCCGCCAAACGGCCCGCCACCACCCGGACCGCGACGAGCGGGAGGTCGATTGGCTGGCGCATTCTGCGTTGCGGTGCTCATGCGACCTCCTCGGCCTTCAGCTGGCTATTGACGATCTCCGCGTAGGTCGCGTTCGTGCCCAGAAGTTGTTCGTGTGTGCCTCGGCCGACGATCTCACCGTGATCAAGAACCAGAATCTGGTCGGCGTCCAAGATCGAGAACACGCGCTGTGCTACAACTACTCGGGTAGTGCCACGCGCGTCTTTTGTCAGAGCGGCGCGCAGGCGGGCGTCCGTCCCGGTGTCGAGAGCCGAAAACGAGTCGTCGAAGACGAGAATCTCCGACTTTTTGACGAGTGCTCTGGCGATCGCGAGTCGCTGTCGCTGTCCGCCGGAGAAATTCGTCCCGCCCTGAGAGACACTAGCCTCGAGCTGGTCGGGTGTCTCCTTGACGAAGTCGGTCGCCTGCGCAGTGTCCAGCGCGGCCCAGAGGTCGTCATCCGTCGCATCCGGATTCCCGTAGCGAAGGTTGGATGCGATGGTGCCGGTGAAGAGGTATCCCTTTTGCGGGACCAACCCGATCCTGCTCCAGAGCAGATCCGGGTCGAGATCGCGCACATCCACGCCATCCACCAGGACCGCACCGTCGGTGACATCGAAGAGCCGCGGTAGCAGGTTGATAAGCGTCGTCTTGCCCGCGCCGGTGCTACCGATGATCGCCGTGGTGGTCCCTGGTGCAACGCTGAAGCTGAGGTGGTGAAGTACCGCCGTATCTGCGCCGGGGTAGGCGAAGCTCGCATCCCGGAATTCAATCGTTCCGGCGGCGTGCAGCTGAGTCACCGGGGCGATCGGCGTTGCAACGCTCGACTCCGTCGACAGCACCTCCGAGATCCGATCGGCGGAGACGGCCGCGCGCGGGATCATGATGGCCATGAACGTCGCCATCATTACGGCGGTCAGAATCTGGATGATGTAGGCAAGGAATGCGTTCAGCGTGCCAACCTGAAGCGTTCCATCGTTGATCCTGAAGGCGCCGAACCACTGCACGCCGACAGATGTCGAATACATGATCAGCATGACGAGCGGGAACACGAGAGCGAAGAGCCGCCCGGCGCGGAGGGCGCTTGCCGTCACGTCCTTGTTGGCCAGATCGAATCGGTCGACCTCGACCTTCTCGCGAACGAATGCCCGAACCACCCGAATGCCAGTGAGTTGCTCGCGGAGCACGCGGTTGACCGTATCGATGCGCTTCTGCAAGGCCCGGAACTGGGGCACGACCCGAATGATGATCGATCCGATCGCGATGAGCATCAGCGGAACGGCTATGGCCAGAATCCAGGACAGGCCGACGTCCTGCTGCAGGGCTGCGATGACCCCGCCGATCGCGAGGATCGGCGCGGACACCAGAAGCGTCGCGCTCATGAGCACGAGGATCTGCACCTGTTGTACGTCGTTGGTCGTGCGGGTGATGAGCGAAGGAGCGCCGAACCTCGAAACCTCGCGCTCGGAGAAGACGCTTACCCGGTGGAAGATCGACCCGCGCAGGTCACGCCCGAATCGCATTGCTGCCTTCGCACCGAAGTAGACCGCGATGACGGAGCAGATCACTTGGCCTAGGGTGACGAGCAGCATGATCCCGCCGTACTGCAGGATGTAGCCAGTATCGCCTTTGAGCACTCCGTCATTGATGATGTTCGCGTTGAGACCGGGCAGGAACAGCGACGCGATCGACTGCGCAAGTTGGAAGAAGACCACTCCTACAACGAGTTTCCAGTGCGGCTTCAGGTACGTGCCGAGCAATTTAAGCAGCATCCGTGCTTTCCCCTTCCGCCGGTGCGCCGACGATTCCGTAGGTGATGAGACGTGCGAGGTCGGCGGTGTCGATTTCGCGGCCGGCATTGAAGTGTGGGATCGCGGATGCGAATGACACGAGTCGAATGAACGACGCCACGCGATCGGGCGGAAGTTCGAGCTGTTCGAGATTGGGTGTCAGAACCTCGGTGATGATTTCGGTGAACGTGTCTGGTGCTTGCCTGCGCGGCGGCGGCCCCGCCATACCGATGGCCTGCATCATGCCCATGATTCCGGTCATGCGGCTGTGCATCTGGAACAGGATGTCGTTGACCTTGGCCTCGAGTGGAAGCTGCGGATCGATTGCGCGCAGCCCGCGGTGAAGTGGGGCGGGGTCGAGAAATTTGTCGACCGCCGCCTCGATAACGGCTTCCTTGTCGGCGAAGACGCGGAAGATCGTGCCCTCGGCGATGCCCGCCGCCTCAGCGATCTGCTTCGTCGTGACGTAGCGGCCGTGCTCTCTGATGAGCGGGATGACCGCGTCGATGATGGTTTCCCGACGATCCTCACTCGAGAGCGGTTTGGCGCGCGTGCGCGTCGTCTCGGCGAGGGTGGTCACCCGGCGAGTCTAAATGAGTGAGCGCTCACTCCGCAACTGATGTCCTGCATGGGAAGCACCGCTCGCACCGAAATTCGGAAAGTGTTTGCTACGTGATTGGCTTTCCCCATCGTGCATTTATCTCGGGACCTTCCCCGGGAACGGCCCAATGCGGCAGGAGGTCCGTCGGTATTACAACGGATTTCGTATCGACAAATTCGATCGCGGAAAGGCGTCCGAATCGCCAAATTCTCGTCACTCCCGCGACCGGCAGTCGTAACTGTTGGGAGTTCAGGGACAGCATCAAAATACCGTCGACTACCGCAATTTGCGACTCGGTACCTGGGCGATACCGACCATAGATCTGCGAACGATGAGGGTATGAGATTACGACCGAAGCCGCACCGGCGACAACAATTACGAGGGCGGTCAGTGTAAACACCGGCCAATAAACAGGAAATGCTGACACCGCGCCGACCAAGGTGCCGATGCCAAATTCCTTGGCGACGTGAGTATGCCCACGAAGAATTGGATCGCGGCCACCTGGTAGGGGATCATCCGCCGCGACCAAAAACGCGCACGATACTTGGTCGGCCATGTCCCGGTGACGGAACCGTCACTACCCTGGGGTTTCTGCTTCAAGGAATTTCCAAGTCCTCTTACTACGACATCGCCGACATCTGCCCACCGCGACGACCAAACGATCCGCTCGGATTCGACAATTCCACACCCGAGCCCAGTTGTGCCCGCTTGGACCGGACTCGTCCGCAGTGACGGTGTCATCCCCATGGCAAAGCTGGGTACGACCACACCTGGGACGAACGGGACAGCTTGGGAAACGATGTCGGAATCGGACAGATCGTCGCCAGATGCGAATGACCAATCTTCGCCATCGACCGCGTCCGTTGGCGAATAGGACACCGAAGACAACTGCGTGCCATTCCCTGCGTCGCCAGAACCAGACGGATACACCACACCCGTAAGCAGGCCGTTAGCGTAGGTGGATTTGGCTATTGGCCCGCCCAGTGAGGCCGCCGAATCGGCGAGGTCTTCCTCGGTTTGTTGCCCGTCGAGATTGTCTGTGTATGAACGCGTCGCAGCGCTACGCCGGAAAGAACCCCGAGATCCTCGCCACATCCTCGGCGGATGGCGACCAGGCACTACCAGCATCCGCGTTTTGTGCGATCTGCTCTGGCTTGGTCGCCCCGGCAATGATGCTCGCTATGCCCGGCGAGCTAAGGAACCAGCCCACCGTCGCCTCAAGCATTGTGATGCTGCGCTCGTCGCAGAACGCCTGGTACTGCTCCATCGCATCCCAGTCGACACGCTCGAGAGCTTCGGGGCGAATGGCGCTGAGTCGGCCATCCGCGGGGCCGCCGGAGCGGGTGTACTTGCCGGTGAAGAGGCCGTTGAACAGCGGGAAGAACGGCAGGAAGCCGAGCCCGTACGCGTTCACGGCCGGCAGTACGTCGGCCTCGACGCCGCGCTCGATGAGGCTGTATTCGTTCTGCGCCGAGATAAATTTCGGATGATGCGTGAGTTCGGCGAGATACTCCGCCTCGGCAATCTGCCAGCCCGCGAGGTTGGAGTGTCCGATGTATCGAACCTTGCCCTCGGCGATCAGCTCGTCCAGGGCGCCGAGCGTCTCGGACATCGGCGTGATGCCATCCGCGGCGTGTAGCTGATACAGGTCGATCCAATCGGTCCGCAGACGCGTGAGGGATGATTCGACGGCGAGCCGGACGTAGCGGCGGGAGCCGCGGGCTCCCCAGTCGGGTCCGTTCATGCCCTGCATGTCCATGCCGAACTTGGTCGCGAGCACAATCCGACCGCGCTTGCCCTTCAGCGAGTTGCCCATCAGCGTCTCGCTGAGGCCGCGTTCGCCGCCGTAGATGTCGGCGGTGTCGAAGAGCGTGATGCCCGCCTCGATTGCGGCATCGATGACCGCGGTCGTGCCCTCCTGGGTCGCGGTCGCCGTCTTCGGACGCCCGAAGTTGTTACAGCCAAGACCGATCGTCGAGACCATCAGGCCGGATTTTCCGAGGGGGCGATACGTGATTTCTGGCATAGTCCCATCCTCCCCCACCCGTCGAACGGCGCGATTCATCCCATGTCCGATTTTTGCCAGAGTTAGGTCGGTGCCCCCGCATAAAGTGAAGACATGTTCAGTCGTGCAAATACAGCAACTCCCCCGGCATTCATCAAGCGAATCGAGTCGCCCATTGGCCGCATCGAGGTCGTAAGCGACGGCAACGCAATCACCTCGCTCGCAATCGAGCGCGCGGGCCACCTTCCCTACGAAGAACTTCCGGAGAAAACATCCAAGCTTCTCGACGTCGCCGCCAAACAGCTCGGCGAGTACTTCGCGGGCAAGCGTCACACCTTCGAGCTTTCCCTCAGCACGCACGGAACGGAGTTCCAGCAGTCCATCTGGAACCAGCTGTCTGACATCGAGTGGGGCGGGGTGCGCAGCTATGGCGAACTCGGGATCGCGAGCGGCCGGGCCAGCGCGGGTCGCGCCGTCGGCGGTGCCGTTGGAGCAAACCCGATCCCGATCATCATCCCGTGCCACCGCGTGCTCGCCGGCGATCGCAAGATCACCGGATACAGCGGGGGCAACGGCATCCCGACCAAGGTCTGGCTGCTGGAACACGAGAGCATTGCGTTCGCGGGCAGCTACCCGACGCTCGACTTCGAGCTGGAGCTTGACGACGCTCGGCAGTCTGCGTGAGCGTCGACTCCTCGTCCCTCATCATCGGTGACGACGGTAAGGCCCGCTGTCGCTGGGTTGGCTCGGATGCCGAGTACACGCGTTACCACGACGAGGAATGGGGATGGCCGCTCCACGGCGATCGACCCCTTTACGAGAAGCTGAGCCTGGAAGGTTTCCAGGCGGGTCTCTCCTGGATCACAATTCTTCGGCGACGACCCGCGTTTCGCGAGGTCTTCCACAACTTCGATCCGGCGCGGGTGGCGCTCATGGGCGACGATGAGATCGAAGCGGCAATGCTCAATGCTGGCATCATCCGCAATCGCGCGAAGGTGCTCGCGACCATCAAGAACGCCGGCCTCGTACTAGCGCTAACTCAGGATGTGCCGGGTGCGTTCGATGAACTCATGTGGTCGTTTGCACCGGCGCCCCGTGCGAGGCGGCTGACGTCACTCACAGAGATCCCCGCAGTGACAGACGAGTCGCTCGCGATGAGCAAGGCATTGCGCAAGCTCGGATTCGGATTCGTCGGGCCGACCACGATGTACGCGCTCATGCAGTCATCGGGCATGGTCGACGATCACGTCGAAGGGTGCTGGCGGGCGCGATAGCACCCCGCGGGGGGCTTGGGACCGATCCTTCGACAAGCTCCGGGAACGGGTTGTTACGCAGCGGGAGGCGGCGGAGTGTTGGGCACATACGGGCCGCGCACCGAACCGTAACCGGCGAGCGGGGGCTTCCATCCGTTCGCTGCCATGATGGTGGGGTCGTATGGCGTTTTGTCGTCTCCAACGATCCAGGCCCAAACGAAGGGCAGGAAGATGAACAGCACCACCCACGCTCCCTCTTTGCGCATCGCAGCCCCCACCTTGTACGCCGAGATCGCCTGGAAGACCGCGGGCACGTAGTTCGCGATCGGGACGATCTGAAGGATGGACAGCGCGCCGGGCTGGCCGCCGACCTCGAGCATTCGCCAAGTATTGAAGAAGGGAACCCACGCCGCCCACGGCTCGACTCCCACCTTGCGGAATAGCTTCATGAAGCCGATGCCGCTGACGATATAGATCGCAGCGAAGACCAGAAACTCAATGCCGAATACCACGGCGTAGACGGTCACGAGAATGGCAAAAGTCGCGCCGCTGGGGTCGCCGTATCCGTAGTTCACGAGGCTTACTCTAACGGGTGCCCACCGGCTACCGACTTCGGTCTCAGACCACCAGGTCCAATTCGCCGTCGGTCCCGGATGCAAGGGTGATGGCCATCGATCGGGCCCACTCCAGCAGCGCGGGCACCGACTCGAAGTCGATAGCCGACCCCGCGAGCGCTCGAACGAGCTCGCCCTTGCCGTGCTTGTTGAAGTGGTTGAGGGCGCGCCGGTGACCGCTGCCATCGTCGGAAACTACCCGGAGAAACAGGGATCGATCGCTCGCCGGACCAAGGTGCACATACGACTCCGAGCGCAGGTCGAGCACGAGCCCGGGCTCCGCATCCAGCACCGCCGCATTCGCTTCGCGCCACAGTTTTGACAACGACGTCGCCGGCATCCGGGTGTCGTGCGAGAACCGATATGCCGGGATCGGATCGCCGGCTCGAATCAGGCCGAAAAGTGCGGAATGGATGACGACGTGTGCATCCAGAAAACCCCGGCCCTCCGCATCCAGCGTTTCGACATTGATCGCATCGTAGAGAACGCCCGTGTAACGCGCGATCGCGGGCATGGTCGGCGAACTGGTGATCGCACGATTTCGATCAATCTCAAAGCGTTGGGTTGGGCCCAGTCCCAGGGCCTTTGTCGATGCCGCAATCGAGCTCGAGATCGAACGGAGGCCGGCCAGCGCCTTTCTCCGCGCCGGTTTCAACGTCGGAAACGACAGCGCATCCAGGTCAAGGCGCGAGCCATTCATGCCACCGTCGCGCTTGGTCTCGGATGGCGGAAGCAGAATCAACACGGCGCGGGATTCACGCCGGGCCTACTGCTGCAGGAACGACAGCGCCTGCTCGACGACCTCACCAAGCGGCTTGACCGAGTCGAGCGTGATGCGAGGAACCGCGGCTGCCTCGCCGGTCCAGCTCGCGTACTCATCGAGGCTCTGCTCCACCTGGTGCCAGGTCGGATCGGGAAGGTGCGCGAGGTTGCGACCGCGCGACTCGAGTCGTTCGCGGTGAGTCTCCGTGTCCGAGCACACGATCTCGATAAATTTCAGTTTCTCGCCGTGCTTCTCGGCCAGCTCGACCCACTGCTCACGCGCGGGATCGACGGCGTTGACCGCGTCGACAATGATGCTCTGGCCGTTCGCCAGCGCAGCATCCGCGATCGCCTCCGCCACGAGGTAGGCGGCCAGGCCCGTCGGCTCATCCGAGTTGATGCCAGCAGACAGGATGGCCGACTCGATCGGGTCAACCGAAAGCACGGCATAGCCGAGTCGATTCCCGATGACCTCGGCGATCGTGCTTTTGCCTGCACCGGGCAGGCCGGCCATTGCGATCAGCATTGGGACTCGGAACTAGACGAGCGCGGCGTCGCGAGCGACGACGGTGAGACGGTCGTGATCGAACGAAAGGAAACCGTCGTCGGCCTGCGCCGAGATGACTTCGCCCGAGGATGTCGTGATGCGAACCTCGCCAGCGGCAAGGGTCGCCAGCACCGGCTCGTGGCCGGCAAGGATGCCGATCTCGCCAACGGTCGTCCGCGCGATCACCTGGCGAGCGAATCCCGACCACACCTCCTGGTCTGCCGAGACCACGCTCACCGCCAACTCGTGCGCGGGGATCTCGTTGCCTGCCTCCGGCTGCACCTCGGCCACGGTTAGCCGTTCTCCTTCTGGATCTGTGCCCACTTCTCTTCGACGTCGCTGATAGCGCCGACGTTGAAGAACGCCTGCGTAGCAACGTGGTCGAAGTCGCCGCGCGCGATTGCGTCGAAGGACTCGATCGTGTCTTTCAGCGGTACGGTCGAGCCCTCAACACCGGTGAACTTCTTCGCCATGTAGGTGTTCTGTGACAGGAACTGCTGGATGCGACGTGCCCGGTTAACCGTGGTGCGGTCCTCTTCCGAGAGCTCGTCGAGCCCCAGGATCGCGATGATCTCCTGCAGTTCCTTGTTCTTCTGCAGGATCGCCTTGACCGCGGTAGCAACACGATAGTGGTCGGCACCCAGGTAACGGGGGTCGAGGATGCGGCTGGTCGAGGTGAGCGGGTCGATGGCTGGGTAGAGCCCCTGCGACGCCAGATCACGCGACAACTCGGTCGTCGCATCGAGGTGCGCGAACGTGGTCGCCGGGGCCGGGTCGGTGTAGTCATCGGCCGGAACGTAGATGGCCTGTAGAGACGTGATCGAGTGGCCACGCGTCGAGGTGATGCGCTCCTGAAGCACACCCATCTCATCCGCGAGGTTCGGCTGGTAACCAACGGCCGACGGCATGCGACCCAGCAGGGTCGACACCTCGGAGCCGGCCTGTGTGAACCGGAAGATGTTGTCGATGAAGAGCAGCACGTCCTGGTTCTGAACATCGCGGAAGTATTCCGCCATCGTCAGCGCGGAGAGCGCGACGCGAAGACGCGTCCCCGGCGGCTCATCCATCTGGCCAAAGACGAGAGCGGTCTTGTCGAAGACGCCCGCCTCTTCCATCTCACCGATCAGGTCGTTGCCCTCACGGGTGCGCTCACCGACGCCGGCGAACACGGATACACCACCGTGATCCTGTGCGACTCGCTGGATCATCTCCTGGATCAGGACGGTCTTGCCGACCCCGGCACCGCCGAACAGGCCGATCTTCCCACCCTCGACATAGGGGGTGAGAAGATCGATCGACTTGATGCCGGTTTCAAAGAGCGAGGTCTTCGCCTCAAGCTGGTCGAATGCCGGTGGCCTGCGGTGGATGGGCCAGCGCTCGGTGATTTCGAACTTAACGCCACCAACGGCGTTCTTGTCGTCGGCATCCGTGTTCAGGACTTCCCCGATGACGTTGAAGACCTTGCCCTTGGTCACGTCGCCGACGGGCACCGAAATCGGGGCGCCAGTGTCGCGAACCTCCTGGCCGCGGACAAGGCCGTCGGTTGGATTCAGGGCGATCGCGCGGACCAGGTCATCGCCAAGGTGCTGTGCAACCTCGAGCGTGATTTCGTGTCCGACCTCGTCGAGAGTGATCGTCGTTTTCAGCGCGTTGTACATGGCCGGGATCGAGTCGTGAGCAAACTCGATGTCAACGACCGGGCCGGTGACGCGAGCAATGCGGCCGACGCCGGGCACCTTCGCTGGCTTGTCTGCCTTCTTCGCGGTAGCTGTAGGTGTCATTCTGTCTCTCCTGTAGTGAGGCTTTTAGCGCTTGGCCGAAGATAGTGCGTCGGCGCCGCCGACGATCTCGGAAATCTGCTGGGTGATCTCGGACTGGCGAGCGTTGTTCGCCAGTCGGGTGTAATTGAGGACGAGCTTGTCCGCGTTGTCGCTCGCCGCGTGCATCGCGCGCTGGCGTGCGGCGTGCTCGGATGCCGCAGACTGCAGCATCGCATTGAAGATCCGGCTCTCGATGTAGACCGGGAGCAGTGTGTCGAGCACGCTGTTCACGTCCGGCTCGAACTCGTATGCAGGGAACACCTCACCGGGCTCGGGGGCAACATCGCCCTCGACGACCTCAAGCGGCAACAGTCGCACAATCTCCGGGATCTGGGTTACAACGTTCTTGAAGCGGTTGTAGACGATGTGGATCTCGTTCACCCCGCCATCCGCTTCGTCCTGGATGAACTTCTCGACGAGCACGTTGCCGATTTCCTTTGCGGTCGCGAACTCGGGCTGGTCTGTTCCCCCAGTCCACAGCTGCACGATCGGACGCTGGCGGAACGCGAAGTACGCCGCACCCTTTCGACCGACGACGTAGTAGATGACCTCTTTGCCCTCGCCGCGCAGGCGGGCAACCAGCTCGCCGGACTCGCGCACGATGTTGGTGCTGAACGCACCGTTCAAACCGCGATCGGACGTGAACAGCACGACGGCGGCGCGCGTCACCCTTTCCGGTTCGGTCGTCAGAATGTGATCGACGTTCGAGTAGGTCGCAACCGCGGAGACGGCGCGCGTCACCGCGCGCGAGTACGGCCCGGAAGCCGCCACCCGCTGCTGCGCCTTCTGGATGCGCGACGCCGAGATGAGCTCCATGGCTCGCGTGATCTTCTTGGTCGTCTGGGCAGCACGAATCCGCTGCCGATACTCCCGAAGTTGCGCTCCCATAATTCCCTAACCTGGTCCCTGAGCCTGTCGAAGCGCCGCTATCTCTTTTGCTTGACGATCTGTTCCTGGGTGATGTCTTCCGGCTCGACCTCGTTGAACTGCTCGGTCCCGGCAATCGACTTGCCATCGCCGGTCAGGAACTCCTGGGAGAACTTGTCGACGGCCTTCTCGAGCGCCGCCTCGGTGTCTTTGTCGAGCACGTTGGTGTCGCGCAGGGTCTTCAGGACCTCCGTGTTGCGGTCGAGGTAGCCGATCAGCTCGCTCTCGAAGCGCAGCACGTCGGAAACCGGGACCTCGTCGAGCTTGCCGTGCGTGCCCGCCCAGATCGAAACAACCTGGTTCTCGACCGGGTACGGCGAGTACTGCGGCTGGCGCAGCAACTCGGTAAGGCGCGCACCGCGAGCAAGCTGGCGACGGCTGGCCTGGTCGAGGTCGGAAGCGAACAACGCGAACGCCTGGAGCGATCGGTACTGTGCGAGCTCGAGCTTCAGGGTTCCCGAAACCGTCTTGATCGACTTGACCTGCGCGTCGCCGCCGACTCGGGAAACCGAGATACCGACATCCACCGCGGGACGCTGGTTGGCGTTGAACAGATCGGACTGCAGGAAGATCTGGCCATCCGTGATCGAGATCACGTTGGTCGGGATGTAAGCCGAGACATCGTTCGCCTTGGTCTCGATGATCGGAAGGCCGGTCATCGAACCGCCACCCAGCTCATCCGAGAGCTTCGCGCAGCGCTCGAGCAGGCGAGAGTGCAGGTAGAAGACATCGCCGGGGTACGCCTCGCGTCCCGGTGGACGACGCAGCAGCAGCGATACCGCGCGGTACGCCTCCGCTTGCTTGGACAGGTCGTCGAAGATGATCAGGACGTGCTTGCCGTCGTACATCCACTGCTGGCCGATGGCCGAGCCGGTGTAGGGAGCCAGGTATTTGAAGCCGGCCGGGTCCGATGCCGGCGAGGCGACGATCGTCGTGTACTCCATCGCCCCGGCATCCTCGAGCGCACCCTTGATGCCAGCGATCGTCGAACCCTTCTGGCCGATCGCGACGTAGATGCAGCGGACCTGCTTCTTCGGGTCGCCCGACTCCCAGTTGGCCTTCTGGTTGATGATCGTGTCGACCGCGATTGCCGTCTTACCGGTCTGGCGGTCGCCAATGATGAGCTGGCGCTGCCCGCGACCGACCGGGATCATGGCATCGATGGCCTTGATGCCGGTCTGCATCGGCTCTTTAACGCTCTGGCGCTGCATGACGCCGGGGGCCTGCAGCTCGAGAGCGCGTCGACCATCGGTCGCGACATCGCCGAGTCCGTCAAGCGGGTTACCGAGGGGATCGACAACGCGGCCGAGGTAGCCATCACCGACGGCGACCGAGAGAACCTCGCCGGTGCGAGTGACTTCCTGGCCCTCCTCGATCCCGCTGAACTCACCGAGGATGATGACACCGATCTGGCTCTCCTCGAGGTTCTGCGCGAGGCCAAGCGTTCCATCCGGGAAGCGGACGAGCTCGTTGGCCATGACACCGGGCAGGCCCTCGACGTGGGCGATGCCGTCTGCCGCGTCCGTCACGTAGCCAACCTCGGCGGCTGCGGCCTTGCCCGGCTCGTAAGCCTTGACGAAGTCCTTCAGCGCGTCGCGGATTTCATCCGGGCTGATGGTGATGTCTGCCATTGGGTTTCCTTCTATTGGTAACGCTGTGTCTGATACGTGTTTGCTGTCGTCTCGCGCTAACTGGCGAGTCGAATTCTTAGGGTTGCGATGCGACTGGAGATCGTCCCGTCGATCACTTCGGAACCGACCTGGACACGCATCCCGCCGAGGATCGAGGGGTCGACAATCTCGTTGAGGCTGATGTCCCGGCCATACTGCTTGGTGAGCGCATCGGCGAGACGCTGACGCTGGGGCGCATCGAGTTCGGATGCGATCGTCACGGTCGCGATTCCCTTGCCCGCTTCGTCAGCGACGATGGTCGCCGCGTAGCGGATGAGTTCGGCGATGCGGCGGCCGCGGGGCTCGGCGAGCAGTGCCTTCAGAATGGCAACAGTTTGTGTGCTCGCCTTCTTGGCGAGCAGCGCGTCGACCAGCGACACCTTGCCCTCGACGGAGCCCAGCTTGCTTCCGAGGGCAAGCTCAAGGTCCGAATCGGATGCGACCGCCGCACTGAACTCGAACAACTCATCGTCGATCGAGAGCGTCGTCGGCGCCGATGCAGCGAGCGCCCGGATGCCGAGCTCTTCGACGCCGGCGACGAGATCATCTTCGGTCGACCAACGACTGGTCGCGATCGAGTCGAGGACGGCTTTCGCTGCGCCGGTGTACCTGCCGAAGACGGCGTTCGCGACCTTGGTGCGGTCGGCATCCTTTGCCGTGTCATCGGCCAGCGCATTGCGCAGTTCGTGGGATCGACTGATAACGAGCGCAGCGGCAAGCAGCTGCTCGCCCGTGGCGAGATCAACCGTTCCCTGCTTCTTCAGCACCGCATTTGCGGCTGCTGTAGCTTCTCGTGTTGCCGAACCCATGAACTAAGGTGCCTTCTTCTCGTTGGTTGGACGTTGAGTTACTTGGACTTGCCGGCCTTGGCCGGAGTCTCAAGATCGGCGAGGAATCGATCGACGATGTCCTTGGAGCGCTTGTCGCTCGTCAGGCTCTCCCCGATGACACCGGATGCAAGGTCGATCGCGAGCGATCCGACCTCGGCGCGAAGCGAGACGAGCGCGGCGGTGCGCTCGGCCTCGATCTGCAGCTGCGCGTTCGCGGTGACGCGAGCGGCCTCGACGGTCGCCGCGTCCTTCGCCTCGGCGACGATCTTTGCCCCGTCCGCTCGAGCCTGGTCACGAATGCGTCCGGCCTCTGCGCGAGCCTCGGCGAGTGCAGCCTCGTACTCGCCCTTTTTGGCTTCGGCCGCAGCTTCGGCAACCTCGGCGCGCTTGATGCCACCCTCGATGGCATCGGCACGAGCATCCAGCACAGCGTTGAGGCGCGGGATCACCTTCCAGATCACGACGATGAGCACAACGACAAAGACAAAGCCGCCGTAGATCAGGTCGGGGATCTGAGGGAACAGCGGATTCGGCTGGTCAGCCGTCGCCGCGAGAAATGCGGAATGCATTTCCACTCCTTAGTTCGAGTTCGTAACTACTGGCTACGGGGCTGGGAACGGGATGTACGCGACACCGACCGCGATGAAGCAGAGCGCCTCGGTGAGCGCGATACCGAGGAACATCAGGGTCTGAAGACGACCCTGCAGCTCGGGCTGGCGCGCGACGGACTCGATCGTCTTGCCGACGATGATTCCTACGCCGATACCGGAGCCGATAGCGGCGAGACCAAAAGCGAGTGGTGCCAACTGGCCTACGACATCAACTGTTGATGACATTGGTGTTTTCCTTTCGAGGGTGGATGTTCCTGCGGCGCTTGAGCTTCGCAGTGCTTGGTAGTCCTAGTGCTCGTCTGATACCGCGAGCTGAATGTAGATGGCACCCAGGATCGCGATGACGTATGCCTGCAGGAGCGCAACAAAGAGCTCGAGTCCGAAGAACACGACACCGAAGGCGAACGTTCCAATTCCGAGGAATCCGAGAAAGTTGCCATTGGTGAAGAGAAGGGTTACCAGGAAGAACTGCGTTGCGGCCCAGCAGAGAGCGAGCAGCATGTGCCCAGCGACCAGGTTCATGAGGAGTCGAAGTGTGAGCGAGATCGGTCGAATGACGAAGGTCGACACGAATTCGACGATCGCAAGCACCGGCAGTAGCCCAATCGGAACTCCCGGCGGCAAGAGCGATGACTTGAGGAACCCGAGGCCGCCGTGTTTTCGGATGCCGGCGTAGATGAACACAACGTAGAGGACCACTGCCTCAAGCAGCGGAAGGCCGATAATCGACGTGCCCGCCAGCTGGAGACCGGGAACAATTCCAACCAGGTTCATACCGAGTGTGACAAAAAACACCGTCATCAGGATCGGCATGAAGCGTCGGCCGTCCTTCTCGCCGAGCGTGTCGATAACGATGCTCTGGCGCGGGAAGCCCAGAACAAACTCGGTGATGACCTGCCGACGACCGGGCACCAGCTTCATGCGGCGAGTTCCGAGCCAGAGCCAGAGCACGAGAACGACCAAGACGAGAAGTCGGATCAGTTCGAGCCGATTGAGGGCGAACGGAGTGCCCGCAAAGAAGATGGCCGGCGGGAAGAAGTCATCGATCGAGGGCGGGTTGAAGCCGCTCCCGGAGTTGTCAACGGCGACAGACAGGAGTTGATTGGTTAGAACGGAGGTGAGCAGTGCTTACTCCTGAATCGGGGCGCAGCGCGCAGCGTTCACAAGGTTGAGGTGCCCCAACCCTATCAAGAATCGTGCGGTGATTTGTTTGGCGGTGCGGGGGCCGCCCCGGGCAGCGACACGTCGACGTATGGGACTCGAGTACGGGCGACCGCGAGGCCGTCCACAACCAGCGTTCCCAGCACCGCAGCGATGACGGTAAAGCCGAAAACGGTTGGATTGAGCCACGATGCGCCGCGGAACGAGAACACCAGGACGAGGAAGACAATGAGCTTCAGCAGGAACGTCCCGAGGATGATCCCGTAGTAGACGCCGATGCCCTCGGGAAGCTTCGCAACTCGGGACGCGACCACGAAGCTCACTGCGGTCAGTCCCATGAAGACCGCGGTCAGGGCCGTGCCAACCAGTGCGCTCACGAGCCCCGGGATGCCCCCGACGAGGTAGCCGACGATTCCGCCGATGACCAGAACTGCAACGGTCAAAACGATCCCGTAGCGGATCGCGCGTCGGATCACGGTGGTGTTATCACTCATCTGTCGACCCTTTCTATGGCTGGTTCATCCGTTACCGTGCGGGCCATCGTTCTCGCCCGCCTGCGCCGACCGAGTGGCGCGAGAGTGAATGCCGCCGTCACGACGAAGCCGACCACGATGAACGTGAGCGCCCACCACCACTGGATGAACAGGAACATCAGCAGACCCACTGAAGCGACAAGCGTCCACGCGTAGAAGATCAGGACCGCGTGCAGATGGGAGTGGCCGAGATCCAGCAGGCGGTGGTGAAGGTGCTTCCGGTCGGCGCTGAACGGCGACTTACCCGCCTGCAGCCGTCGGAGCACCGCGAGGCTGAAGTCCAACAGTGGCACGGCAAGAATTACGAGCGGCAACAGGATGGGGATGTAGCCGACGATGACGACGCTGTGGTCGATCCGATTGGTCGCGATCTGGGTCGGGTCAATGTTGTCGGTGACATTGATGGCCGAAACCGCCATTAGAAGACCAACGAGCAGGGCGCCGGAATCCCCCATAAACATCTTCGCCGGATGGAAGTTGACCGGCAGGAAGCCGGCGCAGACACCGATCAGTACCGTGGTAATCAGGGCGGCGAGGTTGTAGTAGTTGAGGTTGTTGACCGACTGCTGCTGATACGTATAGATGAAGAACACGCCGTTCGCGATGATCGCGACTCCAGCGACCAGACCATCCAGTCCGTCGACGAAGTTGACCGCGTTCATCACCAGTACGACGACGAACACCGTGAGGATAAGCGAGGGGAAGGCGCCCGGCAGGATGATCCCGCCGAACGGGATCGCCAGCAGCTGCGTGCCGCCGAACGCCAGCACGAGCGCGGCGATGAGCTGGCCGGCAAGCTTGGTCACCCATCCCAGGTCAATGATGTCGTCGATCACACCAAGGATCACGATGATCAGCGCGGCAAGCAGGATGGTCGCGATCTGCCAGCTGTCGCCAAACGCGCTGCGAAGCGGCGGCACGAACCAGGCAACGCCGATCGCGACCAGCAGGCCGAAGAACATGGCGACTCCGCCGAGACGCGGCGTCGGCCGAGTGTGCACGTCGCGCGCGCGAATCTTCGGGTACAGCTTGTACTTCACGCTGACCCGGAGGATAACGACAGACAGGCCCCAGGTAACCAGGGCGGTCAGCAACCCGAGACCGACGTAGAAGATTATTCGCATCGGTCAGCACCGACGACTTCCCGAATCGCATCGTCGCCGATCACGCCGTGGCGCACGATGCGCAGCTTGCCGCCCTCGGTGCCCAGGGCCGTCGCATCCACGATGGTTGATGCCGGATCGGGGGAACCATCGTGTTCGGCCCCGACTCGACCGCCGTTCAGGTAGACGCTGACCGAGTCAGCAAGATAGTCGCGAGCCTCCTCGATAGTGACGGCGGCAGGCTTCCCCGTGAGATTGGCGCTCGAAACGGCGAGGGGGCCGGTTTCGGCGAGCAAGGTCAGCGCGACCTGGTTGGACGGCATCCGGAGCGCGACCGTTCCGTGTGACTCTCCAAGATCCCACGCCAGAGAGGATCGCGCGGGAAGGATGATCGTAAGGCCGCCCGGCCAGAATTCCTTGACGAGGGCGTTCACTTCGTCCGGCACGTTCTCGGCCAATGCGTCGAGAGCCCCGACACCCGAGATGAGCACGGGGGGCGGTGACTGGCGACCGCGACCCTTGGCGTCGAGCAGGCGCTGGACTGCAGCCGGGGAGAAGGCGTCCGCGGCAACTCCATAGACCGTGTCCGTCGGGATGACGACCAGTTCGCCACGCCCAATCGCGGCGCGCGCCAGGCGCACTCCGGTGAGCAACTCGGTGCTGTCCGAGCAGTCGAATTCAGGGGCCATGTCTCGTACATCGTAGTCGCAGGCACATATGCAGAAGCCGCGCTTCGAGAACCCCCGGAACCGGCTCCGGCCCCGCCGCGCGGTCGACTAGCGTTGAGGTTACCGTGGACCTGTATCTCTTCGACTTCGACAAGACGCTCTACGCGTATGACTTCCGCAGGCGCCTGCCCGCGCTCAGCCGAATGAGTGGGGTAAGCCAGTACCACCTCGCGAAGACGTGGTGGGCCGGCGGCTACGAGACTCGCGCCGAACTCGGTGAGTGGGCGAGCGCGCAGGACTACCTTGACAAGTTCGCCGAGGTCACCGGAGCCCGGCTCACACTCGACCAGTGGTGCGAGGCTCGGCACGAGGCATCCACCCCGAATGCCGGTGTTGTCGATGCACTTCGGTTCGCGGCCACGCTAGGCACAGTCTCGCTGTTCTCTAATAATCCCCCGCCGTTCATTGCGACGCTCGCCAAGATGGCGCCGGATGTCGCGGCAATTCTCGGAGACAACGTGCTGGTCAGCTGCGAGATCGGCATCCGCAAGCCGGACCCGAAGGCGTATCTCGCCGCACTGAAGCACTACGGCGCCGTGTCGACCGAGGCGTTCTTCGTCGACGACTCTGCAGCGAACATCGCAGGTGCAGAAGCGGACGGCATCACCTCGTTCCAGTACACGGATGCGAGCGACGTTCCCGCGCTCGATGCCGCGATCCGGGCATTCGCCGCCCGCTAAAAATCCGTGAGAGGGCCCAATCGACCCTTAACCTCCGGGCTTTAAGGGTCGATTGGGCCCTCTCACGGGCTTTGGTATTGACGACTCTTCCTTAACTGTGTACGGTCTACACATTGTTTATGTCGTATACGCAATGTGCGTGGTACGCAGTTGAGGAGGAGATTGACGTGACACAACCATCCATGATCGAAACGCGGGGACTCCGAAAGTCCTTTCGCGGAACAGCGGTACTCGACGGACTCGACCTGACCGTCGACCGCGGCCGGATCTTCGCGCTGCTCGGACCCAATGGCGCGGGCAAGACCACGACCGTCAACATCCTGACGACCCTGCTCAAACCGGATGCGGGCACGGCGCTCCTCGACGGAATCGATGTCGTCCGCGACCCGGCTGCCGCGCGAGCGACCCTCAGCCTCACCGGCCAGTTTGCCGCGGTTGATCCGTTCCAGACCGGCGCAGAGAACCTCGCGATGATGGCTCACCTCGCGCACCTCCCCCGCAGAACTGCCCGAACTCGGGTCGCCCGATTGCTCGAACAGTTCGACCTCGTTGACGCAGCGGGAAGGATGGCATCAACATACTCGGGAGGTATGCGGAGACGCCTTGACCTGGCTATCAGCCTGATCGCCGCTCCCCCGATCGTCGTTCTCGATGAGCCGACGACCGGGCTCGATCCCCGCAGCCGCAACCAGATGTGGAGCGTCGTGCGCGAACTCACCGCTGGCGGAACGACCATCCTGCTCACCACGCAATACCTGGAGGAGGCGGATCAGCTCGCCGACACCGTCGCCGTTCTGAATCACGGCGTGGTCGTCGCATCCGGGACACCGAGTGAGCTCAAGGCCGGCCTGGATGGAGACCGGGTGGAGCTGGTCTTCGAGAGCGACGCTGTCTTTGCGGTTGCCCGGGGCGTGAGTTTCGGTGCAGACGCGAGCTTTGATGCCGATCGCATAAGCGTTTCCGTCCCGTCAAGTGAGCCGGTTCGCACCACCCGCGAGCTGCTTGCGGTCGCCGATCGGTACGCACTCACGGTCAGCAACATCACACTCACCAAACCGACGTTGGACGACGTATTCCTTTCCCTGACCAGCCACGAGGAGGCGGCAGCATGACCGCATCATCCGTATCCGTAGGCGCTCGCCCCACAAACCGTCCTCTCTCCGACGTCGGCGCGATGATTGCGCGGGAGCTGCGGCGCACGGTGCGCAGCGTCGACATGCTCATCACCGGACTCGCGCTCCCCGCGCTGATCATGTGCGTGTTCGTGATCATCTTCGGCGGCGCCGCGGAGCACGACGGGCACTACATCCAGTACGTCGTGCCGGCCATCCTGATCCTGTGCTCCGGATTCGGCTCGGCACTGACCGCCGTCACCGTCGCAAAGGACATGCGGGAGGGCATCATCGATCGCTTCCGCACCATGCCGATCTTCGGCGGATCCGTGCTCGTTGGGCACGTGGTCGCCAGCGTGCTGCGAAACCTGGTCGCGAGCGCTGTCGTCATCGGGGTCGCGCTGTTGCTTGGCTATCGGCCCGAAGCGGATCTCGGGCACTGGATCCTTGCCGCGGTGTACCTCGTATTCGCGATTACTGCATTCACCTGGGTGTGCTGCGCCGCCGGTCTGTTGCTCAGTGAGGAGGCCGCGCAGAGCGTGAACTTCGTGTTCCTGTTCCTGCCCTACGTCTCGAGCGGGTTCGTGCCGGTCGACACGATGCCGACCTGGCTGCAGGGATTTGCGAAAACCGAGCCATTCACTCCGATCACGGAAACCATGCGAGCCCTGCTGAGCAACCTGAGCCCCGGCACGAACGGCTGGCTCGCGATCGCCTGGCTTGGCGGGGTGCTCGTAGTCGGCTACGTCAGTTCGCTTCTGCTGTTTCGCCGCCGCATCAACCGTTGATCGCTCAACCCCTCGCGCATCCAGCAGAATGATGGACATGGCATCAGACGGCGACCTCCCCCGCGGCATCGCGCTCGCGTGGGGGGTCGCCGCGAACCCGCAGCGCGGGCCGAAGCGCGAACTCAGCCTCGAAGGCATCGTGGACGCCGCAGTTCAGATCGCGGACGCCGACGGTCTCGGCGCGGTGTCGATGTCGAGCGTCGCGACCGCACTCGGCTACACGACGATGTCGCTGTATCGCTATGTCAGCGCAAAGGATGATCTCATCCTGCTGATGCAGGAAGCCGGCATCGGCCTGCCGCCCAGCTCGATCGGTGAGGCCGAAAACTGGCGCGACGGACTGACACGCTGGTACCGGACTGTGCTCACGGTCTTCGATGCGCATCCGTGGCTCCTCGACATCCCGGTAGACAGCGAGCCGAACACTCCGAACAACCTGGGCTGGCTGGATGCTGGACTCGGCGCTCTCGCGGACACCCCCCTGGCACAGACCGAGCGCGTGTCTGCCATGCTCATGCTCAGCGGGCAGTCGCGCTGGGAGGGACAGATCCTGCGCACGCAGGCGTCGGACGGGATGCCCGCCGATGCGCTTGCCGAACTCATCACTCCCGAGCAGTTTCCGTTTCTCGCGCCGGCAATCGCCGCAGGATCATTTTCCGACGGCGAGCCGGAAGCCTTCGAGTTCGGGCTGCTGCGCATCCTCGATGGCCTCGAGCTGCACATGACCGAGCTGTCAGCCGGGAGATCCGGCACGGTTTCCAAGCCGGACGACGATCGCGAGTTCGCTAAGGACGAGAACGTCAAGAAAGCGGCGGCCAGGGTCAAGGACGCCGACGCCAAACTGCGCGACGCCCGTCAAAAACACCGCGAGGCCGTCACCAAGGCCCGCGAAAAGTCCAAAACTCCGTGAGAGGTCCCAATCGACCCAAATGTCCCGGTTTTATGGGTCGATTGGGACCTCTCACGGGCTTTTGAGGGCGGTGGTAGCTCGGTCCCGGCCGAGGAGGTCGCGGTGCGTCGCGACCGCGGTCCAGCCGTCAGCGCGCAGCAGATCGGCGATGGATGCTCCCTGCAACTCCCCGTGTTCGAGCACGAGCGTGCCGCCGGGATGCAGCAGTCGGAGCCCCGTCCTCGAGACCTGGCGCACGACATCCAGCCCGTCCGCTCCCCCGTAAAGCGCGGTGGGAGGGTCGTGCAGCTGGACTTCCCGGTCGCGCGGCACGGCGTTGGTCGGGATGTACGGAGGGTTTGAGACGACGACGTCCGCCGTGCCGTCGAGTTCAGTAAACGCATCGGCGAGGTCGCCAAGCACGACCGCTGCATTCGTCGCACGCGTCAGATCCCGGTTGATCTCGGTCCAGCGAAACGCGTCCGGAGAGACCTCAACGGCGTAGACGAGCGAGTTCGAGACCTCCGTGGCCAACGCGAACGCGATCGCGCCGCTGCCGGTGCCGAGATCGACGGCAATCGGATGCTCGGCCGGGATCGCGCGTAACGCATCCACCGCGTATTGGGCGACCTGTTCGGTCTCGGGCCGGGGAACGAACACTCCCGGTCCCACCGCGAGCTCGAGCGAACGAAAGTATGCGCGTCCGGTGATGTGCTGAAGCGGCTCGCGCGCCACGCGGCGGTCAAGCAACCCGGTGAGTTCGTCGACCTGATCGGGACGAAGCTCGGCGCCGGCGATCGCCTTGGCCTGGACTTCTCCGCGGCTCATATCGAGCACGTGGCCGACGAGAAGGTCGGCATCGACCTCGGGTGTCGCGACGCCCGCATCCGTAAGCCTCGTGATTGCGAGGTTCCGGAATTCGGCGAAGGAGGTCATTCGCCGGGATCGCCCACGGCAGCCAGACGGGCGTTCTCGTCGAACTCGATGCAGGACTCGACAATCGGCTCGAGAGCGCCGTTCATGACCTGGTCGAGGTTGTACGCCTTATACCCGGTGCGGTGATCGGCGATCCGGTTCTCCGGAAAGTTGTACGTGCGGATGCGCTCCGAGCGATCCATGGTGCGGATCTGGCTCTTTCGAGCGTCGGATGCCGCGGCATCCAGCTCCTCCTGCTGGCGCGCCAGCAAGCGAGCACGAAGCACGCGCATGCCCGCCTCTCGGTTCTGGATCTGGCTCTTTTCGTTCTGCATCGACACGACGATGCCGGTCGGGATGTGCGTGATGCGCACGGCGGAGTCGGTGGTGTTGACTGACTGTCCGCCCGGGCCGCTCGAACGGAAAACGTCGATCCGAAGGTCGTTTGCGTTGATCTCCAGTTCTTCCGGCTCATCGACCTCGGGGAACACGAGCACACCGGTCGTTGACGTGTGGATGCGTCCCTGCGACTCGGTAGCCGGGACGCGCTGAACACGGTGCACACCACCCTCGTACTTGAGGTGCGCCCAGACGCCCTGCGACGGGTCAGTCGCATTCGACTTGATCGCGATCTGCACGTCCTTGTAGCCGCCTAGATCACTCTCGTTGCGTTCGAGCAGTTCGTACTTCCAGCCCTTGGACTCGGCATAGTGCATATACATGCGCAGGAGGTCGGCCGCAAACAGCGCGCTTTCGGCGCCCCCCTCGCCACCCTTGATCTCCATGATCACGTCGCGGCCATCATCCGGATCGCGAGGAATGAGCAGTCGGCGAAGCGCCTCCTGCACCTGCACGCGATGCTCTTCGAGCGCCGGAACCTCCGCTGCGAATGCCTCGTCTTCCTTCGCGAGTTCGCGTGCGGCCTCGAGGTCCTCGCCGGCCTGCTGCCATGTGGCGTATGCGACGGCGATCTTGTTGAGCTCGGCGTACCGGCGGTTGAGCTTCTTGGCCCGCGCCGCATCACCGAAGACGCTGGGATCAGACAGCTGGGTCTGGATCTCCTCGAGTTCGGCCAGCAGGGTCGCTACTGACTCGAACACTCAGTCTTCCTTGTGCGTTCCGTTGGTTGCCGTTGGCAGTGACTTCTGGATCTGCATCAGGAACTCGACGTTTGAGCCGGTCTCCTTCAGCTTTCCAAGCACGGTCTCGAGTGCCTGCTGCGGCTCGATGCCCGCGAGGGCGCGCCGCAGCTTCCAGGTCACTTTGACCTCCTCGTCGCCAAGGAGCATCTCCTCGCGCCGGGTTCCGGATGCGTTGACATCCACCGCAGGGAAGATGCGCTTGTCGGCCAGCTGGCGCGACAGGCGAAGCTCCATGTTTCCGGTGCCCTTGAACTCCTCGAAAATGACCTCGTCCATCTTGGATCCCGTCTCGACGAGCGCCGTGGCGATAATCGTCAGCGAACCGCCCTCCTCGACGTTGCGCGCGGCGCCGAAGAAACGCTTCGGCGGGTACAGCGCGGCGGAGTCGACCCCACCAGAAAGAATGCGACCCGAGGTCGGAGCGACCTGGTTGTAAGCACGGCCGAGTCGTGTAATCGAATCGAGCAGCACGACGACGTCGTGGCCAAGTTCGACGAGACGCTTGGCTCGCTCAATCGCGAGTTCGGCAACCGTGGTGTGGTCTTCTGCCGGACGGTCGAAGGTGGATGCAATGACCTCACCCTTGACGGTGCGCTGCATGTCGGTGACCTCTTCCGGCCGCTCGTCGACGAGCACGACCATGAGGTGAACCTCGGGGTTGTTCTTCGAGATTGCGTTCGCGATCGCCTGGAGCACGAGCGTCTTGCCCGCCTTGGGCGGCGAGACGATGAGCCCGCGCTGGCCCTTACCGATGGGCGAAACGAGATCGATGATCCTGGTGGAGAGCTTCGACGGCTCGGTCTCAAGGCGCAGACGCTCGGTCGGATACAGCGGCGTGAGCTTGCTGAACTCGACGCGATCGGCCGCCTCGTCGACCGGCAGGCCGTTGACGGAGTCGATGCGCACGATCGCGTTGTACTTTTGACGACCCTGGTTGTTGTCGCCCTCACGCGGCTGGCGGATGGCACCGACGACGGCGTCACCTTTGCGGAGGTTGTGCTTCTTGACCTGGCCGAGCGAGACGTACACGTCGTTCGCGCCGGGCAGGTAACCACTGGTGCGGACAAAGGCGTAGTTGTCGAGGACATCGAGGATGCCAGCAACCGGAATCAGGACATCGTCCTCGGTGATCTCCGGCTCGAAGTCTTCGGATGCCGGGCCACGCCCGCGCTTGCGGTCACGGTAGCGGCTGCGTCCGCTGCCGCCATCCTGTGCATCACCCTGCTGGCCCTGGCCGCCGTTGTTCTGCGCGTTCTGGTTGTTCTGGTTGCCGTTGTTCTGGTTGTTCTGCTGGCGAGCCTGCTGCTGGTTCGCGTTTCCGGCGTTGCCATTGCCGGCGTTCTGGCCACGGTTGCGATTGCGGTTGCGTGAGTTGCGCGGTGCCTGGTCGGAACCGTCACCCTGCTCTGCGCCGTCGGCGTCGCCGCCGTTGTCCGCGCTCGCGGTGTCTTCGCCCTCCGACTCAATCGGGACGAGCTGCTCACCCGAATCACTCTCGAGCGTCGCAGCGTCGATGTTCGGTTCGTGTTCGGCCACGTGCGCCGAAGCTGAGACGGGCGCCGTGTCTGGCGCCGCAACATCCGCTGTGGTGGCCCGGCGTGAGCGCTTCTTCGGCGCTTCGATTGCCGGTTCCGGTTGCGCGGCTTCGAGCTGTAGCTCTACCGGCGCGGCTTCGATGGCCGGCTCGAAAGCAGCACCGTTGTTGCTGTCATTGTTGTCGTTGTCGTCGCTAAGAACGTCCACGAGTTCTCCTTTACGAAGTTTGTTTGCGCCGGCGATTCCACGCTCGGTTGCCAGGGCGAGAAGCTCGGGCAGGCGAAGCGCGCTCAGGGCGGCGCGGGACTCGGTGCTGGGCGCACCGATGACTGGTTCAGTCACGAAAAAGGGTTCCTTTCGGCTCCGAGCGAAATTGGAGCTCGGAGGTACGCCTTCGCTTGTTCGCATCCTGGGGCGGGTAGGCCTCCACCAGGTTCCTTCAGAACCGGCTCGGCCACTGCAGTTCAGATCTGCGGGTCAGCGAGTGCTAGATAAATTGCTACCAGGGGGCCTAAGAATTGCCTGCGGCCTCTACCGGGTGCGTTACGACTGTAGCACCTTTGAAGTCGACGGCCAGCATGAGGGTCTGCCACGAGTCCTTCATCGTTGACGCGACGAGATCGGCGGCGACGAGTCGCTGGGCGGGATCGGAGCACAGAACGAGGATGGATGGGCCGGCACCCGAGACGACGGCGGGTAGTCCGCTCTTGCGCAGAACCTGGAGCAGTGCATCCGTCTCCGGCATCGCCTGCGCCCGATACGACTGGTGCAGCTTGTCCTCGGTCGCGACCACGAGCAATTCCGGGCTCTGGATGAGAGCCGCGATTAGCAGCGCCGAACGGGACACGTTGAAGATGGCATCCTCGTGCGGAACCGAAACCGGTTGAAGGCTGCGGGCAAGCGCCGTCGACATCGTTGTTTCCGGGACGGCAACCAGCGGCGAGACGCCGCGGTGAACCATGAGCTTCTTGTACTGCGGGCCGTCGGGTGTTACCCAGGCGATCGTCAGGCCGCCGAACAGGGCGGGAGCAACGTTATCCGGATGGCCTTCGAGCTCAGTCGCGAGCGCAAGCAGCTCCTCCGAGCCGATCTCGACCCGGCCCTCGAGCAGACCCTTGGCCGCCATGATGCCGGACACGATCGCAGCCCCTGAGGATCCGAGACCGCGACCGTGCGGGATCACGTTGTGCGCAACCAGATCAAGGCCCGGGAGCGGTTGCCCGAAGTGCTCGAAGGTCTGGCTGATCGCCCGCACGACCAGATTGCTGTCATCGACCGGCACCTCACCCTCGCCGACACCCGAGACTGTCACGGTCGCGCCGGACATGGCCCGCACCGTCACCGAGAGCTCGTCGTACAGCGAGAGCGCGAGACCGAGCGTGTCGAATCCCGGGCCGAGATTTGCCGTGGTCGCGGGGACCTTGACCGATACCGCGAGGCCGACGGGCAGTGCACCTGCCGAGGAGGTCATGCCCGTTTGAGGCCGAGCACGTCGGCAACCTGAGCCGTGTCGACCGGCACAACCGTCGGTGAAACATCCGAACCATCCGCCGTGCGGAGCGCCCACTGCGGATCCTTGAGGCCGTGGCCCGTCACCGTAAGAACGACGGTCGCACCCTTCGGGATCACGCCAGCCTCGCTGCGTTCCAGCAGCCCGGCGACACTGATTGCGGATGCCGGCTCGACGAAAATGCCAACCTCAGCCGAGAGGATGCGGTGCGCTTCGAGGATCTTTTCGTCGGTGATGGCACCGAAGTAGCCGTCGCTCGTTTCGCGCGCAGCGGTTGCGAGTTCCCATGACGCCGGATTGCCGATGCGGATGGCGCTGGCGATGGTATCCGGATTCTTTACGACGTGACCGAGGACGATGGGAGCACTTCCCTCGGCCTGGAATCCGAACATCCGGGGCAGTTTCGTCGACTCGTTGCGGGCCAGCTCTTCGCTGTAACCGCGGAAGTACGCCGTGTAATTGCCGGCGTTGCCGACGGGAACGATGTGAAAGTCTGGAGCGTCGCCGAGCACCTCGACGACCTCGAAGGCCGCTGTCTTCTGCCCCTCGATGCGGTCATTGTTGACCGAGTTCACGAGGTGCACTGGATAGTTCGCCGCGAGGTCACGTGCGATCTCGAGGCAGTCGTCGAAGTTGCCCTGCACCTGCAGCAACTGGGCGTTGTGAGCGATCGCCTGCGCGAGCTTTCCCATCGCGATCTTGCCCTCGGGCACGAGAACGGCCGCGGTGATTCCGGCATGTGCCGCATAGGCCGCCGCGGACGCCGAGGTGTTTCCCGTCGACGCGCAGATAACGGCCTTTGCACCGTTCTCGAGCGCCTTCGACACCGCCATCGTCATCCCGCGGTCCTTGAATGATCCGGTGGGGTTCATCCCTTCGAACTTGACCCAGACCTTCGTGCCGGTGCGACGCGAGAGGGCGTCTGCGGGAATCAGTGGAGTCCCGCCCTCGCCGAGCGTCACGATCGGGGTCGCGTCGGAAATGTCCAACCGATCGGCGTACTCGCGCAGAACCCCGCGCCACTGGTTAGCCACTTACAGACCCTCAACTCTTAGGACGGAGACAACGCTCCGAACGACTTCATTGCCACCCAGCGCGGCAACTGTTGCTGCCAGCGCTTCTTCGGTCGCCTCGTGGGTACCTATGACAAGGGTAGCGGTGGCTTGCGCATCGCTCGTCCCGGCTGACTGGGTGAGAGTCTCGACCGAGACGCCGTGCTCGCTGAACAGACTGGCGATCGCGGCGAGAACGCCGGGCTCGTCGGCGACCAGCAGGGTGATCTGGTAGCGGGTCGTGATGCTCGCGATCGGTAACACGGGAAGGTTCGCATGCGTGGACTCGGCCACGCCGGGGCCGCCGATCACGTGTCGACGCGCGGCAGATACCAGGTCGCCGAGTACGGCGGATGCCGTCTGGATGCCGCCGGCGCCGGCACCATAGAACATCAGGTCGCCTGCCGCCTCGGCCTCGATGAACACGGCGTTGTTTACGCCGTGGACCGCGGCCAGCGGGTGGGTGACGGGGATGAGCGCGGGGTACACGCGGGCGCTGACTCCCTCGGTGCCGTTGTTCTCCAGTCTCTCGCAGATCGCCAGCAGTTTGACGACGTAGCCCGCCTTGCGAGCCGACTCCACCTGCTCCATCGTGACTTTCGTGATCCCCTCACGGTAGACGGCATCAAGCGAGACGTTCGTGTGGAAGGCCAGGCTCGCCAGGATTGCGACCTTCTGTGCGGCGTCATACCCCTCGATGTCTGCGGTCGGGTCGGCCTCCGCATAGCCGAGTGCGGTCGCCTTGGCGAGGGCGTCCTCGAGCGTCGACCCCTCGCGTTCCATGAGGTCGAGGATGAAGTTGGTTGTGCCATTCACGATTCCGAGGATGCGCTTGACACGGTCGCCGGCCAGGCTGTCCCGCAGCGGCCGGATGATCGGAATCGCTCCGCCAACCGCGGCCTCGTAGTAGAGCTGGGCGCCAACCTGCTCTGCGGCTTCGAATAGCTCGGGACCGTGGGTCGCGAGCAGCGCCTTGTTGCCGGTGATGACATCCGCCCCGGAGTTGATGGCGTCGAGGACGAGCGTGCGCGCCGGCTCAAGACCACCCATCAGTTCGATGACAATGTCCGCGCCGAGGATGAGGGACGCCGGATCGGTCGTCAGCAGTTCCTTCGGGATCGGCGGGGTGCGAACCGCGTCGACGTCGCGAACCGCGACTCCGATCAGTTCGAGGCCGGCGCCAGCTCTGCTCGCCAGTTCGTCACCGTGCTCAAGCAGAAGCGACGCGACCTGGGCGCCAACGCTGCCACCACCAAGGAGGGCGATGCGCAGGTTGCGGTACTCGATCATGGTGTCTCCAGTCCGGCGTCTCGCGACAGCAGGTCTCGTTCGGTCTCGCCTCTCACCAGCAGGTGCGCGGATCCGTCTTTCACGGCGACCACGGGTGGCCTGCCAAGGTAGTTGTAGTTGCTGGCCATCGACCAGTGGTACGCGCCCGTCGCCGGGACAGCAACGAGGTCGCCAGGCGCGACATCGCCCGGAAGGTAGTCGGCATTGACCACGATGTCGCCGCTCTCGCAGTGCTTGCCCGCAATGCGGACGAGAACGGGTTCGGCGTCTGATCGGCGCGATGCGATGCGCACCGAGTAGTCGGCGCCGTACAGGGCGGCGCGGATGTTGTCGCTCATGCCGCCGTCGATGGAGACGTACTTTCGCACCGCGGTTTGCGCCGCGGGCCCTTCGACAGGCTCAGGGACCGCGCCAAGCGAGGTCGTCGGGACCGGGGTAAGCGAGGTTCCTGAAGCTCTCGGAAGGCCGTCCACCGTGACAACAACGTCCTTGATCGTCCCGACCTCGTAGACGGTGGTGGTCGACGGCCCGATAATGGATCTCCCCGGCTCGATCGAGACGGTCGGGATCGGCACCCCGAATTCGTTCGCTGCCGAGCCGACGATGTCGGCGAACCGCTTCGCGAGTTCGTCCATCGGCAGCGCTTCATCTGCGCTGGTGTAGGCGATGCCGAATCCGCCGCCAAGATTGAGCTCGGGAACTGACCCGGTCTTCAGTAGCTCCGCATGGAGTGCGAACAGCCGATGCGCAGCCTCGGCGAAACCGTCCGACTCGAAAATCTGCGATCCGATATGCGAGTGCAGACCGAGGAACTCAAGCGAGGCGTGGTCACGGATGCGGGCGACCGCATCGGGTGCGTCCGCGAGCGGGATGCCGAACTTCTGGTCCTCGCGGGCGGTCGCGAGGTATTCGTGAGTGGATGCGTGAACGCCGCTGTTCATACGCAGACGAACGGGCTGGACCCGGCCGTGCCGTTCGGCCGCGGCCGCGACCCGGTCGATCTCGATCAGGCTGTCGAGCACGATGGTACCGACGCCGACGGAAACCGCGCGATCGATCTCATCGAGGGACTTATTGTTGCCGTGCATCCCAAGCCGCGCCGGCTCGACTCCTGCCGCGAGTGCGACGGCAAGCTCTCCACCGCTCGCCACATCGATATTCAGGCCGTCCTCGATCATCCAGCGAGCGACCTCGATCGAAAGGAATGCCTTTCCCGCGTAGTAGACCCTGGCCTTGCCACCGATGCGAGCGAACTCGCGCTCGAACGATTCACGGATGTCCCGGGCGCGGCCGCGCGCATCCGCTTCGTCAACCACGTAGACGGGGGTTCCATACGTTGCAACGAGCGACGGAATGTCAACGCCGGCGATGCTGAGAGCCCCGGATTCGCCTCGCGCAGAGCCGCGTGACCAGACGCGTGGATCGAGGTCGTTGGCATCCGCGGGGACGGCGAGCCAGTTCGGCGCGAGCGGATTGGCGGACACCGCTCAATAGTACTGACCCACTGCTCCGGGTCCTTCACGCTACGGGCAGCTGCCCTTCTGTGACAGCGAGGCACTGTTCAGCTCGGAACCATCGCCCGAAAAGGTTGAAACGAGTGACTTGCCTTGCAGGGTGATTCCGGTCAGGACGAACGACTTCGGCAGGGCGTTTGCGATGCAGAGCGAAGTCGCTGACTGCAGAGCGGCCGACAGCCCCGGGATGTAGTGGTTGAGCTGGGCGACGGAGATTGTCGCCCCATCGAACTCCGCGGTCTTAATCGCGAACCCGGGTTTGCCCGCGCTGACTGTCGGGATCAGCGTTACCCCAATCTTCTGGGCGAAACCGAGGATATAGACGGTGCCGTTGACCGCGACGCGAGAACCGGCAATTGTCACGACGGGCTTGAACTGCTTCAGGGCGGGCACCTCGGTGATCGCCTGGTCGATCGTCGATTCCGGAACGGTAATATTCACATTCAACGTTTTCACCGGTGTCGTGCTCGACAGCGGTACTCCATGAGCCGTCAGGTTGGCCGTGCCGCTCAGGCCGTCGATCACCAGCGGATCCACGGTCACCGTGACATCGTCTATCGACCCCGTCGCCGCCTGCACGAGGATCGATCCGGGTCCAAGATCCACCGCGACCGGCGCGGTCGACGAGAGGTCGAGCGCGGTCGCGACCTGTTGCTGCACGTAAGCCGTCGCGGCTTTCTTCGCGAAATAGTCCGCGACGAAGAATCCGACGAGGAGCACCAGTACGACGACCAGCAGGGCGATCAGGGCGCGACGGCCCCGATGTTTCCTGCGCGGCACTTCCACGACCGTCGACACGGGTACGCCTACATGCGGTCCGGCGCCGAAACGCCGAGTAGTCCAAGGGCATTGCGAAGCGCAACGCCGGTCGCGTCATTGAGCCACAGGCGCGTCCGGTGCAGATCGGTGATCGGTTCGTCTCCGAGAGGCGTTACGCGGCAGTTGTCGTACCACCGGTGATATGCGCCAGCCAGCTCCTCGGAATACCGCGCGACCCTGTGCGGCTCGCGCAACTCCGCGGCCTGGCGGACGACCCGCGGAAATTCGGCGAGGATGCCAAGCAGCACACTCTCGGTCTCGTGAGTCAGGAGCGATGCATCAAACATGCTGCGGTCGACTCCGGAGCTCTCGGCGTTGCGGGCGACCGCGCGAGTGCGGGCGTGGGCGTACTGCACGTAGAACACCGGGTTGTCGCTGGTCTTGCGGCTCCAGAGGTCCAGATCGATATCGATCTGCGAGTCGATGGATGAGCGCACGAGCGCGTACCGGGCAGCATCCACGCCCACCGCATCCACCAGGTCGTCGATGACGACGATGGTCCCCGCCCGTTTGGACATGCGCTGGGGAACGCCGTCACTGAGCAGATTGACGAGCTGCCCGATCAGGATTTCGAGGTTGTAGTACGGCTTGTCACCGAACGCGGCGGTCATGGCCATCAGGCGCCTGACGTACCCGTGATGATCGGCGCCGAGCATGATCAGGTTGCGTTCGAACCCGCGCTCGCGCTTGTTCAGGTAGTAGGCAAGGTCACCCGACATGTAGCCGTATTCGCCATCGGACTTGATGACGACCCTGTCCTTGTCATCGCCGTAGTCGGTCGACCGGAACCAGACCGCGCCATCTTTCTCGTAGATCGCGCCGAGTTCACGCAGCCGATCGATGGCGTGCTCGACGGCCCCTGACTCGTGCACGTCGTTCTCGTGGAAGTACACGTCGAAGTGCACGCCGAAGTCCTGGAGACTCTTCTTGATGTCGCCGAACATGAACTCGACGCCGACGGAGCGGAAGATTTCCTGCAGTTCGGCGCGGTTCGGCACATCGTCGAGTTCACCGGGATAGGCCTCGACGACCCGCGCCGCTATTTCGGCGATGTACTCCCCGCCGTAGCCGTCCTCGGGGGTTGGCTCTCCCGCCCAGCTCGCGACCAGGCTGCGCGCGAAGCGATCGATCTGTCCGCCGTGGTCATTGAAGTAATACTCCCGCGTAACGATCCCGCCCTCGAATGCGAACACGCGGGCGAGGCTGTCACCGACCGCGGCCCAGCGCACTCCCCCGATGTGCAGCGGTCCGGTCGGATTCGCGGACACGAACTCAAGATTGATGGTGATGCCCTGATAGAGGTCGCCGCGACCGTAGTCGTCGCCCCGCTCGACGATCACCTTCGCAAGGGCACCGGCGGCAGCAGCATCCAGTCGGATGTTGATGAAGCCGGGACCGGCGACCTCGGCATCCGCGATGCCGTCGACCGTGGCCAGCTCCGCAGCGATCTCCTGGGCAAGCTCGCGCGGGGGAACGCCGATCGGCTTAGCCAGCTTCATCGCGATGTTGGAGGCCCAGTCACCGTGCTCCCGCGAGCGCGGGCGCTCGAGCGGGACGTCATCGATCGTGACGATTTCGGCGGATCCGCGTCGTGTCAATATCCCCTGCACGACGGCGAGGAGGGACGCTGACAGGTCGGCTGGATTCACGCTTTCGAGTCTATGGGAGCGCGGCTGGCCGTTCCGTGTCGCACTCAGCCGAGCTGAACGCGTTCCCGGTGGTCGTCAAATGGAAGCGCATCGGCAGCGACAGTGAGCTGCATGGACGTGACCGAAAGGTCCGTCCAGTTGCTGGTGAGCCACGCGGTGTCCGCGGCATCCCGCCCCGTAGCGATGCGCAGAAGCGTCTGGCGCGGTGCGAGTCGGGTCGAGTCGATGACCCACCACGCACCGTCCACGAACGCCTCCGTCACGGCGTGGAAGTCCATCGGGCTGAGGCCGGGCGCGTAGACCGACACCATCCGCGCCGGAACCTCCAGCGCGCGCAGGAGCGCGATCGTGACGTGCGCGAAGTCGCGACACACGCCGCGGCGACTCACGAGGGTGTCCAGCGCCCCATCCGTCGGATGGCTGGAACCGGATGCGTAGGTCAGGTGCTCGAAGACCCAGTCGGTGATCGCCTGGACGAGCGGATACCCGCTCAGCCCACGGAACTCGGATCGCGCCATGGGCGTCAGACTGTCGGACTGCGCATAGCGGCTCGGGCGAAGGTAGGTGATCCAGTCGCGCTCGTCAATCGGCTCCAATGCGGCGCGGTCCGTCACCTGCACGTCGTAATCGACCGACAGGCTGCCTGCCTCGGAGACAAACGTGTGCAACCGGGTGCCGTGCAGGTCGGATAGCTCGCGGGCCACCACGGGTCGCCCGTCGAGGGCGAAGACAATCCGCTCGGAGGCGACGGTCGCACGGACCGAGGGAGTGATGCTGAAGATCAGGTTCGTGTGCCCGGCGAGGAGAAGCTCAAGATGCACGGAGGCGGATCGCAGCATGCTTGCCATGATGTCAGCGATTCATGGCCAGAGGATGTCCTTGACCCAACCGGAACCGTCGCGTAGATAGCGCAACCGAACCTGGTCGCGCTCCCGCTCGGCCTGCCAGAACTCGACCGTTTCCGGAATCACCCGGTAGGCCACCCAGTTCTCCGGCACATAATCCGGCTCGGAGTCGATCTTCGTCCGCGCCGCAGCGAGACGCTCATCGAGATCGGCGATCGGTTCGCCCTGGCGACCCGCGAGTGCTCGGGCACGGGCATTTGGCGTTCTGGCCAGGAAATCGACGCGACTAACCTCGCGCGGACCCGGCTCCGCCCTGCCGACAACACGAATCTGCCTGCCCTGCTCGCGCCAGTAAAACACCAGGGCCGCGCGCGGATTCTCTGCGAGTTCTGCACCCTTCGCGCCCGAGTCGAGGGACGCGAACCAGAGGGAGGTGGCATCCACATCTTTGACAATCAGCGTTCGTGCCGACGGCTGGCCGCTGGTACTCGCGGTTGCCACCGTCATGGCGAGCGGCTGCAGGACGCCCCCATCGATGGCGGTCTCGATCCACTCGATGATGAGCGGCATCGGGTCGGTCGGCGCTGCATCGGTGTCGAAGTAGGGGAACACGGCACTGACCGTGGGGACTTGTCGCAGTCGATCGCGCAGGGAAGCCGCTTCAGCCATGCTGCTAATCTAGCTAGGCGCTGAGCCCCCATAGCTCAGGGGATAGAGCACTGCCCTCCGGAGGCAGGGGCCGCAGTTCGAATCTGCGTGGGGGCACCACACAAGCTCACCCGTCTTATCCTTTTCAGGAGCTTCTGTCACTCACGCTCCGAAATCGGCCAATCGGGTGTATCCCCAACGCGGCCGCTCGGCAGTCCCGCGAGGCACAACTCCTGAGATTCTGTGTTGTGGGTGGAAGGCGACGCCACTGTTGCCTGGCGTTGGGTAAGCCAGACGGGCGAAATTCAAGAGTTATGCGCGTTGCAAGACACGTGCATCACTCCAACGGCCCCGCAGAAATCGAAACCTGCTACCCGAGGGCCACCGTCACGCAATCCTTGCCAGCGTTCTTGGAGCGATACATCGCTTCGTCGGCGGCCGTGAACATGGCGTCGGTGGTTCGCGATCCTCCGCCGTGCACGGCGATGCCGATGCTCACGGTGACCGGAAATTGCGGAAGCACCGCATCGAACGGACGCCCAACGGATGCCCGGATTCGCTCCGCGACACCGACCGCATCCGCCTCGTCCGTGTCGGGACACAGGACGATGAACTCGTCGCCGCCAAAACGACCGACGACATCTCCGGCTCGCACCTCACTCCGCAGTCGCGAAGCGACCTCGCGCAGCACCGAGTCGCCGATCGCGTGGCCGAGGTAATCGTTGACGGCCTTGAACCCGTCGAGGTCGAGGAACAGCACGGATAACGGCCGATCGGCCCGGTTCGCCACCGCGATTGCCTCATCCATGCGCTCCTGCAGGAGCGCCCGGTTGGCCAGCCCCGTCAGCTGGTCATGCAGGGCAGCGTGCTGCAGTTCGCTCTGCAGGCGAAGGCGTCCGAGAACCTGAGCGGCCTGCACGGCCAGCGCCACTTGCAACTGTCGAAAATCATCATCGAAGCGTCGAGCGCGACCATAGAAACAGGTCAGAACTCCAATCGGACCGGCGCCATCAATCAGCGGGGTGACGGTCATCGCCTCGAGACGAGTTGCCAACAGGGCATCCGCAACTTCTGGCGAAAAGTCCATCGCCTCTTCCAGGCTGGAAAGCCCGATGAACTGGCCGCGACGGATCGACTCCGGGGCAGGTCGGAGCGAGTCGAGGGGCACCAGGTCAACAATCGGCGAGTACCCGGCAACCAGGTCAAGGCTTCCGCCGTCCCCGAGGAAAAACATCGCGGTCTCTGTCGCGGCAAACGCAGCGCGCGCCCGTTCGACCAACGCGGCCGCCACCTCTGCCTCCGAATTGCACTCCGCGAATTCGTTCGCGGCATCCTGGAGAACCCGCACGCGGGCTTCGGATGCCTGCGCAGCCTGCCGCGAGTGCAGGAGTTCGAGTTCATAGTCACGCCGCGCGGTCGAGTCGAAGACGGCGGTTCGAATGACCTCTGGCCCGAGCGGGTCCGGCGAGACCAGCACGGAGTTGACGAGGATCGGCAGCAGACTGCCATCCGCCCGCCGAATGGTCATGACCACTTCGCGAACCTCGCGCTCGAGTCGCAGCACCGGGATGTACCGCGTCTCGTAGAACAACTGGCTGCCCTTGTCCAGAAACCCGCTGAGGGACTTACCGACGACCTCGTCCCGCTCGTACCCCGTCCAGTCAAGGAGCGTCCGGTTGACTTTCAGGATGGTGCCGCTCGGCGTCATGGACAGGAAACCGCATGGCGCCTGCTCATAGAGGGTCTCGTAGGAGTCTTCAATCGGGTCGACGGGCGTTGCGGCGTCTTCCTTCATTCGAGATATGCCCTTATTGCCTGAGCAAGCTCGTCGGGTCCGGACAGGTTGGGGCAGTGCCCGGTCGTTGCAAGCAACACGAATTCGCTGCCGACGATGTGTTCGTGCACGAACTGCCCCACCGCGAACGGGGCAATGAGATCCTCGCTGCACTGAACGACGAGCGTGGGGATGCCAATGTTCTTCAGGTCCCGACGGTTGTCGGACAGGAACGTGGCCCGGGCAAACTCGCTCGCGATCTGCGGATCGACGCGACAGAAACTGGATGTCAGCTCGTTACCCAACTCCGGCCGGTCCGGGTTGCCGACTATGACGGGCGCCATCGTGGATGACCAGCCGAGGTAGTTCGCCGCCAGTGAGTCGAGGAGTCCGTCGATGTCGGCCTGCTCGAAGCCGCCGACGTAGTCGCCGTCGTTGACGTAGCGGGGCGACGGTCCGACCAGGACGAGCTCGCCAAACCGGGATGAGTCCCGCCCGGCCGCAACTACTCCGATCATCGAGCTAACCGAGTGACCGACGTATACGACATCCTTCAGGTCTTCGGCCGACAGGATGTCAAGCAGATCTGCCGCATACCCGTTGAGCGACTCGTATTTCGCGGAGTTGTATGCCGCGAGGTCGGACCCGCCGGAACCGACGTGATCAAAGCGGATGACCATGTAGTCGTCCTCGAAGTGCGGCACGACCGCCCGCCATACCTCCTGGCTGCATCCGAAGCCATTTGCGAACACCATGGGGCGGCCAGCGAGATTCCCCGAGACACGCACATTGTTGCGACGCTGAACGTCAACAACCTCGGGGGACGAGATCACCAATTCGGTTCCTTCGGCTTGTCGGTCACACGGCCGCGCGAGCGTGGTTCATCACCAGGTAATGCCTGCTGCGAGGGTAATTCGTGGACCCCGGCATATCAACTCAGTGGCTCAGCACAGCGGGGGGCTAGCGAAGAGGCGAAGCGCCGTAGTATACGCGCCGATCTCGGATCGATTTCAAGCGTTGACAGCAATTTCTCCGCAACAGAGCATTGATCGAGCGGACGCGCACAACGCCGCCAAAGCAGAGGCAATTCAGCGAGACACAGATGACCACGACCGAACCAGTTCCCGACGACCGTCTGGTCAGTGACCTCCGTGGCGCCGTCGATCGCGGCGAGATCGTTCCGTATTACCAGCCCCAGATCGACGTGTCGAGTGGGCGGATTGTCGCCATCGAATCGCTCGCACGGTGGTTCCATCCGGAACTCGGCCTGCAATCGCCGCTCGTGTTCATCCCCATCGCCGAAGAGTTCGGGCTCATCGACGAACTCGGAAAGTTCATGATCGACGAGGCGTGCCGATTTGCCGCCGATCTCGCCGATCGCGGCATCGAGATCGACATCGCAGTGAATGTCTCCGCCCTTCAGCTCGCTGCACCGCAGTTCTTCGGCGCACTCGAGGAATGCCTTGACCACACCAACCTTCGTCCAGGGGCGCTGACCCTGGAGATCACGGAGTCGCGCTTCATCGCCAATCGCCCGGCCGTCTCCGATCGCCTCCAGCGCCTTCGTGATCGCGGAGTCTCCGTCTCGATCGATGACTTTGGCGTCGGACACTCGTCCGTTGAACAGGTGCTGGCTCTCCCGGCGAACGAACTCAAGATCGACCGAACCATCGTCCAGGATGAGGAAGCGACGAACGGTGCGCTAATGGCGACGATCGTCGCGCTGGTCCGCGACCGTGGGCTGCGCACGGTCGCCGAAGGCGTCGAGACCGAGGCTCAGATGCAGCGCGTTCGCGAATTGGGCTGTGATCGCGCGCAGGGGTACTTCATCGGAGAGCCCATGCCGCGCGCCGAGCTCGAGCCCCTGCTCGCCGCCGCGTAGCGCAAGCCATAGCGGTAGACGACTTACAGCGCGCCGTATTGCTGCTCGTCGAGTCCGGCGTCGTCCGTGCCGGCATCATCCGTGTCGTTTCCGACCTCGATCTGCGCCCACACGACGGGCATCCCGGGCGAGAACAGGATGTCGATACCGGGACCGCCCCTCAGCGGTGGGATGGTGACGTACCCGCCGCCGTCCTTGATCGCCGCGAGGATGCTGGCCTTCAACTCATCAACCCGCTCCGGAAGAAAGTAGTCCTTGCCGTCGACGGTGAGCCGATTGATGATCACGCTGTCCTGACTCTCACGGTCGAATTCGCATGGCGTCCGGATGCGGACGGTCCGCGATTAACGCTACAGGTTTGCCGGATCGCCGCAAGCGGGCGAATCCGCGCGGCTCGCACGATAATCTCGACTGAGGCCCGGTGCCGGGTCGTGCTGCATCGATAGGGAAAACAGTGGGCGTCCTTCAGTACAACGACGAAGAATTCGATTTCGACGACCGCGTTCTGTTTCACCTGCAGATCGTGATCTCCACGAAACTGCGGCGCGGTGAAGACTTCATGCTCAATTGGACTCAGCCGCTTGAGCGAGGAAGCGGCCGCCACGCGATCTGGATTGACAACGGCATCCCGCTCCATTTCTCCTATAACGGCTCGAGGCGGGCGGCCGTCAATCGCGAATGGGTCGACGACCTCCTGTTGTCCTCGACTCGCGCCGAGGGCATGGTGCTTGGGGATGAGCCGCCCCCGCGGAACGCCCCGCCGTCAGCGGAAACGGCTTAGACCCGCGATTTCGGGACAACCAGCTCGCCGCCGGGCTCCGCGATCATCGTGAGTCCCTGCGATTGGTTGGAGGAGTGGGTGAGTTCCTCAAGCCATTCCCGATTCAACTGGTGACGTTCGGTCGTGTCGAACGCAAAATAGAGCGGGATGGATGACTCGATCCAGATGCTGCTGCGGCCGTCACCAAGAGCGGGATCATCGCGCCACGAGAAAAAGAAACCTTCGCCTCTGCGTAGCTTGACGCTGACCACTGCCTGCAGGTGCGCGAGAACGCGATCCTCGAATTCGATCTCGAGGCGCGAACTTCCATACAGCAGTTTGCCCACGCGGCATCCCCAGTTGTCTTGAGCGGCGGATATCTCCTGACGAATAGTACGGTTCTCGTCGGAAGATTCCCGCTCGGCCCGGGGGGCTTGACAAGACTTCTTTCGAGAAACCCGGGAAGAATCGCAACGCGAAATTGGTTGCCGCCGTCATGACAACAATCGGATTCATTGGATCGGGCCACATCGGATCAAGCGTCGCTAAAGCCGCGATTCGGCAGGGATACGACGTTGTGATGTCGAATTCTCGCGGTCCAGAGACGCTCAGCGACCTGGTTGCGCAACTCGGCCCGAACGCGAGCGCAGCAACGAGAGCGGACGCCGCATCCCGAGGCGACTTCGTGGTCGTCAGCGTTCCGCTCAGAGCCGCGCTGGATACCCCCGTCGCTGAGCTGGCGGGCAAGGTGGTCCTCGACACCAATAACTACTACTTCGAGCGTGATGGCCACATTGCCGAGATCGACAATCACGAACTCACGGTGACCGGACTTCTCCAGCGCCACCTGGTCGATTCAAAGGTCGCAAAGGCTTTCAACCACATCCAGTTCGACCAGATTCTGAGCCACGCGGCGCCGAACGGCACGCCGGGCCGACGCGCGTTGGCAACGGCAAGTGACTCTCCCGAGGCCATCGATCTCGTGACGAACTTCTTCGATCGCGTCGGCTTCGACACGGTCGTCATCGGACCGCTGTCCGAGAGCTGGCGCATCGACCGCGACACCCCCGGTTACGGTGGTCAACTTGATCGAGTACAGCTATCAGCGAAAATCGCCGAAGCCACCCGTAACTGAGGCGTCGCGTCTGGCACACTGATCCGATGGGAGCTACCTTCGTCGTCGTTCCGCAGTGGCAGGGCTCCGGATCTGCGCGCGCCATGCGCCTCGTTGACGGTGCTGATGCCATCCGCGGCGACCTGCCCAGCGCGAGCACTGTCGTCGTTGCCGTCCCGCTCGAGGCAGGTGAGGCGCAAGGCACCGGGGTGTCTCGATTCAGCTCCATTCAGCTGGTTCGCGACCGGCTCGCGATGACACTCTCGACGATTGACGGTGTCGCAATCACGATCGGCGGCGACTGCGGTGTCGAGCTCGCGGCCGTCGAACGCGTCGCCGACCAGGGCGACCTCGCGCTCATCTGGTTCGACGCGCACGGCGACCTGAACATTCCCCTGTCGTCGACATCAACCGTGTTCACGGGGATGGTGCTTCGCACCCTCCTCGGCGACGGCGAGCCTGGGCTGGTTCCCGCACGACCGCTCTCGCCCCGCAACGTCATCCTCGTCGGCGCTCGCGAACTCGATCCTCCAGAGGATGAGTATCTCGCGGCCTCCAATCTGCCGTTCCTCGACCCGACGGCGGCAACAGCGAAGAAACTCGTTGCCGCCGTGAAGAAAACGGGCGCGAGTCGTGTGTACATCCACGTGGATTTGGATGTCCTCGACCCGGCCGAATTCGAGGGGCTCGATTCACCAGTACCGTTTGGTCTGACTGCGGCGAACCTGGTCGAACTGATCCGAGCGGTCCGCGCCGAGTTCGAACTGGTCGGTGCCGGTATCACCGAGTTCGCGCCAACCTCGCCTGACAACGCGACGGCCGACCTCCCCACGATCCTTCGCATCATCGGCGCTCTGACCGCCAAATAGGCACGTGCGGATGTCGCCAGCGCCTGTCGCTCGGACGGCTCACGAACCTATGGTGGAGGAATGACGACCACCGAGTACGACCTCATTGTCATCGGCGCCGGCGCAGTCGGCGAAAACGTAGCGGATCGCGCAGTCCAGGGTGGCCTCACCGCCCTCATCATCGAGTCAGAACTCGTGGGCGGTGAATGCTCGTACTGGGCCTGTATGCCCTCGAAGGCGCTCTTGCGCAGCGGCATGGTCTACCGCGCGGCCAAGAAGGTGGGCGGTGCGAGCGAGGCAATCACCAAGCCGCTGGATGTCGCGGCCACACTTGCCCGTCGCACCGCGATCATCCACGACTGGAATGACGATGGCCAGGTCGAGTGGCTCAAGGGCGCGCACATCGACCTCGCACGCGGGCACGGACGCATCACCGGGGTCAAGGAAGTCACGGTGGGTGACACCGTGTACACCGCCCGCCATGCGGTGTGCGTGAGTACCGGATCGGCGGCGCTCATGCCGGACATCCCGGGGCTCAAGGAGTCGAACCCGTGGAGTAGTCGCGAGGCGACGAGCGCGAAAAAGGCGCCGAAGTCACTCGCGATCATCGGAGGTGGAGTCGTCGCCGTCGAGATGGCAACGGCATACGCGAGCTTCGGTACAGCCGTCACGATCATGTCGCGGAGCCCGCTGCTCGCGGGACAGGAGCCGTTCGCGGGCAATCTCGTGACCGAGGCGCTGAAGGAGCTCGGTGCAACCGTGCTGCTCGCCGTCTCACCCACTAATGTTTCACGGAACGATGGCGCGTTCGTGATCGAACTCGACAACGGACCGGCCGTCATCGCCGACGAGTTGCTCGTTGCAACCGGTCGCCTTCCGCGAAGTATGGATCTCGGATTCGAGAACATCGGGCTCAAGCCGGGCACCTGGCTGGATGTCGACGACACCATGCTGGTCAAGGGATTCGACTGGCTCTACGCGACGGGCGACATCAATCACCGCGTCCTGCTGACTCACCAGGGCAAGTATCAGGCCCGGGCCGCCGGCGACGTCATCGCTGCCCGAGCGCTCGGCAAGCCGGTTTATGACGAGAAATGGGGTGCGCACGTCGCGACGGCCGATCACGAGGCGATTCCCCAGGTCACGTTCAGCGATCCGGAGGTCGCTTCCGTTGGACTCACCGCGGCCGCGGCGGAAAAGGCAGGATACGACTTCCGTGTTGTCGACTACGACATGTCGTGGCTCGCCGGCACCGCGATTCAGGCCGACGGTTACAAGGGCCAGGCTCGGATGATTGTCGACGAGAAGCGCAAGATCATTCTCGGCGTGACCTTCGTTGGCCAGGATGTCGGAGAACTGCTCCAGGCCGCGACCTTCGCGGTCGTTGGCGAGATCCCGCTGGACAGGCTCTGGCACGGCGTTCCCGCATACCCAACCATGAACGAGATTTGGCTGCGCCTTCTGGAGACCTACGGGCGCCCGGTCTCGTCCCCGCTGGGCTAGTCGCGAGCAAGCAGCGATTCGTAGAGCGCGAGGTGCGACGCAGCTGACGTCGCCCAGGTGAACCCCTCGGCGAAGGAACGGGCCGATCGGCGAAGCCTGGCAACCCGCTCACCGTCCGCGCGATGGCTCAGGATCGCACCTGCCCACTCGGCGGGATCCCGGGAGTCGAGCAGATAGCCGGACTCCAGATCGCTCACCGACTCCACCAGGCCCGTGCCGCGATAGGCGATCACCGGCGTGCCACTTGCCGCCGATTCGAGGGCTACAAGGCCGAAGGTCTCGGAATGCGAGGTCACGAGCGTGAACTCGGCCGCGGCCAGCAGATCGGCGAGAATCTCGCGATCCAGCGCCCCGACGAAGCGCACATCCTCCGAGACGCCGAGTTCTTTCGCTACCGCATCAAGGTGCGCGCGATATTGCTCATCCTGGGCTTCCCCCGCGATCACGAGGATTGGCGCCGGAGAAACCATAGACAGTTCGGCCAGCACCCGAATTCCCAGCTCCTGGTCCTTGAGTGGCTGGATCCTGCCTGCGATCACGATCACGGGGCGGCTGGGTTCAAGGCCCAGAAGGGTGCGCAGTGCGGAATTGTTGTGGGCGCGGTCGGGAGTGAAGAGCTCCGCATCAACGCCCGGCGGGATGACCCATAGGCGCTCGGCCGGGGTTCGCAGCTCATCGATCAGGGTGAGAACCTCTGCCGCCGAGCCAGCAACAACGGCATCGGCCTGGTTGCCGAGAAACGCCTCGCCGCGTAGCCGGCCCTCTGGTTCCGGCTCATCGCCGGGTGCCAGTAGGCGATTCTTCATGGCGCCGAGCGTGTGAAAGCTCTGGACGAATGGGATCCCGAGCTCAATCGCAACAGGAAGTGTCGCGAGCCCGCTCAACCAGTAGTGGGCGTGCAAGAGGTCGTAGCGGGGTGCGAGGCGACCGCTCAGCTGCGCGACGGCTTCGCCAAAATCGTCCGCGACATCCACAAGTCGATATTTCGGAATGGGAATCGGCGGTCCCGCGGCCAGACTTCTCAGCATTACCCCGTCGGCGAGTTCGCGTTCGGAGGGGTGCCCGGATGCCCGGGTCAGGAGGTCGACCTCGACGCCGCGTCTGGCGAGCTGCGTCGCGACGGCCAGCATCGCGACGTTCATGCCGCCGGCATCTCGGCTGCCCGGGGCGTCTGCTGGCGACGTGTGCATCGACACCATCGCGATTCGCCGAAGGCCGTCGCTCATGGTGCCACTGTATTGTGCAAACGAATCATCGCGAGAAGGAGTGGTCCATGGCCGCACAGAAAACCATCGTTCTCACGGGGGCGAGTTCCGGACTCGGGGCAATCGCCGCACGAGAACTGGCGAAAGACGGATGGCAAGTTGCCGTTGTCGGCCGCAATCCCGAACGAACGAACGCCGTCGCGCAAGCCGTTGGCGGCACCGCGTTCCTCGCCGACTACGACCGACTCGATGATGTTCGCGCGCTTGCGGCGGCCATCCTCGAGCGCTATCCGGTCATCGACGTGCTCGCTAACAACGCCGGCGGTCTGGTGAGCCGACGCGGGACGACAGCCGACGGCAACGAACGCACTTTCCAGCACAACCACCTCGCGCCATTCCTTCTCACCAACCTGCTTCTCGAGCGGTTAAGCAGGAGCACTGCCCGGGTCATCAACACGGCAAGCTCGGCAAACGAAATCGGTCACGTGAATCTCGCCGACCTGAACTCACGCCGCCGTCCGTATCTCGGCGGGTGGCGTGCATACGGCACCGCGAAACTCGAGACAATCATGTTCACGCGCGAACTCGCCCGGCGTACCCCGCTGACCGCGTACTCGTTCCACCCCGGCTTCGTCGCCACGTCGTTCGCCTCAGATTCCGTCGGCGGACGCGCGCTGATGCGACTGACAAACGCGATGCAGCTTTCGCCGGACGCTGGCGCTGCACCCCTCGTGGAGCTAGCAGAACGCGAAGCAATTGATGTGCCAAACGGCACATACTTCGACGGTCTGAAGCCCCTCGGCCGCGCGCGTGCGCAGGCCAATAACGAGAAGCTGGCGAGTGACCTCTGGGAAGCGAGCCTGACGCTCACAGGCCTTGCATAGGCCCGGTTCAGACCGCGTGTTCTATCCTTGCTAACATGCTCCCCGCTGGCTCGGTACGCCGCTCGTTCTCGCTGCGCGCCGCAGTGGTGGTCGTTGCGATCGGTGCTGCAGTCGCGCTCGCCGGATGCTCGGGATCCGGCTCCGACGGCTCCACGTCTTCGCCGAAACCATCGCACAGCAAGACCACGTCGAAGCCGAAGCCAACGCCAACTCCCACGTTCGCGGCCCTGAAGTACACCTGCAACAGCATCCTGCCGCCCGCCACCCTCCAGGTCTTCACGTCCAAGCAGAGCGCGGGTTTCACACTGCAGAATGACTACCTGCAGCGCATGGAAAACATCGGCTCCAATTTGGTCATGTTCAACACATACGGCGGCATTCTCTGCCAGTGGGCGTACCCGGATGCTGCCAACAGTGTCGACTACGCCTTCTCACCGATCACCTCCGACCAGGCGACAACACAACAGGCGACCCTCACGTCGACCGGCTACGTCGGAACACAGAAGGATCACGGCACGCTGTATGCCAATACGGACACCGCCGACTACCCGGACGAATACCTGTTCATCGACGGGTATTGGTTCCAGGCATCAAGCGACAACCTGATGCAGCTCATCGTTGACAACGTTTTCGTGACCGGATCGTAGGTCACCACATCGGCGGGTGCCGCCGCTGCCAGCCGATTCGACGCTCAAGTTGAGCTCCCAGCGCGAACAGTTTCGCTTCACCGCCGGGTCGCCCAACGAGCTGTACCCCCATGGGCAGCCCGCCCTCCGTCTGTGAAATCGGGAGCGTGATCGCGGGGAGCCCGGTGACATTCACGAAGGAGGTGAACGGCGTGTATTGCACCTGTTGCGCAAAGTTCAGTTCCGGATCATCGCTCGAATACCAGCCGATCGGTCGCGGAGTCTGCGCCATTGCTGGCGTAAGAACCGCGTCGAATCCGGCGAACTGACGGTTGATCGATCGCTCGAATGAGGTCAGAGTCGAGAGCGCCGACCCGAGTTCTCGCGCCGTCAGCTCGCGGCCGCGTTCGACGAGCCAGCGGGTCAGCGGTTCGAGCAGGTCGAGCTGGTCACCCTCGGCCGGCAGTTCGGATGCCCCCGCCTGCCAGACCGTCCGGAACGCGGGTGCGTAGCTGTCGTCGGGCTCGAGCGCAACGTCTTCGATTCCGTGTCCGATCGCGCTGAACTCGGTAATCGCGAGCTCGAGCGCTGTTGTCGCTTCGCGCTCGAGCCGGATCTCGTAGGCATCGTCCCACGGCGATGTCGTCATGACTCCGAGTTGGAATCGTCCCTCACCGCGGGTCGCCGGGCCGAGAAACGCCCCGCCGTCCCAGCCCGGCGATCGAACGGAGTATTGATAGGGCGAACCGGCGATCATCGCATCAAGCAGCATTGCCGCATCCGCAACGTTGCGGGCGAGCGGGCCAGTCGTCACGAGCCCCCCGAGTGTTGTGAGACCGGAGCCGGACGGCACGACCCCACGCCCCGGCTTCACGCCGACAAGCCCGGTTGCCGCAGCGGGGATTCGGATGGATCCCCCGCCGTCCGAGCCCGTCGCTACGGGCAGCAGTCCGGCCGAAACGGCGACAGCAGCTCCCCCACTGCTTCCGCCCGCGCCCAGGTCGAGCTGCCACGGATTTCGCGCCGGGGGCGCGACCAGCGATTCGGTGTAGCTCGGCATCCCGAATTCCGGCGCGTTCGTCTTGCCGAGGCTGATGGCTCCAGCCGCATCCAGGATCTCGACCAGCTCGTCGGACTTGTCCGGAATGAAGTTCTCAAACAGTCGCGAACCGAAGGTCGTCCGCACTCCCGCCCGACGAGTGAGGTCCTTATCGCCGGACGGCAGGCCCCACAGTGCGGCGGTCGTCGGGACGAGCTGCTCCAGATCCTTCGCCCTCGCCGTCGCGGCATCCGCAGTAACGGTAGTAAACGCGCCCAGCTCTGGGTTCACACGTTCGACTCGCTGAAGGTAGTGCGTCACCAGTTCGAGCGGAGTGATCTCACCGCGGTGGAGCCAGTCCCATTGCTCCTGGGCACTCAGGTGATGTAGTTCGAACATGAGTTGATCGTAAAGTCTTGGCCGTCTTTTTGGGCGCCGCCGCCCCTGCGGCGATGTATCGCCTTGGGGTTGTTCGACGCACAGCGTCGAACAAGCGCGCTCGTTTCCGAGTAACTCGGAATCATCCCCTTGACACGTGCTCAAAAGGCTGGTTGGTTAGTTACATGACTAATGGACCAGTGAGGCTGTGATCGATAGCGATGGATGATTCGCGCCCGATCTTCCTGCAGATTTCGGAAGCCATCGAGAACGACATCCTGAGTGGGGCGCTGCCCGAGGAGGGACAGGTGCCCTCGACCAACGAATTCGCTTCGTTCTATCGCATCAACCCCGCAACGGCGGGCAAGGGCGTCAACCTCCTGGTCGACGAAGGAATCCTCTACAAGAAGCGGGGCATTGGAATGTTCGTCCGCGCGGGCGCGTTCGAGCGCCTTGCCACCCAACGACGCAGCAAGTTCGAGGCGGAGTTCATACGCCCGCTGGTTGTCGAAGCCGACAAGCTCGGCATCACCCAGGCACAACTGATCACCATGATCCAAAAGGAAGAGCACTAAATGACCAGCGTTGTCGAGGTCTCCGGCCTCACCAAGAGATTCGGAAAGTTCTCAGCGGTTGACGATGTCAGCTTCGGGATCGAAGAAAACACCATCTATGGTTTGCTCGGCCGCAACGGCGCGGGCAAGACCACCATGATGCAGCTGCTCACCGGCCAACAGTTTGCAACGACCGGGACGATCAGCGTCTTCGGCCAGTCGCCGGTCGAGAACGCGTCCGTGCTGAGCAAAGTCTGCTTCATCAAGGAGAGCCAGGCCTACCCCGAGGACTTCCGCCCGAAGCACGTGTTCGCGAGCGCACCGTGGTTCTTCGAGCACTGGGATGCCGCGTTCGCGGAGCGGCTCATCCGCGATTTCAACGTTCCCATCAACCGCAGGATCAAGAAGCTCTCCCGGGGGCAACTCTCCGCAGTCGGCGTCATCGTTGGGCTCGCCTCGCGCGCACCCCTCACGTTCTTCGACGAGCCCTACCTCGGGCTGGATGCCGTGGCTCGCCAGATCTTCTACGACCGACTCCTCGAGGACTTTGCGGAGCATCCGCGCACGGTCATTCTGTCTACGCACCTCATCGACGAGGTCAGCGCGCTGCTCGAGCACGTGATTGTCATCGACGGCGGTCGAATCATCATCGACGAGGACGCGGACGCGCTGCGCGGTTCCGCCGCGACGGTTGCCGGCACCAAGGCGGCGGTCGACGTATTCGTCGCCAAACGAACGGTGATTCATCGCGAAAACCTGGGCGGCCTGACATCCGTCACCCTGGACCACCTGGGTGAGTCCGACCGCGCTGCCGCGAGGAGAGCCGGACTCGATGTCGGGCAGGTGTCGCTGCAGCAACTCATCGTCCGCAAGACCAGCATCCCCGAGGCCGAATTTGGAGCCCAGTCATGACCGCAACAGCAGCAGCAACATCCGCAGTACCGTCCCGCGAATTCGGGGCGGGCAGGCACGTAATCGCCGTTCTTCGTCTGCTCTTCGTCAACAAAGCGCAACTGCTGTACGTCCCAATCGGTGGCCAGGTCGCGATCTTCCTGCTCAACTACGCCATCTGGTGGATCATCGTCGTCGCAGCGGGCGCAAACCCCGGTGACCATCCGAAGATTCACCTCGAGTACTCGGGCGCCGTGCTATACACCTTCGTGTTCGCGATGATCATCGCCGTGCAGGCGATGTTGCGCACCTTCCCGTTTTCGCTCGGCTTCGGGGTGACCCGGCGCGACTTCTACCTCGGCTCGTCCGTGGCCTTCGTCATCCTCGCCGCAATCTTCGCCGCCGTGGTGACGCTGCTCGGATCGATCGAGCTGGCAACCAAAGGCTGGGGCATCGGGGGCTACCTGTTCGCGCCGGCCTACTTCAGTGACACGTTCTGGTTGGCCCGTTTTGCGGTGTATTTCCTGCTGCTGCTTCTTCTGATGTTCGTTGGTGCCCTCGTTTCGGCCATATACATGCGTTGGCGCGCGTTCGGGGTTTCGCTGTTCTTCATCCTGCTCGGTGTTGTCATCGTCGGGGTAATCGCGGCGGTCACCCTGACTCACGAATGGGATGCAACGTCGAGCTGGGTCAACCGGACCGGAGCGTTCGGACTCGTCGTCTGGTCACTGGTGCCCACCGCGATCTGCGCTGTCGGCGGCTTCCTGGTGCTGCGGCGGGCGACGCCCAAGTCGTGAGCTTCGGCGCGAGGTATGGCATGCCGGTAGCGTTGTCGCATGGGCTACCTGTACCTCGCCGCCGCCATCATCAGCGAGGTGATCGCGACCAGCTTTCTCAAGTTTGCGAGCGGCCCGAAGAGCGTCTGGTGGGCATACATCATCGTTGGGGTCGGCTACATTCTCTCCTTCGTTTTGCTCTCGCTTACCCTTCGAGTGGGGGTGCCGCTCGGGATCGCCTACGCAATCTGGGCGGGTGTCGGAGTGGTCGCGGTGGCCATCATCAGCTGGGCGGTGTTCCACGAGTCGCTGACCTGGCAGCAGATCGTCGGGATGGTTCTCGTCATCGCCGGCGTTGGGCTGCTTGAGCTCGGTGGCAGACACTGAGCGCCGACCCTTCGACGGGCTCGGGGACCGAACTACCGGAGGGTCTTCTGCATGGTGACGGTGCCGAGCCAGCGACCGTACTTGAAACCGACCTTGCCCATGCGACCGGTCTCCTTGAATCCAAATTTCTCGTGCATCTGGATTGATGCCTCGGCACCCCGGTCCGCGATCACGACGATCACCTGCTTTACGCCCGCCGCCTTGCACTCGGTCAGGAGACGATCGAGGAGGCTCTTGCCGAGCCCCCGACCCGTCGCGGCCGGTCCGAGGTAGATGGACAACTCGACGGTTCGGCGGTTGGACTTGTTCCCTTGCCACGGGTAGACCCACGCGACACCAAGCAGTTGACCGCTTGGGCTCTCGGCAACGAGATAGGGCAGCCGAAGTTGTGTGCCGGTATCGAATTTCTTTCGCATGGCCGCGAGAGTCTGAGCGCCATCGTCGAAGGTAATGCTCGAGTTGAGCACGTAGTGGTTGTAGATCTCACGGACGCTCGGAAGGTCCTCCTGGGTGGCCGGACGAATCACGTATTCGAAGCCGGGATCGGGCGCTGGCACGGGACGAAGGTGCTGCGGAAGCTGTCGGCGGGTCTCGTACTCTTCCTCTAGCACGGTGTGCAGCCTACGCCGGTAGGGACCAGTCGACCGGCTCGGCTCCGAGCTCGTGCAGGAGTTCGTTCGCTCGGCTGAACGGCTTCGAGCCAAAGAAACCGCTGCTCGCCGACAGCGGGCTCGGGTGCGCGGACGCGATAATCGGTGTGCTTCCAAGCAGCGGCCGAAGGGTTCCGGCATCCCGGCCCCAGAGGATAGCGACCAGCGGTGTGCCCCTGGCGACCAGCGCACGAATTGCGAGTTCGGTGACCTGCTCCCAGCCGATCCCGCGGTGCGAGCCGGATGCGCCGGCGCGAACGGTGAGCACTCGGTTCAGCAGCATGACACCGTGGCGCGCCCACGGTGTCAGGTCGCCGTTGCTTGGGGTAGCGAGCCCGAGGTCGTCGTGCAACTCCCTGTAGATGTTCTGCAGGCTGCGCGGTACCGGCCGAACGTCCGGGTCGACCGCGAAGGACAGGCCGATCGGATGGCCAGGAGTCGGATAGGGGTCCTGGCCGACGATGAGAACCCGCACGTCCTCGAATGGATAAGTGAATGCACGAAGTACGTTCGCTCCGCTCGGCAGGTATGCGCGACCGGCGGCGGTCTCGGCCCGAAGGTAGTCACCGAGTCGCGCGACCTCATCCCGGGCCGGCGCGAGCACCCCGGCCCAGCCCGGATCGACCAGTTCGGTCAGCGGCTGCGGGCTCATCGAAATAAAAGTTACGCGACTTTTCGCTAGCATCCGAGCATGGCAAGCATCCAACCCGCCGGACCCGCAAAGACGCGGCCCGGAAGCGTGACCTTCGGCCTCATCGGCTTTCTCTTCCTTCTCGAGCTAACCAGCGGGATTTTGCAGGGCTACTACATCCCCCTCATCCCGACGCTCATCAAGCACCTCGATATCGACACGGCGAGCTATAACTGGTTCGAGGCGGCGCAGCTACTGCTATCCGCAATCGTGGTGCCCTTCCTCGCGAAGCTCGGCGACATGTACGGACACAAGCGGATCCTGCTGGTCTCGACCATCCTCACCGGGCTTGCGACCTGGGCGCTCCCGTTCGCTGACAGCTTTTGGCCATACCTGATCGCGTTCGCTCTGCAGGGCTTCTACGTCGTCTGGCTTCCGCTTGAAGTCGCTCTCATCTTCGATCGTGGTCGACGGTCCGGGCGCAGCGCCTCACAGACACGGCGCGCAGCGGGCTTCCTCGTTGTCGCTCTTGAGGCCGGCGCGATTCTTGGCGACGTCCTCGGCGGAAACCTCATCGACGTATTCGGCGGCAACGTTGCGCTGACTCTCATGATCCCGGCGATTGCCGTGACGCTAGTGTTCTTCGCGATCCTGTTCGGCGTGCCTGAGTCGGAAACGCTTCCCGGGCGAACGCTTGACCCGTTCGGATTCGTGCTGCTCACGATCGGCCTTCTGCTCATTACCGGTGGACTGGCGTTCTTGCGCATCGCAGGACCCGGCGCATGGTGGGTGTACGTGATGATGGCCCTAGGCGTGCTCGTCTTCATCCCGTGGACGATGTTCGAGCTGAGGCACAAAGATCCTGCCGTCGATATCCGCGTCTTCCGGCAGCCGAACATGTGGCCGATTCAGATCACTGCTGGCCTGGTTGGGATCAGCCTGCTCGGAGCGCAAACGCCACTGTCAACGTTTGCGGGCGCCGATCCGAAATCGGGAGCCGGTCTCGGGCTGAGCTCGGGTGGGATCACCATCGTTGTCGGGATCTATCTCATCTCGCTGATTGTCGGAGCGGTGCTGTTCCCGCTGCTCGCGAACCTTACGTCGCCTCGCATCGCGCTCATCATCGCGACCTTCTTTGTCGCGGCCGGGTATCTCGACTTCCTGCTGCTCCATACGACCGAGGTTGAGACCCTTGCAAACATGATTGTTGCCGGACTCGGCTCGGGCGCGTTGGTCGGTGCGCTGCCATCGGCCGCGGCGGCCGCGGCACCACGCGGTCAGACGGGGGTCGCGACCGCGCTCACGAACACGACCAAGACGATCGGCGGCTCGTTCGCATCCTCGACGTTTGCCATCGTGCTCGCTTCGAGTGCCGTCCAGTTTCTCGGGAAGAGCACCCCGACGCTCGGCGGCTATCTGACGGTATTCACGATCTGCGGATGCGGTGCCCTGGTTGCTGCACTACTGCTGTTCCTCGTGCCGAAACTAGCCTTCGCCGACGAGGAAGTCGCCACGCAGGAGCCCGCTCGCTGACGTTTCCCCATCGCGAAGTCTGAATTCGGGTTCGGATTTAGAGCTTGGGCTTGAGCGCTCCGCGGATGACCTTGTGCGGCGCAGCCTGCGCGACCGGCTTGACGGTGATCAGGTCGAGGTTGACATGGGCGGGCAACTCCATGGCGTGCACGATCGTCTCGGCGATGTCCTGGGCGCTCAGCGGATCGGGCACGTTCTCATAGACGGCATCCGCCCGAGCCTTGTCGCCGTTGAAGCGGGTCAGTGAGAACTCGTCGGTCTTGACCATTCCCGGCGCGACCTCGAGAACTCGGATCGGCTCCCCCGCGAGTTCGAGGCGAAGCACGGCGACCATCGCATGCTCAGCGAACTTCGCGGCGTTGTAACCGGATCCCCCCTCGTAGGCCACGAAGCCGGCGATCGAGGTGACGGTGAGGATGTCCGCTGAGCCGGTCTGCGCGGCGCCCTTGCGCAGCAGGGGCAGGAGAGCAGTGATCACGCGCTTGGTGCCGAGGACGTTGATGTCGAACATCCTGGCCCAGTCGTCCGGGTCGCTGTCTTCGACCGAGTCGAGTCCGAATGCGCCACCCGCATTGTTCACCAGACCGTGAATTGGTCCGGAGGATGCGAGAAAGCTGCGGAGCGCATCCACCTCGACCTGCCTGGTCAGGTCGGCCACGAAGACGTCGGCGCCGATCTCCTCGGCGAGCGCGCGCAGCCGATCCTCGCGCCGCGCCACCGCTACGACATCCCAGCCGTTGGCTCGGAATAGCCGCGCCGTCGCCGCCCCAATTCCCGAACTCGCTCCGGTCACAACCACGCGTTTTGGTGCCATGAGTCCAGTTTGCCCGACCGTCCGCAGAAACGTGACACCGGGCAGCGAACGTGAGGGCTCGCCGCCCGGTGTCATCGAATCGGCCGACTAGTGGCTCGCGGGCGCGCCACCCCACTGGTTGAGCTTGCGCGGCAACATGAACACGAGACCAAAGGCCACCAGCGCGAAGATCGCACTCACTGCCATCGCCCCGCCCGCCGCGGTCATGAAGTGGGTGGCAAGAAGATGCTTCGAGATCGCATGTGAGGCAGCGGCGGGTGACGTGTATTTGCCAGCTGCCAGCGCGGCAGCGACTTTGTTCGGAATCTCCTTGGTGAGACTCGACAGGTTCGCGATACCAAAGAGCACGCTTCCGATCACGGCGATACCGACGGCAGCACCGACGCGCTGCATGGTCGAGATCACGCCGCTCGCTGCGCCGGCTTCCGATGAGTCGACCGTTGCGACAATGAACTGGGCGTTCGGGGCGATGAAGAGCCCGTTTCCGAGTCCGCCGAAGAACAGGGGCACAAGCAGATCCCAGTTGGTGATGTCCGCGGCAGAGACGTTCAGCAGGATGAGCCACACGGCGACCAGAGACAGCAGCACGAGACCCGTCCCGATGACGAGGACGTTGCGCCCCAGTCGCTGCGACAGACGATTGCTCTGCGCCGACCCGATGATCGATCCGATTGCGAAGGGCACGGAAACCAGGCCCGACTCGAGAGCAGTGTGTCCGAGGCCCGCCTGCCAGAGCAAGGAGATCGTGAAGAAGATGCTCGTAAAGGCCGCAAAGTACACGAACGCCAAAATGGTACCGCCCGAGAACGCGGGATGACTGAACAGGTGCGGCGGAACGAGCGGGCTGCGCCCGCGCTTGGTGTACGAGATCTCCCAGAGGGCGAAGAGGACGATCAGTACAACACCGCCCGCGAGCGTGAGGAAGGTCCACAGTGGCCAGCCCTTGTCCTGTCCCTCGATGAGGGGAACAAGGATCGCGACCAGCCCTCCGGTGATGAGCAGAAGCCCGATCCAGTCGACACCGCCGGTGCGAGCGTATTCGGGAGCCTGCGGAGCGATTTCTGCCACTCGTTTCTTGCTGGGAACGAACGCGACCGCGAGGATCAGCGCGACGATACCGATCGGGACATTGACACCGAAGACCAGGCGCCATCCATTCTCCGTGCCGAAGGCTTGAATGATGAGGCCGCCGACGATCGGCCCGAGCGCGCTCGATACTCCGAGCACGGCGCCCATGATCGCGAAGGCGCGACCCCGGATGCGCCCCGGGAACAGGATCTGGATGTATGCGGTGACCGCCGGGACGAAGATGCCGCCGGCGAGTCCCTGGATAACGCGGAACACAATCAACTGAATGTCGCTCTGGGCGAGACCGCAGGCGAGACTCGCTGCCGTGAACAGCGCGAGGCCGCCGAAAAAGACCCACTTGTGCCCGAACCGGTCACCGAGGCGGCCGGCGGGGATCAGTGCGATGCCGAAAGCGAGCGCGTATCCGGAGATGATCCAGGACAACACGTCCTCGCCCGCCTGCGTCCCATTCGCATTGACGTGGTCGCGGATGGTTGGGAGAGCGACGTTGACGATGGTCGTGTCGAGGAGCGCCATGAACATGCCGATGAGCAGCACGATGAGTGCGCGCCAGGCGCGGGGTGAAGCGGCGGGCGGGGCGGATGATCCCCAGTTCTGCGCTGGAGTTGCGGCTTGAGACATGGTCATGCGTCCTTTCGTGCCTGTTCGGCGGCGATGATTTCAGGGAGTTGCTTGTAGAGCTCTTCGTGCCAGTCGATTTCGGCCCGAATACGTGCTGTCTTGTGGCTAATGACAAATTTCTCGGTGAAGGTCAGGTACTGGCCGATCGAACTGTTGTGCGCCTGCGTCTCGGCCAGCAGAGCTCTCAAATGGGCGATGCGCGCGGACAACATGTCGTCGAGGTCGTCGAGGTGGTCCCCGTCGAGTCGGGAGAGACCCAGGTCGAATGGATCCGGCCTCACCACAATTTCTCGAAGCGCGTTCCGCTTCTCGACGCCGAGAGAGGTTCGTCCCGCATCCGTGATTGCGTAGACCTGACGCTCGGGATATGCGCCCTCGCGTTCGGCTCGCACTTCTTCGATCAGGCCGTCCGAGGTCAACCGCTTCAGGGCCCCGTAGAGCGCGCCAACGCTGAAGTCCGTCCATTCCTGGACGTGTTCCTTCTCGGCAAGCAGACGGAGCTGGTGACCGTGCATCGGGCCCTCTTCGACGAGGGCGTCGAGAATGTAGAGGCGGATGCTGGACACGTGACTACTCTCGCAGAAGTAGTTTCGCGTGTCAAGAATTTGATTACGCTGTGTGTCCCGCCCCGTTTGTCCTCATAGCAACGCTGCTTAAGCTCAAAGCCTCAGACCTCTCGCACTATCCGCTTCATCAAACCAAGGAGAGCATCATGGCTGACTGGCAGTTCGAAACCAAACAGATCCACTCGGGATCGCAGCCCGACCCCGTGACCAACGCCCGCGCAACGCCGATCTACAAGACCACCTCGTACGTGTTCAACAGCACCGAGCACGCGCAGAACCTGTTTGCGCTTGCCGAGTTCGGCAACATCTACAGCCGAATCATGAACCCGACCAACGACGTGGTCGAGCAGCGCGTCGCGGCTCTCGAAGGCGGAACTGCCGCACTCACGGTTGCATCCGGTTCGTCCGCGATCACATACGCCGTGCTCAACATTGCCGGCTCGGGCGACCACATCGTTTCATCGTCCTCGATCTACGGCGGAACCTACAACCTGTTCAAATACACGCTCGCGAAGCTCGGCATCGAGGTCACGTTCGTCGAGGACCAGGACGACGAGGCCGAGTGGGCCGCGGCCGTCCGCCCGAACACGAAGCTGTTCTTCGCCGAGACCATCGGTAACCCGAAGATCAACATCCTCGACATCGAGAAGGTTGCCAAGGTCGCTCACGACAACACGCTGCCCCTCATCGTCGACAACACGATCGCGACCCCGTACCTGATTCGCCCGTTCGAGTTCGGGGCTGACATCGTCGTGCACTCTGCCACGAAGTTCCTCGGCGGACACGGAACAGTTATCGCGGGTGTCATCGTCGACGGCGGCAAGTTCCCGTGGTCGAAGCACGTTGACAAGTTCCCGGGTCTCACCGAGCCAGACCCGTCGTACCACGGCGCGAGCTACACCACGGTTCTTGGCGACGGAATTGCCTATGTCATCAAGGCGCGGGTCCAGCTGCTTCGCGATACCGGCGCTTCGCTTCCGGCCGACAGCGCCTTTGCGCTGATTCAGGGCATCGAGACTCTGTCGCTGCGCATCGAGCGCCACGTGCAGAACACGCAGGAGATCGCCGAGTGGCTCGAGAACCACCCGGATGTCGCCTCGGTCAACTACTCCGGACTCCCGTCGAGCCCGTGGTACGCGGCAGCGAACAAGTACGCCCCCAAGGGTGTCGGCGCGGTTGTGTCATTCGAGCTCAAGGGCGGCGTTGAGGCCGGCCGCGCCCTGGTCGAGAGCGTCACGCTGTTCAGTCACCTCGCCAACATCGGCGACGTTCGCAGCCTGATCATCCACCCGGCATCGACCACGCACTCGCAGCTGACGCCGGAGCAGCAGCTCACCACCGGCGTCACGCCGGGCCTCGTGCGCCTCTCGGTTGGACTCGAGAATGTCGCCGATCTGAAGGCGGACCTCGAGGCCGGGCTCGCGGCGGCGCGCACTGCTGGTGCTACGGCCGCGAAGGCGTAGAGCAACTCGATGGTCGGGTAGCGGTGCGAAGTGCTGCTGCCCGACCATCGGCATTTAACGTGTAACACGCAAGCGTTCCATCAATCGCTCCGAGATACTTAGACCTGTTATGGACTGGCAGACGCCCGAGGACACCGTTCCCTCGGCATTCATCACTGAGGCGAATGCCCGGGCGATCCTTGGCAAACCTCCGGCGACCGGCGCGTGGCGCGTGGGAGATCCGGTCGGCAACCGCAAGTTCGTCTCGATTGGCACTCTCGCGCTTGAGCGTGGCGACGAAATCCCGCACGTCCGAATCGCCTACGAAACCTTTGGCACGCTCAACGCGGCCAAGGACAACGCCGTCCTCGTCCTCCACGCACTCACCGGAGACAGCCACCTGCTCGGCGATCCGGGGCCGGGGCATCCAACGGCCGGATGGTGGGAGGACATCGTCGGGGCCGGCAAGTCGATCGACACGGATGAGTGGTTCGTGGTCGCGCCAAACATGATCGGCGGGTGCCAGGGATCGACCGGGCCAGCGTCGGACTCGCCCGCGGGCACGGAGTGGGCTGCGAACTTCCCCTTCGTGACAATTCGCGACCAGGTCGCCGCTCAGGTCGCGTTTTCGGACGCCGTTGGCATCCCGGTTTGGGCAGCCGTGATTGGCGGATCGATGGGAGGGATGCAGGCGCTTGAGTGGGCCGTCGGCTACCCCGAGCGAGTCGAGCGAGTCGGCGTCCTCGCGACACCCGAGCTCAGCAACGCCGACCAGATCGCTCTCAACTCTGTGCAGATCGACGCCATCCAGCTTGACCAGCGGTTCGTCGGCGGTGACTACTACGGAGCATCCGACGGCGACGGCCCCTACCGCGGTCTTGCTCTCGCTCGCCGGATGGCTCTGCTCAACTACCGCTCACCAACAGAACTCAATGATCGCTTCGAGCGAAGCTGGCAAAGCGGCATCTCGCCTCTCGGCGGCGGCGGGCGCTACGCGGTCGAGAGTTACCTGGATTTTCACGGCAACAAATTCACTCGCCGTTTCGATGCCAACAGTTACATCACGCTCGTCAACGCAATGAACTCGCACGACATCGGCAGGGGGCGCGGAGGCGTAGCAGCAGCGCTCGCCAGGGTCACGGCACGAGCACTAGTCCTGGGGATCGACACCGACCGCCTGTTCCCGGTCGAACACCAGCGCCTGATCGCGAGCCTGCTGCCATCGACAATCGACGGGGGCGATGCGGTTGTCATCACCTCGCCATTCGGTCACGACGGCTTCCTGATTGAAGACGAGACGGTCGGACGTCATCTTGGCCGGCTGCTGCACACCGCCTAAGCGCGAAATCGAACCCGCCTCGGGTATACAAACGAGTCTGTGTCATGTTCGGTATGCTTTCGCAGACAGGAGCACCAATGGGATCCGCGAAACCGAAAGTAGCCATCAGAGTCGCTATCGTCGATGACCATCGATTGGTTCTCGATGGTCTTGCCGCGCGGCTGCACGAGCCCGAAAAGGGTATTTCGGTCGTCGCTGCCGAGACCAGTTGGGCCGGTCTGATGGCAAACCCCGCGTTTCCCGTCGACGTCGTCGTACTCGATCTCCATCTCGAGGACGGCATCCCCGTCGGAACCAAACTTCGCGCACTCGGCACCATCGGCACGGCCGCGATCGTGATGAGCAGGCACGCGGACTCGGCATCCGTCACGGCGGCAATGCGCGCCGGTGCGATGGGGTTTGTGCCCAAGACCGAGTCGGCCACCGAGTTGTCTGCCGCCATACGTGCCGCCGCAGACAGCACCCAGCACCTGTCTGCTCCACTGGCAGAAGCCGTTGCGGGTTTCGTCGCCATCCCGGATCCAGGGCTCGGCCGACAGGAGCAGCGCGCGCTCGTCCTCTACGCCGCCGGGCGCTCGATCAAAGAGGTCGCCGCCGAAATGAACACGACCGACGAAACCGTCAAGTCCTACATAAAGCGAGCACGGCGCAAGTACCGTGAGGTGGGCATAGACATCGGCACTCGCATAGCCCTCCGCCGTCATGGCGTAAAGGAGGGCTGGCTAACCCCGGAATCATGATGTTTGGTTAGGCCAAACCGCTCGGAACCGAGCGCGCGGTCGGAGCGAAGCAACGACCGAGCCGCCCAAGGCGATGCAACGCGGCAGAGGTGGCTCATGGCGCGCAGGTGAGGCACCGCGGGAGCGGCGGCGCCCAAAAATACAGTGCGCCAGTTACCAGAAAACAAAACGCCCGCGACCAGAAAGCCGGGCGTGAAATACACCGGGCTTAACTAGCAAAGCCGCTGTCAGGCGCAGCGGCTCTGTTGCTATTTAGCTATTCCCCCCGGTCTAGCTATCCAGGCTGTTCGGGGCCTGGTCTTGCTGGCGTCGCTCGGGTGAAACGCCGCGCCGCGTCCCACGATCGTTGAGCTGCAGCGGTATTGATTTTTTGGGTACTTACGTGTGGCGGCGCAGTATTGCGGCGCACCCCTCTTGTGTTGCCCTTAACCGTATCCGGAACTTTGTGGGTGTCGGAAACGGAGTGGCACCCCCATTTGTGGTGGCAATCTGCGACGATTTGTCCGATATGGAACTCATTGCGAAGGAGCGGGATCGGCTCCTGCAGCGCACAGCGCGTTTCCTGGGTCTCGCCGGGACGATCATTGCGCTGATCGATTTGAGTTTTCCGGGCGTCGTCCGAATGGCCGACTACTTCGCGGTCATCCCGTTTCTGTTGATTCTTGTCCTCTGTCAGATTATGGTTCCGCGCAATCGGCCGGTTCTTTGGGCATCGATCGGCATCGTCGCGGGCCTCGCTGCTCTCGTCGTTCTTCGCCTGCCGTTCGACTCGATTCCGTCGACGAGCCTCGGGATCGCGGTGGTTCCCCTCGCCGGGGTCGGGATCGCCTGTTTCGCCCTCGTTCTCGTGTCGAGCGCCCCTCGCATCATCCTCCTGGTCGCGGGCGGCGTGATCAGCACCGTTCTCGTGCAGTTCACGGTTCCGCATCCGGGCGCGCTGACCATTACCTCGCTGTCTGTTCTGCTCGGCTGGGTGCTCACTTCGGTTCTCGGGTACTGGTTGAGCGCGAGCGTGCCGCGCGCTGCTCGCCGCATCTACAGCATCGGCAAGGCGCACCGTGCGGAGCGGCAGGCCAGCGAGACCGAGGCGCAGCGCAGGCAGGGCGCCCGGCTTCTGCACGACACCGTTCTCGCAACGCTTACCCTGCTCGCGCACTCGGGCGTAGGGGTTGCCCCGGAGGCTCTTCGCCAGCAGGCCGCCGAGGATGCCCGCCTGCTGCGCCAGTTGCGTCTCGGCGCCACACCGACGCCCGAGTCTTCCGGCCCATATAATCTCACTCCCGTCGAGGAGACGCCGCTCGGAACGACGCTCGAGTCGGTCAAGCAACGCTTCGGTCGAATGGGCCTCGAGGTCAGCTGGCACGGCACGGGCCAGGTCCTTCTCCCGAGTGAGGTTCTCGATGCATTCCTGCTGTCCCTTGCCGAGTGCCTCGAGAACGTGCGGCGGCACTCCGGCGTCACTCAGGCTCACGTGACAATCACGGATGACGCGACCACGGTTCGCGCAATGGTCACCGATTCCGGGGTCGGCTTCGACCTCGAGGGAATCGATGACGACAAGTTCGGTTTCCGTGAATCGGTCATCGGTCGGCTCCGGGAAGTTGGCGGCAACGCCCGTCTGTTTTCCAGTCCGGGGTCCGGCACAACGGTTGTCCTGGAGGTTCCGCGATGACAAGTTTCCTTCGCCCGGAGGAGAACACCCTCGGTGTCATCTTTGGCCGGCGCGGCAAGGGCGGCCCTCCCGGGATCGCCAAGGCCGTGCGTCAGGCCAGCGCGCGCGGGGCAACGCTCGGCACGAGCTACCTCGGCGTTGGCGCCGGCGTCCTCGGCGGAGTGCAGGCGCTCTACGGACTCGGAATTTTCGCGTCGCTGTGGAGCCAGGGGAATTATCAGGATGCTCTCCCCGCCGCGGCGGCGTGGGCCCTCTATCTCGCGACCTTCATCACTGTGCTCATCTCCATTTCCGGGCTCGGGGATCGGCTCCCCCACTGGCTCTTCGCCATCTACCTCGCGGCTCTCGCGGGTACCGTCGCGCTCGACTTCTCCGCGATCTGGTCGCTGCACAACATCGGAGCGTTCGCGACCGCATCCGGATCGGCCGGATTCGGCCTGATGATCGTGGTTACGGTGCGCGGGGCACGCGAGGTTCTCGCGGCCGCAGGCGTTCTCGGCGTGGCGTTTGTCGTGGCGATCCTCATGGATTCTCACCTCACCGCTTCGACCCTTCCCGCTCAGCTGAACGTCGTTGCGCTCGCCGTGCTGCCGACGGTCCTCGGCGTTTTTGTGGTGCGGGGATTCCGCCGGATGGTGCAGCAGGAACTGGATCGCGTTCTCGTCCAGAGCACCGTTTCGGCCCCGCGGTTCGCGGTTGGCATGCTCGCGTCCGAGGAGCTCGCTCGACTCGACCTGGCGGCTGAGGACTTGCTCGAGTCCGTGGCAACGGGCCGCACGGCGCTCAAGCTGGACCCGAAGACAGCATCCGTCGCCGCATCCCTCGCAACCGAACTGCGTCTCCACCTGATCGAAGGGCGCCGCGAGACCTGGCTCTACCACGCCGTTTCGGAGTCCGAGATGCTCGGAAAGTCGGTCACGCTGACCGACAAGGGAAGCCTTGCTGGACTGCTGGACTCCGCCCAGCGGGATGGCCTGCTCTCGGCGGTGTGGCTCCTGATGAGCGACACGAGAAAGCAGGGTGTTTCGCGCACCCTCGCCCTGACACTCGGACCGGTTGCCCCACCCGTGGTTGCGCCGGAGAACAACCGGATCACGGTGCCCGTCGTGATCACGACAACGGATGTCCCCCGGAATCGCGTCGACCCGGCGATCTGGTCCTCGATTTCGCGGGTTGGGCGTTACAGTGACTCCACCGAGAGGTCAAGCCTGCGCGTCGATATCGAGTGCGTGGTCGACAATCCGGCGGACCAGTGATCGTGTTCCAGATGGCTGGCGGGCGAACAATCGGCCGCCGAAAAACGAAGAGGTTCAAAGGTGTCTCCAGCTGACAATCGAATTCGGCTCGCGCTCGTCGACGACCACAGGATGCTCCTCGGTGCGCTGACGGAGTGGATCCGCAACGCTGCACCCGACATCGACATGGTCGCCGCGGTTGCATCGTGGCCGGAGCTGCTCACGCATCCCGAGTTCCCGGTTGATGTTGTGCTGCTCGACCTCGACCTCAAGGACAATATCCCGGTATCGCTAAAGATCTCCACCCTCAAGACCACTGGCGTTCGCACCGTGCTGATGAGCACGTACTCAGAACCGAACGTCGTTCGCGAGGCACTGGCTGCCGGTGCGCTCGGCTACCTGGTGAAGAGCGAGGATGCGAGCATGATCGTCGAGGCGATTCGTGCGGCGGCCGTCGGCGAATCCTTCGTCTCTGCCGAGCTCGACCTCGCGCTTAACTCGGGCGAGGTCGGCGGCGCTCCCAAGCTCAGCGCGCAGGAACGGCGGGTCATGGCGCTGTACGGCGGCGGGGAGCCGGTGAAGGCCGTCGCGTACCAGCTGGGTATCTCCGAGGAGACCGCCAAGAGCTACCTCAAGCGAATTCGGGAAAAGTACCGCGTTGCCGGCATCGACGTCGGAACGAAGGTCGCGCTACGGAAGCGCGCCATCCAGGACGGGATTCTGCTGCAGACCGAGGCGCCCGGCCCCATGTAGCTTCCGGCGCTCGGTCGTGAAGCTGAGAATGGCGATCACGACGCCGAGCACCGCGAGCACGAGTCCGACCCAGGTCACTGAGAGGTAGCCGAGGCCGGCGCCGACAACGACGCCACCGAGCACAGCGCCGAGGCTGTTGCCGATGTTCAGCGATGCGTGATTGATCGCCGCAGCCAGCGTCTGGCTCTCGCCCGCCACATTGATCAGACGCGTCTGGATGAGCGGCGAAAGTGCGCCGGCTGAGCCGCTGATCAGGAACAGGAACACCGTCGCCCAGACGAAGGAACTTGCGGTCAGATCGAGACCGACGAGCGCGAGGGTGAGCAGCCCGAAGAATACGAACAGGCTGCGCTTCAGCGCGACATCCGCGAGGTGACCGCCGAGGAAGTTACCCGTAGTCATCCCGATTCCGGCGATCACGAGTTCGATGGATACGAACCCGGCTGGCATGCCGGCGACCGAGGTCACCAGTGGTGCAACAAATGTGTAGACCGCAAAGAACCCGCCAAAACCGATCGCCCCGATTCCCAGCGCAAACCACACCTGTCCGCGACGGAACACCCGAAGCTCGCTTCGTACCGTCGCGGCCGGGTTTCCCTCCTGGGCCGGTACGGAAAACAGCACCGCGAGGAACGTGCAGGCGAACAGCGCCGCGACGGCGATGTAGGCGACGCGCCATCCGGTCGCCTGACCAAGCAGGGTGATGGCCGGAACTCCGATGATGTTGGCGATGGTCAGCCCGCCGATCACCCACGCGATTCCCTTGCCACGCTTGCCGGGCCCGAGGAGCTCAGCGGCGACCAGGGATGCAACACCGAAGTACGCGCCGTGCGGCAGGCCGGCAAGAAAACGGGCCGCCAGAACAAGGCCGAATGTTGGCAGCAGCGCGGACGCGACGGTAAAGAACGTGAACACGACGAGCAGCCAGAGCAGAAGCGTCTTTCGGGGAAAGCGCGCGACGAACACGGCGATCGTTGGTGCGCCGACGACGACACCTGCTGCATAAGCAGAAACGAGCAGGCCGGCCTGGGCGTTAGCGCCCGATGGGGATACCGCGTACACGGTGGGAATGAGCTCTCGCGCAATGTTCGGCAACAGGCCCATCGCGACGTATTCGGTACAGCCGATCGCAAATCCGCCCAGCGCAAGTGCCAACAGCGCGAATCGGACCCGCGTGGACGAGAACCCGTGCACCGGAACGGACTCAGTTGGGAGTGTCATGGAGCAGGTCCTCGTCTGAGTCGGAGTCGTGGGCTTCGGTGGTCCGCGTGGTGCGGAGCTCGAACGGCCACGCTGCCGGGAGCCAGGCGTCTGCATCGGTCACCGTCTCGTGCCGGGCGAACGGACGGGTGAGGTCGATCAGAACAGCTATCGACCAACCAAACAACGTGATGACGAGGATATTCCGTGCCGTCAGGACCACGAGCAGGGGCGCCTGCAGCTCGAGGAGTTGCTGGTACAGCACCGGGTAGAAGATCTGGGTTAGACCGGCCATCGACAACGCGATCAGTGCCGGGAACCGGAACGACCTGCCATAGCCCATCGCGCGAGTTGCGAGGCCCAGGATGATCGGCACAGCCAGCCACGTCATGTACTGAGGCGACCCGACCTTGTTGAAGGCGATGAACGCGGTCACAAAAGCCAACGACAGTGGTGCGAGCAGCTCCGTGACCGCAGCTCCGCGCTGGACGGCGACAATGCCGAGAATCGCGATAACAAGCACAACCAGCCCGAGAAGCGGCGTCAACAGCGCGGCGACGGCGAGCGAATCCTGTCCCGTGACCTCAAAGGTGTTGATCGCCTGGTCGTAGTACGGATAGGCGCCCCCGACGTGCGCGAAGGAGAGCCACATCCAGATCGTGCTCACGGGAGACTCGACCTGGAGCCCGCGCGATGTCTGCTGCGAAATGAAACTGAACACGTTCTCGCCGGAGCCGAGCGCAAGCGCGATCGCGATGATCAGGGCGCTCGCGACGAGCACACTTAGGAAAACCGCCAATCGTGATTTGCCCGCAATCAGCACCGCCGCAATGATCGCCGCGGGCCACACCTTGATCCAGGTGGCGATGGTGAGAAGAACCGCGGCCAGCTTCGGGCGAGATGCGAGGAAGAGTACGGCGATGATGGCAATCGGCACCGAAATGGAGTCGACTCGGCCGAGTGCGATCGGTCCGAGCAGAAGCAGAAAGCCGATCCACCACCAGCCGACGGTGACCGCGCGACCCTGTCTGCGCCATCCGACCATCGCAGCGAACGCCACGATGTCCAAAACGAAAACGAGCCCAAGCCACGCCCCCGCATAGTTTTCGAAGCCGAAGATCCCGGCCATGACCATGGGTACGAGTGCGACGATGGGATACACCCATGCCTTGTCGATGCCGACGTAGTACGTCGCGAGATCGGCCTGCTCGGCCCAGTACTTGTATTGCAGCACAACGTCGCCGAGCGGCAGCCCGGGCTCCGTAAAGTTCTGGAATCCCAGCCACAGGTGGGTCAGGATGAATGCTGCCCAGAGCGCGGTCGGGCTTCTGGCGATCATCCGTGGGAGCCGCCGCCAGCGGGTGGACGCTGGCGCGGCATCAGTCATGAGGTCAAGCGTAACCGCGCTCTCAGTGCTTCCCGGGCAGCTCCGAATCGAGCAGGTCGGCAATGGTTGCCGACATCTGCTGCGCGAGATCGAGCACCGTGAGTGGACCGCCGGCGGATGCCCGCTGCGCTGCGAGGCCGTGAAGCACAGACGCCGTCGCGGCGAGCTTCGCGAGAACGCTTGGGTCGGCGATGACCTCATCGGAATGCGTTGCCACCAGCGCTCCGAGGACGCCGCCCAACGCATCCCCCGCCCCGGCCGTCGCCAGCCAGGCGGGAGCGAACGACGCTGACAGCAGCAATCCTTCGGGTGACGCGATGTGCGTCGTGTGTCCCTTTAGCAGCACGGTAACGCCCAGGGTGACCGCCGCGGTCGCCGCGGCCGACCCGGGGTCCTTCGCAATCTCGGCCGCGTCCCCATCGATGAGACCAGCCAGCTCGCGGTAGTGCGGTGTGATGACGACCGGGCCAGCGGCATCCCGCGACAGCGACAGCGCCCCGCCGTCGAGGACAATCGGAACATCCTGCGCAATTGCCTGCTTCATTTGCGTCGCCGACTCGCTGCCGTCGACCTTGTCGATGCCGGAGCCGATGAGCCAGGCCTGTACGCGTCCATCCGCCGTGACCACCTCGGGACGGCGCGAGAGCACGAGGGTGCCTGGACGCTCGGGACCGAGGTAGCGAACCATCCCGACCCCGGTGCGTAGCGCGGCTTCCACCCCGAGCACTGCAGCACCGGGATACATCGTGCTTCCGGTGATCACTCCGAGCACGCCGCGTGTGTACTTGTCGTCGCTGTCACCCGGCACCGCGATCATCGCTGCGGCATCCTCGGCGGTCCATGGTTCGTAGCCAGCGCTGGTCATGCTTCCACGATAGTTTCAAGTAGTGCCTGCACTGTTTGAGCCCCTGACAATTCGCACCATTACTTTTCGAAATCGAGTCTGGGTCGCGCCCATGTGCCAGTACTCGGTGTTCGACGAGGACGGGATCCCCACCACCTGGCACCTGGTGCATCTCGGTGCTCTCGCGACCGGCGGATCGGCGCTCGTGATGACCGAAGCAACGGCGGTCACGGCCGACGGCCGCATTTCACCGCGAGACACCGGCATCTGGAACGACACGCAGCGGGACGCCTGGAAGCCGATTGCGGACTTCATCCATTCACGCGGCGCCGTCGCGGGTATGCAGCTGGCTCACGCCGGCCGGAAGGCATCCACCTATCCTGCCTGGGGCTTCGACCGGCACGGATCGGTCCCCGTCGCAGAGGGCGGATGGCTGGCCGTTTCGGCATCCCCGCTGGCATTCGGCAGTTACGCCGTACCCGCGGAACTGGATGCCGCGGGCATCGATGAGGTCGTTGACGCCTTCGCCGCTGGGGCAATGCGCGCGATCGATGCCGGCTTCGACCTCGTGGAGCTGCACGCAGCGCACGGGTACCTTTTGCACCAATTTCTCTCCCCGCTCAGCAACATGCGAACGGATTCCTATGGTGGCTCGCTCGAGAACCGGGCGCGGCTGCTGCTCCGTGTGATCGAGGCCGTGCGAACGGCGATCGGGAACGAGCGCGTCCTGCTCGTGCGGTTCTCCGCGACGGACTGGAGCGACGGCGGCTGGGACGAGGAACAGACCGCGACGGTCGCCGGATGGGCACGAGATCGCGGGGCCGATTTCTTCGACATCTCGACGGGCGGCAACGTCTCGGATGCCTCGATCCCGCTCGCCCCGGGCTACCAGGTGCCGTTCTCGGACTACGTGCGGTCAAACGCCGAGGTATCAACGAGCGCTGTCGGACTCATTACGGACGCGCGCGTTGCCGATGAGATCGTGGCCTCCGGGAAAGCGGATGTCGTCATGTTGGCTCGCGAGCTGCTGCGCGACCCGCACTGGCCACTGCGCGCAGCGCACGAACTCGGCGTCGACCTCGACTACTGGCCGGGCCAGTACCTCAGAGCCCGATGGCCCAAAACTCCGTGAGAGGTCCCAATCGACCCTTAAAACCCCTCCGGGAAGGGTCGATTGGGACCTCTCACGGGCTCTTAGGGCTGCCTCCGGGTCGCGTCCTGCACCTCGCCGACGAGTTCCTCGATGATGTCCTCGAGGAAGAGGACGCCCTGCGTCGCGCCGGACTCGTCGAACACACGCGCGACGTGCAGGCCGGTGCGCCGCATCGTCGCGAGTGCATCCTCAATGTCCGTGGTGCTCGCGATGGCGATCAGCTTGCGGATGCGTCGGGGCGGAACCGGCTCGGTGTACTCTTCGTCATCGAGGTCGAGCACGTCCTTCAGGTGTAGATAGCCCGTCGGTTCGCCCGCATCATCCACCAGAACGTACCGGGAGAATCCACGCTGCGCGACCGCCCTCGCGACATCAGCGGGTGCCGCGTCGTCGGGCAACGTAACCAGGCTTGCGAGCGGGACGCTGACGTCCGCGACTCGCTTGGTGGAGAACTCGAAGGCGGCGCTGAGGGTCCCGGTTGAATCGGTCAGCACTCCCTCGCGCGTTGACTGCGCGACGATGTTCGCGACCTCGTCGACCGTATATGTGCTGGTCGCCTCGCTCTTCGGCTTGATACCAAACAGGCGGATGATGCCGTTCGACGTCGCATTCAGCGCGACGATGATCGGCCGCAAGATCGTCGCGAAGGCAACCAGCGGTGGCGCGAGGATCAGGACTGCGCGCTCCGGCACCGAGAATGAGACGTTCTTCGGAACCATCTCGCCGAAAATCACATGCAGGAACGAAACGATCAACAGAGCGACGATGAATGAGACCGTCCCGACGACCGCCTCGCCCCAGTGCAGCAAATTGAGGGGTCCGGAGATCAGGTCGTGAATCGCCGGCTCCGACACGTTCAGGATCAGCAGCGAACAGACGGTAATGCCGAGCTGTGTTGTCGCGAGCATGAGGGTCGCGTGCTCCATGGCCCACAGCGCAGTCTTCGCGGCTCGGGAGCCGCGGTCGGCGCGCGGCTCAATTTGCGAGCGGCGGGCCGAGATGATCGCGAACTCGGCGCCAACGAAGAAGGCATTCACGATCAACAGGACAATCAGCCAGCCGATCCCCCACCAGTCACTCATCTCGTGGCGTCCCTATCGTGGCTGGCCCCGTCCAGCGGGCTCTCCGGGATGACGGTCGGCGTATAGCGGACGCGGTCGATCCTGCGACCATCCATTCGTTCGACCCGGAAGACTCCGCCGTTGACCGTAACGGTGTCACCGGCGACGGGCAATCGACCGAGCTCGCTCATGAGCCAGCCGGCAACCGTTTCATACGGTCCGTCCTCCGGGACGTTGACGTCGGTCCGCTCGAGTAGTTCGTCGGGCCTGAGGATGCCCGGGAAAGTGAACCAGTCGCGGCTACGCACGACGTCGGGTCGCGCGCGGTCGTGCTCGTCGGATACTTCGCCGACGAGCTCCTCGACCAGGTCTTCGAGCGTCGCAACACCGGCCGTCCCGCCGTACTCGTCCACCACGATGGCCATCTGGTATCCGCGTCCGCGCAACTCGCCGAGGAGCACATCCAGTTTCATCGTTTCCGGAACCCGCAACGCGTCGCTCTGCAATGCGCTCACCGGCACGTCGTCGCGCTTCTCCCTGGGCACCGCGACCGCCTGCTTCACGTGGACGAGACCAACGACATCATCGATGCCGTCGTCAATGACGGGAAATCGCGAGAGTCCGGTGCCACGAGCGAGATCGATGACATCCTGCGCCGTGTCCGTGCGCTCGACACTTTCGACTCGCGGCCGAGGCGTCATGACGTCCTGTGCCGTGTGATCGGAAAAGGCGAGGGTGCGCGCCAGCAGGGTAGCGGTGTCGCGGTCCAGACTGCCCTCGCGGGCCGATCGCCGCACCAGCGAGGTGAGTTCCTCTGCGGTCCGAGCAAAGCTCAGTTCTTCCTTCGCCTCCAGACCAAACAGGCGAAGGATGCCGTTTGCCGTCACGTTCAACAGCCAGACGATGGGCTTGAAGACGGTCGTGAACCCGACCTGGAAAGGAATAACGACCTTGCCGGTCTCGCGGGGAAGTGCAAGCGCGATGCCCTTCGGCACCAGTTCACCGAGGATCATCGAGATCAGCGTCGCAATGGCAACCGCAACGATCGCCGCGACCGGCGTCACGACCGCGTGGGGCCAGCCGAAGTTGCGAAACGCGGGCGTTAGTAGAAGCGCAAAGCCGGGTTCGAGGGTGTAGCCGGTCAGCAGGGTAGTGAGGGTAATACCCAGCTGAGCGCTTGACAGATGCGTCGACGTGATCTTGAGCGCACGAATCGTGATCCCCAGATTGCGCTCGCCACGCTGCGCGCGGACCTCGAGATCGGATCGATCGAGATTGACCAGCGCGAATTCGGACGCAACGAAGAATCCCGTGCCGACGGTGAGCAGCACGCCCGCGAGAAGGAGCCAGATCCACTCAGGCATGGGGTAAATGCGGACTGCTGGGGTCGGACATTATCCTCCTGAGTATAGGACGGCCGGAGAGGTTTCCCCCGCTGATCGAGTAGACCGCACAGCGGTCGTATCGAGACCTCGACACGCTCACCAGGAGACCGGGAGCGCCTTGCCCTCCTCGTAGCCGGCGGCGCTCTGGATTCCGACGACTGCTCGCTCGTGGAACTCGTCAACGGTGGATGCACCGGCGTAAGTAAACGAGCTGCGCACACCGGAGGTGATCATGTCGAGCAGATCCTCGATCGATGGACGCAACGGGTCGAGGTAGATCTTCGAGCTCGAGATGCCCTCCGCGAACAGCGTCTTGCGCGCCAGCTCGTATGGATCGAGGTTGTCGAAGCGTTCCTTCACGGCCTTGGTCGACGCCATGCCCCAGCTCTCCTTGTACAGACGACCGGCATCATCCGTTCGCAGCGTGCCCGGCGCCTCGATCGTTCCCGCAAACCATGACCCCACCATGACGGATGCGGCTCCCGCAGCGAGCGCCAGGGCGACGTCACGCGGGTACCGCACTCCCCCATCGGCCCACACGGATGCGCCGAGCTCGCGCGCGACCTCGGAGGTCTCGAGAACCGCTGAAAACTGTGGACGACCGACCGCCGTCATCATTCGGGTAGTGCACATTGCGCCGGGACCGACGCCGACCTTGATGATGTTTGCACCCGCATCCACCAGGTCGCGCACCGCGGCGCCCGTGACCACGTTCCCCGCTACGACCGGCACGCTGAGACCGAGTGCGGCGACAGCGCGGATGGCACGCAGCATGCCCTCCTGGTGGCCGTGCGCCGTGTCGATCACCAGAACGTCGACGCCGGCCGCGACCAGCGCCTTTGCCTTCGCCGCCACGTCACCGTTGATGCCGACCGCTGCGGCGACGCGGAGACGACCGGACGCGTCGAGCGCCGGCTGGTAGAGCGTCGATCGGAGGGCGCTGCGACGACTCAGAGTCCCGACGACGGCGCCCTCTTTCAGAACGGGAGCAAACTCCAGACCGGCGGCAACCATCAGGTCGAACGCCGCGCGGGGCCCGTCAATGTCGTCCACCTCAAGCGATGCGAGTGGTCCGTGAAGCAGGTCGCCTAGGCGAGCATCCGGAAGAGCGGTCGCGAGCCGACCCGCCTGAATGGTCCCGAGGTACTCGCCATCCGTGCCGTGCAGAACGATTCCGTGACCCTGGGCAGCCGGAATGCGCTCGAGAGCGGTAGCGACGCTGTCCTCGGGAGACGCGATCAACGGACTGTCCCACGCAACCGGCTGTTCCTTGACCCAGGAGATCGCGGCGACAAGATCGTCGTGGTGCATGTCTTGCGGCAGAACACCCAGTCCACCGCGCCGCGCGAGCGTCGCCGCAAGGCGCGGACCCGTCACGGAATTCATGTTCGCCGCGACGAGCGGGATGGTCGCTCCAGTGCCATCCGGTGGAGCCAGCGAAACGTCGAGGCGGCTCGACACGCCGGAGCGACCCGGCACCAGGAACACGTCGGAATAGGTCAGGTCGTGAACCGGGGTTGTTTCGTAAAACTCCATGAATTTAACGCTAGACCCTCGTACTGGCGGCAACGCGCCCGCGGCTGAACGATTAGTCTTAACGGCGGTGTTGGCGAGAGCGCTGGCACCGGGAGAACACCAAGCGAATGAGAGTGGGCGGTCGGCTGTGTCAAGCCACGTGACCGGAGTCGAGGATGGTTCCTCGAGCGAATTCGGAGCCAATGAATGGCTCGTAGACGAAATGTACGAAAAGTACATCGTCGACAAGGATTCGGTCGAGAAGAGCTGGTGGCCAATCCTCGAGAGCTACAAGCCGACCGTCGACCAGGCGGCGCCGGCACCGATCGTGACGACCGACCCGACACCCACCGCGGCGATCACGCTTCCGCCGGCAATCGTCGACCCGGATGCCCCGCCGGAGCAGGTCGAAGACGCACCCCCCACGAACTCGTCGCCCGCCACCGGGTCGATCCCTACCGGCACGCAGCCCATCGCGCGAACCACCTCTGTGCAGGCAAAGCCCGCGCCGATCCCGGCCGAGGCGCCCGCGACGTCCACGCTTCCCGTCGCCACGACGGACGCCGAGCCGACCCCCGAGCCGGAGAACACCGTCGCAGTACTCAAGGGTGTTGCCAAGAGCCTCGCCGCGAACATGGACCTCAGCCTCACGGTGCCGACCGCGACGAGTGTGCGCACCATCCCGGCCAAGCTCATGATCGACAACCGCATTGTGATCAACAATCACCTGAAGCGAGCTCGGGGCGGCAAGGTCTCGTTCACGCACCTCATCGCGTGGGCCATTGTCGAGACACTCAAAGGCTTCCCCAGCCAGAACGTTTTCTATGACGAGGTCGACGGTAAACCGTCGGTTGTGACGCCTGCGCACATCAACTTGGGTATTGCCATCGACCTGCCGAAGCCGGACGGCACGCGCAGCCTGGTTGTTCCCGGCATCAAGCGCGCTGACACCATGGGATTCGGCGAATTCCTGGTCGCCTACGAGGATGTCGTATCCCGCGCCCGCGACAACAAGCTCACGATGGCGGACTACCAGGGCAACACGATTTCGCTCACGAACCCGGGTGGCATTGGAACCGAGCACTCCGTTCCGCGACTCATGAAGGGCGCGGGCAGCATTATCGGAGCCGGCGCACTCGAGTACCCGGCCGAGTTCCAAGGTGCTTCGGTTCGTACTCTGGCCGATCTCGGCATCGGTAAGACCATCACGCTCACGAGCACCTACGACCACCGAGTGATTCAGGGCGCGGGTTCGGGCGAGTTCCTGAAGAAGGTGCACGAACTGCTCATCGGCGAGCGCGGCTTCTACGAGAACATTTTCTCCGACCTGCGTATCCCATACGACCCGATCCACTGGGCCTCCGACATCACGGTTGACCTGGCAGATCAGGTCAGCAAGACCGCTCGCGTCCAGGAGCTCATCAACTCGTTCCGCGTGCGTGGCCACCTGATGGCTGACATCGACCCCCTCGAATACGTTCAGCGCTCCCACCCCGACCTCGACATCGCCAGCCACGGTCTTACGTTCTGGGATCTCGATCGCGAATTCGTGACCGGCGGCTTCGGGGGTAAAAAGGTCGCGCTGTTGCGCGAGATCCTCGGCACCCTGCGCGACGCGTACTGCCGCACCATCGGCATCGAGTACATGCACATCCAGGATCCGGTGCAGCGCAAGTGGATCCAGGACCACGTTGAGAAGCCGTACACGCCGCCGACGCACGACGAACAGATGCGTATCCTCGGCAAGCTCAACGAGGCGGAAGCCTTCGAGACCTTCCTGCAGACCAAGTACGTCGGCCAAAAACGATTCAGCCTCGAGGGCGGCGAGTCGACCATCGCATTCCTCGACGCCACCATCCAGAAGGCCGCCGAGGCCGATCTGGATGAAGTCGCCGTCGCGATGGCCCACCGCGGACGCCTCAGCGTGCTCACCAATATCGCCGGTAAGACCTACGGACAGATCTTCCGCGAGTTCGAAGGCACGCAGGACCCGGGAACGGTTCACGGCTCTGGGGACGTGAAGTACCACCTCGGCACCGAGGGCACATTCACCGCGGCCGACGGCAAGAAGATTCCCGTGTACATCGCCGCGAATCCCTCGCACCTCGAGGTCGTCGACGGCGTCATGGAAGGCATCGTCCGCGCCAAGCAGGACCGTCACCCGATCGGCTCGTTCAGCGTGTTGCCACTCATGGTGCACGGCGACGCGGCTCTCGCCGGCCAGGGCATCATCGTCGAGGTCTTGCAGATGTCGCAGCTTCGCGCCTACCGCACGGGCGGAACCATCCACGTCAATATCAACAACCAGGTCGGCTTCACAACGCCTCCCGGCGAGGGTCGGACCTCGGTGTACTCGACCGATGTTGCCAAGACGATCCAAATGCCGATCTTCCACGTCAACGGGGACGACCCCGAGGCGGTCACCCGCGTTGCCCACCTCGCGTTCGCGTACCGCCAGGAATTCCACCGCGACGTCATGATCGACCTCATCTGCTACCGCCGCCGCGGTCACAACGAGGGCGACGACCCGTCGATGACGCAGCCGCTCATGTACAACCTCATCGAGGCCAAGCGCTCCGTTCGCACGCTGTACACCGAGGCGCTCGTTGGTCGTGGTGACATCACGCAGGAGGAGTACGAGAAGAGCCACCGCGACTTCCAGGACAGTCTGGAGCGCGCGTTCGCCGAGACCCACGCCGCCCAAACCGGATCGATGCCGATCATCGTGCAGGACGGCAACGCTGTAGCCGACCTTGAGCGACCAGACTCGCAGCAGGACGACACCGTCGGCGAGCCGGCATCCACCGGCCTCGATGCCAGCCTCATCACTCTCATCGGCGATGCCCATGCCAACCCGCCAGCCGGATTCACCGTTCACCCGAAGGTGCAGCTGGTTCTCAACAAGCGCGTCGAGATGAGTCGCTCTGGCGCCGTCGACTGGGCGTTCGGCGAACTGCTCGCGCTGGGTTCCGTGCTGCTCGAGGGCACGCCGGTTCGCATGGTCGGACAGGACACCCGTCGCGGCACCTTCGTTCAACGACACGCCGTGCTCCACGACCGCGCGAACGGGCAGGAATGGCTCCCGCTCGCCAACCTGAGCGAGAACCAGGCACGCTTTTGGATCTACGACTCGCTGCTGTCCGAGTACGCCGCCATGGGCTTCGAGTATGGATACTCGGTTGAGCGACCGGATGCTCTCGTGCTCTGGGAGGCCCAATACGGCGATTTCGCCAACGGCGCCCAGACCGTCATCGACACCTTCGTGTCGAGCGCAGAACAGAAGTGGGCGCAGCGCTCCAGCGTCGTGCTGTTGCTGCCGCACGGCTATGAGGGACAGGGGCCCGACCACTCGTCCGCCCGGATCGAGCGCTACCTGCAGTTGTGCGCTGAGAACAACATGACCGTCGCGAGGCCGTCGACCCCCGCGTCGTACTTCCACCTGCTGCGTCGACAGGCCTATGCTCGACCGCGCCGCCCCCTCATCGTCTTCACACCGAAAGCCATGCTTCGCCTCCGCGGTGCGACCAGCGACGTCGCCGATTTCACGAGCGGCAAATTCGAGCCCGTTCTTGATGACCCGCGATTCGCTTCTGGCTCAGACAAGGCCGCCGTTAGGCGCGTCCTTCTGACGTCGGGCAAGATCTACTACGACATCCTGGCCGAGGTCGAAAAACGTGCCGAGAAGGATGTGGCGATCGTCCGGCTTGAGCAGCTCTACCCGCTGCCAGAAGAGAACCTGCACGCGATCCTCGACACCTATCCGAACGCCGACCTGGTGTGGACCCAGGATGAACCGGAGAACCAGGGCGCCTGGCCGTACCTGTGGATGGAATTCGGCTCTGACGGCGGCAAGCCCGTCGGCGGGCGTGCGCTTAGCGTTGCTTCGCGTTCGGCATCCGCCGCCACGGCAACGGGATCGTCCAAGCGAAGCGCGCGCGAGCAGGCCGAGCTGATCGAGCGAGCGCTCAGTTTCTAGCGCGTCGCTTCACACTGGCACGGCGCGGGCGATCGACGCACCCTGAATTGGGGGCACCCCTCCGGGAATCTAAAACCCGCTGAGATGCGAACCTTAGATATGCCCTTCCGTTGGGCATGTGATCGATGGGATCCGTAAACCCCGTAGTTCCGATCGCGCTTCACAACTGAAGTGAGTCTGGGCACTCGCTTCCCGCGTCAACGCTGCCGCGATCCGTGCTCGACCAGCGTTACCTACATTTCCGTGAGCCTTGATTCTCTGGGGGGCCCGCGGCCTGATTTGGGTCTGGTACGGATCGCTGCGCGATCTTTGGGGGATCCGTCGTGTCTGCTCGTCAACCAACCCGTTCCGCTGCTCGCGCCCTGTCGTCCTCGCTCCTCGTGGCGACAGGCGCCATCGCAATGGTCCTCGGCCTCACCTTCACCGGCTCGGCGCCACAGGTCGGTGTCGCCATCGCGAACGCGAGCACTCCGGGCAGCACCTCGACCGGCGCGGCCTCATCGCCCGGCGCCGCCATCCAAACCGGAGCCATCTCGGGCACCGAGAAGGTGTACGTGAGCGTCGTCGAGACCACCCCCCAGACGTCGGATGATGTCAACACGGGGATGACCCAGGCGGCCGTTCAGACGATGATCGCTCGCCTGAACAGCTATTGGTCGGCGCAGTCGAACGGGGCGGTCACGGTGCAACTCGGAGGATTCGAGACGCGATCGCTCGGCGAGAGCACGTGCTCCCCCAACGCTGCACTCGGTTCCGAGGAGTCCGCGGCATTCGGCGGGATGTTCGCCAACGAGGACTGGCGTGGCACTCACAACCACCTAATGGTGCTCTCAACCGAATCGTGCAGCGCTGAGTCCTTCGCAACGGTGGGTGGGAGCGGCGGAGAAGTCTTCTCTGGCAATGGCATCAGCGCATCGGAGGGGGTCGAGTACCTGCTGCACGAATTCGGCCACAATCTCGGATTCGAGCACGCCGACGCTTCCATCTGCACGAACACGGGCAGCTACGACGGTCTGGCCGCGAACCTCAGCTTCACGAGTACCGTCTGCCCAACCCGTGAATACGACGACTACTTCGACATCATGGGATACACGGTCAAGAACGCGACTCCCAATCTTTCCAGCCCGCAGCGGATCATGGCCGGCTGGCTGACCAACTACGCGACACTGGACGGCAGCACGGCATCCGCTCGCGTGACCCTGACGGCGCTCAGCGGGTCCGGTGGAATCCAGGCCCTCAAGATCACTGACCCGCTGAGCGGCGATGACTACTACGTCGAATATCGCACCGACACCGGGCTGGATGCCACGAGCGCCGAGTTCAACTACGGCCTGCAGTGCGACCCGGCGATGTCTGGCTACACGATCTGCGAACTCGACAGCAACAAGAGCACCGGAGACGTCCGGGTCCTGCGATTCATCCCATTCGCAAGCCAGGGTGCGAACGGAACCACGGTCCTCGCCACCGGACTAACCGCCGGCTCGACGGACAAGACAAAGCGTCACACCCACCTGAACGCCGGCAACTCGTTCACGAGCATCGACGACGGGTTCAGTTTCACGGTGGTCTCGATGAGCCCATCGGTGGGGGCGACGATCCAGGTCAGCTTCCCGAACACGACGCAGGGCCTGCAGTTCTATACGACACCGGCTGCTGTGACGAAGTCCCCGAATGGAACAATATCGTCAACACCGGCGGCAGACAGGCAGACGACCGCGCCGATCACGAGCGAACCCACCCCGGCATCGACCGACGCATCTGCCGCTACTCCGCAGGGCAGCCTTTGGGTGCGCGCCGTCTAGCGCGGTCCGGCCAATGGTCTAGTGCTGGAGTTCCTCGAGTCGGCCGAGAACAGCGGCGCGCAGTTCCTCGGGAGCCTTTTCCTGGCACGCGGTGCGCACCTTCTCGGTCAGCGTCAGGCCGATGAGGTGCTCGTCCGAGCAATCCGTGCACCCCGACAGGTGCTCGGTGATGTCGACGAAGTCTGACTCGCTGACTTCACGATGCAGGTATTCCTCGAGTTCGGCTTTTGCTTTGTCGCAACCGCAGTCGGTCATTTCGTGCTCTTATTCATGCTCAGTGCTCCGGAGAGATTGTCTGCCGGCGCGACGATTCCACGCTCGCGGGCGTAGTCGGCCAGGAGCTCCCGAAGCATCCGTCGACCCCGATGCAGGCGGCTCATGACGGTTCCAACGGGTGTTTTCATGATGTCGGCGATCTCCTGGTAGGAGAAGCCTTCGACGTCGGCGTAGTAAACGGCCATCCTGAAATCTTCCGGGATGGCCTGGAGGGCATCCTTGACCGCACTGTCGGGAAGATGGTCGATCGCTTCGGCCTCAGCCGAACGAGTCGAGGTCGACTGCGTGACGGATTCCGCTCCGCCAAGCTGCCAGTCCTCGAGATCGTCGATTGTGCCCTGGTAGGGGTTGCGCTGGTTTTTGCGATAGTTGTTGATGAAGGTGTTGGTCTGGATGCGGTAAAGCCAGGCCTTCAGATTCGTGCCCTGCTGGAACTGACCGAAGGCCTGGTACGCCTTCACATAGGTCTCCTGCACGAGGTCCGCGGCGTCCGCTGGATTGCGGGTGAGCCGCATTGCGGCGGCGTACAGCTGGTCCATGTACGGCAGCGCCTGTTCCTCGAACAGCGTCCGAGGATCGATTTCGCCCGCTTCGTCCGACTTCGTCGTGTCACTCATTAGCGCCAATTCTAGGGTCTCCAGAATTTCGCGCTCTGGGAGCATGGTTACCCCTGGCATCACGCATCCTTTCGCTCGACTCGGCGCCTGACACTAGAGCCAACCGCGAGTTCGCGCGACCTATTCCGGACGGGGGCGAAAGGGGCGTTCGCTACTCTTGGATGCGATGGCAATCTCGAAGATCGCGCGACCCCAGTTCAACCCGTACGGGGATGATCGGCCGATGCCCGCAGTCGAAACGGGGCCGTGGCGCGCGCCCGTCGCAACCGGCCCCTTCGCTGCGACCATTCAACTTCCCGGCTCCAAGAGCCTCACCAATCGTGAGCTCGTGCTCGCCGCGCTCGCGGATGGTCCGTCCCTGCTTCGCGCACCGCTGCATTCGCGGGACACGGAGCTCATGATCCAGGCGCTCCGGGCGCTCGGCGCTCGCATTGACGAGGTCCCCGGTGCTGGAGCCTATGGTCCCGACCTGCTCGTGACCCCGGGTGAACTGCATGGTGGAGTGTCGATCGACTGCGGGCTGGCCGGCACAGTCATGCGATTCCTGCCGCCGCTTGCCGCGCTCGCCCTCGGTCCGGTCGCGTTCGACGGCGATCCGCGGGCGCGAACGCGGCCGATGCGAACAATGCTGGACGCGTTGCGATCTCTCGGGATCGATGTCAATGACGATGGTCGCGGATCGCTGCCGTTCAGCCTGTACGGTACCGGCGCCCTCGCCGGCGGAGAGTTGTCGATCGACGCATCGGCCTCGAGCCAGTTCGTGTCCGGACTGCTGCTGGTTGCGCCGCGTTTCGAGAGAGGGTTGATCCTGCACCACACCGGCCAGACCCTGCCGAGCCTGCCCCACATCGAGATGACGATCGAAACCCTCGCGGCGCGCGGCGTCGTCGTCGAGTCGCCCGAGCAGGGCACCTGGATCGTGCCAGCATCCCCGATCGCGGCGCGCGACCTCGATATCGAGCCCGACCTCTCCAACGCTGGTCCGTTTCTGGCCGCAGCCCTCGTCGCCGGCGGGTCGGTCACGGTCTCGGGATGGCCGCGCGTAACCACGCAGGTCGGAGACCGGATGCGCGACATCCTGAGTTCCATGGGTGCGCACGTGTCCTTTGCCACGACCGGCGACCCGTCCGGTGATCTCACGGTTACCGGCACCGGCGAGATTCGCGGGATCGAGCTCGACGAGTCGAGCGAGCTCGCGCCAACGGTTGCGGCGATTGCTGCACTCGCCAACTCGGAAACAAGACTCACGGGCATTGCGCATCTGCGCGGGCACGAGACCGACCGTCTCGCCGCGCTGGCGACCGAGATCAACGCGATCGGCGGCGATGTGACCGAGACCGACGACGGCCTCATCATCCGGCCCGCCGTACTGCACGGCGGGCTGTGGCACAGCTACGCGGATCATCGGATGGCGACTGCGGGCGCCATCATCGGTCTTGCGGTTCCGGGAATCGAGATCGACGACGTCCAGACAACGGCCAAGACCCTGCCCGAATTCGCGGAGCTCTGGGCGGGCCCGGCAATGCGCGGAATCGGCAGCGGCACGACCACCATGGAGCTCCCGCCCGAATGAGCTGGCTGCCTGAGGATGAGCCCGAGCAGTACGACGACTATGACGAGTCGTCCGCTCGGGTTCGGCCGAATCCGAAGGGCAACAAGCCGCGCACGAAGACTCGCCCCGGGCACGCCGACTCGATAGTCGGTCGTGTCTATGCGGTCGATCGCGGACGATTCAGCGTGCTACTCGGCGAAGGCACGGACACCGAGCACACGGTGATCGCGACGAAGGCGCGCGAACTGGGGCGCTACTCCGTCGTGAGCAACGATTTCGTCAACGTCGTCGGGGACACGACCGGTGATGATGGCAGCCTCGCGAGGATCGTGAGCGTTCAGGAGCGAACAACCCTGCTGCGTCGCAGCGCGGACGACACCGACGCGATCGAGCGCATCATCGTCGCCAACGCCGACCAGATGCTCATTGTCGTCGCCGCAGCCAATCCCGAGCCGCGGCCACGTCTCGTTGATCGGTACCTGGTTGCCGCCTTCGACGCCGGCATCGTCCCGATTCTCGTCATCACGAAGGTCGACCTGGAGGATCCGGCCGAGTTCCTGGCGAACTTCGCTGGTCTGGGACTACGGGTCATTCGTAGTCGATCGGACGAATTCCCCATCGAGGAACTAACCGAAATGCTGCAGGGCCACACGACGGTCGCCGTCGGGCACTCCGGCGTCGGGAAATCCACCCTCGTCAATGCGCTCGTTCCGGAGGCCAATCGAGCGGTTGGAGTCGTCAATACCGTCACGGGGCGCGGTCGTCACACCTCCTCGTCGACGATTTCCTACCGGATCGGCTCGGGTTGGATCGTCGACACCCCCGGTGTTCGCTCCTTCGGTCTCGGTCACGTCGATCCGGACAACATCCTGAAGGCCTTCGGAGATCTTGCCGTTCTGGCCGAGGATTGCCCACGCGGATGCACGCACCTTCCGGATGCGCCAGACTGCGCGATCATCGAAGCCGCTGATCGCGGCGAACTCAGCGAGATCACGCTTCTCAGGCTCGACTCGCTGCAGCGGCTGCTCACCACCCTGGCCTAGTCGCCATACCTGTTGTGCAGGTGTTCGGCGCCAAGACCGCGCTCTTCCCAATGAATGTGTGCGACTGCGGCCCGAACACCTGCACAACAGGTATGGCGAGCTTCCGGATAGATAGGGTTTACGGGTGACCGAATACAGCCTCGCAGACGACCTCAGCCTCGCCCTGGCGCTCGCCGCCGAGGCCGACCTGGTCTCGTTCGACCGCTATTCCGCCTTGGATCTGGTAATCACGACCAAGCCCGATCGCACCCCGGTGACGGATGCCGACCAGGCCGTCGAACGGCTGATCCGTGAGCGCATCGAGGCGGCCCGCCCGCAGGACACGATCCTCGGCGAGGAGTACGGCGGCGGGCGCGAGCAGGGTCGCCAGTGGATCATCGATCCGATCGACGGCACAGCGAACTACCTGCGTCACGTGCCCGTTTGGGGAACGCTCATCGCGCTCGCGGTGGACGGAGTACCGGTTGTCGGTGTCGTCAGCTCCCCCGCACTTGGCAAGCGCTGGTGGGCGGCAAAGGGCCACGGCGCGTGGACGACGGACATCACCGGCGAGCCGCAGGGGGGTAATACGCACGCCGAGCCCAGGCCCCTCCACGTCAGCGGTGTCGGCGAGCTGGCCGAGGCATCCATCAGCTACAACAGCCTTCGGGGCTGGGATGCCGAGGGAAAGCTCGATGACGTCATCGAGTTAACACGCAGCGTCTGGCGCTCGCGCGCGTATGGCGAGATGTGGTCGTACATGCTGCTCGCGGAGGGTGCGCTTGACATCGTGAGCGAGTTCGATTTGAAGCCGTACGACATGGCCGCCCTCATCCCAATTATCGAGGAAGCCGGCGGCCGATTCACGTCCGTGAGCGGCGTCGACGGGCCCTGGGACGGCAGCGCGCTCGCGACCAACGGGCTCCTCCACGACACGGCCATCGCCCGGCTGAACCAAAGCGCGACCAAATGACTAAAGTTGGCGCGTGACTTCTACTACAGCAACGGCGCCGCTTACCCCGACCGAGTCGACGAATCTTCCGCTTCGCAAGCGTCCGATCGACATTGTCTTCATCGTCATCTTCTCGGCGATGATCATCACGTGCATCATCAGCGACTCGGTCGAGGGCCTCGGTCTCCCGCAGGTTGCGCACTCGAGCAACATCCTGGTTCAACTGAACTACACATACTCGAACGCGAATGACCCGCTGTACCAGCGCGAGGACACCTGGCTGCGCTTCATCTCGGGAACCTCGGCGTTCGTATACTCCTGGTTCTACGTGATCCTGATCATCTCGCTGGTGAAGGGGTGGAACCGCATCCAGATCTTCGCGGTCATCTACGCGACCATGATCATCAGCCTCACCGCGATTCCGATCTTCGGCGACGAGTTCTTCGGACCCGCCGCCGACGTCACCCCGCACCCGGTGATCTTCCTGCTGTACAACGGCCCATACGTGCTGTTCCCGCTCATCCTGCTGATCCGGATGCGCAAGCCGCTGCCGTTCCACCGCGCGTTTTAGCCGCGACAAGCACCGATGCCCGTCGACCTGTCCTCTCCCGTTGTGCTCGTGATCACGGGTGTCTCCGGCGCGGGCAAGACAACCGTCGGGGCACTGCTGGCCGAGCGCCTGGGCTGGCCCTTCAAGGAGGGCGACTCGCTGCACCCGCTCAACAACGTCGAGAAGATGGCCGCGGGCATCCCCCTCACCGATGAGGATCGGTGGCCGTGGCTGACCTACATCGCCGACTGGGTCGATGGCCAACTCGACTCCGGACAGAACGGTGTCATCACCTGCTCGGCTCTCAAGCGGTCGTATCGGCTACTCATCAATCGACGCGGCTCGGGCGTTGAGTTCATTTACCTCGCCGTCAGCAAGGACGAGCTCGAGGAGCGCGTCGAGCACCGCGAGGGTCATTTCATGCCCGCCTCGCTGCTGGACAGCCAGCTCGCGACCCTCGAGGTTCCCACCGACTCAGAGCCAGCCATCCGGGTAGATGCCGGCCCGGATGCGTCGCTGGTCGTCGACCGCCTTCTGCGCGATCTGGGGCTGAGCGCCCGAGCGACCCAGCCGCCCACGCCACCCGCGAAGAAGACCGCAACGCGCGCGCGGCCCGCGACATCCAAACGGACGCCGCGGGCCAAATCCTGAACCGATCGTGCGCTATTTGCGCGCGAGCTGAACCTGGGCGATGATCCCGACGATAGCGATGAGCATTGTCGCAACGCCGAATCCGAGCACCGCGGCCAGCAGACCGAGCGGTGCAACCAGCTGGCCGAGAATGATGGCGGGGGCGCCGAACGACAGGTAGGCGACGAGGAACACCGCTGCGAACAGCTCCGCGCGCTGGTGCGGTCGCGCGAACGGTCCGAGCAGACGAAGCGTGCCGGACAAGGAAGCGCCGAACCCGAACCCGCCCACCGCCCCGCCGATCCACACCAGCGGAAGAATCTCCACCCCGATGCCGGCGACTACGGTCGCGATGCCAGCCGAGACGGCCACTCCCCCGATCACGAGGACAGTACGCGGCACGACACGGCCGAGTGCGAAACCACTGATCGCGGCAAGCCCGGGTGCGATGAACACTGTTGCCCCTTCGACCAGTCCACTGTGGATGTCAAAGATGCCACTCACGATCGTCGGCGCGATCCCGATGAACAGGGCGGAGAACATCCAGCCGGCGAGAAGAACGGGTACGACTCCGGCAAAGTCGCGGCGCGCGGCGGCGGGAACGAGGATGCGCGGAGCCAGCGACCGAAGCGCGCCCGGCTGGGCGCTCACTGTCTCCGGCGACAGGAGTACCACCACCGCGCCGAGTGCCATGACGACGGCGAGACCGAGAAAAACGATCTCGCTCGCCGCGTTGCTGAACTGCACCGCAACGCCGGCCAGGAGCGCCCCGAGCCCCAGGCCGCCCGCGGGGGCGGCACCACCGATGATGGCAGCGAGTTTCCTGGCTTTCTCCGGCGCGAGCTCGAGGAGCGAGGCGGAGAACGCGCTTGTCGCGGATCCCGTCGCGAGGCCCTGGACCACCCGCGCAGCGATGATCCAGCCGATGCTCGGGGCGAAGAGAAACATGACCATCGAGCCGAGCTCGACGATCAGGGCTCCAATGAGGACGGGACGACGGCCGATGAAGTCAGACAGCGACCCGAAGAAGAGCAGCGCGACAACCAGTGCAAACGCGTATGCGGCGAAGGCGATAGTCAGTAGTCCCGCGGGGAAGCCCCATTCCTGCTGGTATTGCACGAAAAGCGGACTGGGTGCGCCCGCCGCGAGGTAGAGCCCGGCGAACGCGACGGCGGTCCCCACAAAAGCCGCCATCGACGGGAGGGTGAACCGCGTGCGTGCGGCTCTCTGGATGGGGATCGATCCAGTTGCGCGGCTCTCGGTTACTGCAGACATCCGAACTCTCCTAAAGCAATAAATTTTGCGTTAGTTGAAGTTATACCCATTGCCAACTAAACGCAACTCAAATTGCGTTAGTATGGATTCATGAGTACGAACACCGTCCAGAAACGGCCGGGGGGGCGCAGCGCCGCGGTTCTGAACTCCGTGAAGATCGCGGTCGAGGAACTCGTGCAGGAAAAGGGTCGGGAGCGAGTCACCATCCCGATGGTCGCCGAGCGCGCTGGCGTCAACCCGACCAGCGTTTACCGACGCTGGGGCGACCTGCAGACCATGATCAACGACATTGCGACCTACCGGCTCGACCCAACCAGACCGATCCCCGAGACCGGCTCGCTCAAGGCAGACCTCACCGCGTGGGCGCGCGAGATCGTCGCTCACTATCGCAATCCGACCAATGCCGCTCTGCTGCGCGGCGGCGCCGCATCCGCGGGCGAGACGGAGTCCGACTGCACGCGCAACCGGCGCGCCGAGGCCGGGATGATGGTCGAGCGCTACGGCGCAACAAGCCCGGTGACGCCGGATGAGGTACTCGACCACCTCGTCGCTCCGATTATCTACCGCGTGATCTTCCTTCCCTGGACGCTCGACGACGGCACAGCAGACTCTCTCGTCGAGCGGCTTTTCGCCGGCCGATAGGCGACGTGTAGCGGATTCGAAGCGCTCCCCCGGCATACTGGGGGAATGGCGAGATCCGTCCTCATTCTGCAGCACGTCCCGTGGGAGCGGCCCGGCATCCTCGGAGATGTCCTGACCGCACACAGCCTCGACTACACGACCCGTTCCTTCCTATACGGGCCCGAACCGCTCGCACTGTCTGAGATCTCCGGACTCGTCGTACTCGGCGGCCCGATGGGCGCTCTCGACCACCACAAGCGACCGGGACTCCTTGACGAGGCACGCCTCGTGCGCGCGGTGATCGATGCGGGAATCCCGCTTTTCGGCGTCTGCCTCGGCCACCAGATCATCGCGACCGCGCTGGGCGCGAAACTGCACACCGGAGCCGCCAACGAGGTCGGCATCGGAACGGTGGATGTGATTGCCGACGACCCGACGCTCGGCGCCTCGGGTTCCGTCGTCCCAGTGCTGCACTGGCACCACGACATCGTCGACGTGCCGGACGGCGCCACCGTTCTCGCCAGCACGCCCGAGACGCCAAACCAGGCGTTTCGGGTCGGCGACTCCGTCTTTGCCATGCAGTTCCACGTCGAGGTCGACAAGCACATGCTCGAGCGCTGGCTCGCGGTTGACGAAATGGTGGACGACCTTTCACCGGACGTCCGCGCGACCATCCAGGACGACTTCGCCGCCGTGGCGAGCCGGATGCGCGAAACCGCCGATCGCTCGTTCAGCACCTTCGCCGACACCGTCCTGAATCGCGACTAACCGTCCATGCCGCCAGAGCAATCAACCGAAGAGGATCCAATGACCCGTCTGGGAATCACCATCGACTACGCGGACGACTTCGCCGACGGCGCAAAGGAGGTCGTCGAATTCGAGCGCGTTGGTGCCGACATCGTCACGGTTCCCGAGGCGTACTCGTTCGACGCCGTGAGCCGACTGGGTTATCTGGCCGCGATCACGTCGACGATCACGCTTGCGTCGGCCATCCTGCCGATTTTCTCTCGCACCCCCACCCTCATCGCGATGACTGCCGCGGGGCTCGACTCGGTGTCTAACGGTCGATTCGAGCTCGGCATCGGCACCTCGGGCGCTCAGGTTGTCGAAGGTTTCCACGGCGTGCCGTTCACTGCGCCGCTGGCGCACACCCGCGAGACGGTGGAGATCTGCCGCCAGGTCTGGAGGCGCGAGCGTATCGAACACACGGGCAGGGCGTACACGATTCCCCTTCCGGCGGATCAGGGCACCGGACTCGGCAAGCCGCTGAAGATCATCAACACGCCCGTGCGCGACTCGATCCCGATCGCAATCGCCGCTCTCGCACCCAGGGGCGTCGAGCAAACCGCCGAGATTGCGGATGGCTGGATTCCCCTGTTCTATCACCCGGAGCGCGCTCCCCTCGCGTGGGGCGATGCCCTCGCCGCGGGCACGGCCAAGCGTGACCCGTCGCTCGGCAAACTGGATGTCATCGTGCAGGTGCCGCTGTTCATCGGCGATCACGTCGACCCGTTCGTCGATGGATACCGCGACCGCGTGGCGCTTTACGTCGGTGGGATGGGGGCGAAGGGAGCGAACTTCTACAACGACCTCGCCGTGCGCTATGGCTACGCGGATGAGGCCGCGAGGATCCAGGACCTCTACCTCGCCGGAGACAAGAAGGGCGCGGCGGCGGCAATCCCGGATGAACTCGTCGCCGCGACGACGCTCATCGGAACCGAGACCCATGTGCGTGAACGGCTCGCCGCGCTCAGGGCATCCGGAGCAACCACGATCCTCGCGACGCCCATCTCGCCGAGTTCGTCTGGGCGCATCGAAGCGATCGAGACCGTGCGCGGTTTGCTGAACGAGCTCGGATGAGCGCACCGTTTGACCTGACCGGCCGAACCGCGCTGGTCACGGGCGCTGCCAGGGGCCTCGGCCGGGCCATCGCGATCGCGCTCGCTGAGGCCGGCGCGGATGTCGCACTCGGTCTGCGTGACGAACGCGCGGATGGCGGACTGGCCGAGGAAATTACCTCGCGTGGGCGGCGCGTTCTCCCCCTCGCCATGGACGTCACCGATCTCGCTGGGAGCCGGGCCGCAATCGACCGCGCCGTCAGTGAATTTGGAAGGCTGGACATCCTCGTCAACAACGCGGGTGGCGGGATTGGCGGCGACGCCATCGACGTGACGGAGGACGACTTCGACGCGGTGTGGGAGCTCAACACCCGGTCAACGTTCTTCATCTCCCAGCACGCGGCCCGATGGATGCGCGACAACGGCGGCGGCGCCATCGTCAACGTGGCGTCCCAGGCCGGTCTGGTCGCCCTTCCCGGGGAGTCCTCGTACTGTGTCAGTAAGGCCGCCATCATCCAACTGACTCGCTGCCACGCGGTCGAGTGGGGCGAGTACGGCATTCGGGTGAACGCGGTCGCTCCGACGTTCATCGAGACCGATGGAACGAGCGAGGCGTTGTCCGATCCAGCGTTTCGCGCCGACACGATCGAACGCATCGCTGCGCTCCATCGAATCGGGGTGCCAACCGAGATTTCCGGGGTTGTGGTGTTCCTTGCATCGGGTGCGGCATCCCTCGTGACCGGCCAGACGCTTGCGATCGATGGTGGCTGGACGGCACGATAGAATTTCGATACAAGAGCTACCAGATCAAGGAGATTCGATGGCTGCCTCCCGTGTGAGCCCCAAGGTTCCGAAGCCCGTTGGCGTTCTCATCTTCCTGGTGTTCTGGGCCATCGCGATCGTCGCATGGTGCCTCGCCAACCTGTCGAACATCTTCGGAGTTCACGGCTTCATTGTCGACATCGGCCTGATCTTCGCGTTCGCGGGTTTCGCGGCACTGTTTGTCGAGACTCGTCGGGGATTTGTCGCGATCCTCGTCCTTAGTCTGATTGGCATCGTCGGATTCGCCGTCGGCGATCTTCTCGACATCAAGCTCATCACCTACTTCCTGCGCATCCTCGGAAGCGCGGTCGCGTTTGTGATCGTGCCGACGAACGTGCTCGTGAGCAAACTGCGCATCCTGACCTAGGGCTTTCGCGCCAAATGCGAAAGGAGGGGTCGTCGATGTTGGCGACCCCTCCTTTGCCGTTGCTACTCGCTACCAGGCACTGGGCACCGGCGGCACGACAACCGGCGGGCGGTCATCGCAGGTGATCGTGTTTGGCAGCTCCCACGACGCCATCCACGGGCCGGTCGTTCCGCCCCCCGTGTTTCCGCCGAGGTCGACGGGAGTGAACTCCGAGCCAGCCGCCGTGAAGTTGAACGAACCGCAGTTGTTGATTCCCACTGCGCCGACGTTCCGCGCCACCACGTTCTGAAAGGTCGCAGAACCCGCTGTCCGAGCATCCAGCACCGAGGTTCCCGTTCCATCTACCTTGATGTTCGAGAAGTGAACATTGCTAATCGTGTACAGATCCTTCACCGAGTAGTCGCTCACCAGCATGATCGCGTTGAACGTGCTGTCGAGGAAGTTGTCCCCGTTGACCTCGATATCCGCGTTGATGCTGCGCTCGAGAGAGTAGATCCAGATCGCGCCGAGCCCGATGTTCCAGTTCAACTCGAACGTGCCGGCCCGAACCGTGGTGTTGTTCGTGATAGCGATGGTTCCCGTGAACGGTTGTGAGCCGAAGCGCGAACCGATCTGGATGCCGCTGCCTTCGCGAATTGGGTCGGCGATGAGGTTGTTCGACACGGTGTCGTTTGATCCACCGTACAGAGCGACTCCGTTGGCGAGCACCGGGGTCTGGACGGTGTTGTGATCGAAGGTGTCGTTCGCATCCTCGGTACCGTCCGACCACATTGCCATCGCGTCATCACCCGTGTTGCGGATGAAGTTGTTCGACGCGGTGCTGTTGGTTACCCCGGTGTGGAAGTTGATCCCGTCGGCAAGCTGGTCGACGATCGTGTTGCCCGAAATGGTGTCGTTCGTCATGGGACCGTCGAGCCAGATGCCCGCCTTGGTGTGCTGGATATACAGGTTCTCGAAGGACGAGTTGTTGAACGACCCGCCGATGCCGTTGACCTGGTCGGTATCCACGCGCTCGCGGACGTCGCCCTCGATGGCAAAACCGGACAGGTGGACGTTGTTGCTGCCGCCCGCCGATGCTGCCTTGCCGTAGAATCCGACGCCGGTGTGAACCGAGCCATCCGGCGCTGGAGACGACAGGGTGACCTGGTGCCCCTTGATGATCGTGTACCAACTGCCCGCACCCTCGATGGTCACATTGTCGACGACGATGTGACGGTTGACCTGGTAGGTCCCCGGCGGCACGTAGACCTTGAGGTGCCACTTTTGCGCGAAGGCGATCGCCTTGTCGAAAGCCGGCGCCGAGTCCTTCTTGCCAAACGGGTCCGCCCCGAAGAGCAGGACGTTGGCGGCGATGATGTCGACCTTGGGGGCCGCGACCAGTTGCGAGTCGAGCAAGTCGATCGTTGTCCCGGACGCCGCGGTGCCGATGGGTGCGGTCAGCCGGATGGTGGAACCGGCCGCGTAGGTTCGGCCGAGCAGCATCCGTTGCTCGTCGTAGAAGTGATTCGGGCGGTACGGCGTCGAGACGGTTGGAGTCGGCGTGGTCTGATTCGGAACGCAACCGCACTCAGTGATCCACTGGTCGGGGAACAGGATGCCGGCATTCGGATCGTTGGAGAACGGGTACTGGTTGTACAACCAGGCGTACTGCGAGGTCAGCGTCATCGTCTGGGCTGCGCCGCCGTTCACGCTCACCTTGAGCGGCGCGGTGATCCCGCCGCCGGTCGGGGCATCCGGAATGCTGTACCGAACGTTGATCGCGTTGGTGGCCGCTGGCAGCACAAACTGTACGTACTGGCCGGGCGAAAGCGTCACCGCGGACCGACCGGACGCCTCGGCCGGCAGCGTGTATGCCGCCGTCGACGGACCAATGATCGTGCCATTGGTCTGGGCGTTTTCGGCTTCCTGTTCGGAGAAGCCGACGGATGCGCCGCGTCCGCTGACGAGGGTCGGGGCGAGCCCCGCCCGCGTGACCGCGGTGGGGACCGAAGCGGTTGCCGAGGCGCCGCTGCTGATGATCATGCCGACTGCTACCGCAGTCGCGGTCGCGGCCGCAAGCACGACGCGAACGCGTCGCCTCGGTCGCCAGCCGCTGTTACGAGGAATTTCCAGTGTCATCGTTGACTCGATTTCTCTTGTTCTTACGGGGATTGACGAGAAGAACCGGACCGATCGCTCGGGTGACGAACCGCTCACGGGTCGTGACGCGACTTTAGGGCCTAGACAACTCGGTCCACAAGAGTTTGTTACGAATTGTCAATGAATTATCTATTTTTTGCAGCACCATCGGGAAGTTACGTCATCACTTGCGCAACCAGAGCCGCGATTCCCTATACGTAGTACAGTGAATTCCATGGCAACTCGAACGGGATCCACGACCAGGGAGCGGCTCAGCCGGGACACGATCACATCGGGTGCCCTCGAACTGGCGGATCGCGAAGGTCTCGACGCGGTGACGATTCGACGTCTCGCCACCGACAATTCGGTGACGCCCATGGCCCTGTACTGGCACTTTGCCGACAAGGATGCGGTGCTCGACGGCATTGCCGAGCGGGTCTTCGCCAGCGTCGTGCTGCCCGCCCCGACCACCGAATCCTGGGATGTGCAGCTTCGGGCCGCGCTCATGGCGGTCCTCAGAGCGGTCCGCCCGCATCCGCTCGTTGCCGACATCCTCGCGCCGCGCGTCATGAAGTCAGAGGCGGGACTCGTGCTTGCCGAGCGTGTCATCGGGATGCTTCGAACCGCGGGATTCGGGGCGGAAGCAGCATCCCAGACCGCGGCCTTCCTACTGTGCTCTATCGTGACGCTGGTCACCTCCGAGCCTGGCAACGCGGAGCCCGGCGATGTCGATGCGAAGGATGAGCAGTTGAGAGCCAAGAAGGCACAGCTCGACTCACTCGACCCGAAGCGATTCCCGAGCCTGATCGAATCCGCACAGTTTTTCCTCTATTGCGATGACGAAGAGGACTACTTCCGTCGCGGCATCGATTTTCTGGTGAAGGGAACGATCGGGGTGCTTTCTTCCTGATTCGACTTGCGTACTATACAGCGTAGATGCACCTTGTACATGTACGCTGTATAAGTCATTCAAGCAAGGGAAGAAGCAATGAGACGCAGTCCCTGGAGCACACTCGTGGTGCTCGCAGTCGCCCAGTTCATGGTGGTTCTTGACGTCACAATCGTGAACGTCGCGCTCCCCCACATCCAGACCGATCTGAAGTTTTCCACCAATGACCTGCAGTGGGTCATCAGCGCATACACCCTGATCTTTGGCGGCTTTCTGCTGCTGGGCGGGCGAGCTGCGGATCTTCTGGGCCGCCGGCTCGTGTTTGTGATCGGTCTCATCGGTTTCGGTGCATCCTCGCTCGCAGCGGGACTCGCGAACAGCGCCTTCGAGCTCATCCTCTTCCGAGGCATTCAGGGACTGGGCGGCGCGCTGCTATCGGCATCGGCTCTGACGCTTCTCACGGTCACGTTCGAACATGGACGCCAGCGCAACATCGCTCTCGGCATCTGGGGCGGGCTCGCGGGACTCGGCGGCACCATGGGCGCGGTCGTCGGCGGTGCGCTCGTCGATAGCCTCAGCTGGCGCTGGGTGTTCCTGGTCAACGTTCCGTTCGGCATCCTCGTGATCGCGGCATCATTCTTCATCCTGCGCGAGAGCCGCGCTCCCCGCACCGAGCCACGCACCTTCGACATCGCCGGCGCGCTGCTCAGCACCGCCGGACTGCTCGCCATCATGCTCGGCTTCATCCGCGCCCAGCCTCTCGGCTGGGGCTCGCTCGAGGTCATCGCGTTGCTGATCGGCGGAGTCGCCCTGCTGGTCGCATTCGTGATTGTCGAGTCACGCTCCGCCGCGCCGCTCATCCCGCTTCGGCTGTTCCGCACACGAAGCCTCTCCTACGCGGTCGTGACCCTCGGGCTGAACAGCGCGGGATTCCTGTCGATGTTCTTCCTCACGGCGATCTACCTGCAGGATGTTCGCGGTCTGTCCGCGCTGAATGCCGGCCTCGAATTCCTGCCGATGGGGATCGCCGCGATTATCGGTGCTCTTCTCGCATCGCGACTCGTCACCGCGTTCGGCACGCGTCCCGTGCAGGTGGCGTCGGCCATCCTGAGCGTCGCCGGACTGCTGCTCCTGTCTCGCGTCGGTGCAACGGATTCGTATTTAACCGGCCTGCTTCCGGGCTTCATCCTCTTTGGGATCGGTATCACCGCGATCGGTGTTGCGGCGCAGGTGGGCGCGACCTCCAAGGTTGGCAACGATGACGCCGGGGCTGCATCCGGCGTTCTCAACTCCGGCTACCAGGTTGGCGGTGCGCTCGGCCTCGCCGTGATCACGACCCTGACGACCACTCACATCACGGATGCGCTGAAGTCGGGAACCGGCCAGGTCTCGGCTGCGGTCGGCGGCTACGACTATGGCCTCCTGATCGCCGCAATCTTCGCTGCCGCGAATATCGTCTTCGCGTTCCTTGCACCCTCAACCAAGGTCACCGCGACCGCTGCCACCGAAGCGGCAGAACTGGAGCCGGTCGTCGTCTAGCGGTTCAGCGCCCAGTCAAGTGCATCCGGGTATGCGGCCAACACGGAGACGTGACCATCACCCGGGCGCAGCCACAACTCGGAATCCGGTACATGTTCGTGCAGCCAGGTCGCGTGCGAGTCGGGTACGACACGGTCGGAGTCACCCTGCACGAACAGCACTGGGACAGTGATGGATTCGAGCTCGAAGCCCCACGGAATGGTGTACGCGACATCATCCGCGACCTCGCCAGCGCTGCCCGCCTGTTCCGCGGCACCTGCGTCGGCACCAAGCGACTTCCACTCGCCCGAGAGCGCTGTCCAGTCCCGAGCGATAAAGCTCGCCTCGTTAAATTCCGCGGTCTCCCCGTGGCGGGTGCGAGCATCCTCGCCGCCCATGGCCGATCGAAGTGCGCTCGGATCGGCCATGCCGGCGAACCAGTCGAAGTCGGTTGAGTACGGCGCTATTCCCGCGAAAACCGTGACGGCGGAAACCCGATCGGATCCGAGCGCTGCGCAACCGAGCGCATGTGGACCTCCGCCGGAGGCTCCTGCGCTGAGAAAACTGTCGATCCCGAGTTCATCGGCGATGCGGAGCACGTCTGCAGCGGCGTCCGCAACGTTCCGACCAACTAGCGCAGTCGAGCCCTCGTAGCCGGGCCGCGCGACCGAGATCACTCGGATGCCGCGCGCGGCCGCCAGCATCGCAACCGGTTCCAGAATCCGTCCGGTCTGCGGAGTTCCGTGATGCCAGAACACGGTCAGGCCGGTCGCACCGACGACCCCGGTGTCGTAGAACCGCACCGTTCGCCCGTCGAGTGTTGCGATCTCCCTGCCGTCCCGCATGACCCTCCTCGATCTATTCGAGTCTAGGAGGATCGGCCGCGCCAGCTATGAGATCGGCGCCAGCGCCGCGAGCGCTGTCGCCATCTCAGGGCGGTTGTAACTCGTAGTCGGCACGGTCGAAACCTGGGTGTAGCGAACCGCGCCCGTGCTGTCGAGCAGAATTGTGCCGGACTGCTGCAGGGTACCGAACACCTTCCTCAACAGACCGACTGACTCGTGGGGTGTACCAGCCGCGCCGGCAACTACGGGGTACGGGATGTTCTTGCGCGCCTTCCAGGCGGCCGCGTCCTTGAGGTCCTCCGGGACGGCGACGACGATCTTGACGCCGGCCGCGTCGAACTCGGACTGATTCTTGATGAAACTCTGCACGTGCGCATTGCACTGGGCGCAGGACAACGCCCGCATGAAGTAAATGAGCACGTTGTCTTTACCCTTGAAGTCGGCCAGCGAGAGCGGCTGCCCCTCCGTATCTTCGAACTTCAGGTCTGGAGTCGAACCGATTTCGAGCATGAGTCCTCCGAGGATGTTCAATTTAGTCAAGCGACCTGTTAGACAGGCTACCTTACCGTGTGTGCGTCGGCTAGCCTTCGAGAGTGACCGAATCCCAGGAACTGCCCATCGGGATGATTGCCCAGCAGCTCCAGCGCGCATTCGAAGCCGAGTGTTTTGCCAGACTCGCTGCTGCTGGATTCACCGGCCTCCGGATGCGTCACTCGATCCTTCTGGACGCGCTGGGACCGGAGGGCAGCCGCATCACGACGCTCGCCGCCGAGCTCGGCATGACCAAGCAGGCGATGGGCGAACTCGTGGATGATCTAGAGTCGAACGGCTACCTTGAGCGCACCAGCGATCCGGATGATCGGCGAGCACGCATCATCCGTTTTACGACGAAGGGCCAGCAGGCTCTCGCGATGGCTTTTGAGATCATGCCTGCTATCGAAGCGCACTACGCCGAACTCGTCGGAGCGGAGCGTTACGTCGCCGCGAAAAACACCCTGGCCGATCTCGCCGATCTGCTGCACGTGCCCGCGGAGTAGGGTCCGAGTTTCGTCGCGGTACTTCCGACGCTGGTACCGTTTCTTGTACTACTTGGAGGCGTAACGGCCATCACGGCAAGTGAAGCGCGCAAGGACATGTTTCGTCTGATCGAACGCGTCAATCTCGACCAGATCGAGATCGAGACCACCTCAAAGCGCGGTTGGGCGGTGCTGATGTCCAAAGGGCGAATACGACTCGCTGGTCGAGACGGCCTACCTGCTTCGCTCACCGACGAATGCCCAGCGACTCCTCAGGGCGATTGAGAGCGCCCGGGAAGGTCAGACGAGTCGCCACGAGCTTCTTGAACCGTCACAGCTCGGCGAATCGCCTGGACGTCCGAGGGTGGGCCGACTATCTCCCTTGGCAAGGGCAGGATCGCACGACGTTGAAGCGGATTAATTCACTCACTGAGGACATCCTCCGAGGGGATCTGTTCGAAGGTTTGGGCAAGCCGGAGGCGCTCAAGCACGCTCTGTCGGGCGCTTGGACACGTCGCATTGATGAGGCCAATCGATTGGTGAATTTCGTTGATGACCGCGATGTCATCATCCTGCAGGCCCGATGTCACTACTAGACGCGACCGGCGTGGTCGCCGCTAGACCAGAGCAGTCTCGTTCAGTCGAGGTGAAAGACCTCAGGAATCGCCTTCCACCATTCGCCGGGCGTCCGGTCGGCAACGGGCCGCTGCAACGGCTCGCAGACCGCCCACCACTCCCGGGTCGCGACATCAGCGGCAATTGCGGCGTTGTCCGCGTCGAGATCATCACCGACATACTCGAGGTAGGAGAACAACAACTCGCCGTAGCGGTAGATCGAGTAATTCGTCATCTGACTCGCCCGCAATCGTTCGAGCACCGCTGGCCAAACCTCGGCGTGCAGTCGCTCGTATTCCTTCGCGTTGTCAGCGGGAAGACCGATCACCGCGGCCAGCCGGATCATGAGGGTCAGCTGCCCGTGGCCTGCGGCCGCACCCGCAGCGTCGTGATTCCCCCGTCGACCACGAGTGCCGTCCCCGTCGTCGACGCAGACAACGGACTGGACAGGTAAACGATCGCCGCGGCGACCTCTTCCGGCGTCACCATCCGGCCCGTGGCCTGCCGAGCGTCCAGCGCGGCACGCTCGGCCACCGGATCCGGAAACTTCGCAACCATCCGGTCGACAAACGGCGTCGATACCGTGCCGGGACTGACGCAGTTGACTCGCACACCCTCTCCAACGTGGTCGGTCGCCATGGAATATGTCAGCGCGAGGACAGCGCCCTTGGACGCTCCGTACGCCGCACGGCGGGGCATCCCGTTAAGTGCCGCAACCGAGCAGAGATTGACGATCGACGCGCAGGGCGACTTGCGGAGCCACGGCAACACGGCCGCCGAGACCCGCGCCATGCCGACGACGTTGATATTGAGCACACGAAGCCACTCGTCATCGTCGGTCTCGTCCACCGACCCGACAGCGCTGATGCCCGCGTTGTTGACCACGAGATCAATGCGGCCAAACCGCTCTCCAACGGCAGCGACCGCGGCGTCGACGGATGCCCGATCCGACACATCTGCCACAAACCCGGTGAGCGGTTCCGGCACCCCGTCCGGGTTCAGATCGAGAACGGCGACCGTCGCACCGTGAGCCGCGAGCGCCTTTGCCGTTGCAAGACCGATCCCGGATGCGCCGCCGGTGACGACGGCCACCGTTCCATCAAATTCACTCATGCCTGCCTCAGTTCCTGTCTGGCCCTGCCGAGCCCATCGATTTCGAGCGCGACGACATCGCCCGCCCGCAGGTATGGCTTGGGCTCCGGCTGGCCGAGGGCGACCCCGGCCGGCGTACCCGTGTTGATGATGTCGCCCGGCTGAAGCACCATGAACTGGCTGAGATACCAGATGATGTGGTTGACGCCGAAGATCATGTTCGCCGTTGTGCCATCCTGGCGAAGCGTGTCATTGACCCAGAGCCGCATGGCAAGTGCCTGTGGATCGGGAATCTCGTCTGCCGGAACCAGGATCGGGCCGAACGGATTGAACGTCTCACAACTCTTGCCCTTGTCCCATTGGCCGCCGCGCTCGATTTGGAATTCGCGCTCGGAAACGTCGTGCGACAGGGCAAACCCGGCGATGTGCGCCGGGGCCGCGTCGGGAGAGTCCAGATATCGCGCGGTTGTTCCGATCACCACGCCAAGCTCAACCTCCCAGTCGGTCTTCACCGACAGACGCGGTACGAGCACGGCGTCGTTTGGGCCCACCAACGTCGACGGGTCCTTCATGAACACCACGGGCTCCGTTGGAATCTCCGCGTGGGTCTCCTCGGCATGATCGCGATAGTTGAGGCCGATGCAGACAATCTTGATGGGACGCGCGACGGGCGCTCCGATGCGGAGCGCCCCGGCATTCTCCAGCACCGGAAGCGAGCCGGCAGCGAGCGCCGCCCTGGCTTCCGCGACGCCGCCAGCGGCGAGGAATGCGCCATCGATATCTGCGGTGAGAGAGCGCAGGTCGTAGCTCGCGCCACCGGTCTGCAGCACGGGAATCTCCGCGCCGGGATCGCCAAGTCTGGCAAATGACATTCTAAAAACCGATCACTTTCTGCTGGATGTTCCGTAGTGCGGCGCGATACCCTCGCGCTCATTCGATTCGTAGGCCGCCTCGACAACCGCCATGGTGTCGAAAACGTCCTCGACGCTTGTCGGGAGTGTGGGAACCGAGCCTTCGAGGAACCGTTGAAGCGCGCTCATCGACCAGATGAAGGCGTCCGGAAACCAGGAGCCCTCGAACGGAACGGGGCGCCAGCCGTCTTCCGGTTCGTCTCTGAGCACGTAGTCGAGAGCATCCGGTCCGCCGGTCGGATAGTCGAGTAGCAGACCGAGTTGCGCACGAACGGCGCCACGGGTTCCCTCCCACTTGATGAAGCTCTCCTCGAATCGGGCACCGTAGTCGTGGTCGTGGTTTGTCGAGATCGTAACGCGCAGGGGACGATCTGCGTACCGCAGGATCACGGTCGATCGCGTGCTCGCCAGCTCCTTGAGCGGATGACCAACCGTCGTCGCGCTGACACCGGTCGGGTTGCCGAGAAACGATCGAACGAGGTCCATGTAGTGCACGCTGTGCATCGTGAACTCGAGGCGTTCCATGCCGAACACAAAGGGGAACATCTCCCACGGCGTATTCACCGAGATGCGAATCTCGAGGTCGATGAGTTCTCCGATCGCACCGGAGGCGATCAACTCACGCGCCCCAGCGACCTGCGGCGCGAATCGGAGTTGTGTGTTGACAGCGGCGATGAGACGCTTGCGCCGACAGATGTCCAGGAGCGCACTCGCCTCCGCGAGCGTATTTCCGAGCGGTTTCTGAATCTGAACCGCCGAGCCGTCCGGCAACGCATCGAGGGCCAAAGCGAACTCGCCCGGGACGAGCGCAATATCGAAGACGGCGTCAGCGGGCGCCGCGGCGACAGCCTCCGGGATCGACGGAAAAACACCGGGGATGTCGTACCGTTCGGCGAGCGATCGCGCCCGCTCCGTATTCACATCGCAGATGGCGGCGACCTCGAATCCCGCCTTCTCGTAGGCCGGAAGATGCGCATCCCGAACGATCCCTCCCGCGCCCAGGATCACGATCGGGCGAGGGAAGCTCGGGAGCTCGAGCGTGTACCCCTCCGCGGGCGCGAACTCGGGCAGAACCATGAACCTAGCCCTTGACCGCGCCCACGGTTTGCCCGCGGATGAGGAAACGCTGGGCGACGATGAACACGATGAGAAGCGGAATCGTGCTGATGGCCGTCGCGAGCGCGAGTTCCGGCATGTACAGCTTGATCGGCGTGCCGGCTGCTGCGGTCGGATTGAACAACGGACTCGAGCTGATCAGGCTCTGGATTCCGACCGAAATGGTTTGCGTTCCGAAACTGGAGGTCAGGAGCGCGAGCGGCAGGAAGAAGTTCGTCCAGTTGGCGACAAACGAAAAGAAAGCCACAAGCGCGATTGCCTGCCTGGAGATCGGAAGGGCGATCCGCAAAAAGATCGCGACCTCACCCAGTCCATCGATTCGCGCCGCCTCAACCAGCTCGTGCGGCATGGCCGTTCTGAAGTGGATGTACGCGAGATACACGCCGAACGGGAAGAACCCCATGATGATCGCGACCGGCCACAGTTCCCCGACGGCACTCACCGCGTTGACCTCAAGGAACAGCGGAATGACCAGCACCGTGTTCGGCATCACCATGGCGAGAAGCGTGACGATGAGAATCGTGCGTTGAAAGCGAAACCGTAGTCGCGCGAGCGCGTACCCGGTCGGCAGCGCCGCAACCAGGGCGAGCACACCACCAACCACCGCGACGAACACGGTGTTGCCGAGCCAGGTGAGGTAGACGTGCGGGGTATCGAGGCCACCGTAGGCAATGATCTCATTCCAGCTGTGTTGTATGCCGGCAAACGAGATGCCACCCAGCCCGAGGAATCCACCGCTGTTCGCGGCGACGCTTGCATCGCTGCGAAGCGCGACAGCGAAGAATCCAACGAGTGGATAGAGGAAGACGAGCGCGACAAAGGTCATGAAGACGACGCGGGCGATGCGTCCGGCGTCCCAACGGCGCACGGCCCCGGCACGAACGGACAGCTTGTTGACTCGCAGTTCTGAGGTGGTCATCAGTGCTCCTCGACGCTGAACAGGCCGCTGCGGAAGACGACGATCAGTCCGATCGCGAGCGTGATGATCACGATGATTACGCTCATTGCGGCGGCCGCCGGGAAGTCGTTGCCAACGAACGCGAACCAGTAGCCGAGCTGTGTCGGGGTGTACTCCGAGGGCAGCGCGCCCGAGGCAACCTGGTTAAGCAGGTACGGCTCGAGAAATAATTGGAATCCGTAGGCGAGGTTGAGCAGCGCGGCGTAACCAATCCATTGCCGGATCATGGGCAGCTTGACGCGCCAGGCGAGCTGCCACGCGTTCGCTCCGTCCAGGCTTGCGGCCTCAAGGATGTCCTCCGGGATGCTGTTAAGGCCGCCGTTGACGGTCACGATCCACTGCCCGAGACCCTGCAGGAGAAGCATGGCCGAGAGGATGACAGGAAGGTCGCCAGAGGTTGCGACGACCTGCTTGATCGTTGTGAACCCAAGGGCTGAAAGAAAGCCGGAGATCGGCGACTGCCCCGGGTTCAGAAGGTAGACCCAGAGCATCAGGTTTGCTACACCCCCGAGCGCGCCGGGAATGTAGTAGATGAAGCGCATGATGCTGCCGAACCGGCCGGGGCTCGCGTGAACTAGAAGCGCGAGACCGACAACGGCAACGATCATGATCGGCAACCAGATGATCAGGACCGAGAAGATGTCCTCGAAGGACTGGGCAAAGCGAAAGTCGGTGATGGCCTTGACGTAGGCCTGTAGCCCGCCAAATCCGGTGGCGTTGGGCTGGAGGAGGGTCGGGCTGACCTGAACGCTCACCCACAGTGCGTAGCCGATCGGGATGATGCCGCCGATGAGCAGAAGCCCCAGGTATGGCAGCATGAGGGTCCATGCGCCAGCGACTTCCCGGCGCCGCATGGGCGGGTGGGCCTTACGTCGCTTCGAGCGAGCCCGGTCGCTAGCGCCGACGAGAGCCGGCGCCGTGTTGGTAGTCATTGAGGAGAATTCCTTGGCTGAAGTTGGTGGTGATAAACGCACGCGTCGAGCTACCGTGCACACATCGTTGGGGTGCGGTCGCCAAGCGTACTCGTTCACTTGGTCGACGCACCCCAACGGTGTTAGGTGCCGCGTTCCTTACTTGGAGGTGACGACGGTGTACCCGGCAGCCTTCGCCTTGGCCGGAAGGTCAGTCGTGAAGTCTGACCATGCCGCCGAGAACGGTTTGCCTGCCGCGAGGTCCTTCGCGATCGTCGAGGTCCACTCTCCGCCGGTGTCGTACAGCAGGTAGCTGTAGTCGCCGGGGACGGTGTTGATTGCCGGTGCGAACGTGGCGAGTGTCGCCGCGGTGTCCGCGTAGTAGTCATCCGACGTCTGCTTCGCGATCCAGGGCTGCTGGTCGGCCGTGAAGGCCGGCAGGCCGGTCGAAAGATCGACCTCCCAGCGCGGGTCACTGGCAACGAACTTCATGAACGTTTCGGCGTTCTTCAGTTCCTTGCCCTTGATGTGAGACGACATGCCCCACAGTCCACCGCCCTCATCGCCCATCTGGACGTCAGACGAACCGGGCCAGGTCAGGCCGGGTGCTGCCTGCATGGTTCCCTTCGGCAGCTTCCAGGTGGTCTCGAACAGGTAGTTGCCCCACCATGCCGCACCCGGGCTCATTGCGAGCTTCTGGCCGGCCTTCGTCGCGTCCGCGTCGAAGATGCCATCGGTCGAGAGCGCTTTCGCGTCCGACAGTGTTGACAGCAGGCTCTCTGCGCGTGTGCACTTCGGGTCCTGGAAGTTGATGTCGACCGTTGTTGCGTTCACCGCGACGTTCGTCGGGCAGTCCGAGGCCCAGAGGTAACGGTTCGGCGCGTATGCGTCGCCCGTGAATCCGCTGATGTATCCGGGGTGGTCCTTCGCGATCTTCACCGCGAGCGTCTCATAGTCCGCCCACGTCGTCGGAACGGTATAGCCCCACTGCTTGAACAGCGCGGCATTGTACCAGAACACGTCCGGTGCAGCATCGTTGCGGAGGCACTGGTACTTGCCGTCGATGAAGCAGGAGGCCAGAGCGGTCTTGGTGTAGCCCGCGACGAGGTCGGGGGTGTCCTTGCTCATGTTGGCCGTGTAACCGGTCTTCGCGGCCCACGCGACGTCGTCGTTCGATGGGAAGAAAATCGCGTCCGGCCATCCCTTCTTCGCGGCGTCGAACTGTGCGAAGTGCTGCTCCGTGGTCGTCGCACCAACGGTGCTGTCGATCTGGACGATGTTGATCGGGATGTTGGGGTAGGCCTTCTTGAAGGCGTCTGCCGCGGGGACGCGGGGCGCATCGACCCATACGGTGATCTTGCCACCAGAGTCGGTCTGTGTTCCGGTGCTCGCCGTCTTCGAGTTGCTTGTGCAACCGGAGAGAGCAAGGCCGGCGATGGCGATTGCCGCCACAGCCGTTGTCACCGACAACAGCTTTCTTGTCTTCATTGACACTCCTTGTGATGTAAGTGGCGTAAGGAACACGCCTTCGTGTATCTGCCGCTTGGTGCAAGAAACGCAAATGCTCACCGCGCCGGACGACAAAGTGGCGACCCCATCCTTCGATGCGGGTCGATTTCGGCTGCCAGCGTGGAGAACCTTAGCTTCGCTCGATCGTACTATAGATCAGATGAATTAGATGCAGAAACTTCTGAAATGCCGGAAAATAGGCATTTAGACCTGACTTTTCATCGAAGTGATTGGATTATTCACCCAATACGGCGGCTGCGGCCGCGAGATGCGACGGGTCGATCCCGTAAAAGTTGGTGGCCGTTTCGGCCAGGATGCGCGCGCGATCGGCGTCCGTTAGTTCGGCAATCATGGAGCGGAGTCCCGCCCACACGCGGGCGTAGCCCCCCGCGGTCACGGAGATCGGCCAGTCGCCGCCGTACATGAGTCGCTCGGCCCCGAACCGGTCCATTGCTCGGTCGAAGAATGGGGCGACCAGCTGCGGCGTCCATGAATCGGGCTCGTCGGTCGCCGAATACAACCCGCTCACCTTCGCGAACACCAGTGGGTTCTCGGCAGCCGCCGCGATGAGGCTCCACCACGGCTCGCGATCCCGCAGACCGATCGGTGGCTTCGCGAGATGGTCGATCACAATCCGCAGCCCGGGGTGCCGCTCTCCGAGAATTGGGACGAGCGCAAGATGCTCAGGCAAGACGGAAACAAGGTCGAAGGTCATGCCTGCGGCTTCGAGTACACCGAGCCCGTCGTCGACCTCTGGGCGCAGCAGCCACTCCGGGTCCGGATTGTTGTGGATCAGATTTCGCACGCCGACGACCAGCGTGTCCCTGCGGAAGGCCTCGATGTGCGTCGCAACGTCAGACGGCCGCTCGAGCGGAACATACGCGACCACGGCGGCGATCCTCGGATTATTCGCCGCGACCTCCAGCATGAACGCGGTGTCCTCGTCGTTGTCCGCCGACTGCACCAGAACCGTCGCGCTGACCCCGGCCCTATCCAGCTGCGGTTCCAGCTCGGCGAAAGTCATGGTTCGGTCGATGGGGGCAAGCTCTGGCGTGAGCCAGTCGTACCTCGCACGGCCCGGATCCCAGACGTGCTGGTGCGCGTCGATGATGAGCTCTGACATGTGACGCCCTTCTCCGTGTTGGTCCTACAGGAGACCGTGCCGTTCCCACACCGCTCGCAGGGTCTCCCCTGCGCGTAGCTCGGACAACACCGTCGATTCTCCCCCGGCCCGCTCCCGCGCCCGTTGTAACACCTCATTTTCGGCGAACCGCGGGATCGCGACGAGGCCATCGTCGTCGGCCATGATGAGCTCCCCCGATTCGATGGTTACTCCGCCTATGCTGGTTGGCTCCCCGATCCCGACGACACGCATCCGCCCCCGGTAGTCGATGGGTCGTCGCGAGAGCGAAAACGCGGGGAAACCCATCTCCACGATCTTGTCGGTGTCCCTCAGGTTGCCGTCGGTCACCACACCCGCAGCACCCGCACCCATCGCCGCGGCACTGAACAACTCGCCCCAAAATGCGGACTCATTGCTCTCGGCGGTTCCGATCACCGCGATCTCGCCGACTCTGATCGCGGAAATGAAGTCGATGGCGGCGCCATACGGATCGGACGGGTTGTCGTCGGTCGACGGTTCGAAACTCACGGTCCAGGCGCGACCGAGGATGCGGCTTCCGGGCGCGAGCGGTGCGAGCCGAATCCGGGAAACTCGGTCGCGCTGGCCCGCTGCGTCGAGCGAATCACTCAGGATGGCCGAGCTGAGCCGTTCGTCGCCCTCGAGCGGTTCGAATCCGCGCCTATCGGATGACATGGCCGCCGCCTGGCACGAACGCGAACCGTTCCTCGATCGCCGGGGTCAGGGCGACGCCGAGACCCGGGGCGGTAGGCGCAGCGAGCGTGCCGCCATCGAAGCCGACGGGTTCGACCAGCAGGACATCGCGCAGCGGATTGGGGAGGGTGCAGAACTCGAACAGTTCGACACCGGGTTCGGCGAGCACAGTGTGCAGGTTCGCGGCGAACGTAACCCCGCTACCCCAGACGTGCGGAACAGCAGACAAACCGGCAGCCCCGGCGAGCGCGACGACTTCGGAGAAGGCTCGCGGGCCGCCCACGAAGGTGACGTCCGGCTGGGCGATGTCAATGCCGCCAGACGAGATCAACTCGGCGAATTCGCGAACCGTTCCGTTTGACTCGACCCCGGATATTGCAACGTCCAGCTCGGCCCTGACCCTGGCATATCCGACCAGATCATCCGCGAAACACGGCTCTTCGTACCAGCGCGCTCCCCTCGCCGCCACATCGCGACCGACTCGGATGGCATCGTCGACACTCCAGGGCGACGAAGCACAGCCCTGGACCGCGTCGAGGATGAAACCAATGCCATCGGGTAGTGCGTCGACGACGTGGTCGAGCAGACGCAGCGTCGTATCCGGATCCGTCATCGCGCGGAACTTCACCGTGCGGAAGCCGACATCGACCTGGGTGAGCATCCAGTCCGAGATCTGGTCGAAGGTTGTACCGAGTCCGCCGCTGGCATAGGTCTCGATGCTTGACCGCTTGGCTCCACCCATGAGCTCGTATGCCGGCACGGAGTTTCGCTTCGCGACCGCATCGAGACACGCGGTCTCGATTGCGCCCGCGACGCCGTTGACAATGCCGCCGCGCGCCCAGAACGCGGTGTACGCCCGAAGGTGAGTTGCGACGTCAAGTGGATGGGCCAAGTCGACACCGACCAGGTACGGCTCAAACGCGTCGACAATCCCGGGCACGGCGCGCGCCGCCATGATTCCCGCCCCCACCTCACCGAGCCCCGTTGTGCCGTCCGTTAGGGTCACTTCGACCAGCGCAGCATCCCATGACCAGATCGTTCCCCCGACCCAGGTGAGCTCCTCCCCCGGCGGGTAGGTCGCGGAGAGCAATACGGCGCGAACGCCGGACACCGCGAGGGACGTGTCAGAATCTAGGGAGCCCGTCGGCATAAGGATTGCCTCATCTTTGAGTATTTCATCCGATGTATATCCCAACATTATCCTTGAACACCCACTTTTGTGGCTGATTCCTATGATTAGTCTGATGAATACCGACGCACCGCTCGCGCCCCGGGCACCTCTCGGCCATAGAATGACGCCATGACGCAGGCTCCGCCCCAAACCGAGACCCCCGTTAACGCTGGCGGCACCCTTTCGCAGACCGACGTTGTGCTCCAGGGCATCAAGCACATGATCACGACCGGCGCGCTCGGTCCCGGTTCGCGCCTGCCGATCGAAAAGGATCTCGCGGTCTCGCTCGGTGTTTCCCGTGGCTCGCTCCGCGAGGGCGTCCGCGCGCTCTGCATCATGGGTGTTCTCGAGACACGGCAGGGCGACGGAACGTATGTGACATCGCTCGACTCGAATCTCCTGCTCGCGCCCATGGGATTCATGGTCGATCTCCAGGCACCGGAACACCGGCACGACCTGCACACGGTCCGCCGCATCCTCGAGTCCGAGGCCGCCGCACGCGCGGCGCTGTACATCACCGACGAGCAGCTCGCCGACGCCGCCGCCGTGCTCGCGGCCGTCAAACCCCTCGTCGTTGAGGGACAGGAACTCGATCACGAGGCGATCATGGATGCAGACATCGCCTTCCATCACATCGTCGCGCAGGCAGCCAACAATTCAGCGATGTCCGCGCTGATCGACGCGCTCGCCAATCGAACCCAGCGTGCGCGACTATGGCTCGGTCTCCACAATCACGGGAGGGTTGTCACCTCGCACGACGAGCACGTCGCCATCCTCGGTGCCCTGCAGTCGCACCATCCCGATCGCGCGCGCCTGCTCATGGGACACCACCTGCTGGTGGTCGAGGACTACCTGCAGGATCAGCCTGCGATCGACGAGGACCAGTAGCGGCCGGTTGGAAAGGTGAACTCGGCGACGGACTCGTCGAACATCTGCGCACTGTAACCGGGCGCGGTCGGCAGCACGTACGCGCCGCCGCGCACGACGCACGGGTCGACGAAATGCTCGTGCAGGTGGTCGACGTACTCGGTAACCCGATTCTCGAGCGACCCGGACACAGCAACGTAGTCGAAGATCGACAGGTGCTGCACGAGCTCGCACAGACCAACACCACCGGCATGTGGACACACCGGGATGCCGAACTTGTTCGCCATGAAATAGACGCTGAGAATCTCGTTGATACTGCCAAGCCTGGCCGAATCGAGCTGGCAGAAATCAATGGCCTCGGCCTGGAAGAACTGCTTGAATAGCACCCGGTTCATCGCGTGCTCTCCCGTCGCGACCCCGATCGGGGCGATCCCCTTGCGGATCGCCGCGTGGCCGAGCACGTCGTCGGGGCTGGTCGGCTCCTCCACCCAGTGCGGATGGAATTGCGCGAGCTCGCCGACCCAATCGATCGCCTCCGGGACATCCCACACCTGGTTGGCGTCGATCATGAGCTTGGCATCCGGCCCGATCACATCGCGGGCAATGCCAAGCCGGCGGATGTCCTCCTGGCGATTGGCTCCGACCTTCAGCTTGACGTGTTGGTAGCCCTCATCAACGGCCTCCTGCAGGAGCCGACGCAGCTTCTCGTCGCTGTACCCTAGCCATCCCGCGCTCGTCGTGTAGCAGGGGTACCCGGTCTCGGTGAGCTCGGCGATGCGCTCGGCACGGGTTGGCGCGAGTTCGGTGAGCATTGCGAGCGCCTCATCGCGCGTGATCGCATCGGAAAGGTATTTGAGGTCGGCGGCATCGACTAGCTGTTCCGGGGTCATCTCGGCGAGCAGGCGCCACAGCGGTTTGCCTGCGACGCGGGCCGCGAGATCCCACATTGCGTTCATCACCGCGGCGAGCGCGAGATGCTCCACACCCTTCTCCGGACCGAGCCAGCGCAGTTGTGAGTCGCTGTTGAGGTCCCGGTACACGCCCCCGAGGTCAGCAACCGAATCCTCGACTGAGCGGCCGACGAGCGGGATGCCGCGCTGGCGGGCAGCTTCGACACACAGGTCGTTCCCACGACCGATCGTGAACGTGAACCCATACCCCTTGAGCGCGGGGTCGCTGGTGTGCACGACCACGTAGGCCGCCGAGTAGTCGCCGTCCTTGTTCATCGCGTCCGAGCCGTCTGCGGTGAGCGATGTGGGGAATCGCACGTCGTGGCTGGTTACTGCGGTGATGGTTGTCATGTCTGGTGATCCCGTCAGGCGTGAAGGTACGGCGAATCAGGCAGCAGGGAGTCGGCTCGAAGTTCGAGCCACAGCGCTGCGGGAATGGATTGGGAGTACCGCTCGACGTTGCTCGTCATTTGGGCGGCGTCCCGAACTCCGACGACGACGGAGACCACCGCGGGATGCAGCAGGGGGAACGCCAGGGCGACATCGGGCAGCGTGACTCCGTGGCGCTCGCAGACATCGGCAATCTCGATGGCGCGGGCAACGAGCTCGGCAGGAGCGTCAAGGTAGTCGTATTTCGCTCCGGTGGAGGGCCGGGCGGAACTAAGCAACCCCGTGTTATATACCCCCGCGATCACAACCCCGACGCCTCGTTCCAGGGCGACCGGCAGGAGGTCGTCGTCCGCACCCTGCTCGAGCAGGGTGTAGCGGCTCGCGAGCATGACCAGGTCGAGGTCGGTCTCGCGAACCAGAGTTGCCAGTGCCGCGGACTGATTCATGCCGGCCCCGACCGCACCGACGACGCCCTGGTCACGCAACTCGATCAGGGTCTGGATGCCCTCGCCCAGCGCCTGCTCCATGTGGTCGTCCGGGTCGTGCAGATAGAGGATGTCGATCGAGTCGAGCCCGGTGCGTGAGAGCGACTCCTCGAATGAGCGAAGGATCCCGTCGCGACTGAAATCCCACTGGCGCCGGTTGGCAGCGGGGACGACGAAGCCCTGGTCATCTAGTCGATCGGCGAGTTCGGGGCTGTCGACCAGCAGCCGACCGACCTTGGAGGACACCACGTATTCGTGGCGGGGATACTGGCGCAGGAGCGACCCGAGGCGCCGCTCCGAGAGGCCGAGACCGTAGTGCGGAGCGGTGTCAAAGTAACGGATGCCCGCGTCCCACGCGGCTGCGACTGCGCCCGCGGCCTGCTCATCGGTGGTCTCCCGATAGAGGTTGCCGAATTGGGCAGCCCCAAGACCGAGCTCGGTCAGCTGGAGACCGCTCCGCGTTGAGCGCGTCCGCATTGCACCATCCATTCGCCGTTGGTCTAATCGCCGTCACGTAAGCATAGGGCAAACATTAGATGTATTTGGGACTTTTTGACGACTCCGAGGCCAAAATTGCGCGTAGAACGAAAATTGGTCGGTTGAATATGCCTATATCGGACCCGTTGACTTTCTGACGACGAGCGCGGGCTGCGGGTCAGAGACCACGACGTCCTCGATCGTTCCCGCGTCGATGCGCTCAAGTATGCTCGCCATCGATCGCCTGCCGAGTTCGTAGAGCGGCATCCGAACCGTAGTCAGCGGGGGCCACGCGTTCTCGGCCGTCCACGCGTCGTGGATCGCAACAACGGACAGATCGGCGGGAACCTCTCGCCCCCGCGCGCGAGCTTCGAGCATGAGACCGAGGGCGGCGTTAACGTTGGCAACCACCACCGCGGTTGGTCGCTGTCCCCGACGATCGATCTCCGCCATGGCTGCGCGGCCCTGACGAGGGTCGTAGCCGAGCCGAGTGACAAGTCGCTGATCGACCGGAAGCCCGAACGCCGCCATCGCCGCAGCAAACCCCACCTCCCTGCGCTGGGCACTGTCCGTTGTCGGGAGACCGTTCACGAAACCGATCCTCCGGTGGCCGAGGCCGACCAGGTGTTCCACCGCGAGACGAGCACCGGCCTCGTCCGGCAGAATAACCGATCCGACATGGTCGTCCCTCCGGGAGTTGATGATCACCGCGGGAACCCGACCCTCAAGGATCGCGGCGAGTTCGTCGGTCGAGATGTTGTCGCCGACCTGGATGAGCACCCCGTCCACTCTGCCCTCGCCTACCAGCCTTGCAACGGATGCCGCGATCGGTCGCATGCTCTCGGCGCGAGCGAGAAGCACCATGTAGCCGAGCTCCGCAGCAGCATCCTCGACGCCACGCATGAGTTCGCTGAAGATGGCGTTCGTGAGATCGGGAACGATCATGGCAATGACGTTGGTCCGGGCGAATTTCAGGGCGCGCGCGGCGAAGTTCGGGTGATAGTCCAGTTCGCGGGCGGCATCCTCGATCCGTTGCCGGGTCGCGCCGCTGACCCGGGAACTCGGAGCGTTGCTGAGGACGCGCGAGACTGCCGATACCGAGACTCCAGCGAGCTCGGCGACGTCACTCAGGGTCGACACTGGCCCAGTGTAGATCGGGCACGGCGAGCTATCTCTTGTTCACGAGGTAGAGGTGCGTGAGGACCAGCACAACGTCGCCGCGCTGGTTGGTCACTGTGACCGCTTCGTGCACGTAGCCGAACCGTGCCGGCTGCTTCGCGTGATCGCTCTTCGCCGCGATCTCGGCGGTCACGGTGATCGTGTCGCCGATAAAGACCGGAGCAACGAATCGGATGCGGTCATAGCCATAGCTCATGGCCTGGGGATTGATGTCCACGGCCGTCATACCAACGGCAACCGACAGGATGAGCGTGCCGTGAGCGATCCGCTGCCCGATGGACTGCGTCGCGGCCCACTCGGCATCCATGTGGTGCGGAAAGAAATCGCCGGTCTGTCCGGCGTGCAGCACGATGTCTGACTCCGTGATCGTGCGTCCCGTCGAGCGCCTGCTCTCGCCGAGCTGATAGTCGTCGAACCACCGATCGATTGTCTGCATCAGCTCGCCGCACTCAATTCGGCGGTCAGGTCGTTCATTCGTGCGACGCACTCGGCGTCGGTCAGCTCCCCGGCCAGGGTCCGGGTGACGAGCGGCGACAGCCGATCCTGCAACTCGATGTACTGCGCGAACCTCGGTCGGAGGTACGCACCCTCAAGGGTTGCACGCGTGCCACGGAAGAAATCGAGAGTCCGGGCATTCGTGCGATCGTCATCCCAGGCGACCGCGTTGCCTGGTTGGCCGCCGCCATCGAAGTATGCACCGGACTGAACTCCGGCTGACGCCAGCCAAAAGGCGTGCGCGCGAGCGTCATCCGGAACGTCAGACTGTGCCGAAACCGCGACTCCGGCGCCGCCCAGCAACGATCCGGCCACCCCGAGCGGTCCGCTGGGGATGTCGACATAGCGCAGTCGATGCTTCCGGAATCCGTCGCGCGAATAGTTGCTGTAGCCGAAGGCGAGTGGCGAGTATGCCCACGTGTCGACCTCCGCGAGCGCATCAGCGACCTGAATGGGATTCCAGGTCAGGTTGTCGACGGGGACGAGAGCGACCAGTTCGTGCAGAAGGGCAAGGGCCTCGAGGGCGGCGGTCTCGGGCAGGAACAGCCCGTCGCCGTTCATCGGGGACGCGCCGGCGTTCGCCGAGATCGTAACGAGGCTCGAAAACGCGTCGATGGGCTTGCTCGCCCAAAGGACCTTTCCCGCGCGTGCGAGTTCGAGCACCTCCGGCCAGTCCCGGGGCGGCTCGGAGATCAGGTCGGGGCGGAAGACCGCAACCTGAGCTGCCGCGTCCGTCGCCAGGGCCCACTGGTGGCCGCCGTGCGAGTAGCTCTCATGCGACCGACCAACCGACTGGCTCGCCAGCACCCGGAGCTTATCGTCGTGTCCGGTTCCGTCGAGTCGGGCAAACAGACCACGGTCTGCGGCGACCGGGACGTGAGGATGATCGATCACTAGCAGGTCGTACTGCTCGACGAGTCGCTCGATCGGTTGATCGGCGAATGCCTGCAGCGACCGGAACTCCCACTTCACTTCGACATCCGGGCGGATCACGCGATACGCGTTTGCTGCCGCGACCACGCTGTCATACCCGCGTGCATGCTCCCAGGTGATGCCGCGGAGCACGATTGTCATGCCTGCACCGAGGCCGGCGCGGGAAACTCGCGCCGAACCGCATCCGTATGTTCTCCGAGCCTCGGCGCCGGGCGTGACCCGGTGAGCGGTGCGCCATCAACTCGCAGGGGACCGCGTGTGGTGACGAGCGTGACCGGCGCGTCGGTGCCGATCGGGTCGCGCGTGATCTCCTGGGTCATCCGGATGGCGCGGAATCCGTCGTGGGCGACGAGTTGTTCGAGGGTCAGAACCGGCGCGCACCACACGTCGGCCCGATCGAGGATCTCGAGCCAGTATTCGGTCGACTCGCTGGAAAAGCGCGCAGCCAGGAGCTCTGAAATCTCGTCCTGCTTCTCCCACCAAATCGCGGGGTCGGCCATGGCCGTCAGCTCCGCAACGCCGAGGAGCTCTCCGATCCGATTCACCGGGTTCATCGCCAGGGCGATATGGCCATCGCTCGTTGGATATGTGCCGTACGGCGCTGACAGGAAGGCATTCGCCGAGTGCGCTCCACCCCGATTCACGGTAACGCTCGCGTCATTGAGATGCGTGCTCAAAAGTTCGAGTTGCAGGTCGAGCATCGCTTCGAGCAAGCTCGTCTGCACGTGGCCGCCCACCCCGGTGCGGAACCGCCGGACGAGCAGGGCGGTCACTCCCTGCGCAATGTGACAGCTCATCAGGTGATCCGCGATGGAGAGTCCGACGGGAACCGGTCCGTCGCCCCGGGAACCGCTGAGCCACGGCATACCGGTGATCGACTGCGCCAGCAGGTCCTGACCCGGCCGGTCCTTCCACGGACCACTGTCGCCATAGCCGGTCGCGCTCGCATAGACCAGTGTTGGATTGATGGCGCGCACCGACTCGTAGTCGAGGCCGATCCGCTCCATCACTCCAGGCCTGAAGTTCTGGATGAGCACGTCCGCTTTGCCGACCAGGTGCTTTACCCAGGCGAGATCGTCCGGGTCCTTCAGGTCTGCTGCGACGCTCTCCTTGTTGCGATTCATCGCGTGGAACGAGATGGTGTCACCGTCCGCGGTCCTGCCTGCGAATGCCAGGGTCCTGCCGATGTCGCCAACGCCGGGACGCTCGACCTTGATCACTCGCGCACCCAGGTCGGCGAGGCGCATGGCAGCGACCGGACCGGCAAGAAACTGGCTGAAGTCCAGAACGAGGATGCCGTCGAGTGGCCGCTCGATCTCAATCGCCATGGCGTTACCGCTCCCTTCGAAACGCCGCACGACCTGCTCAAGCGTTTGAGCACACGTTAGCCCAGAGAGCGAAACATCGTCAATAGTCGATGAAAGATTGGATGTTAGCCTCCGTGAGTGCGGGATACTGGCCAGTTCTATGCAGCGCTTGGGTGCGGTGCTATAAATTAACCCAATGTTTTGCGAACTCTAGGAGATAACAATGTCGTTACCCCGCTCGCTGCGAAAACTGCCAGCCGTCACCGCTGTCGTTTCGCTTGTCGCTCTCTCGATCGCCTTAGGAGCCGCGACCAGCGCCTCCGCCGCAACAGTAACCACGGCTTGGCAAAGCGGTCACTTCTCGGTCAACACCGCGGGGGTTGTCGGGCGTTCCGACATCTTCCTCGGTGCCCCCAACACCGCCGCTGCGCAATCCCTCGGGCTCGGGAACGGATCCCTGGGCGTAGCGGAGTGGGCGGCAGGGGGCTTCACCGCGCAGCTGAACCGCACAGACACCATGCCCGACCGCAAGTCACCCGGGCAGGTGACCATCCCGGGTCTCAGCACCATGACCTCCGCGTCCAACTTCACCGGGACACTGGACCTGTACAACGGGGTCCTCAATGAGTCCGGCGGCGGTATGACGCTTAAGGCATGGGTTGCCTCCGGCAAGGACGAGCTCATCGTCGATGTGACGGGCGCGAATCCCGCGACAACACAGACCGCAACCGTTGGTCTCTGGGCGGGACGCAGTCCGGTTGCCGCGGCATCCGGCTCGATCGGGACGCTTGCCGAGACGTGGGTGGACAACAGCGAGCAGGAACCATCCGGTAAGACCTTCGGATCCCTCGCGGCGGTCACCGCTGGCGGTCAGGGCGTGACGGCGTCCGTCGTCAACTCGACGAGTGTCAAGGTGAGTTTCAAGCCCAACGCAGACGGCAGCTTCCGCGTCATCGTTGGCGCTCCGACATGGGCGGGCGGCAACGCCGCAACGACCGCGAGCTCGCTGCTCGGCAGCGATGCGACCGCGACGGAGTCCTCACTACTGACCAGCCAGTCGTCGTGGTGGAACAACTTCTGGGCGAACTCTGGCCTCGTGGAGATGAACTCGGCCGACGGCTCGGCGCAGTACATCGAGAGCCTTCGGACGATCTACCTGTATACGGAGGCGGCATCGATGCGCGGCACCTACCCGGGCAGCCAGGCCGGCGTGACCGACATGTTCAACTTCGGACAGGACCATCAGGCATGGACGCCATCCTCGACCTGGCTGTGGAACCTGCGCACGCAGATATCGGCCAACATGAGCACGGGCAACTTCGCTCTGAATACACCAATATTCAACCTCTACCTCAATGCGCTTCCCAACATCGAGACCTGGACCAAGGCCCAGATGGGCGGCCTGGCCGGCGCGTGTGTGCCCGAGGTCATGCGTTTCAACGGCAATGGCGGTGACCCGGGAGCCGGGGCAAACGCCGCCTGCAGTGAGCCGGGCAGCCCTAACTGGAATGCACTCGACATCACGAGTGGACCGGAGATCTCGCTCTACGTCTGGCAGCAGTACCAGGACACCGGAGACACGACGTTCCTGACCAAGTACTACCCGCTCATGGAACAGTCGGCCATCTTCCTGCTCGCCTACGAGAAGAAGGGATCGGATGGACTGTTGCACGCCACCGCCAACGCGCACGAGACGCAGTGGGCCGTCACCGACCCGACGACGGACCTCGTCGCCATGCAAGCGCTCTTCCCCGCCGCCATCAGTGCCGCGCAGAAGCTCGGTACCGACGCCTCGCTGGTGACGCAGATGCAGACCGCGCTGACCGAGATCCCGCCGTACGCGAGGACCGACCAGGCAACGCTGCAGCAGTTGCTTACGCCCTCGGCCGACGCGTCAGGAACCGATGTGATCGCCGACTCGTACCAGCCAACGGCGACCATCCGCAACTCGGAAAACATCGGCCTAGAGCCGGTCTGGCCGTGGGATGTCATCAGCGACACGTCCAGCCTCGAGCCTCTCGCCGTGCGCACGTACAATCATCGACCGGTGAACGGCGGCAACGACTGGAGCCTCGACGCGATCGATGCGGCTCGGCTAGACATGCCGAGCGAGGTGCAGTCGAAACTCGTTTCGATCACCGAGAGCCATCAGGTGTACATCTCGGGCATGGCCGATATCGGCGCCACGGTGGGAACCGAGTCGTACATCGAGCAATCCGCCGGAATCGCGGCGGGCGTCGATGAGGCTCTCGTCCAGGACTACGACGGCCTGCTGAGGATCGCGCCAGCATGGCCGACCGCGTGGGATGTCAGCGGAACGGTCTCGGTGCAGAACAACACCAAGGTGGATGTTCAAATCGAGGGCGGGACCATCGCAACGGTCGCCATCCAGGCCGGGGCGACCCAGACCATGCAGGTGCGCAACCCGTGGCCGGGTAAGTCGGTCGAGGTGGTGAACGGCTCGAGTAACGCTGTGGTCGTCGCCAGCACGACGGCGGCAACGCTGAGCGTCCCGGTCACCTCTGGCCAGTCCTACCTGGTGGAACAGCCCTCGGCGCTCACCACATCGTTGCCCTTCGCCCAGGTGACCGGGTCCGTTGCGACCGCCGCCAAGCACCTCGGCGGCGTGAAGATCGGAATCGACGCGGCGGCGACGGCCGGGGCCGGCGTGACTCTGTACCCGAACGCCAGCTTTGGCGGCACGGGCGTCACGTTCGGAGTTGGCAGCTACACGCTCGCCGAGATGGTTGCCGCCGGGATGCCCAATGACGCCGTGTCGTCGATCCAGGTCCCAACCGGGTACCAGATCGTCGCATACGGCGATGACGGTTTCTCGGGCACGTCGTGGACCTACACAGCAAACAACACCAATCTGGCCAATACCGGAAACGACAACACGATCTCGTCGTTCGTGATTACGAGTACCGCTGCGAGCGGTGTGGCGTTCTATCCGAATGCCAACTACGGCGGCACGGGTGTCACGCTGGGAGATGGCAGTTACGGCATCTCGCAGATGGAGGCCGCTGGCATCGCCAACGACGCGATCTCCTCGATTCAGGTGCCCGCTGGCAAGACCGTGGTCGCATACACGGATGGCGACTTCACCGGCACATCCTGGACGTTCACAGCCAGCAACGCCAATCTCGCCAATACCGGGAATGACAACACGATTTCGTCGTTCGTGATCTCCGGCTAGGCGGTCGGCGGCGTGGGTCCCTCGGGTCCCACGCCGCCGATCCTATGACTTGGTTTTCGGAAGGGATCGCACCCTTGCTCCCGACTCGTGCCGGACGACGAGCATCCGGCGCATGAATTCCTCCGTCGTCGTGACGTGCGCAAGGGCGACGGCGCGAGCCAACTCGACATCGCCGCTCGTTACGGCATCGAGGATCCGGTGATGCTCGAAGATCGTGCGAGCGATCGCCTCGCTGTCGATAATGCCCTGCCAGACGCGAGCCCGGAATGCGTGGCTCGACACCCCGTTGAGCATGGATGCCAGGGTCTGGTTGTCGGATGCCGCCGCAATTTGGGCGTGGAACTCGGCGTCGTAGCGCACGAACTCTTCGAGATCCGTGCTGCTGTCCTGCATCCTCGCCAGCGTGTTCTGGAGTTGCGTGATCGCCTCGGCATCGATCTTGGATGCGGCGAGCGCCGTTGCACCGGGTTCGAGGATGCGTCGCACCTCGAGGAGTTCGAGCCCGGACTCCTCGTGCATCACCTCGACAGCAAATGCGATGCCCTCGAGAAGAAGTTCGGGACGAAGACTCGTCACGTAGGTGCCGTCACCCCGGCGCACATCGAGGACGCGGGCACTAGACAGCGCCCGTACCGCCTCGCGCGCGGTGTTGCGAGACAGACCCAACTCGGCGGCCAGTTCGGCCTCGGGGGGAAGGCGCGCACCGGACGGATAGCGACCGGAAATAATCATCTCGCGGAGCTTCTGGATGGCGGCGTCGGTCAGCGGTGCTCCCATGAGGACATCACACTCCAACGTCTAGATCTTCGAGCTACTGTATCGAACAGGCTGAAATCCCCCGCTTTGGGGACGCATCGCGCCGAAGTGGTCATCGCTAGAATCAGGTGTCTGCGTTGGACGTGCCAGCTAAGGATCCGAAATGTCAAACGTCACCGAGTCACTAGAGCGCCTTGTCGAGCTTCCGGGCGCGCGCTGCGCTGCTCTGGTGGACAGCGATTCCGGGATGGTTCTCGGACACGCGGGGTCGGATGCTGGTCTCGACATCGCCGCCGCCGCCAACACCGAGGTGGTTCGCGCACAGCTGAAGTCGATCGGGACGCTTGGGTCGGCCGACACCATCGACGACATCCTCATCACCATGAGCACGCAGTACGACATCGTTCGACCGCTCGCGGCGAATCCGTCGATCTTCCTCTATCTCGCCATGGACAAGAACAAGTCGAATCTGGCCCTGGCTCGCTTCAAAGTCGCGGAGTGTGACGGGCAGCTCCAGCTGTAGCCGCGCGCCAGCGCGCCCAGGGGCCCATAAGTGGGGGTTTCTGCCGCATCCGTCGCTTGCCACCATGGAGCAATCACCCGATAGATGAGGAAGAACTCCCATGAGTGTTGAATCGCGGTCTCCACTACGCGCCCGCAGGCGCTCCGGCAGGGAGCCCGAGCACCTGGACTATTCCGAGCCAGATTTCTCTTCGTGGGCCGCGCGGCTCGCCGAGTACACCCCCGTGGGGCAGGCCACCACGGCTGATGCTCCTGCGGCGGCGGCGACGCTATCCGCAACTTCGGTGGTCACAGCAGCCGCCGCCCCGATCACCGATGATCGCCCCAGCCTCGAGTCGGTTCTCCAAGAGCTTTTGACTTTCGACGGCGCGATGGGGGTCGCCCTCGTGGACAGTGAGACGGGGATGGTCCTTGGCAAAGCCGGCTCCGGTGTCGACATCGAGCTCGCAGCCGCGGGCGCATCCGTCATTCTCCGCGCCCGCCTCGCGAGCACCAGGGCGCTTGGCGCCGCCGAAAAAATTGAAGATGTCCTGATTTCGCTCACGAGCCAAGTCCAGATCATTCACCCGCTGCCAAGTAACCCGTCGATTTTCACCTACCTGATCGGCGACAAGGCCAAGTCGAGTCTCGCCATGGCGAGGTACAAGGCAACAGAAGCCGACCCCCGGATTCGGCTATAGGTCGTGGCCGTTGGGGGCGTGCAATCGTGGGGGGCGAAGCGTGATCTGCAGTTCGCCGGTGTTGGAAGTTCGGGATCCGAGAGCGGGGACGCACTATGACAATTGATGCCAATCACGTGGCGGAGGAGCCGGCGTCGGTCTCGGTGGGCTTTCCCGTCACCGTGGGCTGGACTCACGCTGCCATCGCTGTGTATTCGGTTCTGCGGTTGAACACTCCCGTGAACCTCACGATGCTCATCGAGATGCACGGTCCGCTTCTTATCGACTTTCGCCACCACGCGTTCTCGTGGTCTACCCCACTCGAGCTCTTCCCGGTGGATGCCGTTCACACCAACCTGGAGACCGAGCCCGTCGGCCCGGACGACCCGCCATACATCGAACTCCCCGGTCAGGATCTCGATGGTCTGCTCTGGGAAATGGGGCTCAACTCCTTCGGTGGCGCGGCCGCATACTGGCTGCCACCGAATGAGCGGTACAAGCTCACCCGCTGGCCGAACATCACGCGGCACGCTCACAATTTGGGCCAGATGAAGATGATGGCCGCGCTGGCCAACACGTATGCCAGCACGACGGAGCTGGCGGCACTCGCCGGCGTGGAGGAGTCGGAGGCTCAACGTCTCATCAACGCCCTGAGCCTCATGCGTATCATTTGGCGTTCGGCGGACGCTCCCGCGGCACCCGTGGTCAAGGAAACCGCCGCCGCGAAGCGCCAGAGCCTCTTTGCGCGGCTTCGCAAGCGGCTGGGGCGGTAGCGCGTGGCCGAGCACGTCATCCTCTTTGCCGGTCCGATGGGGGCTGGCAAATCGACAGCAATCCAGAGCCTGAGCGACATCGACGTCGTAAGGACCGAGGCGAACAACTCCGAACGTCACATTGTCGACAAGGCCACCACGACGGTTGCGCTGGACTATGGCGAGATTCTCATCGACGGCGAGGAGAAGGTCCGGCTGTACGGCATCCCGGGTCAAAAAAGATTCGACTTCATGTGGGGCATCCTCAAGACGCGCGCAAGGGGAATGGTGCTGCTCGTCAATAATGACGCTCCGGATCCGGTCGCGGAGATGCTCTACTTCATCGACGAGTTCCGGGACCTCTATGACCGCGGAGGCGTCGTTGTCGGAATATCCCGCTCCGATCTCGTCGACGGTCCCACCCTGGCCGATTTCTCCGACGCCCTCGAGCGCACAAATCCCGACCTGGTCATCCCTGTATTCACTGTCGACCCCCGGGAGCGGGACCAGATGGTGGATGTCCTGCTCACGCTGGTGGTCAACATCGAGATGCGCGAGGCGCTTGGCGCCACCATGGCGGCGGCGCTGTGAGCCCGGGGCTGCACACGAAGCCGGCGGTGGTCAAGGCCGCATCGACTCTCCTCGCTGAGATGAAGGACGTGGCGAGTTCGCTCACCTACGCCGCCCTGCTCACCGACGACGGCTTCGACGTTGCCCGGCTGCCGGGCGAAACCGACGGGGCGAGATTCGCCGGGATGGCCAGCTCGATGCAGGCGCTCGGCGACGCTGTTGCCCACGAGTTGAAGATCGGGACCAGCGAATACATCATCATCGCGTCCGGCAAGGGCTACGTCGTGCAGCTGCGAGTACCGGGACAGGAACTCGTTCTGTCGGCGCTCTTCGACAACGACGCGACGATCGGAAGCGCACTGGCCATCGCTCGCACCTACGCGCAGAAGATGGCAGAACTGCTCAAGTAGGGTCTCGAACTCGTCAGTGTGCGATAGCAACCGGATGGTGGAGATGGGGGGAATTGAACCCCCGTCCACTGCTGTAATCCTGCGCCTTCTACGGGCGTAGCTTGTGCTGACGTTCTCCTTGGCTCTCACCTTTGCCACAAGCACCTAGGTGAACAAGCCCAGCCATAGTGCAAGTCCCCCGTAGCCCTAAGGCGTAACTACGGAGCAATCTCTCTGGATAATGCCGGGACCCGGTTAGAGAGCATTACCGGACCGACAGCCTATTTAGTGCTCTTGCTTAAGCAGCGAGAGTGTAGGCAGCGCGTGATTTATTCGCACTTATTGTTTGCAGGCTGCGTTAACGAGATAACCCTGCATCCTCGACCCGCTTCTCGCAGTTTTGCAGGCAATGTCGAAACCGATCATCCCCATGCGCACTCCCTTCGGTCGCCCGCCGATGGCGGGCGTGCGGAGTGGGTCGCTATCGCACACTGTTGAGTTGTCAATTGCGGCGGGAAACGCACGCAACCACACAGAATACAACAGGAACCGGCTCGCAGTCATTTCCTTCTTCACACGCTGACAGCGGAAGACAGCGACATGACAGCGGTTCGGGGCAAAGATGGATCCCAAGGTGTTTCGCTCATAAGGGGGTTTGCCGTGTCGGTCACCGCAGGAATTGCCGCCATGATCCACGATCCGGTCGGTCGACCGAGTACGCGGGCCGTGCGATTCTGGACGCTCGATGCGATTGTCGGCTGGGCATTCCTCGCCGCCCTCCAGGTGCTCTGGATGTGGCTCGGCAACCTCTGGACGAATCCGTACCATCTTGGCGGCCTCGCTCTCACTGTGCTCGTCGCGATCATCCACGCCAGCATCATGCCCCGCTGGCGCTACAGCGTGCACCGCTGGGAGGTTACCGACGACGCCATCTTTGTTCGTTCGGGATGGCTCACCCAGGAAACGCGCGTCGCTCCGATCTCGCGGTTGCAAACGGTCGACTCGCGGCGCGGTTTTCTTTCGCGCATCATGGGCCTCACCACCATCAAAATCACGACGGCGTCCTCCGCTGGAGCCCTGACGATTCACGCTCTCGACGACGCGGTCGCCGAAGAGGTGGTCGCGAGGCTTGCCGCAATCGCCCAGGAGAACGCGGGAGACGCGACGTGACTCGCGAAGTCGCGAACCCCGACACGGATTCGACCGAGAACGTCGATCCCTCGGAACTGCCATGGCTGCGGCTCAACCCGCGGATGCTCCTTGTCCACCCGCTCCGGGAGCTCATCCGCTACCTGCCCGTCATCGTCATCGCGCTCATCGCGGGATCTGTCGGCGGCGAGCCGTGGTGGGTTTATGTGCTCTCCGGCGTCGGCATCGTTGTCGGCGTGCTGCGCTGGTTCACCACCAGTTATCGCATTACCCCGAGCCACGTGCAGATTCGAAAGGGCATCCTGAACCGCCAGCTGTTGTCGGTGCCGCGCGACCGCATCCGCAGCGTGGATGTCGACTCCACCCTTCTTCACCGAATCTTCGAACTCTCCGTCGTGAAGGCGGGCACGGGCGCCTCCCACGGCGTCGACGAACTGGAGTTTAACGCCGTGCGCTCGGGCGATGTGCCAGCCCTCCGCAGGGAACTGCTGAGTCACGTGCCCAAGGGCACGCCGGCGCTGACGGAGGCGACCGATCCGGCGGACGCCTCCGCGATCGCCGAGGCCGCGATCCCGAATCGAAACTTCAGTCGCTGGAAACCGGCCTGGGTCCGCTACGCTCCCTTCACCCTGAGCGGAGTCAGCTCGATCATCGTGGTCGTGTTCTTCGTCCTGCAGACCCAGTTCTTCGAGAACGGGCTGCTGACGAGGCTTCCGTTCGTGAAGAACGAACTCACCCAGATCGAGCACCTGCCCGCCCTGACCCTCGTGGCGTGGTCGGTCTGCATTCTCATCGTCGCCGCATCCATCGTCGCGGTCGTGCGCTACCTGCTGAGCTACTCCGGCTTCGAGATCAGCCGCGTCGACCAGTCCACACTGCACATCACCCACGGGCTGCTGCACACCCGCCAGGTCACGCTGGATGAGCGGCGGCTGCGCGGCATCCAGCTTTCCGAGCCGCTGTCGCTTCGTGCGGTCGGCGGCGCATGGACGCACGCAATCATGACCGGACTGGGTCGTCAGCGCGGCGGAGTCGCTCTGCTCTCCCCTCCGGGACCGCGCGACGAGGCCATTCGCATCGGCATGGAGATTGTCGGGATCGAGCAGGCCCTCACCGAGGATCTACGACAGCACGGTCGCCGTGCCCATCGGCGGCGCTACACCCGCGCGGCGACCTTTGCCGCGGTCCTGGCCGTCATTGCCCTTGCGGCCCAGTTCCTCGGCATTGTCAGCCCGGCGGTGTGGTGGGCGTTTGTTGTCATCATCCCGGGATCCGTGTTTCTGGCCCGGGATCGCTATCGCAGCCTGGGCCACGCGCTGGTCCCCGGATGGGTGGTCGCCCAGAGTGGCTCGCTGAACCGCAAGCGCGTCGTCCTGGCGACCGAGGGAATCATCGGCTGGACGATCAGGCGCAGCCTGTTCCAGCGCCGGGCGGGGCTCGCGACACTCATCGCGACGACCGCCGCGGGACGGCACAGCTACTCGATTCCCGACCTCCCGTTCGACGAGGCCTGGCCGCTCATTGACGCGGTCAACGAGCAGGTGCGGGCGGTAGCGCTGCCGAGCCTTACTACTAGGAGCTCTCGGCGATCGACGACTGGACCGCGGATGCGACGCTCGTCGACGGCGGAAGCTGGCTGATCAGCACGGCCTGATATGCGTGGTAAACGTCCGGTTTGCCATCCCACACGGTTGAGGACGGCCTGTTGTCGGCATCCAACTGGTGGTGCCACGAACCCCTGTCGATGTCGATGAGGTACGTCGCCGCATAGTCCCACCACTCGGCGTAGCTGGATGCGTAGGTCTCGAGCCCGGTGAGGTCGTGCAACACCGCGGCGGCCGCGATCGCCTCAGCGACCACCCAGTGCAGGCGATCGGAGACGACCGGTTTGCCGTTCCAGTCGACCGTGTACACGAAACCCGGCTGGCCGTCGCGAGCCCAGCCATCCGCAATGCCCTGGGCGAACAGGGACCGCGCGCCCTCGAGGAACCCCTTCGGATCTTTCGACAGTGGCGCAGCTTGAGCGATCAGTCTCGACCACTCGAATGCGTGGCCGACGGTTGCCCCGTACGGCTTGAACTGGTCGGCCGGGGAATCCTTGTTGTATTCGAGGTCGGCGACCCACTCGTCGTTGAAGTGCTCGGGGACGCGCCATCCATTCTTCGACGCGCGCTCGAGCACAAACTCGCAGATCCCGACCGACCGGGCCGCGTATTTCGGGTCGCCGGTCGCATCCGTCGCCGCGAGCATCGCTTCGGTCATGTGCATGTTCGCGTTGATGCCGCGGTAGCCGCGCAACTCGGACCAGTCGTGCGACCAGGTGTCGACGAAGCGGCCGAATTTCGGGTCCCAGAACTTCTCGTCCACAAGCTCGAGCACCTCGGTGAGCAGTTCTTGCGCGGCCGGGTCGCCCGCTATCGTGCCGGTCGATGCGGCGAGGATGACGAACGCATGCGTGTATGCGGCCTTGTCCGCTTTCGGGTCCGCGGGCACGGTGTCATTCCAGCCACCGAATTCCCGATCACGCCCTGCAGTTGCCAGCCCCCGCAACAGCAGTCGTGCGATCGGGTCGGCCCCCGGAACCCCGCGCAGCGACGCGAGATAGTGGATGTGAGCCATTCGCCCAGTGATCCAGGTCTCTTCCGGATGCGAGGGATCGGGCTTGCCATCGTCGTCCAGCCAGGCCGCCATGCCGTCGGGCAGGACGACGTGACGGGCGAACCCCAGTAGTCGCAGCTCCTCGGTGCGCAGCCAGGTGTCGTGCATGGTCTGGCCCAGCCAGCGGCGAACCGCGCTCATAGAGGCATCAGAAAGGTCAAGTCACTCCCATCGCCGACGATGAGCTCCGTCAGGCTGCGATTGAAACGGGCACCGTAGTCTGCGCCGATGTGGGCAGCGAATGCCGCCTCATCAACGTACTCCTCGTAGACGAAGAACTCGGCCGGATTGGTGCTCTTCTGCGACGCGGCGAATACCAGGTTGCCGGGTTCCTTCCTGACCTCTACGGTGAGCCAGCGCAACAGCTCCGCGACATGGTCAACACTGCCGGCGAGCGCGGTGAACTCCGCGTACAACACACGACGCGGGTCGGCATCAGCCGTCATGATTTGGTGAGCAGGCCTGTGATCGTCCCGAGCAGCGACTCGGCGTCGAACTCCGACGTCGGCGCATCCCGCACCACCTTGCCCAGTCGCATGACCACGATTCGATCGGTCACCTGAAGAACGTGCGGCAGCGTGTGCGAGATGAAGACGACGCCGAGATCCTTCGCCTTGGCGGCCTTGATGACATCCAGGACCTCGTTTGCCTGTCGGGCACCGAGATGATTGGTTGGCTCATCGAGGATGATGACCTTGCGGGCCCAGGCAACCGCGCGACCGATCGCGACCGCCTGGCGCTGGCCACCGGACAGTTCCGCGACGGTTCGGTCCGTCGCTGCCACGCCGATGCCGGCACGATCGAGGTCCTCGTGCGCGATGGTGTCCATTTGCTTCTGGGCCAGGAAGCCCAACTTGCCCAGGAATCCGCCCACCGTCTTCTCGCGGCCCAGGAACACGTTCGATGAGACGGTCAGATTCGGCGCAAGCCCGGAGTCTTGGTACAGCGTCTCGATGCCGGCCTGCAACACGTCGTGCGGCGCACGCCAGTGGTGTTCCACGCCCTCGAGCAGAATCTCACCGGAGTCCGGTTGGTGAGCGCCCGAGAGCACCTTGACCAGGGTGGACTTGCCTGCACCGTTGTCTCCGACCAGGCCAAGGACCTCGCCCGGGTAGATCTGCAGACTGACGTTCTCAAGAGCGACGACGCTCCCGTAGTTCTTCGAGATATTGCGGACCTCATACAGAGGTGTGCCAGACGGACTCATGCGCGTCTCCTATGTGAAATCCCCCGCAGCGCCTGCAGAGAGGCGGCTGCGGCAATGAGGATGGCGACGACGATCTGGTTCCAGTTCGCGTCGACGTTGATGATGATGAGGCCGCTGGTCAACATGCTGAGTATGAGCGCCCCGAGGATGGATCCACCGATATTGGCCTGGCCACCCATGAGGCTGGCTCCGCCGATCACGACCGCAGCGATGGCACTGAGCTCGTCGCCGTACCCGGCGCTGGGCGAACCGGAGCCAAGCTGCAGATAGAGGACCATGCCTGCGGCGCCAGCCAACATGCCGGAGAGGATGTAGACCTTCGCGCGGTGTTTCGCGACGCTGATTCCGGACGCAGTCGCGGCAAATGCGTTGCCACCGATCGCGAAGGTGTAGCGACCGAATCGTGATTTGTGCAGAAAGAGTCCCGCGATCACGACGATCACCGTCGCGATGATGGCCGGCCACGACAGCGGACCGAGCCAGGGAACCGAGAGTCCCTGTGCGGATGCCGGACCACCGGCGACGGGACCGCCGCCAGTGAGCACCACAGCGACGCCGGCGCCAGCGCCGAGTGTTGCGAGGCTCGCGACAAACGGGACAAGCTTCGCGAAGTTGATCAGAAGCTGATTAATCGTTCCGACTAGGCCGCCGATCCCGACCGCCACCAGCGTACCTACAAGCAGCGATGCCCAGTCTGGCCATCCGGCTCCGGTCAGACCAGCCATTGCAAAGGCGGCAATGACGCTCGAGACCGTCAGAGTGGAACCGACCGAAAGGTCGATTCCACCCGTGACGATGACGAATGTCTCACCAACTGCGATCAAAACGATCGGTGCCCACTGCACCAGGATGTTGCCAGCCACGCCAAGGGAGAAGAAGATCGGGTTGAGGATCGTGAACGCGATAGCGAGCACGACGATCACCAGGATCAGCAGCGAGATCTGACTGTTTAGCAGGCGCGCAATGATGTTTTGTTGCCGCTCGTCCGCTGTTTCAGCCACCCTTACCGGACCAGGTTGCCTGTTCTTCGTTGGCGTTGGAGAACTACCCGACACTTCTTATTACCTCTGCTCGACTCTGATGCAATGGACGCTTGGTGCCGTGAGGCTATTTCTGCACGTAAGTGTACTTCTGCAGGTCAGCCGCAGAACTGTCCTTGTCGAGCAGAATGTTCGGCAGAGTCACGCTCTTCTGGATACCGGTCGACTTCTTGCCAGCACGCAGGTACTTGTCGAGGGTGTCGACAGCATCCTTGCCCTCCTGCGCCGGGTTCTGCGCGACGAGAGCCGTGAACACGCCCTTCGCGATCAGGTCGACGTTGGTCTTGTATGCGTCGTAGCCGATAAGCGCAACCTTGCCTGTGAGGCCCTTCGCCTGCAGAGCCGCCGCGGCACCGGTGGCGTTAGTGCCATCGATCGCGAAGATTCCGTTGAGCTTCGGGAACTCGGTCAGCCAGTTGTTGATGTTCGAGTCGGCTGTTGTCGAGTTGGACTGCGAATATCCGGTGGCAACGATCTTGATACCCGGATACTTCGCCGCGATCTCCTTCTTGAAACCGTCGAGGCGGGCGACGTTGGTTGACGCGGTTGCCGAGGTCAATCCGACGACGACCTGGTAGCTGCCACCCGACGTGTAACCGATGGCCTTCGCCATTTCGTCGGCCGCCTTCGTGCCACCGTCGTTGTTGTCACCCGTGATGAATGAAATGACATCGCCGAGGTTATTCACGCGGCTATCGACGTTCACCACGGCAATTCCCGAGTTGTGGGCCGTGGTGACCGATGCCTGGAGTGCCACCGGGTCGGTCGGGGCGAGCGCAAGTCCATCCGGCTTCTCGGCCAGAACCTGATTGACGATCGGAATCTGCGTTGCCGGCGAGTACGTCGTTGCATTGCCCTGGAAGATCAGCTTGTCGCCGAGCTTCGTTGCCTCAGCCTGTGCGCCGACCTTCATCGCCTGGAAGAACGGGTCCGAGGACGCCCCAACGACAAAACCGAGCGTGTACGACTTCTTCCCGCCGGAGGTGCCTCCGGAGCTGTTCGAGCTGCAGGCAGCCAGGCCGAGCGTTGCGATCGCCGCAACGGCAGTGACGGTCACCGCGCGCTTTGCCCAAATTCGTGATGCTGTGCGATTCGACATTGAATTCCTCTTCATTTCGTTAGGGGCACTCGTGTGCCTGACAACGGTGTCATGTTAGGTCTAAGGCATGTGTGCCTATATAGTCAAGTCGACACATCAACTTGGAGATCAATTCGTGACACCGTTGTCAGGCACGGAGTCCTCGCGGGGGGCTCCCCAGCAGCGACCCACGATGCGGCACGTCGCCGCCCTGGCGGGCGTCGGGCTCAAGACTGTTTCCCGCGTTATCAACGACGAACCCAACGTTTCCGCGGCGACAATCGCCAGGGTCATGGATGCCGCCCAGCGCCTGAACTACCAGCCCAACCTGCACGCGGGCAACCTCAAGCGCGCCGACAAGAAGACGCAGACACTTGGACTCCTGGTCGGAAGCGTCGCCAACCCCTTTGCCGGCGCACTCCATCGCGCGGTCGAAGATGCCGCTCGCGAGCGCGGCACCGCCGTGTTCGCCGCGAGCCTCGATGACGACCCGCTTCGGGAGCGAGGAATCGTCGAGGCATTCCTGCGTCGACGAGTGGATGGCCTCATTCTGACGACCGTCACGAAGAGCCAGGGCTACCTCATCCCGGAACAGGATCACGGAACCCCGATGGTCTTCGTCGACCGTGAGCCAATCGGGATCGAAGCGGATGCCGTGGTCAGCGACAACGCGCACGGGGCCGCGACGGCGACTCGGCACCTCTTGGACCGCGGCCACCGGCGCATCGCCTATCTCGGCGACCGGCACGACATCCAAACCGCAGCCGAACGAAAACGCGGGTTCCTCGAGCAGATGGCTGATGCTGGCATCCCGACCAGTAACATCCCCCTTGTGGAAGATTTGCATGACGCGGAGTCCGCGCGCGTCGCCGTGCGCGAGCTGTTCGCGGGCGACGATCCGCCAAGCGCGATCTTCAGTAGCCAGAACCTGGTGACCATGGGAGTTCTTCACGCGCTGCGTGAGCTGGGCGTTCATCGCGAGACCGCGCTCGTTGGTTTCGACGACTTCGTTCTCGCCGACATGCTTGAGCCTGGCGTGACCGTCGTCGCGCAGAATCCGCAGCGAATCGGAGCGTTGGCTGCCGAGCGGATCTTTGCCCGCCTTGACGGGGACGCGGAACCCGAGCGCACCTACGTCGTCCCGACATCGCTAATCGTTCGGGGCTCGGGAGAGATTGCTCCTCGTGGCTGACGGCAGCAACGCGGGCAGGGTCGTCGTCATCGGCGACGCCCTCATCGACGAAATCCACCGGGAAGGCTCCGTCGACACGTTCGTCGGCGGCGCGGCGCTCAACGTTGCTGTTGGACTGTCTGTCCTAGGGATTCCCGCCACTCTGCTCGCCATGATCGGCGACGACGCCGACGGAGAGCGCATCCGCGCCTTCCTGACGGAACACGGCGTGACGCTCATTCCGACGATCGGTCCGAACGGCAGCTCGCGCGCGGTGTCCGACCGGGTCAATGGCGAGCCGGTCTACACATTCAACACGGCCGCGCAGCGCAGACGCGTCGAGTTCGGTGCCGCCGAACAGGAGGCGCTCGACGCCGCGCCGCTCGTTGCTGTCAGCTCATTCCCGTTCGATGACACGGCGCAAACGGCCGACCTCGTTCTCGCGGTCAAGGACCCGAAGACGCGGCTGGCCATCGATCCCAATCCTCGTGCCGGAATGCTGCACAACAGGGTCACGTTTCGCGACACGTTCGACCGGGTCGCCCAGAACACGCTCCTCGTCAAGGTGGGTGACGACGACTCCGCGCTCCTCTACGGGACCAACGTCGAGGAGTTGAGCGCGCGTCTTCTCGCGGACGGTACACCAACCGTGCTGGCGACGGCCGGCCGGCACGGCGCATCAGTTGAGACCGGCGGCGGAATCATGGCGACCGAGCCCGTCGCGGATCTGCCCGGTCCCGTGATCGACACGATGGGTGCCGGGGATGCGACGCTCGCGTCGGTCATCCAGTCGATCCTCGCCGACGGCTTTCCGGGTGACGCAGCATCGTGGCACACCGTCCTCACTCGCGCGATGAGCATCGCGGCCGCTACCTGCCGCAGCGAGGGCGCGCTCCTGCGCCTGCCCTAACTCCCGACCGCTCCCCCGCGTTTGCCCCCGTGCGGTGGCAAAAGGGATTCGCTAGTCGCCGAGGTGGCGCTGTGTACCCATCGCGCGGTCGGCCTCGCGCTTGTCCTGGCGCTCGCGCAGGGTCTGCCGCTTGTCGTATTCCTTCTTGCCCTTGGCGACCGCGAGCTCCACCTTCGCTCGCCCGTCCAGGAAATACAGGCGCAGCGGAACCAGGGTGTATCCGCCCTCTTTGACCTTGTTGTGGATCTTTAAGATCTGCGCCTTGTGCAGGAGCAGCTTGCGCTTTCGACGAGGCGGATGATTGTTCCAGGAACCCTGGTTGAACTCGGGAATATGCACCGCATCCAGCCACGCCTCGCCGAACTCGACGAACGCGTAGCCGTCCACGAGGGATGCACGTCCAGCCCGCAGCGACTTCACCTCGGTCCCGGTGAGGACCAGCCCAGCCTCATAGGTATCTTCGATGGTGTAGTCGTGGCGGGCTTTGCGATTGGTGGCGACGACTTTCTCGCCACGTTCCCTGGGCACGTTTGACTCCTGATTAGGTGTTCATCAGCAAAATGAACAGCCCATCAGCATAGCCGACAGTTAGACCTTGAGGTACCGGGAGATCGCAGCGCTCGCGGACAACGAAGCGAGCAGGATCCCCAGAACGATCAGGATCGGCACGACCAGCCACGCGTCGGCAGGACCGATGAGCGTGGTCCCCGACAGGGCGGCCGATGTCCCGAGCACCCCCTGCACAAAAAACTGCACGATCGCCACGATCGCTGCCCCGGCGAGCAGCGAGCCAATCAGTGCGGCGAAGACACCCTCCAGCACGAAGGGTGTCTGGATATATCGATTGGATGCGCCGACCAGCCTCATGATCCCGATTTCGCGCCTTCGACTAAATGCACTGAGACGGATGGTCGTCGCGATCAGGAGTACCGCGGCAATGAGCATGAGCACGGCCAAACTGACTGCCGCAATGCTCGCATTGTTCAGGACGGTGAAGATCTGGTCCAGGTACGCGCGTTGATCCTCGACATCCTGAACCCCGGAGAGGCTGGACGTGCCTTCGATGATGATCTCGGCCTGGCTCGGATCCTTGAGATTGATCCGATAACTCTCGTTGAGCATCGACGGCGTCGTGAAGGCAACCAAGGGGCTGTTCGAGAACTGCTGCTTGAAGTTCTTGTACGCCTCCTGGTGAGACTCGAACAGGATGCCGCCTGGCTTGATGTACGGGCCGAGCGTCGATGACTCCAGCTGCTTCTTGACGGCAGCGATCTCGGTGTCGCTCGCGGCGGCTCCATCGCAGTTGCCTGTGCTGTCGTCCGATGTGCAGAAGTAGATGGCGACCTGCGCGCGGTTGTACCAGTAGTCCTTCATCTGGCCGATCTGAAGTTGCATCAGGATCGCCATTCCAACGAACGTCAACGAGATGAATGTCACCAGAATGACCGAGATGACCATGGCGACGTTGCGACGTAGACCCTGCCCCGCCTCGCTCATGACGAGTCCGAATCTCATGCGCTGCGCGCCTCCGAGTTGTAGCTTCCGCCGCGCTCATCCCGAACGATCTGACCGCTGATCAGTTCGACGACTCGCCGGCGCATTTGGTTGACGATGCCGGCGTCGTGCGTTGCCATCAGGACGGTCGTCCCGCCCATGTTGATCCGTTCGAGAAGCGTCATGATTCCAGCGGACGTTGCCGGGTCAAGATTTCCGGTCGGCTCATCCGCGAGCAGGATGGCCGGTTTGTTCACGATGGCGCGCGCAATCGCGACGCGCTGCTGCTCACCACCGGAGAGCTCGTGGGGGAATCGTCCGGTCTTGCCGCCGAGTCCAACCATTTTCAGCACATCCGGAACTGCCTCCTGGATGAAGCCCTTCGACTTGCCGATCACCTGCAGGCTGAACGCGACATTGTCGAAGACCGTCTTCTGCGGCAGCAGGCGGAAATCCTGGAAGACGACTCCGAGGTTGCGACGGAAATACGGCACTCGCCGGTTCGGCATCGTATTGACATGCTGCCCGAGCACGTGGATGTTGCCCTTGGTCGGCCGTTCCTCATTGAGAATCAGCCGCAGGAAGCTGGATTTGCCGGAGCCGGACGCCCCGACGAGAAAGACAAACTCACCCTTCAGAACCTCAAGCGTCACGCCGTTGAGGGCGGGTCTGGAAGTTCCTGGGTACGACTTGGATACTGCATCGAACCGAATCATGACGTTTACACCCTAGGGAGCGATCCGGCACCTCCTAGGAGCGACTCACCTTGTTAGTGCTCTCGTCAGGTTGGCCTGCGCCACGCCTCCGATTGCGCGAGTTGCCCACTTCTGTCGCGTTATCGCGCCCTAATACTGCGGAAGTGGGCAACTCGCGAGAGAGCTAGTCCTTCGCGGACTTACGCCACTTGATGCCGGCGTTGATAAAGCCGTCGAGGTTGCCGTCGAAGACATCCGACGGATTGTTCACCTCGTACTCGGTGCGCAGGTCTTTGACCATCTGGTACGGCGCCAGGACGTAGCTGCGAATTTGATCGCCCCAACTCGCGGTAATCGTACCGGCGAGCTCCTTCTTCTGCGCTGCCTCCTGCTCGCGCTGCAACAACAGAAGCCGCGACTGGAGAACGCGCATCGCGGCCGCGCGGTTTTGGATCTGGCTCTTCTCGTTCTGCATGGAGACGACTGTGCCGGTCGGGAGGTGGGTGATACGCACGGCTGAATCGGTGGTGTTGACCGACTGACCACCGGGCCCGCTCGAGCGGAACACGTCGACGCGGATGTCGTTCTCCGGTATCTCCACCTCACCCGCCGCCTCGATGAGCGGGATGACCTCGACGGCAGCGAAGCTGGTCTGCCGCTTGCCTGCCGAGTTGAAGGGGCTCATCCGAACCAGCCGGTGAGTGCCGGCTTCGACGCTGAGCGTGCCGAACGCGTATGGCGCATCCACCTCGAAGGTCGCCGACTTGATCCCCGCCTCTTCCGCGTAGCTGGTATCCATGATCGTGACCGGATACTTGTGCTGCTCGGCCCAGCGCGTGTACATCCGCAGCAACATGTCGGCAAAGTCGGATGCATCCACTCCCCCGGCGCCCGCGCGAATCGTGATTACGGCCGGATGATCGTCGAACTCGCCATTCAGGAGCGTCTGCACCTCGAGGTCACCGAGCAGTGCCTGGATACTCGCAAGCTCTGCACGTGACTCGGCCGCCGCATCCGCATCCCCCTCGGAATTGGCCAACTCGACCAGCACCTCGAGGTCGTCGAGCCGAAGCTGGATGCTGTCAATGCGAGCGAGCTCTGACTGACGGTGGCTCAGCGCACTGGTGATTTTCTGCGCGTTCTCGGTGTCGTCCCAGAGGTCGGGCGCCCCCGCCTGCTCGCTGAGGCTCGCAATGTCGGCCTGCAGGCGTTCGACGCCGATAACCGATCGGATGTCCGCGAAGGTCGAGCGGAGGGCGGCAATATCCGCAGAGAAGTCGAGCTCGTCCATATCGGCGTCCAGCCTACCGGCGTTGACGAGAGGGTCCTTGTGACGGCGTACTGTTGATTAACGATGAGCACCGAGGAACTCCCGTTCAAGTGGAGTTCGATCGCACTTCCCGCCTTTCTGCCGACACTCCTGTTTTCCACGGGCGAGGGCGCGATCATCCCGATCATCCCGACCGTCGCGCACAGCATGGGCGCAACTCTGGCCATCGCCGGTCTCATCGCCTCGATGATTATGGTCGGCGAGGTGTTCGGCGACATCCCGAGCGGATGGCTGGTCGGCCGCGTCGGCGAACGGAGCGCGATGATCGGGGGCGCCTTCGTCGCAATCGGCGGTCTCGCGATCGCCACTTTCGCGCCGAATCCGCTCGTTCTCGGAATCGGCATCGTCCTGGTCGGACTCGCGACTGCGGTCTTCGCCCTTGCCCGCCACGCTTTCATGACGAGTTACGTGCCCGAGCGATTCCGGGCCCGCGCGCTCTCGACTCTCGGAGGCACCTTCCGTGCGGGTTATTTCGTCGGCCCGTTCATCGCCGCGGGCGTTATCGCCTTGACCGGAAGCACCGTCGACGTGTTCTGGGTCGACATCGTCGGATGCCTGAGCGCGGCGATCGTGCTGCTCATCGTGAAGGATCCCACCGAGGCACTCGGCCTGGCGCGCGCAGCGCACGTTGCAAACGGTCGGATGCTGGATGCCGGGCGCGAGGAGGCAGCCGAGGAGACCCACGGCCTCTTCCGCACGGTCTTGGCAAACCGAGGAGTACTGCTACGGGTGGGTAGCGGCGCGGGATTGGTCGGCGCCATCCGCGCGAGCCGTCAGGTCATCCTGCCGTTGTGGGCGGTGAGCATCGGCGTAAGCGACTCCAACACGGCCATCATCATCGGCATCGCGGGCGCGATCGACTTCGGCCTCTTCTATACCAGCGGCCAGATCATGGATCGCTGGGGTCGTCTGGCGAGCGCACTCCCCTGCATGATTGGGCTCGGCCTTGCGCACATCCTGCTCGCCGTCAGTTTCGGGCTTCCCGACCGCGTCGTCTGGTTCATCACCATCGCGATGTTCATGTCGCTGGCAAACGGGATCGGCAGCGGCATCCTCATGACGCTCGGTGCCGATTTGGCCGACAAAGGCAACCCCGCGCCGTTCCTCGGTGCCTGGCGGTTCACCGGGGATGCCGGAAGCGCCGCAGCGCCAGTGCTGGTGTCTGTGCTGACCGGGCTGATTTCGATCGCCTTCGCCAGCGGCGTCATGGGCGTCATCGGTCTGATCGGTGCCGGCCTGCTGTTGCGCTACATTCCGCGCTATGTGCCGAGGGTTAGGCAGTCGTAGATGATTGCGGCCCGGTCGCGTCCGTAGGCCCGCTCGGGTCGGACGGGGCGCTCGAGTCCGGCAAATCGAGCGAGGACGTCGCGAACTTCTGCTGCAGGAAGCGGCTCTGGTCGCCGAGCGCATCCAGGTCCTTCGAGTAGACCGCTGCCCGGATCTTGCCCGCCTCGGTCGTGAGCAGGCCGAGCTGGTCGAGCAATTCGTCGTGGGCGCTCTTCTTGCCGGCAACCCGGGCGCTCATGGCATAGGTTGCCGGGATGTTGAGGTAGGTCTGCAGCGAGGTGGGGAGATAGTCGACGATCATCTGCTGCACCACGTGGCTCTGCTCCGGGGCGACGAGCAGGTCGTCCCACTTCGACACCACCTCGTCGAGGATATCCAGTAGCGCGGCCACCGACCCAACGACATCCGCACCGAGTCGCCCCGACTGGGTGGACACGGTCTTGCGAAGCGTGGCGAGCTGAGCCTTCAAATCGTCAGCGGATGCCGTCTCGCCGATCGCCAGCGTCAGATTCAGCCGGTCGCGCGGCCAGACGAGAGCACCCACCACATACGCAGCAACAACGATCAGCGGCCAGAGCGGACCGAGGCCGATGGTGACCTCGAGCACGATTGCGCCGACCGCGAGCACGCAGCCGACACTGTTCTTCCCCGACTCCAGCCACCGCCCGAAGCGCGACGCCCAGAATCCTCCGTTATTGGTAGCCACGGATCGCCTGGAATGCTGCGGTCAGGTCGCCGTTGCGCGCATCGAAGATCTGCCCGCCCGTCAGGTTTGCGATCGAGGTCAGCGCCTTAGTGTCGCCGTCACCGAAAAGCACCACGTACGCGGGAATCGCCTTGCCCGTTGCCCCGAGGGACTTGTAGTACGTCTGGAACTGGTTAGCGGAGATACCGCTGTTGTTCTCGCCGTCCGTCATCAGCACCACAGAGACAAAGGTATTCGGTCGGTCCTTCACGTCGCCAACGGCAATCTTGTACGCCTTCTTCAGCGACGAGTAGATCGACGTATTTCCGTCGGCCTCGAGTCCGTTGGTGAAGGCCTTGATCGTCTTGAAGGCGGCATTCTGTGTTGCACTCGTATCGCCGACTTCAACCGTCGTTGCGGCCCCCGGTTCGGTGTTGAACGGGATGAGCGTCACGCGTTCTCGATCCCGGAACTCCGCAAACGTGCCCGAAGTACTCGTATCGGCGCCCGCCAAATTCTTGAGCGCCTTTTGCAGTTCGCCGAGCCTCGTGCCATCCATTGATCCGGACGTGTCAAGCAGGAACACGGTCTGCGCGGGCGCGCGAACCTGATTGAGATACACCGAGATGAGCGAATTGACGACATCGACCTGGTTAGGAAACGGCGTCTCGAACAACACCGTGCTCGGGAAGATTTCGCCGGTCGGCACACCGGGCACCGCGGGGCGGCGGTGTGTCTGCTGAACAATCTCCTCCTGGATCTTCGGCGTCGTCAGCCAGTTGGTCAGTTTCGTGAACAGGGCACGTTTGGATGCGGCAGCCGAACTGAGCAGCGTGAGTGGGTAGTCGGCGGTAACAACGCCGTCGGTCGGACGGATGATCGTAAGCTGCTCGCCCTTCGGCTTCAGCCCAAGCAGCACCGACTCGTAGTTGATGATGCCGTCGACGGACGTCGGGTCAGCCGTGAACTTCGTCGCGAGGAATCCGGATGAGCCTGCCGTCAGCTTTTGCCCCGAGAAGAAGCTCGTCAGTTGCGGCTCGACGCTCGTGATGTTCGCGGTCGTGAGTGCCGAGCCGGTTCCCGACAGCGCCGTCGCCACCGAGACAAGCGCGCTGAAACCCGAGTTGGATGCCGCCGGGTTCGTCATGCCATAGGTGAATTTCCCGGCAGCCGCCGCCTGAGCGATCTGCGCCCAGGTTGGCGGTTTCGTATCCCAGCCGAGGCTGTGGGCGATGTCCGACCGCAATCCGAACACCACCGGCGAGCTCATGATCTTGACGCTCGTGCTCGTCGCCGTCTCCGCTCCGGGCAGGAGCGCCAGGTAGCGGTTGTTCGGGAACCAGGTTGCATCGAACTTGCCCTTGGTCGAGCCGGATGCGACATCCTCGGTTCCGTCGATCGTGCCGATGTAACTCAGTTCGACATCGACGCCGATTGCTTTCTCAGCAGTCTTCAGGATCGGCACCATGTCAGCGACCTCGCTCCCGGCGAGGACCCGAAGCACGGTTGGCCCGTTCTTCACGGTCGTCGACGAGCCGCCCGTCGGCGTGGATGACGACAGGCTACATCCAGACAGAACTAGGGCGGCTGCGGCGAGAACCGCGACAATGCCGAGACGACGACGCATGTTACGAGTTCGCCGCCTGTGAGTTGTCATCCGGATCGCCCTGCTTCGCGCGCGCGAGGTACTTCTGCGCATCGTCGATGTGCTGCTGCAGGGCGGTGACCGTCTGGCCCATGGTCACGACCGCCTGCTGCTTATAGGTGTCCATGGCGTTCATGGTGTCGTAGATGTTTTGGAATGCGGTGTCCAGGGCAGTCATGCTGATGGTGGTCGAACTCGCCTGCTCGTTGATCGCGGCCGACTGGGTCTTGAGCATCTGCGACGTCGCAACGATGAGGTTCGATGTCGTGGTGTTCAGGGCCGTAATCTGGTCGAGCACGAGCTTCTGGTTGGCGAGCGCCTGCGCAACAATGACCGCGGTCCGTAGCGCCGAAACCGTGGTCGTGGTCGCACGCTCGCAACCCTTGATGAGCTCGACGTTGTTCTTGCGCACGACATCCAGCGCCAGATATCCCTGGGCGCTAACCGCGAGCTGCGTGAGCAGATCCTGGTGCTTCTGACGCACGGTGAACAGGAGATCGGAGGTGAGCGCATCCGCTTTGGCAGGATCGGTCGCGCGGACCGTCGCAATCTGCTCAACGAGCTGCGCGTCGAGTGCACCGGTGAGAACCGAGTACTCCTGCAGCTTCTGCATCGTGGCCCAGAGGTTGGCTTTCTCGCCCTCGATCGACGCGTTGTCCTTCTGCAGGGCATCCTCGCCGTCCTGAAGCGAGGTGATGATCTTGTTCAACTGGGTCTGCGAGGACTGGTACTTCGCGAAGTAACTGCGGATCTGGTCGCGGAACGGCAGCAGGTTGAGCAGCGCGTGCCCGATGCCGCCCTCGGCCTTCGATGGGTCGAGGTCTTCGACCTGCAGGCGCAGCTTGACGAGGGTGTCGGCGACCTGACGCTGTGCGTCGCTGTCGTTTCCGGCGCCCTTGGCGGCCGCGAGTGCGGCAACCGGACGCTGCAGCATCTCGTTGCTCACCTGGGCCGCCGCGCGGATGTCGTCCTGGCCCATCGACGCGACGTCGTTGACCTTGGCGATAAAAGCGGGCGAGCTCGGGTCAAGATCGGTGGTGCCGACGAGGAATGCCTTCGCCTTGTCGGCGAGTTCCGCCGCGCGCGCAGAATCGACCGGCATCATCGAGATCGCCTGTGCCGGGCCGATGTCCGGAACGGCTGCCGGCGGCGTCAGGACGAGGTCGTTCTGAACGGCCGGTGCGGCAACGACGGCGGTGCCGGTGTTAGGTGCGGCCGCAGCCTGCGTGGATAGGTCGAGCGATGCGTCAGTCATGATGCTCCTTGTGGGCGGTTCGGGAAAGGCCTGTCGTGCGTCTTTAGTTATCGGGCGTCGCGGTTGGCGCGGGCTCGGTGTAGCGGTCGCTGATCGACTCGATCATCGACTCGAGGGTGTTGTAGTCCGGTGGGTCGACGACATTGACCGGAAGCGTCGGCACCGTCAGGTTGTGCGCCTTGAGCACCGAGGTGAACACCGCGGGACTAGCCGGACGGAATCCGTAGAGGGCCGCGAGCTTCGACAGCGTCGGATCGCCCACGAGCAACTGGCCGACCTTGGTTCCCGTCGCGGTCAGCGGTACGACCGTGTGCTTGGAGAAGACATCGGGATCCGGGTACATCAGAACCATGTCCTTGGTGATCGCGCCCGACTGCGTCTTGTCCATCTCTTCGCCGAGGAACTGGGACTCGTAGATCATGACCATGGGCTTCGAGCCGATGCCCTGCGACAGGTAATCGTTGAACGGCTCAGCGGATGAGGATGCCGAGAACCCCTGCTCGAGGAACAGGTTGCCCATCTGATTGATCACGTTCGACTGCTGGGTTGCCGAGCTCACGACGTTGTTGCCGTTTGCGACGTATGAGGCCATCGACAGGTACATCGCGGCCGAGTTGGACTGCCGGATGTCTGTGCTCGAGATCAGTAGCGAATTCGAGCTGTTGTAGAGACTGGATGCACCCATCAGCTGGTTCCAGCGCGTCCCCGCAGTGACCGCCTTCAGGTAGGCCGCCATGTTGAGATGCCAGATGCCATCCGAGTCCTGGCTGGCAATTCCGGCGCTCTTGAGAATCTGCACGATGGGCTTGAACGTCGCAATCGCCATGGGCGAATAGAAAGGAGCGAACACCGTCGATTTGCCGGTCTTTTGCTCGAGCGCGACCGCGGAGGGCGCCGACGACGGGAAGACGAAGTCAACGCCCTTGAGGTTGACCGTCGTCGCGATCTGGCGCGAGCCGGCCGTCGTCACCTGAACATTGAGCCCGTGCTGTTTGAAGATCTTTTCGACCTGAGGATCGGCGAAGAAGGGCGCGTCTTCTGACCCGATGACGCCGGTCACAAGCGTCAGGTGCTTGTCACTTCCCGAGGTCGAATTCGCGGATGGCGCGGCCCCGCGACGACCGAAGACGATGGCCGCGGCGATCCCACCGACAAGCGCTATCGCGAGGACAATGCCGATGGTGCGTTTCGCCGTGGAATTCATGATCCGCGCCAGAATATTGGCGCCCGGCTACGGACGGTACGAGTAATCGTTGCTCAATACCCGTTGTTCACGCTCGATTTGCCAAACGTTAACGTCCGGCAGCGGACCGTTCTCGTCTAACGCGGATCGCGCCCGGTGATGGCGAGCAGTCGCCACTGAAGTGACGCATCGGGATCGATCGCCACCGGGTCTTCGTAGAGTCCGGTGGCGGCCAGGGTCTCGCGCTGCGGCTCGAAAATCGTCCAGGTCGCGGCGACGAGTTCGTCGTCGAGGTGTTCATCCGAGTGGGTGGCCCTCGCCATGTCCCAGGCGTGGATGGTGACATCCGCCGTCTGCTCCTTGAGGTAGTCGATCATCTTGACCGTGTCGTATGACAGGTTCACCGTCTCATCGAACGGTGCAGACTCCCACGCCTCGGTCGCGAGCCTCGACCACGTCTTCCACTCGCCGAGCAGATCATTGTCATCGATCGCGTCGATGTCGTCGCCGACCTCTTCGATGGTTTTACCGGCAAGCAGGAGCGGTACCCATTGCTGCTCGCGGATGACGTGTCGTGCGAGGTCGCTGACATCCCACTCGGTGTCGGGAGTATCCGCATGCCAGTCGGTCACCGCGTCGAGTCTGCGACCGAACTCTTCGTGTGCCGTGATCTGAAGAGCGAGCCAGTCGTAATCCATGCGTCAACGATAGTGCTGAGCGCGCAGGTACCGCTGTGTCGTCAGACGCTCGCACCGGAAATGAACAACGTGAATAGCACCCCTGAACTGGGGACACGAAAAGGCGACAAGTCCTCCCATATGCCGACAGCGCTCGCGGATCGGAAGCCTTACTTTTGAGGCGTGGAATCCAGCGCTGCACAGGTCATAAAACCAGTCCTTGAAATTTCCCGTCGCACGCTTGTCGTCGGTGGCATGGCGACCATCGCATCCCTCGCGCTGGTAGTAGGAGCGTCGACCCCCGCGTTCGCCGAGACCTACTACGGTGCCTGCACCTCATGAGTGAAGGACCATATACCGACGCCCAGAACGGCTACATGCCGGCTTCGGATCTCGTTTCGGTTCAGGGTATGCAGTTGCAGTCAACAGTCGCGGCCGCCTGGCTGAGCGAGGTGGCGGCTTCAGGCGGGTTGCTCACGATCTACTACAGCGAAGGTGCGTACCGTCCCTACGCGATGCAGCAAAGCATGTACGACGCGGACCACGCGCTCGCAACGCCCGGTCACTCCACACACGGCTGGGGCACGTGCGTCGACATCAATACGGCGAGTGGAAACGACTGGGCAATCGATCACTTCAGTTCCGCGGTGTGGGTCAGAGATCGCTATCACGCGGGTGACCCGCAGACTGCCGCGTACGAATGGAATCACTGGCACTACATCGGCGCACTATCAACAGGAGGAGGGGACGAAATGCCGTTCTTTAACAACAAGCAATCGACCGCAGCAATCGCGTTGTCGCCCGGAGTTGAAGCGCCAGTCGTGTTCGCGGGAACTGACTACGACTTGGCCGGTACTCCCGCCGGCGGTCCCGGAACCTACGACATCACCATCCACATCTACTACACCGGACTCACCGACGGCGAGCAGGTTCAGACGCGGTTGGCTATCGAGGACGTGAGCACACTGGCCCAATCCGGATGGTACAAGTGGACCGACCAGGGCGTGGCCGGCGGAGTGGTCGAGGCGGAGCACACAACCAAACTTGTGATGGCCGCCGGCAAGCGGCTACGGCTGTACGCGCTGACGAGCGCGTCGGGCGTGGGAATCTCTCTATGGGGACGCGTTGTGCTGAACTACCAGTCCTGATCTCACTTCGACTAACTGTTTAGGAGAACACGGACCGCGCTATCGAGGTCACGTCGATGCGGATGCCCTTCGGCACGAACAACGTCAGAGCCGGCGGCGCCCAGAAGCAGGAGAGTTCGACCGTTGCACTCTTGCCATCGACACTCACCGCGCGATCGACGTGCAGCGCAGTGAACGAGTCGCTCGCGTTGTCGGCCAGGTATGCGTTCACCGCGGATGCGACCTCGGCTGACGTTAGGTTCGGTCGCACGCCCGTCGGGGTTTCGGTCGCGGCATCCAGCGAGAACGCCTCGGCGCCAACCAGGGATGCGCCGTCCGCGAGGGTGAACAGTCGCTTTCTCTCGAGATAGAGGGATGTCGCCGCGACGACGATGAGAATCAGCACGAGACACAGCGCCGCATAGAAGATCGTGAGTAGCAGGGTCGAACCCTCGTCATCGCGAAGTTTCGGCAGCCTCATCCGGTCGCTCCCCAGAACCGCGAGACCTGCTCGGTGGACGTCGCCGACATCGGAACCGACAGCGGAGTGTGCACTGTCAGCGCCGTTGGCACCAGCGGAAGAGGGATGGATGCGACCACGCGCACAGTCACGAATCCACGGCGAGTCAGGCACTTGCTCGGCTTGGGATGGCAGCTGATCGTGACCTTGGCGCTGCCCCGTGCGATTCCGAAGTCGTCAAGCGCAAAGTCGACCGCGGTCGTTGCGCGCGCCGACCCCGCCGACGAGGTCGGTGCCTGGACGTAGACGCGTGCCGCCTGGCGGGCCGCTCCCTCGACGGAAAGTGCGCCACCCTGAAGGGCCGCCATCGCAATGATCAGGTAGACGAGCGGGATGAGGAGCAGGAATCCGGCCGTGATGAATTCGAGGGCGGCAGACCCGCGATCGTCGGCCACTGCTCTAGGGAAGAGTCTCGATCGCCGCATGTCCGTGCACCTCCAGCCCATTCGGTATTCCGATGAGTCCGATGAGCGGAAGCGGTGCGGTGACCGTGACGATGTCGGCGGGGTACCCGTCGTAGCTGCCTCTTGCTACCGAAACGCCCTTGGCGTAGGTCGGGCCGATCGCGGTCATGATCAGATCTTTGGTGCGCTGCACGCCGTCACCGATCGAGTTGTCGGCGAGCGCTCCATACCGGGCCCCCTCGGACGCCGCATCCTGAACCGTGTTTCGGATCAGCAGAGCGAGCCCCAGCTGGATGACCGACAGCGTCAGCACCGTGAGCAGCACCCCGACGAGCACAAACTCGACCACCGCCGATCCGCTGTCGTCACCCCAGCTGATGCGACCGCGCTCAGAACCCGGTGACGCGGTCAATTGCCTGTTGGAAGACGTTGGAGAGTGCCGGCCCGGCGAGACCCCAAATGACGATGACCAGGCCGGCGGTCATTAGTGTGATCAGTACCCAACCGGGGACGTCACCGCGGTCATCACTCAACCCGTGGGTCAGTTTTCGCAGCAATCGAGTTCGCATGGGACACACGTTCCCACGGCGCATCGAGCGGTGCGGAACTTATCCACAGACCGGCCTCACTTCGAGCCAACCTGCCGAATGAAGGTCAGACGAGGGGGTTTCCCTTAATTACGGATACCGTCCCGACCTCGACGGCGGGTGAGGCAAGCACAGCCCGATCCTCCTCTGATCGAGCAACCCACTGGCCCACCGCGGTAAGGACTTCGCGAACAAATGACTCGACTCGCTGATGCCCGGTCGGCGTCAGCGTGTTCCCGTCTGGGGCGAGCAGCTCCGATGCGGACATCGCATCGGACTTCAAGAAGACGCGCCAGGAGGCTCCATCCGGTCCTGGAATACTTTCGATAGTGAGGCCAGCCCGGCGAGCTGCCGCCTGCTCGGCCTCATTCGCTTTGTCGCGCTCCGCGGCCTCGGCGGGGGTATCCGCCAATCCGATCGATCGCGAGTCGTTGCCGATCGTCGCCCCAAGGAATGACGGGAATAGAACGAGGGTGACTTCGTTCAGCACCGCGTCAGCCATGACCATCACCAAGTCGGGAATGATGCCCCGGAGGGTGCTCCGAAACGGATAGGCCCTCAGCTGATTGGGGCCGGAAAATGCCCGTGGATCAGCTGCCCTCGCTCGCGCGATGAGCGCGGTCCGCCAGAAGTGTGGATCGTGCGACCAGTACAACTGTGCTGGCGCTGATGCCTCAAACCATTCAGTCACAATGTGCCTCTCGTTACCGGCGCCAACAGGACGAGCGCCTCGCACAGACCCGAGCACCCGTTGTGCAGGAGTCTTGTCGAGAATACGGGTCTAGTCCAAGTGGATAGGCGGTTTAGTGGTCGAGACTCCTGCACAACGGGCGCGGCCGAGGATCATGCCAGTCACCCCAACGAGCAGCGGAAGCACGCAAGCCGCACAAGTTCCGATGAATGAGTCGTCACTGGTGTAAATCGGCATGTAGTCGGGGGTGTCGAAGTCGGTAACCAACACATTGGCCAACAGCGCCACAATACCCACCACTAAGAGGAGTCCTACGATTCCAAGAATGCTGGACGCCCGCGCCCGCTCGTTTCGCACGGTTCCGTGCGGTGTGTCGAGTTCCGTCGTGACTGCGAGGGCAACTCTCTGATCCATGTCTCGGAGTCAATCCCGTCCGACCGCGGCGCACCTCAGTCTTGAGAATGACTCGGCGAAATTACACGGCGCTGGCCGAAACGGAGTTGCGGCACGAACACGCCGGGGAAGCTCGCCATCGTGATCGGCAAAATCGGGAAGACCAGCGGATCGTCCGGTCGAATTGGACTCTCCAACTCGATCGCCATTCGCGATCACCCCGCCTGAATGGATCCCGTTTGCGTATGCACGATGGATTCCCGGAGCCAAGCCATCCGGTTACGCCGGGATGGCAACTCATCGAGAAGGTCAGCTACGACGGCGACCCGATGTCGGAGGTAAGGAATCCACCCGGGGACCGTGCAGTGGGGTGCTACCGCGCCCACAATCATCGTGGTCCATCCCAGCGTTCATGATCGCATCCGTTATGCAGGTGTTCTGCGGCAGAAGGTCCTCCGTTCCCCGTAAGTACCCGACCGAGGAGCTTAAATACCTGCACAACTGCAGCTGGGACGCTGCATCCGAGGCCGCGCTACCCGAAGCCCAGTTGCAGCACGAACAGGCCGGGGAAGATCGCGATCGCAATCGTGACCGGCAAAATCAGGAACACGAGTGGGCTCGTTGCTCGAAAAATACCTTCCCAGGGTGATCCGCTAAGCCACCCCGAATATTCGACTTAGCTCCGAGTCGACCTCGATCAGTACGCTCTGCAAAGTTTCTTCGTGGTCACCAACATCTCCCGATTTCCAAGAGATGATCGAAGGTAACTGCCAAAGTGTTCGCACGAGATCACGGCTAACAAAATCGCCAGTCTGGGTCGGAATCATTCTGAGCGCGGCAATAAATCTTGCTGACGCGACCTTGTCGAAATTCCGATAATGGAGTTTGCCGAGAAACCCCTCGTCCTCGTCCCAAGCGTGGTCCAACTCTTCCATCGCCTCTTCGAGCGTTGCCATAATCGAAAGCTACGGGGCTACACCGACATTCGTTGAGGTGTCATCGCTTCTTTCTGTCGTAGGAGTGGAGGGTCTGTCGTTCTACCCGAAGCCCAGTTGCAGCACGAACAGGCCGGGGAAGATCGCGATCGCAATCGTGATCGGCAAAATCAGGAACACGAGTGGCACCAGCATCGCTACCTCCTTTTTGCCGGAAAGCTCGAGGAGCTCGCGCTTTGACTCGTCGCGCGCATCCTGCGCCTGCGCCCGCAACACATCGGCGAGCGGAGTACCTCGTTCGAGCGCGCCCGTGATTTGCTCGATCGCGCGCGTCAGCGGAGCAACCTGTAGCGCAGAGGCCAGACGCGTCAGCGCATCGACGAGTGGGATGCCGGCGCTCACGTCATGCGTGACGACCGACAGCTCAACGGCGAGTTCGCCATGCGAGATACGAGCGACTCGACGAATCGCGTCCAGGATGCCCTCGCCGGCTGACAGGCTCAGGGTCATGAACTCGAGGATGGTCGGCAACTCCTTGGTCATTCGTGCAACCCGCGCGGTCGCCGCCCGCTGGAGCAGGTAACCGCGCCCGACAAACGCGCCAACCGCCGCGACCATCACCAACGCGACCTGGGCGAGAATCGGCACCGGCTGAATGCTTCCAAGCGCGAGAACGAGTACCACGGCGATCGCGGCAGCGGCCGCCGCCCACACGAGCTGCCTGGATCGGAACGCGTCGACCGAGTCAGACAAGCCGGCTTGTCGAAGTCGTCTCGCAATCGGCTCACTCCCGCCCAGCAGGGAACCGAGCAATTGCCGCACCCAGCCAACGGGTGGCCCAAATAGGACTGCGAACACCGGCAGCGGATCCGCGGTCTGCCGATCGAGGAGCTCCCGCGCATCGAGGGAAACGTCGACAACGTACGGCGCAACTCGGGTGGCGAGGTTCGGGCGGCTCAGCCGGGGCGTCAGACTTACAAGCAGCCACAGCCCGAGTCCCATCCCGAGACCGGCAAGAACCGCGAGCGGCGCAAGACCAGTCATCCGAACCACCGCCGCTCTTCGGGCAGTCGGCCGATGCCGATCATGATCCGGTAGGCAACGACGGAGAGCGCGAGCCCGACCAAGATCACCGCGATACCCGTCGGCGAGTTATATGCAGCGGCCGCCTCCGGCCTGGTCGACAGAAGTAGTAGCACGATCCACGGCGCGGCGACGCCGAGACGGGCGGCATTGACGACCCATGACTGTCGCGCCTCGACCTCGGAACGGATGGCGGCATCCTGTCGCAGGTAGGCCGCGAGGTTTCGCAGAACCGTCGTGAGTTCGTTGCCGCCGACTTCACGCGACATCCGAAGAGTCTCAATGATCCGATCGGCGACGGGGTCGGCCAACCGATCCTTGAGTCGATCGAGGCTGTCGGCGAAGCCGCCGGTCATCCGGTAGTCGCGTTCGAACTCGCCGAAGGCGGTGCGCGTGATTGGCGGCCCCGAGTCGGCCAGAGTCACCACACTCTCGGGAAGCGCGAGACCGGAGCGAACGGCGGAGACCAGGTGATCGACGACGTCGGGCCAGACCACGCGCGTTGCCCGCCGATGTGCCCGAGCCCTCCAGACGACCACTGCCGCGGGCAACAGAAGAACGAGAATTCCGGCAGCCCCGGCAACCGCGACCACCGGCACGACCGCGAAGACGAGCGCCGCCGCGGCGACTCCGAGAACCACGGAGACAACGACAACCGTCGGGATGCCGACCCGCTCCAACCCGGCCTGCGTGAGGCGTTCACGTGCCCGAGCCGTAAGCGAGGTGCGCTCAGAGGTTTCAGCACCACTCGGCCAGAGGATCGGGGACGCGACGAGCAGCGCTCCGATCCCCAGCAGCAGTCCCCACGCGATGGTCACGCGCGCTGCTCCGAGAGCACGGTGGCGGGATCGAGTCCGGCGCGACGGAACTTTGCGGTCTTCGACGGATAGCCGCCAGTCGGCTCGAGTACGCCGGCCTGGATGGAGAAGATCGAGCTAGCCTCGAGCGTTGATCCGGTCGCCTGCCCGCTCGGCGCGATGATCTCAACCACGCGCCTCTTACCGGTGCGCTCCAGCTCACAGTGCACCACGATGTCGATCGAGCTCGCGACCGTGGGAATCACGAAGTCGGAGTCGATGTTTCGTCCAGCAAGCAGCGGCAGGGTGCAGAGCTTTGCGAGAGCATCCCGTGCACTGTTCGCATGGATGGAGCACATCCCGGGCAGCCCGCTGTTCAGCGCGATGAGGAGGTCAAGAGCCTCGGCTTCGCGCACCTCACCGACGATGAGGCGATCGGGTCGCATCCGAAGGGCCTCCTTGATCAGGCGTCGAAGTCCGACTTCACCGGTGCCTTCGAGGCTCGGTTGGCGGCACTGCATCGAGACCGTGTCGCGTGCAGACAGGTCCAGTTCGAACGTCTCCTCGACCGTGACAATTCTCTCCGCCGGCCGAGTGCACGACAGCAGAGCGTTGAGCATGGTGGTCTTGCCGCTCTGGGTTGCACCGGAAACGAGGATGTTCTGACCGCTGAGCACACACATCCGCAGGAATTCGGATGCCTGCTGAGTGAGAGATCCCAGCTCGACGAGCTGCTGCAGATTTCCAATCCGCCGAGTGAACTTGCGCACGTTCACCGCAAAATGCCGCGCGGTAATGTCGGGAATGACGACGTGCAGGCGCGAGCCGTCTGGAAGGGATGAGTCGACGAATGGCGAACTGAGATCGACTCGCCGGCCGGATGACTGGAGCATGCGTTCGACCAGGTCGCGGATCTCACCGTCGGTGAGTTCGAGATCGGTGAGTTCCGGGATGCCGTCCCGAGCGACAAAGATGCGATCGGGTCCGTTGATCCAAATCTCTTCGATTCCCGGGTCATCGAAGTAGGGCTGCAGCGCCCCAAAGCCGGTGAGCGTCGCGAGGACCTGGCTCGCGGCGTGCGACTCGTCGGCCAACAGCGGAAGCGATCCCCCGAGTGCTCGCTCGCTGTACCGCTGAACCTCGTCGAGCACGTAGCGTTCGGCTACTCCGTGATCGGCGAGGTCGGCACCGTCGCGCCGCACTCGGTCACGAACCCGGTCGGTGATGATCGTGACGGCCTGCGACATGCGCTCCATCGTGGCGAACACCGGATGCCAGCGCGCGGAGTTATCCACAGTCGATGACCGGGCGTTAGTCGCTCGCTTGCTCGTGCTTCTGCTGCGGCACATCCGAGTCGCGAACGTCAGACCAGAACATCCGTGACTCAATCTTTTGGAATGCCGCGGTGTCGACGATTTGGGGATTGATTGACTTCACGTCGTCAACCACTCGATGGCCAAATGCTGTAAAAGCGATCGCCAGCTCGTCAAACCCACAAACGGCAACGCATGGCGTTCCGCTGGACGAGACTGAAACCGATTCGCCCTTGCGGTCCATCCAGATTTCGCCCTCTCCCTCGAGGAAGTCGAACTCCGTGTGAGATTGAGTCAGCAGCAGGCGGAGATCAAAGAGCATTACGTCTGCGAAATCCAATACGGGGTACCGGCCGACGGCTGGATAGGGAATGAAATCGCAGTCACCGACTCGGAATGTAAGGTGCGCTTTGAGGGCTCCATATCGAAGCTCGGGATCCGTCAGGACGTCGGAATGTCTTTCAAAGAAACGGCGACGACGGAAAACTCCGCCGTCAGTGAACTGATAGTCCAACTCGATCATGGTCATGCCATTGGGACCAGGTGAACATGGTCCCCAACCGGCAGGCAGCGTCCGGCGTGAAGTTTCGAGCAAGGTGCTCGAGTTCTCGAAAGCGAACTGTCTGAACTATACAGTCTCACCCTCGCGTAAGGACTAGCCGCTACTCAGCCTCCGGCCTCGGCCAAACGATCTTCTCGGCCTCCCAGGTGTCGGGACGGCCGATGTGTCGAATGCCGCGGTTGGCCGCGGTCAGAATCACACCAAGCAGCAGGATCACGCCGAACGTCGCCATTGCCCAGTTGACTCCAACCGCAATCAGCAGCCCCGCCGCGGCGATCGGCGCAATCGGCGTGACCAGCGCGCTCGAGAGCGACAGCACCGAGTTCATCCGGCCCTGCAGCTCGTCGGGAGTCACCGCGGCGGTATAGCCGACGAGCCCGGCATTGAGCGGGGGAATCAGGATGGTCGCAACAGCGATCCAGACCAGGTACCAGACGTAGCTGGTCGTCGCCGCGAGCCCTGCGACACCGACGACCGTCACCATGAGGCAGACGATTGAGAGCGGCCCTACTGGGAACCGCTTGACCAGCGGTCCGGCGAGAATCGCGCCGACGACCATGACCGCTCCGGCAACCGCATTCACCAGTCCAATCAGAACGGGCGTCGTGTGAATCGACACCAGGTGCAGGTTGAGCGACGACAGCACGCCACCGAAACCGAGGTTCAGCAGGGCGAAGATGACGACGCCGGCGCGCATGAAAGACACAGATCCAACAAATCGGATGCCCTCCCGCAGAGCCGAGACCGCTGAACTCGATGCGGTGTGAGACAGATCGCCATTCAGCGGCCGCCGCACGAGTGCAGCACAGATACCCGCGACGGCGTAGCCAACCGTGCTCGCGATCAGCGGCCAGGCGCGACTGAAGCCGTAGAGCACGCCGCCAACGGGCCCAGCGATCAGGGTCGCTACCGCCGACCGGCCCTCCATCGCCGCCATCGCCGAGCCCATCTGCTCAGTCGTCACCACCTGTCGGATGCCCGCGCTTTCGGCGGGCGTATAGAAGGCACCCAGAACGGATGACGCGAACACGACCGCTGCCAGCTGCCAGACGGTGAGCATCCCCATCGCGTTGGTGACAATCAGCGATGCCCAGGCGAGAACACCGAGTGCCGAGCAGATGATCAGGAGCCTGCGGCGGTCGACCCGATCCGCGATCACGCCGGCCGGCAGAGTCGCGATCAGATTGCCCAACTCCCCCACCGCCGCCACAAGACCGGCCGCGACGACCGATCCGGTGATCGCGAACGCGATTAGCGGAACCGCGAAGGATGCGAGCCCGGCTCCGATGATCTGGGTCGTCTTGCCGGACATCAGCAGCAGGTACGCCGAGTTGGACCATAGGCTCGGGCCCCGCTTGGTCGCAGGTGCCTGAACGGATTCTGTCGTCATAGGCCCGACATTAGTTGCGCAACAAACATTGCGCAATATGTCTTGCGTAATTTTTGTAGACTGAGGGCGTGGTCGAAGAATCATTCCGCATCACCGATCCCGGCATGTTGCGCGCGTTTGCTCATCCGCTCAGACAGCGCATCATCTGGGAGCTGTCGGTTCGCAAGTACGGGCGCGCGGCCGACCTCGCGGCAATCCTCGGCGAACCGGCGAATTCGATCAGCTATCACTTGCGCGCGCTCGCCAAGGCCACCATCGTCGAGGAAGCTCCCGAGTTTGCGCACGACAGCCGCGATCGCGTTTGGCGGATGGCGCACCCGGAGGGCATTTACGCTCCGGCCGGCTCCCCGGCAGAAGACATGCTGGTCGACGAACAGCTCACCTGGATCGCGCAGTTTCTGCGCGAGGAATTGGAGCGGCAGCCCGGAACGTCACGGGGCGCGTACCTCGGAGCGGCAATGCTCACCGAAGAAGAAGCCAGAAAGATGTTCGAGGAGGTCGCGGAGATTCTGGAACGCTGGCGCGAGCACGGTGCACAGGCGGCGGTTCTCGACCCGAAGGACGCCACGCGGATTTTCCACCGCATCGTGACGCTGGTCGGCAACCGCTAGTCGGGCCCTTCGACAGGCTCAGGGACCGGCACACACGCTCAGGACCGGTCGACAAGTCCCTACGACGGGCCGTGGTCCCTACGACGGGCCGTGGTCCCTGAGCCGGTCAAGGGCTGTTGTGGGCTAGTACTTGATCTGATACAGTACTAGACATGAACAGCAGCACCGCCGAGCCGACAAATAGCGACAGCGGCTCCGACGCCTTCTCGTCGGACCTGCTCCGCGGGCACACCGACACGATCGTGCTCGGGACGCTCCGCTCCGCCGACCGCTACGGTTTCGAGATCTACAAGACCATCCGGGATGCGACGGGCGGCGACTACGAGATCAAGGAAGCGACACTCTACGCAACCTTCCGCCGTCTCACCAAGGACGGCCTCGTCGAGGCCTACTGGGGAGATGAGACCCAGGGCGGCCGCCGCAAGTATTACCGCATCACCGACGCTGGCCGGGCCGTCTTCACGCAGAGCGTGAAGGACTGGACCGCCACCGCACGCATCATCAACACCCTCCTGAACCTAAAGGACACGAAATGACCACCGAGACAAACCTCGACCGCTACCTGGACGATGCTTTCGCCCAGTTCCCACGCACGCCAGAGAACACAGACCTGAAAGACGAGATTCGCGGCAACCTTGCCTCGCGCGTTGCCGAGTTGGTTGCCGAAGGCGCGAAGCCGGATGCTGCTGCCGCGACCGCCATCAAGGAACTCGGTGACATTCGGAAACTCGTCACGTCGGTTGATCCTGACCCCGCGACGACGAACAAAACGGCAACCGCCGCGCGACTCATGCAACTCAACCGAGTGAAGGTCAGCGCCGGATACGTCGTCCGCACCGTGCTTCTCGCTCTCCTGCTCGCAGCGGCAGTCGCGATCGTGACAACCGGATCGATCCTTGGAGCGATGGGTATCGCGCCGGCCTGGATCGTGTCCGCCCTGCCCATCGAATCCATCCTCGCCGGTGCCTTCCTCGGTCTGATTGTCGGTGATGCGCTCGCCCACGAGACTTCGCAGCACGTCGCGATGCCGGGACGCCGGGCACTCGGATTCGCCGCGGCCGCGTTCGCTGGCTTGACCGGTCTCGGCCTGGTCGCGAGCTGGTTGGCGAACCCACTCGTCTGGCTTCTCATCGTCGGGTGCGTGCTCGCGCTCGCTGCGATCATGGCCTTCGTCGCACTTGGCGTCACCCAGACGAACCGATCGAAGCCGTGGGTGAAGGAGCTGAATGCCGTGTACGCCATCGACGATCGCTTCAGCCAGGACCCGGCAGCCGCCGCTCGATTCGGTCTCTACACCGTAGTGATCTGGATCGTCGCAATCGCCGCCTTCATCGTGTTGAGCATCACGGTCGGCTTCGTCTGGTCGTGGCTGGCTCTGCTCGCAGGAATTGTCGTCTTCTTCCTCGTGCTCGCGCGAATGCTCTTTCCCGCGAAGAACGACCGGACGTCAATCAAATAACCACATAGAAACAAATAACCACAGAGAACGGTGGCTCGGATGCGTCAACATCCGAGCCACCAGAACCTCGAGTCTCCCGATGTCGGGATCTGCGCTAACAGCCTCAAGGCCCACTCAACTTTACTGTTGCGCTCTTTTCACATCGTGAGGCTCCACTCAACAAAGGAGCTCTTCATGACACACGCATCACCGTCGCTCGCGATCGACGCGCGCGACCTCGTCAAGACCTATCCCGGCGGACGTGGCAAACCGCGCATCCGCGCACTCGACGGCCTCAGTTTCGGCGCAGAATCCGGCACGATCTTCGGCCTACTCGGGCCGAACGGCGCAGGCAAGTCGACGAGCGTCAAGATCCTGTCGACGCTCTCACGCGCTGACTCCGGCTTCGGCAGCATCGCCGGTATCGACGTCGCGAAGAATCCCGACCGGGTTCGCCGGGTCCTCGGATTCGTCGCGCAGAAGCCGGTCTCCGACCCCATGGACACCGGCCGCGAAAATCTCGTCCTCGCCGGTCGCCTGCAGGGGATGTCCGGCCGAAGCGCTCGCGCCCGCGCCATCGAACTTCTCGGCCGCTTCTCGCTCACGGATGCGGCGGATCGCCAGGTGAAGACCTATTCCGGCGGCATGGCAAGAAAACTGGATGTTGCGATCGGCCTCATGCATCACCCTCAGGTGCTCTTCCTGGACGAACCGACAACTGGGCTCGATCCCGAAGCGCGTGCCGAAATGTGGATCGAGCTCGAGGCAATGGCTCGGCACGAGCAGATGACTGTTCTGCTCACGACCCACTATCTCGAGGAGGCGGATCGACTCGCGAGCAAGCTCGCCATCGTCGACCACGGCAGGGTCATCGTGACCGGCTCCCCCGACGAGCTCAAGGATGCGATGCACGGCGACGCCGTCATCCTGGAACTCGGAGCAGATACCTCCGTCGATGCGGCCCGAAGCGCGATCGGCAACACGCTCTCCGAAGTCGTGGTCGAATTCCGGACCATTCGCGGCCGCGCAGCCGTCGGAGCCGTTGCGCTCCCCCGAGTGCTCGGCGCTCTCGACGAGGCCGGACTGTCCGTCGCCTCGGCCACCGTCGCGAGACCCAGCCTCGACGACGTGTTCCTGAAGCACACGGGACACAGCTTCGGCTCCGGCCCTTCAACAAGCTCAGGGACCGGTACGACCACCAAGGAGACCTCGAAATGACAACGCTCGTCCACACCGGCATCCTGACTGCTCGCCAACTGCGCGCTTTCCTGCGCGTGCCGGCCTACCTCATCATGAATCTCATCCAGCCGGTCATCTGGCTGCTGCTCTTCGGGCAGCTGTTCGTATCGATCGTCGACATCCCCGGCTTCACGGGTGGTTCGAGCTATCTCGTCTTCCTGACGCCCGGCATCGTCATGATGATGGCTCTGTTCGGGAGCTCCTGGGCCGGCACCTCGTACATCCAGGACATGGATCGCGGGGTCATGGACCGATTCCTCACCTCGCCGACCAGTCGCACCGGGTTGATCCTTGCCACGATGCTCTACCAGGCGGTGCTCACCGTGATCCAGACACTCGTCGTACTCGGGGTCGCCTGGCTCGCCGGCGCACGATTCGGTGGTGGCTTCGTTGGCATCCTCATTCTGTTGCTCTCCGCCGTGCTGTTGACGTTCGTGTTCGCAGCGTTCTCGAACGCGATCGCCCTGCTCGCCAAGCAGCAGACAGCCCTCATCGCGATCTCGCAGATCCTGTCATTTCCGCTGATGTTTCTGAGCTCGGCAATTATGGATACGACGCTGTCCCCGGCGTGGGTTGGGGATGTCGCCCGCTACAACCCGTTCGAGTGGGCCGTAGATGCTGGCCGCGGTGCGCTGCAATCCTCGCCGGACTGGGCGACAATCTGGGCCAATCTCGGACTGCTCGCGGCGCTCGTGGTCGTGATGACGTGGCTCGCTACTCGCGCGTTTCGCGTGTACCAGCGTTCGGTGTAGCGCCCTTCGACAAGCTCAGGGACCACCCGCTAGGCGAGCCACGCCGTGCAGTTGGGAGCGAGCTCGTGGTCGATCACCGCGTCGGGCTCGCTCATCAGAAGCACCGAAACGCGATGCGGGAGCGGCAGCGGGTGATGCCCGAAGTTGGTAACAACACGCACGCCGGAGTTCTCGAAATGCAGGACGTCCTTGGTCGCCAGCTGCCAGCGGATGTCGCCACGGCCGAGCCCCCGCTCCCGCCTGAGCTCTATCGCTCGACGGTACAGCTCGAGCGTCGAACCAACGACGCCATCCTGCTGGTCGACGGCAAGCGCTGCAAACTCAGGAGGCTGTGGCAGCCAGCTCGAACCGGATTCGTTGAATCCGTACGCGGGAGCCTGGCTCTTCCACGGCAGCGGGACGCGGCATCCGTCTCGGCCGATTTCGAGACCAGCCGTTCGGAAGAACGCCGGGTCCTGTCGAGTCTCGTCGGGCAGGGTTGTGTGCTCGGGCAGCCCAAGCTCTTCGCCCTCGAACACGTATGCGGAGCCCGGCAGCGCAAACATCATGAGTGACGCGGCGCGAGCCCGACGCAGTCCGAGTTCGGTCCGCGGCTGCTCATCCGCGGGGCCGATCCCCTTTGGCCAGCTCGTCGGATCACCCAGCCCGAAGCGCGTGCTGTGTCGCACGACGTCATGATTGGAGAGCACCCACGTGGTCGTTGCGCCAACCGAACGATTGTCGGCGAGCGCCGCGTCGATGCTGCGACGCAGGCCGGTGGCGTTCCATCCCGTTGTCATGAATTCGAAGTTGAACGCCTGCTGCATCTCGTCGGCGCGCACGTAGCGGCTCAGTCGCGAGGTCGGCGAGACCCAGGCTTCGGCAACGAGGATGCGGTCGGGACCGTATTCCGCAAGCACCCGGTGCCAGTTGCGATAGATGTCGTGGACGCCCTCCTGGTCCCACATCGGTCCGACATTGCTGCCGCCCGTGAGAAGCCCGGCGGTCTCGTCGGTATCGGGCAGCCCCTCGACCTTGACGAGACCGTGTGCAACATCGACGCGGAATCCGTCAACTCCGCGATCAAGCCAGAACCGCAGTACCGATTCGAACTCTCCAACGACTTCCGGGTTGTTCCAGTCGAGATCAGGTTGGGATGAATCGAAGAGGTGCAGGTACCACTGGCCGTCGTCGACGCGCGTCCACGCGGACCCGCCGAAGATCGATTGCCAGTTGTTTGGTGGAAGCTCCCGAGCGGTCCCTGAGCCCGTCGAAGGGTTGCCATCGCGGAACAAATAGCGCCCGCGTTCCGCGCTTCCCGGTGTCGCCGCCAGTGCCGCCACAAACCACTCGTGGGCGCTCGACGTGTGGTTCGGCACCATGTCGATGAGAACTCGAAAGCCGAGCTCATGTGCTCGCGCGAGCATCCGGTCGAAGTCGGCGAGAGTGCCGAACACCGGGTCGACGTTTCGGTAGTCGGCGACGTCGTAACCGGCATCCGCCTGGGGTGAGACATAGAACGGAGAGAGCCAGATCGCATCGACGCCGAGTCGCTTCAGATAGTCCAGCCGTGACGCGATGCCAATCAAATCACCGATGCCGTCCCCGTTGCCGTCGGCGAATGAGCGAGGGTAGATCTGATAGATGACGGCGTCATCCCACCATCGGCTCACGGACTCGGATGCTGTGCCCTGTGGGTGCGCAGACGAGAGGGTCGCTGTTTCGAGTTCCATTGAGGAAATGTATACCGCAATGTAAGCGCTTTCGTAAAACGCTTGCATAACCATCTGCCCGCAAGGTACGTTCAGCAGAACACAGCGTCGCGCTGCACCCTGCCGCGACGTTCTGCCCCCTACTCAAAGAGGAGTCGAAAGTTGACAGCACAACGCGTGTTTTCTGCACGCCGTCGCGTAATCGTGGCCGTCGCAGTAACAGCAGTCACAGGTCTGGCGCTAGCCGGCTGCACCACAGCAAATCCCGGTTCGTCGAGCAGCAACACGAGCCTCAAAGGTAAGACCGTCACCATCTACGGGCCGGACACCGGCACGGAGGCCACCGAGCTGAACGCGTCATGGGCGTCGTTCGAAAAGCAGACGGGCATCACCATCAAGTACACCGGTGACGGAAACTTCACCTCGAACATCGCAACGAAGATCCAGGGCGGTGACCTGCCGAACATCGCGATGTTCCCGCAGCCCGGACTGCTCTCGGCCGCGATTGCAACAGGATCGGTCAAGCCGGTTGGCGCGGAAACCGAAGCCAGCGTTAAGAAGAACTTCTCCTCCGACTGGCAGGGCTACGTTTCGAGCAAGGGCAAGATGTACGGTACCCCGCTCGACGCGAGCGTCAAGGGCTACATCTGGTACACGCCCGCCGACTTCACCAAGTGGGGAATCTCGGTTCCGAAGACGTACTCCGACCTGGTCTCCGACATCGGCAAGATCCAGTCGACGACCGGCAAGGCGCCGTTCTGCGCCGGATTCAACTCAGGTACCGCATCCGGATGGCCCGGCGCCGACTTCCTCGCTGAGATGGTTCTGAGCTCGGCCGGACCGAAGGTCTACGACTCGTGGGTCGCCGGCAAGACGAAGTTCACCTCGGCCAAGATCGACAACGCCTTCACGCTGCTCGGTCAGATCCTGCAGAACCCGAAGTACGTGAACGCCGGATTCGGCAACGTCGCATCGATCAACGCAACAGCGTTCGGAGATGTCGCAGCCAAGGTCGCCAACGGATCGTGCGCGATGACGAACCAGGCAACGTTCCTCGAGGCCAGCTTCGAGACGACGAAGACCGCCGCAGGCGCAGTGCCGACGGTCGGTCCGACGGGCGATGTCTGGGCCTTCCCGCTTCCCTCGGTCAACTCCGGTAACGCCGTTGTTGGTGGTGGCGACTTCGCCGCAGCCTTCGACAGCAACGCCGCGACGCAGAAGGTCATGACCTACCTGTCGAGCGCCGCGTGGGCAAACAGCCTCATCACGGTCAAGGGCGCGTCGTTCATCAGCGCAAACAAGGGTGTTGACGCATCCAAGGAAACCGACCCGCTGCTGAAGAGTGCCATCCAGACGCTGCAGTCCTCGGACACCACGTTCCGGTTCGGTGCGGATGACGCAATGCCGACCGTCGTGGAGAACGCCTTCTGGAAGGGCATCGTCGACTGGACCAACGGAATGCCGCAGAAGCAGGCGGAAGCCGAGATCCAGGCAGCATGGGCGAACGCCAACTAGATATCAGGTAATTCGCAAGACCAGTAACACTCTCGAGGGTCGCTTCGGTACCGTGTCAACAGGCACAGCCGGGGCGGCCCTCGAACCGCCCCCGTTCCGCCGCAATTGAGTCCACCGTCGTACTCGAAAGGGTCATGAATGTCCCAATTTTTCCAATGGATGGCGACCCTGCCATCCCTGCTCCAGGTTCTTGTCATCCTCGTGGCGTTCGGCGTTGTCGTCGCCCTCATCCTCTTCTTCATCGAACTGGCACCCCGCCGAGGTCGCGGATATTCGATCATGCGACTGGTGGTCGCCATCGCCGTCCCCGCGATCATCGTTCTGGCCCTCGGCGTCTACAACGACGCGGTGTGGCTGGTGCCCGTTGCCGCCGCACTCGGTGCCGGACTGTTCCTCCTGGACAGGCGGGCGCGAGGCGGAACAGGTTCGCTGCTCCAACTGACCGCGTTCATGTTCCCGGCCGTACTGCTGCTCGCTATCGGCCTGCTGTACCCGACCATCAAGACGATCGTTGACGCGTTCCTCAGCAACGACGGATCGCAGTTCGTCGGCCTCCAGAACTTCGTCTACGTGTTCTCCCCGGCCAATCAGGGTGTGCTTGCGCTGGTCAACCAGGTCGTCTGGGTGATCATCACGCCGGTGCTCGCGACCGCGATCGGACTCGCCTACGCGGTGTTCGTTGACCGGAGTCGCGGCGAGAAAGTCCTCAAGGTCTTTGTCTTCATGCCGGTCGCGATCTCGCTTGTTGGTGCGTCGATCATCTTCAAGTTCTTCTTCGACTACCAGCAGGGAGTCCAGATCGGACTCCTCAACCAGATCGTCGTCTCATTCGGTGGTACCCCGGTGAGCTGGCTGCAGACGCCCTACGTGAACACCGCGCTGCTGATCATCGTCCTCATCTGGACGCAGACCGGGTTTGCCATGGTCCTGCTCTCCGCCGCCATCAAGGGCATTCCGGACGAGCAGGTCGAAGCCGCTGAGCTGGATGGAGCGAACGCCTTCCAGCGCTTCCGCAACGTGACGATCCCGGGCATCCGGCCAACCATCATCGTGGTCTGGGTCACGATCGCAATTGTGTCGCTCAAGGTCTACGACGTGATCGCGGCGACCACGACCGGCCAGAACGACTCGACCGTGATCAGCTACCAGATGGTTCGGCTGTTCCAGAACCTGCCACCACAGAACGGTGGGTCCTCCGCTGAGGCCGTGATCCTGTTCATTCTGATCCTGCCGTTCCTCATCTATAACGCCAACAACATCCGGAAGCAGAGGTTGGGCCTGTGATCGCCACCGACATTGACCCGCGCTCCGCGCGCCAGGTCGAGAAGGCAACGCGTCGCGCAGAAAACGCCGCGCTCAATGACTCGAAGAAACGGCTCTCCAGCAAGGGCGCGACGATCGCCGCGATTATCATCGCGGTCATCTGGACCATCCCGACCTTCGGGCTCCTGGTTACCTCGTTCCGCCAGCCGGCAGACATCACCACGTCGGGATGGTGGACGGTATTCACCAACCCGAACCTGACGATTTCGAACTACTCGAACACGCTGAACTTCCTGGACACCGAAACGGTCGCGCAGTCGTTCCTGAACTCGATCGTCATCGTCATTCCGGCGACGATCATTCCGATCGCATTGGCGCTGCTCGCGGCATACGCGTTCGCCTGGGTCGACTTCCGCGGCAAGAACTTCCTCTTCGTTGCGGTGTTCTCGTTGCAGGTTGTTCCCATTCAGGTTGCCCTCGTACCGCTGCTCAGCCTGTTCTCGGACGGTGTCACCATCGGCAACTGGGCGGTGTTCCCCGGGCTCAACCTGAATGGTGTTGATGGCAGCTTCGCTCGCATCTGGATTGCGCACACGATCTTCGCGCTTCCGCTCGCGATCTTCCTGCTGCACAACTTCATCGCCGCCCTGCCGAACGACATCATGGAAGCCGCCAAGATCGACGGCGCAAGCCACGGGCAGATCTTCTTCAGGATCGTGTTCCCACTGGCTCGCCCGGCGATCGCGTCGTTTGCCATCCTGCAGTTCCTCTGGGTCTGGAACGACCTGCTGGTCGCGACGATCTTCTCGTCTGGCAACAACTTCCCCATCACGAAGTTGCTCACCGACCTGTCCGGTACATACGGCCAGCAGTGGTACCTGCTGTCGGCCGGTACGTTCCTCGCGATCATCCCGCCGCTCATTGTGTTCTTCGCCCTGCAGCGCTACTTCGTGCGCGGACTCCTGGCCGGCGCAACGAAGGGGTGAGAATGGTGCATCATTCCTATTGAACAATCGACTTGGGGTGATGCACGCCGTGACCAGCATTGACGACGTTGCGCGAGCTTCCGGAGTGTCTACCGCGACCGTGTCGCGAGCACTCCGGGGGCTGCCCAACGTGTCCGACGCGACGCGAACGCGCATCCGGACGATCGCGGACGAACTCGGCTACGTCGCATCGTCGAGCGCGTCCGGGCTCGCCTCCGGTCGCACGCTGGCCATGGGAGTCGTCGCGCCGTCGGTCAGCCGCTGGTTCTACACCACGGTGATCGAAGGCATCGACGCCGCCCTCCGTGACGCCAACTACGACATGATCCTGTACAACCTCGCGAGCCGGGGTGGCGACCGGGAGCGGGTATTCCACCGCTCCATCTTGCGCAAGCGAACGGATGCGCTGATCGCGGTCGGAATGGATTTCTCGGCAGACGAGCGGGAGCAGTTGCTCTCGCTGGGCCATCCGACCATCATGATCGGCGGCCCGGTACGCGGCATCCGTCACGTCGGCATCGACGAGCGCGGGGTCGCCCGTCAGGCCACCGACTACCTGGTCGGCCTGGGGCACCGCGACATCGCGCACCTCGGTGGCGACGACGACGAGGGGCTGAACCGCGAGGTGCCGCTCGGGCGCCGCAACGGCTATTTGGATGCCCTTGCCGATGCCGGCATCGCTCCGCGGGCCGAGTGGATGCTGTCCGGCCGCTTCTCGCTCACCGCGAGTCGCGAGGTCATCGGTGAACTTCTGGACCGGTCGACCCGGCGTCCGACCGCCATCTTTGCCAGCTCCGATGAAATGGCGATCGGAGCGATCCTTGCCGCGACCGATCGGGGACTTCGGGTGCCAGACGACATCTCGATCATGGGCATCGACAATCACGACCTGTCTGAATCCTTCGGCCTGACGACCATGGCGCAGGATCCGTACGAGCAGGGCAGACTCGGCGCTCGCATCCTGCTCGACGACCTGAGCGGAGGCCCGCTCTCGCGCAAGACCTCGGTGAAGGCATCCGCTCACCTGCTCGAGCGCACGAGCACTGGTCGGCCCGCCCGCTAGATCGCCACTCGATCGGGCAAGGATTTTGGCCCCGGGTCACGTCCCGTTCACCTTTCGCTCACGTGGCGCTGCGACTGTTAAGACACAGCACCTGTCGGAAAAGGATCGAGGCATCCGTGGACGGCTTTTCATCAGATCGAACCTCGGGTCAAGCTCTGGCCTGGGTCGAATCTCCCCTCCAGCTCATCGCAGCGGCGGAATGGGCGGCGACTCGAAAAGAGCCGATCGTCGTCGCGCTGCGACTCAGCGGGCCGCAGATGGCGACGACCGCCGAAGAGCTTCTCGCACGCGGAGCCCGCTTCGCCGAGTGTGTGCCGTTCTACGGCATCCCGTGGGGCCTTTTGGGCAAGCACACGACGTGGGCCATCGGGGACGCGTTCTCCGGTCAATTCCGCCTTGCCGCGTCGTTTCTTCGTCCGGCCGCGATCACCCTCCTCGACGACGGTGCTCTGACGCTTGCGGTCGCCGATGCCCTGCTCGAACGGACCGGATACACACGGCCGGGCAATCACGAATCCGCTCTCGCGACACTCCTCGGCGGCACGGCCCGCAACCGGATGCTTCGGATGGCACGCACCGAGCGCCTCGAGATCTCGACCGCCTTCGCGCTCGGGGACGAGCGGCTCACGCTGCTCGCGGACCGTGGCATCCGCGTCACGCCGCACCGCCTCGAGTGGGTTCGCCGAACCGCCCGGGCGATCGAGGTTCCGGGCAACCGCGTTCTGCTGGGAAGCGCACGGCCGAGCGACGGCCTTATCCCCAAGGCCGAATACCTCAGCTGGGTCGCGTCGGAATCGGCGAAGGGCCAGATCGCCTATCTCCCGCACCGCCGTGAGAAGGCGGACATGCTGGATGCGGTTTCCGAGTTTCCCGGCGTGACGGTCTTCGAAACCGGCCTACCGGTCGAACTTGTGCTCGCCGGAGCCCGGGAGCCGCTCGAGGTGTTGACCCTCCCCACGAGCGCAGAGACGACGCTTCGCCATGTTCTCGCGGGTACCGGCAGCAGCATCCGTCGCCGCAGCGCCGCCACGGTCGCCACGGTCGCCACGACGGATGCTCCCGGGTCACCCTTGCCGTAGACGCCCCCGAGGCGACCGACCCCTGCCATTAGCATTGCCTCATGTCTGCCGCTGACGCGACCCCCGCGGCGTCACAGCCGGAAGCGGTTCCGCATCCGGCCCGCGCTCTCGATCTCGATCACATCGACTATTCGCCGTTCGACACGGCGCTGCCCGCCGCGGAGGTTAAAGCCTTTCGCGACCGGGCCGTGGCTGCTGGGCAGGCCAACGCCGCGCGACAGCAACTGACGACAACACCCAACCGGCCGATGATGATCGGACTACTGGTCGTTTTCGGCCTGGTGTTCATCGCAACCCTCGTACAGCTGTACATCGCTGTTGTCTCACGCGGCAATGTCACACCGTTCACGATCGGCATACCGATCTTCTTCGCGTTCCTCACACTGGCGTCCGCCCTGCAGGTCTACAAGGAGTTCGGCGACAAGCACTGGGGCAATAGGGCACGGCTTCCACATTTCGCTGTGGCCAATGGCCTCGAGTTCCGGGGCCTGTCGGCCGGGCCCGCCTATCCGGGCGTCATCTTTCGTCGTGGCGACAGCCGCACATCCATCGATCGCCTCACCTCGACCACCGGCCGGTACTTCGATCTGGGCAACTTCGAGTACTGGACGAGAACGCGAACCAGCCGGTCGGTTGCTCGCTGGGGTTACCTGGCACTTCGGCTCGATCGAAAGCTGCCCAACATGCTTCTCATCGCGAAGAAGAACCAGGGTCTCGGTGGAAGCGATCTACCCGGAACATTTCACCCCGACCAGGTGCTGTCGCTCGAGGGGGACTTCGACAAGTACTTCACGCTGTATTGCCCAAAGCAGTACGAGGCGGATGCTCTCTACGTCTTCACGCCGGACCTCATGGCACTTCTCATCGACGAGGCGTACGCGTTCGATGTTGAGATCGTGGACGACTGGATGTTCGTCGTCGTCCGCAAACCGTTTTCACCCTTCGCCGCCACCTACGAACGCCTCTTCACCATTGTTCGTACGGTCGGAGCAAAGACGCTGTCGCAAACGAAGAACTACCACGACGCCCGGGCTGGAGCTGCGGGAGCAAACACCGTTGCATCGGAGGGCCGACGCCTGCGAAGAAACATCTCCGCAGTCCGAGTCCTGATCATGGCGGTAGTGCTGGCCATCATGCTCGCCATCCCGATCGGTCTTCTCATCCTGAGGCAGTTGTACCCGGACTAAAAGCCCGGGCGAGCACCCGGGTCGCCGTTACAATGGGCACGCCGCGGGAGTGGTGAAATTGGTATACACGCAGGATTTAGGTTCCTGTGCTTTCGAGCGTGAGGGTTCAAGTCCCTTCTCCCGCACTCGTCACCTGACCTCACTCTGTCGCCCGGCGCCTAGAGAGCCACCGAGTCAGGGCGGCTCCGACCCCGATCAGCAGCCCCGCCGCCAAGCCCATTCCACAAAGAAACAACCCGCTTAGCCCCGGACCTGAGCCAGGAACGAAAGGGCCATTGAGTCCCGCGAGTGAGTCTGGTACCTGCGAAAGAAAGCCTGCCACGCCGTAGCCGAGCGAGAGGCCCAGACCGGCCACCGCAGCGATCCCGACGATCCTGACGATCCTGTAAACCGTGGCGGGCTGCCGCACGCTCCCCTTGTTTCGCACCAAGCTGATAAACACGAGTACCGTGCCGCACAACGACACCAGGAGGGGGACGAGCAGGAGCCAGCCGAGGGCCACCAGCGGATCGTTCGAAGGGAAGATCGTGCCGATGGCGAGAACGACCAATCCTCCAGCCAGCAAGATCAGACCGACAACTAACTGACGACGGCGACCCACATCGAGACCCACTTTCGTTGGCAACAGTCTTGGAAACACTCAGAGAATAAGAATGACTTCTGAACGCGACTCGCGCGTCCTCCTGAAGACGGACATCGAAGGGCGACGTTCTCTGAGACGATTTCGGTGATCCTGACATTTGTTTGGTGAGCCACTTCGAGAAGGAGTAAGGACGTGAGCCAGAGTTGCTTCGACAGAGCCTGGTGGACGAGCCCGAACAGCCTTCCGACGCTTCGCTGCTTGACGCCAGCGCGGAGGGAGATCGCGCCGCATTCTCGACCCTCTTCGACCCGGTTGGACAAGCTACCAAGCCGTCGTCGGCACCCTGCCACGAAACGTCGCCGACGTGCACGACTACCTGTACGCGAAGCCCGTCTCCGCCGACAGCTCGTGGAACGCAGACCAGCAAGCCTGGCAGTGAGCGCTCGACCTCCTCGCCTTCGAATACGTACCTGCTGACCTTCACGGCGATCTTCATCCGGCAATGGCCGAAATCCCGGGGGTCGAGGTGTCGGACAACCAAGCGACGATCGAGGGACATACGGGTGTCGGTATCGCGTTGGCGAGCGCTCACGGCTCCGGTCAAGAAGTCATCATTGATCCGAAGACAGGCCAGTACCTCGGGTTCAAACAAGACGGCGATGTGCGAGCCGTCGACCTATCAGTGGTGGACAGCGCTCCCAACCAGCGTGGAACGCCACGATCGGAGAAAGAAACCCGCAGCCCTCGACAGGTGCCTGCGCCCGGCCAACGGGCCTAAAATCTGAAGTCCAGGGAGGTTTCGCCGTGTCGGTTCTGCGTAAAGGCGTTGTTGCTGCCGCAGCGCTCGTGCTCGCCTCCGCGCTAGTTGGATGCAGCAGCCCGTCACTCGCCTCGGTCGGGCAACAGGCGATTGCCACCGAGGCGGGCGCCCCTCCGCGTCCCGTCAACGCGCTGGTGAAGAAGCCGGCCCACGTCCCAAATCCGGCCTGCACATCAACCCCGTTCGGCGTCAATCACATCTACGTGAGCCTCTCGAAGCAGTACCTCTGGGCGTGTTCCGGGGCAGAGCTGGTTGTTGGAACGAGTGTCACCACGGGCGCCTCCGCGCTGAAGAACGTGCGTGACGCTACCCCGACGGGAACCTGGCGCATCTACGCGAAGCTGCGCAACACGGTGCTTGCCGGTCGCGACGCGAACGGATCGTGGTACGACCACGTGAAGTACTGGATGCCATTCTGGGAGGGATACGGGTTTCACGACGCATCCTGGCAGACGTTCCCCTACGGCAGTTCGCTTTACAAAACCAAGGGTTCGCACGGCTGCGTGCACGTTCCGCTCGCCGCGCTGACCACCATTTACAACTGGGCCGCGGTAGGAACTCTCGTCACGATCCGGAGCTGAACCGCCCTCCGCTACAAGCCTTGGGCGGCCGAACTAGACGGTACTCTTGGGTACTTGCGGTTTCCTCGCATCAAGACTTTTGGAGAACCACGTGGTCGCCACTGCGCTCATCCCCTGGCTGAGTCCATACAACCTGTTGCACGACTTTGGCAGCTTCGCTGTGCTCGGGGTTTGCATCGTAATTTTCGTTGAGATTGCGTTTCTGGTCGGATTCCTGTTGCCCGGCGACACACTGCTTCTCATCACCGGCCTACTGAGCTTTCCGACGCCGCCGGACATCCACGGCCACGATACGCAACTCATCCACCTGCCGATCGTGATTGTCGCTCTGGCGATCGGACTGTCCGCGTTCCTCGGCGGCGAGGTTGGGCACTACATCGGCCGCAAGGCCGGGCCGCGCATCTTCGAGCGCAAGGAGACGGGACTGTTCAGTCGCGAGAACGTCGAGCGCACGAACAAGTTCTTCGTTCGGTTCGGCGGCTTCGCGATCATCGTCGCGTGCTTCGTGCCGGTCATCCGCACGTTCGCGCCGGTTGCTGCCGGCGTCGGCCACATGCGCTACCGGCGCTATGCGCTGTTCAACCTGATCGGCGCGTTCCTCTGGGCCATCGTCATCACGGTCGGCGGATACCTACTCGGCTACATCCCGCCGGTCGCGAACTTCGTTACCAAGTACATCGACCTGATCCTGATTGCGGCGATTCTGGTCGCCGTCATTCCGACTGGCTACCACTACATCCAGGCATCCCGTCGGGCCAAGAGGTCGACCGCGAGCTAAAACTCCGTGAGAGGTCCCAATCGACCCTTAAAGGTGTGGTTTTAACGGTCGATTGGGACCTCTCACGGACTTTTAGTCGATCGGGCGAGCTAGGCGCACAGCGAGCAGTTTGAGCGCCGCCCCCGCCTGTCGACGGACGTCGATGTCGGGATCCTTCAGCAGCGCCTTGACCGCGAGTGCCTGCTCAAAATCGCCGACGAAGCCGAGCGCTCGTGCCGCGTTTGCGCGTACTCGCGCCGTTTCATCCGCGAGCAACGCCACGAGTTCCGCTCCGAACGCGAGCTCACGCGCGGCAACCACCCGACAGCACATTTCGCGAACGCGCCAGGCCCGATTCGACAGGCCAGCGCGCAGCGTGGATGCGACGGAGTCGTCCCACGCATAGAGCAGGGTCCGAGCGCCCCACACTTCCGGCCAGTACAGCGGCGGCGCACCATCCAGGATCCCCTGCGCATGACGACCGCCGACCCAGAGCAGGAATTCCTCGCCCTCGTTGTGCCCGGCAAGCAGGGCTGCGGCTCGATCAGCGACCTCTGCCTCACCGAAGCGCGTCACCGCGATCGCGATGCGGTCGCCGGGAGAGGCGTCGAGCGGAACGTCGGACGCGTCGGTAGGCACGCCCCAACACTATGCGAACGCGAGAGTGATCAACATCGCGTTGAGTGCAACCACCACGAAGACAATGGCGAGCAGAACAAATCGCATGATTGCTCCGTTCGCGAACCGCCCCATGAGCGAACGATCCCCGGTCAGTGAGATCAGCGGGACAAGGGCGAACGGGATGCCGAAGCTGAGTACTACCTGACTGATGACGAGAGCGGATGTCGGTTCCGCGCCGAGTCCGAGCACGACCAGGGCGGGAACGAGTGTGATCAGTCGACGCAGCAGGAGCGGGATGCGCCGACGGATCAGACCGGACATGATCGTCGCGCCCGCGTAGCTGCCAACCGAGGTTGACGCCAGTCCGGATGCGAGAAGGCCGATGGCAAAAACGAGCGCGACCAGCGGACCGAGCTGCGATCCGATCACCCCGTACGCTGCGAAGATCGTGTCTGCGGCTCCGGTCCCTGAGTCTGCGGCTCCGGTCCCTGAGCCCGTCGAAGGGCCACGCAGATTCACGGCGGCAAGCAGCAGGATCCCGATGTTGACCAGACCGGCAATGCCGAGCGCGATACCGACATCCCAGCGCGTCACCCGCAGCAGGCGAGTCAGGACGCGGCTGTCGGTGGAGATTCCATGGCGGTCTCGAGCCAGCGCCGAATGAACGTAGATCGCGTGCGGCATGACCGTTGCTCCCAGCATGCTCGCCGCGAGCACCACCGAGCCGCTCCCCTCGAACCGTGGCACGAGTCCGCCGAGAAACGCGGATCCGCTCGGCGGTTGAAGAAACAGCCCGAGCACGAAGCCGATCGAGATGATCGCGAGCAGCCCGATGATTACGAACTCGAACGGTCGCTGCCCGAACCGGCTCTGTGCGCCTAGCAAAAGCATCGAAACGACTCCGACGATCACTCCCCCGACAACCAGCGGCAGCCCGAACAGTAGATTGAGCGCGATTGCTCCACCGATAACCTCGGCGAGATCGGTTGCCGCAGCGATGAGTTCGGCCTGCACCCAGAATGCCCAGCGCGACCGGTCGCCGAGCCTCTCGCCCAGCAACTCGGGAAGACTGCGCCCCGTGACCAGCCCCAGCTTCGCGGATTGGTACTGCAGGATCGCCGCGATCACATTCGCGGCGACCAGCACCCACACGAGCAGGTAGCCGTAGTTGGCACCGCCCGCGATGTTTGCAGCAACATTGCCCGGATCGACATAGGCGATCGCGGCCACGAAGGCCGGACCGAGCAGACGGATGCTGCGCGGACTAGCCGAGCTGCGTAGCTGCGACATAGTCCAACAGCTTTGCGAAAGCCACGGCGCGGTGGGAAATCATGTTCTTCTCGTCGACTGAGAGTTCGGCCGAACTGACCGTCAGACCGTCGGGCCGGAAGATCGGGTCATAGCCGAATCCGTGATCCCCATGGGGTTCGCGCAGCACGGTTCCCGGCCACACGCCGAGTTCAACGTGCTCAACCCCGTCGGCCACGAACGCGGCGGCGCAGGTGAAGTAGGCCCGGCGATCGTCGACGCCCGTCATGCGCTCGAGGACGAGTCTCAGGTTGTCTCCGTCATCGCGCGTGCCCGCGTACCTGGCCGAGAAGATTCCGGGAGCGCCGCCGAGCGCGTCCACCGATATCCCGGAGTCGTCGGCAATGGACGCAATCCCGGAGTACTCGAATGCCGCGCGCGCCTTGATAAGTGCGTTCGCCTCGAAGGTATCGCCGTCCTCGACCGGCTCCGGGCCGTCGTACGCGAGCAGCTCGATGCCGTCCAGGCGCGGGCCGAGGATGCGACGGAGTTCCTCGACCTTGTGCGCGTTGTGGGTCGCGAGAAGGAGCCGACGAACGGGACTCACGCGAGTGCGGTCCGCTGAATCTCTGTGAGCGTCGCCGTGCCACCGATCGCGAGATCGAGCAGGTTGTTCAACTCGTTGCGATCGAATGGCGCGCCCTCTGCCGTGCCCTGGACCTCGACGAACAGGCCTCGACCGGTGACCACAACGTTCATGTCGGTCTCGGCGCGAACATCCTCGACGTAGGCCAGATCGAGCATTGGCTCACCATCGATGATGCCGACCGAGACGGCCGCGACGCTGTCGAGGATCGGCTTTGAGTTCTGGCCGATGAATTTCTTTTCGCGCGCCCACTCGATCGCATCAACCATGGCGACGTATGCACCCGTGATCGCGGCGGTTCGAGTACCGCCATCGGCTTGCAGCACGTCGCAATCGAGCACGAGGGTGTTTTCGCCAAGAGCCTTCATGTCAATGACGGCGCGAAGCGAGCGACCAATGAGACGAGAGATCTCGTGGGTGCGGCCGCCGATCTTGCCTTTCACCGACTCGCGATCCATCCGGTCGTTGGTCGAGCGCGGCAACATCGCGTACTCCGCGGTTACCCAGCCCTTGCCTTTGCCTGCCAGCCAGCGTGGAACGCCATTCGTGAAGGATGCCGTGCACAGCACGCGCGTGTTGCCGAACGAGATGAGGGCGGACCCCTCTGCCTGCTTGCTCCAGCCGCGTTCGATGGTGATCTCGCGGAGCTGGTCGGTGGTTCGGCCGTCGGTGCGGGGCATGGGGATTCCTTTAGTTGATTGCGGGAATGGTACCGGTCTGCACGAGATCGACCGTGTTGACCTCGGGTCCGAGGAAGCGGCTGGCCAGCCTCAGAAATTCGTGCTTGCTGTCGCCGGTTGCCTCGAAACGATAGCTCGGCGCCTCGGTGCTCGTTCGCTCGAGACCGTGCTTCACGAGCGTGCGGTACACGTCGTATGCGGTCTCCTCGGCGCTCGAGACGAGGGTGACATCCTCGCCCATCACATACTGGATGGCGCCGCCGAGCAGCGGGTAGTGGGTGCAGCCGAGGACGAGCGTATCGATGTCTGCTGCCTTGAGCGGTGCGAGATACTCCTCGGCCACCGCGAAGAGTTCCGGTCCGCTCGTGATACCCGACTCGACGAACTCGACGAATCGCGGGCAGGCCTCGGAGAAAATCTCCAGATCGGATGCCGCGATGAACGCGTCGTCGTAACTCTGCGAGTTGATGGTGCCGACCGTCCCGATGACGCCGACGCGCTTGCTGCGGGTCTGCCGAACGGCGGCACGAACGGCCGGATGAATGACCTCGAGAACGGGGATGCCCCGAGCCTCGGTGTAGCGCTCTCGAGCATCCCGAAGCATTGCAGACGACGCGGTGTTGCACGCGATCACCAGTAGCTTTACCCCCTGCTCCACGAGGTCATCGAGAACTGCGAGGGCATACTCGCGGACCTCGGCGATCGGCTTCGGTCCGTACGGCGAGTGCGCAGTGTCACCGACGTAGAGGATGGACTCGTGGGGTAGCTGATCAATGATCGCGCGGGCGACAGTGAGACCGCCGACACCGCTGTCGAAGACTCCGATCGGTGCATCGCTCACGGAACCCCACTTTACCGGCAGCCCCCTTCGAGATCCTCGGGGACCGTAATCTTGACCCATGACGAGCGCGCTGCTTACCGATCGGTACGAGCTGACCATGATCGACGCGGCCATTGGGAGTGGCCTGCACCAACGCGAGTGCGTGTTTGAAGTGTTCGCGCGCACGCTCCCGACCGGACGGCGGTACGGCGTAGTCGCCGGAACCGGCAGACTGCTTGAGCTCATCCGCGACTTCCGATTCGGCGATACGGAGCTCGCCTGGCTGCGCGAGAACCAGGTGGTGAATCCGGTCACGCTCGATTGGCTGGCCAACTACCGGTTCGCCGGCACGGTCACGGGCTACCGTGAGGGCGAGGTCTATTTCCCCGGGTCCCCGATGCTCGTCGTGCAGGGCGGATTTGCCGAGTCCGTAGTGCTCGAGACGTTAGTACTGAGCGTGCTCAACTACGACAGCGCAATCGCGAGCGCAGCGAGCCGGATGGTCAACGCCGCCGCAGGCAGGCCGCTCGCGGAAATGGGATCGCGTCGCGCGAACGAGCGAGCTGCGGTTGCCGCGGCACGCGCTGCGTTCATCGCCGGCTTTGGTGCGACCAGCAACCTCGAGGCCGGGCGAACCTGGGGCATCCCGACAATGGGCACAGCGGCGCACGCGTTCACTCTGCTGCACTCCAGTGAGGAGGAGGCGTTCGAGGCCCAGGTTGCCGCCCTCGGCCCCGGCACGACACTGCTGGTCGACACCTACGACGTTCCCACCGCAGTCGATCTGGCGGTCAAGGTCGCTGGCCCCGGTCTCGGGGCGGTCCGCATCGACAGCGGGGACCTGCCCGCCCAGGTAGCTGCCGTTCGAGCCCAACTCGACAAACTGGGAGCGACGGAGACGAAAATCACCGTCACCAACGATCTTGACGAGTACACGATTGCCGCACTGGGCGCCGCGCCGGTCGACTCGTTCGGGGTCGGGACGTCCGTCGTTACCGGCTCGGGACATCCGGCGGCCGGACTCGTCTACAAGCTCGTCGCTCGACGTGACAAGGACGAAGCGTGGGAATCGGTCGCCAAGAAATCGATCGCCAAGGCAACGATCGGCGGACGCAAGTCTCCCGTGCGAAGTCTCGCTAACGGCGTCGCTGAGGCGGAGACCATCTACATCGGTGATGCGCCTGCGGCATCGGCGGATGCGCGACACCTGCTTGTGCCGCTCATCACGCGGGGCGATCTTGACGAGCGGTATCTGGGCGTCGAGGGAACCGTTCGTGCCCGCGATCATCGCGCGGCATCGGTTCGGGAACTCCCGGAGGATGCGCTGCGCCTCAGCCGCGGCGAGCCGGCAATCCCCACCCGATACGTCTCGAGTTAGGTACCGGGCCGGAATCACTCCCCTCTAACGGAAGCTACGGTCACTGGAAGCTACGGCTTCATCTTTTCGTAGACCTCTTTGCAGGTCGGGCACACCGGGAACTTCTCGGGGTCGCGACCGGGGGTCCACAGCTTGCCGCACAGCGCGCGAACCGGCTTCCCCGTGAGAGCCGACTCAAGGATCTTGTCTTTGGGCACGTAGTGCGAGAAGCGCTCGTGATCGCCCTCTTCGAGCTGCTCCTGGCGGATCAGCTCTTGCAGCTCCTGGTCGAGTGTGTCGGTATCACTCATCTATCTAGTTTCGCACGCTCGCACTCAAAATTTCCGGGCCGCGTCGATCGAAGATTTTGCCGCCCCAGTCGACCCCGAGCCAGAGGAACAGGCCGCCGAGCACAATTCCCGCGATCAACGCACCGAACGACCAGAAGCCGGGAAAGAACAGTGCGAGGCCCGCGAAGGTAAGGGTGGGCGCCGCGAGCACGACCGTGACCGTGAACGACAGCGACTGGATGAGCGACGACGCCGTTCCGACCGCCTGCGGCGCCGCGAACGGACTGTCGCCCGGCAGCACCGCGGGATAGGGAAAGGCGGCAGATCCGACGCTCGACAGGCCAAGACCGGTGAACAACAGGCCGAGCCCGACACCGAGCAGGGCTGGCAGCATCCCGATGTCTCCGTACAGCGGCGCGCAGATGATGGCAGCGATCACCAGGACCGGCACCCCGACGACGAGGGGCGGCACGACTCGACCGATCCGGTCATCGCGCCCGCGAGTACCGGATGCGAGGTGCAACCAGATCGCGGTGTTGTCGTACGCGGTGTCGTTGTGCACCGACCAGCCGAGGAACAGTGCCATGATCGGCACGGGAAGCAGCGCAAGGATGTTCGTCGGGATTTCGATGATCAGCAGCGGAACCATGAGCAGGAACGGGATCACCGGGATCACCAGGAGCGACGCGTGATAGCGAGCATCCCGAATCCAGTATGTAAAGCTGCGCTCGGCGATGACAGCGGCGGGCGAGACGGGGAGCGCCCTGAAGAGCCCGAGGCCGTGGTAGCTGTGCGCACTGCCCATGCGCGGCTGGGTTACCAGCATGACCGCGACCACCTGTCGCCATGCCAGCCAGAGCAGGCCGAGGAAGACCAGGGCAATCAGTTCCATCAGCAGAGCGGGGCCGATGTTGCCGACCGCTGCTTCGGCCGGAGCCGCCCACACGGCTCCAAACGGAGTCCAGCTGGCGACCTGCGCGATTCCGGTCAGCACGGCTGTTCCGTTGGTAAGCCAGTCCGTGCGATAGATCAGAACAAAGAGGAACGCGAACACCACGAGGGCGACAAAGCCGAGCAGACCGGCGGAGTCGCGGGATCGCCCGGACGACAGGATGAATCCGGCAATCGCGATGGACACTCGCGAACACAGGAGGCAGGTTCCGACGATGACGGGCACCGCAATCACGCTGAGGATCACCGAAAGCGGGTTGCGGCTCCAAGTCACGATCTGGGCGAGCGAGATGAGGGTCATCGCGAGGGCAGGGATGCTGATCAGCGCGCTCACTAACAGCGATGTGGCGAGACGGCTGGTCGGGATGCCGAACAGTGAGAACTTACGGGGATCGAGGACATCATCGACCCCGAACACGAGCGGCACGATGACGAAGCCGAGAATCAGGATCGCGCCGAATACCTCGACATCTCGTCCCGCCGTCTCTGCGGAGGCAAAGCGCAGACCGATCAGCGCGGAAATGACGAGGACGGCCATCCCGATACCGGCGCCGAGACCGAGAACGAGACCGACAATGCGCCAGGGGCTCCGCCGAAACGCGTTGCCGAGAAGTCGCAGCTTCAGTCGGAGAAGCTGTTCAACCACGACATGCCCTCCACGTTCGTGCGGCCGCCGGCCAGCTCAACGAAGCGCTCTTCGAGCGTCTTGCCCTTGCGCACCGCGTCCATGGTGCCGGAGTCGAGAATCGCACCGTGAACCACGACAGCGACGTGATCGCAGATCCGCTGGATGAGATCCATGCTGTGACTAGAGACGACGACGGTTCCGCCTGATCCGACGTAGTTGCGCAGGATCTGGGTCACATTCGCCGCGGACACCGGGTCGACCGACTCGAACGGCTCGTCGAGAATGAGGACGCGCGGCGAGTGGATCATGGCAGCGGCGAGCGCGATCTTCTTGCTCATGCCCGCCGAATAGTCCGTGACGAGGCGATTGAGCGCATCCTCGAAGCCGAAAGCGCTGGCCAGATCTGCTGTCCGCAGCCGGACGGTCTCCTCCGACAGTCCGCGCAGCGTGCCCGAATAGAACAGCAACTGGGCGCCCGTCAGGCGGTCGAAGAGCCGAAGGCGGTCGGGCAACACGCCCATAGTGCGCTTAGCGGCGACCGGGTCGCTCCAGACATCGACCCCGTGAACCGTAATCGTGCCGGCATCCGGTCGCAGCAGGCCAGCGACCATCGAGAGCGTCGTAGTCTTGCCCGCGCCGTTCGGCCCGACAATTCCGTAGAAGGATCCCGCGTTGACCGACAGATCGATTCCGGAAACCGCGATGGTGTCGCCGAAGCGCTTCACCAGCCCCTGGATCGAAAGGACGGTCTCGACGGTCTTCGGTTTGGTCGCCCGAGGAGTGGATGTGCGAGCCGCCGACTTGCGCGGGGCGCGGGGCGCGGTCTGTTTCGCCGCCGTAGTGCCGGTTGCGCGGGATCGGGCTGCCGCGGTCTTCGCCGAGGTCCCCCGGGTTTTGCCCGGAGTGCTGCTTCCAGGCGTGCTGGGAACTGAGGCCGAATCAGGTGCTGAATCCACTGGTCAACCGTACCAAGCGCCCGCACGGGCACTCAGCCAAGTATCACGAAACGACAACAACCCCCGGAGTAACCCCTGAGATTCGAAAATCGCCCGATACCATCGATATACAGCACAACGGTGTGTCCACAGTTCATATCTCGGGTTAACAATCAGCGAATTCTTAGCCTGAACCGGTTGTCTATAAGTGGTTACTCATAGAAATTCGCCGCGTTCGGCCCTGATTGCATTGCTCGGGGCGCACCAAACAGGAGACAAATCGTGACTACCCAGATCGTTATTCTTGCCGCCGGAATGGGCAGCCGACTCGGCCGCACCCTTCCCAAGCCGCTGACCGAGCTGAGCGACGGCCGCACGATCATGCAGCAGCAGTTCGACAACATCCACGCGGCGTTCGGAACTGACGCGAACGTCACGATCGTCGTCGGCTACAAGCTCGAGCACATCATCGAGGCGTTCCCCGAGGCAAATTTCGTCTACAACGAGCAGTACGACCAGACGAACACCTCGAAGAGCCTGCTCCGTGCGCTCAAGGCATCGTCGAACGGTGGAGTGCTCTGGATGAACGGCGACGTCGTCTTCGACCCGGAAGCCCTTGTTCGTGCGTCGAAGCTCGTAGCGCGTGACCAGTCCTTCGTTTCGGTCAACACCTCGAAGGTGTCCGACGAAGAGGTCAAGTACACGACCGACAGCGAAGGCTTCATCAAGGAGCTGTCGAAGACGGTTAACGGCGGTCTCGGCGAGGCCGTTGGCATCAACTACATCTCGAGTGCCGACAAGTCGGTTCTGGTCCGCCAGCTCAAGCGCGTTGACGACCAGGACTACTTCGAGCGCGGCATTGAGCTGGCGATCGAGTTGAACGACATCCGCATCGAGCCCGTCGACATCTCCGACCTCTACGCGGTCGAGATCGATTTCGCCGAGGACCTCGAGCGCGCAAACCTGTTTGTTTGACGGCGGTCCCACCCGGCCCCGCTGAGGTTGCCACTCAGTCGCGCGCGCTAAAGTCGACAGTGTGACCGCAGTAGTTTCTCCGCGCCGCGAACGCACCCCCGCTCAGCGCTATCGCCACTCGCTCTGGCTCCTGACCAAGCGCGACCTTCAGGTTCGCTACACGGTCTCTGCGCTCGGCTACCTGTGGTCGATTCTTGATCCCCTGCTGATGTCGGGCATTTACTACTTCGTCTTCGTCATCCTGTTTGGGCGTGGCGCGCCAATCGATCAGCCGTACATCGTCTTTCTGCTGTGCGCACTCCTGCCGTGGACCTGGTTCAACGGAGCGACTAACGACTTCGCCAAGGCGTTCACGCGCGAGTCGAAGCTGATCCGTTCGACGAGCATCCCGCGGTCAATCTGGGTCATGCGCATCGTGCTCTCCAAGGGTATTGAGTTCCTGATCTCGCTGCCCGTACTCATCGTCTTCGTGATCATCACCGAGTTCACCACGACCCCCGCACACATCCGCCTTGACATCGTCTACGTGCCGCTCGCCATCATTCTCGAGGCCATCCTGATTACCGGAGTCGGTCTCATCCTCGCCCCCATCGTCGTGTTCTACCGGGACCTTGAGCGCGCGGTCAAGCTCCTGCTTCGGCTCCTCTTCTACGCAACGCCGATCGTGTACGGTATCGACAAATTCTCGGCGCATCCGATGATCCGCCACATCCTCGAACTGAATCCGCTTGCCGGACCGATGGGAATCTACCGAGCAGTGTTCTTCAAGGGAACGCTGAGCTGGACCGCAATCGAGATTTCGGCGGTCGAATCGCTGATCATCCTTGCTATCGGAATTTTTGCTTTCCGGCGCAATGTTCGCGCAGTTCTGAAAGAGTTGTAATCGTGACGACGATGCTGACCGCGGCGACCAAGACGCTGCCGAAACCCGTAATCACCGCGACCAATCTCGGGATCCAGTTCAAGCGCAATCGTCGCCACAGGCGCAGCTTCAAGGATCTCTTCGCCGAAAGCAGCCGTCGCGCGCGACCGGACGAATTCTGGGCGTTTCGCGGCGTCAACTTCTCGATCGCCGAGGGCGAGGCCATCGGCGTCGTCGGTCGTAACGGCCAGGGCAAGTCGACGCTGCTCAAGCTCGTCGCGGATGTGATGCTGCCGGATGAGGGCAAGGTCGAGGTCATCGGTGGCGTCGCTCCGCTGATCGAAATCACCGGCGGCTTCGTCGATGATCTGAGCGTTCGCGAGAACATTTACCTCACGGCCGGCCTGCACGGTATGAGCACCGAGGAGATCAACGCGCGCTTCGACGAAATCATCGACTTCGCGGAGATCGGCGACTTCGTGGACACTCCGTACAAGCACCTGTCGAGCGGGATGCGCGTTCGCGTTGCGTTCGCCGTGATTTCTCGGCTCGAGGAGCCGATCCTCCTCGTCGACGAGGTGCTCGCCGTCGGCGACCGGCAGTTCAAGCAGAAGTGCTACAAGCGGATCGACGAGTTGCTCGCTGGTGGCCGCACGATGTTCTTCGTTTCGCACTCCGAGGCCGATCTGCTTCGCTTCTGCAAGCGCGGGCTGTACCTCGATAAGGGCGAGCTCGTGCTCGACGGCCCCATCAAGGATGTCGTCGACCGCTACAACGAGGACTACTCGACCCGATGACTATCGTTCCCGGAGACAAGCCACCCCTGGCAGACATCCCGGGCGGGGCTGCGATCGGTCGCGGCCTCGACAGGGTGCTCGCCGTGCAGCGTCCCGTTGTGCTCGCGCACATCCGCAGCATTCGTCGGTCGCGGCCGCTGGCGACTCCCGCCGAGGTTATTCGAACGCTTGAACGACGCTACCTCGCAGCGGTCACCACGGGCGGTGCTCTCGTTGGTGCGACCGCGGCCATTCCCGCGGTCGGTACGGTGGCATCCATCGCGTTGTCCACGGCGGAGACGGCCGGATTTCTCGAAGCGAGTGCCCTATTCGCGCAATCAGTGACAGAGGTGCACGGGATCGCCGTGACCGATCCGGAGCGCGCTCGCACTCTCGTCATGACGATGATTCTGGGTGGTGCCGGGAGTGAACTCGTCGAGCAGCTGGCAAGCGAGGTCGTTGGCGTTGGACCAGTGCGATCGGCCTTCTGGGGCGAGCTCGTGACGAAGAACATCCCGAAGTCGGCGGTCGGCGGGATCGCCCGCCGGATGCGCTCGTTCTTCCTCAAGAAGTTCGCTGCGAGCGAGGGCGCGGGCATCGTCGGGCGCGCGATCCCGTTCGGCATCGGTGCCGTCATCGGCGGTGCTGGCAATCATTTCCTCGGCCGTCGGGTCGTGTCGAGTTCCCGGACCGCGTTCGGTCCGGCACCGGAGAACTTCCCCGCTGAACTCGTCGCCAGTCCTTCACAGAAGCCGGCGAAGCGGGCGTTTCCCCGCTAACCGTCGGGCCGTCGGCAGCCGCGGCTAGTTTTTGGGCATGTCCCGAATCCACCTCGCCGCCCTGAGCACCGAGAACGCCTACCGAGTGCCGTGGCGCTTTGATCGCGGCGATGGCGCCGAGCGGCCCGCAAACTGTTTCACCCTGCGCAATCTCGGCGGCGAGACGCTCACCGCGGTCACGTTCAATCTGTACGGGTCCGGCGTCATGCCGGCATCCGCTCCAGCCAGGCTGGAGTCTGGCGACTCCCTCGAGATCGTCATCTCGGGCCACGATCTGGCCAAAGACACCATCGGCGTCATCCGCTGGTTTCGTCCCAACGGGCAGGAGTACCTGTGGCGGGTGAGCTTCTAGCTACTTTCGGGCATCCCAAACGAAGGAACGCTCTGGCAAATATCCACGTCTGAAGGAGTTTTTCGGCTCTAGCCCGGTAAATCTCCTAAGAATCGGCTCGCGGCGACCTTCGCGCATTGCGTTCGCTGACGAACTCCCGGGCAGTAAAGACGCGGCGCTTTTCGGGCAAAGTTTCCCCACCGATTCCGCTCACCAACTCGGCGGCGTCCGCACCCAGTACGGATGCGAGGCGGATCAGCGTCAGGAACTCAGGATTCCCGGAACCCCGTTCCATTTTGCCGTAGTTGGAAACGTTCATCCCGGCCAGGTTCGCGATCTCTTCCTGGCTGCAAGCCGTCTTCAGCCGAAGCGCCCGAAGTCGTTCTCCCAGAAGGCGAGACGCTTCAGAATGCGGTTCTGGCATGCCCCATGCCTACTTGCCCCCGCACTGGGTGACCAGATGTCAGAGCACCCATGCTTTAATGCCTCAGGCTCATAACGCTTGTTTGAGCCCCGGGATCGTCCCTCAAACGAGCAGTCCCGCGTCTTGAGACTGAGGATGTTCGTTGGCCGGAATTCACGAGCTTCTTGAGGAATACGCCAGCTTCGCGCAGAACACGCACGATAAGGGCCACCTGTTCGAGAAGCTGATACAAAAGTTCCTGCAGACGGACAAGACGTATTCCGACAAGTACGACCAGGTTTGGCTCTGGCAGGAGTGGCCGGACCGCCAGGGCAAGGTCGACACCGGGATTGACCTCGTCGCTCGCGACAAGTTCACCGGGGAGCTCTGCGCGATTCAGTGCAAGTTCTACGACCCGCACTACAACCTGCAGAAGAGTGACATCGACTCGTTCTTTACGGCTTCCGGCAAAGAGGGATTCACTTCTCGGATCATCGTTTCGACGACGGACAAGTGGTCGAAGCACGCTGAGGATGCGCTAAATAACCAGCAGATCCCCACCGCGCGAATCGGGGTAGACGTTCTCGAGAACTCCGAGATCGACTGGTCGACGTATTCGCTCACCGACCCGGACTCAATTGTGGCGATCGAACGGAAGACGTTACGACCACACCAGCTCGAGGCACTCAACAATGTGATGTCGGGGTTCGATGAATTCGACCGAGGCAAGATGATCATGGCTTGCGGCACCGGCAAGACCTTCACCAGCCTCCGCATCGCCGAGACGCTGGTGCCCGCTGGCGGGTCGGTGCTTTTCCTCGTGCCGTCTATCGCGCTCATGTCGCAAACGCTCAAGGAATGGACTGCGCAGGCCAAGGGAACGATCCGAGCCTTCGCAATCTGCTCCGACACAAAGGTCGGTAAGAACGAGGAAGACCTGTCAACGAGTGATCTCGCATTTCAGTCGACGACGAAAGCCGTTCCTCTCGTCGCCGAGGTTCTGAAGGGCACAAATCCCGATGGACTGACCGTCTTCTTCTCGACCTACCAGTCGATCCAGGTCGTCCATGAAGCACAAGAGGCAGGACTCGTCGATTTCGACCTGATCGTGTGCGACGAGGCCCACAGGACTACCGGGGTCACCTTGGTCGCCGATGACGAATCCAAGTTCGTTCGGGTGCACGATGCCAAGTACATTCGGTCGGCAAAGCGTCTGTACATGACGGCTACCCCGAAAATCTATGGCGCCGCCGCCAAGTCGAAGGCTCAGGATGTCGCCGCCGAGATCGCCAGCATGGACAACCCTGAGCTCTTCGGCCCAGAATTCCATCGCCTGGGCTTCGGCGAGGCCGTCGAACGGCAGCTACTCACCGATTACAAGGTCCTCGTCCTCGCGGTGAGTCAGGATGCCGTCTCGGCAGAGTTTCAGCAGCAGTTCCAGCGAAACGGTGAACTGAACATCGACGATGCCGCTCGAGTGGTCGGCATCTACAAGGCGCTCTCCAAAAGTGGCGTCGAGGACGGCGAGGTTTGGTCACCAGGGCAGGAGCCGATGCGGCGCGCGGTCGCGTTCTCACGATCCATCAAAGACTCGAAATTCGTGACATCAATCCTGGATGACAACGCGACCATTCCGACGAGCCTTCTGCAGGCCGAAGACCCGCTTGTCGTTCGATCACGCCACGTGGACGGGAAGATGAACGTGATGCAGCGTAACCAGCTGCTCGATTGGTTGAAGCAGGACATCGTGGGCAACGAAACTCGCGTGCTCACAAATGCCCGGTGCCTGAGCGAGGGCGTCGATGTCCCTTCGCTAGACGCCGTCATCTTCCTAAACTCACGCGACAGCGAGGTCGACGTCGTGCAGAGCGTCGGTCGCGTCATGCGGCTCGCGGACAACAAGCAGTATGGCTACATAGTCTTGCCGATTGCGGTTCCCGCCGGCGTGGAGCCAGACAAGGCCCTCAACGACAACGCGAAATACAAGGTCGTCTGGCAGGTGCTGCGCGCGCTTCGAGCTCACGACGAGCGCTTCGAAGCCAAGATCGAATCGCTCAATCTCAACAAAAACAAAAAAGATGATCAGATCCAGGTCATTGGGGTTGCCGGGTTCGGACCGAGCGACGACGGAAGTGGTACACAACAGGTTCCGCTCGATTTCACGCCTCTCGGCGATGAGTGGCGTGAGGCCGTCTACGCGAAACTCGTGCAGAGGGTTGGCGAGCGCGAATACTGGGAGAACTGGGCGTCCAGCGTTGCGGATGTTGCGGCGGCCCAGACCCTTCGCATCAGTGAACTCGTGGACTCATCTCCCGAGGTTCGGACCCAGTTCGATCGGTTCGTAAAGGGTCTGCAGGACAACCTCAACCCGAGTGTCACGTCCCAGGACGCCCTTGAGATGCTCGCCCAGCACCTCATCACAAGGCCAGTGCTTGAGGCGTTGTTCGAAGGATTCAGCTTCGCCGCGAACAATGCTGTTGCGAAGGCGATGGAGGGAATGCTTACAGCCCTGCAGGGCGAGAACCTTGAGTCGGAAACTAAGAATCTCGAGGGCTTCTACGCGAGCGTTCGAACTCGGGTACAGAGCATCAAGGATCCGACTGGCAAACAAGAATTCCTGAAGCTGCTGTACCAGCGCTTCTTCGCTGTCGCGATGAAGAAGGCGAGCGAACGCCTCGGAATCGTCTACACGCCGACGGAGATCGTGGACTTCATTCTTCGCAGCGTTGATCACGTTCTTCGTACTGAATTCGATTCGTCGATTTCGGCGGAGGGCGTGCACATCCTCGATCCCTTCACGGGAACGGGGACGTTCATCGCTCAACTGCTGCTTTCGGACCTCATCACCGATGCCGATCTTCCGCGCAAGTATCGTCACGAACTTCACGCGAACGAGATCAATCTGCTCGCCTACTACGTCGCTGCCGTGAACATCGAGGAGGCCTACCACTCGCGAATGGGCGGCAACTACATTCCGTTCGACGGCATTCTCCTTACCGATACCTTCCAGATGACTGAGGCTGACGACGAGCTGGACCTCGAGGGAGTCCTTGCCGAGAACAATCAAGGCGTCGTCGATCAAATGAAGATACCCATCTCGGTAATCGTTGGTAATCCGCCGTATTCGGTGGGACAGGCGAGCGCCGACGACGACAATCAGAATTTGCGCTATCCGACTCTGGATTCCCAAATCGCGAAGACCTATGCCCTTCAGTCGAGCGCGACCCTAAAAAACAAGCTTTACGACTCATATATCCGCGCGATTCGGTGGACTTCCGATCGAATCACGGACGCTGGAATCGTCGGCTTGGTAATCAACGGCGGATTTATCGACTCCAACGGTGGCGACGGCATTCGCAAAGCCTTGGCCGAAGAGTTTCAGTCGGTCTATGTGTTTAACCTTCGCGGCAATCAAAGGACTAGCGGCGAGCAGTCTCGGATGGAAGGCGGCAAGATCTTCGGCACCGGATCGCGGGCGACAATTGCGATCGTCATTATGGTGCGGAGTCCAAAGCCACCGTCGACGACCGGCGTGATCTACCACGACATCGGGGACTTCCTTTCGCGGGAAGAGAAGCTTGCACGCATCGCGCGGTTCGGAGATGTGAGCGGCGTGCCCTGGGAATCTGTCTCTCCGAGTCTCGAGGGCGATTGGATCAATCATCGTGATCGCAATTTCATCGGATACAGGAGCATCGGCGACCGATCGTCTACCTCGGTCTTCTCCACCCACTCGACGGGCGTAGTGACCAGCCGTGACGCTTGGGTCTACGGTTCGTCGCGCTCGCAGCTTGTTGCACAGGCACGATCGTCGATTCAGTACTTTAACCGACTAGCGAGCGGGAACCTCCATGCGGACGAGAACTACGACGCCACCGAGATCAGTTGGAGCCGGTCGCTTAAGAAGCGACTGGCGGAGCATGATCTACTCACGTTCGACGATAGTGCCGTCATTGAAAGCATCTATCGCCCATTTCAGCGGCAATACCTGTACGTGGGTGACGGCCTTATCGAGGGCTCAGGTGCGCTCAGCAAAGCGTTCCCCTCCTCTGCAGTGAGCAATTTCGGAATCGTCTTGACCTCTCCAAGCTCACACCATCAATTCTCAGCATTGGCAGTCGATCACGTACCAGACCTCCACACACTGGACACGGGACAGTTTTTTGCACGATATCGCTATGAGGCTCAAGGTGCCCAGCCGACGTTGTTGGCGGACGAGGATTTCATTCATCTCGACAACATTTCCGACGCTGCGACCGCGTTTGTCCCATCCGGATCGCCCATCCCGGAAAAAGACGACATCTTCTACTACGTGTACGGCATCCTCCACTCGCCCGAATACCGCGCGCGGTACGCGGCCGATCTGAAGAAGATGCTTCCGCGGATCCCGAAGGTGAAGGACTTTTGGGGATTCAGTAACGCCGGGCGAGAGCTTGCTGATTTGCACATCAATTACGAGACTGTCCCTGGTTATGAAGGCGTGCGCGTAACGGGCGCTTCGATCGGCTCAGCGATCGAGCCGGATTCAACAATGAAACGATTGAACGAGAGCACGCTCACCACGGATCAGCTTCGGGTCACGAAGATGCGGTTTGCGGGCAAGCGACCCAACGTCGACAAGTCGACCATCGTGTACAACGACCTCATCACCCTGAGCGGTATCCCCCCGGAGGCCCACGAGTACATGCTTGGCTCGCGATCTGCCCTCGAATGGATCATCGAGCGCTACCAGGTCAAGACAGACAAGCCGAGCGGCATCGTGAACGATCCGAACGACTGGGGCAACGAGCACGGCAACCCGCGCTACATCCTGGACCTGCTCAAGAGCATCGTGACGGTGAGTGTCGAGACCGTGCGGATAGTAAAGTCGCTGCCTCCGCTCGAGGTTCTTGAGGACGGCGAGTAGGTACAATCGTGCCGATTCTCGGGATTTCGTGGATAGAGTGGTCCTTTTAGTTCAAGAATGTGCATTATCGTGCCCATTTGGTTGCTTTTTCGTCTGATCAGTCTCAGAATGGTACAAATCGGCACAATCGTGCCTATATGGGATGAGCTATGGCAGTAGACGAATCGACCACCGCACAGACCGCGCTCGCGCTCGGAGCGCAAATCCGCGAGCGCAGGCGCGCCCTCGGCATCTCGCAAGAGGACCTCTCACAATTGGCAAGCGTGTCCCTGCGATTTCTTGGCAGTCTGGAGCGAGGGAAGTCAACGGTCAGGCTCAGCGCGCTCATCGCGGTGTGCGACGCGCTCGGCCTGAAGGTGACGCTCTCGTGACGGCGGTTACTTCTGCGGATGTCCTGAAGCAGGGTGAACACGCCGGGCAGCTCCGGCGGATGGATGGCGGCGTCGAATTCCGATACAACGATGACTACCTTCGAGATGGAGTCGCGATCGCGAGCACTCTGCCGCTGACTGACCAGCCCATATTTACCGCCGCCGGAGCGGTTCCGCCGTTCTTCGCCGGGTTGCTCCCAGAAGGCCGCCGGTTGACGGCCCTTCGCCGCGTGGTGAAGTCGTCCGCCGACGACGAGCTTTCCCTTCTCGTCGCCGTAGGGTCGGACACCATCGGCGACGTCCAAATTGTCCCGCGGAATTCCAAAGCCCCGCACGCGGACACGTCGATCACCATTACCAAGTCGTTCGACGAGATCAGTTTTGACGACTTGATCGGCGAAAGTAGCAGTGGCGGCAGCACCAAACCGGCCCTGGCCGGAGTGCAGGACAAGGTGTCCGCGCGCATGATCTCAGTGCCGATCGCCCAGCGCCGCGCCCGATACATCCTCAAACTGAACCCGCCGGAATATGCGCACCTCGTAGAAAACGAGGCATTCTTCCTCGATCTGGCACGGAGCGCTCGGATGCCGGTTGCCGCATCCAGAGTCGTCCATGACCGCGACGGCGCGTCCGGTCTGCTCGTAACGCGCTTCGACCGCGAGTGGGACGGCGAAGACATGCGGATGCTCGCGGTCGAAGACGCGTGCCAGGCGCTCGCGCTCTGGCCCGCCGACAAGTACAACGTCCCCATGGAGGATGCGGCTACCGCGCTGCTGAACCTCACACCAGCGCGAGTCGTGGCCGCTCAGGCGATCCTCCGTCAGACCGCATACGCCTGGCTCACCGGGAACGGCGATCTACATTCGAAGAACCTGGCCGTGCTCAACTCGCCGGATACGGGGCAACGCATCTCCCCCGCATACGACCTGCCGTCGACCCTCTTCTACGGTGACTCGACCCTCGCGCTAACTATTGGCGGTCGTGACACCCTCGCGGCAAATCGCCTTCGTAACTTCGCTCGTTTTCTCGGAGTGCCGGACAAGGCTGCGGAGACCACAGTGATCGCAGTGCTAAAGGCCACCGGCGATCTCTCGGCGCAACTCGGCGCAGCCAAACTTGGCTTCGACTCAAAGACCACAGACAAGGTGGTTCGGCAACTCACAACGAGGCACAGGGAGATCGCTCGGGTCATCGGTGACTAGCCGAGTCGGCCGTCCAGAACTACTCGTCGATGTCCTGGTCTTCGAAGGGATCGATCTGGTGCTCGATGGCGTCGCCCTTGTGCACTTTCGCCTGCGCATCCCAGAGCTTCGCGAGCTCCGCGATAGCGGCGTGGAAGCGCTTGGTTGCAACTCCGGGA
>DATAZU010000011.1:0-93838 GCA_036271875.1 Galbitalea sp.
TGCCGCTGGGGCTTCGCACCGAGACCAAGAACGTGAACTCCCTGCGCTCGGTCGAGCGCGCGATCCGTTACGAGATCCAGCGCCAGGCCGCGATCCTCGCTGCGGGTGGGCACATCACCCAGGAGACGCGCCACTGGCACGAGGACACCGGTACAACATCCGCCGGACGCCCCAAGACGGATGCGGACGACTATCGCTACTTCCCGGAGCCCGACCTGCTGCCGGTGGTTCCGGGCGCTGCCCTCATCGAGGAGTTGCGTGCTGCACTTCCCGAGAAGCCGGCCGTTCGTCGCAAGCGCCTGCAGGAGGCGTGGAGCTTCACCGACCTCGAGTTCCAGGATGTGGTGAACTCGGGTCTGCTCGTCGAGATCGAGGAGACGGTCGCCGAGGGCGCCGCTCCCGCCCAGGCCCGCAAGTGGTGGACCGGCGAAATCGCCCGCATCGCCAACGAGCGCGGGGTGGATGCCTCGTCCCTGGTTTCTGCGTTCGATGTCTCGGAACTGATCGCGCTCGTCGAGTCGGGGGAGTTGACCGATCGTCTCGCTCGCCAGGTACTACTCGGCACGATCGATGGCGAGGGTTCGCCGCTCACTGTCGTCGAGGCTCGCGGCCTGAAGGTCGTCTCAGACGACACCGCTCTGCTCGCCGCGATCGACGAGGCACTTGCCTCTCAGCCGGATGTCCTCGAGAAGATCCGCGAGGGTAAGGTCCAGGCCGCTGGCGCCGTAATCGGTGCCGTCATGAAGGCGATGAAGGGCACTGCGGATGCTGCGCGCGTGCGCGAGCTCGTGCTGGAGCGGGCCGGGCAGTAGTAACTCGGGCGATTCCGCGGCGCGAACTCCAACGAGATCTCGTTGCCCACACTCTCAAGTGGTCCATTGCGTCGCGGTTCATGGAGCGATGGATGAGCGGCCAGGATGGATTATTTGTTGCGTTGGGCGGGCCATTAGAGTCGCGAGTGAGGAGAGAGGAGCGTTTGGCCAACCCTCAAGATCTCGGCTTGTGCCAAGCGACGATGAGCGCATTATGAAGGATGAATGTCTTTCGAGGGTTGAAGGCCACGGGGCTGACTTTCCGAAAGTTGAAATCGATGCGCTCGTAGTGGGCGGTCCTTGTCCGGATGCCAATTCCTCCAATTTCAAACAACTGTTTGAGAAGTTGACGTACTTCGCCGGGACTCAACTCACCATCCAAATCGAGGCTTAGGTCGCGGATCGAGAACTCCGCGATCTCGACGCTCTTAATGGCCTCAAAAAAGAGATTCGTTTTTGATCGCCGCGTCGGCTTGTCCGCGAGCACCCCGGCGAGGTTGTTCTGAATCTCACCCACGAAATACTGCTCTGAGTAGTTGCGAACTGCCGTCACGGCCTCTTGCTCGCTGACTTGTCCCGAGCCGGGATGTGCGTCTTGGAGATGTGTCAGGAGCGCGATCATGTCACGCGGAATCAGTCGTGTATAGCCCAGAAAATACTCCGGGATGCGATTGAATGGACCGACCCCGATGTCCGTCTTCAGATATGTTTCTACGAAATCCGTCATCTCCGGGTGATCCACGGATACCTTGGTGTTCACCAACTCCCAGAGTTTGCTTTCTGTACCTGCCCCGGATGGACTCCAGTCGAGGTAAACGCTGTGCGACTTGAGCTTGTTGGAGTCGGTACTTTCCAATGCCTCGAATGCTTCAGTACGCACGGCTGCGACAACAGTCACGTTGAGGCCGAGCTTGGATAAAAAGCGATTCACTGACTCGATCGCGTGTATGAGGCCCGCAAGCGAGGACCACTCGTCGTCGGTCTCCAGGAAAAATGAATCAAGGCCGTCAACTGATATGACGTGATGATTGTCGGTCGACACCCGTTCCAACGCCGCACGTAAAACTGCAGCGATCTCGAGCGGGCCAACCGGGGTATTGGCGACATTGACGCCAAAGAAACCGACCTTGAAGTTAAATGAGGCGCTCGAGGTCGACCATCTCGAGACACTCAGCTTCCAGTCATCGGGAAGGAGGCCGAGCCTAATCAACTCGGCTTTGAGTGACCAAAATTCCGATGGCGCATCCAGGGACTGGTCCCTCAGAAGGCTTTGGACCACGCGCAATAGAAGCAAGAACTCCCAAGCCGACTGCGTTCTCGATGGCCCGCTCATTTGGCCCGTGTGAATCTGCGTAACATCCGCAACAGGGAAAGCACGCAGGTCCCAGGAATCCAGGAATCGGTCGGGACGATCGGCCCACTTGAGCTTCAAGTGTTCGAGAACCGCGGACTTACCAGCCCCCTTGGGCCCTAATAGATACCAGACAAGTCCACGCGTGATCTTGTACACCGCCTCTCGGTAGTCCAGATAACCGTTGAGCAACAAGCCTGGGTCGTCGGTTGCTTCGTCGCTCGCGTCCAGTCTTCCGAACTGAATAGTCCGTAAGGGGGGTGCTTTTGTCGGCATGGAGCGAGCGTATTGGACGTAAGCCTGAATTCGATTGCTGGACGCGCTTCGTGGTAGTTGCGGTGCCGCCCGCAATGACGCACTCGGCGAGGCACCCGATGCGAATCGCGACACCGTTTGCAGCGATTGCCCGCCTTTGTTGCGACGAGTCCTCTTAGGTCGGGTTGTGTTCGCCGGCATCGCCGACGACTTGAACGTCGTGGGGGACGTTGGCTCCATGTAGCCCGCGAACTACTCAAGCCCCACGTGCTGGGTCTCGCGGTTCGTTCAGGCTCATCGCCGAGGAGTCGTCTGCGCTGTTTGACTCAAGCGAGCGACGAAGGACCGACGCACCATGCAGCAAATCCTCTAAGTTGCGTATGCCGCAATCGCGTCGACCAAGTCCGGGTCCAGTTGAAAGCGCCGCACACGCGAAAACTGTGCCGGCGACTTTATCCCGACGACTGCGCCCAATACTACGATCGCCGAAACATTCGATGGATCGACGTCACCCCTCGCGTTGGAATAACGAAGGATCGCACTTTTCAACTCCGGACTTGCAAGTACTGACTCAAAATCCTGAACTGTCAATATGCCGGCCTCCTTCAGATCCTTGGTTGCGCGGTACGCGTCCTCGATAGGAAGCGCGAGTCTTCTAGGCCCGAGTCTGTCCATATCGGGTCGGAACGCAGCCAGCGCTGCAAGGAGGGACACGGGCGTGAGATCATTTTTCATACCATCGCGTGCCTCCATCTTCTTGGTCATCTCGTGAATAATTTCCACCAATGAAGTCTCAATTGCCGAGAACTCGCGATCGACCAGTTCAAGAGTTCCCGCAAGCGCATCGAAGCGTCGCGACAACTCGGCGGGCAACTCAATGCCAGACTTGTACCTGAGCGAGTGTTCGATCTCGGCCCACGCGTGAGACACGACGCTTCTAACTTGGACCTCGACAAATGTCTTGGCCAAGATCGAATTCAAGTCTGGACCTTCGCCGAGCCTGGGGATCTTCAGTACGAGATGATCACTTCGGTATCCCACTTCCCGCGAGCGAAGCCGGGCGGACTTGTTAGCCGATCTTTTAGCATTCACCTCAAATCGATCTCGTAGTCGCTGAGCGACCACGGGGACGGTGTGCTCATAGAGAGTGATGATCCGAACACCTATCAGGTCGTCGAATTGCAGCGCGGGATTTCCGTACTTCCGTCGGCTTATCTTCTCGGCTGCAGAGTCAGGGTCCTTTGCGCGACCCGTGATCGCGTGGATGTCGAAGACACGACCGTGTAAGGCTTCGGCGATTCGGATTTCGGCCGCCTTAGCCGCTAGTTCATAGCTCGGAAAGTTGGCGACGTATTTTTCGAGCCACCGATCCGACATCGAGAGAGTCATTTTTGGGGAGCGATGACGTCTTTGAGAATGTCCATGCGAATGCGGCGAGGTTGGACATTGTCTGTTTGCCTGCTCTGCGCGATCTGGTACTTGTTAGCCCGGGTGGTACGCACATCCTCGTCTACTCCAAGTTCAGATTCAAATGAACTCAGAGCCTGCCCAACAGCATGTGGATCGAGCTCGTCGAGTAGCTGTTCGTCGTCGAGCTCCGTGAGGGCACCGATCAGCGCATAGAAATTCGCTGGCCTGCGGAACAGGGCGCTGGCCTGCAAATCCGGCAGCGCTTTCTGGGTGAAATCGAACAGCTTGTTGAGCCGGATCTTGATCTCTTCCGCAGCCTCGAATTCATGTTGATAGGTCTGGTAGTAGAAGTCCACAGACTTCTTCTTGTCTTGAGGGCCCTCGAGGAGGAGAATCGCCAACTCAGCGGAGAATTCGTCCGGCTTCATTCGGTTGGTTGCATTCCCGGTGAATATTCGCTCCTCGGTCCAAATTGGCCACCCTCCGATTTCTTCGGAGAAGGTTTTGAACGCCCCATCGGCACTGGCGTGACGTAACTCCTGCGGGCTAAGGGCCACCACGTAGCGGTTCATCCTCCCGAACATCTCCCGGATGGTTTCGGCGCTGTATCCACTGAGCTCCTGAACGACGAAATCATAAGAGAGGATGCGTTCGCGGTCCTCAGCTTCCAGAGCTTTCCAACGTTTGCGAGCCCACGGCGCCGCCGGGTCGGACTCGGTGAGTGAAAACCGATTCTCAATGTATTGGAACAATGAGTTGAGTCTTTGCTGCCCGTCAACAACGTTGTACTCAACTCGATTTGTTTGGGCGCTCACCGTGCGCTGGAAGTAGAGCACGGGGATCGGCATGTCGCTCAGGATCGTGTCTATCAAGTAAGCCTTCGCCGGACGCGTCCAGACTGCGTTTCGTTGAAATTCCGGCGCAAGGCGCAACTGGCCCTCTTCGCGAAGTTGCAGCAGCAGCCCGACGTCCTTTGTCGTGGTTGAAAAACGTCCCGCCATCCAGTCCTCCGGTACTTCCAGCTACATTCAGTAGCAGTTGCGAAAGGCTATCGCTCTGCGCGGTCGATCGCGACAGCCCGACGATTCACTATCTATATCGAGATATTCACTTCCGCAGCGTCCGTCGACCAGCTATTGACGGAGATGCGTCGGATCTTGCGTCTCGAGTGGCGGGGCGGACCTTTAGATCCCGACGTTGGCGATCTGGCCACGGCAACGGCGAACACTCTTGGCCAGGCTGATGTGCTTCGATTCGCTCGCGTCCTGTGAGGGTCGGGCTACTCAGCGAACAACGCGAACTCTATCGTCCATTACTGATCGTCCATTACTGCTGGATCGCAGGCGAGATCGGATTCGCCTAGGGCAGCCGGGCGGCTACTCAATTCGAGGGGCTGGCTCGGCTCGAGTACCCGTGGCCGCACGCCAGACGGAAGCAAGAGCTTGTTCGGGCTCGGTCGTCCGTGTTGCCCGCTCCAGCGCCGCACCCTCGATGTCGACCTGGGGGACGATGTGCTGCAGCCAGCGGGGGAGCCACCAGGCGGAACGACCGAGGAGGAACATCACCGCCGGCACCAGGGTCATGCGAACCACGAAGGCATCGACGAGAACACCAGCCGCGAGAGCGAATGCGATCGGGCGAGTGGTGGTTGAGCCGTTGAAGGCGCCGTTTCCGAAGACTCCGATCATGATGAGAGCGGCGGCGGCGACGACCTTCGCGCCGTTCGCGAAGCCCGACGCGACGGCATCGTGCGGAGCGGCGCCGTGGGCAAAGCGCTCGCGCATCCCGGAGACCAAGAACATCTCGTAGTCCATCGAGAGCCCGAACAGCACTCCGACGACGATGATCGGCAGGAACGCCAGGAGCGGTCCGGCGGGGTCCACCTGGAACGCGGCACCGAGCCAGCCGAACTGGAATACCGCGACAACACATCCGAGGGTCGCGCCGAGACTCAGGACGAAACTGATCGTCGCCTTCAGCGGGATCAGCACCGAGCGGAACACGATCAGCAGCAGGATAAACGCGAATCCGATCACCAGCGCGAGATACAGCGGCAGGGCATTCAGCAGGCGCTGCGACACGTCGATGGCGACAGCCGTCTGGCCCGAGACCTCGAGCTTCGGGGCGACTCGAAGATCGCGCAGCGCCGTCACGAGGGTCGTGGTGCGCGCATCCGATGGTCCGCTCGACGGAATCACGGTCAGCAGCACCTCGTGGCCGCTGACCCCGGAGGGCACGACACGGGACACATCCTTGACCGCGTCCAACTTGCCGACAAGTGCGCCAACACCGGCCGTGGTCGGCGTCGCCGAGTAGTCGGCGAGGACAACGAGCGGTCCATTGGTTCCCGCGCCGAATCCCGTCGCCATCAGGTCGTAGGCCTGGCGGTTGGTGTCCGAGGATGGTTGCGATCCATCATCCGGAAGCCCCAGCCGCAGCGAGAGCACCGGCGTCGCGAGCACGGCGAGCACGACGAGCGATCCCACCATCGCGAGAATCGGATGGCGGCCAATGCCCTCAACCCAGCGACGGGCCGGGTGATGCGTGGACTTCACGAGACCAGCCGCAAGGCGCTTGCGGGCGCGTCCGCCGAGGATGCGTCGTCCGAGGATGGCCAGCATCGCTGGCGTGAGAGTGAGCGCGGCGAGCATCGCGATCAGCACGGCGAATGCCGCAGACAGACCCATCTGCGTCAGGAAATCGACACCGACGACGGAGAGTCCGGCGAGAGCGATGATCACGGTCACCGCTGCGAAGAAGACAGCAGTCCCGGCGGTTCCGAGGGCACGCGCGATCGATTCATCGACCGGCATCCCCTCGAGTACCTGCCGCTTGTGCCGGTTGACGATGAAGAGCGAATAGTCGATGCCGACAGCCAGCGCGAGCAGGATCGCGAGCACCGGTGCCACGGAGTTCAGCTGCACGAAGGATGTCGCGGTGTAGATCGCGGCGACGCCGGTTCCGAGCCCAACGAGTGCGGTCACGAGGGGCAGACCGGCCGCGAGCAGCGAACCGAAGGTGATGAACAGCACGATCAGGGCAAGCAGGATGCCGACCGCCTGGTTGCTCGACGGGCTCGCCGCAGTGACCAGGTCCGAGGATGCCTCGACCTCGAGCCGGGAGCTGCGCGCCGCATCCATCGCCCTGTTGATGCCCTTTTGCACCGCGATCGATGGGCCTTTGGCCGCGAGGTCGACGGTGATGAAACCGATGCGGCCCTGCGGAGAGATCGTCTTCACCTTGGCGGTGAACGGATCGATCGCGGATGTCACGCCGTGCACTTTCGCGAGGTTGGCGGTCAGCGTTGCAACCGTTGCGGCATCCGCGGCCGTGAGTTTCTGGCCCTTCGGAGCCGCGAACACGACATTGCCGCTCGATCCCGACCCCGACGAGAAGTCCTTGTTGATCGTGTCGAGCGTCTTCACCGACTGCAGCCCCGGGATGTTGAAGGTCGTCGACTCGGGCTGCGAGAGTGTTGCCGCGCCCGCGACGGCGAGCAGAAGCAGAACGACCCAGGTCGCAAGGACGAGCCACTTGCGACGCGTTGCGAAGCGTCCGATGCGGGCGAGGAATGTAGCCATGAGGCGCGTGGATCCTTTGCGTGCAGAGCCTGATCCGGATGATCGGGAGCTTGACTTCAAGCGTCCCGCGGCGATTGGTTGCGGCCCACCTGCCGCGGGTGGAAATGCGGGTGGGCGTCTTGGCTCGACAGTTCCACCCGAGGGAGGGGATTTCCACATCGATCGATGGCCCAATCGCGTCCAAAGCGACGTGGTCGTGTCGTATAGGCTAACTATACGTATACTGGGACTATACGGCTTGCGCCGTGATCAAAGGCTTCTGCCACAGGGGGCTGGAGCGATTCTTCGCAACCGGCATCGTGGAGACCGCATCCGCTAATCGGATCCTCTGCAGGCAGGAAGCCCGTAAATGGTCATCATGCGATCTGAGTTTCGGGAAACTGGCGCCTGACCTTCGACTTTGACGGCACCGACTTCTACCTCTTGGACTATCTCGACTATCACTAATGAAGGACTGCGATCTGAGCGCAATGTTTGAGCCAACACACCCGGGCACCCTGCTCGACGACTATCTGGGGGACGTGAGCCTGGCCGAAGCCGCGCGCCGGATCGGCGTGACGCGGGCGACGCTGTCGCGCATCCGGAACGGTCACGCGGCGATTAGTGCCGACATGGCCGTGCGGCTGGGGGAGTTGCTCGGCACAAGTGCGGAATTGTGGATGGGGATGCAGAGTGCGTACGATCTGTGGTCGGCGCGGAGTCAGCCGCGAGTGAAGGTGTTGCCGCTGGCGAGTTGATCGGCAGCTGCGCCTCGATTCGCACGGCGCTTTTCGTGCGTCGGGCTACTCAGCAAACTACGGGAACGCGGTCTCGGTACGGCATCCAGCGCGCTCGGCCACTGGACGGATCGCCCACTCGACCACCGCGGCGACCAACAAGTAATACTCAGAATTCCGCGACGAGTTGCCCTCGGAGGGGTAGAGTCCAGCCATACCCTCACCGTGTGAGGTTGGTACGAACACCTAGCATTCTCGAAAATCCGAACATTATCGTGTCATCGCTGACACGAAGAGGCACTTCTCGTGACCACAATGCCCAATTGGTTTGCAATTCGACGCGCTCAAAGTAAAAAGATCACCGCCGTCGTAACGGTTCTCGCCCTTGTCGGGCTCTCGCTTTCTCTTGCGCTCGCCCCGGTTCAGCCGGCGGCCGCGAGTGGCGACGGCCAGACCTACTACGGCTCTCCCCAGACGCTCGACGGAGAGCAGTGCTATGTCGGCACGTACACGGTGCCCGCCGACGTCACCTACGTACACATCAAGGCGATTGGCCAGGTGGGCGAAGAGGGCTACAGCGAGGGCTTCACCGGGGGCACCGGTGGGGCAGGCGGATACGTCGACGCGATCGTGCCCGTTACGCCCGGCGAGGTACTTTATGCGGCGCCGACATCCAGCCTGGCGATGCAGTGGGGTGCGACAGCCGCGGGTGGTTCGGGCGGACATCCATCCTTCGTGTCATCGGTCGACCCAACGGGCGCCTGCAACGCCTCGAATCCCGGTGCACTTCCGGCATCCTCGCTCCTCGTGGTGGCGGCCGGTGGTGGCGGCGGCGGTTCAGGCATTGAGGGCACCGGAGGTGCCGGCGGCGCGGCCGGCGGCGCTGGAGTTCCCGGTGGCCACAACGATGCTGTCGATGGCGGGCCGGGTGCCCCGGGCACCCAGAGCGGCGGTGGCGCCGGCGGCGCGGCCGGTCACTCGGGAAGTTCCCACGCGGCGGACCCCGGTGGCAATGGCGCGTACATCAGCGGCGGAAATCTCGGCGATGACGAAGCGGGAACCACTGCCGGATCCGGTGGCGGTGGTGGCGGCGGCTACTACGGCGGCGGTGGCGGCGGTGGCGGATACGGCGGCGGTTCCGGCGGTGGCGGCGGTGGCTCGAACTATGTCCAGACCGGCGTGCCAACAACTCCGCCGAGCTCCAACGGCGACTTCGGAACCAACTGGGCCGGGACGTTCGCCAACACATCCGAAGCGGTCACCACGCCCACGATTGTCATCGCGCCGGTTCTCACGACGAGTGGCACGGTGACGATGTCGCCGGATCCGGGATTCTCCGGATCCACCGCGACACTCACGGCGACCTTCCGGGATCAGGATGGGGATCTCGTCCCCGATGGAACGGTTGCGTTCACGTTCGGAACCTTCAGCGGCGGCGGATCGACATCGCTCGGCACCGCGACGATCTCTCATGGCGTCGCAAGCGTCACGACGACAGTGCTGCCCGAAACCGACGACGTGGTCGTCGCGGCGAGCTACTCGGGCTTCACGAATGACTCCGTTTACGATCTGCCCTCCGAGGCCGGGTCGTCGAAGCTGGTCATCGGGGCGCCGGCCGCTCCTCCGACGATCACGACGCAACCCCTCACCACTGTCGCCACATACGGCGACGTTTTTCCCCTGATCGCCGGAGCGAGTGCGAACCCGGCCGCCACCGTGCAGTGGCAGAAGTCTCCCGACAACGTGTCGGCCGACTTCGTCAACGTGACGGGAACGTGGGGCGATGTCTACGATCCGGATACCTCGGCCATCGACTCCACCGGCAAGTGGTACCGAGCGGTCTACACGAACATGGGCGGATCGGTCACGACGAACGCCGTGAAGGTGACCGTTGTGCCATCCCCTCTGACCATCACCGCGGATGACAAGTCGATCAGCTTCGGCAGTGGCGCCCCCGCGTACACGGTCACCTACTCGACCACCGATCCGAAAGCTCAAACGACCTTCAAGGGAACCGATACCGCGGCAACCCTGAGCGGAACACTCACTTGCGGCACGACGCCAACAGACACCTCAACGCTCGCGATCGGCGACCACGCGATCAACTGCTCCGGACTGAGCTCGCCGAAATATTCGATCACCTACGTGGCGGGAACTCTCGGAGTCAAGGCCAACTCCCAGACCATCCACTTCTCGTCGACTCCGACGACGACCGTTGCCGGCAATACCTACCAGGTGACGGCAACCGGCGGCGCTTCGGGTAAGCCCGTAGTTTTCACGCTCGATCCGTCGAGCGACCCCAGTTGGTGCTCGATGAACGCGTCCGGCCTGGTCACCTTTACGGCGGTGTACGCCGACCTCGGCCAGGGCACCTGCGTCATCGACGCCAACGAGGCGGGCAACGCGACCTACCCAGCTGCGCCCACTGTCCAACAGGTACTCACCGTCAGCGCCTCGCCGCCGGTCATCACCAATGCACCGCAGGATGTGACCGTCGACTACGGGCACAACGCGGTGTTCTACTCGACGGCCAGCGGCATCCCGACTCCTGTTCTGCAGTGGAACTATTCGACCACCCGGGGCAGCTCGTACAGCTTCCCGAACGACGACGGCTTCGGAAACCTTGTTCTCACCACGCCACACGTCTCGGACTCGGGCGCGTGGGTGCGAGCGAGCTACTACAACGCTGGCGTGCAAGCCTTCTTCGCGACAAGCGATTGGGCACACCTCACCGTCAATCCCGTGCCACTCACCATCAAGCCGAGCAGCGCGACCCTCAACTACGGATCAACGACGCCGACGGTGACTTTTGACTACACCGGCTTCGTGAACGGTGACGGCGCGTCATCCCTCGCGACCCAGCCAACGTGTACGACGACACTCACGGCAACGACGCCTCCCGGCACCTATCCGAACGCGATCACCTGTTCGGGAGCGGTCGACTCGGACTACACGATCGGCTACGAGACCGGCCCCGCGACCGTGATCGCCGACCCGTTGACCATTGCAGCGACGGATGTTGGCATTACATACGGCGAGGCCACGCCTGCCTTGACCCCGTCCTACGACGGATTCGCTAACTCCGAGGGCCCGTCGGATCTCGACGGCACGGTGACCTGCTCGACCGACCCGATCGATGGCGTTGGCCAGTACACGATCAGCTGTGCGGGAGCCACATCGGCCGATTACACGATCACGTACTCGACGGCCACCCTCACGGTCGCCACGGCACCGTTGACGATCACGGCCGAGGCGGTGCCGTACCACTACGGCGACAACACCGTGTCCGTCTCGCCCGGCTATGACGGATTCGTGAACGGCGACACGGCCGGCTCGCTCTCGACGTCGCCGACCTGCGTGATCGACTCGGACTATCTGGCCTCGCTCAACAGCGGATTCGGCGACTATGGCGATATCGCGACCTGCTTCGGCGCTGTCGATCCGAACTACGACATCAGTTACGTGGCCGGCGACCTTACCTCATCACCCGCGCCACTGACCATCGCCGCTCGAAGCTACGAAATCACCTACGGCGATTCGCTGCCCGATGTGACGGCGGACTACGACGGACTCGTCAACGGCGACCTCGCGCCGACGCCCGCATCCCATCCGCGATTCTCCGGAACGCTCACCTGTTCGACGGGACCCGTACACGACGCCGGCAGCTACCCGATCACCTGCAGTGGCATCGGATCCAGCTTCTACCTGATCACGTATCAGGCGGGCACGCTCGTCGTTGACCCGGCTCCGCTTCTCGTCGTCGCGTCCGATGGCGAGTCGACCTACGGTGGCGCAGCACCAACGATCACTCCCTCCTATACCGGGCTCACGAACGGCGACAGTGCGCCAACAGTTGCGCCGACGTGTGTTGCGAATACGGATGCCCACACCGCAGCCGGCATCCACGCGTCTATCTCGACGTGCTCGGGAGCGAGCGACGGCAACTACGCGATCAGCTATCTGGCCGGTACGGTCACGGTTGATCCTGCGGCGTTGAAGGTAACGGCATCCAACGGGACAAATGTCTACGGTTCGCCGGCACCGCACATCACGGCGGACTATTCCGGCTTCGTCAACGGTGATGGTACGGGAGCGCTCACCGCTGCGCCGATCTGTTCGACCAGTACCTCCGCGATCACGCCCGCTGGCGCGCATCCCGATACCGCGAATTGCTCTGGGCTCGTCGACTCGAACTATGTCGTCAGCTACGTTCCGGGCGCGGTCAACGTGACCGCAGCGCCCGTCATCGTGACGGCATCCAGCGGGACCTCGGTTTACGGCAGTTTGCCGCCGACCGTAACTGCCTCGTACGCGGGTCTGGTCAACAACGAGAACGAAGCGGTCTTCTCGTCGCAGCCGACCTGCGCGACGACCGTGACCGCCTCGGCCGGCGTTGGCGACTACTCCGGCGCAGCCAGCTGCTCTGGTGCCGTTGACCCGAACTACACCTTCAGCTACCTGACCGGGAATGACTCGGTTACGGTCGCTGCGCTAACGATCACCGCGTCGGATGGCGAGTCGATCTACGGCGATGACGCCCCAACGATCACGCCGTCGTATGACGGGCTCGTGAACGGCGATCTGGCGCCGACGATCGCTCCGATTTGCGACTCGAACACCGATGCACTGACGGCCGCGAGCACGTACCTCGACATGTCCACCTGCGTCAACGCCGTCGATGACAACTATGCGATCAGCTATCTGCCGGGAACAGTCACGATCGACCGCGCGCCTCTTCAGGTCACGGCGTCCGATGGCACCAATGTCTACGGCTCCTCCGCGCCGCTGATTACGGCGGGATACTCCGGCTTCGTCAACCACGAGGACGCCGGTACCTTCACAGACCTGCCGCTCTGCTCGACAAGCACGTCTGCCGCGACGCCGGTTGGCGTCTATGCCGATGTGACTGGCTGTTCGGGTGCGGTTGATCCCAACTATGACTTCAGCTACATCCCGGGTGGGGTTACGGTGACGGCGGCGCCCATTGTTGTGACGGCATCCAGCGACAGCTCGATCTACGGGAGTCCGGCGCCGACGGTGACCGCGTCGCTTTCCGGATTCGTCAACGATGAGACCGATGCTGTTCTCTCGTCGGCACCGACCTGCGGCACGACGGTAACCCCGGTGACGTCGGTTGGCACGTATTCCGGTGCGGCAACGTGCGCGGGCGCGGATGCCGCCAACTACAGCTTCAGCTACGTGGCCGGTGACGATGCGGTCACGCTCGCGCTGCTGACCATCACCGCTTCCAGCTCGCATTCCGTGTACGGCGCGGCTCCGGCTGCAATCATCCCGAGCTACTCCGGCTTCGAGAACAGCGACAGCGCAGCCACCCTGTCGACTGAACCGACCTGCACGACAATCGTGACGGCGACGACGGATGCCGGAACCTACGCGGGCGGCGCAACCTGCGCCGGTGCGGCCGACTCCAACTACCAGATCGCCTACGTGGCGAGCGATGCGATCGTCACGAAGGCGCCGCTGAAGGTCAGCGTCGATTCGCAGAGCCGCGCGTTCGATTCACCAAACGCTCCGTTCGCGGCCAGCTATTCCGGCATGGTCAATGGCGACAGCGTGGCCAGTCTCGGAACGCTCGTATTCACCACGAATGCGACACAGTCGAGCGATCCCGGCACGTACGCGGTCACCGCTTCCGGACTCGTGTCGAACGACTACTCCGTTACATACATCGCCGGACTGCTCACGGTCGGCGCGAAGCCGCTTGCCGATACCGCTCCGGTACCCGAGTCGGCATCGGATGGAACAGGATCGGCATCGGGCGGGTCAAAGTCCGGCGGGACCGGGTCGAAGTCCGCCGGTGGTGGGGCATCCACGACCGGAGCCGCGCACCAGCTTGCCGGAGCGAACCTCACCTGGCTGTGGATTCTGCTCGGGATTGTCGCACTGTTGGTTGCGGCCGGGATCGTCGTCCTGGTGCGCAGGCGGCCGCAGTAATCATCGCTCGCGGGATCGCGCGCTCAGCCGAGCGCCCGTCGGACCGCCTCTAGTGAGAAGGCCACGTCCGCAGCATCCGTCGACCAGTTGCTAACGGAGATGCGCAGGATGTCGTGGCCCTGCCACTTGGAGCCGGACATCCAGACCGCGCCGTCCGCGATGAGGGCGGCGGTAACGGCGCGGGTGCGTTCGTCCGAGCCGAAGTGCAGCGAGACCTGGGTGAAGACGTCGTCGTTCAAGACGGTGACATCCGGTAACGCAGACAGGCCGGCAGCGAGCGCCTGAGCGTTCGCGACTAGCCCGTCCACGAGCGCGATGACGCCGGACTTTCCGAGCTGCCGCAGCGCGGCCCAGACCGGGACGCCGCGCGCCCGCCGCGACAACTCGGGGGTGTGATCATACGGGTCCGCGGCGCCGGCATCATCCCGAATCAGATAGCTCGTCGACGTGCCCAGCGCGGCTCGAGTCACACCGGGGCGAGCGATGATCGCGACGCCGCAGTCGTATGGCGTGTTGAGAGTCTTGTGAGCATCCGTCGCCCACGAGTCGGCGAGTTCGATGCCGTCCAGCTGGCCGCGCAGCGAGGGTGACGCGGCGGCCCAGAGCCCGAAGGCGCCATCCACGTGCGCCCAGGCGCCGCGGGCGTGAGCCAGCTCGACGCACTCACGCATCGGGTCGAACGCGCCCGAGTGCAGGTTACCGGCCTGCAGGACGACGATGACCGGCCCGGATGTCGCAGCCAGGGCCTCCGCGAGTGCCGACGGCACGATCCGCCCCTGGTCGTCTGCCTCGACGATTGTCGGCAGGCCGAGTCCGAGATAGCGCAACGCGAGGTCGACGGATGCGTGTCGCTCGGCTCCCGCGAGCACCGTCACGGCGGGCGCGCCCTGTAGGCCCCGGGTGTTGACGTCCCAGCCGGCGGCATCCAGAACGGATGCGCGGGCCGCTGCAAGCCCCGTCCAGTTGGCCATTGTCGCGCCGGTTGTGAAACCGACGTCCGAGTCGGCCGGCAATCCCAGCAGGTCGAGCAGCCACTCGCCCGCGACCTCCTCGATGGCCGCCGTTGACGGGGACGCGTAGCGCATTCCGGCGTTCTGGTCCCAGGCGCTGACCAGTACATCGGCACCGAGCGCCGCCGGAAGAGTGCCGCCGATGACCCAGCCGAAGAAACGTCCGGACGGCATCGCCATCAGCCCCGGCTCGGCGAGCGTCGCAAGCTCGTCGACGACCGCAACCGCGTCGATCGGACCATCCTGCAGCGGACGCCCGAACACCGCTTTCATCTGCTCAACATTCGCGGATGGCGCGACCCGGCGATCCGGGATCGAGTCGATCCACTCGGATGCGTGCGTGCTCGCGCGATCGAGGACGGCCTTGTACTCAGCGGGATTCAGATCCATGCCGGAAGCGTACTGGGCCGATCGCCGGGGTGCCATGGCCACGGGGGAATGGGTGGCTTTGGGCTTTGTCTTCTCCTCAACAAGTGGCATCCGCGACGAGTTGTAAACAGCTTTTGACCAGCTTATTTGGAATGTCAGTTCACTATGTCAGAGTGGATTCATGCCCGAAATCGCCGAAAAGCTTCAGCAGGTAACCGCCCTGCTCGGCGATCTTGCGCGGGTTGATCGCGGCGCGATTTCCGATGCCGATCTTGTTGCGATGCTGGCCTCCGAAGAGGCGGCCGGGCGGTTCCTTGACACTTCTCGCGTGTTGACGGCTGGTGAGGTGGCCGAGCGCTCGCGCTACGAACGCGGGTCCGACGGGCTCTCGATGCGCTATAGCCAGCGCAAGCCCGTCGACTTCGTGGAACAGGTGACTCGAACTTCGAAGACCGAGGCGGCCCGTCGCATCCGGGTTGGTGAGGCGATTCGTGCGCGTGAGTCGTTTCTCGGTGAAACACTGCCGCCGATTCGTCCGATCGTCGCCGAGGCCATGCGAGCAGGCGAGCTCGGAGTGGATGCGGCATCCAACATCATCGGCCACCTGGGGCGCGCAGCAAGTGGTAGCGAGGCCTCGCCCGACAACGTGGATGCCGCGGAGACCGCGCTTGTCGCACTCGCCACGGTGCACGAGGCAGATGACGTTGCCGCCGTCGCACGGGCCTGGCGCGATGCACTCGACCCCGACGGAATCGCGCCGCGGCACGACGAGATCCTGGCACGGCGTGGAGTGTTCATCTCGCCCGAGAAGAACGGGATCAAGACCTACAAGGTCAATGCCGGCCCGGTGCTGGCCGCCGAGTTGGATGCCGTATTCCTCGACCCGATGTCGAAGGGCGCAATTCCAAGATTTATCAGCGAAGAAGACCTCGCCCGCGCGACAACCGCTCTCGAAGACGACAACGGCACGATGGTCTTGTCGCTCGTCGACCCGCGCACGCTCCCGCAGAAGCGCGCAGACATCCTCGAAGGTGTTCTCGCCGAGGGTCTCCGCGCTACCCAAGACGGCCCGGCGAACCTTCGCACCATCGGCTCAGTCACTGCGGTCATCCAGCTCAAGGATCTCCAGGCGGGCACTGGATTCGGCATCCTCGAAGGCACCGACGAGGTCATCCCGGCGAGCGTTGTCCAGCAGCTGGTGTGCGAGAACGGGTTCTTCCCGCTTGTCGTGGGCAATATGGGCGAGCCGCTCTATCACGGACTAAAGAAACGGCACTTCACGAAGGCGCAACGGAGGGCGATCATCGCCCGCGACGGCGACCGATGCATCGCGAAGGGATGCCGCAAACGGGCAGCCGAATCGCATGCACACCACGTCCTGTACTTCTCAAACGGCGGCCGCACAGACGTGATCAACGGGGTGATGTTGTGCCCAGCGCACCACGGCGCCCATCACGCGGGCGCATTCCAGATCAAGATGTTTGACGGCAAGCCGTGGATTCGCGACAGCGTCGACATCTTCGACGAGGATGCGTGGCGTCCCGCAGGCAAGAACCGCCTGATCTTCGACCTGCCGAAGTAGTCTCCCGTATGCCCTTCGACGGGCTCAGGGACCGGAGACGATACCGGGCTCAGGGACCGGAGACTGCAACGCGCTCAGGGAGCGGGATTACCGACCAGTCGCCGCTACGCGTTCTTGCGGCCGCGCAGCTTCTGCAGCGGCGACTCCGATGCGGGCATCGCCATCGTGCGCAGGTGCTCCGGGAGGCCATTGATCGTGTGGATCGTCGCGACCCGGATGGCGCGGTCGCGATCTTTCGCCAGTCGGCGGAGAGCATCCGGCGGTGTTCGCGGATTGCTCGCAACCGCAAGCCGAACCTCGGGAATCATCAGCTCGCTCATCGCCCCGAGATTCTCGACGGTCACAGAGAACTGGCCCGCAAGACGAACGCGATCTTCATCACATCCATACGTCGCAATGCTCACCTGGGCCATGTCGCCGATTGGCTCGTCCCAGCGAAACTCATGCCCGAGCGAAAACTCCTGGCTCAACTCCATCGTCACGATGATCCCCCTGCCGCGACGCTAACACCGCGGGATGCGCCACCGAGAGCCCCAAAAGACGTGACAGCGACCGGTTGCTGCCGCGCGGGACGCCGTGTGAGCTAACCCGTCGCCTGGGGAGTATCTCGCAGTCGAACCTTGCCCTTCTGTTCGCCAGCCTTGGCGATCTCCACTTGAGCGCCGCGTGACTTCACAAATTCGGTGAAGGTCTTGAAGCCGAGGGACTTCTCATTGAATGCTGGGTCCAGACGCATCATCTGTTGCTTCACGGAGCCGCTCGCGAGCCATTCGTCATCGCTTTTGTCATGACCCAGGCTCATCGCCCGCACCAGTAGCTGCGTCGCTGACAGTTTTGAGTCGCCAGAATCTCGTTCGCCGTCATCCTCAACTTCCTTGGTCGCGGTGCTTTTCGGGCTCGTCGTCGCGGTCCTCTGCGCTCGGACGGCTGGCGCTTCCGCGGGCGCAGCAACTACGCCGGGCAACTGCCCGTAGAACTTGAACTCGTTGCACGCCGCCGCGAGTTGCTTACTGGTGGCGCCCAGCACGCCAATACCGACGACGTAGCGCCCGAGTCGCTTGCAGCGCTGGGCGAGCGGGATGAAGTCCGAGTCGCCTGCGACTATCACCACGACGCTGATTTCAGGCAGACGGAACATGTCCTCGACGACATCCACGGAGAGTCGGATGTCTGCGCCGTTCTTCTGGTAGGCCGCGGTCGGGAACATCTGGACCAGGTCGATCGCGCGGTCAACCAGCTGACCCGAGTAACGCGAATTCGCCGGCGCCGACCAGTCCGCGAATGCCCGACTAATGACAACGCTGCCAAAGGACGTCGCGTAGTCCAGGATGGCGCCAACATCCACGACCGCTCGAGACGCGGGATCCGTCGGCTTCAGGTTTTCATCCGGCTTCGAAGCGTGCGCGGTGCGGGCCTTGTCCGCCATGAAGCGGCCGCGGCCGAAGACTTCGTCGTAGCGCGAGATGACGATGTTGTCGAAATCGATGTAGACGGCAACTCGGGCGTCGGACGGTTCGGCCATGTTCACTCATCTCATGAAGCAAAACGTTTCGATGTCAGTCTCGCGTGCCGCACCCGCTGTGGCAACGGTGCGGACCTCCAACGATCCGGCGTGGGCCACTAGAGTGCTGCAAGGGTTGCCGATCGGGAGCCTTCTGCCTGACACGGGAAGGGAGTTTCCAGCCGATGAGTGTCCCGACGGCACGAGCGTCCGGTGTCGGCACTGCACGCGGCATCCTGCTCAGCCAGGTGATCGCGATCCTTACCGGGGCTGTCGTCGTAGTCGCGTCTGGACTACTCGGATCCGCGGTTCGGACCCAGCTCGCGCGGCAGGATTTCGACACGGTTATGTCGAAAGTCGTTGCACAGGTCGAATCGGACGACGACGCGCATGCCGCGCTTGCCCGTATCGAGGGAGACGGCCTCGCATCGTCGGCAAAATCCGCGCTCGCAGCCCTCACGCCCTGCATTGGCGCAGCAGCGACGTCCTCAACGCAGGATGCACTCATCCAGTTGGTGGGGTTCGACGCGCAAGCTGGTGCGCCGCGCGACCTGCTTCCGATGATCGATACGCCGCCAAGCGAGGCGAGTTACCTCGCGACCGCCGAAAGGCTGCGGCGAACGCTCTCCGATTTTCGGGTGCAGTCGGCAGAGACACGGGCGGATGCCCAGGCGAACCAGATCGCGGAGGACGAAGTCAGCAAAAACCTTGATGCAATCGGTGCCAGCATCGGGAGTAGTTCTTCCCGACTGATCGCGAAGGATGTCTATGCGACGAAACCCGTCAAGGATGCGTATGGGTCCGCAGTCGCGAAGGTCAGCGCCACGACAACCGCCATCGCGCCCGAGCTCGCGTCGCACCGGACGATGAAGGTCACGGCCGGTCAGAGCGCTGCTCTCATCTCCGCGCTGACCCAGTTCGCCAGCGAGTGTAAAGCGGTCGCGGTATCGAGTATCGCCAACAAGCCGAAACCCGTGAGGATCTCCCGAGGCACCGGGTCGTCCGGATACCCGGACTGGCATCAACAGTTTTGGTTGGAATTGGTCGACGTGCCCAACGAATTCCAGCTCGGGTTGAACGTCAACAGCGTCGCGTCGTTCGGATGCAACCCAACGAGCCTCGTCGCCGAAGGCACGACAACGGGTGCTTTGGGATCATTCCGAACACTCAACGTCGCCGGGTCGCCGCCATACTTCGATATCCGCGAGCGGCACATCTCCGCCACCGCGGTCCAGTGGGCCGTCGTCGGCTGTACGAAACCGAGGTAATGATGACGCCAACGCTGCCCCACCCAGTCGAAGATGTTTGGCCGCGCCATGCGATCTGGCGGGCCGTCTTTAGTCCGTCGTTTATCTATTCGACGATCATCGTCATGGCCGTGATCATCGTTGCTGATGACTTCCAATCAGACTTCGAGCTGTTCGAGGTCACGCTCGGAACCGTCTTGGTGGTCTGGGTCGGCCACGTTTTCAGCGACACGGTGGCCAAGGGATTCAACGTGCATCCGCATCCACCGTCGATCCGTCGACTGTTTCATCACGCCGTTGTTGATTCGAACGGGGTGCTGGTCGCCGCGGTCTTGCCACTGGTTTTTCTCCTGCTCGGGGCGCTGGGTGCGCTCGACGAGTACTTCGCCTACTGGTGTTCGCTCGGTGTATCGGTGATCGTACTTGGAGTCGTTGGATGGATGCTGTTTCAGCGTCGCGGGAATAGTTGGCCCGTCCGGCTGGCCGGCGCCATCGCGACCGCAGCTCTCGGCATCCTCGTCGTCGCACTCAAGGCGCTCGTGCACTGACGCCGCGAGCGTTCGCTGGAGGCTACGCGCTGGCGAAACGCTTGACTGCTCGTTCGTGAGCCTTTGCGGCCTCAATTTCGCGGTCCTTTGGGGGAGCGGTGGCAACGAGATCCTCGAGGAGGTGGTGCGTGATGTGCGCGATCTCGTTGACCGCACGCTCGAACGCTTCTGCGTTTACCTTTGCGGGCTTGGTCGACCCGCTGATCTTACGGACGTACTGGAGAGCCGCCGCCTGAATCTCTTCGGCATTGGCGGCGGGCTCGAAATTGTGGAGGACGTGGATGTTTCGGCACATGCCAACGAACGTAATCGCAAATCGGGTTTGTCGGTAGAGCTCTCGATACACCGCTTCGCGGGCTACTCGACGCGAGAGTTGCCTGAGGCCCGCGCGCCGGGGCGACGGGGCCGGGTGATGCCGTCCGTCATGTGGAGTCCGGTGGCGAAGAACCAGATGAAGGCGAGGATCATCGCACCCAACACGAGCACGATGATGACGATGCAGGCGTAGATCAGAAAGGTGAACGGATCCATGTCTCCAGTCTGCCCTAACTTTGGCCGGCGCTCTTCGCGAGCGTGCCGTGGACGGCGACGAGTTGGTCAGCCAACTGGCTGAGCTGCCACGCCGAGTTGATGAACGAAAGGCCCTCAGCCTCGGTAATGGTGGCCGTTCCGTAGGCGATCCGATTGCGGATGAGCCGCAGGTCGTGCGCTGCTCGCACGAATTCGGGCTCGAGTACGCCGTTCTTTTCGAGGCCGGTGAGCAACTCGCTGACGGAGACGCCGGATGGTGCAGCACCGCCGAACGCGGATGCGAGCTTCCGCAGCGCCTTCTCGAGCCCTGCCCAGGCGTAGATCGCGGCGAGCGAGGGGCTCTCGTTCAGGGTTGCGAGCCACGGGTTCTTGTCCGCTGCTCGGGTTCGGGGCTTTTCGGGCACCAGTTCCCGCCTGCTCTGCGCCGAGGCGACGGCCGCTTCGGTGGACACGGCGGCGCGCTGGATCTCCTTGCCGAGCTTAACTGTGGCGCCGAAGAGTTCGATGTCCGTCGCGCGACGGATGAGCCCGACCAGGGGTTTGTGGAAAATCAGGAGCGCCACCAGAACGAGCACGGGCCACGCGAGACTACCCACCAGGCTCGCAATGAATTGGAGAACGCTCACCAATTCAGTATGGCCCGCCGAACCGACAGCTTGTGTAGGTAGACGGCGCAGTCAGTTGGACGGCGTGCAGTTCGTGTCTGCTGCGGTGCAGGAGAACGAGAAGGCGTTCAGTCCGGAACTGTAGGTCGCAAGCTCGGAAGGGTTCTGCGACGCGATCGTCAGCTTGTAGCTGCTCTTGTCGGCGGACACCGTGTAGGTCGCCGTCTCTCCCACGGTGAGCGTTGCGATGCGCGCCCCGGTCGATGACTCGACGACCGTCCCTTTCATGGTCACGGACGCCGGCCACGCCGCGCCCGGAGGCAGCGTCGCTTTGCCCGACGCGTACATCCGGTTGATGGCGGTGGCGAGTGCCTGCGCACCGACTTCCTGTGAGGACAGCGACGCGTTCAGCGGAAAGACGAGCGGCACCGGCGAGTTCTCTGCGGTGGTTGCATTCGTCGTTGTCGCCGAGATCGAGCTTGCCGACTGCGGGAAAATCGAACCGGCGAGAGAGGTAACCGGTCCAGCCAGGAACACGCTTGCCGTGGCGGCGAGTCCGAACAGGATGCCTAGAATCGGCGCCCAGCGGATCGTTGCGGAACCATTGCGTCGGCGAATCAGAGCGCGCACGCCGAAGATCACGGCGAGCAGGCACGTGACCGCAACCCAGATGCTGTCGAGCGGCACCATCTTTGCCACGGCCAACGCTATTGCGGCTGCACCGAACAGAAAAGCCAGCAGTGCGGCACCGTTGCTCGGCGCCGGGTCTGGCCGCATTCGCGCCGCCGAGTCCCAGGGATCGATCGTCGCTCCGGCCGGTCCCGTAAAGCCACCGGTCATCCCGAATGGAGCGGAAGGCGATGGCGAAGTGAACGAACCTGCGATGCTCGTGGACGTCGGGCCCGTCATCGGCGAGTGAACGCCGGGCGCGAGGGGCATGAGGGGCGCCGGCGCGACCGTCGCGGCGGGCATCGTGCCCGCCTGCGCCGCTGGCGCGGCAGGCATAGGGGATGCATCCCACGCCCGATTCGGCGGAGGGCTCGTCGGAGTCTCCACGCGGATGTGGTCCGTCCACGCGGTGCCGTCCCACCATCGGTCTCCACCCGACTGCGCCGGATCGGCGTACCAACCTGCCGCCAGAGTTTGCTGTGCCTCGATCGTCATTATTCTTTTGCCCCGCATAACGCCCAGAAAGCGGAGGGTCCCCGCAGAATTCACGCTAGTCCCGAGGCGAAATCGGGGCGCACCCCATTTCGTGTGCCCCCGGGATTGGGGGGGACCGGGAGAGTGAACTTTTGCGCTCGACGGCTCGCGTCGAACGGGCGCGTGTCATATGGACCACGCCGAAAGTGCTTAGCTTGTCTAATGAATACGCCACCGGTCCCGGGGCTGGATCCCCGCCGCTGGCGCGGACTCTTCGTTCTTCTGCTCGGCCAGTTCTGCGCTCTGCTCGACGTGAGCATCACCAACGTCGCCCTGCCATCGATCGGTCGCGCGACCGGCGCCGGACCGGCAGAACTGCAGTGGATCGTGAGTGGCTACATCCTCGCCTTCGCGCTGATGCCCGTTATCGCCGGCCGACTCGGTGATACGAGGGGTCGTCGGCGCATCTTCTTCATCGGCACCGTCGGCTTTATTGTTGCCAGCGCCGGTGTCGGGCTCTCCCCGACTCCGCTCATCATGATCGCCTGTCGCGTCGTGCAGGGCCTGTTCGGCGGACTTCTCGGCCCTCAAGTTTCCGGCTACATTCAGAACGCATTCCCGCGGAACGAACGGGGGCGCGCCTTTGGGGCACTCGGCGGTACGGTCGGAATCGGCACGGCACTGGGGCCGGTCATCGGCGGACTGCTCATCGGCCTCGGTGGACCCGACCTCGGCTGGCGGCTGGTCTTCTTCGTCAACGTGCCGATCGGGCTGGTTGCAATCGTGCTCGGCATCCTCTGGGTCACCCCACTCAAGCCGACCGGGGACCCGCGCTCGACCCAGCTGGATGTTCCTGGCGCATTCCTGCTCGGGGCAGGACTGCTGTGCTTGCTTTTTCCGATCGTCGAAGTCAACGAGTTCCACAATGGATGGCTGTTCCTGCTGTTCCTGCCGGGCGCGGCCCTGATAGCCGGATTCATCCGGCGGGAGTTGCGACTGAGCAGGACCGATGGATCGCCCCTGCTCGACCTGCGGCTATTCCGGGTGCCGACATTTACGACCGGCGTCGCCTTCGCGGTCGTGTTCTTCTGCTCGAACACCGGCATCCCGCTCGTGCTTTCGCTGTTCTACCAGGAGGGGCTCGGGTTCTCGGCGCTCGAGTCTGGCCTCGGGATCAGTGCGTTCGCGGTCGGGGTCGTCGTCGGGTCGCAGGTCGCCGGGCGGTTCGTCGTGCGCTTTGGCCGTCCACTAGTGCTCGGCGCAGTGAGCCTGTTCTTCGTCGCGACCCTGATCATTGGCATCGTGATTCACTTCGCTGCGCACGTGACGAGTCCGGTTGACATCATCCTTCGACTCGCCATCCCGCTGGTGTTCCTTGGGCTCGCCGGTGGTTCCATCGTGACACCCAACCAGACGCTGACCCTGCTGGACGTCGACCCGAGGATGGGCGGTGCGGCCGGCGGCGTGTTGCAGACCGCGCAACGGGTCGGCTCGTCGATCGGGCAAACCGTGCTCGGAACGCTGTTCTTCCTCTCGGTCGCGAGCGTCACCGCATCCGCTTCGATCGGGAAGCCGGCGGCGCATCCGTCCGCTTTCGCGAACGCGCTCGACATCGGCCTGTTCGGCTCCCTGGCGTTTTCGGGTGCGGCGCTCGTGCTCGGCCTAATCGACCTGCGGCGCAAGCGAGACGGAGTCGATCCCGCGACCGAGCCGGTCACACTTCCGTAACTCATGCAGATTTGCGGATCCGGTCGACGGAACCGCGCAATCTCAAGGGTGCCCCGAGCTTCGCGGCGGTTGCAGCATGAGTTACGAAGGTGTCAGGCAACGGCGCGGGAACCTAGACGACGTGCGCGACGACGCCGATCAGTACCAGATTGGCGAGGAGCAGACCGCCGAGCGTGAAGGCGGCGACACGATCCTTGAAGGTGATCGCGGCGCGAAGACTGTGAGTACGTGGCGCGGGAGCCTGCGTGTCAGGGTTGGCCGAGTAGTACTCGGTCCATTCGGCACCGTTCCACCAACGACGGCGTGACCGATCACCTCGGTCGGGGTACCACCCGGCCGGGATACGGTGCGCGATGTCTGCTGTGACTGCCACTGGTGTTCCCACTGCCTCAAGGAATGCTGTCGTGCATTGCCTACTTTAGGCGAAGCTACAGGGAAACTGTGGTAAGCGCTCGCCCCATTTCGTGGTACGACGCTTCGATTCGCGCACGCCCCGCGGGCTCGTGCTGCGGAGCGGCCGATGGTCAGGTGTGTGAGGTGATCCTTCCGTTGTACTGGCGATCGACCAGACCGGGGAAGAGGTTGCTGAAGAAAATGAGCAGCCGGTAACGGCCGGGCACGACGACCCGCCGGCGGGTGCGGGTGAGGCAGGTCTCGATCGCGTCGGCGATGACCTCCGGCCCTGGCATCCGTGCTGAGCGATGTGCGGTCATCTCGGTTGCGATGTAGCCGGGCTCGACCAGGGAAACGTGGATGCCGCTCCCGGCGATTTCTCGCCGCACCGAGTCGGTGAGCCCTCGAAGCCCAAACTTCGTGGCGGAGTAGATACCGCCGATCGCGATCTCGCCCTTCACCGACCCGACGTTCACGATCGCTCCACTGCCCTGGGCCTGCATGATCGGGATGACCGCCCGCATGAAACGGATGGGCGCCAGCAGATTTGTCCCGATCATCGTCTGCACGTCGTCGTCGGCTGTCATGACCTGGTTCATCCCGCCGAGGCCGGCGATGTTGAGCATCGCGTCGATGCGCCCGCCCGCGACGCGTGCCTGCTCGACGACGTTCTCGATGTCCTTCAGTTTGCCAAGATCGGCGACGACGACCATTGCGGTCCCACCGCGAGACTGGATCAGCGCCTTGAGTTCCGCCAGCTGCGGTGCCCGTCGAGCCACGAGGACGACGAGCCACCCCTTCGCCGAGAGCTGCAGCGCCGTCGTCCGACCGATTCCGCTCGATGCCCCGGTCACGATCGCAACGGGACGCGGAGTTGTCATGACTCGATCCTAAGACGCGAGGTCCGGGGCCAGGCTGCACCCACCGATCCGTCCAGCGCGACCCACATTCGCGGTGTACCCGACTCTAGGCAAACTCAAAGCCAGATCACGTTTTGGTAACAGGCAACGCGGCCAAGCTGATTACTACAGCGCATTGAGACACCGACAGTGTCGATTCGTAAGATATGCCCGGCCGCCGCGGAACACCGAGGCGGCCGGATGTCGTTAACGGGCGCGTTCCAGGGACGACCGCAGGCGCTCGCGCGACACCCGGTCGGTCGTTAGCGAGATCGCTTTCTCGTAGGCGGCGACCGCCTCGGCGGGGTGTCCCGCGCGCTCCAGGAGGTGCGCGCGTGTTGCCCAGAGCGGCTGGAAGCGCGGCGCATCGATCCGATTGAGCTCGACGAGAGCGACATCCGGTCCGTCCGTCTCACCGACCACCGCGGCGAGCGATACCCGGGCACCGAGCGTCGGTGCAATCGCGACGAGCGCGGTGTATAGCTTGCGCAGGGCCAGATAGTCGGTCGGCTGCCCATCGCGTCTGGCGCAGTGCGCGGACTGAATGGCCGCCTCAAGCTGGAAGCGTCCGATGCGGCCGAGCGAATGCGCGCGCCGAAGTGCGCCCTCACCGCGGTCGATGAGGGCGGCATCCCAGAGTTCCGGATCCTGCTCCTCGATCGGCGTGCCGTCTGCGCGCGCTGCGGCCCGCGACAGCGACAGTGCGATGAGTGCTTCGAGCCCGAACGCTTCGGGCTCGTTGGCGAGTAACGCCGCGAGCGTCGTTGCCAGGTAGAGCGCCTCAGCGGACATCGACTCGCGCACCGACGAACCCGCAACACCCTGCCAATCGATCGCGTATGCGCCATAGATCGCCTCGAGCACCGCGGGGAGTCGTGTCGGCATGTCGGCAAGGGTCGGGACGACGAAGGGGATGCGCGCAACCCTGATGCGCTTCTTCGCGCGCACCAGGCGCTGGGCCATCGCGGCCTCGGGTACGGCAAAAGCCACCGCGATCTGGGCGGACTCGAAACCGAGGACGGTCTGCAGCATCAGAGCAGTGCGGATGCTCGCGTCGACGGCCGGATGCGCGCAGACGAAGAGCAGCGCGAGTCGCTTGTCCGGGATCGAGTCGAAATCTGGCCGGTCCAGGTCGTCGAATTGGGCAAGCTCAGCAACCATCGTGTCTGCGTCATCCAGTTCCGCGGTGGTTCGAAAGGCGGAGGACTTATACAGGTCGCGCAGGCGATTGCGGGCCACCGTAAGCAGCCAGCCCTCTGGATTGTCCGGGACGCCGGATGCCGGCCACCCCGCGAGCGCGCGTTCGAACGCGTCGGCGAGCGCATCCTCGGCTGCGGCGATATTGCCGGTCGGCGCGGCGAGCAGTGCGAGCAGCCGCCCATAAGACCTGCGCGCGACCTGCTCGGCGAGCTGTGCGACATCCGTCATGTCATCGTCTCTTTTCCGCGCTGCCCGCGAGCGCCCGGACGCGCCGCGTCGAACGCTATTCGGCGGCGTGCCATTCGCCGTCGTAGAAGATGACGGCGGATGGCCGAACCTCGACCGCGCCGTACTGGGCGCCGGGACACTTCTCCGCCCATGCGATCGCCACATCCAGGTCGGGAACCCGAATCACGAAGGTACCGTTGAGGCGTTCCTTGGTGTCCGCGAACGGGCCGTCCTGGACTTTGAGCGAACCGTCGCGAACGGATACCGTCGTCGCGGCGGCCACCGGCTGCAGGATGTCGGCGCTCACGAGAACGCCCGCCGCGTCCAGCTCCTTGCCGTAGGCGTCGAAGGCGGCACGACCCCATGCCATTGCCTCCTCGCCGATTTCGGCTTCGGTGGCTTCGCGGCTCATGACCAGAAGTGAGTACTGCATGATGCATCCCAATCTCTTCAGAAATGAAACTTACACGGGGATGACGAGTGGCGCCGCGGTCAATCGACACGCGTGAGCAACAATGCCCAGCGGCCTCGTGGATTGGGTGGGTAGTCTTCTGCGGTGGCGACCAGCAGACTCGGACGACTCCTCGTGGCGGCGGCCGCGGTCGTTTTCGTTGGCCTCGCGGCGACCGGATGCGCGGGCATCCAGAACCTGTCCCAGCATCTCGAGGGTTTGACGACGAAGCCGAAGGTTGGCGACTGCTGGACGACGACGTTCGCGCAGTCGCAGAAGACCGAGGACTGGGAGGGTACCGCGGCGATCTCCTGCGCGAAGCCGCACCAGTCATACACATACTCGGTCACGACGCTGGCATCGAAGTTCAGCTATTCCAGCTGGCTGGATTCGAATGGCACCATTCGAGCCGATGTCGATCGGGCCGCCCACGACGCGTGTGTCTCGGAGCAGAAGAAGATTCTTCCCGGTCTCACCACCGGGGAAGCGCTTCTGGTGCCGACGTACTTTCTGCCGTCGACCGCGCTCTGGGGCGCCGGATCGCGCTGGGTGCGGTGCGACATCGGGGTGATCAAGACCGGCAGCACGGTTGCGGCGCCAAAGCTCGCGAACCTGGTCCCGTTTGCCGAACTGAAGTCGACACTCGCGAAAACCCCCGTGAAGTACGCTCTGTGCGAGGACGATCCGGCGAGCAACGGACCGGACGGTGTTGAGACGAGCTATGCGGACTGTTCGGGGCCAGCGGACTACACGTTTCTCGCGACACTCACGATGACCGCGGCCGACGGGACGGCGTATCCCGGGCTCACCGCGTTGACCACGATCGGCACGGCGCAGTGCGCGACACTGGATGCTCCTGCCGGGCACCTCGTTGTCGCGGAACCACCCGCAAAGCTCGACTGGACGAACTACAACGATCGCCAGCTGGACTGCTGGCGGAACAACAACTGATGCACACGCGCGGTCGAGTAGCGCACTCCGGAGGAGCCCGCGCATCGAGACCCCCTGCCAAATAGCATTGGCGCATGATGATTCGCCCGGCGGTCGACGCCGACCTCGATGCGATCCTCGTGATCCACAACGATGCGATCCTGAACTCGCCGGCGATCTGGGACGACGCGCCCGTCGATCGCGCCGAGCGCGAAGAGTGGTTCGCTGTCCGCACGAGCGCGGGCAATCCCGTGCTGGTCGTCGAGGACGACCGCGCGGTCGTCGGCTACGGAACTTACGCTCCGTGGCGCGGGAAACGGGGCTACCGCAATACCGTCGAGGACTCTATCTACCTGGCCGCCAGCCATCAGGGGCGCGGGATCGGGCGAACCCTCCTCACTCAGCTCATCGATCACGCGCGCGAGGCGGATCACCACGTGATGCTGGCCGACATCGAGAGCGGCAATCAGGCATCCATAGGTCTGCACGAGAGCCTCGGCTTTGAGCGCGTCGGCCAGCTCGATGAGATCGGACAGAAATTCGACCGCTGGCTGGACCTGACGATCCTCGCGCTCAAGCTCTGAGCTGCTTCGGCGCCTACTCGACGGGTTCGACCCGCATCAGCTCGGTGCGCGCGATCGCCGCATCCCGTTCCCGCGACATCGCCGCCCGGCGAGGGTCGCCGAGGTAGCCGTCGAGTTCGGCGTCGGACGGGAACTCGAAGATCTGCACCTCGACGGCGCGCCCATCCAGTCCGTCGGAGCGCAGTCGGTTCAGCAGGATCCCGTCGTGGTCGGCCAGAAGCTCGAGCACCCCGTCCTCGTAAGCGATGAGCGCATCGTCCTGGCCCGGACGACTCCACAGCATGCAGACGAGCGTGATAGCCATGGCACAACGCTACTTTGTGGGACTAACGTCGGGGCATCGGCACGTTCGTCGAGCGCGCGTATCCGCGAAAAAATCTCGGGAAATAATGACTCCAAAAGCCGAACGGCTCCGAATACCTCCTGAACAAGGAGAGAAACGGATGTCCACCCGAGGATCAACCGCCATCGCCGAGTTGTTAGCCACCGCGTCTCGTACCCAGACCTGGAACACGGCTACTCCACTCACACCCGTTGGCTACTACCCCAAGTCAGGCATTTTGCCCGCCGTCGTCGAGGTTCGTGATCAGACCGGCAAGTGGGATGCGCCGGGCCAGACCCGGCAGCTGATGCTGTCCGATGGCGGATGGGTTGTCGAACAGACGACCAACGTCGAGCCGTTCGGGTTCTTCGCCTACAACCTCACGCAGTTCCAGAAGGCGTTTGGTCACCTCGTTGATCACGCGCGGGCCGAGTGGACGTTTACCGAGACGACCGGCGGCACGAACATCCGCTGGTCGTACACGTTCTTTCCGAAGAGCGCGGCCGCAAAGCCCGTGCTCGCTTCGATTGTGAAACTGCTGTGGGGGCCGTACATGAACAAGGTGCTTCCAAAGATCGTCGCCGAGGTCGAGCGCCAGGCCGGAGTCGCGGACGCGAAGGCTCACCCCAACAAGTGGACGAGCTGCTAGCGGGTTGCAATCCAACTGTGAGATCTAACGACAAAGGCCGTGACGAAGTAATTCCGTCACGGCCTCGGTCGTTCTTGGGGGAAATCTCTAGGCGGCGAGCTTCGTGGCCGACTTCCGGGCGGAGGTGGCGGGCTTGCTGCTACCGGTGTTGATCTCGATCTTGCGCGGCTTCGCCTTCTCGGCGACCGGGATCGTGACGCTGAGGACACCCGCGTCGTAGCTGGCGCTGATGTGCTCGCGGTCGACACTGTCACCGAGGGTGAGGCGACGAACGAACGAACCGCTGCGGTTCTCACGAGCGAGCCAGGCGCGGCCCTCGGCGCTCGGGGCAACGCGCTCCGCGCGGATGGTCAGGAATTGACCGTCAACATCCAGGTTGACCGAGCTCGGGTCGATGCCTGGCAGGTCAGCGTTGAGGGTGTAGTGGTCGCCGTCGCGGTACAGATCGATCGGCATCTTGTAAAGAACAGACATGGTGGCTCCTTCACGTGGGCCGCAGTCGTGCAGCTCGACGATTCGTGCTTGTTTAGAGCAGTTTTCAAAGTTGAGTCGATATGACTCAACATCAGAAAATCTAGCACTCGCCCGTCCAGAGTGCTAATGAATTTCCGCAGTTTCGCAGAGGGCGAACGGACGTCGGTTGTTGCCGCCAGAATGAGCACGTGGCCCATCCCGTTAGCGCGAAGCAGATCCTCGCGCTGCGACTGCGCTCGCTGCGGATCGATCCGATTGGCACGGGCGATGTCGCGGGCACCGTCCGCCACCTGCTCGCGACGCAGGCACAGGATTTTGGCCAGGCAGCGTGGGCGATTGGGCTGAGGTCGCCGGGCACAGGCCGCAGCGACGTGCTTGCTGCGCTCGAAAGAGGCGAGGTCGTGCGCAGCCTGCCCATGCGCGGCACCCTGCACTTCGTCGCATCCGAAGACCTGCGCTGGATGCTCGACCTCACTGCTCAGCGCATGCTCCAGTCCGCCGGGGCACGGTTCGCCGCGCTCGGCCTCGACCGACAGACACTGGATGCCGCCGAAGGCGTCACACGCGCTGCGCTCGCCGGTGGCGGGTCGCTGTCCCGCGAGGAGTTCATGGCCCTGCTGTCCGCCAACGGCATCGCGCCGGACGGCCAGCGCGGCTACCACGTCATCTTCTACCTGTGCCAACTCGCGGTGATCTGTTGGGGACCACCGAGCGGCACGCAGCAGGCCATCGTTCTGGTCGACGAGTGGATTCCGGCGACGCCGGACCGCGACCGCGACGAGGCGCTCGCATCCTTCGCCCTGCGGTTCTTCGCGAGTCATGGCCCGGCGACGGAGCGAGATCTTGCCTGGTGGACGAAGCTGACGCTCCGCGACGTGCGTGCGGCCATCGCGAGCCTGGGTGATCGGCTGACGACGCTCTCGCACGAGGGCATCGACTACCTGATCGCAACCGATGCCCTGGCCGACGGCATCCCCGCGGCGCCGCGCCCAGCCGTTCAGGCTCTGCCCGGATTCGACGAATATCTGCTCGGCTATCAGGATCGTTCGCTCGCCCTCGAAACCGAGCACGCCTGGCGCATCGTTCCCGGGAACAACGGCGTCTTCTTTCCGATGATCGTCTCGAGGGGCGAAGTCGTCGGTTCATGGCGGCGAAACCCCAAAACAAGCATCGCCGAGCCAGACTATTTTCTTCGGCCCACCGCGTCCCAACTCGTCGCCTTTGGCCGTGCCGCGAAGAAATTCGAGCGATTTACCTCAGGCTAGCCAGCCCTGACGGCGCTGAACCTGAGGATGAAGTTCGGGTCGATGCCGTAGAAGGTCTGCGTGATGTTTGCCCCCTCAAGACAGGACTTGCTTGAGGTGAGGAAGGTCCCGGAGAAGACGACCTTTTGTCCGACTTTCATCGGCACAAGGGTGGAAAAGAAGGGGGCGCTCGGCTTGATGAGGGTGTTGTCGATGGCGTCGGAGAAGTCGTTGTTCCAGGTCTGCACGTTCATGGTCGGGGCGATCTCGACTTCGACGTATGCATAGCCGTCTCCGTTTGCGCCGATGTCCGAGATCTTCCCAACCCAATTGGTCGCCCTGCGTGCGGTGACCTTGCACAACTGGGCGTCCCGGGAACTCACGAGCGTCGCGCGCTGCAGATCAGTCGTGTCTGGTGCGTCGAGAGCCTTCTCGGTCTTCGCGGTGATCGAGACGAACTGGGCCTCAGCCGCGGGATAGACGCCATAGGCGGAGCCGGACGTCTTGGGCTTCGCGGTCGGTGTTGGCGTGACCGTGGGCGTCGAGGCCGTCGACGTGCTCGGCGAAGCCGTGGAAGTGACGTGAGTGGTCGTCGGTGCGGCCGCTGAGTCATCCGAGGCATCGGTCACGCTCGGGCTCGCGAGTATCACCGAGGAGATGATAATTCCGACGATCATGGCGACCGCGCCCTCGATGAGGCCAGCGAGCGCTCTGCCATGAGGAACGCCCTTCTTGACGAGTCCCGCAATGCCCAGTCCGATCGCCGGGAGAGCAAAGATCCAGGCAAGGAAACTGAGCCCGGGAATGATCCCGAACACCAGGCCGACGATGCCGAGGATGAGCGCGACGAGGCCGAGGGTGTTCTTCGACCGCGCAACGGGCGCGGTGGGCGGTGCCTGGTCAATCGCGACGGTGGGTGCCGCGATGGCCGCTGCCGGAGCTACCGGCGCGGCCGCAGTCTTGGGAGGAGTCGGTAGAACTTCCTCGACCGGTTGCGGCACCGGGCGCTTTTCCCCGGTCCAGGCGCGGCCATCCCAGAACAGTTCTTCGGTCGCGTCAAACGGGTTCGGGTACCAACCGCTGGGCTGTTCGTCGGGCATGAGTGCAGCCTATCGTCGGGCGCGCGCGGCGCTCGTTCGCCCAGTAAGCGCTCCCATGGCCCCCAAAGTCCCATGACCCATAGGAGGGCTAGGCCGGCGGCCAGACCCCGATAATGACCGCCATCACGAGGACGGTGACGAGTTCGTGCAGCACGTTGAGTACCGTGAGCCCGCGCGGTCGACGATCGAAGGCGTCGTGGGTGATGAAACGGGCCGCCGTGAATCCTGCCCACAGCAGCACCGCGGTAACCAGCGCATTGACGAGGTAGGTTCCGCCGTAGAAGTGCTGCGAGATCGTGACCGCCCCGGCGAGAACCCAGGCGGTGATGAAGCTCACGATCACGGTGACGATGATCGGCCCGGCCGCATCCGAAGCCTTGCCGGATGGCGTTACGCCGGTCGCCTTCATCCAGTAGTTGCCGAAGACCTTGGGTGTGTACCAGATTGAGCCGACGATCATGGTCGACAGCGTCGCGGCGATTACGGCCAGATAGTTGATGGTGGGGATCATGGCCAAATCCTAGTGATTTGCTAGGGCATGGCTGGCTAACCGAGCGCGGGGAGCAAGAAGTCCCAGACCAGATCGAGCTCGCCCTGCATGTCGGTGAGCTTCGCGGTCATCGTGACGACCGTTTCGAGTTCGGGCAGGACGACGCAGAGCTGGCCGTCCTTGCCATCGGCCCGATACGCACCGTGCCGACACCGCCAGAACAGGTAGCCGTAGCCCTGGGTCCAGTCCGGTCTCCCGGGCTCAGCATCGCTCGCCACCTGAAGACTCGTCGCTGCCGTCACCCACTCAGCCGGAACGACTTGCACGTCGTTCCACACTCCGTGCTGCAAGTACAGCTGGCCGAAGCTCGCGACATCTTCGGTCGTTGCCGAGAGTCCCCATCCGCCGGCATCGATGCCCTGAGGGGAGGTCTGCCAGGTAAGGTTCCGCAGGCCGAGTGGCGCGAGCACTCGCGGGGTCAGATACGCGATCAGGCGCTCGCCCGTATGCCGCTGCACGATCGCGGAGAGCAGGTAGGGCGCGCCGCTGTTGTACACAAACCTCGATCCCGGTGCGAACGGAACGGGCTCGGCGAGGATCCTGCGCGCCCAGTTCGTCGCCAGCACTCGGTCGTCATCGGGAAGCGATTCGGTTTCATGCCCCGTCGACATCGTGAGCAGATGGCGCACCGTCATCGCAGCGAGGTGATCACCGACGAGTTCTGGCACATCCTCGACGAGCAGGTCCACGACGCGGTCATCGAGCGTGAAACGTTCCTCATGGATGGCCAGTCCGACCGCGGTTGAGGTGAAGCTCTTACTGATCGACCACAGCGGATGCGGGGTTGTCGGTGACGCCGGCGGCCACCAACGTTCGACGATGACTCGACCGTGTCGCAGCACCATCACGCTGTCGACTTCGCCGAATCGGCCGGCCGCGTCGACAAACCCGGCAAGGCCAGCGGCCGAGACGCCTTCGGCCTCTGGCGAGCTTCGAGGAAGATTTAGTGTCACAACTCTCCAGCGTAGATCGGGTTCGTCGCGGGCGCGCTAGCGTTGGGACATGACCTCTGTGCCGCTCATCCAGCTCAACAACGGCGTCGAAATTCCGCAGCTCGGATTCGGAACCTTCCAGATTCCGCCCGAGGAAACGAAGGCGGCAACGCTGGCCGCGCTGGCGGTGGGCTATCGTCACATCGACACGGCAGAGCTCTATCGCAACGAGCTGGAGGTTGGCGAAGCGGTTCGCGAGTCGGGCATTGCGCGCGAGAACGTCTTCGTCACGAGCAAGCTCAGCAATGCCTTCCACGACCCGGATGCGGCGATGACGGCCTTCGACAACACCCTGAAGACGCTCGACCTCGAGTATCTCGACCTGTTCCTCATCCACTGGCCGATGCCGGCGGTCGGTGACTTCGTCGACACCTGGAAGGCCATGGAGCAGATGTACGCGGGCGGCAGGGTGCGCGCGATCGGTGTTTCCAACTTCCAGCCGCCGCACATCCGTCGCATCCTTGACTCGGCGGACATCATCCCCGCCGTGAACCAGATCGAGGCGCATCCATACCTGGTCCAGGACGACGTGCGCGGGTACAACTTCGACAACGGCATCGTGACCGAGGCGTGGGCGCCGCTTGCAAAGGGTCGGGTGCTGGTCGACCCGGTCGTCGTCGCCCTGGCGGAGCGACTCGGGAAGACGCCGGCGCAGGTTGTCCTGCGCTGGCACATCCAGCGGGGTGACGTGGTGTTTCCCAAGTCGGTGACGAAGGAACGTGTCGCCGAGAACTTCGCGATCTTTGACTTCGAACTCACCGAGACCGATCTCGCGGCGCTCAGCGCGCTTAACCGCGACGAGCGCACCGGGCCGGACCCGGACCAGAACAACCGGATTCCCGCGCCCTAGCCTCTAACCCACGCGCTGCTCGAGCGCATCCAGAAGGGACAACTGTCCTTTGACGATGCGGATGCGGGCGTCGTCGAGCGACATCCACTCCGCCCGGTCGATCTCGGGGAACTGCTGAATGCGTCCCGATCGCGGTGGCCACTCTGCGTCGAACGTGTTGCTGCGTATTTCGGCGACCTCGAAGTCGGACTCGGCGGCGAACGCGGTCACGACCTTACCGGAGGACTGCCGGAAGTCGCCAAGACTCACGTAGGGGAGCCGGGGTGCCGGAACGCCAACTTCCTCACCGAATTCGCGGAGAGCGGCAGTGAGGGCATCCTCATCCTCGGTGTACTCGCCCTTTGGGATTGACCAGGCGGCGGCATCCTTCTTGGCCCAGAACGGGCCGCCCATGTGGGCGATCCAGACTTCAAGCGCCGGGAGGGTCGACTCGGGCACGCGTCGCCAGAGCAGGATGCCCGCGCTGCGCACCGCCATCGGGACCGCTCCTAGTGCGCCGTGTGCGGCTGGTCGTTTGTCACTGCCGGTGGACGCACGAAGAATGCTGCCGGGATGGCAAGCAGCGAAATGATCGCCGCGGTGAAGAACGACCAGTGGATGCCAATCGCGGTGGATCCCACGGTGGCGAGACCCGTCGATGAATTGAACACCTGGTGCGACGAGAGGATCGTGACAAGCAGCGCCGTGCCCGCCGCCCCGGCGACCTGCTGGACCGTTCCGACCGTCGCGCTTCCGTGCGAATAGAGGCTCTCGGGCAGGCTGCCGAGGCTCGCAGTGAAGATCGGAGTGAACAGCAACGCGAGCGCGATGCTCAGCACCAGGTACGCGATGAAGACCAACCAGACGTTCGTCTCGGAGTCGAAGGTGGTCATCCACCAGAACGTCAGGCTCGTGAGCACGGCGCCCGTGGTGAGCAGCGCCGTCGGTCCGTACTTGTCGTAGAAGCGCCCGACGAACGGGGCAAGGAAGCCCATGAGCAGGCCACCGGGAAGCAACAGTAGCCCCGTGTTGATGGGGCTAAGTCCGAGCACGGTTTCGAGATAGATCGGCAGCACGATGATCGTGCCGAAGAACGCCATCATGCTGACGACGAGCATGAGAATCGAAAAGGTGAAGGTCGGCGACTTGAACGTGCGAAGGTCGAGCAGGGCGCCGTCTCGCTTCTGCAGCGGAAGCTGGCGAAGAACGAACAGGATGATGCCAACGATGCCGACTACGAGGGGAATCCAGCCCTGAAACAGAATCGTGTCTGCCGCTGCGGTGCCCAGATTACTGATGCCGTAGACGAGGCCACCGAAGCCGAATGCTGACAGGATCACGGACGGCACATCGAACTTGGTCTTCTTGGGTACCGTCACGTTCTTGACCCGGATGCCGCCGATGATGAGCGCCGCGAGCGCGATCGGCAGGACGAGGATGAACAACCACTGCCACGCGTGCAGGGAGTTGATGATGACGCCGGAAATCGAGGGTCCGATCGCGGGAGCAACCGAGATCACGATCGAGATATTGCCCATCGTCCGACCGCGTGTTGCCGGCGGCACGAGCTCCATGACGGTCGTGATGAGCAGCGGGAACATGATCGCGGTTCCGCAGGCCTGGACGACGCGTGCGACCAGCAGCACATCGAAGTTCGGCGCGAGGATCGCGATGAGCGTTCCCGCGCTGAAGAATGACATGGCCGCGATGAAGATCGGCTTCGTGTTGAACCGCTGAAGCAGGAATCCGGTGATCGGGATAACCACCGCCATCGTCAACATGAATGCGGCGCTCAGCCACTGGCCCGCGCTGGCGTCGATGCTCAGCTGCTTCAGGAACTGGGGCAGGGCAACGCCGATGATCGTCTCGTTCAGGATGACGACGAAGGTCGACACCATGAGGATGCCGATGACGAGGCGATTGCGCGCGGCCGTGTCGGGGACAGCCGCCGTGTTCACTTCGGCATCCACCGGATCCGTCGCGATCACGGGGTTTGATGTGATCTGGGTGGTGTCTGGCATGGAGGTCCCCAAGAAGAAAGGTGGTGGAATTTGTGATTCGAGAGGCCGCGGCGGTGAGGCGTGCTGACTACAGCGTTTTCCCAGTCTTCACTATTCCCCTGACATTCGGGTTTCTCGGGTGTAAACGGCGAACGGTGCGCGACCCCTGAGAAGCACTAAGGCGGATAGATGAACCAGAGAACCGCGATCACGAAGGGCTGGAGCACCACGAACACCGCGAGAAGGATCCGCGGTAGCCGCGGTGACCTCGTCAGGAGCGGGGTTCCGAGGAGCGGCGAGAGCGGCAGGAGCAGCCGCACGATGCTCTGTTGTGGCAGGAACACCGCGACAAGGTACGCGCCGTAGCTGCCCGTGAACGCGAGTAGTTCGTCGCCGAGTACCCGCATTGAGCGCCTCGTCAACCAGACCACGAAGCCGGCGATGAGTGCGAGCACTATCGCGACGCCGACAAACCCGAGGTAGCGATAGAACAGGTCGAACCACGGAGCGAACGGAACGAAGTTAATCCGGCCGACCCATCCCGTCCACCAGGACAGTTCGGTGTCGAAATACGCACTCTTGTTGCCCGTGACGCTGTCGGCAATGATCGGCCACGCGAAACCGGCGATGGCAAGGCTGAGGCCCGCCATGATCATCCTCACCCGCTCGCCGGGTGGCACCGGCTCGTGCCGGGCGAGTTGTGCAATGAGCAGGATGCCGAGGGTCGCAGCCAGGGACAGCTCACCCGGGCGGGTGAACGCCGCGACGACGCCGAACGGGATGGCGAGCAGGTAGTGCCGGGAAAGAATGAAGAGCAGGCTCGCGAACAGCAGGGCCAGAAAGAGGCTCTCGGCATAGGCGGTCTCGAACAGAAACGTCATCGGACCGGCGCAGAAGAGTGCGGCCGCCCAGACGGCGCGGTGTTCGCCGATTCGCCCCGCGAGAAGCCGATGCAGCAGCACGGTGGCGAGCGCCCCGAGAACCAGTGACAACAGCACGCCCGCCGGCGCGAAACCGAGGCCGGTGCTGAGCATCAGGCCGCGCACGAGCCACGGATAGATCGGCAGGAACGCCCATGCGTTCGAGATGACGTGACCGTGAGCGTCGAGCGGGAGCTGGTTCGGATAGCCGTGCAGCGCGATCTGCTTGTAGTACTGACCGTCCCATCCGGCCAGAAAGGTCAGAAACGTCGGATGCTCGGGGGCGAAGTTCGCATACGGCAGGTGAAGAAGGGGTGCGAGCACGAAGACCAGAGCCAGAAAGGCGATCGAGGCGATCCTCGATGCCGCGTAGATCAGCAGCAGGCGAACGCGGACCGGCATCCGGCGCCACACCCGACCGGGTGGTGGCAGGACGGCGTCGCTCAGCGGGGCCTGAGCGGGCTGGGCCGTCACCGATCCGGCCGGCGAAAGGGCAGCGCGACTCATTCGGGAGTGCACAGTCGATATTTGCACAGGTTCAGACAAGACTTGGTGTGATGACAAACACCGACCGTGCCCTGCTGATTCTCGCCGACGATCATCGTGACAGCCTCGAAAAGGAACTGTACAAACTCGCCGCACCGCCAACGCCGGAGCAGGCTGCCCGAATCCGGGCAGACAAAATGCTCGTTTACCAGGCTCTCGTGCAGGCGACCGCGCAGCTGCCTGAGGCCGCGCAGCCGGGCATCCTGGTTGATGAGGAGTACGGGGCGGATGTCGCAAAGCTCGCGCAGGCCTCGAACGGCCTCGTCAACCTGTCGATGCCGATCGAGGCGAGCGGCAAGGATTGGTTCGAGTTCGCCTACGGCGACGACTGGCGGGTGCACGCAGATCACTTCGCGACGGATCATGCCAAGGTGCTCATCCGGGATAACCCGGCGCTCCCGGCGGCCGACCGGCTGCAGCAGGCCGAGCGGTTGAAAATCGTGTCGCTGTGGGCGGCGGAGACGGACCACAACCTGATCATCGAACTGCTCGTGCCGGCGACGGATGACGACCTGAAGTCCGTCGGGGGCGAGAAGCAGCGCTACGACGACGAGTTGCGGCCGAAGCTCACGCTGTCGGTGATCGAGTTCCTGCAGGATCACGGCGCCGACCCGGCACTGTGGAAGGTCGAGGGGATGGATCGATCGGAGGATGCTGCCGCCGTCGCGGACATCGCGAAGCGGGATGGCCGAACCGCGGAGTGCATCGTGCTCGGGCGGCATTCATCCCGGGACGACCTCGACCGCTGGCTCGAGGTGGCCGCTCCGCTGCCCGGGTACGTCGGATTTGCGATCGGTCGAAGCATTTGGTGGGACCCGCTGACCGATCACCTCGCTGGCACGATTGATGCTGACACCGCGCGCAACCAGATCGCCGCGAACTATCTCGGCTACGCGAACGACTACCTGGCGGCCCGCTAGCGCTCGGTCCGACGAGCGGCTAAGTCCAGATCCGCGGGGTGCCGGTCATGACGCGCGGCTCCTCGTAGAGATAGCTGTCGTCGAGCGGATCGAGTTGATACGGAACGATGACCGTCAGGCTGTAGCCGTCCCGATGCTCGAGTCGCACCTCGATCGCATCCATCGCCTCCGCCGGGACCTCGACATCGGCCCCAATCGCGAGAGCGCGGATCGAGTCCCGGCGATCACGGAATAGCCCGACGATTCCGTCGATGACCTCGACCGGATCCGGGGGAGTCGGCGTCACCGGCTGATCCAGCCCGATGAGCGCCAGTTCGCCGTCGGCCTTGATCGCCATCGGGAACGGGATGAAATCGCCGTTCAGGTCGAGAAAATTGCGAGCAGCCGCGACCGTGACCTCGGAGAGCCGATCGAAGTCGTCCTGGATCTCTTCGGATGCGGTGTCACGCCAGTTGCTCATCGGTCAACGGTATCGCGCTTGACTCGGAGTCTCCGCGTTCGTATATTTGGATGATCAACTAATCAGTTGATCAAGCGAAGGGTTGATCGTGTCGACTGAATCGGTTGCCGACGCGTCGCTCGATCGGGCGTTTCTGGCGCTTGCGGATCCGGTGCGTCGAGCGCTCATTGCCCGGCTATCGCGCGGGGCTGCGACCGTGAACGAGCTGGCAGAACCGTTCGCGATGACCAAGCAGGGCGTGTCGAAGCACATCCAGGTGCTCGAGACCGCCGGGCTCATCACGCGATCACGCAACGGCCAGCAGCGTCCGTGCCACCTTGATCCGGTCGCCCTCGAGGCACTCACGGCCTGGATCGACACCTATCGCCTGGAGGCCGAGAGCCGGTTCAGACAGCTTGATGCACTACTGAAGATCAATGAAGAAGGAGATAAACAATGACAAACGCAACCACCATCATCGCGAACCCCGGCGAACTCTGGGTCGACATAGACCGCGTGATCGATGCACCCGTGGACCGCGTGTTCGCGGCATACACGGAACAGGGTCTGATCTCGAAATGGCTTGGTCCGCGCGGCTACGTCATGGACGTCACCGCCTTTGATCCTCGCGACGGTGGGGAGTGGGCGTTCACGCACATCACTCCCACCGGGGGCCGATTTGGATTCCGCGGCACATTCCACACGGTCAAGACCAATGAGCGCATCATCCAGACATTTGAATACCTGGGGGCGGAAGGGCATGTCAGTCTCGAGTCGCTGGTGTTTGAGGATCTCGGTGACAAGACCGAACTGCACGGACACGCGGTCTACCAGTCGGTCGAGGATCGTGACGCGATGATCAACAACGGCATGGAACGCGGCGTGGTCGAAGGCTTCGAGCAGCTCGATGAAGTACTCGCGAGCTAGGAGCGCAGTTTTCGGTCGACGGCGCGCGGTGCCCATTTCGCGACCTCGAGCGAGCGCTCCTCGATAACGGCGACCGCTTCGTCGCCGGATGTCACCACGAAGACGACCTCGTCGAACCTGTCACCGAACAGCGCGCGCAGCACCGGGATGACCGGGTACTGCGTGGTCCAGAACCCGTTGAGATCAAGAAACACCATCGGGCTCATGCCCTCACCGGGTGGCACGTAGTAGTTCTGGTTGGCGTCCTCGAAGATCTCCTGCAGCGTGCCGGAACTTCCGGGGGCGTAGATCGCTCCGTAGATCGCGAGCGTGAGCAGACCTTCCTCGCGGATCGAGTTCTCGAAGTACTTTGCGTGCTCGGTGGCGAACGGCGTCGCGGGCTCGTGACCGTACAGCCAGGTCGGGATGCCGATGGATACGCCAGCATCCTTCTCCGTTTCGGCGGCGAGCTGCATGGCCGGCAGCATCCACGCGTGCAGCGCTCGGAGGGCATCCGGATCGAATGCTCCGTCGACGACCAGATCGGTGCCGTGCGGAAACGGGAAGCGACTCACGTTCGGATCGGTCGCCATCCGGGTGAGCGCGGCGTCCAGCGCTACGCCGTCGCGGTTAGCGAATCGCGCGCCGAGGTGGGCAGCCTCCATCGCGCCTGGACCACCGCCGGACAGGATCGTGTAGTCCTTCTTCGACAGTTGCCACGCGATGTGAGCGATCGACTCGTAGCTGGCGCTGCCGCGGGCTTCGCCATGACCGCCGAGGATCCCGACGGAACGAACACGTGCGACCCGCTCGGCGAGCGAATAGGAGATCGCCGCATCGTGCAGTGCCCGTCCATTCCCGATGCCGCGGGATCGCGAGACCGGCTGCCCCTGGGCGAGCGTTGCAAGGTAGGTGCGGTAGTCGAGCGATCGCCCGACCGAGAGGTCATCATCCGGATCCCACGAATCGTAGAGCGCGGACGGCAGGTACAGGTGGTCCGGGGGAGCCAGCACAAATCCCGAATCGGAAATACTGCGTTCGGCGTCTTCCTGCCCCGTCATGAGGAACAGGCTAGTGCCAGCGCGCGCCGTGCCAGCGCAACGTCAGGCGGGGAGATTCGCCGCCGACCACCTGATGAGCTGGTTGAGGGTTGGGACGAGCGCCTCCCCGGACGCGGTGAGTGCGTATCCCACGGTCACGGGCGGTCCGGCACTCACGGTTCGCAGAACAAGTCCCGCGCCGGAGAGTTCGCTGAGGCGCTCGGAGAGTACGGAGTCGCTGATCCCCGCTACCCCGCGGCGCAACTCTGAGAACGAGGCTGGGCCGTCCATCAGGGTACCGAGGATGACGCCGTTCCACCGCTTACCGATCAGGCTGAAGGCACGGACGAGGGCGCCGTCACAGGCACGGTCCCCGTGCTTCTGCTCTGGCTTCGTCGTCATTCGCCCAGTCTAGCAAGCTGCTAGTGTGGACGCTGTTACTAGTTTTTTAGAAGTTACATCGAGGATGGAAGTACATTGACCAGTCTGACAGAGGCCCCGCTTGCGCCGCTGCACCGTCTCGACGATGCCAGCAAAGCCGCGCTCTTCACGGATGCGCAGACCGCGTACTCGTTTGCGCCGAACCCGGTGTCCGAGGAGGAGTTGACCGCGATCTGGGACCTCGCCAAATGGCCGCCGACATCGGCCAACTTCCAGCCCATGCGGGTGATCTTCGTCCAGTCGCCCGCCGCCCGCGCTCGCCTGGTCGCGTACATGAACGACAACAACAAAGAGCGGGTTCAGGATGCGCCCGCCGTCGCTGTACTCGCCTACGACCGCAGGTTCCACACCCACATTCCCACGGTGGCGCCGCAACTCTCCTCGCGCGTCGAGACGTTCGAGGCGAATGAGGACGTCCGCCTCGATGCCGCACGCAGCAACGGTTGGATCCAAGCGGGATACTTCCTGCTTGCCATTCGCGCGCAGGGCCTCGGCGCCGGTCCAATGGCCGGATTCGACGGGGCAGCTATCGATGCCGACTTCTTCGAGGATGGGAACTGGGGAGCGTTCCTGGTCGTCAACATCGGGCACCCGACCAAGGCGTCGTTCCGCGCGCGCCAGCCGCGCCTCGAGCTTGAGCACACCGTTCGCTTCGCCTAGGCGCGGATACCGCCGCCGGGCCAGTACTGAGACGCCCGAATAGGACCGGCCGCGCAAAAACGAGCGGGGTCGCGGTGCATTGAGCACGGCGCCCCGCTCGCGAAGTTACGGCAAGCGCCGCCTATCCGTTGCTCTTCGAAGCGGCTTTGGTTTTCTTCTCGGCTCGCTTCTCTTTCAGAGACTTAGACGCAGCGGTCTTGGCGCTGTTCTTCTTCGGTGATTTATCTGCCATAGGGCGACCTCCCTCTCCAAGCACGGACGGCTTCGGTGCGTAGAGACTACAGCGCCCAAATCTGCACTGCCACGTTTTCGTCTTCGGCGCAACGGTTTGAACGGCTCTCGGCTGACGCGAAGAGTGGAAGCATGGCATCGACGAAGACAGCATCCAACGCACGAGTGATCGGCCTCGCGGTCGCCGGAGCGGTTGGAGGGTTTCTGTTCGGATTCGACTCATCCGTTGTCAACGGCGCGGTCAATTCCATCCAATCGCAGTTCGGCCTCGCCCCGACGGTAACCGGACTGGCCGTTGCCAGCGCGCTGATCGGATGCGCGATCGGCGCCATCCTTGGTGGTCGCATCGGCGACCGCTTCGGCCGCATCCCGACCATGGTGGTCGCGGCCATCCTGTTCTTTATCAGCGGTATCGGTGCTGGCCTCGCCCCCGACGTGTGGCTGTTCATCGTGTTCCGTCTGATCGGCGGTGTCGGCATCGGCGTGGCGTCTGTTGTCGCCCCCGCGTATATCGCCGAGATCTCGCCCAAGACGCTGCGCGGCCGCCTCGCATCGCTTCAGCAGCTCGCGATCACCCTCGGTATCTTCGCCGCGCTGCTGTCCGACACGATCTTCGCGAACTCGGCGGGTGACGCGAGTGCGAAGTTCTGGTTCGGCCTTGAGGCCTGGCGCTGGATGTTCATCGCCGGCATCGTGCCGGCCGCCGTGTACGGCATCCTGTCGCTGACCCTGCCGGAGTCACCTCGGTTCCACGTGCTGAAGGGCGACGATGCGAAGGCAAAGGAGCAGATCCAGAGCCTGTGGCCCGGCCAGGATGTCGCGACCGCGCTCGGAGAAATGAAGGAGAGCGTCAAGGAGGACGAGAAGTCCCAGAAGGGCAGCCTCCGCGGCGACCGTTTTGGTCTGAAACCGATTGTGTGGGTCGGGATCATCCTGTCGATCTTCCAGCAGTTCGTTGGAATCAACGTGATCTTCTACTACTCGACGACGCTCTGGCGAGCCGTCGGGTTCTCGGAGAAGGACTCCTTCACGGTGTCGGTTATTACCTCGATCACGAACGTGCTCGTGACGCTCATAGCGATCTTCCTGGTCGACAAGGTCGGCCGCAGGCCCATCCTTCTGGTGGGCTCAATCGGGATGACCGTGGCGCTCGCGGCAATGGCGCTTGCGTTCAGCCAGGCGAACGTCTCGGGGTCGCACGTCAGCCTGCCCGGTGGCTGGGGAGCCCTCGCCCTGATTGCGGCGAACGTGTTCGTGGTCGCGTTCGGTGCGTCCTGGGGGCCGATCATCTGGGTTCTGCTCGGCGAGATCTTCCCGAACAGGATCCGCGCTCGCGCTCTCGGGATGGGAGCGGCCGCCCAGTGGATCGCCAACTTCGTGGTGACGATCAGCTTCCCGCCCCTGTCGGCGTTCTCGCTGCCGCTCACCTACGGCCTGTACGCCCTGTTTGCTGCGCTGTCGTTCTTCTTTGTGCTCGGCGTCGTACCGGAGACCAACGGCGTCTCGCTCGAGGAGACCGGCGGCCTCAAGCGTGACCAGAAGGCAGGCGCGATGGCCACCAAGGAGAAGTCGCGGGCCGCCTAGTTGCTCCCGAATACTCTTTTCAGGAAGATGTGTTGCTGGTGAGGTTGGAGTTCAGCGTTGAACCGACACCCGCCTCACCCGCCACACATCTTCCTGAAAAGAGTATTGGGGAGGCTAGGGGATGGTTCCGACCCAGAGGCCGTCCTGGGCCCGGGTCATGGCAACGTAGAGCTGGCGCTTCTGAAGTTCTGTGTGTTCGGCCGCCGCACCCTCTTCGTGAACCGCGATCACGTTCTCCCCGGGCAGCAGTGACGACGGGACCTGCGCGAGCAGCACCTGCCGAAACTCGAGACCCTTGGCTCGCTTGACGGTTCCCACTTTCACGGCGTCAACGGGCTTGCCGTCGTAGTGCGTCAGCTCGAGCACCGGGATGTTGGCCTTCTGGAGAGCCGCAATCGCTGCGCGAACGCCGAACGTCGTCAGTGACAGGATGCCGATGTCTCCGAAGCTGAGATCCGCATCCGCGACCAGTGATCGGATCCGGCGGGGAATCTCGACGTCGTGCGCGGCGCGCGAGCTAAACCGGACGACGAGCGGAGCCGGGCCAGAGCGAGGAACTGTCACCGCATCCGATGCATTCTCCTGGGCGCCCTCGATGTCAATGAAAGTGTCATCGGAGACCACAGATTCGGCGAGACGCAGGATCTCCTTGGTGTTGCGGTGATTCGTCGTCAGCACCGAGCCACGACCAGCGATCGAGATCCCGACCTCGCCCAGCGTGTAACCGCCGGGGTAGATGCTCTGCTTATAGTCGCCGATCAGGGTCATGCCGTCGGGCTTGTCGCCCACCAGCCTGTGCAGCATCCGCAACATGGATGCCGACAGGTCCTGCGCCTCGTCGATCACGACGGCGCCGTAGCGGGCATCCGGATGCTCGGCCAGCGACTGCTCGGCCATCAGAATGACGTCGGCCTCATCGTGGGCGTCTCGCGCAAGCATCCTGGCCTGGTATGCCGTGAACAGTTCCCAGACCGCCTTGCGCTGGTCGAGGTTCAACCCGCGAAGTCTGCCGGTGCGTCCGAGCTCCGCGTATTCTTCCCACTGCGTGATGCCGCGGCCCTTGATCACGTAGTCGATTTCGTCTTGCCAGTACGTTGGCTTGGGCTCGATGCGTCCCAGCAGACCGGGCGCCCCGATGGTGCGCCACACGATGTCGAACTCGGAGTCGGCAATAGCCGGCTGCAGGTTGGACCGGATGCCGCGGTCGGATAGCAGTCGCTTGGCGAAGGACTGCGTGCCGACGAACTCGATGCGCTCGCTGATATCAGGCGCCAGTCGCTTCATGAATGTCGCCTGCACGGCGGGGAGGGTACTGACGAAGGATGTTACGAGCACGACGCCGGGTTGGGTGCGCGCGAGGTAGGCGGCGCGATGCAGGCCGACGATCGTCTTGCCGGTGCCTGCCGCGCCGCGGATGCGCGACGGTCCGTTGTAGTTGCGGCGGACGAGGCGCGCCTGGTCCGGATCGAGGAACGCCATCCATTCTTCCAGCGGCGGCGCCTTCACCACCTCGGAGACCTGGCGCATGAGCGAGGCGCTGCTCACGAGCGGGAGCGTGTATTCGACAACATCGCCCGTGGCGTCGTCGATTGCCGCCGGGGTCTCGCGATCCCGGTCGTCTTCGGTAGCTGTGGGAACGGAGACGATGCCACGCTGACGTGGTGCCGAGACGACCGGGAAGTAGTCGAGACTCGCGGCAAGCACCCTGTTGAACTGCTCCGGGGTGAATCGCAGCCCTCGCTCAAGGATGTAGCTGGCAGCCTGCGTCTCCGCGACCATTTCGACCGTGCCGATCCTGGCACGGATGTTAGAGCGTCCGGCGAGGACGACGAGGGCGTGCACTTCGCCGGGCGCTAGTCCGATGTCGGCCATGGCGGCCTCGGTGGCATACGCGAGATCCGCGAGGCCGGCGAGGTCGTCCGTCACGTCCGTGTCCTGGCGGTAGATGCGACCCGCCTCGATTGTCACGTCGCTCCACGACTTCGTGTCGACAACGTAGAGTCCGCTCGGTCCGACCACGATGAGGTCGACCTGCGAGTTGCGCAGGCCGGGCCAGCCGCGGTTGGGCAGCAGGTGGTAGCCGATCTCCGTCAGGGGATTCAGGGCGGCCAGCACCTCGCGTTCGACGTGCGGCTGGATGTTGTAGCGCGCGGCGGCCTTGCGGGCGAGCGCAGCGGCGCGTTCTCGCTTCTCGACCAGCAGGACTTGTCGACGCGAATCGACACCCGCGGATGATGCCGCAGTCATGAAATCCTCAGTTCCTGCCCGAACGAAAGTTGCTAGGTGGTTAGTGGGTGAGCCGACCATCAGGTCCAGCCCCTTGTTACGGATATCTCAGCTTCGCATGTCCCCCTGATAGAGGACCATTCCACGTTCGGGGGACGGCGAGGTCTAGGACTTCGCGAGGCGCGCTGCCTCGCGCTTGCGGATGCGTGGCTTCATGATCGCGTCGGCAGGCCAGGTCAGAGCGAGAGCGAACATCGAGTAGTAGTGGATCGGCGGGATAAGCACGGCAAGCAGGAACGCGAGTATGAAGGCGCCGCTGGTAATCCCGACGCCCCAGAGCTGAACGGCCGAGATTGGGTGGCCGCGCTTCTGCAATTCGGGATGCCGGTACAGGTAGTAGCAGAGTCCGGTAAGCGCCAGGGTGCTCGCGAAACCGCAGGCGATGTAAATCGTGACCGTCAGCAGCGACGCGTCGTAAACAGCCGTGATTTCGGTGGGAAGCGGGATCACGACGATCGTGAACGCCCACGCGATGTCAATCCAGATGAGCGCGCCGGTCGACTTCGCGGTGCTGAGCAGGATCTCGTGGTTGCCAATCCAGAGTCGGGCAATGATCAGGAAACTCAGCGCGAAACCGAACATCTGACTGAGGTTGTCGTAAATGAGCGTCGGCAGCGGGATGTTGGCGGTGTTGTCGTTGGTCACGATCTCGACGAGCGGCAGGATCAGCAGCGTGATCGCGATCGCGACCACAGCATCCGTGAAGAAAATGACCCGCTCGATGCCGCGCGGGTTCTCATCGAGCTCGGCTTCCATGTCGATAAGGCTATGGCAGTACGCGGAAGCGGTCCCGGGCGTCCAGGAATTCCGGATGCGCAGCCGAAAACGCCAATATCGACGGAATGCGCGGACTTTAGCGCATTTTGCAATGGAATCAACTGTTGGCAGGGGGTCGCTGCCGCGATATCGTGTTGTCACGGGTGGTTCGATGGAGAACCGCCAGGCCGTATCCGGATCTGATCGCGCATCGCGATGTCCCCCGAAGGAGCGTTCCCCATGTCGTCTGCAGTCCAACAAACGAAAGGGGTGACCGAAAGCAAGGGGCTCAAGTCGGGCGCGCTCGGGCTTGTCTCGAGCGTTGTCGTCGGTGTCGCATCCACGGCGCCGGCCTACAGCCTTGCCGCAGCCCTCGGCTTCATCGTCATCAGCGGTGTCGGCAGCAACATCGTCGGCGTTCACGCGCCCGGTGTCATCCTGCTGGCCTTCGTGCCCATGTACCTCATCGCCGTCGCGTACCAGGAACTCAACAAGGCGGAACCGGACTGCGGTACGACCTTCACGTGGGCGGCGAGAACATTTGGACCCGTCGCGGGGTGGCTCGGTGGCTGGGGAATCATCGTCGCCGATGTCATCGTCATGGCGAACCTCGCGCAGATCGCCGGGCAGACGACATTCGGCCTGATCGGAAATATCGGCTCGTTGATCGGCGACAACGCGGCTGCCAGTTACTGGGGCGGAATTGCGACGAACTACTGGTGGGAGCTCGCGGCCGGCCTCGTCTGGATCGCCCTGATGACCTGGATCTGCTACCGCGGCATCGAGATCTCGGCTCGCCTCCAGCAGATCCTGCTTTCCATCGAGGTGGTTGTGCTGATCATCTTCGCCGTTTTCGCGCTGGTGAAGGTTGGCACGGGCAACGGTGTCGCGGGTATTTCTCTCCCCGTAAACATCGACTGGTTCAACCCGTTCACCCTGAACTTCGGAGCGGTGCTCGCCCCCGGACTTCTCGCTGCCATCTTCATCTACTGGGGCTGGGACACGGCGGTGTCCATCAACGAGGAGACGGCGGACCCGTCGAAGACCCCCGGCCGCGCGGCCATCATCTCGACGGTACTGCTGCTCGTGACCTACGCGATTGTCTCGACCGCTGCGGTGTCGTTCGCGGGAATCGGCGACAAGGGCATTGGACTTTCGAATGGCAACAACTCGGACAACGTGTTCCTTTCGCTCGGCCCGAAGCTCTTCGGCGACAGCCCCATTGGCCATATCCTGCTGATTCTGCTCACCATTTCCATCCTTACGTCGGCGTCGGCATCCACTCAGACGACGATCCTTCCGACGGCTCGAACATCGCTCTCGATGGCCGTGTATAAGGCCATCCCGGAGAAGTTTGCGCGCATTCACCCCAGATTCTTGACGCCGACCTGGTCGACGGTTGCGATGGGAATCGTTTCGATCGCGTTCTACGCGCTGGTCACGATCGTGAACAACGATCTGCTGACGCCGCTGGTCGACTCAATCGGGTTGATGATCGCCTTCTACTACGGGCTTACCGGATTCGCGTGCGTCTGGTTCTACCGAAAGAGTTTCTACAAGACGTTTAGAGACACCATCATGAGATTCGTGTTCCCGCTGTTGGGCGCGCTGATGCTGGCGGCGGCATTCGGCTTCGGGCTCTACTCGTATGCGGCTGCGGATTGGGAAGTCGATTCGCACGGCAACAATCTCGCAGTGAACTTCTTCGGTTGGGTGGTCGGCGACGACGCGGTTATCGGCGTCGGCGGCATCCTGGTCGGGCTCGTGCTGATGTTCATCTGGCGGGCGCGTCGCCCCGACTTCTTCCGTGGTGAGACGCTCGCGAAGATGTCCGACGACTACGTACTCGCGCCCGGAGACGGCCGCATCGCGACCTTCGGCCTGCCCGACTCCGGTCGGATGCCCGAGGTCATTGCACCCGACCTGTCGAACCTGCCCAAGGGGCAGACGGCGGTTGACGCGGTCACCGGCGAAGAGATCGAGAAACCGAAGCAGTAGTCGGCGGCAAGGTTTCGATACGTTTCGCTACTCGATCACCGACCGAACCGGTGGTCGAGTGGCGAACCGCCGAACCCGTGGTCGAGTGGCGCGAAGCGCGTGTCGAGACCTGGCTGGGGGTCAGTTCGCGACGAGCGAGTTTCCCAGTGCATCGAGGTTCCATCCGCTGCCCTCTTCGCGCAGCGACGGCTTCTCGTGTCCGTCGAAGTACGCGCCGGTCTCGGTAAACGTGAGCTTCGTGCCATCCTTCACCGTGGTCAACTCGACGACCGTGAGCGATGACGAGAGCTTCACGCCTCCGACGTACATGTTGTAGCTCCAGGTGATGCGCTCGTTCTCGACGATGTCGAGGTAGATCGCGTCGAACGTGTGGATCTCGCCCATGTATTCGCCGCTCTCGATCTCGCGGCCACCCTCACGGAAGTCGAAGTCCCACCGCGTAGCACCGCGATTGTCCGGGTCGCCGAACCACTTTGCTTTCTGTTCCTTGTCGGCCCACGCTGCGAACACGCGATCGCGGGGTACGGGATAGACGCGTTCGAGTGCGAACGTCCCGTGCTCGACGCTCCGGTTGGTTATTTCGGTCACTGTGTATCTCCTTCTGTCGTGGCCACCATGAACATGCTCAATCGGTCGAGACGTCGGGCCCAGAGCGCCCTTCGATCCGCAATCCACTGTTGGGCCTGGTTCAGCACGTCCGGCTCGAGGGAACAACTGCGAACCCGGCCAATCTTGCGGGTACTCACGATTCCGCTCTTCTCCAGGACGTTCAGGTGCTGCTGAACCGCTGGCAGCGATATGTTCAGCGGCTCGGCCAGCTCACTCATGGATGCGGAGCCGCGGCTCAGTCGATCGATCATGCTGCGGCGACTGGGATCCGCGAGGGCCGCGAAGAGGGCATCGAGCGGATCCGATTGCTTAAGCATGTACTTAAGTATTGCTCTCCGAAAAAAAATGTCAAGTGATGTCGTTGTGAGGGTCATTGAGTTCGTCGTACTCACGTACCGTCTAATCAAGGAGGAACTCTCGATGGAATACCTGATGTTTGTCTGCACCGACGCCGATACCGATACCGACAAAGCGGCTGAACCGGATATCGAAGAGTGGCTCGCCGAAGGCGATCGCCGAGGAATCCGGAAGCAGGGCGACCGCCTCGTGGTGCCCAAGGAGGCGCGCACGATTCGGGTGCGCAACGGCGAGACGCTCGTCACCGATGGTCCCTTCGCGGAAACCAAGGAGTGGATCGCCGGCTACGACCTGCTCGAGTGCAAGGACCTCGACGAGGCCGTCGAGTACGCGTCGCGGCATCCGATGGCGCGGGCGGGACGTATCGAGATACGCGCCATCTGGCCGTGGGAGGGCTGAGCTTCGAGGATGCATCCTGTCGGCGCGTGACGCACTGAACGCGACGCGCGTCGACGATCTGATTGCTGCCGTCCACAAATCGGACTGGGGCAGGATCGTCGGCGCGCTGATCCGCATGACCGGCGACTGGACGCTGGCAGAAGATGCAACGCAGGATGCGTTCGCCGCAGCCCTCACCCGGTGGCCGAGCGACGGCGTCCCCAATAATCCCGCCGCCTGGCTAATGACAGCGGCGCGAAACAAGGCGATTGACCGCATCCGTTCGGCTGGTTCCGCGCGGCGACGCGAGAAGGAGGTGACACTCTTGGCGACCCTGCAGTCGGACGAACACGACATCGAGGACGATCGCCTGCGTCTCATCTTTACCTGCTGTCATCCCGCGCTCGCGCTTTCCGCGCGTGTGGCGCTGACGCTTCGCATCGTCGCCGGGCTCACTGTTTCCGAGATCGCTGCGGCGTTCCTGGTGTCCGAGTCGACGATGGCACAGCGGCTGGTTCGAGCTCGGCGCAAGGTCGAGGATGCCGGCATGCCGTACCGGGTGCCGCCGGCCGAGCTTCTGGGCGAACGGCTCGATGGCGTTCTCGCTGTGCTCTATCTCGTCTTCAACGAGGGCTACGGCGGAGAGCAGCGGAACGAGCTCGTCGATTCGGCGCTGTCGATGACGCGCGCCCTGGTCGAGCTTATGCCGGGCGAGTCGGAGGCGCGCGGACTGCTCGCGTTGATGCTGGTGCAGAACTCGCGTCGGGACGCTCGACTCGGGCCCGCTGGCGAACAACTCACCCTCGAAGAACAGGATCGGGCGCTGTGGCATCGGGATGAGATCGAGCGTGGGCTGGTCGCGCTGTCATCGGCATCCGGGCGGGGTGCGTATGTGCTGCAGGCGCGGATCGCGGCGTGCCACGCGCGCGCGGCGACAGCCGACGACACCGACTGGGCGTCGATCCTCGCGCTGTACGACGAATTGCTCGCGCTGACGCCGTCGCCCGTCATCCGGCTGAACCGGGCGATCGCCGTCGGCATGCTCGAGGGGCCGGATGCGGGACTCGCCCTGCTCGACGAGCTGAGGCTCGATGGCTATCGCTGGCTACCGATCGCCCAGGGTGACCTGCATCGACGTGCCGGTCGAACCGCTGAAGCGGCGCAGCGTTTTCGCCTGGCGCTCGGGCTTGCCGCATCCGATTCGGAGCGTCGCGAGCTGGAACGCCGACTGGCCGCGCTTGACGAGTGACACCCGAGTCGTGGTGCAATCGGGCGAAAATCTGTGGAGAATAGACTCAACGCGTTTCCAGCAGTCAGGACACCATGAACGTCTTCTACTTCATCATCGCCTTCGTCGTCTTCCTTGGCGGAATCGCCCTGTTCGCGTTCGCGTTTGACGTTCCGCAGTTCCAGGCCGTGATGTTCGTCGGGGGCATCGCTGCCATCTCGATTTCGCTGGCGATCCCGTTCCACATCCTGGGCCACGGGGAGCAGCGCTAGGTCTCTCTTCCCGCGTCATTCGGGCGCGTGCAGGTCGGTGTTGGTCGGACCTGGGTTGTGAGGGGCGGCGAAAGGCCCTTCCCGGCACGGTTTTAGGGCCCTTTGCCGCCCCTCACCGGAAGCTTGGTGCCAATTCGGGAACGCGGCGCGTTTCGGAGCCTCTGCACAGATGAGTTCTGCTTATTCTTCGATGTGGTTACCCGTCCGACGCCCCCCGCCCCGCGGCGTCCGCTGATCACCGATCTCGACCAATCGGGTCGCCGACCGGCCCGTAAACCGTCTGATCGCGGTCCCGGAAAGCCACCAAGCAAGCGCGGCCCTAAGGATGCGAGCCGCTCGCGCGTCATCCGTCGTCGCGTTATCGCAATCGTCGTAGTTGCCGTCCTGGTCCTGGTCGGCTACGTCGCGTTCAACTACGAGAGCTTCGTTGGCGGGATTACCCATGTCAACGCGATTCCAGGCGGCACCTCGGATGATCGCAATGAGAACATCCTGTTGGTCGGCGACGACCATCGACCGGCCGGAGCAACCGCGCAGCAACTTGCCGAACTCGGCACGACCCAGGATGGCGGCAGCCTCGACACGGACACGATCATGATCCTGCATGTGCCCGCGAACGGAGCTAATCCGACCCTGATCTCGATTCCGCGCGACTCCTGGGTCAATGTTCCGGGCGCTGGGATGCGCAAGATCAACGCTGCTTTCGCCATTGGTGCGGCAAAGGGCGGCGACAGCGGCGGCGCACAACTGCTCATCCAGGTTGTGCAGAATCTCACCGGCCTGACCATCGACCACTACGTTCGCATCTCGCTTCTTGGTTTTTACAACGTGGTCAACGCTCTCGGGCCGGTTCCGGTCTGTATTTTGCATGCGGTGGATGACCCGTATTCCGGTCTCCGTCTGCCAGCGGGCTACACCACGCTGGACGCGAGTCAGGCGCTCGCGTTCGTCCGGCAGCGTCACGGTCTGCCCGCCGGCGACCTCGATCGGGTCATTCGCCAGCAGTACTTCCTATCTATTGAGGCACGGCAGATCCTCAACGCGGGCACGCTGCTGAATCCGGTGAAACTGCACAACGTCATCACTGCCGTCAGCTCGTCGATTCAGACGGACCCCGACCTGAACATGCTCAATCTCGCGGCGCAGGTGAAGAGTTTTGGCGGGAACCTGCATTCCGCGACCATCCCGATTACGGGCACGCCCACGATCGATGTGAACGGAATACCGGTGTCGATCGTGCAGGTCAACACGGCGGCGATGCCCGCATTCATCGCCTCGATCACGAACCTGAAGACCTCGACGGGAACGCCCGTGAAGCCGTCCAAGATCACCCTCACCGTGCTCAACGGCAGCGGAGTGAACGGAGCGGCGGGAGCGGCGACCACCGCGCTGTCCAAGCTCGGATTCCATCTCGGAACGCCGCAGACCGCGAGCATCCAGCCGAAAACGACGGTCAACTACCCGGCGGCGGATGCTGCTGCCGCAAAGGTCGTCGCAGGCTACTTCCCCGGTGCAGTACTCGTCGCGTCGACGAGCGTCAGCCAGGTGCAGGTCGTCCTCGGCTCGGATCACATCGCGGTCAACGCCGAAGCGGGCGCGGCGGCGAGCTCTCCGACACCCACCTCCACCAAAGCACCGACGAGCACATACGACAGCAAGTCCTGCGTGGACTAGTCGCGCTAGTTCGCGGGAAGCAGTTCGCTCGTGAAATTGTCGAGACGGGCGAGCAGTCCCGAGGTGCGATCTTCGACGACCTCGGTCGGCCGCGGCTGGAGATCCGACGGCGGCGGAACGATCCGAATGATCGTCGAGCAGGCCAGGTCGGAGCAAATGTACGTGCCGATCGTGTTCCCGTCGCGCCCCGCCTGCCCGGCCTTGGGCACGGTGAACAGCGAAACCTGACTACCGGGCTGATGCGTGCGGCAGAGCGAGCACATCGCCGAGATACCGCGCGACATCGTGGATGATGCTGACCGCAGGATCATGCCAAACGGCTTGCCCTCGCGCCAATAGACGATGTACCCGCGCTGCGCGAACGTCGGGTCGAGCCAGCCGAGATACTCGCGCTCTTCCCAGACCGTTTCGTGCAGGCCGGGAAGCGGCATCCGTGCGATTGCCTCGGCCGGGGCGTTCACGAAGGATGCCCGGATCTGCTCCTCGGTCAGCGGCCGCACTCGCGCTCCCCGGTCAGCACACTCAAAAGCCCTCGATTGCATGAGGAACGTAGTGTTCATCGAGTTGGGACAGCTCGGCTTCGGTCAGCGTGAGCTCAACGGCGGCCGCGGCATCCACGAGGTGGTTCGTCTTGGTCGCACCCACGATCGGTGCTGTTACCGCATCCTGCTGCGCCACCCAGGCCAGCGCGACCTGCGCGCGCGGCACCCCTCGGGCCGCGGCAACGGCGGCAACCGCATCCACGATCTTTCGGTCAGAGTCTTCGGTCTGTCGGTACAGCGTGTTGCCGAACGTGTCCGTCTCGCTTCGTCCGCTGCCCGCGTCATCCCAATCGCGAGTCAATCTTCCGCGCGCGAGCGGGCTCCACGGGATCGCGCCAACACCGCTCTCCAGGCAATACGGATGCATCTCCCGCTCTTCCTCGCGGTTGAGCAGGTTGTACTGGTCCTGCATCGAGATGAAACGGGTCCAGCCGTTCAGGTCTGCTGCGTGCTGCATCGCCGCGAACTGCCATGCGTACATGGAAGAGGCGCCGAGGTAGCGCGCTTTGCCCGCCCTCACGATGTCGTGCAGAGCCTCCATCGTCTCCTCGACGGGCACGTCCGGGTCGAATCGATGGATCTGGTACAGGTCGATGTAGTCGGTGCCGAGTCGCGTAAGCGACGCGTCGACCTCGTTCATGATGGCCTTTCGCGACAAGCCGCGCCCATATGGTCCCGGCCGCATCTCGCCATGCACCTTGGTCGCGATGACGACATCCTCGCGACTTGCGAACTCGCGCAGCAGCGTGCCGGTGATTTCCTCGCTGCTGCCGAGCGAATAGACGTTCGCGGTGTCGAAGGTCGTGATACCGAGTTCGATGGCCTGGCGAAAAAACGGGCGACTATCGTCGAGCCCGACGCTCCACGGGTGATTGCCCCGATCGGGATCACCGTACGACATGCAGCCAAGAATCACAGCCGAGACTTCGAGTCCGCTGCTCCCAAGGAATCGAGTTTCCATGTCTCCAGCCTAGACACGATTGAATTGCGTACATGGATGTGCGCACGGAGGCAATTGCGCGGCTGCGATCCGATCTCGCCGCGGCGCGTTTCACGGTCGCGCACCTTGAAGAACTGTGGGGAGCGGATGCGGCTGCCGCGCTGGGGCGCGGACATCGAGTTCCCGCTGTGCGGGCGCTCGACCGAATTTCCGGGTTCGATGCAGCCGGAAGTCTTGCCCGGGCGTTCGTGCTCGGCCTGCCCGCGCGACCGGATGACCTCGAACGGGCATTGCCGACCCTTGGCCTGGCGGGAGCCATCGAGCTTGGCCTTCTCGACGAATCGGGCGCGGGCCTGATCGATCTGCGCCCATACGCGTTCAGCGACAGATGGGGTGTCGCGGAATGGTGGATCGCGAGTGACCTCGGCGAACTCGCGCTCGGTCGCCCGCTCCCCGAAAACCACGTTCTCGGCGTCGGGGGAGCGTCCCTCACACTTAGCGGACTGCAGGTGCAGCGGTCCAGTCGCCGTGCACTTGACCTGGGAACGGGATGCGGCATCCAGGCGATGCACGCCAGCCGCCATACCGGACGAGTGATCGCGACCGACATCTCTCCTCGAGCGCTCGAGCTCGCGGCGTTCAACGCCGAGCTCAACGGCATTCGGTCGATTGAGTTTCGGCTTGGCAGCCTCTACCAGCCCGTCGCGGACGAGAAATTCGACCTCATCGTCTCGAACCCGCCTTTCGTGATCACTCCGCGGCGGGATGGCGTCCCGACCTACGAATACCGCGACGGCGGACTCGTCGGTGACGCGATCGTCGCCGAGGTCGTCGCCGGCGCTGGTGAGCACCTCGAGCCCGGCGGCATCGCCCAGCTGCTCGGAAACTGGGAGTATCGCACGCACGAGAACGGCCTCGATCGCGTTGGCGGATGGATCGACGCGGCCGAACTCGATGGCTGGGTCGTGGAGCGCGAGGTGCAGGATCCGGCGCTCTACGCGCAGACCTGGATTCGCGACGGCGGCACCCGGGCCGGTGCCGGGTTCGACGCACTCGAGGGTGCCTGGCTCGACGATTTCGGCGCGCGCGGCGTGACGGCAATCGGGTTCGGATACGTGACGCTTCGCAAGCCGCCGGCCGGGCGAACCCTCCGCCGTCTCGAGAGCCTCGACGGGCCGGTCGCGGGCGGTCTCGGTGAACACATTGATGCGACCCTCGCCGCGCATGACTGGCAGGCGTCCCTCGACGACGCCGACCTTGCCCGAACGAAGCTGACCGTCGCGCCCGATGTCACGGAGGAACGACACTACTGGCCGGGCGACGAACATCCCGCGGTGATGAATCTTCGCCAGGGCGGCGGATTCGCCCGAAGTTATCCTCTCGGGACGGCGCTCGCCGCGGTGGTCGGCGCGTGCGACGGCGAACTGAGCATCGGAGCCATCTGCGCCGCGGTTTCCGAACTGCTTGAGGTGGATGAGCGGGCGGTGCTCGACGAGGTGCTGCCCAGCATCCGCGAGTTTCTCACGGTGGGAATTCTCAGGCGGTAGTTCCCTCGACGAGCCCCTCGCCCGACTGCACCCGCCGAATGATCGAAATGCGCGGCGATCCGCGATTGATGGAGACCCGGATCCTCAGCTGGTGGCGTCGCGCGAGGTGGATGGCAATCGCGATCGCCGCGATCGCCGGAACGAGCCCTGACACGGCCAACCCGACGGACGGTCCCCAGGTCGACACGATCCAGCCCATCATGGGGCCGCCAATGGCCTGACCGCCGAGTTGCACGAGCACGTACAGCGCCATGACCCGACCGCGAATACCGAGGTTGGACGACATCTGGACAAGCGAGTTCGCCGCCGTGATGAACAGCAGGGAGAACAGGCCGATGGAGACGAGATCGGCCGAGAACGCGAGTTCGGTTGGCATGATCGCTCCGAGCGCCTGGAGCAGCCCCCACGCCACGGCCATGATCAGCACCGTCCGCAGTCGAACCGCCCTGCGCCTCGTCGACAGCAGCGCGCCGGTGAATGCTCCGGCAGCAATCAGGGTGTTGAACAGGCCATAGCCGGATGGGCCAACCTTGAAGACGCTGTTTGCGTATGAGGTAAGGATGACGGGTGTGGTCAGGGCGAACAGGGACAACAGGGTGAGGACAACAATGGTCCAGAAGATCGGCGGTTTTCGCACGACGTATGCCAGCCCCTGTTTCAGCTGGCCTTTCGCGCGTGGCACGGGCGCACTCTTGAACAGCTTCGACTTGTTCAGCGCTGCAAGGGTCGCAACGGTGACGAAACAGGTGACCGAGTTGATGGCGAACGCCCAGCCGGCACCTACGGCATCCAGAAGGAATCCCGCGACGGCGGGACCGATGAGGCCACCCAGCTGGAAGATCGACGAGTTGATGCTGATGGCGTTGCGAAGGTATCGCGCACCAACAAGTTCGTTTGAGAAGACCTGGCGTGTGGGGTTGTCGACCACGACAACACATCCGACGACGAACGCGATGACCCAGATTTCCCAGACCTGCACAACGCCGGCGAGGGTGAGGATGGCGAGCAGCGCAGCGAAGGCGCCGATCACGCCCTGCGTCATCATCAGCAGCATCCGTTTGGAGTACCGGTCGACGAGCAGCCCGCCCCAGAGTCCGAAGACCAGCATCGGGGTGAACTGCGCGGCGACCGTGATGCCGACGGCTGTCACGCTGTGTGACAGCGTGAGGACGAGCCAGTCCTGGGCGATGCGCTGCATCCAGGTACCGGACATCGCGAGGATGTTCGAGATGGCGAACAACCGGAAATTGGGAACGCGAAGCGAACTGAAGGTTTCACTCCAGCGCGGCCGGGTGGTGATGACTGGCATCGGTTCGGTCGGCGGATAGGCGGACGAGGTTCCGGCGGAAGTCACAGGGGTCCTGAAGTCAAGCGGACGGTGGTTGGTTTCAACGTTACGCGCGCCGGATCCATTCTCGGAGTAAATTGAACCTATATCTGTCATTGCTAAACGTAATGATTGGCCAAAAACAATCGAGGATGCATGTTCGACCCGGTTCTTCTCAGGACGTTTCTCGCGGTCGCTGAGACTCGCAGCTTTACGGGCGCCGGCGTCGAACTCGGTCTCAGCCAGCCCACGGTGAGCCAGCACGTACGCAAGCTTGAGGATGCCGCCGGCCGGATGCTCATCTCCCGCGATACCCGCGATGTTCGGCTGACGGATAATGGCGAAGCGATGGCCGGGTTCGCCCGCACGATCCTTGCGGCACAGGAGGTGGCGTCAAGCTACTTCTCCGGATCGGCCATGCGAGGTCGGCTCCGTTTCGGCGCGGGCGACGACCTTGCGATCACGCAGCTGCCGCGCATCCTGAGGCACTTCCGCCAGCTCTACCCGCAGATCAATCTCGAGCTCACCGTCAGCCAGACCGGGCCGCTCATCCGTCGGCTGCGAAGCGGGCAACTCGACCTCATCTTCATCAAGTCGGCGCCGGACGAGAATCCGGATGGCGTGCGGGTGAGCCGGGACACCATGGTGTGGGTCGGCCACGAGAATACGCTTCTCGAGCAGGACCAGCCGGTTCCGGTCGTGGCATACCAGACGCCGAGCTTCAGTCGTCAGGTCGGAATCGAGGCGCTCGAGCAGGCCGGACGCACCTGGCGAATCACCTGCAACTCGCGCGAGGTGAGCGGCCTGCTCGCGGCTGTTCGCGCGGGTCTCGGCGTTGCGGTATTCCCAAACAGCCTCATCCCGGAGGACCTGGTCAAGGTCACAAACCGATTCGGACTTCCCGACCTGGGCGAGGTGGACTTCACTCTGCTGCGCAATCCGAGCGCGCCGGGCGATTCGACAGATGCGCTGATCTCGGCGATTCTCGGACGCGGTCTCGGCCGCGGTCAGTAGCGTCACTTCGGTGACTCCGATCGATCTGTTTGGCGCCGACGCGTACGGCAGTGATGTGCTCGCCGACTTCGGCCGACGCGCGCCCAGGGTTCAACCGACGGTCGTCGAGGCCGAACGCGGGTTGGTGGTCGAGGAGACGACCACGGGATTCGTGGGCGCCGTTGTTGGTTACGAGGGTCGATTGCTTCGCCTGGAAGACCGGCACGGGAGCATCCGTCTGTTCCCGATCGGGCCCGGATTCCTGATCGACGGCACGTCGGTCGCGTTGCGGCTGCCTGCCCCGCGACAGGCTCAGGGACCGCGAACTGGGCGCACGGCATCGGGATCGATGGCGGCGCCACTCGAGCGCGCGCGAACCGCTCGAGCGAGTCGCATCTTCGTCGAGGGTCGGCACGACGCTGAACTCGTCGAGAAGGTGTGGGGTGCTGACCTGCGCATTGAAGGGGTGGTGGTCGAGTATCTCGAGGGCGTGGATAACCTCGCCCAAGTCGTGCGCGACTTCGAGCCATCCACAGACCGACGTATGGGAATCCTGGTCGACCATCTGGTGCCGGGATCAAAGGAGAGCCGAATCGCGCAGGCGGTCACGTCGGGCAGGGAGGGCGAGTTTGTTCTCGTCGTCGGGCATCCGTTTATTGATGTGTGGCAGGCGGTGAAGCCCTCGCGCGTCGGATTGACGCGCTGGCCGGAAATTCCTCGAAACGTCGAGTGGAAGCACGGCATCTGCGAGGCGCTGGGCTGGCCGCACGAGAGCCAGGCCGACGTTGCGCGGGCATGGCAGCAGATTCTCGGTCGCGTTGACAGCTACGCCGACCTCGAGCCGACCCTGCTCGGCCGGGTTGAACAACTCATCGACTTCGTCAGTGCGTCACCGGAGTATTTCGGGGGCTAACCCGATAGGCCTGGCCGAGGCGCGGGACAAGGCTTGAGTCATGGCTCAACTCAGAAGACCAACCAACGGAAAAGTTATCGCGGGCGTGTGCGCGGGCATCGCCGATCGCTTCGGTATTTCGCACACACTCGTTCGCGTCATCGCGCTCGTCTCATGCCTGCTGCCCGGTCCGCAGTTCGTGCTCTACCTGATCCTCTGGATCGCGATCCCCGCCGAGGATGCCGTCACTGCGGGTAACTCGGGAAACTAGATCCAGCCGCGCTTCTTGAACGAGAGGTACAGCACGAAGCCGAGCACGAGCATGAGGCCGATCGCGAACGGGTAACCGTACTGCCAGTGCAGTTCGGGCATGTTCGTGAAGTTCATCCCGTAGATACTCGCGATGAGTGTCGGAGCGAACAGGATCGCCGCCCACGATGAGATCCGCTTAGTCTGCTCGCCCTGCGCGAGACTCGCCTCCGTCAGCGCCTTGACCTCGTCGTTCTGGCGCTGGCCGACGAGGGTCGCGTGCACCATGAGGGCGTTTTGCAGGAGCGTCCGGAATCCATCGACGCGCTCGACCAGGGTGATGACGTGGTCCTCGACATCCCGGAGGCTGCGCCGCAGTTCGAGAGTTCGTTCGTCATCCTCGTCAAGGCGCTCGCGTAGCGTGGCGAGCATCCCGACCAGCGGTTGAGTCGCGCGCTGGAACGCGATGACTTCACTCGACAGCTCGTAGATCCGGCGCGAAACGTTCGCTTCCTCGTTGAACAGCTGGTCCTCGATCTCGTCGATGTCGTTCTCCAGTCCGCTGACCACGGGGGAGTATTCGTCGACGACCTGGTCGAGCACGGCGTACATGATGGCGAGCGGGCCGATCGCGAGGAGTTTTGGATTCGCTTCGAGACGCTTTCGCACCCGTCCGAGATCGGGCGACTCTGCGTGCCGAATGGTGATGGCGAAGTCCGGTCCGATGAACATGTGGACCTCGCCGAACTCGACCTCCTCGGATGCGTCGAGGTAGCGAGCCGGCTGCAACACGATGAACTGCGTCGTGCCGTAGCGCTCGAGCTTCGGACGCTGATGACCGGCGAGCGTGTCTTCAACCGCCAGGTGGTGAAGGTCGAACTCGGTGGCAACCGACTGCACCTCAGCAGGAGTCGGTCGGTACATCCCGATCCACGCCATTCCGTGCTTCTCGCGAAGCAGTTCGTATGTGGCATCGAGCGAGTCGGGGATGGCGGCGCGTTCGCCATCGACGTATACGGCGTTGTCCACAATCGGCATGGGGCAAGTCTGACTCACACGGCCTCACGATCGGCTGCATGGCACACTGGACACGTGAACTCCGTGGCCGTTCCGAGCGCGCGCACGCTCCGGCGTTGGCGTCAGTACCTCGCCGACGAGCGTGCAGAAGCCCAGCTCTATCGCCGTCTCGCCGAACGACGAAAGGGCGAGGAGCGCGAGATTCTGATCGCGCTCGCGGATGCAGAGGGCCGCCACGAGGCGCACTGGCTCGAACTGCTCGGCGACCAGGCCGGGAAGCCGCGCCGCGTTGACCTGCGCACCGGGCTCCTTGTGGCTCTCGCCCGCATATTCGGTTCGGTATTCGTGCTGGCTCTCGCCCAGCGCGCCGAGGGCCGGTCGCCGTACGCCGACGACAAGGATGCCACGAGTGCAATGGCCGCAGACGAGGCCATCCACGAGGAGGTCATTCGTGGTCTCGCTGAGCGTGGCCGAAACCGTCTGAGCGGTACGTTCAGAGCGGCTGTCTTTGGTGCAAACGACGGCCTCGTCAGCAATCTCTCGCTCATTCTCGGCGTGACCGCTGCGGGCGTCGCCTCCGGTGCGGTTGTCGCGACCGGCATTGCCGGACTCCTCGCCGGTGCGCTGTCGATGGGCGCGGGGGAGTACGTGTCGGTGCATTCGCAACGCGAACTTCTCGACGCGTCGACTCCCGACCCCGACGCGGATAAGGCGCTCAAGCACCTCGACGTGAACGCGAATGAGCTTGCGCTCGTCTATCGTGCGCGCGGCATGAGCAAACGAGACGCCAGTCTGCACGCGACCCAGGTGCTCGGCGCGAATGACGGGAGCCTGTCGGAGGGCGTCGAGGTTGCCGACAACGAGGCGATCGGTACCGGCATCGGTGCCGCAGCATCCAGCTTCTGCTTCTTCGCGAGCGGCGCTCTCGTGCCGTTGATTCCCTACTTCTTCGGCCTTCGCGGAATAACCGCGGCGCTGGTCGCCGCGGGGCTCGTTGGCCTGGTTCTCCTCGCCACAGGCTCGGTTGTCGGTTTGCTGTCCGGTGGCTCGCCCGGCAAGCGCGCGCTTCGACAGCTTCTCATCGGATTCGGTGCTGCCGCGGCCACCTATCTCCTGGGACTGTTGTTCCACGGCGCGGTAGCCACCTAACGTGTTCGCGGCGCTGCGCACCAGGCTCTTCACCATGCTCACGGGCGACCCCGAGGGTGTTCCGCCCTGGGTCGAAGCCCTGCAGATGGGCGGCGACGAGGGATACTTCGGGCCGGCATCCGCGGTCTGGACTGTCCACGGCGGCATCCCGGTTCTGGTGGCGGGAATGCGCGCGCTCCTGCTGCAGACGCTGCATCCCGGAGCCATGGCGGGCGTGCACGACTGGTCTCGTTATCGCGAGGATCCGCTCGGCAGGCTGAATGGCACGGTGCGCTGGGTTCTCGTGACGAGTTTCGGCGATCGACAGCAGGCGGAGCAGGCCTGCGAGTTCGTTGGCAAGCTACACGTTCGCGTCAAGGGCAGCTACGAACGCGACGGCAAGCAGGTCGACTACTCGGCGGGCGACCCCCGTCTGCTCAGCTGGGTGCACGTCGCGTTCGCCGACTCCTTCCTGCGCTGCCACCGGACCTGGGGCACGGCGATTCCGGGCGGTGCCGACCGCTACGTCAAGGAGTGGGCGACCGCTGGGGACCTGATGGGGGTGGCGAACCCGCCAACCTCCGAAGCGGAGCTCGCCGACCAACTCGCGGGATTCGACTCGGAGCTGCGCGGGGACGAGTTGGTTCGGGATGCCGTGCGATTTCTGCGCCGCCCACCACTGGACGGCGCGACCGGACTGGGCTACCGCATCGTGTTCGCGGGTGCGGTGGCAACCCTCCCGCGCAAGTATCGTGACCTGCTCGGGATGCGTCGCGCCGGGTGGCCGGCGATCGGCGTAACCCGCCTGGTCCTGTGGTTCGCCGTGAAGCTCCTCGGTCGACCGTCCACGAGCGAGCGTTACGCGCGCCGTCGCATCGCGCGGCTCGAGGCTGCGGCGGATGCCTGACCTCGACGCGATCGTCGTCGGTGCGGGCCCGAACGGTCTGGCCGCTGCGGTCGTCCTCGCGCGAGCGGGCCTGAGCGTTCGGCTCTACGAAGCGGAGACCACCGCGGGGGGCGGTGCTCGGACCGCCGAGCTGACGCTGCCGGGATTCCTGCACGATGTCTGCTCAGCAGTGCATCCGATGGCTCTCGCGTCGCCGTTCTTTCGCGCGTTCGGTCTCGACCAGCGGATCGACCTTCGCGTGCCCGCCATCTCATACGGGCATCCACTTGATGATGGCCGAGCCGGGCTCGCCTATCGCGACCTTGCCGCGACCGCGGATGCCCTGGGTCGCGACGGCGGCGCATATCGCCGCCTGCTCGGGCCGTTGGCCGAGCACGCCGCGCAGGTTGCGCAGCTCGCCGCAACGTCGCTCGCACGGTTTCCCCGGCATCCATTCGTGCTCGCCGCCCTGGGATCTCGTGCGATCGAGCAGGGCACCGCGGCGTGGAACAGCCGCTTCGCAGACGCTGTGGCCCCCGCGATGCTTGCCGGGGTGATCGCCCACGCCAACCGCAGGCTTCCCGACGTTGGTGCTGCATCCGCCGGCCTCGTGCTCGCCGCCCACGCCCACGCAGCGGGCTGGCCGGTGCCGGTCGGCGGCAGCCAGGCGATCGTCGACGCGATGGTCGCCGACTTCATCGCTCACGGCGGCGAACTCGTCTTGAACACGCGGATTCGTGCACTCGCCGAGCTCCCCACCAGCCGCGCCGTGCTGCTGGATGTCACGCCGCGCGCATTTCTCGGGATGGCCGGAAACGCACTCCCATCGGCCTACGCCCGGCGGCTGTCCCGCTTTCGCTACGGCAATGCGGTCGCGAAGGTCGACTACGCGCTGGATGGCCCGGTACCGTGGCTGGCCGAAGAGTTGGGCCGCACGCCTACCGTGCATCTCGGGGGTACCCGCGCCGAAGTGGCTGCATCCGAGCGCGCGGTCAGCGAGGGTCGACTTCCCGAGTCGCCGTATGTGTTGGTAACCCAGCCTTCGATTCTCGACCCATCGCGTGCGCCGGTTGGCAAGCAGGTCCTGTGGGCATACACGCATGTGCCGCCCGGCTCGGCGGCCGACCGCAGCGATGCCGTCACCGCACAGATCGAACGGTTCGCACCCGGCTTTCGCGACCGCATCCTCGCATCCGTCTCGTCGACGGCCGTCCAGGTCGAATCGCACAACGCCAACTACGTCGGTGGTGATATCGCGTCCGGCGATGTCTCACTGGGCCAGCTGCTGCGCCGACCGACGCTCTTCGACCCGTGGTCGACGCCCGTTCGCGGCCTGTATCTGGCCGGAGCATCCGTTGCCCCCGGTCCGGGCGTACACGGGATGGGCGGGCTGAACGCCGCCGGGCGCGCGCTGGCCCGCGAATTCGGGATCGCCAAGCTGCCGAGCCTCACGCCCTCGACGGATTAGTAGCTACGCCTTGTGGTTCTTGGCCGTATCGGCGGCACCGGCGACCGGCTCGCTGATGAACTGCATGCCCTGTGCCGAGTTGGCCGAGAGGGTCAGAAGCTCAAGCCACTCGCGGTTGATCGTTGGCGGCTTGCTCCCGTAGTACTTGAAATAGAGCGGGATGGCTGCGTCGACCCAGATGCTGCTTCGCCCCTCACCCGTGGACGGATCTTCCTTCCAGCTGAAGAAGAAGCTCTCCTTGCGGCGGAGCTTGGCGCCGAAAACGAGTTGCAGGTGCGCCATGTCGCGATCGTCGAAGACGATCTCGGTGCCAGCCTCGCCATACAGGATCTTGCCCATGCCAAGGAGTTTAGTTGCGCACTCGGATTCTGCTGCCGCGGCAGGTCAGGCGAATCGCACCATGCGAACGGCCTTGTCCCACACCAGGGACTGGCCGATCTCCACGGCGTGACTCAAGACATCGCCACTGAGGGCAACGTAGACCGTGCCGACCCTATGGACAAAGCCGAGAGTTTCTCGATCTGTCATGACCGCGTACACATCTTCGGTGACGAGTGCGACGGTCGGTTCCGGCGAGGAGTTACGGGCGGGGGTGGAGAGTAGAGACATCGCCAAAGTCCATTTCCGAAAGAGGAAACGTTGCCCCTCGTTCGGGGGGACGTTGATCGATTGAAACACTCTGTCTACCCGAGGGCAAGGGGGCTACAGGATTTTCATGCCCCCTTGACATGAGACCGAGAGTTTGATGCTCCGTCGCTGGTATGAGCTCGCCTCAGGATGATGGCAGAGTGCGCCTCTAGTGTGCCTCGATTGCCGGAGGTCCCGAGCAGGATCTCCCCGTCCTCGAGCAGGGGACGTGGCTCGGTCCCGAAGTTGACGAGGATCGCGAGCTCGCCGCGACCGAGGCGAAACTCGCGCGTCTCATCGTCGAACTCGGCGCTGAGCCGGTCGAAACGCGGATCCGTAAGGTCGGGCTCGGTTCGCCGCAACCGGGCGAGCTCCCGATAAAGCGCGAGCAGACGGGCGTGGTCGCCGATTCTGAGTTCCGACCAGTCGAGCTTCGATCGAAGGAAGGTCTGAGGGTCCTGGGGATCTGGCACGACATCCGGGTCCCACCCCATGCGCTCAAACTCGGCGATCCGGCCATCGGCGGTTGCCCGTCCCAGCTCGGACTCCGGATGTGACGTGAAAAACTGCCACGGAGTCGATGCACCCCACTCCTCGCCCATGAACAGCATTGGCGTGAACGGGCCCGCCATCGTGAGCACGGCAGCGATGGCGAGTTGGCCGTATGTTGCGTTCGCAGTGAGCCGATCGCCGACCGCGCGATTGCCGATCTGGTCATGATCCTGCGCAAAGGCCACCAGTCGCCAGGTTGGGATGCTCAAACCGAGTGGGCGCCCGTGGTCGCGCCCCCGGAATGACGAGTACGTCCCATCGTGGAAGAAGCCTCTCGTCGCGGTCTTGGCAAGGGCGCCGAGGGAGGCGAAGTCCGCGTAGTAGCCAGTGGTTTCCCCGGTCAGGGCGACGTGGATGGCGTGGTGGTAGTCGTCGCTCCACTGGGCCGTGAGTCCGTATCCTCCGGCCTCGCGCGGAAGAATCAGTTTCGGGTCGTTGAGATCGGACTCCGCGATGAGCGTGAGCGGTCTCCCGAGGAACGCGCTCAGCGCATCCGTCTCCTCGCCGAGTTCCTGCAGCAGGTGTTTCGGCGACGGATCGACGAGTGCGTGCACCGCGTCCAGCCGAAGCCCATCCGCGTGGTAGTCGCGCATCCACATGGCCGCGTTGTCGAGGATGTACCGACGAACCTCGCTCTCCTCAAGGTTCACCGACGCGCCCCAGGTGTTCGCGTTCGCGTCGGTGAGGTATGGACCGAAGCGGGGCAGGTAGTTCCCGCTTGGCCCTAGGTGGTTGTAAACGACGTCCTGAAGCACCGCGAGGCCACGCGAGTGGCATGCGTCCACAAATCGCTGGTAGCCAGCGGGACCGCCATAGACCTCGTGGACGGCGAACCACTGCACTCCGTCGTAACCCCAGTTGTGAGTGCCGTTGAAGCTGTTCACCGGCAGCACCTCGACAAAGTCGATGCCGAGATCGACGAGATGGTCCAGGCGATCGATCGCGGCATCGAAGGTGCCGTCGGGGGTGAACGTTCCCACGTGAAGCTCGTAGATCACGCCGCCCGCGAGCTGGCGGCCAGTCCAGCGCGAATCGGTCCAGGCGAACGCGGATGAGTCGAACACACGGCTGGCACCGTGAACGCCGGTTGGCTGCCAGAGTGATCGAGGGTCGGGAACCGGATCGCCGTCGTCCAGCACGATCTGATAGTCCGTGCCCGGCTCAAGCGATGTGCCTGACGTCCAATACCCATTCTCGACAGGTTCCAGGGACCGCTCGCCGCCCGCAACGCGAACCGCGACGCGGCGTGCGCTCGGTGCCCAGACCTGCGGGATCATGACTCCACCGGGGCGAGGAGGGCGACCGGATAGTCGACGAACAGGTGAGCGAGTCTCAGAGGCCCTCCATCGAACTCGCGGGTGGTGATCACGTCGACCAGCGGGTGCCCGGGCAGCACGACCTCGGTGTCGCCCCATCCGCCCCGGCGAACGAGCCCGAGAGGCAGCCGCGTGCCGACGGCAACGGCACCGCCCCGATCAAACGCGACAGCATGATCGGCAGCATCGCCGAGGACCGGCAGCGGTGCGTAGCGCGTAAAGAGCTCCGGTCGGTCCCGTCGCAGCTGGAGCGCCCTCGTCGTCACCAGAAGCTTGGCCGCTCCCGTCGAGTCAACCGCGGGTATCGCACCGGCGTTGATGTCGGTGAGGTATCGGCGGCGCTCGCTGAAGTCGATGGGGCGACGGTTGTCTGGGTCAACGAGACTGGTCTCCCAGAGCTCACTGCCTTGGTACACATCCGGGATCCCCGGAGCGGCGAGTTGGATGAGCTTCGCTGTCAGCGCGTTCGACCATCCCGCCTGCTCGATCCCGGCGACGAAATCCGAGACGAGTCGCGCGACCTCCGGGTGGTCGAATGCCGAGTCGACCATGGCGTGCATGGAGGTCTCAAACTGCTCATCCGGCCGGTTCCAGCTCGTGGATGTCCCTGCTTCGCGTGCTGCTTTCTCGGCGTAGTTGTGCAGACGTTCGCGGGATGCAGGCCAGGCACCGACGATCGATTCCCAGAGCAGGTTGGCGAGGGCTCCGTCGTCGAGTGGCGCCAACTCACGAAGACGATCGAGAGTCGTTTCCCACCGCTCGGGCAGTTCGCTCAGCACGCTGATGCGGGCGCGCGTGTCCTCGCCGCGCTTGGTGTCGTGCGTTGACAGCGTCGTGAGGGATGCGGGCAGGCTGGCTTGACGGGCGAGCTGACGGCGGTGGAACTCGTCAACGCCGATCGAGAATTCCGCGGGGTCGGCACCGACCTCGGTCAGCGAACCGAGGCGGCTGTAGCGATAGAAAGCGGTGTCCTCGACGCCCTTGGCCATGACCATGCCGGAGGTTTGCTGGAACCGGATTGCCGCTGGCTGGGTCGGATCGGACAGGATCGGCAGGAGTGCATCGATCGTCGTCGACAGCTCGGGGCGGTGAGCCTTGGCGAGGTTGGCCGCTGTGACGAGGTGTTCTTCGCCGACTGGCAGGTAGGAGCGGTACACGGGGAAGCAGGCGAGGAGTTCGGCGAGAGCATCGGCGATGGGTCCCTGTCGCGGCCATTCGACGGGCTGGGGGAGTGGGCCACTCGCGAGAACATCGCGCTCAAGGCGTAGCACTTCCGAACGCAGGATGCCGTCGGCGATTGCTCGCTTGGTCCCGTGGATGAGCGTGGCCCAGCTGAGGGGCTGTGCCCTCCCGCGCAACCGGGTGTCGAGCGCATCCAGAGCGGCGCGGCCGGCGGGGTCGACGAGCACCCGGTCAATATCCGCGAGGGCGTCGTAGCCGGTAGTACCCGCGGTGGCCCAGAACGCGGGCAGCTGTTCGTCGCCCTCAAGGATCTTCTCGACCCAAACCGGCGCGTTGTCGATCGCCGCCCCCAGACGCTCCAGGTATTCGCCCGGATCGGCGAGGCCATCCGGATGGTCGACCCGGATGCCGTCCGCGAGTCCTTCGCGAACCCACCGCTCGATCTCCACGTGAGACTCATCGAACACCCACGGGATCTCGACCCGGATCGCGGCCAGCGTGCTCACCGCGAAGAACCGCCGGTAGTTGAGCTCGGCGTCCGCTCGCCGCCAGTTCATCAGCTCGTAGTGCTGCCGCGCGACGACTTCGGAGAGCTCGCCGTCGCCGGTTCCCGGGGCAATGGGAAACGCGGTATCGAAGTACAAAAGCAGGTCGCCGATGATGTTCAACTCGCCGTTCGCCAGCGCATCTTCGAGCGTGCCACCGAGCACCGGCAAGCGCAGTTTGCCGCCGCCGAACGCCCAATCGATATCGAACGCCTCGGCGTACTTCGAACGCTGCCCGAGTTTCAGCACGTCCCACCACCAGGCATTCTGTATTGGTTCGGCAACGCCCATGTGGTTGGGCACGATGTCGATGAGCACGCCCATTCCGCGCTCGCGTGCTGCCGCAGCCAACCGATCGAGGCCCTCGGGACCGCCTCGGTCCGGGTCGATGCGTGAGTGATCGACCACGTCGTAGCCGTGATCCGAACCGACCGTCGCGGCCAGCAGGGGCGACAGGTACACCCAGTCGACCCCGAGCTCGGCGAGGTAGTCGACGGTCTCCGCCGCTGACCCGAGGTCGAACGATTCCCGGATCTGGAGGCGATAGGTCGAGCTGGGCAGTGACATCCCTACGGTGTCGCCGCCTTCTCGGTCGCCGCTCGTGGTGCCGGTGGTTCGACCGCGCTACTCACGCTCGACACCGGCGATGGAGAGAGGGACGCGGCGACCGAGTGGTCCGCGTCGATCTCCGCCTCGGTCGGGGTGTGTGCGCGAAGCACCATGAGTGACTTGCCCTCGACCGAGATCGTCGAGCCGGCCTCGCGTGCGTGCGAGTCGGCGTTCGCGCCAACGGTGTCGACCACGATCTCCCAGTATGCCGAGTACTCATCTGGCGGCATCACGAAGTTGACGGCATCGTCCCCAGCATTGAACAGCACGAGGAAGTTCTTGTCCGTCACTCGCTCACCCCGGGCATCCCGACCATGGATACCGAGGCCATTGAGGAAGACGGTGATCGCTCGACCGAATCCGGAGTCCCAGTCGGCCGGCGACATGACGGCGGCATCCGGCTGCAACCAGACGATGTCCGGCATTGGTTCGCCCTCGCCGCGAACCACGGGCCGCCCGTCGAAGAAACGGGACCGCCGGAAAGTCGGATGCTCTTTGCGCAGGCGCACGAGCGCCGCGGTGAAGTCGATGAGCGACTGATCGGCCGTGTCCCAGTGCACCCAGGTGAGGGGCGAGTCCTGCGCGTATGTATTGTTGTTGCCGTTCTGGGTGCGACCGAGTTCATCGCCGTGCAGGATCATCGGCACACCCTGCGACAGCAGCAGGGTGGACAGGAAGTTGCGCTGCTGACGCGAGCGCAGGGTATTCACTGCGACATCCGTGGTCGGTCCCTCGACGCCGCAGTTGTACGAGCGATTGTCGTCGGTGCCATCCTTGTTGTTCTCGCCATTGGCGTCGTTGTGCTTGCTGTCGTATGACACCAGGTCGAGCAGCGTGAATCCGTCGTGTGCCGTCACGAAATTGATAGATGCGACGGGTCGACGTCCATCGTGTTCGTAGAGGTCGGACGAACCGGTGATGCGGGATGCGAACTCACCGAGCGTTGAGGGCTGTCCGCGCCAAAAGTCTCGAACCGTGTCACGGTATTGCCCATTCCACTCGGTCCACAGCGGCGGGAAGTTACCGACCTGGTATCCGCCGGGGCCGACATCCCACGGCTCGGCAATGAGTTTCACCTGCGAGACGATCGGGTCCTGCTGCACGAGCTCGAAGAATGCCGCAAGCCGATCGACGTCGTAGAACTCGCGGGCGAGGGTCGCGGCGAGGTCGAAGCGGAATCCGTCGACGTGCATCTCGGTGACCCAGTACCGCAGGCTGTCCATGATCATCTGAAGCGAGTGTGGGTTGGATACGTTGAGGGTGTTGCCGGTGCCCGTGTAGTCCATGTAGTACTCGGGCGTCTTGTCGACCAAGCGGTAGTACGCCGCGTTGTCGATGCCGCGGAACGACAGCGTCGGCCCGAGCTCATTGCCCTCGGCGGTGTGGTTGTAGACGACATCCAGGATCACCTCGATGCCTGCCGCGTGCATGGCCCGCACCATGCCCTTGAACTCCTGCACCTGCTGGCCGAGGTCGCCGGTCGACGAATAGTCGTTGTGGGGCGCGAAGAAGCCGATCGTGTTGTAGCCCCAGTAGTTACTGAGACCCTTCTGCTGCAGGGTCGAGTCGTCGACGAATTGGTGCACGGGCATCAGCTCGATCGCCGTGACGCCCAACTTGCCCAGGTGCTCGAGAACCAGCGGATGCGCGAGCGCGCTGTATTTGCCACGCTGGTTCTCCGGTATGCCGGGATGCAGTTCGGTCAGCCCCTTGACGTGCGCCTCGTAGATGACCGTCTCCGCGTACGGGATGCCGGGAGCGCGGTCCCCGGCCCAGTCGAAGAACGGATTAATGACGACGCCGTGCATCATGTGGGTCGCCGAGTCGTCATTGTTCTCGGACTCCGGATCGCCGAAGTTGTATGCGAACAGAGACTGGTCCCAGTCGATCACCCCGCAGGCCGCCTTGGCGTAGGGATCGAGCAAGAGTTTGGACGGGTTGAACCGCTTGCCCGATTTCGGGTCGTACCCGCCGTAAACCCGGTATCCATAGCGTTGGCCGGGTTGCACGTTTGGCAGGTACGCATGCCAGACATACGCGTCGACATCCACCAGCTCGACGCGGGTTTCGACGAGTTTCTCGTCGAACAGGCACAACTCGACCTTCTCGGCGGCCTCGCTGTAGAGGGCGAAGTTCGTGCCATTGCCGTCGAACGTCGCCCCGAGCGGATACGCGGTGCCTGGCCAGCTATTCATTGATCCCCTTTATGAGATGTCTTGGCAAGCGTAGCTTTCGGTCCGGATGGTGGAACAGGTGATTACACTGGCGCCCGATGACTGATAACGGACCGAAGCGTTACGTACTGCTGTTGCGCGGTATCAACGTCAACCCGACGACGCGAGTTGCGATGGCGGAGCTGCGGGCAATCCTGGGTGACCTCGGATTCGAGCGGGTCAGCACCATCCTGCAGAGCGGCAATGTGATTGCAGATTCCCGGGCGTCGCCGGATGTCGCTGCGATCGAATCGGCCATTGCGAGCGGAACCGGTGTGACGTCGCGGCTGGTCGTGCTGACCCTGGACGACCTACGCGCCCTGGCTGCCGCCAATCCGCTGCTGGATGTCAGTGACGACCTCTCGAAGATGGTCATCACCTTTCTCGACGGCGATATCGTGCCGTCGGAGATCGACCGTCCGACGGATGCCGACCTTGCGCCGGAACGCCTGGTCATTGCCAAGCGTGCCATCTACCAGTGGTGTCCCCTTGGGATCCTGCAATCCCAGGTGAAGCCGGCGTGGTGGCGGCAGATTGGTCCGATCGCGACGACCCGCAACGTTCGAACGGTGAACCGCATCCTCGACGCAGCGGATGCGGTTTAGCCGACCTAGAGTTGGAGGATGAGCGAACCAGCACCGAGTCCGATCCACGATTCCAAGGCCGAGTGGGTCAAGAAGCAGATCGAGGAGTACATCGCCACCGACGGCAAGAAGCCCGAGTTCCGCGGTGGTGCGCCTCTCGTGCTGATCACCTACCGGGGGCGGAAGTCCGGGGAGTGGCGACGTACCTGCCTGATCGGTGCCAGCGACGGCAACGATGTCATTATCGTCGCATCCAAGGGTGGCGCTCCCGATCATCCGGTCTGGTACAAGAACATCGAGGCCAACCCGCGCGTATGGGTTCAGCAGGGGGCCGAGTCGTTCTGGACAACGGCCCACACGGCGGACGCTGCGGACAAGCCACGACTCTGGGATCTCATGGTCGGGTACTACGCGGACTACGCCGACTACCAAAAGAAGACCGACCGCGACATCCCCGTCGTCGTACTCGTTCGCGACTGATGACCGAGGCTGCCCCCAGTCCGATCGTCGACACCGAGCGTGGCTGGGCGAAAAACCACATCGACGAATATCTCGCTGGCAAGACCCCGGAGTTTCGGCACGGGGCGCCGGTGGCTCTGCTGACGACGCGAGGTCGCAGCACGGGAACCTGGCATCGCACCGCCCTGATCGGAGCCGACGACGGTGATCGCGTGTTGCTCGTCGGATCCGGCGGGGGCGACCGGGATCCCGACTGGTATCGAAATCTCGTCGCATCCCCGCGGGTGTGGGTGCAGAAAGATGGGACGGAGTTTTGGGCGCTCGCCCGCACCGCGGAGCCGGAAGAGAAGCCGGAACTCTGGGACAAAATGGTCGCGCTGTTCCCGGACTACGCCGATTACCAGACGAACACCGAGCGGCAGATTCCGGTGGTCATCCTCGAGCGCGAGTAGGCTGTCTGATACGAAACACGGGAGTCCGGTGCAGCCGGGCTGAGAGGGAACTAATCCAAGTTCCGACCGTCGAACCTGATCTGGATCATGCCAGCGCAGGGAGGAGAACAATGTCTGCAGTTTCAACGCCCAAGCGTTCGATCAATTTCACCTGGCGCGTCGTCGACATCGTCATCGCAGCGGTGCTTGCCGTTGCGTGCGGTGTCGCGTTCTGGGCGTGGGACACCGGTTCGGTCGTTCCGACAACGCTCCTGAGTGCGGTGCTGCCGGGACTCCAGGGCATCCTCGGTGGCGTCTGGCTCCTTGCGGCGGTGCTGGTTCCGCTCGTCGTTCGCAAGCCCGGCGCCGCCATCCTCGCCGAGATCGTCGCAGCGACTGTTGAGACGCTGCTCGGTACCGCATGGGGTCCCGACCAGTTGCTTTACGGCCTCATCCAGGGACTGGGCGCCGAGATCGTCTTCGCGGCGTTCCTCTATTCGAGCTGGCGACTCGGCACCGCGATGCTTGCCGGCGCGGGCGCCGGCGTGGGACTCACAGTCCTCGATCTCGTGCTCTACTATCGGGGGCAGACGCTCGCCTTCGATCTGATCTATGGGGTGAGTTCTCTGGTTTCCGGTGCGCTCATCGCCGGCCTGGTGTCGTGGCTGCTGGTCCGCGCGGTCGCCAAAACAGGCGCGCTGTCGCGCTTCGCCTCGGGGAGAACCTCACGCCAACTCATCTGACGAGCGTCGGTCCCGCACGGGTTCGCGCCGTCGGATGGGGATGGCGCCACGCCGGGCGCCGGGCGTTCGCGGTGCACGACCTCGACCTCGTGATCGAGCCGGGGGAGCGCGTGCTGCTGCTTGGTGCATCCGGCGCTGGGAAGTCGACTCTCATTTCGGCGCTCGCCGGCGTTCTCGGCGGTGAGGAGGAGGGCGAGCAGGCTGGCGAGTTGCTTCTCGACGGGGTCCCGGCATCCCGGTCCCGCGGCCGGGCAGGACTCGTGTTGCAGGATCCGGATGCGCAGGTCATTCTCGCTCGCGTCGGCGACGACGTTGCATTTGGATGCGAGAACCTCGGAGTTCCGCGCGACGAGATCTGGGATCGGGTGCGTGTCGCGCTCGACGGTGTCGGCCTGGCGCTCCCGCTCGACCACCCAACAGCGTCCCTGTCCGGCGGGCAGAAGCAGCGCCTGGCGCTTGCCGGCGCGCTCGCAATGCGGCCGGGTCTGCTGCTTCTCGACGAGCCAACGGCGAACCTCGACCCGACCGGCGTCGCGGAGGTTCGGGATGCCGTTGCGCGCGTCGTCGAGGCATCCGGTTCGACCCTCGTGGTCATCGAGCATCGCGTCGAGGTGTGGCGGGACCTCGTGACCCGGGTCGTGATTCTCGGAAGCGACGGCGGGATTCTCGCGGACGGTCCACCCGGGGTTGTGCTCTCCCGGGATGGGCGAGCGCTGGCCGCGGCGGGGGTTTGGGTTCCGGAGTATCCGCCGGAGCTGCCGCGGCGGTCTCGCGCGAGCGGCCCAGTGTTGCTGTCTGTCGAGGACCTCGCGGTCGGTCGGCGGGTAACCGTGGCATCCGGGCTGAACCTCGAACTCGCGGCCGGGGGCCTTCTCGCCATCACCGGGCCAAACGGCGGCGGCAAGTCGACCCTGGCGCTCACACTCGGCGGCCTGCTTGCTCCGCGGGGCGGAGCCGTTCGCGCGGCGGCTGAACTGTCGGCAGGCGCATCCAACTCTCCGATTCGGTGGAAGTCTCGTGAACTGCTGACCCGGATCGGAAGTGTGTTTCAGGATCCCGAGCACCAGTTTCTTGGCGCAACGGTTCGAGACGAACTCTCAATTGGACCTCAATCACTGGGGCTAGGAGCCGATGAGACTAGAGCAAGGGTCGACGAGCTACTCGTTCGCCTGCGACTGGACGCACTCGCTCCCGCCAATCCGTTCACCCTGTCCGGCGGGGAGAAGCGACGTCTGTCGGTCGGGACGGCCCTCGCGACTCGGCCGCGCGTTTTACTCCTGGATGAACCGACTTTCGGACAGGATGCGCGCACCTGGCAGGAGCTCGTATTCCTGATCGCCGAGCTGCTCGATGAGGGGACGGCGGCGGCAGTGAGCACGCACGATGCCACGTTCGTGAGTGCGCTCGCCACCGACGAATTCACGCTCTCTTCGGCCGGGGTGCTGCGGTGAGCGCGGCCATCCTTCGGATTAATCCGGTCGCGAAAATCGCTGCAGGGCTGCTCATCGGCCTCGTGCTCGTCCTCACCCTGGACTGGGTCTCCGGCGTGGTCGCCCTCGTTCTCGAGGCAGCGGTGTTGCCGTTTGCGGGAGTGAGCTGGCGTGCCTTCTGGCTCCGCACGGCTCCCGTGTGGATTGCCGCCCCGCTGGTGTCGATCACGGTCGCGCTCTACGGTCGCGCCAGCGGGCACGTTTATTTCTCCTGGCTGCTGGCCAACGTGACCGACGGGTCGCTGGCCCTCGCGCTTGCCACGGGCATCCGGATTCTGGCCATTGCACTACCAGCGATCGTGCTGTTTATCACGGTGGATCCGACCGATCTTGCGGATGGGCTCGCACAGGTGCTGCGGTTGCCTTCGCGGTTCGTCCTCGGCTCGCTGGCGGCGCTGCGGCTGGTCGGGATGTTTCTCGACGACTGGCGATCCCTCGAGCTGGCCCGCAGAGCGCGCGGTGTCGGAGATCGGAATCCGATTCGACGCCTGTTTGGGCAGCTGTTCGCGCTGCTCGTGCTCTCCATCCGACGCGGCAGCAAGCTCGCGACCGCGATGGAAGCGCGGGGATTCGGCGCCCCGATCACCCGCACCTGGGCCAGGCCGTCGTCGTTCGGTTGGCCAGAGATCGTTCTTCTTCTCATTGGTGCGGGAATCGCCGCCGTTGCGATCGGAGCATCGGTCTTGGCGGGAACCTGGAGCTTCTTCGGTGCCCGGTGACGACCACACCGGCGAGGTGAGCCGGGTGGCGAGCGCGGCACGGGCATCCGACCGTCCCGTTGTTCTGATCGACGGGCGATCCGGATCGGGCAAGACGGAGCTGGGACTTGCCGTCGCGTCGGCACTCGGCGCGCAGCTCATTCGACTCGATGACCTGTATCCAGGATGGGATGGTCTCGAACAGGGCAGCGTCGCGGTGGCCGCGGAAGTGCTCGTCGCGCGTCGCTGGCGTCGTTGGGACTGGGCGTCGTCGGCATACGCGGAGGAGCATCGCGTCGACGCTGCCGCCCCCGTGGTGATCGAGGGTTCGGGGTCGCTCAGTCTCGCCAATCGCTCGCTCGCGACGTTGGGCGTGTGGGTCGAGCTGGATGCGGCACGCAGGAAACGGCGCGCGCTCGCCCGCGATGGCGAGCTGTATGCGCCCCACTGGGACGACTGGGCGAGACAGGAGCAGGACTTCTACGATCGCGAACGTCCGGATCTTCTGGCCGACCTCATCGTCGACGGGTCGCGCATCCTCGACTGACCCGTGGCACTCAGCGACCCGGCTCCCGGCGTCGGGCCTAGCCCCAGCCGAGACGCTTGAGTTCTGCGTCATCCAGTCCGTAGTAATGGCCGATCTCGTGGACGAGCGTGACGTGCACGTTCTGCTTGAGATCGTCGAGATCGCGAGAGATTCGGAGCAGCGGCTCACGGAACAGCACGATGCGATCGGGTAGTTCGAGGTGCCCGTACTGCCGCCGACGCGTTAGCGCGATTCCCGTGTAGAGACCGAGCAGTCGGAGCGAGCCATCGTCGGGGCGACTCTGCGTAACGAACCCGACATTCTCGATCCCGTCCATCATCTCGTCGGGAAGCAGGTCCAGCTCATCCGTCACCAGGCGCTCGAAGGCATCCGGACTCAACTCATCGCTTCTCACTTGTCGATCGCCTTTACGAGGGACCACTGAAGCGCCCCGAGCCAGTTGTAGACCGCGAGTGTCAACTGGGTCTCGTCGTCGACGATGATCGGACTCGTCTCATCCACGATGCCGAGCCGGGCGGCAAGAGCGAGCCGGATGTCCGTGAACGACCGCATCCAGTCGAACGCGGCCGCTTGGTCGAGCGTGATCTTCACCTTCGCGTTGGCGTCGCTGCCCGGAGTCAGCAGTTCCGCCATGGAGAGCGCGCTGCGTACCTTCTCGTCGGCGAGGTCCGATTCGGTAAAGCGACGGAACTCGGCGGCGTCCGCCTCGTTGTTGCGATAGGCATCCGGAAGCAATCGTTCAATGGCGGGATCGTCCTCGAGCTCGTCGCGGCCTGCGACGAGGCCCGCGATCTGAGTGGCGAGGTTAGCCAGGAGTTTGGCATCCGTTCGGTCGAACTTGGCCGTGATCCCGCGCGAGGTCGATCGGAAGGCGCTCACCTATGACTCCTTCTGGAGTGTGGCGAGCAGACCGTAGCCGTGCATCGCGACGACGTGTCGTTCCATCTCCTCGCGCGGCCCGCTGGCGACGACGGCCTTGCCCTCGGTGTGCACCTGCATCATCAGGCGACGTGCTTTTGCCGTGGAGAAGCCGAAATAGCTTTTGAAGACATACTCGACATAGTTCTGCAGATTGACCGGATCATTCCAGACGATGGTGATCCAGGGCAGGTCGGGCGCGAGCCGGGTGTCGAGGTCGGTGTCCTCGCTCGTCTTCTCCTCGGTGCGCTCAAGCGTGTCTGCCACCGACAAAGCCTTTCACAGCGGCGGTGGCGGCGTCAGCGCGTGACGCAATGCCGCGAGAGAAAAAGATGGTCTGGACGCGTGCGCGCGTCCAGACCATCCATGGGGTGGACGACGGGGCTCGAACCCGCGACCCCCGGCACCACAAGCCAGTGCTCTACCAACTGAGCTACGCCCACCATGAGGTTGCCTAGGCAACCACAAGATATTACCAGCCGCAGGGGCGGCGGCTGGTCACAGGCTCAGTGCCGCAGGGGCGGCGGCTGGTCACAGGCTCAGGACAGGCGGGGAGCCCACCGTTCCACGATCGTTGCGGCAACGCCCTGAGCCTGCTCGGATGTCGGCCCGGGTTCGTCCACGAACGCGACGCCGCGGTAATACTCGAGTTCGCGAATCGACTCGAGGATGTCGGCAAGTGCGCGATGTCCGCCGTTTTTGGCCGGCGCATTGAAGTAGATGCGCGGGAACCAGTGCCTGGTCAACTCCTTGATCGACGAGACATCCACGCTGCGGTAGTGCAGGTGGGAGTCGACGCGCGGCATGAACTTGGCCAGGAACATCCGGTCGGTTCCGATGGTGTTGCCGGCGAGCGGAGCGCTCTGGGCGCCGGGGACAAACTTCAGAATGTACTCGAGCACCTCGTACTCGGCCTCGGCGAGGGTCTTGCCGTGCGGGATTTCTTCGATGAGACCGCTGGCCGTGTGCATGTCGCGCACGAAGTCGTTCATATTGTCCCAGGCGGTCTGGTCCGGCTTGATCACGATGTCGAAGCCCGGGTCGACGGGGATCAGGTCATAGTCCGTGATGACCACCGCGACCTCAACGAGTTCGTCGACCTCGAGGTCGAGCCCGGTCATTTCGCAATCGATCCAGACCAGACGATCATCCGCAGAAGCCACCTTGCCATCCTACTGATCGCGTCCCTGCCTCCTCGGATCCCGCTCACAGCCACCGTCTCAACGAGCTCCGGCAAGGAGTGACAAACTAGGGGCATGACTGACGAACAGCCCACCCTCGCGCACGGCGATGAGTACATCGTGATTTTCTCTGGCGGACCCAACGACGGGCAGACCGACCACCGCATTGCAACAGCGAACGGATGGGATAAGGAGATCATCGTCAATGGTCTCGAGTCCGCTGCCGCCGCCGAGTTTGCCTATCTCGCGAAGTCGGCCGTGAAGGTCGGCGACAGCGTGCACGTTACCTACGTGTGGGACCCGAAGGATGCCGACGACCTCGAGGCCGTCGAGGAGCGGTACGACACGTAGAAATTGTTCGGTCCCCGAGCTTGTCGAAGGGCCCGATACGAGCCCGTGGCGGGCCCTTCGACGAGCTCAGCGAGCCGAGTTCACGGGAATCTCTGTTGGCACGAAACGGTTGATCCCGCTATGACCGTCGACTTTTTCACCTCCGCCTTCTGCGAGCCGTGCATGATCACACGCTCGGTGCTGGCCGAGGCGGGGCGCTTGGTGAGCGCGATGGACCTCGTCGAACACGACATCGTTCGGAACGAGAGCGAAGCCGAGCGTCTCGGCATCCGGTCAACGCCGACAGTGATCGTGAGGGATTCAGTGGGCGTGGAAATCTTCCGCGCGGAAGGTGTTCCGTCGCTGAACCAGGTGCTGGTCGCTCTCGCCAAAGCCGCCTGAGTATTCATGTCCTAGGGACGGGATCCGCGCTGCGCATCCATACTTGGGGACGTGACTACGACTCTTCCCGCTTCCTACTGGAACGCCGACTCGACGACGCTGTTGGGCGACCTTGATTCTTCGTCGACGGGGCTCACGTCCACGCAGGCGGCCGCCACCCTGACTCGAGTGGGACCGAATACCCTCGGCACGTCGAAGCAGACCTCGACCGCGCGACTTCTCGCTCGTCAGTTCCTGAGCCCCATCATCATCATCCTGGTGATCGCGACGATTCTCGCAATCATCCTCGGTGACACGATTGACTCGACGATCATCCTCGTGATCATCGTGCTCTCCGGGTTGCTCGGGTTCTGGCAGGAACGCGGCGCAGGCAAAGCGATCGCCGCGCTCCTGGAGACCGTTCAGATCAAGGCCGAGGTCTATCGGGACGGCTCGGTGCAGGAAGTGCCGCTGACCGGCGTTGTGCCGGGTGATGTCGTCCAGCTCCAGGCGGGAGATCTCGTCCCGGGCGACTCGATCGTGCTCGCATCCAACGGGCTCCAGCTCGACGAGTCCGCGCTCACCGGAGAGACTTTCCCGGTCGAGAAAAACCCGGGAACAAGCGCGACGGATGCTGCCCTCAACGCTCGCCCGAACATGGTGTTCATGGGCACTCACGTCGCGAGTGGATCGGGCACGATCCTGGTGGTCGGCACCGGAAAGTCGACCGAAATCGGATCGGTTTCGGTGCAACTGCAGAGCGCGGCGCCCAAGACCGGCTTCGAAAAGGGTCTTACTCGATTTGGGCTTTTCCTGACCCGAATCATGGTCGTCCTCGTGGTTGTGATCTTCGCGGTGAACCTGATCGAGCAGAAGAACTGGGTCGACTCCGTGCTCTTCTCGCTCGCGCTCGCGGTCGGACTCACTCCGCAGTTGCTGCCGACGATCGTGACTATCAGCCTCGCTCAGGGCGCTCGCGCGATCGCCAAGCGTCGAGTTATTGTTCGCAGACTCGACTCCATCGAGGACTTCGGATCGATGAGCATCTTCTGCTCGGACAAGACGGGGACGATGACGGCGGGCGAGGTGGTGCTCTACTCGTCGATCGACATCTCGGGCAAGCCCAGTGACCGCGTCGCTCGCCTCGCCTACCTCGACGCCTCACTGCAGATCGGCATGAAGAACCCGATCGATGACGCGATCATCAGCGGCGTGAAATGCGATGTCTCGAAGGTCACGAAGCTCGGCGAAGTTCCGTACGACTTCAATCGACGTCGGCTCAGCATCCTGTTTCAGGATGGCGCGAGTTCGCCGACGTTGGTGAGCAAGGGTGCGCTCGACGCGATCGTGTCGGTGTGCACGCAGGCGCTCGGCTCCGACGGGAAGCCTGTACCGATCGCCACAGTGAACGCGTCTGTGCAGAAGCTGTTCCTCGACCTGAGTAACCAGGGCTACCGCGTGCTCGGTCTTGCAACCAAAGACATGAAGGGCGCCAAGACCGCGGCGCTCGCAGATGAGTCGGCGATGACGCTCGTCGGATTCGTGACCTTCGCCGATCCGGCGAAGCCCGACGCCGCGGCCACGCTCAAGGACCTCGCCGCCAACGGCATCTCGGTGCGCATGCTCACGGGCGACAACCGCCTGGTCGCGGCGCACATCGCGAACCAGGTCGGGCTCGACACAACGACGGTTCTGAGCGGCACGGACATCGACGCGCTGGACGACAAGGCCCTCGCGGTCAAGGCGCCAAACATCGCGGTTTTCGCCGAGCTGAACCCCATCCAGAAGGAGCGCATCGTTCGATCGCTTCGCGCCACCGGCCAGGTCGTCGGATACATGGGTGACGGCATCAACGACTCGCCGGCACTTCACGCGGCGGATGTCGGCATCTCCGTCGACAGCGCTGTCGACGTCGCAAAGGAGGCAGCGGCGATCGTCCTGCTCGACAAGGACCTGAACGTGTTGCTCGCGGGCGTGACGCAGGGTCGCCGCACCTTCGCCAACACCATGAAGTACATCTATATGACGACGAGCGCCTCCTTTGGCAACGTTCTGTCGATGGCGATCGCGGCAGCCGTGCTCCCGTTCCTTCCGCTTCTCGCCGGTCAGATTCTGCTGATCAATCTGCTCACCGACTTCCCGGCGACCTTCATCGCAACGGATTCGGTGGATGCATCGCAGCTGCGGCGTCCGCAGAGCTGGAATGTGAAGCTCATCCGGAACTACATGATCGTGTTCGGCACGGTGAGCTCGGCCTTCGACATCATCACCTTCATGGTGCTCGAGTGGGGTTTCCATGCCCGCGAGCGGGAGTTCCAGAGCGCGTGGTTCCTGGGCAGCATCCTGACCGAAGTGGTTGTGCTCTTCGTGCTGCGTACTCGTCGACCGTTCTTCCGCAGCAAGCCAAGTCGGTACATTGTGATAGCAAGCATCGTGGTCGCCGCCGTTGCCTGTTACCTGCCGTATTCGCCGCTCGCAAAACCGCTCGGTATCGGCGCCCTGTCGCTCCCGCTGTTCGGGGTGATCATTGGAATCACGCTCGTCTATGTCGCATCCAACGAGGTCGCCAAACGGTTCTTCTGGAAGCCGGCAGACAGAGCCGCCTAAACTCCGTGAGAGGTCCCAATCGACCCTTAAACACTCCTGTTTGACAGCCGATTCGGACCTCTCACGGGGTTTTAGACCTTCGTGTTGTCGCCTCCGGTGGCATCAACTCGGACGGTGCTCGACGTGAAGGGGAGACCCTCGGTGGTCGCGACATCCTCGGGATCTTCTCCGTGGGCACGCGTGTAGGCGCGGTGCGCGATGCGCTCATCATCCATCCGCTGGCTGAACGCCGCGTACTTCGTTCCGAGCCTCGGCACTCGACGGATCACATCCATCACGAGTCGGAATCGATCGAGATCGTTGAGCATCAGCATGTCAAAGGGCGTGGTCGTCGTCCCACGCTCGTTGAACCCGCGAACGTGAAAACGTTCGGGCCCGGTGCGCTTGTACGTCAGCCGGTGCACCAACGACGGGTAGCCGTGAAACGCGAAGATGACCGGCTTGTCCGCCGTGAACACCGCATCGAACTCGTCTGAGGTCAGACCGTGTGGATGCTCGGTGCTGTCCTGCAGGCGCATGAGGTCGACGACGTTGACAAAGCGCATCTTCAGGTCCGGGATCTCGTTCTTCAGGATCTGCACTGCCGCCATGGCTTCGATCGTCGGAACGTCGCCGGCGCTCGCGATCACAACATCCGAATCCTGTCCCTCGACTTCCGTGCCCGCCCAGTCCCACACGCTCAGGCCGCGTGCTCCGTGTTCGCGCGCCTCCTCAAGACTCAGGAACGTCGGAGTCGGCTGCTTGCCTGCCACGATCACGTTGACGTAGTCGTGCGTCGCGAAGATGTGCTCGGCGGTGACCAGCAGTTGATTGGCATCCGCTGGCAGGTAGACGCGAACGACGCTCGCTCGCTTGTTCACCACGTGGTCGAGGAATCCGGGGTCCTGATGCGAGAAGCCGTTGTGATCCTGGCGCCAGACGTGGGATGACAGCAGATAGTTGAAGGACGGGATGGGCCGCCGCCACGGCACCTCCGCCGCCGACTCGAGCCACTTCGCGTGCTGGTTGAACATCGCGTCGACGACGTGGATGAACGCCTCATACGAATTGAACAGGCCATGACGCCCGGTGAGGGTATAGCCCTCGAGCAGTCCCTGCATGAGGTTCTCGCTGAGCGCCTCGATCACGCGGCCCTGATGGCCGAGGTTCTCGTCGACCGGGAGATACTCGCCCTGCCAGGCCTTGGGGGTCGCGGCGTAGATGTCGTCAAGCCGATTGGATGCCGTCTCGTCCGGTCCGAAGATCCGGAAGTTGTCCGGGTTGGCTGTGATGACATCCCGAAGCCAGCCGCCGAGCACACGAGTCGGCTCGATCACGACGCCGCGGTCTTTGGATACGTCGACCGCATGATCGTCGAGCGGCGGCAACACGAGCGCGCGTTCGAGAAGCCCGCCATTGGCGTGCGGGTTGGCGGACATCCGCCGATCGCCTTTCGGCCGGTTCGCGTCGAGCGCGGCGATGGGCGTTCCGTCGGCGTCAACGAGCTCGCCGAATTTGTAGCTCTCCATCCACTGCTGAAGCTGGCGCAGGTGCTCTGGCTTGTCGCGCACACTCGCGATCGGCACCTGGTGGGCCCGCCAGGTGTTCTCGACCGGCAGACCGTCGACGATCTTCGGGCCGGTCCATCCTTTGGGGGTCTTCAGCACGATCATCGGCCAGGCGGGCCGATCCGCGTTGCCGTCCTCGCGAGCCGACTTCTGGATGGCGGCGATTCGGTCGAGAGCCTGCTCGAGCGCATCCGCGAATCGCGCATGAACCGCCATGTGGTCCTCGTCGTCGAATCCGCCCTCGACCCAGATCGGCGCGTACCCGTAGCCGCGCATCAGGGATTTGAGTTCGTCATCGGGGATGCGCGCCAGAACTGTCGGGTTTGCGATCTTGTAGCCGTTGAGATTCAGGATGGGAAGCACCGCACCATCCGTCTTCGCGCTAAGAAACTTGTTGAGGTGCCAGCTCGTCGCAAGCGTCGCCGTCTCGGCTTCACCATCGCCGATGACGGTCGCGAGAATGAGGTCGGGGTTGTCGAGCGCCGCTCCGTATGCATGAACGAGCGAGTAGCCGAGTTCACCGCCCTCGTTGATCGACCCGGGGGTTTCTGGTGCGGCGTGCGAGGGGATGCCGCCGGGAAAGGAGAACTGGCGGAACAGCTTCTCGAGCCCGGCGCCATCCATCGTGATGTTCGAGAACAGCTCCGAGTAAGTGCCGTCCAGCCAGGCGTTCGCGACGATGCCGGGGCCGCCGTGGCCGGGGCCGGTGATGTAGACGACGTTGAGATCGCGTTCGATGATGAGCCGATTGAGGTGCGCCCAGACGAGGTTCAGTGCCGGCGTCGTGCCGAAGTGTCCGAGGAGGCGCGGTTTCGTATCATCCACGGTCAGCGGACGCTCGAGGCGCGCATTGTCGAGCAGGTAGATCTGGCCGACGCTCAAATAGTTGGCCGCACGCCACCAGTCATTGACGACGCCGAGGTCGCGCTTGGATGAAACGGGCTGAGCGGGTGATGCGCCTGGGGTAGCCATAAATCCACACTATGGCGGGCGGGGGTACCCACGTCCAGCCCCAATGTGAACTCTTGGATGCGCACGGCCGGGCGCGGCCGAGCAAGTTGTGGCCGTGCACCGCAGCACCGCACGCTTCAGCATGAGAATTTGCAACACGCCGAGTTGCAGGCGCCTCCAACTCGGCGCGTCGCAAATTCTCATGCGCACCCCTGAGCGGTGCACGCAAACCGCCCCGTATTAAGATTGGCGAGCCGCCTCCGTAGCTCAGGGGATAGAGCAGGGCCCTTCTAATGCCTTGGTCGCAGGTTCGAATCCTGCCGGGGGCACTGATCTTCGACGCGCGTCAGGTGATCCCGCCGCTATGTTTGAGCGCTGGCTGGAGGATTTCCCGTCGGTGCCGTTCGTTGGCGCCAGACTCAGTCCTCGGCGACCATCTCTAGTTCGTACTCTGCCCACTCGTCGCCGAGATGAACACGCGTGAACTCGGCGATGAGCGCCTTGGATGTCACGGCAAAATACTCGGTCTCGCACTCGGGGCACCACGTCGACCAGCCCCTCTTCTGTTTGTCGACGAGGGGACCGTGGGTGTGCTGGTCCAGGGGAAGCATGCTGCCAGAATAATCGCTCCGGCACAGCCCGAGAAGGACCGGCTAAGCCTTGACCTCGTCCGAGGACTTTTCGCGTGAAACGGCGGCGGAGGTCGGGGCCGGCGCGGTCATCGGTGCGGCAGTCGGAGGCGCAGCGCTCGCGAGACCCGGCGTAGTGGTCGGCTTCACAGCGGTGGGTGTCGCAGGCGCGGGACTTGTCAGTGCCGGCTCGACGTGCTCCGTAGCCCATGCCTGCTGCTGGGAGACCATCGTCGAGGACGAATCATCCTCGTATCGCCACTGGTCGAGATCGGATGAGAACAGCTTGCGGGCACGACGCGGGCGGGCCTGCCAACTCAGCAGGCGATCGCGGTAGTCCACAAAAGACTGTTCGGCCTGGAAGCTGAACGACGCCGAATTCTTCTTCATGGTCGCCAGTTCGTGGCCAGCCCAGTCGGCCGCGGTGCTCGAACCGTTAACGGGCAGCATCCTCATTCGGATGTCGGCTTCGCTCATGAGGCTGTCGATGTGCTGCTTCTCGTCGGCCCCGAGCGAACTCCAGATTGCGGCCTTTCGGCCCACCATGATGAGTGCGACGACGGCGGCGCCGGTATGTTCGCGATCCTGGAGCTCGACCATTCGGCGGGCGGATCCCCGCCCGATGGCTGCAGCGATTACGCCAGCCAAGACGATCGCGACAAATGGCAGGATCGCGTCGAGGAAGATCTTCGATCCGGTTGCCGAAGTGAACCACGCCTGAATTTCGTTCCACCAGTCCATATATCGCACCCTACGCGCGGGATTTTCTCGCGCAAGGCCTTGCAAGGGGTGTCCGGCATTTTGGTTCGAGCAACCCCCGGCCCTATTACCCGCCCAAGTTACTGTTACCCGCCCAATTAACTGAAGCGGAAGCAGTCGATCGCGTCGTCGATGGTCCAGAACTCGCCGAGCGGCATCGACGGGCGTCGGGACGAAAACATCCTTTTCGCGCGGAAACGACGCTCGACGCTGCCGCCCACGGCGTCACCACCCTGAGTGAACGACTCAATATATCCGAGCACTTCACCCGAGCGTCGAGTCACTCGCCACAGCTCATCGTGTAGTTGTACGAGCACGATTCCGAAGCGATTCACTTTCGCTGCGGAGAGAAAGGTCGATTGCGATCCGACGAAATCTAGCGTCGTCATTCGAGCTCCAAGGGTTCAGCCGGCCTCACTTTTAGGACGGTTTTAGCCTAGGAATTGCCACCGACATTCGAAGACGTGTTCGAGTCGGCAGTGCACAGACCTCGAGTAAGACGACGCGTGAAGAAGAGGAGCGCAGCCCTACAGGGACGTCCCATCCACCGCAAACGGCTCGATCGCCGCGATCTCCTCGTCGGTCAGCGGCGGCTTCGCCAGCGTTCCGATGTTGTTCTCAAGCTGCGCAACGCTGGATGCCCCGATGAGCGCCGAGGTCACCTGCGGCTGACGAAGCACCCAGGTCAGCGCGAGCTGCGCCAGGCTTTCGCCGCGATCATTCGCGATGTGATTGAGAGCTCGAGCGCGCGCCAGGTAGTCGTCCGTGATGTTGGAGGCATCCATCCACCGGCCCTCGGATGCGCGCGAGCCGTCCGGCACCGTGCCATCCAGGTAGCGGTCAGTCAGTAGTCCCTGCGCCAGGGGCGAGAAGACAATGCTGCCCGCGCCGATCTTGTCGAGCACGGGGAACAGCCCGTTTTCGATGTGGCGATCGAACATGTTGTACCGCGGCTGGTGAATGGTCAAGGGAATCTTGTGTTCGGCGAGTGCCGCCGCAGCAGCGAGAGTCTCCTCGGGGCTGTAGTTCGAGACGCCGACATACAGGGCCTTGCCCGACTGAACCGCGGTCGCCAGCGCGCCCATGGTTTCCTCGATCGGCGTCTCCGGGTCGGGACGGTGCGAATAGAAGATGTCGACGTAGTCGACGCCCATCCGTTTCAGACTCTGGTCGAGGGATGCGAGCAGGTACTTGCGCGATCCCCACTCACCGAACGGACCCGGCCACATGTCGTATCCCGCCTTGGTCGACAGGATGAGCTCGTCGCGGTATGGCACAAAGTCGCTCGCGTAGATCGATCCGAAGTTCGACTCGGCCGAGCCCGCTGGGGGCCCGTAGTTGTTGGCCAGGTCGAAGTGGTTGACGCCGAGATCGAACGCCCGTCGCAGGATCGCTCGTTGCGTCTCAAGCGGGCGATCGAAGCCGAAGTTGTTCCAGAGGCCGAGCGAGATACCGGGCAGCTTGAGCCCGCTCTTGCCTACTCTCTTGTAGTCGATGGAGTCGTAGCGGGTGTCGGCGGCGTTGTATGGCATCCCTTAAGCGTAGGGGGAACAGCCCGACCGGTCCGGCGGTTGACCTGGGTAGATTCGTGAGGATCAGACCTCGACCCCACAGATAGGTTGAATGATGCAAACTTTCGTTCTCGCAGGCGGCTGCTTCTGGTGTCTGGATGCCGTCTACCGGACTCTCAAGGGCGTCAAGGATGTGGTGTCCGGTTACACAGGCGGCACCACGGACCACCCCGACTATGAAGACGTGTGCACCGGCCGAACCGGTCACGCGGAGGCGGTCAAGGTCATCTTCGATGAGACCGTTATCCCCGCGTCCGTCATTCTGGATGTCTTCTTCAGCCTCCATGATCCACGTCAGCTGAACAGGCAGGGCAACGACGTCGGTACGCAATATCGATCCGCGATGTTCTATGCGGACGACGTGCAGAAGGCCGTGTTCGAGCAGGCGATCGAGCGCGCGTCCGAGTATTGGGATGGCGGACTGGTGACTCAGCTCGAACCGCTCGGCACGTGGTGGGATGCCGAGGATTACCACCAGAACTTCTTCGCAAAAAATCCGGGACAGGGATACTGCCTGGCCGTTGCGCTGCCCAAGGTGAACAAGATCCGCCGGTCGTTTGCGGAGTACGTGCTCGCCTCCTAGGACGACTCGTCCTTCCCCGAACGCTTCGACGCCGGTTCTTCCCGAGTTGGGAGGGGCCAGCGTTCTGCGTTGTGTGTCTCTGGAGACACTGGATGCGACGGAGCCGGACCGGCTTTCCCGGCACGTGTGTCGGCCCGGCTTCGTTGCCCGGCCGCGCTCGGCCGATCGTGAATTGGACGATGGAGGACCCATGACAGACAACATCACACTCAGCGGAATCGTCGCGTCGCAGCCGCGTGCGGTGACGACGGCCGAGGGGCTCGCAATCACGAGTTTCCGCCTCGCATCCAACCAGCGACGCTATGACAAAACGCAGGACAAGTGGGTCGAGGGCGACACCAACTGGTACACGGTGTCGACGTTCCGGCAGCTGGCCGCGAACGCGGCGGTCTCGATCAACAAGGGCGAGCGAGTCGTGGTGAGTGGCAGGCTGAAGGTGCGGGAGTACGAGGCAGGTGGCAAGAAGGGCATCAGCGTCGAGGTCGAAGCCGATGCGCTCGGTCACGATCTCAGTTGGGGAACTGCGGCGTTCTCGCGAGGCGGGGGAGCAGCGACGATGGATGCAGCGCCCGCCGTTACCGTGCCATCCGAGTTTCCGACGGCCGCCGAACTCGAAGCGATTGTCGATGGGACGTCGGCGACGGTGGTCGACGCGCCGCGAACCGATGTCGAGACGCCGTTTTAGCGTCAGCGGATGCGCGTTGGCTTGACTCCGAGCGCGGTCGCGTAGCGGCGATTCAGTTCCGCCCAGCCGTGGTCCATCGCTGCCATCCCGCGAATCGGTGGAACCGGATGACCGTCCAACACGTTCTCCGCGACGTCAAAGCAGAGGTGCCAGCCGGCCGCGATCGCGGAGGCGAACGCGTCGTCGGCGAGGGTCTGGCGCAGCTCGAGTCGCGTGCTGGATGTCTGGCGATCCATCTCCAATGACCAGGCGACCGTGTCATCGGCCCAGCTGTATTCGAGCGAGCGCGGCGCATCGGCAACGAACACCACGCTCGGGATGTCGGCGGGCGCGCGATCCCCACCATCGAGCATGATCAGTGTGGCGCGACCGACGTGCGCCAGATTGCGATCCGCCGTGTACGGGGACCACAGCGCGAGCAGATCCGGATCCGTCATCATCGACCACACCACGGGGGTCGGATGCGCCAGTACGCGGGCGAACACAACGGTGGTGCGCCCGTGGCTGATCTCGCGGGCGACGTGCACGAGTCGAGGCTCTGCGGCCTTTCGGGTTGCCGAGATTCGCGGCCGTTCCAGGGTGTCCGGGCGTGATCGAGGGCTCTGTCGAACCATGGCCGATAACCTACGCTCGCCGTGACGACGCGTCTAGACACCCCGTAATGGCCATTCGTCAGGGTCGGCCGTCTAGAATCTCGATGAACGACCTGGACCACGGGTCACTGGAGGGGGTACGACTCGTGACCTGGCGACGCGCTGTCCTTGTTGTTCCCGCTGTTGTTATCGTCGCGGCCGCACTCGCGGGATGCGTACAAAATCCAGGTAAGTCGACGCCGAGTGTTGTGCCGACGCCGAAGGCGGGCGCATCCGGTTCCCCCATCCCGGTATACATCGCAGACGGCACCGCGAAGCAGAACCTGCCCTATTTCAAGCTGGTCGGTCACAGCTTGCTCGACAATAACCCGACAGCCAACGCGCAGGGCAAGACCATCGTTGACTGGTTTGTGAACCACGGTTTCGAGAAGACCAACATGGAGGTCACGCCGGACAAGACTTCCATCGGCCTCGCCGCCTGGAACATCGAGTTCTCGGTGAAGATGGGCACGTCATGCCTGATCGGTCAGGCGGGCAACACCGGCTTCCAGTCCACCGTGCAGCCAATTCTCGCCACCGGCAAGTGCCTCATCGGGACCACCCGCACGATCAACTGGTAGCGCGCTAGCCGCCGAGGTTCGCGCGGAGTTTGGCGTTCGCCTGCGCCCACTCGGTGTCGCCGCTCTCTGCCCAGAGTTCCGTGAGCTCACTCGCCCCGCCCGTCGCCGCGTCGAGAGCGCTCAGAGCGAGCTGCACCACTTCGGCGGAGGGGTCCCCCGCGCGCTTGAGGAACTCGGTGATCGACTCGTCCGAGTCGTCATCATCGTCTGCGTCCTCATCGTCTTCGTCATCTGAGTCGTCCTCGTCTGCGGACGCCTGCGCGCCGGTGACGGGGGAGTGGCGAAGCCCGCGGGCGACCACCTCGGCCGCTGCGATTGCCGTCGATGCGATGTCCGCGTCGACCCCGTCGACGGGTTCGAGCGCTTCGTCGAGAGCCGCCCGCACCACGTCCCAATCGCTCGAGTCGTCCAACTCCCACAGCCAATCGGCCGCAGTGTCGTTGCCGAAAGGTTCCCCGCTCCATGCACCCATGGCGGCATCGTAGCGCGACCGCATGGCCAGATGGCCACGACTTCGCGATGCCGAATGCGGGCACGAAGGATGACTAGCGTCGCGGTCCGGTTGCTGCCACGCTGTTCCCTTGGATCCTTGTCCTTAGCGCGGTCGAGATCGCAGTTGCCATTGCGGTCGATACCGTTGCGGGAACACGTGGCCGGGGCAACCGCACCATCGGGATCATCGGCAGTGTCCTGCTGATTATTCCCGGGCTCTATGTCCTCGGCGTCAATCTTCTCCCATCGCTCTGACGTGCCCGGGCAATGGCTGGCGGTGACGACTCCGTAGACTTGAGCCATGGCCGAATTCATTTATTCGATGGTCCGCGCCCGAAAAGCGGTTGGCGACAAGCTCATCCTTGATGACGTCACCATGTCGTTCTTTCCCGGGGCAAAGATCGGAGTGGTCGGCCCGAACGGTGCCGGCAAGTCGACGATCCTGAAGATCATGGCGGGGCTCGACACTCCGAGTAACGGCGAGGCGCGACTCAGCCCCGGATACTCGGTCGGCATCCTGATGCAGGAGCCGGAACTCGACGAGAACAAGACCGTGCTCGAGAACGTCCAAGAGGGCGTCGGTCCGATCAAGGCCAAGGTCGACCGCTTCAACGAGATCTCGATGGCAATGGCGGAGCCGGATGCCGACTTTGACACCCTGCTCGCCGAGATGGGCACGCTGCAGGAAGAGATCGATGCCGCGGATGCCTGGGACCTCGACTCCCAACTCGAACAGGCAATGGATGCGCTGCGCACGCCGCCCGGGGATGCGACCGTCAGCAACCTCTCCGGCGGCGAGAAGCGTCGCGTCGCGCTGACCAAGCTGCTGCTGCAGAAGCCCGACCTGCTGCTGCTGGATGAGCCGACCAACCATCTGGACGCCGAGAGCGTGCTCTGGCTCGAGCAGCACCTGGCCAAGTACCACGGCGCCGTTCTCGCCGTCACCCACGATCGGTACTTCCTCGACCACGTCGCGGAGTGGATCGCCGAGGTCGACCGCGGCCACCTCTATCCGTATGAGGGCAACTACTCGACCTACCTGCAGAAAAAGGGCGAACGCCTCGAGGTGCAGGGCAAGAAGGATGCCAAGCTCGCGAAGCGCCTGTCGAGTGAACTCGACTGGGTGCGCAGCAACGCCAAGGGCCGGCAGGTCAAGTCGAAGGCTCGTCTCGCCCGGTACGAGGAGATGGTCACGGAGGCGGAGAAGACCCGCAAGCTCGACTTCGAGGAGTTGGTCATCCCCGTCGGCCCGCGACTTGGCGCGCAGGTCATCGATGCGAAAGACCTGAACAAGGGCTTCGACGGGCGCGTGCTGATCGACGGACTGAGCTTCACCCTCCCGCGCAACGGCATCGTCGGGGTTATCGGCCCGAACGGTGTCGGTAAGACGACGCTGTTCAAGACGATCACCGGGCTCGAACCGCTGGATGGCGGTGACCTGAAGATCGGCGAGACGGTCGACATCTCGTATGTCGACCAGGACCGCGGCGGTATCGACCCCACCAAGACCCTCTGGGAGGTCGTGTCGGACGGACAGGACTACATCCAGGTCGGCCGCACCGAGATTCCATCCCGCGGCTATGTCTCGCAGTTCGGCTTCAAGGGGCCGGACCAGCAGAAGAAGGCTGGCGTGCTCTCCGGTGGTGAGCGCAACCGACTGAACCTCGCGCTGACGCTCAAGCAGGGCGGCAACCTCCTGCTGCTCGACGAGCCGACCAACGACCTCGACGTCGAGACGCTCGGCAGCCTCGAGAATGCGCTGCTCGAGTTCCCGGGCTGCGCGGTGGTCATCACCCACGATCGGTGGTTCCTCGACCGGATCGCGACCCACATCCTCGCCTACGAGGGAACGGACGAGAACCCGGCGAACTGGTACTGGTTCGAGGGCAACTTCGAGTCGTATGAGGAGAACAAGGTCGAGCGCCTCGGCCCGGATGCCGCGAAGCCCCACCGCAGTGCCTACCGCAAGTTGACCCGCGACTGAATTCCTGGCGCGCCGCCGCCCCCGCGGTGCGCATGCGCACGCTGATCGTAGGGAAACCATGACTCGCATCCACGTCCAGATTCCACTCCGCTGGTCGGACTTCGACGCCTACGCGCACGTCAACAACGCAGAGATGCTGCGCGTACTCGAAGAGGCGCGCATCCAGGCGATGTGGCGACCGGATGATGGATCGATCTCGAACGCGCCGACCGCTGTCATGGACGTTCGCCCCGGCGCCGACGCGCTCGCCCTGATCGCGCATCAGGAGATCGAGTACCTCGCGCCCATCCCGTACATGCGCGCGCCGCTCGACATCGAAATGTGGGCCGGTTCGCTCGGCGGCGCGAGCATCGATGTCTGCTACGAAGTGTTCTCGCCGGTCGGAGTTGAGCCGCGCCTGCTCTACACGCGTGCGGCGACACGCGTTGTCATGGTGTCGGCTGAGACCAACAATCCCACGCGCGTACCGGCCGAGCTGCGGGATGCGTGGAAGCCATACCTCGAGGAGCGCGTGGTTTTCTCACGGCGCTGACATCCTTGCGTTTGCCCCCGTGCGGTGCGTTTGCCCCCGTAAGTACGGGCGCAAAC
>DATAZU010000012.1:0-4171 GCA_036271875.1 Galbitalea sp.
CGCTCGCAGTAGGACGCCGTCCTGATTGCGGATCTGGTAACCACCGCGCTCACCGCGCGAAGGTTCAAACAGATCCGAATGATCCGCCATCACACCGGCGGACTGAAGGATGCGCAACGCTTCGTGATCGATGGTGCACGCTCGCGGCATTGGGTAGCGCGACGGCCAGCGCTCGACGACAGTGACCCGCCATCCTTTGCGGCCGAGAAGGATCGCCGACAGCAGACCAACGGGCCCGGCGCCCACGACGACGAAATCCGTCGGCTCGGTCTCGGTCATGCGCGATTCCTCATCTTCGAGATTTACGGATGTTCAACTGTCCTATTCCATCATAACCGTTGACATCTTTAGCAACTATTGATTTGATCGAACCGTTGGGCGCCAGAGCGGCCGTCCACAGTCATGCCTCTGGAGGTTGCATGTCCAAGGACATTGACCCAGCACTGTTCCGCGAGACTCTCGGCCACTACCCGACGGGGGTTGCGGTTGTCACTGCGGTTACAGCTGACGGCGACCCTGTCGGCATGGTGGTCGGCACGTTTTCATCCGTCTCGATGGACCCGCCGCTTATCGCGTTTTACCCGATGAGCAATTCGCGCAGCTTCGCCCAACTTCGAAATGCTGAAGCGTTCTGCATCAACGTTCTCGCGTCCGATCAGGAGGCGTTCTGCCGAAAGTTTGCGACGTCCGGTGAAAACAAGTTCGACGACGTCGGCTGGCGAGCCGCGCCATTTGGCTCGCCGATCCTGGATGGCGCGGTGTCGTGGATCGAGTGCACCTTCGAGGATGTGCGTGAGGCCGGAGACCACTTCATCGTGCTCGGCCGGGTCGAAGACCTCGCGGTCGAGAGATCGACACTACCGCTCCTATTTTTCCAGGGCGGCTACGGCCGGTTCTCCCCTGGATCGTTCATCGCGACACCGGATCCCGAACTCATTCAGGCGGCGCAGCTCGCCGAGTCGATGCGGTCCGACGTCGAGCAACTCGCCCGTGAGTTCGGCGTCAACTGCAGCGTGCTGGCCAAGATCCGCTGGGACGCCGTGCAGGTCCTCGCAGCCAATCAGTCTCCCGTCGACGAACCGTTTCCGCTCGGACACCGGCAACCGCTCATCCCTCCATTCGGAGCCGTGTTCATGGCCGATGCACCCGAACCGGACGTGGATGAATGGCTGCGACGAGCCCCAGACAATACCGATGAGCGTCGCGAGCTCAACCGTTCCCAACTGGAACGTGTGCAGCAGCACGGATACTCCCTACTCGCGGCCGGGCCGGAGGTGCTCCAGCGACACCAGGCGATCCTGTCCGAGTTCGAACTCTCCGACCGGCTCCCACGTCGCGAACGTGAGGTGCTCGCCGTGACATCGGAGCTGGCCGACTTCTTCTTCACTGACCTCGTCGAGGGCGAGCGATACGACCTCGCCAACGTCGTCGTTCTCGTCGCGACCGGCGAAGGCCTGCCGCCCATGGCACTTCGAATCACTGGCCTGCCGCGCGGCACAACGACCAAACAGATCGAGACCTGGATCGCGGCACTGAAGAATGTGGCGTCGACGGTCGGGACGACCACGGCGGCTCAGCGATGACGGGACCGCTCGAAGGCATCAAGGTCATCGACCTCAGTCGCGCGCTGGCCGGCCCGTACTGCACGGCACTGCTCGCCGATATGGGTGCCGAGGTCATCAAGGTCGAGAGCCTCAACGGCGGGGATAGCGCTCGCGCGTGGCCGCCGTTCGAAGGCGAACACAGCCTCTACTTCGAGTCCGTCAATCGCAACAAGCGATCGATCTGTATCGACTTCTACTCCGCCGAGGGCCGAGACATCCTCAATCGCCTGATCTCGGGCGCTGACGTCCTCGTCGAGAACTTCAAACTGGGAACGCTCGAGAAGCTCGGACTGACCCCCGAGCACCTTAAGGAGTTGAATCCGCGACTGGTCGTCGGATCGGTCAACGGTTTCGGGCTCACCGGCCCGCTAAAGGATGACGCCGGCCTTGACCAGGTGGTCCAGGGCATGTCCGGACTCATGTCAGTTACCGGCTCGAGCGCCGACGACTTCTATCGCGTCGGCATTCCGATCGTCGACATCACGTCGGGAATCATCTCCGCGTTCGGCATCGTGTCGGCGTTGGTCGGCCGGGATAACGGCCATCCCGCTCACCATGTCACGACCTCGCTCCTCGAGACCGCCCTCGGCCTCTCGGTGTTCCAGGGGCAGCGAGCACTGAGCCTCGGCGAAGACCCCGAACCACAGGGCAACAACCATCCCACGATCGCGCCGTACGGAACCTTCGCCACCGCAACCGACCCTCTCAACATCGCTGTGGGCAACCAGAAACAGTGGACAGCGTTTTGCGGCCTCATTGGGATTCCCGAGGCAATGGACGATCCACGATTCGACACCGGTGCCCACCGCTCGTCTAATCGGGACGCGCTCAAGGAGCTCATCGAAACGGCACTCAGCGCGCGGTCCGCCAACGAGTGGGTCCCGATCATCACCGGGGCGAGCATTCCGTGCGGCCCCATCTATCGCTACTCGCAGGCGTTCGCGTCGCCCCAGGTCGAAGCTCTTGGGCTGATTCAACAGACCACGCGACGTGATGGCACCGTGCTTCCGCTGCTCCGCGGACCGCTGAGTGTTGATGGCCAAGCGACCGACATCGTGACCCGACCCCCGCTGCTGGGCGAACAGTCGGCCGAGATACTCCGCGAAATCGGCTACGCCGACGACGACATCGATAGCCTCGAGACTGCAGGCGTGCTGAAGACAAACGCCGAGCCGGTCTGAACCAGTTATGACTGACGCTGAGCCGAATGGCCGAATTACCTCGTTTGTATCCAACGGTGTTGCCTCGGTACTCATCGACAATCCGGGACGTAAGAATTCGACGACAAAAGCGATGTGCCAGGAGCTTCAGGCGTTGATGCCGAGACTGGACAACGATCCGGCGGTGGTGGTCGTGACGCTTCGCGGTGCAGGTGACACCTTCTCCGCCGGGGCCTCGATCAATGATCTGACATCCGTTCTCCTCGACCCTCAGGAAGACGGAAGCCACGTCGACCACCTGAGCCTCGCCGACGCGGCCATCGCTCGGGTGCGCAAGCCGACGATTGCGTTAGTCGATGGCGCATGCATGGGCGGGGGCTGGCAGCTCGCGTCGGCCTGTGATTTCATCCTGGCAAGCGAGCGGTCGCGCTTCGCCATCACGCCCGCCAAGATCGGAGTCATCTACCCGCGCGCCGGCATCGAGCGCCTGCTGCGCCTCGTGGGTCCCGCGAACGCCAAGCTCATCCTCTTCAGCGGCGAGGCCTTCGATGCAGTCCGAGCGACTCAGCTCGGACTCGTCTCCGAGACCGTTCCGGACCACACATTCGAAGAGAGAGCAGGGGCGCTGGTTCAGGCGCTACTAGATCGATCCCAATTCTCGATCCACACCCTGAAGCACCTGATCGATTCGAGTGACGAACCAGAGCAGACCGTCGAGGCGTTGTGGCGGGCGGCGTGGAAAGCCATGACGGAAGGCCCGGATATGGACATCGGCACGCGGGCGTTCCTCCACCGCGAGCAGCCGACGTTCGCCTGGCAACCGCGCTCGCTCGCCTAAGAATTCAGGTGGTCACTCGCCGAACGAACGGCTCACGTCGAGCGGCCACCTGAACCAACCCACAGTGGTGCTGACATCAGGGCAGACGCTGGCCTCGTGCGGCTGCAATCAGCTGGCCCAATTCTGTGATCGACTGGGCCGTCCATCGCGGTGCTGGTCCGATCGGATCGAGAGAGTGCCCAGGCCTCTGAAGGCGGATGCATGCGATCTCCGCGGTTACCGCACCACGGACATCTCGCGCGGACGAGGCCACGTGCACGAACGGACCGAGCAGTTCCGACGCACGCTGGTAGAGAGCGGCCGCAGGCTTGTACGCTTTCGCACGTTCTGAAGTCACCACAAAGTCAGGATCGAAAACACCCAGCCGCATCGCCGCGGTACCCGCGAGAAGGGCGTTGTCGATATTGGAAAGCAGTCCCAGCCCGGTCGCCGGTACCTCGCGGAGCGACTCGGCAGACACATCCGGCCAGAGAGGCCAGTCCGCCATGCTGTCGAGCAGGTCACGCGAGATCGACTCGGCCTCATCGTTGGGCAGTGCGAGCTTCGCGAGAGCGGCACGCATGGCACGC
>DATAZU010000013.1:0-54443 GCA_036271875.1 Galbitalea sp.
TGAGGTCATGGACAAGAAGCAGTCGTTCGTACGTGGTTCAGCCGGACACGAGAAGCGGGCCGTCCACTTCGAGTAACCTTGGGGACGCAAACGGGTCGACGAGACGGTCGCGTTGTCGGCTTCACCGCCGACACCGAGGAACGTCCGGGCTCCATAGAGCAGGGCGGTGGGTAACACCCACCCGGAGCAATCCGCGAGAAAGTGCAACAGAAAGCAGACCGCCACTGTGTACGTCTCCGAAAGGCGACACACGGGGGTAAGGGTGAAACGGTGGTGTAAGAGACCACCAGCAGCCCGAGCGATCGGGCTGGCTGGGTAAACCTCGCCCGGAGCAAGGTCAAACAGGAAGCGTTACGGGCGGCTCGTCCAGTTTCCGGGTAGACCGCTAGAGGTGTGCGGCAACGTACATCGTAGATAGATGGCCGTCGATGATGCTGCCGTTGAAATAACACGGCCGCATCGGGACAGAACCCGGCGTACGGTCGGCCCGTTTGCCTCCTTCGATAGTGTCGAGCAATGACGATCGCTGTTCGCCCCGCAGTGTTGGCCGATGCGAGCGACATTGCCCAGGTGCACGTGCGGGCGTGGCAGGAGGCCTACGGGCATCTGGTGCCCGAGGAATCGCTTGCTCGCCAGAGTGTCGACCAGCGAGCAATGAGATGGGCCGAGATCATCAGCGAGCAGACCGAGAACGTGTGGGTGGCCGTTGATGAGGCGCTCGTCGTGGTCGGCTGGGCGAGTACGAGCTCGGGCCGTGGAGAAAGCCCGCCTCGACCGCTCGAACTGGATGGGCTCTACATTCTCGCGAGCCAGTACGGCTCGGGTGCCGGACAGCTGCTGTTCGACGCCGCCATCGCGGACGCCGCCGCTTACCTGTGGGTCGCCGACGACAATCCGCGTGCTCGGGCCTTCTACACAAGGAACGGCTTTCTGCCCGACGGCGCCAGCGATACACATTTCCTTGCCGGCACTGCCGTCCGTGCCATCCGTCTCGTCCGCTGACCCCTCCCGAGGGGTGTCGAAAATTCAGGAGTTTCGTCAAGCCCACATGTCGCGGGTCGCTGACCTTCAGGTGTTCACGTCCTGGGCGAAACGAAACTCCTGAATTTTCGACACTTTCACGTGAAGAGTCTGCCGAGATGGTTTGGACGACTGGACGAAATGCGCCCGCGAGCTTGCCTCTGGCGATGCGGCGTCGGAAACTCAGGAGCTTCGTTGGCGACTGTTCGAGAGGGTAAAGCTATTGCGCGGATTGCGTTAGCGCGCCGCACGGATTACCTGAATTTTCGACAGAGCGGGCGAGAAGCGGGCGAGAAGCGGGCGCGATGGCGGGCGGGGACTCGGGCGCGAGGACGAGCGGGCTAGACGAGGCCGCTGGCCCCCAGGGCGTGGCCAATGAGGAATGTGGCGGCCAGCGCAACGGCGCCACCGACGAGAACGCGGATGGTTGCGCGAATGATGGGACTGCCGCCGATCTTCGCACCAACCGCGCCGGTCACGCCCAGCGCCACCAGCACCACGGCGAACGTCACGGGGATCCGGATGGATGCCGAAATCAGCAGGATCGCAAGCAGCGGAAGGATGCCGCCGAGAGTGAACGACAGCGCGGATGCCAGCGCCGCGTGCCATGGGCTCGCGACATCGCTCTCATCGATGTGCAGCTTGGCCTCGAGGTGAGCGCCCAGCGCGTCTTGCTCGGTCAACTCGGCGGCCACCTTCCTGGCGGTCGCTGCCGACAGCCCCTTCGCCTGGTAGATCTTCGCGAGCTCAGCAAGTTCGGCGTCGGGGCGGCTGCGCAGCGCGTCCTGCTCTTTCACGATCAAAGCACGCTGTGTGTCGCGCTGACTGCTCACCGAGACATATTCGCCCAGGGCCATGGAGATCGCGCCACCGACAAGGCCGGCAAGGCCAGCGGCGAGAATGGCGGCGTTGTTTGTGGTCGCTCCCGCCACCCCGACCACGATTGCCGCAACCGAGACGATGCCGTCGTTCGCGCCAAGAACACCCGCCCGCAGCCAGTTAAGGCGACTTGCGAGACCTTCTTCGCGGCGCGCCCGCAGCCCCGGAATGAGGTCAACGATCGAGGTCATAGCCACACTAAAGCACTCCGGTGGCCCATTTTCCAGCAAGGATAGGCGACCCTAATCAGGGCGCAATGTCGCCTCAGGTGGGGTCGGATACGAAGCGGTAGCCCATCCCCGCCTCCGTGACCAGGTAGCGCGGTTCGGATGGCACGGGCTCAAGTTTCTTCCGCAGCTGCGACAGATACAGCCGCAGGTAGCCCGTGTCCGTCGTGTACTGCGGCCCCCACACCTCGCGCAGAAGGGTCTCGCGTGTGACGAGCCGATCGCTATTGTGGAGCAACACCTCGAGCAGATGCCATTCGGTCGGCGTGAGTCGAACCGGTTTTCCCGCACGGGTCACCACGTGTGCTGCCAGGTCGACCGTGACATCACCAAATCCGACGGATGGCTCATCCGCCGCTGTCGGCGTACGTCGGGCGAGGGCACGGATGCGGGCCAGCAACTCGTCGGCCGCAAACGGCTTGGTGACATAGTCGTCGGCGCCAGCATCGAGCGCGTCGACTTTGTCGAACGACTCGCTTCGCCCGGATACGACCATAATCGGGATCTGCGTCCAGCCACGAAGAGCTTCGATTACCTGGATGCCGGTGAGGCCGGGCATCCCGAGGTCGAGAACGACGAGGTCGGGATGATGCTCAATCGCGGTGCTCAGAGCGGCTGTGCCGTCGTGCGCGGTCAGGACCTCGTAGCCGCGGGCGGTCAACGTGATGCGCAGCGCGCGGAGAATCTGCGGATCGTCGTCAGCGATGAGGACCCTCACCGTGCCTCCTCGGTTTCTTTGGCATCGCGTGCGATCGCCAATTCGACCACCATCGTCAGGCCGCCGCCGGGCGTATCCTCCGCTTCGAGAGTCCCGTCCATCCCCTCGACGAAGCCCTTCGCCAGCGCAAGGCCCAGCCCGACTCCGACCGTGTTGTCGGTGTCTCCGAGGCGCTGGAACGGCACGAACATTTCCTCTCGGCGGGACTCGGGAACGCCCGGTCCGGCGTCGACGACTCGAAGCTGCACTCGCGAACCGAACTCGCTCGTGGAAATGACCGGCGGCGATTCCGACGGTGCAAATCGCAACGCGTTCGCGAGCAGGTTGACCAGCACACGTTGCAACAGTGCGGGGTCGGCAATGACGCGCGGAGTTTCGCCGAGCTCGAGTTGGATCCGGCCCGGCCCCATGCCGAGTTCATCCAGCGCATCGCCGATGACCTCCTCGATCGCAACCGGCTCGAGCATCACGCCGAGCACGCCCGCCTGCAGCCTGCTGACATCCAGCAGATCGGTGACGAGTGCTGCCAGGTCGGCGAGGCTGTCGTCCGCAGTCTCAATCAGTTCTGCACGGTCGGACTCCGACAGCGTTACCTCCATCGAACGCAACGACGTCACCGCCGCGGTTGCCGCCGCCAGCGGACGCCGAAGGTCGTGCCCGACGGCAGCAAGCAGAGCGCTGCGCAGCCGGTCGGCGGCGGCGAGCGGGCGCATACCTTCCGCTTCATCCGCGAGGCGGCGTCGCTCGAGTGCGGACTCCAGTTGCGAAAGGAATGCCCCGAGGATCTTGCGGTCGGATGCCTCGAGCGTCTTTCCGGCCAGGACCAGGCTGGCCGTGTCGCCGAGCGGAAAGGTCGTCTCCTCGTCGCCCGGGGATGCGGATGCCCCATCCACGGAGGCGTAGATGACGACGCCCTTCTCGACCAGCGCAACCCTCGCCATCCCGAAGGCTTCACGAAGTCGACCGACGAGTGCCTCGATCGCGTCGGTACCACCGATGACACCGCTGGCCACGGCCACCAGCACCTCGGACTCCGCCGCCGAGCGATTGGCGGCTCGAAGTCGTCGTGCCGCCTGGTCGACGACGATGCTGACCAGCGCAGCGACGACCATGAAGATCAGCAGCGTTGCGAAGTGCGCCGGCTCGGCGATGCGGATGACGTAGAGCGGCGGTTCGAAGAAGAAGTCGAGGAAGAACCCGGCACCGACGGCCGCGAGCAGGGCGGGCCAAATTCCGCCGACGATCGCGACAACGACGACGAACAGTTGGTAGGCGAGCACCTCGGCAGCAAGAGCGCTCGGAGTCCGCAGCACCGCGAGTGGCCAGGTGATCAGCGGGAGGCCGACGATCGTCAGTCCGAATCCGGCGAGACGGCGCCGCAGTGACAGCGCCCCGCCGATCGTCGGGAGTCGTCGCTTGCCCGCCTGGGCGTGAGAGACGATGTGCACGTCGATGTCGCCGGCCAGGCGGATGACGCTGGCGCCGATCCCGCCGCCGACGACGGCCTCCAGCCTGCTGCGGCGGCTGACACCGATGACGACCTGCGTCGCGTTGACACTGCGCGCAAACTCGACGAGCGCGATCGGTATCTGGTCGGCGACGACGTGGTGGTAACTGCCACCCAGCGTCTCGAGCAGCGCGCGCTGGGCATCCAGCTCGGCCGCGTTCCCTTCGGCCAACCCGTCCGCGCTCGTGACGTGGACAGCCAAGAGCTGTCCTCCGCCCAAACGGGCGGAAATCCGCGCGCCACGTCGAATCAGCGTTTCCCCCTCCGCGCCACCGGTAAGCGCGACGACAATCCGTTCCCGCGCCTCCCATGGAGCGTCGATCCCCTTCTCGATCCGGTACGCCTGAAGCGCGACATCCACCTCGTCGGCGAGCCAGAGCAGCGCCAGCTCGCGCAGGGCCGTGAGGTTGCCGAGACGGAAATAGTTGCTGAGCGCCGCATCCACGCGAGCAGCCGGATAGACGACGCCCTCGGATAGTCGATCGCGAAGAGCCTCGGGAGCCAGGTCGATCAGTTCAACCTGATCCGCCCGGCGGAGCACGTCGTCGGGGATCGTTTCGCGTTGGGGGACTCCGATGATCTGTCTCACGACGTCGTTGAGCGACTCGATGTGCTGTACGTTGACCGTCGAGAGCACGTCGATGCCGGCATCCAGGATCGCGTCGACGTCCTGCCAACGCTTCTCGTGGGTCGAGCCCGGCGCGTTCGTGTGGGCAAGTTCGTCGACGAGTGCGATGCCGGGTTTCCGAGCGAGTACGCCGGCGAGGTCGAGCTCGTCCAGCGCAACGCCGCGATGGGTCACATCCCGTCGGGGAAGCACCTCGAGCCCGCTGAGAAGCAATTCCGTTGCGACTCGACCGTGGCTCTCGACGATACCGACGACCACGTCCTTGCCGCTTTCGTGAAGCCTTCTCGCGTCCTCAAGCATCGCGAACGTCTTGCCGACCCCGGGCGCGGCGCCGAGCATTACCCGCAGACGTCCCCGTGCCATGTCGCTCCTACGTCACAATTTTTTGCGCGCTGCGGCCTTCTTCGCTTCGGCGACCTTGTCGACCGCCAGCGAAGCAGAACCGAGGATGCCGGCGTTGTTGCGCAGCTTCGCCGGCACGATCTTGGTATTCAGTTTGAGCAGGGGCAGGAACTCCTCATAGCTCTTCGACACGCCACCGCCCACGATGAACAGGTTGGGCGAGAACAGGAACTCGAGGTGCGAGTAGTACTTCTGAAGGCGAAGCGCCCAGCGCTTCCAACTGAGCCGCGCCTTTTCCTTCGCGATGTACGACGCACGCTTTTCGGCATCCTTGCCATCGATCTCGATGTGGCCGAGTTCGGCGTTCGGGATCAGTACGCCGTTGTAGAGGAGTGCCGAGCCGATCCCCGTGCCGAGCGTCGTCATGATCACGAGACCCTCGACATCCTTGGCCGCTCCGTGGCGTGCCTCGGCTACGCCCGCGGCATCCGCGTCGTTGACGAACCGGATGTCTCGCTTGAGCGCTTTCTCAAACAGACCCTCGGCGTCCAGGCCGATCCATTTCTTCGACACGTTCGCCGCCGACATCGTCTTGCCATCGATGACGATCGCGGGAAAGCACACTCCAACAGGGATACTCGGGTCGACTTTCAGCTGATCGACGATCTGCACCACGGTCTTGACGATGTCATTCGGCTCGCCGCCCTTGGGGGTGTCAAGCTTGATGCGATCACTCAGCAGCTCGCCGGTCCGCGTCTCGACGAGCGCGCCCTTGATGCCGGTTCCACCAATGTCGATGCCAACTGCCTTTGTCATGCGTCGTCCTTTTGGGTTTGATCGTCCTACGAATTGGTCAGAATCTCGGCACCGCGCTCGGTCACGACCAGTGTGTGCTCGAATTGCGCGGTCAGGCTCTTGTCTTTGGTCGTTACCGTCCAGTCGTCCGGCCACAGATCCCAACGAGCGCTGCCGAGGGTCAACATCGGCTCGATCGTGAACACCATCCCGACCTCCATCACTCGGTCGTGGTCCGGCGCGGCGTCATAGTGCGGGATGACCAGGCCGGAGTGGAACGCGGTTCCGACGCCGTGGCCGGTGAAGTCGCGCACGACTCCGTAGTTGAAGCGCTTCGCGTACGATTCGATGGCGCGTCCGATGACGTTGATCGCGCGGCCCGGCGCAACAGACTTGATGCCGCGACTCAGAGCCTCGCGGGTGCGTTCGACCAGATCGATCGCCTCCTGGCTGCCCGACCCAACGACGAACGTCTTGTTCAGGTCGCCGTGCACGCCGTTCTTGAAGGCCGTGACATCGATATTGATGATGTCGCCATCCAGCAGAACCGTGTCATCCGGGATGCCGTGGCAGATGACCTCGTTGATCGAGGTGCAGATCGATTTGGGGTAACCACGGTATCCCAGGGTTGACGGATACGCGCCGTGTTCGACCATGTATCGGTGGCCAATCCGGTCCAGTTCATCGGTAGTCACTCCGGGCGCGATCGCCGCGGCAATCACGTCGATCGCGTTCGCGGCGATCGTGCCTGATTCGCGGATGTGTTCGATCTCCGCGGCATCGTAAACGTCGTCGCCATCGTAATCTCGCGGTCCGGCCTTGCCGACATATTCGGGACGGGGGATGCTCGCGGGAACCGGCCTCTGCGGGGAGATCCGACCGGGCACAAGGCGTCCGTTCGAATCCCGAGGCATAAGATCGATTTTATCGTCTCTGAGAGGAGCTAAGCGTTGACAGAGTGGTTCTACAACATCAAGACCGGTGAAGTCGAAGAAGGTCGGCAGTCGCTGGCGAGTGACCTCGACGGCCCGTTTGCCAGCCGCGAGGAGGCTCAGCGTGCGCCGGAGATCATTGCGGAGCGTTCCCGTCAGTGGGCCTCCGAGGATGCCAAGGACTAGCTCAGTCGTTTGGGTCGCTGTCTGAATAGCTGACGAGCCCGACGGTGTTGCCTTCGGAATCAGTGATGTAGGCCAACCACTCGTCCGTGCCTGCGCGCCCGAGCAAATCGTCCTTGTGTTGGAAGATCACGTGCGGATCAGTGTCGATGATGACACCACGTTTGCTCAACTCATCGATGCTGTATTCGACGTCGTCGACGGCCAGGTAGAGCAGCCCCGACGGAGCGGTTGGGTCGAGTAGCAGACGAGTTCCGTCGAGCATAAAGAATGCGAGCCCGGGTGGGTCGAATCGTGCGGTCACCTTCTGTGCAAGCAGTTGCTCGTAGAACGCAATGGCGCGATCGAGATCATCGACATGCTGGGCAACCTGAACGAGTTCCATATTGCCATCATGCCGTGAAACGATGTGCCTGTGACCGTTCTCACCACCGAGCGCCTGGTTCTGGCGCCGCTGTCTCACGCTCTGATCGAAGAGCGCCTCGCTGCCAGCAGCTTTGACTTCGACGTGCCAGATATCGGCACCGTATCCTTTGCGCCGCACTGGCCGGGGGATGCCCTAGGGATGTTCCCGCGTCTATTGGCGAATGAGGACGACCCGGTGCCCGATTCGTACACCGCGATCGAGCGCGCGACATCGCGCGCGGTTGGCGCACTTGGCACGACAAGCAAAGTCGACGAGAACGGTGCCATCGAGATCGGCTATGGATTCGGGGTTACGGGTAAAGGCTTCGCGACCGAGGCCGTGCGGGCGCTCGTCGCACACCTGCTCGAATCGGCATCAATCGTTGCGATTACCGCGAGCACGTCGGCATCCAACGTTGCGAGTCGTCGGGTTCTGGAAAAGAACGGGTTCCGTCAGACCGGCACGAAATCAACCGAAGAGGACGGCGACATCCTCGTCTGGACTCACAACTAGTCGTGGAATGAGTACTTTTCGCCCGGATATTCGCCCGAGTCGACATCGGCGCGGTAGGCGATTACCGCATCCGAAAGAGTCTTACGCAGGTTCGCGTACTGCTTGACGAACGATGGGATGCGACCCTTCGTGAACCCGGCCCAGTCGGTCCACACCAGCAACTGCCCATCGGTGTGTGGGCCGGCGCCGACGCTAATGGTCGGGATGCGCAACTCGGCGGTGACCTGTTTCGCGGCTTCGGCCGGAACCATTTCAAGCACCACCGCGAATGCTCCGGCGTCCTCAACGGCGTGCGCGTCCGCGAGAAGCTGCGTGACCTGGTCGCCCCGACCCTGGATCACGTGGCCGCCAAGTCCGTGTTCGCTCTGCGGGGTGAAACCGATGTGCCCCATGACCGGGATGCCGGCGGAAACAATGCGACGAATCTGCTCGGCCGAGCGGACGCCGCCCTCGAGCTTCACGGCGTGTACGCCCGTCTCCTTCATAAACCGGAACGCCGTGTGGAGCGCCTCGTCCGGCCCGGTCTCGTACGACCCAAACGGCATATCTCCGATCACAAAGGCGCGCTTGACGGCTCCTGCCACAGCGCGAGCCAGAGGAATAAGTTCGTCGACGGTTACCGGGAGCGTCGTGTCGTAGCCAAGTACGTTGTTTGCGGCCGAGTCGCCGACGAGCAGAAAGTCGATGCCGGCTTCGTCAAAGATGGATGCGGTGAGCATGTCATAGCTCGTCAGCCCGGTGATCTTGATGCCGTTCTGCTTCGCGTTCTGAAAGTGCCTGGTGCGGACCTTTTTGGGTGCCGAAGCTGCCTGCTCTGCCATGGTTCGAGTCTAGCCAGCCGGAACCGCCCACATCCGTGAGGGGCGGCGATAGGCCCCAAAACGCGGCGCGTAAGGGCCTATCGCCGCCCCTCACGGATGAGGCGGCGGCGCTTACAAGCTGGGCCGATAGGTGATCGGCAGGCGCCGGTCGCGGCCGAAAGCCATCCCGCTGATCTTGGGCCCGATGGCGCCCTGGCGCCGCTTCCATTCCGAGTGATCGACGAGGCGCGTGACGAAGTCGACGGTTTCCGCGTCGAAGCCGAGCTCGATTACGTCCTCTCGTCCAAGGTTGCGGGTTACGTACGCGTCAAGGATGGCGTCGAGAGTTTCGTACGGCGGCAGCGTGTCCTGGTCGGTCTGGTCTGGCCGGAGTTCCGCGCTGGGCGGCTTTTCGATCGAATTTGCGGGAATCGGAGGAGTCTCGCCGCGCTTCTCCGCGAGTGAGTTGCGCCAGCGCGCCAACTCCCAGACAAGCGTCTTCGGGACGTCCTTGATGGGAGCGAATCCCCCCGCAGCATCGCCGTAGATGGTCGAGTAGCCGACGGAGATTTCCGTCTTGTTCCCGTTGGTCAAAGCGAGGTGGCCGTGCGCGTTCGACTCGGCCATCCAGATCATGCCGCGGATGCGCGCTTGAACGTTTTCGGCGGCGACGCCGGTCAGCTGCAGCTGGTCTTCGATCGGTGCGACCAGGTCAGCGATGGGTTCGACCGAGTAATGGAAACCGACGCGCGCCGCCAGATCGCTCGCGTCATCGACGGAGCCACCCGAACTGTATCTGCTGGGCATGGCGATCCCGTAGACCCGGTCTGCGCCAACGGCATCCGCGGCCAGGGTGGCAACGACACTCGAGTCGATGCCACCGGATACGCCCAGGACGACCGATGGGAATCCGTTCTTCTCGACGTAGTCGCGCAGGCCGAGCACCAGCGCGTTCCACAGCTGTTCCAGATCGTCCGATGGAACCGCGACATCCGCGTCGATGGGATTTTTGTCAACCTCCGGAATGGTCAACTCCACTCGAGTCACGTGCTGAGGTAGGGGAGTGTCCGTCGCGGCGGCGACGTCAAGGTCGGTGACGAGCAGGTGGGATGTCCACTGCGGCGCGCGAGCGAGGATCGTGCCCTCGCCATCGACAATCACGCTGTCCCCGTCGAAGACCAGGTCGTCCTGGCCGCCAACGATATTCACGTAAGCGACGATCGTGTCCGTCTCGACCGCACGACGCGTCACGAGCGGCAGTCGTACCTCGTCCTTGTCTCGTTCGAACGGCGACGCGTTGATGACGAGTAGCAGCCCGGCATCCGCCTCAAGAACCCGGGCGACCGGTCCGCCGTCGCGCCAGAGGTCCTCGCAAATGATCAGGGCGATGTCCACGCCTCTGATCCGCAGCACGAGGAGTTCGTCGCCCGGGATGAAGATGCGGTACTCGTCGAAGACGGAGTAGTTCGGCAGGTGGTGCTTGGAGTACTGGGCCTTGACGTGCCCGTGTTGCAAAACGCTCGCGCGGTTCTGGGCGATCGCGGTTGGAGCGTTGCTCGTGCCGAGCAGCCGCGGTTCGAATGGGCCGTCCGGATGCCCGACGACAACGATTAGTTCGCCGAGCCCGGCATCCAGCAGCTCCTTCGCCAACTGAAGCACGCCAGCGTTGGCTTCACGTAGGAAGCTGGGTCGAGCCGCAAGGTCTTCGATCGGGTATCCGCTGAGCGCCATCTCGCCGACGGCCAGTAGATCGGCGCCCGCCGCGGATGCGCGCGTGGCGGCATCAAGAATCTGGACCCGATTGCCCGCAAGGTCGCCGAGAATCGGGTTCGTCTGGGCGAGTGCCAAGCGAAGACGGGGCATAGCCACTAGCCTAATAGCGCGGGCAAAAGAGCCCGGTGACAGCGCATTTTGCTGTGCTGCGCAGTGGCGAATTGTCAGGAGCCTCGTGGACAAACAACGTGACTTCGTCCTCCGAACCATTGAAGAGCGCGGGATCAAATTCATTCGCCTGTGGTTTACGGATGTTGTGGGCACGCTCAAGTCCGTAGCCATTGCCCCCGCCGAGGTTGAGGGTGCATTTGCCGAGGGTCTCGGCTTCGACGGTTCGGCGATCGAGGGTCTGACAAGGGCATACGAGGCGGATGTCCTCGCGCACCCGGACCCGACAACCTTCCAGATTCTTCCCTGGCGCGGAGAGATCGATCCGACCGCGCGCATGTTCTGTGACATCACGACGCCCGACGGACAGCCCGCGGTCGCCGACCCTCGCAACGTTCTGAAGCGCACGCTTGCCCGTGCAGGTGATCGCGGATTCACGTTCTACACCCATCCGGAAATCGAGTTCTACCTGCTCAAGTCCAGCAAGTACAAGAACGGCGGTCCGGAGCCGGTCGATTCAGCAGGCTACTTCGACAACGTGCCCGGCGGCACCGCTCACGACTTCCGGCGCCGTTCGGTGCGGATGCTCGAGGACCTCGGCATCTCGGTGGAGTTCAGCCACCATGAGGCTGGGCCCGGCCAGAACGAGATCGATCTTCGTTACGCGGACGCACTGACAACAGCCGACAACATCATGACTTTCCGCACGGTGATCAAAGAGGTCGCGATCGAGCAGGGCGTCTACGCGACGTTCATGCCGAAGCCGATGTCCGGCCATCCTGGTTCCGGCATGCACACGCACCTCTCGCTGTTCGAGGGCGACGTCAACGCGTTCTATGATGCTGGCGCTCAGTACCAGTTGTCGAAGATCGGGCGACAGTTTGTTGCCGGACTGCTGCGCCACGCGCCCGAGATCACGGCCGTCACGAACCAGTTCGTCAACTCGTACAAGCGGCTGTGGGGTGGGGACGAGGCACCGAGCTTCGTTACCTGGGGCCACAACAACCGCTCGGCACTCGTGCGTGTGCCGCTCTACAAGCCCAACAAGGGCCAGAGTTCGCGCGTCGAGTACCGTGCGATGGATTCCGCCGCCAACCCGTACCTCGCGTACTCGCTGCTTCTCGCGGCCGGCCTCAGGGGCATCGAGGAGGGCTACGAGTTGCCTCCCGAAGCCGAGAACAACGTCTGGTCACTCACGGATGCCGAGCGCAAGGCTCTTGGCTACAACCAGCTTCCGGCGAGCCTTGACCACGCGATCTCCCTTATGGAGGATTCGGAGCTCGTCGCCGAGACGCTGGGGGAGCAGGTCTTTAATTTTGTGCTGCTGAACAAGCGCCGCGAGTGGAACGAGTATCGCGCCCAGGTGACACCCTTCGAGATGGAGAGCAACCTAGAGATCCTGTGATCGCGCAGACGATGCAGGGTGTCCGCGGTGCGGTGGGCTCATGAGTGATGTGGCTCGCCAGCAAACACGCCTGACTGAACTGGCGAAACTGGGCTTCACCGAACTCGGGTCCGCTGGTGCGCTCGTTGCGGACATTGCCGACGATCTCATCCCGCGCTTCGCGCACGCCGCCGATGCCGACCAGGCGCTTCGGCTGCTCGGTGAACTGCGCGAGCACGCGCCCGGTCCACTCGAAGCGGTTCTCGCAAACCCGGAATCCGCTGACCGACTGATTCGGCTCCTTGGCGCATCCCAGGGAATTGCAGAGTTCTTCCTGCGCCACCCCGGCGAGCTGGATGCGCTGCGAACGCCGCTCGTCGACCTCCCGGACGCCGAGGTACTTCGTGCCGATCTCGTAGCCGCGGTCGGAGGACTGACCGATGACGCGGCGTTCACGGCCCTCCGGGTTCGCTATCGACGGCATCTGGCTCAGCTCGCCGCATGGGATTTGTCCAATCCGGATCCGCTCGCGGCGGTCTCTCAGGTCACGGGGATGCTCGCCGATCTCGCCGGCGCAGCACTCGACGCATCTCTGGATGTCGCGCGCCGGAGCGTCAAATTCCCGGAGCAGGATGTTGCGAACACGCGGCTCGCCATTATCGGTATGGGCAAGTCAGGTGCTCGTGAACTCAACTATGTGAGCGATGTCGACGTGATCTTCGCGGTTGAGGCGACCGGTGACCTCGGCGCCGACCAGGCCGTTGAGATCGGAACGCGGCTTGCGATGCAGACGGCCCGTGGCATCCAGGAGCTGGCGTCCGAGCCGACGCTGTGGGAGGTCGACGCAAACCTGCGGCCCGAGGGCAAGGACGGAGCGCTCGTTCGCACTCTTGAATCGCACCTGGCCTACTACGAACGCTGGGCCAAGAGTTGGGAGTTCCAGGCGCTGCTCAAGGCAAGACCGCTCGCCGGTGACCTGGAACTCGGAGCACGCTACGTGGATGGCGTTGCCCCGTTGGTGTGGTCAAGCGCCGCGCGTGAGGGCTTCGTCGAGTCGGTGCAGCGGATGCGCGAGCGGGTTACCGAGAACATCCCGGCCGATGAGCGCGACATCCAGTTGAAGCTGGGGCCCGGCGGATTGCGCGATGTCGAATTCACCATCCAGCTTCTGCAGCTTGTGCACGGCCAGCACGACCCGGAGGTGCGCCAGCGCGCGACGCTTCACGCCCTCGTTGCGCTTGCGGCCCAGGGCTACATCGGTCGGGTCGAGGCGTCCGAATTTTCTCGGGACTATCGGATGCTGCGCCTGCTCGAGCATCGGCTCCAGCTTTCGCGTCTGATGCGGACCCACCTGATGCCGCGAGATCCGGACGCGGTGCGCATCCTCGCTCGGGCGACCGGACTGTACTCGAGCGCTGATGAGCTCCTTGACGCGTGGCAGCAGACCAAGCACGAGGTTCGCAGCCTTCACGAGCGGCTGTTTTACCGCCCGCTGCTGAGTGCCGTCGCTGCTCTGCCCGACGGCGGTCTCACGCTCTCGAGCGAACAAGCCGAGGCTCGTCTCGCTGCCATCGGCTTCCGTGATCCGGCTGGTGCACTGCACCACATCGCGGCGCTCACCGGCGGTGTTTCGCGGAGGGCAACCATTCAGCGCACCCTCCTACCGGTAATGCTCGGCTGGTTTGCGGAGGGAGCCGACCCGGACCACGGACTGCTGGCATTTCGTCGACTGAGCGATGACCTGGGCGAGGCGTACTGGTTCCTGCGGATGCTGCGCGATTCATCGGGCGCAGCGCAGCGACTCACGAGCGTACTGTCGGGATCGAGGTTCGTCAGCAACCTGCTCGAACGAATCCCCGAGGGTGCGGCGTGGCTGGAAAACGAGGAAGAGCTCGTCCCGCACACGCTCGACGCCCTGATCGAGGAGACACGCGCAACCATCGCCCGTCACGACGACGATCCCGAGGCAGCGGCGCTAGCGCTACGGACCGCGCGGCGTCGGGAGGTTCTTCGGGTCGCGGTCGCCGGCATCCTGGGTCTGCTCACCATCTCGAAAATCAGTATCGCGCTGAGCGACATCACGACCGCGATACTCACCGGGATGCTCCAGTTGGCCAGGCCGGATGCCGATGGGCTCGAGTTTGCGATCATCGCAATGGGCCGATACGGCGGCCAGGAAGTCGGGTTCGGGTCGGACGTCGACATCGTGTACGTATACCGGCCGACCACGGCGACGGGCGAAGATGCGGGGGCCAGGTCCGAGCTGATCATCCAGACGATCAATCGACTGACCGAAGACCTGCGGCTGCCGCTCGATCTCGATATCGGACTGCGCCCGGAGGGTAAGAACGGCGCCGTTGTGCGATCGCTCGACAGCTATCGCGCGTACTACGAGCGCTGGTCGCTGACCTGGGAGGCGCAGGCGTTGCTCCGGGCGCGGGGAGTCGTGGGTGACGCCGACCTCATCCGGGACTTTGAGGCACTGGCCGACGAGGTTCGCTACCCGGCGAAGATCGGCGAACAGGAGGTACGCGACATCAAGCGCATCAAGGCTCGCGTCGAGGCCGAGCGGCTTCCGCAGGCTGCCGATCCGGCCCGGCACCTCAAGCTCGGCCGTGGATCTCTCAGCGACGTGGAGTGGTTCGTGCAGCTGCTGCAGTTGCGGTTCGGTGCGACCATCCCGGGATTGCGCACGACGTCGACACTGGGCGCACTTCGTGCTGCGACCGAAGCCGATTTGATCTCCGAGGCGGACACCAAGAAGTTGCGAGAGGCGTGGCTGCTCGCGTCGCGGGTACGTTCCGGTGTCACCATCTGGTCGGCCAAGACGAGCGACATGCTGCCAACGGATCGCCAGGCACTCGAGGGGATCTCGCGGCTGCTTGAATATCCGGCGGGGTCGGCAACGCAACTCGAAGAGGACTACCTGCGAACTACCCGTCTCGCGCGCCAGGTCTTCGAGAAGCGGTTCTACGGCTCGACAGTGGTGGCGCCGGCGAGAGGCTGATGGATGTCGACACCGTCGCAAGGTCGGAATCATGCTGGACCTGCCGCGGAGTGGGCGGCCGCGATCCCGACGTCCCAGTGTCGCGCCCACCCGTGACCCCGGTTGTGCAGGTGTTTTGGCGCTCGAGGGCGATCTGACGAGCGGAACTCAGATTCGCGCGGCGAAACACCTGCACAACCGGGTGCGAGGAACGCGAAAGGGCCGCAGCCGAGAACGGATGCGACCCTGACGAGAGATGCGGCTAGACCGAGAAGTACAGCTCGTACTCGAACGGATGCGGGCGCTGCGACGACGGGATGATCTCCTTCTCGCGCTTGTACGCGATCCAGGTCTCGATCAGGTCGGGCGTGAATACGCCGCCGGCAGTCAGGAACTCGTGGTCGTTCTCGAGGGCGACCAGCACCTCGGCGAGCGAACCGGGTACCTGCGGGATGTTCTTGGCCTCCTCGGGCGGCAGTTCGTAGAGGTCCTTGTCGACGGGCTCGTGGGGCTCGATCTTGTTCTTGATTCCGTCGAGACCGGCCATCAGCTGAGCCGCGAACGCGAGGTACGGGTTACCCGACGCATCCGGGGCGCGGAACTCGATGCGCTTGGCCTTCGGGTTCGTGCCCGTGATCGGGATGCGGATGGATGCCGAACGGTTGCCGGCCGAGTACACCAGGTTCACCGGCGCCTCGAAGCCGGGCACGAGCCGACGGTACGAGTTGAGGGTCGGGTTGGTAAATGCGAGTACAGCCGGAGCGTGCTTGAGAAGACCGCCGATGTACCAGCGGGCGATGTCGGAGAGTCCGCCGTATCCGCTCTCGTCGTAGAACAGCGGGGTGCCGCCATTCCAGAGCGACTGGTGGGTGTGCATGCCGGAGCCGTTGTCGCCGAATAGCGGCTTCGGCATGAACGTCGCGGCCTTGCCCCACTCGAGCGCGGTGTTCTTGACGATGTACTTGAACTTCAGCAGATCGTCAGCGGCGTTGACCATGGTGTTGAAGCGGTAGTTGATCTCCGCCTGGCCTCCGGTGCCGACCTCGTGGTGGGCACGCTCCAGGATCAGACCGGACTCGATGAGCTTGAGGCTGATGTCGTCACGCAGGTCGCCCTGCTTGTCGATGGGGCTGACCGGGAAGTAGCCGCCCTTGTACGGGGTCTTGTTGGCGAGGTTGCCGCCCTCTTCGATGCGGCCCGAGTTCCAGGCGCCCTCATCGGAATCGACGGAGTAGAAGCTCGTGTTCTGCTTCACCTCGTAGCGGACGTCGTCGAAGATGTAGAACTCGGCTTCGGGAGCGAAGAACGCGGTGTCGGCGATGCCGGTTGAGGCCAGGTACTTCTCGGCCTTCTTGGCGACCTGTCGCGGATCACGGTGATAGATCTCGCCGTTGCGCGGGTTGTAAATGTCAAACAGCATGATGAGCGTCTTCTCGACGCGGAACGGGTCGAGATATGCCGTGGTGACGTCCGGAATGAGCTGCATGTCCGACTCATGGATGTTGGCGAAGCCACGGATGGAGGAGCCGTCGAAGAGCTGCCCGATTGAGAAGAATTCCTCATCGACAGTGGATGCGGGAATGTTGAAGTGCTGCTGCACGCCGGGGAGATCGGTGAAGCGGATGTCAAGGAACTTGATGTCTTCGTCCTTGATGTACTTCAGCACCTCAGAGGAATCTTTGAACATTGGGGCGACTCCAAATGTGTTGGATCTTGGCAGACTGCAGTCGCAGCCTGACGTAAGGGTACGGTGGGGGAGTTTCGCCGTAGTGACGCCATTGTTTCCGCGATGTTACGAGACCGGCGGCTAACTAGAATTCAGGTATGTCGGTTGCACAGGGAACTCCAGTCGATTGGCCGGGCAAACGCCTCGGTCTTCCCGAGGCCGGCCCGCGATCAATCGGGCGTCTTGGCCGCCGCATTGCCGCGATCCTCATCGATTGGGGGATCGCGTACTTGCTGTCGTATGCCTTCTTCCGCCCGGACACCTATGGCTTCGCGACGCTCGGTATCTTCGGGGTGCTTCAGGTCGTATTTCTGCTGATTGTGAACGGCAGCGTGGGTCACCTGATTTTCGGGCTGCGGGTCGTTCCCGTGGTACCGGGGTACCTCGGGGTGTGGCGGCCATTCGTTCGCACCATCCTCCTCATGCTGGTGATCCCGGCGGTGATCTTCGATAAGGACCAGCGTGGACTGCACGATAAGGTCGCGGGCACGGTGCTCGTTCGGCGTTAGGTGGCGTCCGGTCGATTCCAGACAACGGAGTAACGCCAGTACAGGCGCTTCCGGAAGCGTGCGCCCGGCAAGGCGATAGACACCAGGCGGCGGATTTCGGTCCAGCTCTCTTTGGGGCCGGCTACCGGTCCACCGTGCTGGTACCAGCCGTGGCGGGCCCGCGCCAGACGGATCGGGACGCGGGTTGCGATGTGCACGATGCGGTCCCAGGGCGTCGAGTCAAAGGCCAGGCCAACAATCACGAGAGTACCTCCCGGCGCGGTCAGGTCCCGGAGGCGGTTGAGACCCGCATCCGTTTCCATGTGGTGAAGAGTCGCGCTACAGGCGACAAAGTCGTACGGCTCGCCGTCACAGTGAGTCGTGAGTACATCGCCAACTACGAAACGAAGACCGGGAACATTCGGATGCGCGGCCGCAGCCGATTCGACCTGTTCCGCCTGCGCGTCCAGTCCAACGACGGACGGGATGAACTCGGCAAGCTCGGCAGCGAGCATCCCGTTTGCGGTTCCGACATCGATCGCTGAGTGCCTGGCCCGCTCGCGGGCCGCGTTCACAATGAAGGGAAAGTACGCGATGTTGTGGCTCCACGGTTTGTGAGCCTCAGCACCGCGCGGAGCCTTCGCTGCCATCGTTAGCGTGGACGCTGTGCGCGAACCCGGTTCGGGTCCATTCCCTTGGGGATGCCAACGGGCGGCTTGCTGAGCGACGCGAGACGATTTCCGACGGCAATGATCTCCGCCTTGCGCAGCGCGGGCTTGATGCGCTGGAGGCGGGCCGGAAGCTTGTACAGGGGCGTCGAGTCCGAATCCGGGCCGACGTAAAGGAATGTGATCGGCACGTTAGGCAACACCCGGGCCACGGTACGACGCTCGTCCTCGAGCATCCGCTGGGTGCGCGACTTCGGACCCTCGCCGATGAGGGCAACGCCGCCGCGACCGATGGCGCGGTATACCGCGTCCTGCGTGCGCGGGCTGACATTGACCGGCATCTCGCTGGTCTGCCATCCGCGTCTGACCGAGTTCTTCAGAACGGCGCCCACCGCGCCCGCCTGCCCCTCGATCTGCGAATACGCGGCGCGCTCCGCTCGCCGACCGAGGATGATCATGGCGATCAGAATTCCCGCGAGCAGACCGATGACCGGGTACGAAATCTCCGACAGGAGATTCGAGTTCGGCAGCAGGAATCCGAGCAGGAATCCCACCGCGATCAGCGGCACAGCGCCAAGCAGCATGAACCAGATCGCCCGGTTGTCGTACTTGCGGGTCATCTGGAACACGTCAAACATCTGTTTGATGCGGTTTGGTTCCTTAGCCTTCTTCGCGGGCTGTTCTACTCGTGCCATGCGTCAAGGATACGGTGAACGGCCGCCCGGTAAATGCTGGAGGATGGATGCCGTTCTCACGCTCTAAGCGAAGCCTCGCGCTCGGTGCTACACCGCCTGCGCGAAGCCGAGGCTCGCATCGGCGAGCGGCGCCAGATGTTCGGGGATCTCGCGACCCTTGGCAACCATCGACTGCGCCCATAGGCGCCCGGCACGGTAGCTCGACCTAACCAGCGGACCAGCGAGAACTCCGAGGAATCCGATTTCCTCGGCCTCTGCCTTGATCTCGAGGAACTCCTCCGGCCGCACCCAGCGGTCCACCGGCAGGTGGCGCGGGGTCGGCCGCAGGTACTGCGTGACCGTGATGATGTCGGTTCCGGCATCGTGCAGGTCCTGCAGCGCCTGGCTGACCTCGGAACGCTCTTCGCCCATCCCGAGAATAAGGTTCGACTTGGTGATCAGCCCGTAGTCGCGGGCCTGAGTGAGCACGTCCAGCGAGCGTTCGTAGCGGAACGCGGGACGGATGCGCTTGAAGATGCGCGGCACCGTCTCCACGTTGTGCGCGAACACCTCGGGGCGTGAGTCGAAGACCACTCGAAGGAGTTCGGGATTGCCCGAGAAGTCCGTCGCCAGGATTTCGACGCCCGTGCCAGGGTTCTGCTCGTGGATCTGGCGCACGGTCTCCGCGTGCAGCCACGCACCCTCGTCTGGCAGGTCATCGCGGGCGACGCCCGTGACCGTCGCGTAGCGCAGGTTCATGGCGCGAACCGACTCTGCAACTCTTCGTGGCTCATCGATGTCGTAATCCGCGGGCTTGCCCGTGTCGATCTGACAGAAGTCGCACCGGCGAGTGCACTGTGACCCTCCGATGAGGAAGGTTGCCTCGCGGTCTTCCCAGCACTCGTAGATGTTGGGGCATCCGGCTTCCTGGCACACCGTGTGCAGGCCCTCGCCCTTCACTAGTGCCTGTAATTGCTGGAACTCCGGACCCATGTGCGCGGTCGTCTTGATCCACGACGGCTTTCGTTCGATCGGTGTCTCGGCATTACGAACTTCGAGACGAAGGAGCTTGCGCCCCTCGGGCGGATGCGCCGTTGCCGCGGTCACGAGCGGGCCTCCGTCAGTTCGAGGTACCACGCGAGCTGCTCGGAAACCAGATCGATGATGTCGCTCGGTGTCACGGTTCGTCCCAGCTCACGGGAGATGCTTGTCACGCCGGCATCCTTGATGCCGCAGGCAATGATGGCGTCGTAAGCCTCGAACGAGTTCGAGCAGTTCAACGCGAAGCCGTGCATGGTCACGCCCTCGGAGACGCGGATGCCGATGGCCCCTATCTTGTCGCCGGGGTGATCCTCCGACGCCCGAAGCCATACCCCGGACCTGCCAGCGACTCGCTCGGCTTCTATCCCGAGTTCGGCGAGCACAGCGATCATTACCGACTCCAGCCGACGAACATACGCAACGACGTCGATCGGATCCGGCAAATGAACGATCGGATAGCCAACCAGCTGGCCGGGACCGTGCCAGGTGATTTTGCCTCCGCGGTCGACATCGATGACGGGCGTGCCGTCGCTCGGCCTCTCGGAGTCCTCGGTACGTTTCCCGGCCGTGTAGACCGCCGGGTGCTCAAGGAGAAGGACAGTGTCAGGCGCCCGCCCTGCGACAACATCAGCGTGAACTGACCGCTGAGTGTCCAGAGCGTCGAGATACGGCACGGAGTTGGCGCTTAGCCCCGTGACGACAATGTCGACCACGTACCCGAGCCTAGACGACTCCTTCACAGCGCGGGTGCCGGGGGCGCATGTTGCCGTCAATCGTCGGCTCAGATTCTTCGGCTTCGCCGGAGGAGACCATGGGCGGATGACGTTTCGGGATGTGACAGGAAACTCACTTGCGGGTTATCGCCTGGTGCGCCGGCTGGGCTCGGGCTCGAGGGCGGACGTCTTCCTCGGCGCAGGCGAGACCGGGCCGGTCGCGCTGAAAGTGTTCCACGAGGATGTTGATGTCGAGAGCATCGGCAACGAGCTGGATGCGCTCGGCCGATTGGATTCGCCACACTTTCTGACGTTGCGGGATGTTGCCAGTACCGAAAAAGACGTCCCGATCCTGATTCTGGAGCGGGTGCAGCGGGGCAGCGTTGGCGCGCTCGTCCGTGACCGGGACTCCCTCGAGAAGGGTGAGGTCGTCACGCTGCTCGCACCCCTTGCCGGGGCCCTGCCGGCGTTGCATCGACTGGGCGTCGCCCACGGTCGAATTGGGGCATCGAGCCTGCACCTTGGTGCGAACGGAGAGCCGGTGCTCATCGGATTCGGCCACTGCGAGCTGTTCGCTCGGGATGGCTCAATCGCTGCGATCGACGCGCAGCCCGCCGCGGAGCGCGATCGAAGCGCGTTGGCAGACCTCACGATCGCGTTGCTCTCGCGGGTCCGCAATGCCGCGACGGACACGCCCGTGGTGCGGCTCATCGAGTGGATCGACTCCGCGTCGCGCGAATACGAGTTGATGGAGCGGCTCGAGGCTCGGTTGTTCGACCTTGCCGACCCGATCGCCATCGAATTCGGACCAGGCGCGCAGGCATCCACGGGTATGCCTCTGCGTTTTGGCTCCGCAGACCGTGCATTGCCTGCTCCCGAGCCGGTTCCGACGCCGTCGCCGGTCGAGCCGGACCGCGTTCTCGCTCGCATCGACGCGATTCTGAGGGACAATCCGATCGACGTGATCAGAAGCAGAGCGTTCGCATTCGCGAAGGGGGTACGAAAGCCGTTCTGGTTTGCCGCAGCGGGCGTCGTCATTGCGCTGGTTCTCACCCTCGCACTGTTGCCCGAGGGATCATCATCCGAGCCCGTGCCGCCCGAGGCCGTGCCGACGGCAACCGTCTCGCCGCCGTCGGCTCCTGCGCTGCCCGCTGACCCGGTTCTCGCCCTGCCGATTCTGCTCACAGCCCGCGCACAGTGCATCCGCGAGATGTCGGTACTCTGCCTCGACGGTGTTGACGAAGCATCCTCGAGCGCATACTCGTCCGATGCCGAACTGATTGAGCAGTTGCAGGGTGGCACGGAGATCCCGACATCTGCCCTCATCAGCGCCGCAGCCCCGAGTCTGACGGAAACGCTCGGAGCCACCGCGCTCGTGAGTCTTGGCCCGGACAGCAATCCGGCCTCGGTCCTGATGATCAGGGCCAAGGCCGGATGGCGAATACGCGGTTACCTCAGCGGCATCCAGGCGACCGGATCGCCGGACTCGACCGGCTAGATTCCGAGGTTTCCCTCAAAGCCGCCGTTCTCAAGGCGGTCCTTGACCGCGACCAGGAATCGGGCGGCGTCCGCGCCATCGACGATGCGGTGATCATAGGACAGCGCCAGATACACCATTGAGCGGATCGCGATCGCGTCCAGGCCGTTGTCGCTGACGACGACCGGGCGCTTTACGACGATGCCGGTGCCGAGAATGGCCGACTGCGGCAGGAAGACAATCGGCGTATCGAAGAGAGCGCCACGCGATCCGGTGTTTGTCAGTGTGAAGGTGCCTCCGGCGAGCTCGTCGGGCTTCAGCTTGTTCTCACGCGTGCGGCTCGCGAGATCGGCGATCTGCGTCGCGAAACCCGCGAGGTCGAGGTTGCCGGCATCGCGGATAACCGGAGTCAAGAGACCACGCTCGGTGTCGACCGCAACGCTGATGTTCTCGTGATCCGGGTAGACGATGGCGTCACCATCAATCGTCGCGTTGACGATCGGGTACGCGCGCAGCGCCTCAGCCGCGGCCAGAGCGAAGAACGGCAGGAACGAGAGCTTGACGCCGGTGGCCCGCTGGAACTGGTCCTTCACGTCGTCGCGGAAGTGCGCGACGCGCGTGACGTCCACCTCGACGACCGAGGTGAGCTGGGCGGATGTCTGCATCGAGATGACCGCACGGTCCGCGATGACCTTGCGCAGCCGCGACATCGGAACCGTGGTGCCGCGCAGCGGCGAAACGGCGAGCGGCTCGCGCTGCTCGGCGGGAGCGGGCGCAGTCTTGCTGATGGTCGTGCCAGCGGCCAGCACGTCCTGCTTGCGGATGCGACCGCCCACGCCAGTACCGATCACAGACGCGAGGTCGATGCCCTTGTCGTGCGCCAGCTTGCGAACGATTGGGGTGACATACGCGGCATTGCTCACACCAGAGGAACTGGTGGGTGCAGCGGCAGGCTCGGGCGTCGGCGCCGCGACCTCGGCGGGCGCGGGCTCTGGCTCTTTCGGAGCCGGTGGAACCGGCGACGACGGGGTCGCTTCTTCCGGGGCGGGGGCGTCAGTTGACGGAACCTCGGCAACCGGCTCGGGTTGTGGTGCGGCCACGGGCTCTGCCGGAGCAACCGGCTCCGGCGCGGCGGCTTCTTCGGCGGCGGGGACGGCTGGTGCCGGCTCTGCAGCGGGTGCGGGTGCCTCGGCCGCTGGGGCATCGGCGGGCGCTCCACCACCTGACCCATCACCAATGGTGACGAGAGGCGTTCCGACCTCGACGGTTTCATCCTCAGCGACCAGGATTGCTTCGATCACACCGGCGATGGGCGACGGGATTTCCGTGTCGACCTTGTCCGTTGACACCTCCAGCAGCGGCTCGTCAACCTCAACGCGGTCGCCGACGTTTTTCAACCAGCGGGTTACCGTGCCCTCGGTGACACTCTCACCGAGTGCCGGGAGGTTGACGGATTCGCTCATCTTCGAATGCTCCTTAGATACTTCAATGCTGCGTGTCTAGCTTAGTTCGAGGGCTCGTCGATAGCGGGAGCGCTCGGTGGCCCTAAATGGCGTGGAGCGGCTTGCTCGCGAGTGCAAGGAACGCCTCGCCGAGCGCCTCGTTCTGCGTCGGGTGCGCGTGGATGAGAGGCGCGATGTCCTCCGGGTACGCCTCCCAGTTCACGGCCAGCTGGGCCTCACCGATCAGCTCGCCGACGCGGGCGCCGATCATGTGCACCCCGACAACCGGGCCGTCGTTCACTCGGACGACCTTAACCGAACCAGCGGTCTCGAGGATGTGGCTCTTTCCGTTGCCGGCAAGGTTGTAGTCGTACGCCGTGATCTTGTCGGCCCCGTACTTCTCCGCCGCCTTCGCTTCGGAGAGGCCGACCGAAGCGACCTCGGGGTCGCTGTATGTCACCTTGGGGATGTTGACATCCTCGACGATGATCGGGTTCAGGCCGGCGATTTCTTCGGCTACGAAGATGCCCTGCTGGAAGCCGCGGTGCGCGAGCTGAAGGCCGGGAACGATGTCGCCGACAGCGTAGAGGCCGGGAACGCTCGTCGCGAGACGCTCATTGGTGATCACGAATCCGCGGTCCATGGTTACGCCGGCTTCCTCGTATCCGAGGTTTGCCGTGCGCGGGCCGCGACCAACCGCGACCAGCAGAAGCTCGCCGTCGAAAGTCTGGCCGTCTTCGAGCGTGACCACAACGCCGTTGTCATCCTGTGTAACGCTCTGGAAACGCACGCCGAGGCTGAAATTGATGCCGCGCTTACGGAACGCGCGTTCGAACTGCTTGCTGACCGATTCGTCTTCGTTCGGAACCAGGTGCGGCAGTGCCTCGACGATCTGAACTTCGGCACCCCACGACTTCCACACGCTGGAAAACTCGACGCCGATGACACCGCCACCGAGGACGACAACCTTCTTCGGCACGAAATCGAGTTCGAGCGCCTGCTCGGAGGTAATGACGCGGCCGCCGATTTCGAGCCCCGGAAGCGAACGTGAGTATGAGCCGGTCGCGAGGATGACGTTCTTGCCCGTCAGCGTCTGGTCACCTACCTGCACGGTCGTCGGAGAAGTCAGCTTGCCTTCGCCCTCGATGGTCGTAATCCCGCGAGCCTTGATGAGACCCTGCAGACCCTTGTACTTGCTGGCGATGATGCTCTGGCGGTACGCGGTCACCCCGGCGATGTCGATGCCGCCGAATTCCGACTTGACGCCGAACTTGGCAGACTCGCGGGAGAAGTCGGCAACCTCAGCCGCGTGGAGAAGGGCCTTGGTCGGGATGCAGCCAACGTGAAGGCACGTGCCCCCGACCTTGTCCTTTTCGACCAGCGCGACAGAAAAACCGAGTTCGCTGGCGCGAAGCGCGGCGGCGTATCCACCACTGCCTGCGCCCAATATGACAATGTCGAAGTTCTGCTCAGACACGAAAAAGCTCCTTGGTACTCGCTAATGAGTTGGTGTGGGCGGAGGGACACGCGGTGGGCCAGCATGATGCGATGGCGACCGGGTGGACGGGCCACCCCGCCTCAAAAACCTTACTACGGCGCAGATAATTCCTCGGCAAGCGTCACGAGCGCCCGAACGGTCACGCCGGTCGGTCCTTTGCCGGTGAATCCGTAGCCCCCGGTCGTGTTGTGCGACGGCCCGGCGATGTCGAGGTGCACCCACGGAATGAGGTGCTTGTCGTCGCCCTCGCCGTTCGTGCCGACAAACTCGGACAGAAAGACGCCCGCGACCAGCATCCCCGCCGCGGTGTTCCCCGGCTTGGAGTTCGCGATGTCCGCAACATCCGATGCGATGATCGTGCGAAGTTCCGGGGGAAGCGGCATCGGCCAGATCGACTCGCCAATTCTCTTCGAGATTTCGACGATCTGACCTACCAGTTGCTCGTCGCCCATCGCCGCGGAGTATCGATCGCCGAGCGCGATTCGCTGGGCACCCGTGAGCGTCGCGACGTCGATGATCGCATCCGGGTGTTCCTCACTTGCCGCGACGATGCCATCAGCCATCACCAGTCGGCCCTCAGCATCCGTATTGAGAACCTCGACGGTCTTGCCACCCTTGATGCGCAGGACATCGTTGGGCTTTATTGCGCTGCCCGATGGCATGTTCTCCGCGATGCACAGCCACGCCGTCACGGTAAGCGGCAAGTTCAGCCGCGCGGCCGCGAGCGTGACCGCGAGAACCGTCGCCGCGCCGGTCATGTCGTACTTCATTCCGACCATCGATGCGGGTGGCTTGAGTGAGATGCCGCCGGAATCGAAGGTAATGCCTTTGCCGACGAGAGCAAGATGGCGTTTCGCGTTCTTGGGTGAGTAGGTCACCTTGACCAGTCGCGGTGCGTGCACTGACCCCTGGCCGACGCCGATGATTCCCCCGTATTCGCCATCGGCGAGCTCCACCTCGCGGAGAACCCTGACGGTCACCGGAATGTCCTTCGCCAGTTCGACGGCCTCGACCGCGAGCGACTCAGGATAGAGATGTGATGGTGGCATGTTCACCAGATCGCGAACAGTGTGCATGGCTTCGCCCAGGATCTTCGCTCGCGAGATCAACTTCGCCGGAGCTTTCACTGCGCTGAGTACCGTCATGCTCGTCGCGGGGAGCTTCGGTGGTTCGGGCGCAGGAGAGCGGAACCGGGTGTAAGAGTACGCACCGATCGCCGCTCCTTCGAGAACGGCCTCAAGCTCATCGGGCGTTGTCGCTGGGAGCGCCAGCGCCAGGGAATTCACTCCGCGGAGTTGCCGGGCGACCGACCCGGCCGCGTAGCGCAACTCGTTGATCCCAACGGTGGATCCGACCCCGACCAGCGCAACGGATCCGGATGCGATGCCCGCCCAGGGAAGGCGACGAACCTCATCCGCGCTCCCGGAGAATCCGATACTCACGAGCGACTCCGCCAGGCCTTGGAACACGGGGTCGTCGCTTAACAGCGCCGGACCGTTTTCCGTCTTCCGCACGCCGAGAACGAGAACGTCCGCTTTCGTTTCGGTTGGCGACTCGGAACTGACCCGAAGCTCTGGCACTGTCATCCGGCCATGGTACCCGCGGTCACAACACGGTTTGTTCGGCGTGTTCGCTGTGGGCGTGCCCGCACCGCCGGTGCGTGCGAAGCCCCGTGATTAGAGTTGAGCCATGCACAATCCGGCCGGGCTTTACGAGCTCATCACAGACCTCGCCGACGTGCCACACGGCCTCCCACTCGTTGGCGCTGTCACCGGATTTGCGGACGCGGGCGGCGCCGTTTCGCAGTTGAGCGAGTACTTCCTCGACAAGTTGGACCACTCGACGATCGCGGAGTTCGACAACGACATCCTTCTCGACTACCGCGCTCGCCGTCCCACGATCTATTTCGACGAGGACCACATTGCGGATTACACGCCGCTGCGTCTTGGCCTCTACCTCGTACACGACGAGGTCGGGCAGCCGTTCCTGCTGCTGACCGGCTACGAACCGGACTTCCAGTGGGATACCTTCGCGGCCGCGATCGTTCAGCTCATTGAGCAGCTCGAAGTTAAGTCGACGACGTGGGTGCACGCGATCCCGATGCCGGTGCCGCACACGCGTCCGATCAACGTGACCGTGAGCGGCAACCGGACCGAACTCATCGAGACCATGTCCATCTGGAAGCCGCGTACCCAGGCGCCGGCCAACGCCCTGCACCACGTTGAATACCGCCTCCAGCAGCTCGGTCATCCCATAGCCGGTTTCGTGCTGCTGATCCCGCACTACCTCGCCGACACCGAGTTTCCCCTCGCGGCCGTCACGGCGATCGAGAGCGTCAGCGCCGCAACCGGCCTCATCTTCCCGACCGACGACCTGCGGGAGTCCGGTCGGGACTTTCTCACCAAGATCGAGTCGCAGGTCGAGAGCAATCCTGAACTGGCCAAACTCGTCGAGACGCTCGAGGAGCGTCACGATAGCTACCTGCAGGACAACCCGCTGCGCTCGCCGCTGACCGACATCGACGGAGAGCTTCCGTCGGCGGACTCCATCGCGGCTGAGCTGCAGAACTTCCTGGCGATGCGGAGAGACGAAGGTTTGCCCGGGATCTGATTAGCCGGTCCCCGAGGTACACAGCCGGTCCCTGAGGTACATACCCGGTCCCTGAGATACACAGCCGGTCCCTGAGGTTGTCGAAGGGCGCGCTGTATTTTTGGCGCGCCGCCTCTGCGGCGCGCATTTGCTTGCGCCCAGCGAAGCACGCCGGCGGCGCGGGTGCGCCTTGTCGCGCTTCGCTCGGCTTCAGCCTCGCGGACGCTCTCGGCGGAAGCGCCCCGGTAATATCCAGAGGTGAATTCGCGGCGGTCCTGGGTGGTGTTCGGGTTTGCGAACTTCGCCTACGTAGTCGCGGTCCTGCAACGCTCATCGCTGGGGGTAGCCGGCGTCGCAGCAACCGACCGATTCCACGTCTCCGCCGCTCTGCTGTCGAGCCTCGCGGTCATCCAGCTAATCGTCTACGCGGGCCTGCAGATTCCCGTCGGTCTGCTTCTTGATCGCATCGGTTCGAAGCGCCTGATCGCGGCTGGCGCCGCCCTCATGCTGCTGGGGCAGCTGATGCTCGCCCTGGCCCCGACGATTGGTTTCGCCATCGGGGGCCGTGTCCTTCTCGGAGCGGGGGATGCGATGACGTTCATCTCGGTGCTCCGACTGCTGCCCAACTGGTTCTCCGGTCGACGGTTACCGATCGTCTCGCAGCTGGTAGGAACGCTGGGACAGGTTGGCCAGATCCTGTCGGCCGTCCCGCTGACCCTGCTTCTCGGTGCCGTGCATTGGACGCCGACATTCCTGATCCTCAGTGCTGCGTCGGGTCTCGCGTTGCTGGGAGTCCTGTTCTTCGTCAGTAACGGCACGTCGCCGGTGACATCATCCGTTCCCACTCAGGCGGGCGTGCCTGTGTCGCCGCTGCGTCACCTCCGTGACAGCCTCGCGCGACCGGGAACACGGCTCGGCTTCTGGTCCCACTTCGTGAGTCAGTCGTCCGGCACCGTATTTGCGCTGCTGTGGGGATTTCCGTTCCTCTCTGTCGCGCTGGGCTATGGTCCGTCGAATGCGTCGCTGCTTCTCACCCTCATGGTGCTGACAGCGATTACGGTAGGCCCGATTCTCGGTCTCTTGACGGCGCGCTATCCGCTTCGGCGGAGCACGATCGTGCTTGGCATCGTTGGCGCGATAGGAATCGCATGGACCATCGTGCTCGCCTGGCCGGGACAACCGCCGGTCTGGAGTGTGATCGTCCTGCTCGTCGTCATCGCAATCGGCGGACCGGGATCCCTGATCGGGTTTGACTTCGCGCGAACCTTCAATCCGTTGCGCAGTCTCGGATCGGCGACGGGCATTGTCAACGTCGGCGGCTTTCTCGCCTCATTTGTCATGATGTTCGCCATTGGGCTCGTGCTCGATGCATACGACTCGGCGACCGGCGGATCGGGCAGTCCGGTGAGTCTCTATTCGCTCGCGGGCTTCAGGGTCGCCTTCCTGGTGCAGTACGTGGTGATTGGGATCGGGGTCGTTTTCCTGATGATCGCCCGCGCCCAGACGCGCCGCAGACTGCACGAACAGGAGGGAATAGAAGTGGCCCCTCTCTGGGTTGCAATGAGCAGAGCGTGGCGTCGCAGACGGAGTGGCTGAGAGAACTCGTCGGACCCGGTAGCTCATGTGCGGGAGCGTTGGCAAGTGCGTTCGGCGAAACGTGCAATAATTGTTTTTCGAGACCCGGTTGGGACTCGAGGCGGCGGTACCCATTGAGGGCGCGAAAGCTTCGGGACTTGACAAGGGTCTTAGTTGTGCCCGAATCCGTTTTGCGGTGGCAGTTTTATGCGGCTGTGGCGATCGGATGTTGCTCCAATGAGCGCGGCGCTACGAACTACTTCATAACGCCAGACTCATCGAAATCGCACGGCACGACAGTTACCCCCTATGACCCGGAAAGGTGTTCGCATGGCAACCCGGACCAAGACTCCAACTACAGCAAACAAGGCAGAGGACCTCAGCGTCGAGGCCACTCCCGAGGCCAAGCCCGCTCGCGCGGCAAAGGCGTCCGCGATGGCGGCAACCTCCGAGGTCATCGCGCCCGCGAAGACGGCAAAGGCAGCACCGAAGACCACGGCTAAGGCCGCTGCCAAGACGCCAGCGACTAAGGCTCCGGCTCGCGGTCGCGGAGCGAAGGCAGCCGCCGGGACCGACGCCGCCGCTCTCGAAGACGGCGATGTGGTCGTAGAAGACGATGACGAGGTTGAAATCGACGATGAGGCGCTCGTGGTCGATGACGACGCCATGGCCGAAACCGAAGTTGAGGTCGTCGCAGTAGTTGCGGTCGATGGCGACGAGGTCGCTGTCGATGAGGACGACGAAGACGACGATGACAAGGAGAAGCCCGAAGAGGAGCTTCCGCAGGGCGCGCTCGTGCTCTCGCTCGTTGATGACGAGGACGAGGTTCCCGTCTACTCGAGCGCGATCACGGGAGCAACCGCCGACCCGGTCAAGGACTACCTGAAGCAGATCGGTAAGGTCGCCCTCTTGAATGCGGCCGAAGAGGTTGAGCTCGCCATGCGGATCGAGGCTGGCCTGTTCGCGGAGGACAAGCTGTCGCAGATGAGTGATGCCGAGCGCCGTTCAACCCTCGGTCGTGAGTTGCTCTGGGTCGCCAAGGATGGCCAGCGCGCGAAGAGCCATCTGCTCGGTGCGAACCTTCGACTCGTCGTCTCCCTCGCAAAGCGCTACACCGGGCGCGGGATGCAGTTCCTTGACCTGATCCAGGAAGGCAACCTCGGCCTCATCCGCGCGGTCGAGAAGTTCGACTACACCAAGGGCTTCAAGTTCTCGACCTATGCGACCTGGTGGATTCGCCAGGCGATCACGCGTGCGATGGCCGACCAGGCACGCACCATTCGTATCCCCGTCCACATGGTTGAAGTCATCAATAAGCTGGCCAGAGTTCAGCGCCAGATGCTGCAGGACCTGGGACGCGAACCCACTCCCGAGGAGCTGAGCCGCGAGCTTGACATGACTCCTGAGAAGGTCATCGAGGTGCAGAAATACGGCCGTGAGCCGATTTCGCTTCACACGCCGCTCGGCGAGGATGGCGACAGCGAGTTCGGTGATCTCATCGAAGACACCGAGGCGGTTGTACCCGCGGATGCTGTCGGTTTCACGATGCTGCAGAAGCAACTCGAGAGCCTGCTTGACTCGCTGTCTGAGCGTGAGGCGGGCGTGATCCGGATGCGCTTTGGTCTCGGCGACGGAATGCCGAAGACCCTCGACCAGATCGGTGACACGTTTGGTGTGACGCGCGAGCGCATCCGCCAGATCGAGTCGAAGACGATGGCGAAGCTTCGCCACCCGTCCCGCTCGCAGTCGCTGCGCGACTACCTCGAGTAGGCCGGTGAGCGCGCTGCGCTTGTTGATGGCGGTGTGGGCGGCGAAGCTCTCCGTGCTTGCTCTTCGAGCACTCGGTCGTGCCGGCACCCACGTTCCTGGACTGGTCGCGCGCACGCTGTACCCCGGGATCATTGCGGCGGTTCGGCATCCGGCTCGCATCATTGCGGTCACCGGCACCAACGGCAAAACCACGGTGTCGAACCTGCTAGCTGAGGCACTCGAGGCCGACGGTCTGAAGGTTGCCAGCAATCGTTCCGGATCGAATCTTGCGGCCGGCGTCGCGACGGCGCTTATCGACGCGGTCACCTGGACAGGCAAGCCCAGGGCGGACATCGCCGTAATCGAGATGGATGAGCGATCCGCTCGCCTCATCCTGCCCGGCCTTGCGCCGACGATTCTTGTCTGCATGAACCTCACTCGAGACTCGATCAAGCGAAACGCGCATCCCGCGTACATCGCGTGGATCGTGTCGTCGGCCCTGTCGGAATCCACGAACCTCGTGCTCAATGCGGACGACCTCATCGCGTCATCACTCGGTACCGACGCGAATCCCCGGGTCTACTTCTCGGTCGACCGGCTGCCGACGGATGGGGACCGGCCGAGCGGCGCCTCAGTGGACGTTTCCATCTGCCCCGTCTGCGACCACACCCTCGACTGGGACTACTGGCGCTTCAATCACATTGGCAGGGTGAGCTGTGCGTCGTGCGGCTTCCGGTCGCCCGGCGCCTCCTATCGCGCCCGCGACATCGACGTGGCCGAACGCCGGGTCACACTCGAGCTCGATGGGCAGAGCTTCGACACTCGGCTGATCAACGACAACATCGTGAACGTGTACAACGAGGTTGCCGTTGCCGCGGTGCTCGACCAGCTCGGAATCGCGAGGGCACGAATCGTCGCAGGTTTCGACACTCTTGTCCCGCCGATCACGCGCTTTGCATCCGAGGAGGTCGGCGGAGTCCAGCTCGTTCGCCTGCTCACGAAGGGCCTCGTCGGAGTTGCCTGTTCCCGCGCCTTCGAGTATCTGGCCTCGTTCCGCGGTCGAAAGGCTCTCGTGCTGAACATCGACGAGGCGACCGAACGCGACAACGAGGTGGAGAACTCGGCGTGGACATACGATGCGGACTACGACTACCTGGCTGACGACTCGATCGGACAAATCGTTGTTGGCGGTGTCCGACGCTACGACCAGGCACTGCGGCTTGCGATCGCGGGAGTGGATGCGGCGCGAATCGTGCCGGTCGAGTCCGAGATCGCCACCGCGGATGTTGTCGGTCTTGACGGAGTCGACGACGTGTTCAACCTGCACAGCGTGCACAACGCGCTGAGCACCGGAAACCCGGTTCAGCAGCGCCTGCGTGCTCGCCTCGCCGCCATCGCCCGCAAAACGGTGCCGCCCTCGTGACCCGCGCGCTGACAATCGAGGTGCTGTACCCGGAGGTGGCCAACCTGCACGGCGATCTCGCAAACATTGACTACCTGGCTCAGTGCCGACCGGATGCGAAGGTCGTGCGCACGGGTCTCACCGACACGCCCGCCTTCGCGAGTAACTCCGTTGATCTCGTCTACCTGGGTGCAATGACCGAAACGGGTCAGCTCAAGGTCATCGAACGCCTTCGACCCCACCGCGAGCGGATCGAGGCGCTCATCGAGGCCGGCACGTCGTTCCTCTTCACGCACAATGCGCTCGAAGTTCTGGGCAGCCGCATCCACAATTCCGACATGGACTACGACGTCGCCGGCGTCGGCGTCTTCGAACTCGAGTCAGAGTTGCGGATGTTCGGACGCTACAACGGCAAGGTGCTCGGCGTCGCGGCCGAGGTTGATTCAGAGCATCCGATTGTCGGCTACAAGTCGCAATTCTCCATGGTGACAGCGCCCGACTCCCTTCCGGGATTTCTTACCGCCGACCGCGGCATCGGCCGGAACACCGGCACTGTGGTGGAGGGAATTCGGCGCGGCAACTTCCTCGGCACCTCGCTTATCGGGCCAGTCCTGGTGGCGAACCCGCATTTTGCGCGAGGCCTCCTCGCCCGTCTCGATCCGGACTCCGAGCCGGCTCTGGCCCACGAGCAGTTCGCGCTGGCCGCCTACGATGCGAGGCTCCGCGATTTCCGTAACACTCGCCACTGGCATGCCTACGAACGCGTGGGGGTCGGTTCCCGCTAGCTGGTGGTGACGAGTTCCACGGATGCGGACTTGTACGTCTGGGGGGCGCCGGTCGCCTCGTACTCGAGGGTGAGCGTGTAAACGACCTTCGCGTATGAGCACGAGACGACCAAGCTGAGTGGTCCCTTTGCGTTGATCGCGGTCGTCACCGTGTCTGATGACTTCGAGCTCACCGCGGGATAACTCGACACCGACTTCAGCGACGCGCGCGTTCCATTCGTGCTGGTCCAGTTGAGGACAACCGAGATGTGGGTCACTCCCGGGTTTGAGCAGCTCTGGGCCTTGGCCGCGGTAAAGCCCGAGATGGTCGGGGTAATCGGCGGCGTCTTGGCGGGGGGAGCTGGCTTGCTCGCCGGCGGCTTGGGTTTGCTGGGCGGCGGTGCCGCGTGGTGAATGGCGGATGGGCTGGGCGCCGGAGATGTCGTTGGAGTGGGCGTTGGAGTGGGCGTTGCGATCGGCGTCGTCGTCGCCGTTGCCGGGGGATTGGCCCCGGAATCGGCGAGCGCGGCGTGTGGTCTGGCCGACGTCAGCGTGATAACCACGAACACGCCGATGATGATCACGGCAAGAATTGCTCCCGAGATGATCAGGACGAGTGGTCGACGATACAACGGCACCGTGGTTGCGGTCGTGGTCTCATGGGATGCGGGATCGGGTTCGAGGCTCATAGTTATCCCCAAGGATGTGCCAAGACAAGTCCCAGCCGCATGGGGGATATGGCCTAAAGGCAGGGGCTACGTGAAGCCCATGGCTTTCGCGTAGGTGGGGCGCAGGCCGGTCTTGATGCCGCTCAGGCTGGGCTTCATCTGGAAGACGCCCGTGTTGTAGTTGCCCTCGATCACGATGGGACGTTCCGGAGTGATTGCGATATCCCAACCGACGTATGGCACCTCGGGGACCATAGTGGCCATTTCGACCGCCATGGCAACGGCTTTATCGAAGAGGGGCACGATAAACCCGACGATATCGACGCCCGTCAGCGGATGCGTCAGCCACTTGTCGCCCGCCTTATTGAAAGCGCCGTAGCGGCATTCGCCACCTTCGTAGACCGTCGTCTGGATGCCGCCCTGGCCGAAGTTGTCGAGGTCGGCACCGTTGCCCATCTTGAACGCGTGGGCGAGCACGTGGACGGTCGCGCCATCGAAGTAGGTGATGATCCGTAGCGTGTTTACGCTCTTGGGGCTCAGGCGGGACAACTCCGGATGCTGCGTGACGAATTCCTCCACGAGTACCTGCCCGGTCTCGAGCAGGTGCTGTCGAAAGCCCTCGTAGTCGTCGATGGATGAGGCATCCTTCTTCTCCAGGCCGTAACCGCCCAGATTGACCGGATCCTTGAGCATGACCGAGCCGTGCCGCTTGACGAAATTCTCGAGATCCGCCGGTGTCGACTCGCGAACATCCAGCCACCGCCTGCCGATGTACTTCGCAAATTTCTGATTGAACTGCGTCTTGTCTGAGAACAGGTTCTTGAACGCCAGGTCATTGAACTTCAGCGTGAGCTGGTTGGCCTGCGGCCTGGTCAGGAACGTCTTGCGTTCCTTCCAGTTCATGAGATTGAAATCCCACTCGTGGTAGTCGTAATAGCCGGCGTTGTTCACGACCGAATTGACGGCCATGTCGGCCAGGATGAACAGTCGCGGCGTCTTATATTCGGCACTGATCTTGCCGGCGATGGTCACCATGTTGCGAACATCCAGTCGCTGCAGTCGCCGGAGGAAATAGTTGAGCGGCCCCTGCGTGCCGCGCGGGCGCTCATGAACAACCGGCACGGAGTCGGTCACAGGAGTCCCCTCGGCACTGCGGCTCTGGCTAACGCGATTATTGGCTAGCGGAGTCTAGTTACTGGAGTTGAGTCGGTCTGACTCGTCGTGCCACTCGAGCGCGGTCGCCGACAGCTTCTCTTTGAACTGGGCGCCGTGGTGTGCACAGAAGAAGAGATCGCCGGTTGACATCGTCACTCGCACGTATGCCTGGGCCCCGCAGCTGTCACAGCGGTCGAGAGCGCTGAGCTGGTAAACGGAGTCGAGCGTTGTGTCTTCTTCGGTTGTGATCTGAGACATGCGCTGCTCCTTCGGGTTCCTACGCGAATCCTGCTTCTCGTCTATCCAAACATGATCGTGTTACAGACGTGGGTCTTTCGCCCGGTATTTCCCTCGTATTTCGCTGTGCGCGCAAACTGGCGACCTCGGCGTCCCCTATTGGGGTGTCGATCACCGCGGCTGTCGGGCCCGCTGGTTACTCTTGAACAGTCCTGCCCTCAATTTCAAAGGAGTTCTCGTGGCAAGTTCCGACTACTCCGCCCGGCATCTCTCGGTGCTCGAGGGACTCGAAGCGGTGCGCAAGCGACCCGGCATGTACATCGGATCGACGGATGCACGCGGTCTGATGCACTGCCTGTGGGAGATTATCGACAACTCGGTCGACGAGGCGCTCGATGGGCACGGCAGCCAGATCGACGTCGTTCTCCACGCCGACAACTCGGTCGAAGTCAGGGATCAGGCGCGGGGCATCCCGGTCGACATCGAGCCCAAAACGGGACTGACCGGAGTCGAGGTCGTGTTCACCAAGCTGCATGCCGGCGGCAAGTTTGGCTCGGGTTCGTACGCAGCATCAGGCGGGCTGCACGGAGTCGGTGCCTCGGTGGTCAATGCACTCTCGGAGCGCCTTGACGTCGAAGTCGACCGCGACGGCAGGACCTACGCGATGTCGTTCCACCGCGGCGAGCCGGGAACCTTTGCCGACACCGACCCGGAAATCCCGACGCCGGACGCACCGTTCTCGCCGTTCCTGTCTGGGAGCGAACTTCGCATCGTCGGTAAGGTCGCCAAGGGTGTGACGGGTACGCGCATCCGGTACTGGTCCGATCCGCAGATTTTCACCAGGGGTGCCGACTTTCAATTGGACGAACTCGTCGGCCGGGCTCGCCAGACGGCGTTCCTGGTTCCCGGCATCGCGATCGAGCTGGATGATCGGCGATCAGAGCCGACAACGGTCGAGACATTCCGATTCGAGGGCGGCATCTCGGAGTTCGTCGAGTTTCTGGCGCCCGATGGCGCGTTGACGGACACCTGGCGGATGCAGGGCTCGGGGGAGTTCACGGAAACGGTGCCCGTGCTGCAACCGACCGGCGCGATGGTGCCGACGGAACTCATCCGAAACTGCGATGTCGACATTGCGCTGCGGTGGGGGTCCGGCTACGACACGGTGTTCAAAAGCTACGTCAACATCATCGCAACGCCCAAGGGTGGCACGCACCAGGCCGGATTCGAGCAGGGGATGATGAAGTTCCTGCGCTCGCAGGTCGAGCTGAACGCGCGGCGGCTGAAGGTTGGCACAGACAAACTTGAGAAGGACGACATCCTCGCCGGTCTTACGGCCGTGCTCACCGTCCGCCTGCCCGAGCCACAGTTCGAGGGCCAGACCAAGGAAATCCTCGGTACGCCGGCCGTGCGGAACATTGTGGCGAACGTGATCGGCAAGACCATGGCAGAGCGATTCGCATCCACCAAACGCGACGATAAGGCGCAGTCGGCGCTCGTGCTCGAGAAGATCGTGGCCGAGATGAAGGCGCGAATCTCGGCGCGAGCACACAAGGAGACGCAGCGTCGTAAGAATGCGCTCGAGAGTTCGTCGTTGCCAGCGAAGCTCGTGGACTGCCGGTCAACCGACGTGCTGAACACCGAGCTGTTGATCGTCGAGGGCGACTCGGCACTTGGCACGGCGAAGCTCGCGCGCGACAGCGAGTACCAGGCGCTCCTGCCGATTCGGGGCAAGATCCTCAACGTGCAGAAGGCATCGATCTCCGACATGCTCGGCAACGCAGAGTGCGCCTCAATCATCCAGGTTGTCGGCGCCGGCTCCGGCCGCACGTTCGACATCGAGCAGGCTCGCTACGGAAAGATCATCATGATGAGCGACGCGGATGTTGACGGCGCCCATATCCGCACCCTGCTTCTGACCCTGTTCTTCAAGTACATGCTGCCGATGATCGAGCAGGGGCGCGTCTTCGCTGCCGTGCCACCGTTGCATCGGGTGATCGTGATGAATCCGGGCTCGAAACCGAACGAGACGATTTACACGTACTCGGAAGCCGAACTGAGCGGTGTGCTGTCGGCGCTGGGCAAGCAGAACAAGCGGTACCAGGACCCCATCCAGCGCTACAAGGGACTCGGCGAGATGGATGCCGATCAGTTGGCGACGACCACGATGGACCGCCGCTACCGCACCCTTCGTCGGGTGCGGCTCTCCGATGCGGAGAACGCCGCGAAAGTGTTCGAGTTGCTCATGGGCAACGAGGTCGCGCCGCGTAAGGAATTCATCGTTGCCGGCGACGGTTTCGATCGCTCACGTATAGACGCCTAAGGCATCACAGCGGTCCCTGAGCTTGTCGTTCGGTCCCTGAGCTTGTCGTTCGGTCCCTGAGCTTGTCGAAGGGCTGCCACGAGGAAGTATGTCGCGTCGGCCCTTCGACCAACTCAGGCATCGGCGTTGACCGTAAACTCAGCGGATGGGCCGCCGTGTCGCATTCGTCGCATTCGCGGCATTGGCGATCGCCGCGATTACAGCACTGATCTTTCTGATTCGCGCCGGGGACCCCGGAGGGACTAACTGGCCGATCGACTTCGATTTGCGCTCGAGCGACAATGGCGTGCTCTACCAGTTCTCCCAGGATGTGTTTGACGGCCGCTCTCTCGACTGGAGTTTCTCGCCGCAGGTCTTCGTGTTCCCGGAGATCCCGATCAGTCTCCTTGCGTATCTTGTTGCGGGCGGCACCGTGCAGTTGTACTACCTCGTTGTCGCCGTCATCTACTCGGCGTTGTTTTATCTTGGGCTGTTCGCGGTTGTCCGGCGGATCTATTCCAGCGAGTCGCTGCGCGCGCAGCTGATTCGGTCCGGAATAGCGATGCTGCCGCTGCTACTGTTGCCGCTTCTGGGCACGACCTGGTTGTTCGAGTATTCGCTTGCTCCCACCTATTACTTCGGTATGTATCTGCTGATCGTTGTCGCGCCCCTGCTATTTCTGGCGCGTTCGCTGCCTGCGAGGATTGCCGTCGGGGTCGCCATTGCTCTCACCGTCTCCTCGAATCCGCTCGCGCTGGTGTTCACTGTCCCCGCTTTGGTTTGCGTGCTGCTCGTGCTGGGCTTTGCGGACGGCTTCCGTTCGGTAGGCCGGCCCGCAGTCTGGGCGGTCGGAACGATGCTCCTGGCCCTCCTGATTCGGGTGATCTTCTTTGGCCGGCTGCAGGGCACCTCACCGTTCTCCTATGTCTCGACAACGATCTTCTCGGGCCGAATAGAGGTGGTTGAGACCTATCTGCAGTCCCTGCTGGGAGAGGCGCCGACGGCCATAGTTCTGGTTCTTGCTGCGGTCCTGGTCATCGCCGGCCTCGCGGTTGCCGTTGTTCTTGCCGTGCGCCTCCTCGGTCACCGACTGCCGATGCGCGCGACGCCCGCGCTAGCCCTTTACTACCTGCTGGTGCCGATTACCGGACTCGTCGGAACTCTCGTCCTGCTGATTACCGACTACCTCTATCTCTGGCCCGTGATCATCCTGCCGCTTGCCCTGGCGTTGATCCCGTTGCCAAGGAGATGGATTCCCTGGGCAGCCACCATCGCCGTTGGCGCCCTGGTTGTGGCGGGGGCGGTGACGGGCGGCGCAACCAACCTGGCGCGAGTCTCGACCTACTTCAACTATCGGAGCCCGGAGACGCGCTGTCTCGACAGCAAGCTCCCTGCGGGGATGACGGTGGGATACGCGACGTTCTCGGACGCGAGAAGGATCGAGCTGACGTCCAGCCGTGGCATCCGCCTGATCCAGCTGAAGAGCAGCGGCGTGCGTGCGTACTGGCTGACGAATCGGGACTATGCGCGCGACAGTGTTGGACGGTTCTTCTATATCAACGCGCACGGCGACGAGCCGGCGATCAGCGTCTCATACCTGGAACGACACTTCGGTAAGCCGGACGGCTCGTTTAGCTGCGCGCCGGGGCAGAGGGTTCTGATCTACAGCCAGCCGTCCAAGCTCGCCAAGATCAAGGCCCGCTATTCCACTCTCCCTGCGCCGTAGCCTGTCGAAAATTCAGGAGTTTGGTCATCCGCGGTTAAGCCTTGCCGTGGATTGACGCCTGAGCGTCGAGCGAGCGACACGGATCTCCTGAGTTTTCGACGCGACGGGCAGGGGTGGGCGCGCTTCAGAGAGGGAGAACTAGAGCGGACGGGTCCAAGCAGTTTCGTAATCGAGCTGGCCGGTCTCGGCGAAGGCGCGAACCTGGGCCGTGGTGAGAAGCGCGGCGGCCAACTGGTGGATGTTTACCGGGACGAAACCGAGTCTCTGCCAGAACGGACCGGATCGTCTGCTCATCAGCCAGGCGCGCTTCGCACCAAGGCTCACCGTCTGTTCCAGAGCGAATTGGGCGAGTTCGGTACCGCGTCCGGTGCCGCGCATCGATGGAGCAACCGCAACACTGCGAATCAGCGCATTGTCGTCGGCGAGCTCGAACCCGGTGGTCGCGACGATTCGGCCGTCGGGATCCAGGTCCATCCACAAGTAGGTGCCCGGATCGCCGAGGCCGTTGGTCGTCAGATCCACCGAGCGCAGAAACTCACCCAGCAAAAATGCGTCGGCGGGTGTTGCCCGGATCGGCTCCCGCAACTAAAGCGATCTTCCTATCGATCCGATGACGGCGTCGAGCGGGCTCCCCGATGCGTCGCGCTTTGCGCCGGACTCCGGCAGCGTGCGGGCCGACCCGTCGACTGCCACGGCGACCGCCGGGTCCGGGCCGATCCAGGCAAGCGTCAGCACATCCTCGCCTTTCAGGAAACCGTGAGCGCGCACGCCGCCGGTTGCGCGGCCCTTGCCGGGAAATTCGCTCAGCGCCGACACCTTTGCTCGACCGGCGTCGGTACCCGGCAGAACTGCGCTCGACCCCGACACTGTCACGACGACGGTCGACGCGGGCGGGTCGACCGCCCCGAAGTACAGCGCGCTCGCCTTCGCGGAGACGTTGATCCCCGCCATGCCTCCGGCGGCGGCTCCCTGCGGGCGCACCGCGGATGCCGGAAAATGCAGAAGCTGCGCGTCAGTCGTGACGAAAGCGAGCTCGGCGTCGTCCGTCACCTGGGCAACGCCGACGACCTCGTCGCCCGGCCTGAGGCCGATGACTTCGAGCTCCGGCTTGACGGGAAATCCCGTCGCCACGCGCTTAACCACGCCCCGGGCGGTGCCGAGCGCGATCGGAACCTCTGAATCGAGGGATACCAGGCCGAGCACGCGTTCCTTCTTGTCGCCCATCGCGAGGTAATCGGCGATGCGCGCGCCCGCGGCCAACTGGATCGAGTTCGCGGGCACTGATGGAAGGTCGACGGCCGTGAAGCGCAGTAATCGGCCCAGTGAGGTGATGGCGCCGATCTCGGAACGGCTGGTTGCATCGACGGTTGACCGAATCGCATCGTGCTTGCTGCGGCGCTTCGCCGCGGGAAGACCGCTGCCATCCTCGGGCAGATCGACTCGGATGATGCGGCCCGTGGTCGACAAGAAGATGCGGCAGGGGGCATCCGCGATCTCGAGGTCCGGGGCCGGTGCCCTGGTGGATCGCGATGTCGTGGTGGCGACGGAAGCCCTGGCCTCGGTCAGTAGCGTGCGTCGCGGTGTACCGAATTTCTCGGCGGTCGCCTCCAACTCATCGGAGACGACGGCGCGGATACGGGCCGGATCGGCGAGGATCGCCTCGAGTTCCTCGATTTCGCGGTGCAACTGGTCGCGCTCGGTCTCCAGCTCGATGCGGCTGAACCGGGTGAGGCGACGCAGCCGAAGCTCAAGGATGTACTCCGCCTGGACCTGGCTCAGATCGAAGACCTCGATGAGTCGTGTGCGCGCGGCCTCGCTGTCATCGGAGGTGCGGATGACCTGGATGACTTCGTCAATGTCAAGAATTGCGACGAGCAGACCCTCAACCAGGTGAAGTCGCTCGCGTCGGCGAGCGAGTCGGAACTGGCTTCGCCGCGTAATCACCGTGAGCCGGTGATCGACGAACACCTGCAAGAGCTCCTTGAGACCCAGGGTGCGCGGACCGCCGTCGACCAGGGTCACGTTGTTGATGTTGAAGCTGTCTTCGAGGGGCGTGAGGCGATAGAGCTGCTCGAGCACGGCCTCCGGGCTGAAGCCGGTTTTGATTCCGATGACGAGGCGCAGGCCGTGCTTGCGGTCGGTCAGGTCGGTGACATCCGAAATGCCGTTGATGCGCTTCGCGCCGACGCCGTCCTTGATCTTCTCGATGACCCGCTCCGGCCCGACGAGATAAGGCAACTCGGTGACCACCAGGCCGGTCTTGCGGGCGGAGATCGACTCGACCGTGACCTTCGCGCGGGTCTTGAATGCGCCGCGACCGGTGGCGTAGGCATCCCGGATGCCGGCGAGCCCGACGATCGTGCCGCCGGTCGGGAGATCGGGCCCCGGGACATACTCCATGAGATCGTCGAGGGATGCGTCCGGGTTCTCCAGCAGGTGTCGAGCAGCGCCGATCACCTCGATGAGGTTGTGCGGCGCCATGTTCGTTGCCATTCCCACAGCGATGCCGCTTGCGCCATTCACCAGCAGATTGGGGAACGCGGCGGGGAGAACCTCGGGTTGAGTGAACTGGTTGTCGTAGTTCGGGACGAAGTCGACGACGTCCTCGTCGAGTCCGTCCGTCATAGCGAGGGCCGCGCCATCCAGCCGCACCTCGGTGTATCGGGGCGCCGCGGGACCGTCGTCGAGGGATCCGAAGTTGCCGTGCCCGTCGATGAGCGGCACGCGCAGGACGAAATCCTGAGTCAGTCGAACCATGGCGTCGTAGATGGATGCGTCGCCGTGCGGATGCAGCTTGCCCATGACATCGCCGACGACCCGCGAAGACTTGACGTGCCCGCGATCGGGTCGCAGCCCCATCTCGGTCATCTGGTAAAGGATGCGGCGCTGAACCGGCTTCAGCCCGTCGCGAGCATCGGGAAGGGCCCGCGAATAGATGACCGAGTATGCGTATTCGAGGTACGAACCCTGCATCTCGGCGGTGACATCAACGTCTTCGATACGTTCGCCCGGAGCTGTCGTTGCAGTGCCATCCGAGGTGGAATTTTCAGGAGTAGCCATAAGATTGCCCCCATGCTACCGGGGCCGAATCCAGACCGGATCAGCCTTGCCGACGTGTTGCCCAGTTGCCTCGCCTCGCTCACGGGGAAGGACAATCGAATCGGGCTTCATGGGGCCCGGCGCGTCATCGTCATCCTGGTGGATGGCCTGGGGGCGGCATCGCTCAGGGCTCGCGCTGGGCACGCACGCACGATGACCGCCGCACGTGGGGCGACAATCGACTCGATCTTTCCCACAACCACGGCCGCGGCGCTGGCAACGCTCGCGACCGGCGCCCCGCCCGGCCGACACGGCCTCGTTGGGTATTCGGTTCTGGATGCGGCGAATGATCGCATCGTCAATCAGTTATCCGGATGGGACGAGCGGCTGGAGCCGGCCACCTGGCAGCGTGAGGACACGCTCTTCCAGATGGCCGCAGCGTCCGGGTTCGGCGCGGTTGCTGTCGGCCCGGCGCGCTATGCGGACAGCGGCTTCACGCACGCTGTGCTTCGCGGTGCGCAGTATCGTGTCGCCGCATCCATCGCCGACCGCTTTGCGGTGGCCGCTCGCTGGCTGCGCGAGCCGGGTCAACCGGGGCTGCTCTACCTCTACATCCCGGAACTTGACTCGGTCGCTCACAAGTCGGGGTGGGAGTCGCCCGAGTGGACGGCCAGGCTTGAGGACGTTGACAGCGAACTGGCGCGGCTCGTTGCTGGTCTTTCAGCGAACGACGGGGTGCTGCTCACCGCGGATCACGGCGTGGTGGATGTTCCGCTGCGCTCCCACGTGCTCATCGACAGTGCGCCGGAACTGCTTGACGGGCTGCGATTCGTCGCGGGGGAGCCGCGCTGCCTGCAACTGCACTTCGACCGCGGGTTGACGATCTCACAGCGGGACCGGCTCGTCGCGGAATGGCGGGAATCGGAGTCCGATCGCTCCTGGGTCGCGACGAGGGACGAAGCGATCGATGCCGGCTGGTTCGGGGATGTCGCGCCGGAGGTCATCCCGCGGGTCGGAGACCTGCTTGTGGCGGCACGAAAGAACATCGCGTACTACGACCGGCGTACGGCGTCACCATCGTCGATGGCCATGATCGGCCAGCACGGATCGTGGTCCCCCGCAGAACTGCAGATCCCGCTCCTCCGTTTCGGAGCCTTCGCCTAAAACTCCGTGAGAGGTCCCAATCGACCCTTAAAACCCCGAAAGGAAGGGTCGATTGGGACCTCTCACGGAGTTTGGTCAGGCGAGGTCGTCGTCTGGACGTGCGCCGAACACGATCTCGTCCCAACTCGGCATAGCCTGGCGACCCTTGCGCGCGCGCGGCTGCGAGCCGGTATTCCGCGCGGAGGGCTGAGGCCCGGTTTTACGTGAGGCGGGCGCGACAGAAGCCGGCGCGGGGACGGGCTCTTCGACCGGGACATCCACGATTCGGATGTTCGGGGCCTGCGTCTTGCTGTCGTCCGATGGCGCAAACCGCGTGGCCTCATCTTCGAACGGCTCGTCCTCGTAGCTGGCCGCTTCACGCTCGCCGCGACGCCGACGCAGCGCGTCGAGCAGGTCGGCCGTCTGGTTCATGCTTCCGGCGTCGTCGGGTAGGGGCTTGGTCACGTTGTGAGTTTCATCCACCCGCGTCGCCGCATCCGGCGCATCCGCTCGAGCCAGATCAAACGCACCGCTGTCGAAGCGAGTCGAGTCCTGCTGCCGTTCTTCCTGGTGCACGGCACGAAGCCGGGGAATGAGGCTGCCCGCTGCTTCGCCCTGCTGCGAGAGAGTGATGGCCTCATTGTTCATGGGATCGAGTGCCGACTTCTTTGGGTCGAAGTGCCAGCGCGCATCGTGCTCGATCTGATTCGCGGAGAACGAAAGCTTGACGATCCAGCCAGCGGACGCATCCTTCCAGCTGGCCCAGCGTTCCCCGGTCGCACCGAGGTCGTGGAGACGAGCATGGATTGCAGAACCGAATGTCGCGCCCTGAGCGAGCGGATCGGTCTCGAGTGCGGTGTGCACAGGGACATCCAGGGCGCTCTTCACCACGAATTCGCGCTCGGCGAGCACCGGGCCCTCGAAGCGCTGGATGTGATCAAGGGGTGCGCCCGTGATGGTCGCGACATCCTCGGCCGACATTCCGGACCGGATATATGCCTGGATCTCTCGAGGCGCAAGCCGCTGTCCGATGCTCGGGTCGGGTGTGACCTGGCGGAGTTTGAGGTGAAGGACATCGTCAACCGGCAGGCGGTATCGTGTCCCGTCGTCGTCGGCGACGACGAGCGCCCCGTCTTCTGCTCCGATTACGCGTAGGTCCTGCATTGGAAAAAGCCCTCCGGCTGTCGCGATTCCCCCCAACCATGCCACGGAAAAGGGGTGATTCCGGGGAATAGGCAGGGCGTGCCGCGAGTTACATCAGCGCACAGTAAGCAACCCCCGATCGACGGTTTGCTATTCGGCTTTGTTTCATGCAAACTGTGGCCGCCGATTGGGATCATTTAGGCACTGAAGAAGTGGATGGGCATGGCAACCGATTACGACGCACCCCGCAAGACCGACGATGACTCAGACAGCATCGAGGCTCTCAAGGAGCGCGTACCGGACAAGATGTCCGGGCAAGTGGATGTTGACGACGCCGACAACCCGGGCAGCTTTGAACTGGCGGGCCAGGACCTTTCCGACCTCGATCTCGATGTTGTCGTTCTCCCGCCCCAGGCGGACGAGTTCACATGCGTCAACTGCTTCCTCGTGAAGCACCGCTCGCAGCTCGACCACGACACCAAGCTCGGGCCGATCTGCGCAGAGTGTGCAGCGTAGGGCTGCACGCTCAAAGCAAGCACAGCGCGTCGCGTGTCGGCAGCAGCTGACTGATTTCTAACGGACTACTTCGGGGCTATCGCGCGATCGTCGTGCTGCGCCTTGTTCAGCGCCGCCACCAGATCCCGCGGATGCCGCGTCGACACGAGCCAGTAGGGCGTTGGGTCATCGGCGTCGTTCACGGCGACCTTGACGACGGGTGAGATCCAGCCGCGGATGACGAGCCAGGCGCGAGCATCCAATCGGACACCGCGCTCGGCCGTGGCCTCCGCGCCGGTGTATCCGCTCGCGTCGCCAACGTTAATGAGCGGTATGCGCGCACGTCCCGCGACCAGGGCGGCGTCGGTCACCTCGATTCGCGGTGAGCTGATGACGAGCAGGATGACGCACGCCGAGTAGAGGACGGCCGCGCACACAACCCCGACGGTGAAATTGATCGGCAGGAACACGAGCAGGCTCGCGGGGATGATCAGGGCCGTGATGACAAAGATCCACGGTCCCGGCAGAAGCCGCTCGCTGTATAGAGACATGGCTCTATTGCAGCAGATATCTGCACTAGCGTTGGACAACGTGGCAGAAGTGATCGAGGTTCTGATCTCGTCGGGGCAGATTCCCGAGTATTCACACCCCGGCGACGCCGGCGCAGACCTTCACGCCGCCGAGGCAGCGGTGCTCGAACCGGGCCAGCGGGCGACCGTCGGTACCGGTGTGTCGATCGCTCTGCCAAACGGATACGTCGGGTTTGTCGTGCCGCGCAGCGGTCTCGCCGCGAAGCACGGCATCACGATCGTGAATAGCCCGGGAACCGTGGATGCTGGCTACCGCGGTGAAATCCGCATCACCCTGCTCAATACGGATTCGGCGCAGCCCTATTCGGTTGCCGTGGGCGATCGGATTGCGCAATTGATCATCCAGCCGGTCACGCGCGCTCGGTTCGTGCAGGTACATACCCTGCCGGGCAGCGAGCGCGGGGAAGCTGGCTTCGGATCAACCGGATATGCAACTCCAGCGTCATCCGCCCCAGACAAAGCCGTCGAGGGCGTCCGAACATCCGAAGACAATGTCATTGGAGACCATGCGTGACTGACACAGACAACGATTTCGCCGTCCCCGCCGAGGAGCCCAAGTCTGCTCCAGCGGATCGGGAAGTGAATGGCCCGCTCGACGACAGCGAGGCGAACGCGGTTCGCCCCTACGTCGATCTCGGTGGGGTAAAGATCGTCCCTCGTGCAGATCTACAGCTCCGCCTCGAGGTCGAGGATGGCACGAATCGGGTCGTCGCGGTGGCGATGGACTATGCCGGGTCAACGCTTCAGGTGCAGCCATTTGCCGCACCGCGAACGAGCGGATTGTGGGCGGAGATTCGTGACCAGATCGTCGACCAGATCCAGAAGCAGGGTGGCACGACCCGCATCGCGGAGGGGCCGTTCGGGCCCGAGGTGCTCGCGCAGATCCCTGCGACGGTAGCGGGGGAGACCGGAGCCCGCCTGGTTCGCTTTCTCGGCGTCGATGGACCGCGCTGGTTCCTGCGCGGGGTCATCTCGGGTGACGGGGCCGTGAACGCCGAGGCCGCGGCGCAGGTCGAGGACCTGTTCCGGAGCGTCGTCGTTGTTCGGGGGAATACCCCGATGCCGCCGCGCGACCTCATCCCGCTTCACATTCCGGCCAACGTTGGGGATGTCTAACAGATGGCGCAGCGCAGCAATGAAGGCAATTCGGGCGAACAGCCGGAGTCCAAGGCGGAATCCTCCGAGTCGGACGATGCCACAGCGCCAAGTTTTGCCGAGAGCCTGAGCGCGGCGGCCAGGCAGAGCGGATTTGCGCAGTTGAGGCCGGGGGAGACGCCGACGGCGGGCGCTCTGCTCAAGGCGATCGGAGGCATCCGCGGTGTCTTCGAGTCGGTGCTGCCGGGAATCGCCTTCCTGGTGCTGTACCTGACAACTCACAACCTGCTCTGGTCGGTGCTCGTCCCCGTGCTGGTGGTGTTCATCTTCGCCGTTGCGCGGGCCGGCGCGCGATCGTCCCTGTCGAGCACGATTACTGGCGCGGTGCTGCTCGCAATTTCGGCCGTCCTGGTGCTGATCACCGGCAAAGCGGTGACCAACTTCGTCCCCGGCATCCTCATCAACGCTGCGGGTTTCCTCATCATGCTGGTGAGCATCCTGGTTCGCTGGCCGCTGGTTGGTGTGATCGTTGGCCTGCTCTTCGGTGACTTCGACGGCTGGCGAAAGGATGCCGCGAAGCGACGCCTTCTGACTCTCGCTACCTGGCTCTGGGTTGCCCTGTTCGCGATCCGCCTGGCGCTTGAGGTACCCCTGTACCTCGCGGACAACGTTGCGGCGCTCGGCATTGTTCGCCTGATTACGAGCGTCCCGTTGTATGCGCTTTTCCTGTGGGCAACCTGGCTGTTGGTGCGTGGTGTCTACGCTGGAACCAAGGGGCCCGACGTCGAAGACGGCTCGGAAGACGCTCAGGATTCGGCTTGATTCCTGTCGAGTCGGCTGGATAAGACAGTGCTAGATTTATCTTGATATCAAGATACTTTTGAAGGTATCGCGTTAGCGCAAGTCACATAGGTACGGTGGGAGACGGCAATGGCTGCAGTCAACAGTTTCGGAGCAAAGGACACCCTGAAGGTCGGGTCGACCGATTACGAGGTCTTCCGGGTCGACAAAGTTCCCGGTTACGAGAAGCTCCCATTCAGCCTGAAGGTGCTCCTCGAGAACCTGTTGCGCACCGAGGATGGCGCCAACGTCACGAAGACACAGATCCAGGCGCTCGGATCCTGGGTTCCGACCGCCGAGCCCGACACGGAGATCCAGTTCACACCGGCTCGCGTCATCATGCAGGACTTCACGGGCGTTCCCTGCATCGTCGACCTCGCAACCATGCGCGAGGCGGTCAGCGCGCTCGGCGGTGATCCCGAGAAGGTCAATCCGCTGGCTCCCGCCGAGCTGGTGATCGACCACTCGGTAATCGCCGACCTGTTCGGCACGGAGAACGCGTTCGAGCGCAATGTCGAACTCGAGTACGAGCGCAACGGCGAGCGTTACCAGTTCCTGCGGTGGGGTCAGACGGCGTTCGACGACTTCAAGGTTGTACCGCCGGGAACCGGCATCGTGCACCAGGTCAATATCGAGAACCTCGCGCGCGTCACCTATACGCGCCCTTCGACGGGTTCAGGCACAGATGAGCTGCTGCAGGCGTACCCGGATACCTGCGTCGGCACCGACTCGCACACCACGATGGTCAACGGCCTCGGCGTGCTCGGCTGGGGCGTCGGCGGCATCGAGGCAGAGGCGGCCATGCTCGGTCAGCCCGTGTCGATGCTCATCCCCAAGGTGGTCGGCTTCAAGCTTTCCGGTGCGATTCCCGCGGCTGTTACCGCAACCGACGTCGTCCTCACGATCACGCAGATGCTGCGTAAGCACGGCGTGGTCGGCAAGTTCGTCGAGTTCTACGGGCCGGGTGTTGCCGAGGTCCCGCTGGCAAACCGCGCCACCATCGGCAACATGAGTCCTGAGTTCGGTTCGACTGCGGCGATCTTCCCGATCGACGACGTGACCCTGGACTACCTGCGACTGACCGGTCGCACCGAAGACCAGGTCAAGCTGGTCGAGGCGTACTCGAAGCTGCAGACCCTGTGGCACGATCCGGCCAAAGAGCCGACGTTCAGCGAGTACCTCGAGCTCGACCTGTCGACCGTGGTGCCGTCGATCGCCGGCCCGAAGCGTCCGCAGGATCGCGTCGAGCTGTCCAAAGCGAAGAGCCAGTTCGAGATCGACCTGCAGTCCTACGCCAGTGACGACGACATGTCTCGGGTGGATGCGGAACTCGAGGGCACGTTCCCGGCATCCGATCCTCTCGGCTTTACCTCGCAAGATGAGACATCTGCTCACGAGCGCTCGCACAGCCGCACCCACGCAGCGAACGCTCCGCGGACCGCATCCCATCCCACCGAGGTTGTGCTGGAAAATGGCGAGGGATTCGTGCTCGACCATGGCGCAGTGGCGATTGCGGCGATCACATCGTGCACAAACACCTCGAACCCTTCTGTCATGCTCGCGGCTGGCCTGCTCGCCCGTAACGCGAGCATGAAGGGCCTCAAGTCGAAGCCTTGGGTGAAGACCACGCTGGCCCCCGGGTCGAAGGTCGTGACCGATTACTACGAAAAGGCCGGTCTCACCGGATATCTCGAGGATCTGGGCTTCTACACGGTCGGTTATGGCTGCACGACGTGCATCGGCAACTCTGGGCCGTTGATCGAAGAGATCTCGGCGGCCGTCAACCAGAACGATCTGGCGGTGACGGCGGTGCTCTCGGGCAACCGCAACTTTGAGGGGCGCATCAACCCCGACGTGAAAATGAACTATCTCGCCTCACCGCCGCTCGTCATCGCATACGCGCTTGCCGGGTCGATGAACTTCGACTTCGAAAAGGATGCGCTGGGACAGGACAAGGACGGCAACGACGTGTTCCTCGCGGACATCTGGCCGGACGCATCCGAAGTGCAGTCCACGATCGATTCGTCGATCAACACCGGAATGTTCACCCATGAGTACGAAGCAGTGTTCAACGGCGACGAGCGATGGCGTTCGCTGCCGACGCCGACGGGCGCGACGTTCGAGTGGGATGCCAAGTCGACGTACGTTCGCAAGCCCCCGTACTTCGATGGCATGACCATGGAGATCACGCCGGTCGACAACATTGCTGGCGCACGTGTGCTCGCTAAGCTCGGCGACTCGGTCACCACCGACCACATCAGTCCTGCCGGTTCGATCAAGGCGGACAGCCCCGCGGGCACTTACCTCGATTCTCACGGCGTTGACCGAAAGGACTACAACTCATACGGCTCGCGCCGCGGCAACCACGAGGTCATGATCCGCGGCACGTTCGCGAACATCCGCCTCAGGAACCAGCTTTTGGATGGCGTCGAGGGCGGTTACACCCGCGACTTCACCAAGGCGGATGGTCCTCAGTCGTTCATCTTCGACGCGAGCGAGAACTACCAGGCTGCGGGCATCCCACTGGTGATCCTCGGCGGCAAGGAGTACGGCTCCGGCTCATCCCGCGACTGGGCGGCCAAGGGAACCAACCTGCTGGGCGTGAAGGCCGTGATCACCGAGAGCTTCGAGCGTATCCACCGTTCCAACCTGATCGGAATGGGCGTGCTGCCGCTGCAGTTCCCTGCAGGCGAGACGGCCGATTCGATGGGTCTCGACGGCACCGAGGTGTTCGAGATCACCGGAGTGGACGAACTGAACGAGGGTCGTACTCCGAAGACACTGCATGTGGTTGCAAAGCCAAGTGAGCAGTCGGCATCCGGCAAGAAGGACATCGACTTCGACGCGGTGCTGCGCATCGACACTCCGGGTGAGGCTGACTACTACCGCAACGGCGGAATTCTGCAGTACGTGCTGCGTTCACTCGTCTGATTTAGGGGCGAACATCGGTCGCGCGAACGATGTTTCGCGCGACCCTTCGCGTAGGGTGAAAGGGTGAGTTTGCTCGAGAACATCCATGGTCCCCGCGACCTCGATGGGCTTTCAGAAGCGCAGCTCGCGACACTCGCTCAGGAGATTCGCGACTTTCTTGTGCTGTCCGTTTCGAAGACGGGCGGTCATCTCGGTCCGAATCTCGGAGTCGTCGAGCTGACCATGGCCATCCACTCGGTGTTCGACTCACCCAAAGACGCGATCGTGTTCGACGTCGGTCACCAGAGCTACGTGCACAAGCTGCTCACCGGACGGCAGGACTTCAGCCATCTTCGGGAACTCGGTGGAATCGCCGGATATCCGCAGCGCAGCGAGTCGGTTCACGACATCGTCGAGAGCTCGCACGCCTCGAGCTCGCTGTCCTGGGCGGACGGCATCTCGCGTTCGTTTGCGATGACGGGTCAGGGCGACCGATTCGTCGTCGCCGTTGTCGGTGATGGTGCGCTAACGGGCGGAATGACGTGGGAAGCCCTCAACAACATCAGCGATGACAACTCGCGTCGGTTGGTCATTGTTGTGAACGATAACGGCCGTTCGTACGCCCCGACGATCGGTGGGATGGCACGATTCCTCAACACCGTTCGCACGCGCCGTGCCTATCGCACGCTGCACATCTCGAGCACGCGATTCTTCAGTCACCTCGGTGGCCCCGCACGTGCGTTCTACCGCGGTATCCGCGGTGGATTGCACGGCTTCCTCTCGCGCTTCACGAACAACGAGGCGCTCTATTCGAATCTCGACATCAAGTACATCGGCCCGGTCGACGGCCACGACCTGAACGCGATGAAGCACGCTCTCGTACAGGCGAAGAACTACGGCGCTCCCGTCATTGTGCACGCGATCACGCAGAAGGGGCGTGGCTACGAGCCCGCCCTGCACGACATCGCCGATCAGTTCCACGCCGTCGGGCATATCGATCCCGAGACGGGCGAACCGATTGAGGTCGCAAGCAAGCCATCCTGGACCTCGGTATTCGCCGACGAGATCCTGCAGATCGCGACCGAAAATCCTCGCGTCGTCGGTGTCACGGCCGCGATGCTTCGGCCTACCGGCCTCGACAGATTTGCCGAGCGATTCCCGAAGCGTGTCTTCGACGTCGGGATCGCCGAGCAGCACGCCGTGACCTCGGCGGCCGGGCTCGCCTTCGGAGGGCTGCATCCGGTTGTCGCGATGTACGCAACATTCGTGAACCGAGCCTTCGACCAGGTGCTGATGGATGTCGCCCTGCACAAGGCGGGCGTCACGTTTGTGCTCGACCGAGCCGGTGTTACCGGGCCGGATGGCCCCAGCCATCACGGAATGTGGGATCTCTCGATCTTGCAGGTCGTGCCGAACATCCGGTTGGCGGCACCCCGCGATGCGACGCGACTACGCGAAGAACTGCGCGAGGCCGTGCAGGTGGACGATGCTCCGACCGTCGTGCGCTTCTCGCGGGGGTCGGTTGGCAACGAGTTCGAACCGACGCGCAGGACAGACGATGGCGTCGAGGTCTTGCGAGAAGCCGCTCACAAGGATGTTCTGATCGTCACCGTCGGCCCGATGGCCGCGCTCGGGATGCAGGTCGCCGATCGACTCGCGGCGCAGGGGATCGGCGCGACGGTCATCGATCCACGCTGGGTTGTGCCGGTGCCGGAGAGTGTGATCTCGATAGCGGGCGATCATCGGATCGTTGTGACGATCGAGGATGGCGTGAAGGTCGGCGGAATCGGCACGCGTATCCGCCAGGATCTTCGTGCGGTCGGGGTCGACACGGCCGTCACCGAGCTTGGCTTGCCGGACGAGTTCCTGCCGCACGGCTCGCGCGACCAGATCCTCGACCTGGTCGGTCTCAACCCGCAGAAGATCGCCCGGGACCTCGTCGCCCAGGTGCTCGGCAGCCGCATCCCGGTGGCGCGGCCACTACCCGAGGACGCCGACCGGGACATCCGCACGGATGCCCACCCCGAGTCCTAGAGTCGGAATCTCGGGCGACACGCCGCGGATATCTGTCACTGCGACGTCGTGTCGGATGAAATTTCGACTTTACGGTCGGAATGCTCCAGCGCCGCGGCAATCTCTTCGAACGTGTGACCATCGAGGGCGTCCGCGTATGGTCGCTGCTTCGCGCCGATGCGCACCGTGAGCCATCCGAGAGATGAGCAGAGTGCCGCGTAAAGGATGACTACGGCGATCGCGGTTCCGCCACCGAGGGCCATAGCTGAGTGCGGATCGAGCGTGCCATCCGTTCCAAGCGCCGCGATGCCGAACCCAACTGTTGCGGATAGTCCGCCCGCGATGAAGAAAACCAGCCAGCCAATCCAGGTTCGCTTCACGAATTTCGCCACAATGCCACCGACGAGCCAGAGTGGCATCGCGAGTATCAGCCCATAGCCGAGTGAGTAAGACACAAACCAGGCAAAGGCCGTCCAGAGCAATACGCCGAGGCTCAGCGTGCCGACGACGAAGACCGGTGCGATAAAGTACGCGACGGCTAGTAGAAGACCCAATCCGAGGTGTGCGAGTTCTCCCATTGCCATGCTGACGGTCAGCCTCATGCGCGCGCTGCTGGGGGTGACACAGCGGTCCTTGCGACGACCGTGCCGGTCGCATCCAGCCCGCAGAGCAGCGCGATTTCGCTGCGCTTCGCTCTGGTCTTGTTGCTCATGAACATGGGGCGCTCCTTTCTGAACGTGTTCAACACCAAGTATTGAACGTGTTCGAAACGAGCGCAAGGGCCAGATTCGATGCCCGCGCTGAGCTTTATGGCGGGCGCGGAGGTACGAACGAGCGCGCTTGCCCCAAAATAACGCGCGGGGGAGCCAGGTGCAGTTTGACTTAGAGTGCGCTCTAAGTTCTAGCCTGAAGTCATGACACTCGTCGACACGTCACTTTCGATCTCGCAGGCCGCCGAACGGACCGGTCTCTCGACTCACACCCTGCGCTACTACGAGCGCGCCGGGCTCATGCTCGGAGGCATCGATCGAGCGTCATCCACGCATCGGAGATACTCGGATTCTGACATCGTCTGGGTCGACTTCCTGACCAAGCTGCGGTCAACGGCCATGCCCATCTCGAAGGTGCGCGAATACGTCGAACTCGCGCGGCAGGGTTCTGGCAGCAATCAGGCCCGCCTCGAGTTACTTGAGGCGCACCGCCGGACGGTTTTGGCGCAGCTCGCCGAAATGACCCAGAGCCTTGCAGCCATAGATCACAAGATCGCGTTCTACAGAAAAGGAAACTGATGAAGAAAATCACACTCGGAACGAACGGTCTCGAGGTCTCACGCCTCGGGCTCGGTTGCATGGGCATGAGCGCGTTTTATACGGGCGCGGGTCAGGATGAGGCCGGGTCGATTGCGACCATCCATCGCGCGATGGACCTCGGGGTTACCTTCTTCGACACGGCGGAGATGTATGGGCCGTATGAGAACGAGAAGCTGCTCGCGAAGTCATTCAAGGGACACCGCGACGAGGTGGTTATCGCGACGAAGTTCGGCACCATCAACCACGAGACGGACGAGCGCGGACTCGATGGCAGCCGCGCCAATGTCCGTTTCTCGGTCGAAGGGTCGCTCACGCGGCTGCAGACCGACCGAATCGATCTCTACTACCAGCACCGCATGGATCCGAACACACCGATCGAGGACACCGTCGGTGCGCTGAAGGAACTGATCGACGAGGGCAAAATTCTGGGCTATGGACTGTCCGAGGCCGCGCCGGCGACCATCCGCCGGGCGCATGCAGTGCATCCCGTTACCGCGGTTCAGACCGAGTACTCGCTCTGGTCGCGTGACCCGGAGGCGGAGATCCTGCCTGTACTTCGTGAGCTCGGGGTCGGCTTCGTGCCGTATTCGCCCCTTGGTCGCGGATTTCTGACCGGATCGATTCGCACACTCGACCAGCTGGACGAGACGGACTTCCGCCGCGCCAATCCGCGGTTCCAGGGCGAGAATCTTGCCGCCAACATCCGGATCGTCGAGCACGTAGATGCCGTTGCCAAAGCTGCCGGCGCGACTCCCGGACAGATCGCGCTC